>JBBCIY010000004.1:0-404311 GCA_037189645.1 Crocinitomicaceae bacterium
GATATTCATGTAAATCACTCTACTCTGAATCCCTAGCCTCCGCTCGTTTGCGGGGTGCAAAGATAATCAAACTTTCTATCCCCGCAAGATTTTTTTAAAAAAATTTAATTCTTTTTTAAAACTCAATCTTTTCTTTTCAAAAACCCTGCTCTCTTGTATCCTCGTTTGGCTCGAAAGCGGGGCGCAAAGGTATATGCTTTTTTCTTATTAGCAAGCATTATTTCAATTATTTTTTTCGTTGCGGTTCATTATTCCCCGAATAGGGGTTGTTTATCAATACAGTAGCTGCAAAAATATTTTTTATTTACTTCCTGAATCATGTGATTATACAGGAGTAATCACTATCCGATTTTACTTATATTAAGTGTATGGTGAATCAATATAGGCAGGCAGACAAGTCACAACAATCCGCCTCTCCATGTTCAAAACGTCGTGATCCGTTAGTATTCTTCCGGCGGAATAACCTTTACATGCTTTTCTTCTATACGATTGACAACAATTGCTACAACAGCATCGCTGACAACATTGTTGACCGTACGGCACATGTCTAAAATCCTGTCCACAGGAGAGATAATTGCAATCCACATCGGATTTAACCCAAGGGAAGAAAGCACCATGATCAGCATTATTAGTCCTGCTCCCGGGATAGCTGCTGCTCCAAAGGAAGCCAGTGTTGCAGTGATAATGATCCCCATCTGTTGCAGCAACGTCAGGTCAATATCATGGTATTGTGCCAGGAAAATGACCGCAACAGCCTGGTACAAAGAAGTACCGTCCATATTTAATGTAGCGCCGATAGGCAATACCAGGTCTGTAATCTTCTTCGGTACGCCCAGCCTGTTCTCAACGCAATCGATTGTAACCGGCAGGGCCGCAGCGCTGGAAGACGATGAAAATGCCAGTACCATTGCAGGGCTCATCTCCCTGAAAAATCTTCCATAGGGTATTTTTACTCCAAAAGCCCGCATCAGGGTCGGATAAAAAACAAACAAGGCAAACAACAGACCAATCACAACAACCAGACTATAATAACCCAAATCTGCCAATTGCTGGAGCAGCTCTTCTGCCGATCCTGCCTTTTTTGTCAATACTCCGGCCATAAGGCAGAAGACGAAAAAAGGAGCTGCTTTCATGACAAGCTGTACCATTTTTATGAAAGTCTCATTAATCGCTTCAAAAAAATCGATCATCGGACGTGCCTGGTGCGCCGGCAGAAACCGGGAGCAAAACCCGAAAAACAAGGCAAAGAAGATGACCTGCAGCATCAGGTTCCCATCGCTCAGTGAAAGTACAAGGTTTTCAGGAATCAGATCCACCAGCGGTTGAAGGGGTCCTCTTTCTTTAAATGAAGCTGTGCTTTTCGTGTTTTCAACCATATCTGCATATTCGGCTGAAGATTTCTTGTCATTCCATGAAGCACTTACTTTTGCTATGGTAGCACTGTCCGCAGTAGCCAGTAGATTTCTTCCGTCTACGATCCTGATGTTATTTTCATTTGCCCAGATCTCATATTCGAGCCGGTTTTCCAATCGTTTGCTGTCATCTTTGATCACGCCTGGCTTGAAAATATTGACGACTGTCAGCCCGGTAGTAATGGCAAACATCGTTGTAAAAACATAGAATCCCATCGTTCTGGCTCCCATCTTCCCAAGGTTGGTTTCTTTTCCCAGGGTTGCTATCCCGGTAATGATGGAAAACATCACCAGGGGAATGGCGATAAATTTCAGGCAGTTGATAAAAATAGTACCAAACGGATCGATCCAGTCAGCTGTAAATTTTGCCAATCCCAGCTGTCCGGACATGAACGACCAGATGATCCCCAACACCATCGCGATGATGATTTTCCAATGCAGAGCAAGTTTTTTCATGGTGTGAAGATAGGATTTTTTTGAAATAAATGCATCCCGCTCTTCCCGCAACAAATTCGTTTATCTCAGATCAACCATAGAAATATTGAAGGATAAACCTTACTACCTGTTTGTAAATATCCTGTTCCTAATTATAACGATTTATGAAAATAAGCACTAATCCCAGCAGAACATTTCCGTAATGTACGTTATTTTTATCGTTTTAATCAATAACAATTACAGGAAAGCCGAAACACTCCTGAAAGAAACAGAATTCAGGATCCGCGAAACAAAACCGGTCAGTTATATATTTCATACAATTGTTGTCAAACGGAGCGAATGACCGTACGGGGCTGTACATGTACTCAAAACAGCTTACTTTTAATTGATTTCCACCCGAATACTTTCCAGCAGATCAGGAAGAACAGCAGTTGGCCACCAAAAGCAAATGCAAAATCCGTTAATGTAAAAGCAGGAGGGTTTGTGTCTATAAAGATAGCATCCGTCCGGAATACCTGCCAGTTGCTTGTAACAATCAACGCTGCAAACAGATTATTGGCATAGTGAAATCCGATCGGCAATTCCAGTCCGTCATCAATAATTGTTACCAGACCCAGGAAAATTCCGGTCCCGATATAATAAAGCAGTGCTATTTTACCCACAGCCTCCACTTCCGGGTTGGATGCATGGAGGTATCCGAAGATTATCCCTGTAATAACTGTCTGTACAATACCTACCGGCATTTGTCTCCCGATCCATTTCAACAGGAAAGAACGGAACACCAGCTCCTCAGCGGCACATTGGATCAATAAAACCACACTTGCCACAATCAATAGCGGAAAGAACTTATCTGCCCGGAAATTATCAAGTATCAGCTCATTCTTAGTCAGGAAAAAGGTTAACAGGCACAATAAGAACCAAAGCAAAAATCCAAACAACAGCCGCCGGGTATCAATCTTCGGCCGGACAGTAACAAAAAAACGAACCGGCCAGTTCAGTATGAATTTTGCAACCGGGAAAAAAGCAAGAAAAACAGCAATCCAGGGAAACAACAACAGCGCAAAAGTAGTTGTGGTACCGACTCCTTTCTCTAAAACCTGGAAAAGGTCGCCTCCATCCTGTTGAAAGTGTGAATAGGCCAGGAGTACAGGTATATTACCGGCAATGTATGCTCCGAGGAGGATGAGCAAAGCGAATAAATACTCCCGGAAGCTATTATCTGATCCTGTATACGGTAACCTGAAAGACATCCGGATCATTGTTTTTCCCCGAAATCCCCTTCCAGGTGACGTTCTTTCTTATCCGGGTAGATGTCGGCGATAGTTACCAGGATGCCTGTTTCCTCCACATTTCCAAAATCCGGGTTGACAGCCGTACCAAAGGTTTTCATGGTCGGAGACAAGTTCATATAAATATTGACCAGGGGTGGAATATTCTCCCCTTTCTCCCGGACATAGCTGTTGAGCTGTTTGAATGCTTCCTTGTACTCCAGGTTCTGCTTTTTCAATTCTTCAAACGGCTTGCTTTCCGGCAGCACCAAAGGATGGATGGGGACGATCAGCCGTTCGGTATCCGGGAAGTAATAATTCAGGAAATGCAACAGGAAATCCCTCGCTTCCCGTTCATACGAAGGATACATTGTTACCTTCCCAAAAAAGTAACGGATATCCGGGTTATTGATAATAATTGCTCCCAGTCCGTCCCAGATATTATCCAGCGCAAACAGTCCCTTCCGTGGATTTACGGCAGGCTGGAACAAAGGCTGTACCCAGCTTCTACCCAGTTCGATCGTATACGGTAGATAGTTCTCTACAAAATGGTCCGAAAAACTGAAGTAGTGAACGGTTGATAATTCAATTGTATCAACGTTTTTTATTGCCTGATCACAACGAATGAAGCGGTATCCCCCAACGATTTCTTCGTCCTCAGGGGACCAGACAATCAATTGCTCATAGCAATTTTCATTTGTATCAAACTCATCCAGGTCAATGCTCATTCCTGTCCCTCCTCCCGAAGAACGGAAGGTTACCTCACGCAAACGCCCTATTTCACGAACAATATTTGGTGAATTGTGTTGATTGACAATGTAAATTTCATTGTCTCCTTTCCTGGTTACACGAACAAATCGCTCAGCAGTCAACTCTGTCTTTATCAGCTCTCTGTCAATCGGATCTATAATTGGTTCCATTCCGCTAATTTTTGCTTTTATCTCCTTTTTTACCCAGTTGATAAACAATATCTTTAATTTCTTGTGCTATTTCCTCGTCCGATTTACTTTTTTCCAGTGATTCAGCTAAAATCGGATTCCCGACAACAAACCGGATGTGCTTTCCTTTCTGCTTGTACAATTCATCTGATAAATAGAGCATCTCAATATTCACCTTTAAACCGATGAACCTTCTGAAATTAGATAAATTATAGAAAAAATCGGAAAGCCTTCCTTCAATATGTATCGGAACAATTGTTTTCTTGTGGCGTCTTGCATACCTCACAAATGTCTTTTTCCACTCCAGGTCTGTGACTGCTCCTTTGATCCTGCGGCTCACCAGCCCGGCAGGAAAAATTCCGATCGCCGCTTCCGAAGAAAAAAGCTCTGTCATCTGCACATGAAGCTTTCGTTCGTTGGTTCCATGTTTATTTACCCCTACGAACAAATCCTGCATGGGAGTAAGGTTAAGCAGGAGGTCATTGACAATGAACTTTATATCTGTACGCTTGTTTTGCAGCAGGTAAACCAATGCCATTGCATCCATTCCTCCAAGCGGGTGATTCATGGCCAGGATAACTCCGCCGTCAGCCGGAATATTCTCCAGCCCCCGGGCATCCACCTTTATTCCGAATTCTTCAATAACCGCGTTGCAAAAACGCTCGTTCTTAAGGTGCTGATTCCTTCTCATAAAATCATTCACCTCATCCTGGTGTAAAATCCGTTTTAAATACCGGTAAACGAATCCTGGTACCAGCCTTGCTAATTTAGGGCTTTTGCTTTTTACCAGCTTCCGGATATCTATGAAATTATCTTCCCCCATAACTCAACTACGAAAATACTATTTTGATTTGGAATGGAAAACATTTTTTGATAAAAGCAACCGTTCCACCATGGGGTCAATCTTGTGTAAAACACTGAAATAAAAGAAAATAAATTCAGATAGATGCCCAGGTAGATATTTTTTGTTGAGAAAACTTGGTCTATATTTGTCCTGAGAATTTCTACTATCATCCAAAAACAACAATGATTGAGTCGTTTTCTTTCGGCCCGGTCACTATTCACGATGGAAAACATCGGATCAGAAAACAGCTCTTCATTTATCAAGAGCTGTTTTTTTGAAAAAAATTTACGATCACTTTATCTACCGTGGTAAATATTTTTAAGTTTGCATCTGAAACAAATTATACATTATATTTATAGTATGAATGCAGATTTAATTTTTCACATCACAATCATCACACTTCTTGTAACGGGGTTTGTCATGAATTTCAGAAATAACCCCAAAGTTCAGGCATTGCTGAATTTTTTATTCATACTGGTTACCGTTCGCCTGTTGCAAAAGGGAATTTCTCCCCAGGAGAACAGCTTATTCCTGACAGGAGTGCTGGGTAGTATTACCGGTTTAAATCTTGTCGGAGCGACCTTGTTAAAATCAAACAAATTCAGGTGGGTCATCCCTGTCGTTTCCATTCTCCTGGTAGGATTCCTGGGTAAGAATGAACTGATGTTCGGTGATTATTCACTGGATTTCTCAACTGCCAGGATTACGGGGACAATTGTTCTGGGATTCCTGATAGGGCTCATTTCGGATTTATTGACCATTTTCCTCAAAAAGTTCTTCCCTGAAAACGACAGGGAATCCATCCGGTCAACGGCACAGATCGTCTTAACAGGACTGTTTATCATACCAGCGACTTTCTTTGCTTCCTGGTACGGAATCCTCCTGTTGGCGACCGGCTACTTTATATACAACTGTTACAGTGAAACAAAAAAAGACCTTATCCTGGTATCGCTTCTGTCCATCGCTTCGGTTTCGGGGATTGCCTCTCTTTATTCCATCGAGAGTATAGACCTGACCGTAGGGAAAATAATCGCGGGACTTCTTGTTGGTGGAAGTGCTTATTCGCTTGGCGTCTTAGCAACAAAATCAACAAACACCATCATCCGGGGAGGATTAATTGTCCTTGGAATTCTGGCTGTCGGGCTGGTTACCCTACTCAATAACGTTCACCCTGCTTACGGAGGTGTTGAAAGCCTCCTTTCCGCGTTTTTCGGAATGGCACTGGTAAATGCGTTCGCCGGGAAAAACGAAGCAGCCAATGTATTCTTCCCGGCATTCCTGGCAATCGGGTTACTGCTCCCTTCCAATCCATTTGAAGAAACAGGCAGCACCGGGAGTCCGGAAACAGCTGAAAGTGAATCGGTTACCCCCCAACCTGTTGAAGAAGAGCCACAAGGACTGGATGCCAGCCATCTCTCCGGAAAATACACGATCGTTCCGGAATCGGCGAACCTGTCCTTCCAGTTGGGGCCTAAAGGAGGAATAACCAAAGGAGCGATCAGGGAATTCAGTGGAACAGTAGACTTTGGGAACAACATAGAAACCGCAAAATTCGATGTAAAATTGCCGACAAAAAAATTAACCACTTTCAACTCCATGCGTGACGAATCTGTTTTAGGGAATGGATATCTGAATGAACCGAAATACCCGTTGATGTCCTATTCATCTTCCAGAATGGAGAAAAAAGACGACGGTTATGTCTTAAAAGGAAGCTTTACACTGCTGGGAAAAACAAACCCGGAAGATGTATTCATCAAATACCTGGGTGAAAAGGACGGCAGACAGCAGTTCATCGGTAAAGCATCGATCGACCGCACAAAATATGGGATGCCTTCTTCACCTCAGGAAGGGAACACAGTGGATTTCACATTTTCAATCGAGTTAAAATAATTTAAAATAATACCTGCCCGGATACATTTACTCCTGTTAAGGCAGGAAATTTGCTATATTCACGTTTGCAAACAAAACACCAAGTGCAATGAAAAAGTTCATTTTACCTATAATTTGCCTTACTGCAATCATGCCGGTATTTTCTCAGAACAAGGGAAATAAGTTTGATGAAGTATACAATTACGTCAACCGCCTGTATGTAGATGACGTTAACAACGAGAAGTTGCTGGATGCCGCTGTGATTGCGATGCTGGAAGAACTGGATCCGCATTCCACCTACATACGCAAGGAAGATGTGGAGGATGCGAACCAGGTCATTGCCGGAAGTTTTGTCGGGATTGGAGTCCGATTCCAGGTATTCAAGGATACATTTACCATTATTCAGACCATTCCCGGAGGTCCTTCAGAAAAGGTCGGGCTGCAGGCAGGTGATAAGCTGATCCGGGTAGACGATGAAACAATTGCCGGAGTGGGAATGAAAAACTCCCAGATCAGGGAACGCCTGATGGGAGATCTGAATACGAAAGTGAAGGTAGATGTTGTCAGGAAAAACGAAAAAGAACCGATCTCTTTTGTCATTACACGGGATAAAATTCCTGTGCATTCCGTGGATGCCGCTTACATGATCGATAAAAATATCGGGTACATCAAGCTGAACAGCTTCTCCCGCACAACAACTGAAGAGATTGAAAGCTCCATAAAAAAGCTGAAAGAACTGGGAATGAAAGACCTTATTCTTGACTTACAGAGCAATGGTGGCGGACTGCTTTCCGCTGCGCACGAACTGGCAGACCAGTTTCTTTCCGGGGATAAGATGATCGTTTATTCGGAAGGAAGGGCCCAGCCCCGCCAAGAATTTAAAACCGCGAAAAAAGACGCGTTCGAAAAAGGGCGGTTGGTCATTCTGACAAACGAAACCTCTGCTTCTGCCAGTGAAATTGTGTCCGGAGCCGTACAGGACTGGGACAGGGGACTGATCGTAGGAAGAAGAACGTTCGGTAAAGGATTGGTACAACGGCCCATTAATCTTTCGGACGGCTCCCAGATCCGTCTGACAATTGCACGTTACTTCACTCCTTCAGGAAGGTTTATACAAAAGCCCTATGACGATAACACCGATTATAAAAAAGATCTTTCCAACCGCTTTGAACATGGTGAATATTACCACAAAGACTCCATCAAACTGAATGACTCTTTAAAAGTAAAAACACTGGTAACCGGCAGAACGGTTTATGGTGGCGGTGGTATCATGCCTGATATATTTGTTCCCTACGATACGACAGGAGTAACTACTTTCTTCAGGAACATTATCAGAAAAGGAACAGTAAACCCCTACATTGCGAACTATGTAAACAATAACAGGGCAACATTGAAACAGCAGTATCCTTCTTTTGAGAAATTCAGAAAAGAATTCCAGTTCTCCGAATCATTCATGGAAGATTTTTTCAGAAACATCAAAGAAGAGCATGAAATTGAGCTGGATGAAGAACAGTACAGGATCAGCGAAGACCTGTTAAAGCTGAATATGAAGGCTGTCTTTGCCCAGAACCTGTTCGATACCCCACAATTTTATGAGATCATCAACGACAATAATGAGATCCTGAAAAAAGCCATCGAGATTCTCCATTCTGACGAATACAAAAACGCAGGACTGGAGAAAGGAAAGTAACCTGTCGGTATTGAACTGGATTAGAAACATAACACTGATTGTAATACTGCTTGGCTGTAAAAGTCAGCCAACAGTTCCCTTACATGCTCCTGACGAAGACATCAACCGGTCTGATGTCAGCTGTATCTGCATGATGTCAACAATTGATACCATACCTGGCAAGTGTTTCCGTTTAACCGAAAAACAGGCCAGTCTCTTCATCAGCAAATGGAACCATTCGAAACATCAAGGAATGGTTAAAAACATAGCTCTTTATCATGTGAAGGTTTATCAGAATGATAGTACAACAAGAAATTTCCGCGTAAACGGAAAACTGATAAAAGAAAACGGAGACAATGCTTTTAAGATAAATGATGCTTTTTTCTTTGAAAGGGTCTGGGATGAACTGGACAAGGATCATATAGAACATATTAAATCCGTTTTTGATGAATATGTCCAGTCCGATGAATCAACCGATTCTCCTGAAAATAAAGCATTAATGGAATCAAGCCTGAAAGCGCTGTGTCATGTAAAAAATCCACATGACCTGGAACTCCTTTTGAATGTATGGATGTATTACGATCCAACTGATTTTCCAACAAGGCAATTAGTTGAAGAAGTATTGATTTTCAATAAACATGAAAGCATAATCGCAATTGAATCCCGGCAAAAAAACAAACGGGAAAAAGAACATGATGGCACCGCTCCTTTTTCAGAACTTAACCTTTTACTGGAGCAGATTGAAAAATAAAAATCCATTACAAACAACCTGCTGTTTGTATGTTTCAATCACGAAATTTCATTTTATCGGCAAGGTTGCTTAATTTCGTCATTAATTGGAAATCTGTTCAATCAAAACTAATAGGATGAGTTCATCAGCAGAGAAATACAGCAAAAGGGGAGTAAAAACAAGCTACGTTTCAACAGTTATCGGTATTTCACTCGTGCTGTTTGTTATTTCCATTATCGTGGGAGGCTCCTTTGCATTGAATTCCATCCAGAAACAGGCAAAAGAAAGCTTACAGGCAGATATTTTCTTCAAACCGGAATACTCTGACGCCGATATCAAACAGGTAGAACAAGAGCTGCGTACCTGGGACTACTTCAGGCAGGTAAAATACATCGATTCCGACCAGGCAATAAAAGAACTGACGGGACTGGACCAGGATCCTTCCGACATAACCGCTATCCTGGAAGGAGAGATCGCCATTCCAACGAATATCAGCTTTCATCCGAAAGAAGAATATGCCGACCTGGAGGGAATGAAAAAGATCAAATCGGAGCTGTTAAAAGCGTATCCGGATGAAATTGACGAGGTACACTATAACGAAGAAAGTGTATCCGATGTGAACCTGGGATTCAAGCGTTTTGTCTTTTTATTCGGTTTTATTGCCATACTATTGGTAATTGTCGCGATCGCCATGATTAACAACACCATCCGACTGGCATTGTATTCACAACGTTTCCTGATCAAGACAATGCAGCTGGTCGGAGCTACGTCCGCCTATATCCGCAAACCTTTCCTGACAAAATCAATCTTGCAGGGGATCGTATCTGCAATACTGGGCCTGGGATTGTTCATGTTGCTGGTTTATGTAACAGACAACCTGATGGAGGTCATTGAAATCACATTAAGCCTGGAGCTGCTGCTTATCCTGTTCGGATTTATCCTGATCCTTGGAATTTTGATCAGTTATATTTCTACCTGGTTTGCATTGAACAAATACCTGCGAATGAAAGTAGACGATCTGTATTAAGCATTCACAACGATTCTTTTTGCTGGAATAAGAAAATCAATTGCGGTTCTTATTTACTTCCGGACTTCTCTGTGAAAAATAGTACCTTTACCCTGTAAACGGAAAGTTGTATGATTGACAGAAAAAATGCCCCGGCAATAAAAGGAATTGATTCCATTCATTTCGAAAAACCGCTTGTTTTCGACATTACAAAGGGAAATCAGCTGTTTTGCATGACGAATGTTCAGAACGAAACAGCAAAATTTGAATTGTATTTCGATGCAGGAGCTGTACATGGGGCGACAGAAGTCGCATCGGTTGTCAATAGCTTACTGTTAAGTGGCACAGCCGGCAAATCCTCTGTACAGATCAGCACAGAAATTGACGGATTGGGAGGATTCCTGGAACAAGGAGTCGGGATGGAAAATGCTGTTTTTTCTGTATATGCGCTCCGTGAGAACATTTTGCCCATTGCCCGTATCGTTCAGGATGCGGTCGAAAACTGTGTGTTCCATGAGCGGGAACTGGAGCAGTCTCTCAGCAGCCGTAAGCAAAAACTAAGTGTGAATCTGGAAAAGGTAAGCGTAATGGCACAACGTTCTTTCAGGCAACGGTTCTTCAATAGCTCAGAAAGCTACGGCCGCATTGCGAACATGGACGATCTGGATGCCATTAAACGGGACGATCTGCTTCAATTCCACCAGCAACGCTATTTAAAAGGATTAAAAAAAATGGTGCTGGTGGGAAATTTCACACAAACAGAGATCGATGCGTTTATGGATATTTTCGGTGGGTGGGCCAGTGAAGAAAAAACAGTATTTGAAACAACATTCGAAAACATTAAAGGATACGCGCACGTTGAAAAAAAGGATGCGCTTCAGACCGCTATCCGTATCGGATGCCATTTATTCAATAAAACACATGAAGATTATCCTGGTTTCCTGGTGTTGAACACAATTATCGGGGATTACTTCGGGAGCCGTCTGATGCGAAATATCCGTGAAGACAAAGGATATACCTACGGGATCGGATCAATGGTCAGTGAAATGGAAAATACCGGGTATTTCATGATCGGAACGGAAGTCGGAAAAGAAGTAAAAGACCTCGCTTTAGCGGAAATCAAGTATGAGCTGGATAAACTAAAAACAAAGCTTGTTCCCCGCGAAGAACTGGACTTGGTCAAAAATTACATGCTCGGCCAGCTCCTTAAAAGTGCCGACGGCCCCTATTCAATGATGGATCTGTATCTTGGTGTGGAACAGTTTGGACTGAACCTGGAATTCTACAACCAGATGATTCACTCCATCAACGCTGTCACTCCCGAACAGATCAGGGAGCTGGCCAACCAATACCTGAACTGGGACAATTTTACAATTGTAACAGCAGGTTGATTCTGGAGAAACCTCCATCTTTCATCTCTGTATAATCCTTATTTTTGTAAAAACAATTAAAATGGAATTCAAGTCGATCATAGAAGCTGTTGAACGTTTCCACAATGCGTTCAGAATTGAAAACAATTATGCTCCGACAGCCACCATCGGAGCTGACCAGATTGAATTGCGTCACCGCCTGATGCAGGAGGAAAACGACGAATACCTGCAGGCGGCAAAGAACGGAGATGTTGTCGAAATTGCCGATGCATTAGGCGATCAGTTGTATATCTTGTGCGGAACGATCCTCAAGCACGGAATGCAGCACAAGATCATCGAAGTATTTGAAGAAATCCAGCGTTCCAATATGAGCAAACTGGATAAGGATGGAAATCCGATCTATCGTGAAGACGGGAAGGTGATGAAATCGGAATTGTATTTCAAGCCGGATATTAAGAAGGTTCTGGAATCATAAACCAATTGTCAATTGTTTGGCAATCAATTGACAATTAGTCCAGTTTTCTTTTCCTGTCCCGGTTCCTGATATACTCCAAAACGGCCTCTTTGGAGGTGACCCAGTTTCGTCCTTCCTTAAACGCATCAATTTTACCTTGTCGTGCCAGCAAGCTGACATACTCTTCTCCGTATGGAATTTCCGGTTCATTGACAATGGACGAGATCGGTTGATAATCATCGTACGTATTGTTAAGGGAGCTCAGGTAAATGTCGAGGCTTCGCTCAATTGCCTGCAGCATCAGTAACAACAGCTTGGAGTAATCACCATTATTGGCGGCATTCAAGGCATCATAATACCTTTTACGGTCATTTTTCAGGATGATTGCCGGAGGATATCCTTCTTTCATCAGTAAAAGATTAAAGACCAGCCGGACGGTGCGGCCATTTCCATCAAAAAAGGGGTGGATCCATACAAAACGGTGATGAAAAATGGTTGATCTGACGGTAATGTCCAGGTCAGATTGATTGGCCCATTCGATCAGTTCGGTCATAAGGCCATCTACTTTCAGTGCGTTGGGTGGGACAAAATTTGCACCTGAGATCCGTACGCCGGAGGTTCTGAATCTGCCGGCAAATTCTTTTTCTATTTTTTGAAGCACCAGCTCATGAACGGAAAGGATATCTCTGGTCGTAAGCATGTATGCATCGGAAACCAGGCTTTCCACAAATTCAATGGCTTCCTGGTGATTAACGGCTTCAAAATGCTCCCGCAATGATTTCCCTTTGATGGTAAATCCTTCTTCGATGATCATTTTTGTTTCCTGGAGTGTAAGGGTATTTCCTTCAATGCTGTTGGAATTGTAGGTCCATTCGATGGTCATGCTTTCTTTAATGCTTTTGAGGGCATACCCTGGAATAGGACGTAGTTTATCCAGCGCACTTTTTTTATCATGAATACGTTCCAGCTGTTTTTCAAGCCCTTCAAACTGGTATGGATATTCTTGCCATTTCTCCATTTTTACAAAGGTACAATTTTTTAATGTCGGATAAAATTATTTTCCCAACTATCCGATATTATTTTTCAAAAGTTAAAAATATATGGCTTTGTTTCTTGAACCTGAAAAGGTTCAACTATTCTCTGCTGACTGTTCACTTTTTCATATCTTTGCAAGAAATTTCAAACAAATGTCAGAAAAACCGGTTAGAGTTCGTTTTGCTCCTTCACCTACAGGCCCATTGCATATGGGAGGAGTGCGGACAGCTTTGTACAATTATTTATTTGCAAAAAAGAACAACGGAACATTTTTAATTCGTGTAGAAGATACAGACCAGACCCGATTTGTACCTGGAGCGCAGGAATACATTATGGATGCCTTGCACTGGTGTGGAATCATCCCTGCTGAAGGCCCTGGAATCGGTGGTGAATACGGTCCGTATGTTCAGTCTGAACGCAAAGAGATGTACAAACCTTATGCAGAGGGACTGGTTGAAAATGACAAGGCATACTATGCATTTGACACACCTGAAGAGCTGGAAGCAGTGCGGGAGCAGGCAAAAGCGATGGGGATGCCGAACTGGCAGTACAACAGTGTAACACGCACATCGATGAAAAATTCATTGACCTTGCCTGCCGATGAAGTAAAAAGAAAACTGGAAAACGGTGATCCGTATGTGATCCGTATCAAAATGCCCAGAAACCAGGATGTCCGTTTTGAAGACATGATCCGTGGCTGGGTAACTGTAAATACCAATAACCTCGACGATAAAGTCTTGTTTAAAAGTGACGGGATGCCTACCTATCACCTGGCGAACATCGTTGACGATTACCTGATGAAAATTTCGCATGTTATCCGTGGAGAGGAATGGTTGCCTTCAGCTCCCATGCATGTATTATTATACGAAGCATTCGGCTGGGAAGCACCCCGTTTTGCGCATTTACCCTTGTTATTACGTCCTGACGGAAACGGGAAATTGTCCAAAAGGGATGGTGACCGTTTAGGATTTCCTGTATTTCCTTGTGACTGGACGACAGCAGAAGGAGAACTTTACTCCGGGTACCGTGAAAAAGGATACCTGCCCCAGGCATTCGTGAATATGCTCGCGTTCCTGGGCTGGAACCCTGGTACGACCCAGGAGATTTTCACCCTTAAAGAACTGGAAGAGTCATTCACGCTGGAGCGTGTTTCCAAAGCAGGAGCAAAATTCGATCCAGATAAGACAAAATGGTTCCAGCAACAGCACCTGAGAGCGGTTCCGGATGAAGAGCTGGCAGAGCTACTGATTAACAGCTATGGAGCAAGCGCTGATAAAACAAAATTGGAGAAAGTGGTCCACCTGATGAAGGAACGGGCAACCTTTCCGCAGGATATTTTACATGAAGGAGCCTATTTACTTACCCGTCCGGTTTCTTATGATGAGCAGACTGTCAGTAAAAAATGGAAAGACGATGCTGCTGGCTTAATGGGAGAATGGCTAGAGCAACTGGAAAATCTTACGGATTATTCTGCAGCAACAATTGAAACTGCATTCAAGTCGTTCATAGCAGAGAAGAACCTGGGAATTGGTGCTGTTTTGCCTTTGTTCCGCCTGTTGCTGACCGGGCAGGGAGCCGGGCCAAGCATGTTTGAAATTACAGAATTCCTGGGTAAAGAAGAAGCGATAGAACGCATGAAGATTGGTATTTCGGCGATTGAAGGAATAAAGCAAAACTAATATTACCTTCTCCCAAACCTTTGAGAGGGGCGAAAGGAAGGAATTCAGTGTATTGAAAATGAAGCACCGCATAGAAGTCAACGGAATAAAGTGTTATGCTTATCACGGATGCCTGGAAGAAGAGGCCAGGATCGGGGGAAACTACGTTGTGGATGTTTCCTTACTGACAGATTTTTCGGAAGCCATCGAAACGGATGACTTAACAAAGACGGTTTGTTATGTGGACATCAATACCATCGTAAAAGAAGAAATGGCCATTCGCTCAAAACTGATCGAACATGTAGGAGGCAGGATTTTTTCCCGCATCCGTTCAGAATTAAAGAACATTCATTTTCTCAGCGTGAAAATCATCAAGATCTGTCCTCCGATAAACGGGGATGTGGATAATTGCACGATTGTGATCGAAGGATAAAAGCGCAAGCAGATAGCAGATAAAGGTCAGAAATTGTTTATACCAGTCCTTCCAGGTCATTCATCAATAATTCCTGTTCTCCTTCGGAAGCAATCATCCCGTAGCGGGCATAATCGCATTTTTCGAACAGGTGTTGAATTGTAGCAACAGAAGCATCATTATTCTGCTTCATCAGGTTTAACAGTTCGCCTCTTGAAAGTGTGGAATCTGCCGGTTGTTTCAGCTTAAATTTCATTACCGCCATCACTGATCTTTCAAGTGCCGCATAAAATTTCTCCCGCTGTTTTTCCTTCAGGTAGAAGGCTGTCTGATGCACCAGGTCTTTTACTTCCTGCCGGGAAACCGCTTTTACAACAACCTTTTGTTCTTTTGGCTTTTCTTCCTTCTTCTTTGGTCTGAAAACAACAAACAAGAGGACCGCTGCCAGCAAAAGCAGGCCTCCCGCTCCATACCAGATCCAATTATTGTCTGCAAATTTACCGGAAGGCTTTTTATCCAGGTTCTTCCGGTCTGCCTGCTGATCTGATACAGGCTCATCTCCCGTTTCATCATCCAGCTCAAACTTCGGGTTTTCCTCTACCGTAATCTTTGTCGCCTTAGGTGCTTCTACTGAAACATATTTTTCTTCTTTCGGATTGAAATAGGCAATTTTTACCGGCTGAATGGTCTGTTCCCCTTCCCTTGTGACCTGGATGTGATACGTGTATGTTATTTTCCCTTCTGCTCCATGTACGTTGAATACATAATCCTCTTTCACCTCGGCATCACCGTAAGTGTTCATACCTTTTGGCAAAGGCAGCACCGGTGCTTCAATAGCGTGTAAATTTCCTTTTCCGCTCACAATGACATCAACCTGTATAATGTCACCCTGCTTGATTTTTTTTGCTACATGATTCTGCGCTACTTCAAACTCACCCACAGCACCAATGAATTCTGCCGGTGGATTGGGTGGCAAAGGTACGATCTCAACCACCGGAACGGAAGAAAGCACATTGAACCCGTGAGACCCGTATGGCAGATAAATCTCAAACGGCTGAATACTCAGCGTACCGCTTCCAACCGGGAACATCACTTTTCTTTCAAAGGCAAAAGATTCATAATTTCTTCGTTTGATCATTACCGTTTCCCACGATTCGCTTTGCTGTAACGGATAGAAATCATTCACTCCGTCGATTTCAAACGATCTTCTCAAGATCGGCCGGCCGAATGTCCGTTCTTTGGAATAAACCCTTCCGGACAATACCAGTGGCTCTCCTTCATATATCCTCTCTGAAGATGCCTCAATAATCCCAAATGCCGGTTGGCGCAATTGCTTATTGGTAATCTCTTCCGGGCTGTTTTGTGTCGGGTTGGTTACGACATTAATGGTAACCGAATTTGATTTATAGGTCTTGTTCCCTGCTTTAACGTAAAACGGACCGAACTTATATTTTCCGGCCTTATTGAAGCTCCCTGAAAAAATAACTGTATGCTCCTGTTCCATCTTCCCGGAATTGAAATTCTGAACATATTGGGAATGCGACTGAACACCATATCCTTTCACAAAGTTGGACGGCCAGTTTTCCACAATATCCCCTTCCATATTAGACTTGATCGTAACCGACACAGCCTGGTTGATCCCAACCTCTTCGGGGGTGACAATCAGCTCCACCTTGGCCTTCTGGTTCCACGCACAGAAAGCACACAATATAAAACAGATATTTAAAACAATTGTTTTCATCACCAATCTTTCCCTGATCTTGAAGCTCCGCTGGAACTTTTGTTCCCTCCCATTCTACGTTTGGTAGCGGATTCTTGTTTCATTAATTCATCCAATTTTTTTTCTACGGCCTTATCCTGCAATTTAGGACTTCCTCCCTGGCTGCCGGAAGGATTTCCTCCGGGGTTTCCATCCCTTTGATTTTGCTGCTGTTGGCCATTCTGTGGCTGCTGGTTATTCTGACCGCTCTGGTTGTTATTCTGATTCTGCTGATTTGATTGATTTTGCTGATCCTGCTGGTTCTGATCCTGATTTTGATTGTTCTGATCTTTGTTCTGTTGCTGCTGTTGTTCTTTCTTCAGACGCATTGCTTCCGACAGGTTATGGCGGGTCTTGTCATTTGAAGAATCGTTTCTCAGGGATTGTTTGTATGCATCGATTGCCTCATCGTACTTTTTCTGCTGCATCAGACTATTTCCCAAGTTGTGATAAGCCTTTGCTTTTTCATCAGGGTCTTTCTCAGCATAAGCCTGTTCACGGTAAATTTCTTCCGCTTCTTTGTACTGCAGGTTCTTATAGGCCGATTGTCCCATTTCCTTAGACAGGTCAACGCCTTCCGGAGCTTTACTTTGGGCTGAACGGTAGTATTTTAGCGCTTTTCCGTATTCTTTTTTGGAATAAGCATCTCTTGCAACAGCCAATGAATCTCTCCATTCCTGTGCGACAACAGGCGCAGAACAAACAAAAATCACTATGTAGATCAACTGTTTCATTTTCCGAACCGGATTTTTTTAAAATAAGTTCCTGTCCACAGCAGGTATGCTGCAAAACAGATCAAAGATATTGCCAGAGGAATCTGGTAACGCTGTTCTTTTACATCAAATTCCAGCCCCTCCGTTTTTTCCCGCTTCAGTTGGGTAATCTTCTTCAACAGACCTCTCAGGTCAGGATATGCTTCTTCACTGATCACAGCTATACCGCCTCCTTCTTCGGCGATGCGGGTAAGAAACTGAGGGTTCAGCTTCGACTGTACAGTGGTCCCCACGGCGGTACGTTTGTACCCTCTTTCGGGAAATTCAGGGTCAACAGGAACCAGCCCTCCTTTCCTGGTCCCGATTCCCAGAATGGCCAGTTGAACACCTTCTTCTTTGTACTTTTTCAGGATCTCAGCAGGATCTTCATCGTGGTTCTCACCATCCGTCACAAGGATAACCGCCTTGCTCATCTTCTTATTCTCTGAAAACATGGAATAAGCATTTTCCAGGGCATTCCGGATATTGGTTCCCTGGCTGGAGATCATGTTTGTTTCAATGTCATTGACATACATTTTCGCAGCATAATAATCCAGTGTCAACGGCAATTGTGTGTAAGCATCACTGGCAAAGATGGAAATCCCTATCTTTTCGCCTCCCAGCTTATTAATCAGTTCGCTGAGCGCCCGTTTCGCAATATTTAAACGCGAAATCTTAGGATCAATATCCCGGGTATTCATGGAATTGGAAACATCCAGGCAAACCACCAGTTCCATACTTTGTATGGTTCCCGCCACTTTTTTTGTCCCGAACGCAGGCTGTGCCAGCGCAATGACCAGGAAAGCCAGTGCGTTCCTGAATAAAAAATAGCTGATGAATGATTTCCGGGTTTCTAAAGGCTTAAAGATCGTTGAGCGTACCTTCCGGCCCGCATACTGATAAATCTTCTCATTGCGGTAGATGTTGTAAAGAAACAATCCTGCAACAGGCAGGATCAGCCACAGCCAATACAACTGCTCCGGCTCCTGGAAAGCGAAGAAATTTCCTTTTTCCCCGCTTAAAAAGCTTCCGGACCGGATCAACAGGTAAAACAACACCCAAAAGATGATCTCCCACACGATCATGAGTGAAAGCAACCTCTTTAACTGATATGTCATTCCTTGTTTAATCATTTTGCCTGAATAAAAAACGTGGTAATCCCCATCCCAGAATAGCCAGAAATAAAGCCGCTTTTAAAAACGACTGAGGCATAGCGGGGGGTTCCGACTGAAAATGACGGTCAATGATCTTCCGCTTTTCCATTTTTTCAATTTCCGTATAAATATTCCTCAGGCTCTGCTCATCCGTAGCCCTGAAATATTTACCGTCTGTCTTTGCAGCGATCCGTTGCAGCGTCTTCTCATCCAGGTCAGAATCAATCGGGCGCTGCATGGCCCCAAACGGGGTATTTACAGTCACCGTTCCCCCGCCGGCCGCTCCGACTCCGATGGTATATACACGCACATTCTTCGCTTTAGCCAGGTCGGCAGCTTCGTCCGGAGAAATATCTCCCATATTGTTGCTCCCATCAGTCAGCAGGATGATCACTTTCGAGGGGATGCTGTCATTCCTCAGCCGGGTGACTGCTGTTCCCAGTCCCACCCCGATAGCGGTACCTCCTTCTATATTCGCGTAGCAATCCAGCGCTTCTATCTGTTTTTTCAATACAGCATAATCGGTTGTTGCCGGGCAAGCGGTGTAAGCAGCTCCTGCATAAGCTACCAGACCGATCCTGTCACCGTTTCTGCCATCCACAAATTCTTTTGCCACTTTTTTAGCCGCTTCAATGCGGTTCGGCTGGAAATCCACTTCCAGCATGGAGCCGGAGATGTCAATCGTGAGGATAATATCTATCCCGTTTTTGTAATCGTGGTTATTTTCAATGTGGTCATTCCAGTTATACGGCTTCGCCATCGCAACAATCAGCAGGCTCAGGATAATGCATGCATTCACAATAATCGCCTTACGGATCAGGTGAATGAATTTTGAGCCATACTTTTTCTGAGAAGAAACCGTTCCGGTATATTTCCATTCGCCCGGTTTCCTGGTTTCCGACCGCCACAGCAACCAGAAAAGCACAGGCACAATCAGCAGCAGCCACAACCAGTGCGGAGCAAAGAAATCATATTCCCAAAACCGTATGTTTACTATTCCAGCCAATTCCTAAAATTCCAATTTTCTATCTCCTCTTCGTACTTCACAACCTTTTTCCCGATTCATCGCCTCAAACTCCTAGACCCTCTCCTCACTTTCAATTTCCAGCGGGCTTGTCTCTGCAACAATCTGTTTTGCCAGCATGGAAACTTTCATAATATTCAGTTCATCCGCCGTCGAATTAGCAAATTTTACCATATCCGCCTGGCGCAATATCATCATGAATGTATTTACAGTGTCTTCCGGTAATCCTTTCTGGATCAGCAGTGCACGGGTTTCAAACGTAGTCCTTTCCAATAAGTTCAGACTGTACCTGCTTGAAAGATAGGAACGCATGATGTGCGATAATTCCGTATAATGTTGTTTCAGCTTACCTTCCAGCCACAATTTCCGATTGTCAAGCGCATTGATCGCATACAAGGTCCTGTCTTTTAGCGACATCACTTTCCGGAGCTTCCCCGGCTTTTTCATTTTTTTACGGATGAAGAAGAACAGCAACGCCCCAAGCAAAAGCACAATCCCCACTGCAACATACCAATAGTTTTTCAGCAGCTGTAAAAAGGTGAGTTTTTCGGGAATGTCCGCGAATCCTTCCTCAATATCAAACAATTCATCCTTGACGCCGATCGTTTCGGAAATTACGGTAAACGATACCTCATTAAAAAAATAAGTGGAATCATTGATTGTGATCCTTTGTACCGGCAACACAACCTTTCCCGTATCCCACGCGACAAGGGAATAATGTCCTGTCCAGGTTACCTGGTTTCCGACCCGCTTTGTCGTGTCAAAGAAATCGCCGGTTATCTCCACCGAAACTTTGGTTTGTGAAACCTGTGAATCTTCTTTCCGGATGACCGCCGGAATTTCCTTATCGTAAGGCTCGAATGAAATCGACGAATTATCCGGGAGTTTTACCATCAGGTTCAGTTCCACAGGCTCTCCCATCTTTACCCGGTCGTGATTGAGATAGGCCGATAGCTCCTGCCCGGAAGAAACAGAACATACGATCAGAAACCCTATGAGAATGAATTGTTTCACTACCTGTTCTTAAACAAATTAACCAATGGTATAATGTAATTCTCGCCCGTATTGAGAATGGCATAATCAATTCCGTTCCGGGAAAATTCTTTCAATACTTTTTGCCGTTGTTCCAGGAAATTATTACTGAACGTTTCCCTGGTCCGGGCATCGTTGGTATTTACCCAGGTGGTCTCTCCCGTCTCCGCATTATAGAGCTGAACAAACCCCATTTTCGGTAATTCATGCTCAGAAGGATCTTCCAGCTTGAGAGCAATGACATCGTGTTTTTTCTTTGTTACTTTCAGTCCTTCCACGAAGTTGTTTTCATCAATAAAATCGCTGAGAACAAAGCAAATTGTCCGTTTTTTCTGTGTGTTTCTGAAAAATTTCAATCCATTTCCCAGATTTGTCTTTTTGCTTTTCGGCTTCAATGCAATGAATTCGCGTAACAGGTACAAAATGTGTTTCTTCCCCTTTTGCGGGGCAATGTACCGCTCCACCTCATCACTCACAAATACAGCCCCGACCTTATCGTTGTTGGACAATGCTGAAAATGCCAGAACAGCCATCGTTTCCAATAAGACATCCCGCTTTGACTTATCTGTCGAACCAAAATTTTCCGATCCGGACACATCCACGACCAGCATTACGATCAGTTCCCGCTCTTCTTCAAAAACTTTCACGAACGGGTCATTGAATCGTGCCGTAACGTTCCAGTCAATTGTCCGTACCTCGTCACCAATCTGGTAATTGCGTACTTCAGAAAATGCCATACCTCTTCCCTTAAAGGCGGAATGATATTCCCCCGAGAAGATGTGTTTGGTCAAGCCTTTCGCTTTGATTTCCAAACGGTGTATTTTCTGCAACAATTCTTTGGTTTCCATATCGTTGGCATAACTAGTGATCTGCCCTTATTTGTTTAATGCTACCGGCAAACGCTTTCACACAGAGAGAAGCATGATTGTTCCTTCTACGGCACTTCTACTTTACCGATTATCCTGGTGATGATGTCTGCTGATGATAAATTTTCCGCCTCTGCTTCGTAGCTCAATCCGATGCGGTGGCGCATTACGTCCGGTGCGATCGCACGCACATCTTCCGGAATGACAAATGCCCTTCCCTGGAGGAACGCGTATGCTTTCGATGCCAGTGCCAGGTTAATCGACGCACGGGGAGAACATCCGAAAGTAATCATCGGCTGCAGGTATTCCAGTCCGTACTGGTGCGGTTTACGTGTCGCATAAACCAGGTCAACAATGTACTTCTCGATTTTTTCATCCATGTATACTTCTTTCACCAACATTCTGGCTCTCAGAATATCTTCTGCCGTAATAACTTTCTGAGCTTTCGGAAGTCCTTCCGGTCTCACAATGGAACGAATGATCACCCGTTCTTCCTCAATCGACGGATAATCCAGGTAAACCTTCAGCATAAAACGGTCGACCTGTGCCTCGGGAAGCGGGTAGGTCCCTTCCTGCTCAATCGGGTTCTGTGTTGCCAGCACCAGGAATGGCTTCGGCAAAACGAATGTTTCATCACCGATCGTCACCTGTCGCTCCTGCATTGCTTCCAGCAAAGCCGACTGTACTTTCGCCGGAGCACGGTTGATCTCATCCGCAAGGACGAAATTTGCAAAGATCGGTCCCTTTTTTATGGAAAAAGCTTCACTTTTCTGATTGTAGATCAATGTACCGGTCACATCCGCGGGTAACAGGTCGGGCGTAAACTGAATACGACTGAAATCAACATCTATGGCTTCGGAGAGTGTTTTGATCGCCAGAGTTTTTGCCAGTCCGGGCACACCTTCCAGCAACACATGCCCGTCTGCCAGCAGGGCAACCAGTAACCGGTCGACCATGTATTTCTGTCCCACAATCACTTTTGAAACTTCTTGTCTCAATGTGTTGATTCCTGCTATTTCAAATGTGATCTTTTCACTCAGCTGACGAAGTGCTTCTGCCGGACTCAACGATTGATGTGTATTTTCTAACATAATATGTATAAAAGATGAAACACACAAAGTTCAGCATATCTATTGCTGTAAGGCTTGATTTTGCTGTTAAATATTGTTAACATTGTGAAATAATATGAGTTAGAGATGGAAAAAAGAGAGTGTTTAGAATGCGGTTCCATACTCCGGGGACGGAAAGATCAGAAATTCTGCTGCGATCAATGCCGGAACACCCACAACAACAGACTGCACGAGGATGCTAATAAATATGTCAGACGGATCAACAGTATCCTGAGAAAAAACCGGCGAATCCTTGAACAGATGAACCCGTCGGGGAAAATCACCGTAGACGGAATCAGGCTGGCCGAAGAAGGCTTCAATTTTCACTATTTCACGAATATCTATGAAACAAAAAAAGGTTCCGTTTACTATTTCTGCTACGAACAAGGGTACCTGAAGCTGGAAAACGATCAATACATGCTGGTCATAAAACAAGATTACGTAAAGTAAGAAACCTCTTGCTTCGTGCCTTTCACCCCATAGCTTCTCTGCCTACTTCAACCGCTTTAATCCTATTCTTTTTCTTGCCACATCAATCTCCATTACCTGTACTTTCACGTGCTCATGCAATGAAATATGCTTTGACGGGTCTTCCACATATTCATCCGCCAGCTGTGATTTATGAATCAAACCGTTCTCTTTGATCCCGATGTTGACAAATGCGCCAAACGCAGTGATATTCGTTACGATTCCATTGAGCTCCATACCGGTCTTAAGGTCTTCTATGCTCCGGATCGCGGCATCAAATTCCAGCACTTTTGCCTGTTTGCGAGGGTCTCTTCCCGGTTTTTTCAATTCATTGACAATGTCATTGAACGTATATGTGTCTATCTCCGGAAAATCAGACTGCTTCAGCCGGGATAGCTGTTCCGTATTCCCGATCAGCTCAGAAGTCGTCAGGTTCAGTTTTTTTGCGATTCGTTCAACGTGCTTATAACTTTCAGGATGGACTGCTGAATTATCCAGCGGGTTCTCTCCTTCCCTGATCCGCAGGAAGCCGGCTGCCTGCTCAAACGCTTTATCACCGAGGCGCTTTACCTTCTTCAATTCATTCCTGGACGAGAATTTACCTGTTTCGGAACGGTAAGCAACAATGTTTTCCGCCAGCTGCATGCCCAGACCAGAAACATAGCTCAGCAAATAAGGAGAAGCAGTGTTCAGATCCACCCCAACGGTATTTACTGCCGAAACAACCACATCATCCAGCGCTTGTTTCAGCAATGCCTGGTTCACTTCATGCTGGTACTGCCCTACACCGACGGATTTCGGGTCAATCTTCACCAGTTCTGCCAATGGGTCTTTTAATCTTCTTCCGATGGAAACAGCCCCTCTTACAGTTACATCGTAATCCGGGAACTCTTTTCTGGCGATAGGCCCGGCTGAATAAATAGACGCTCCGTCCTCACGAACGGAAAATACCTGGAGATCCCGGTTGAACCGGATGTGCTTGATAAATGTTTCTGTTTCCCTTCCGGCTGTCCCGTCGCCAATAGCAATCGCGTCAATTTTATATGCTTCTGCCAGCTGGGCGATTTTTGCCTTTGCCGCAGCGGATTCATTTTGAGGCGGGTGCGGATAAATGGTCGTGTTGGTGAGCAGGTCTCCACGCTCATCCACACAAACAACTTTACATCCCGTTCTGAACCCCGGGTCAATGGCCAGCACACGTTTCTCACCCAGAGGAGGGGCCAGTAAAAGCTGGCGAAGGTTGGTACTAAAAACCCGGATTGCCTCAACATCCGCTTTTTCTTTTTGAGCCTGGATGGTTTCATTTTGCAGAGAAGGCAGCAACAGCCGCTTGTATGCATCATCACATGCTGCTTCTACGACCGCTGCGCACTCGTCATTGCCACGTACGAACTGGCGGTACAGCACCTGCAATGCTTCTTCCTTTTCAGGCTGGACGGTCAGTTTAAGCAATCCCTCCCTGTCGGCCCGGTATAATGCCAGAAACCGGTGTGAAGCCGTTTTATACAACGGTTCCGAAAAATCAAAGTAATCTTTGTACTTCGCTGCTTCCGTTTCTTTTCCCTTAACGAGCTTAGCTGCCAGCTTTCCTTTCCGCACAAATAAGTTCCGCAGCTTCGCCCTGGCGGAAACAGATTCATTGATCCACTCTGCAATAATATCCTTCGCTCCCTGGACGGCATCCTCTTCACTCTCAATTGCTCCCTTCACAAAACGAGCAGCCATTGAAAATACATCTCCGCCCCGCTGCGACATAATCATTCTGGCCAGTGGCTCCAATCCCGCTTTTTTTGCCTTATCCCCTCTTGTTTCCCGGCGTTGCTTATAGGGGAGGTAGATGTCTTCCAGCTCTGTCAGATCAAATGTTGTCCTGATCTTCTCAGCAAGTTCGGGAGTCAGCTTCTCCTGCTGCTCAATAGCACTTAAAATGGTTTGCTGACGTGCAATGATATCGTTATAACGTTTCGCTTCATCGCGGATAGAAGTGATCTCCACCTCATCCAGGTTTCCTGTCTGTTCTTTGCGGTAACGTGCGATAAACGGAACAGTCGCTCCCGATTCCAGTAATTTCAACGTGTTTTCTACCGCCCTGTTGTTCAGGGAAGTAACCTGTATTATGAACTGATTTTTTTCCATACAAGGGTGGAAGATAAGAAAATTACAAGGATCTTGTTTGTTGCCGGGCGAACAATTTACCGGTTGTTCAAGGCGGAAAATAGTCTGTGGGAAAAAGAACTGGTTCCGGGCAAAACCTGTCAACGACATCTTTTTTAGATTTAAAATGCAGCGAAATATGTTTTTGTGATTTAAGTTGATTACATTTGCATCGTAAATACACCTGGATCATCTGGTTGAGGTGTATGTAATTATTTAATAAAAAGCGTATTAAAAGATAAGACATGAAGACTGCGGAAGCAAATCAAAAGTTGGAAGCAATTGTTGAAAAGGTTGAGAAGAAGGGTATTTCAGCTCCGAATTTGGTTGAAGATCTAAGAGAGCTGAGAGAAATTGCCCTGAAAGAGCAGGATCCTTTGGTAACAAAAGTATTGCGTTTGACTTATGAGTACCTTTCTGCGAACGAGTCTTTTGATGTAGAGGCACAATACGACGAGGATGAAGAGGGGAATGAATACCCGATCGAGGTAGACGATAAAGAAAACCTGCTTTACCTGCTGAACTTGCTTAAAAATGCCGAGCACAAAATCAACCGGGAGGAAATCAAAGACTACCGCACCGCTTTAAAAGAAGAGCTGTACTAAAAAAGATCTGAATAATTGAAAATCCGCCTCAGTCGCGGATTTTTTTATGCCCGTTCTTTTTACCATCACTTCCTGTTTTTTCGTTTTTTGACTGCGCCCTTGTTTATAACCATTCTAAATTCGGGGTTTTTCGGAGATTATGACAATCCTATGACAATAAAACCGCAAAGCATTCGCAATTTTGCAGTGTTAATTGAACATCGTGTTGGACTCTTTTCATAGCATAATCTTCACTCACCGCAATTTATCGGTGAATGACATCGGGGCTTTGCATATTTCCGAAGACTTACAGAAAGAGCGCCTCAATGAGATCAAACAGCGTTTCTCATTATCGGAACTGATGTTCCTTTCTACTTGTAACCGGGTGGAATTCCAGTTATGTTCCAATGAAAAAATAGATGATACATTCCTTGCGGACTTCTTTCGTGGATTATACCCGGAACTTACTGAGCAGCAAATCGATCACCTGCTCAAATCCTCCGAACTTTTTTCCGGGATCGAAGCTGTAAAGCACCTGTTGCGTGTAGCTTCTTCCATTGATTCAATGGTCGTCGGTGAGCGTGAGATCATCACACAGGTAAGGAATGCATACGAATTATCAAAATCGAACGGGCTGACAGGTGACTTTATGCGCCTGCTGGTCAGACACACGATCGAAACGGCAAAACAGGTCTATACGGAAACCAACATCGCGAAGAAGCCTGTTTCCGTAGTTTCTCTCGCCTATCACCGCCTGAGAGAATTGAACATCCCGCTCAATGCACGGATTTTAATCATCGGTGCAGGAGTGACGAATACCAATATGAGCCGCTTTCTGAAAAAGCACGGGTTCACCAATTTCGTCGTATTTAACCGTACGCTCGCAAATGCCGAAAAACTGGCTCAGGACCTGAACGGACGGGCATTTCCATTTACAGAGATAATGAAGTTCAAAGAAGGTTTTGACGTGATCATTACGTGCACAGGTTCGGAAAGCCACATCATCACACCGGAATTGTACGAAAGCCTGCTGATCGGAGAAACAGATAAAAAAGTCGTGATCGATATCGCTATCCCACAGGATCTGTCTCCCGAAATAAAGGATAAACACAAGGTAAACCATATTTCCGTGCATCTTCTCCAGCAGATCTCGAACGAAAACCTGAAAGAAAGAAGCAAGGAAGTAGAACACGTGGAAGCGATCCTGGAAAGCAAACTTGAAGATTTCAGACAGCTGCACCGGTTGAGAACCGTAGAACTGGCAATGCGGGAAGTTCCTCAGAAAGTAAAAGACATTAAAACAACAGCGCTCAACCAGGTGTTCAAGTCAGACCTGGAAGCATTGGATGGCCAGTCAAAAGAAGTGCTGGAAAAGGTCATCAGCTATATGGAAAAGAAATATATGAGTATGCCGATGCTGATGGCAAAAGAAATCCTTTTGAAAAACAATTGATTCTCAATCAAGAATCGAATTTCTATGAAAAAAATTACGATAGGTTCCAGAGGCAGCGATTTGGCATTATGGCAGGCCAATCACATCAAAAAGCAATTGGAAGGGCTGGGCGCGGAAGTAGCTGTTACCATTATCAAAACACAGGGAGACGCCATTCAGGACCTGAGCTTTGACAAAATGGAAGGAAAAGGTTTCTTTACAAAAGAACTGGAAACAGCTTTGCTGGAGCAATCCATCGACCTGGCGGTCCACTCTCACAAAGACCTGGAGACAAACTTCCCGGAAGGATTGACGATCGCTGCGGTTTCAGAACGAGAAAACCCAAGTGATGTACTGTTAATCAGCAAAAATGCCGTTGACACCACGCAAAAATGGAACCTGAAAGCAGGGGCAATCGTCGGAACATCGTCTGCCAGGAGAAAATCACAACTGGTCACCTACCGCCCGGACGTTTCCATCAAAGACCTGCGGGGAAATGTTCCTACCCGCATTCAAAAATTAGCGGATGGCGGCTATGATGCCATTTTACTCGCAAAGGCAGGCATTGACCGGCTGCAGGTAAACCTGGATGGCTTTCACGTTGTGGTCCTGGACCCAAAAGAATTTGTTCCCGCACCGGCACAAGGTGTTCTGGGGCTTCAGATCCGTAAAAATGATGCGGAATTAGCGGAAATCCTCTCCGGGTTAAACCACCCGGAAGTACTGAAATACATCGCTGTTGAGCGAAAAGTGCTGAATTTAATGCAGGGCGGATGCCAGCTTCCACTGGGAGTGTATTGCAGTGATGACAAAAATGTCTATGTTTCATACGGCCGGACCTGGGAAGAAGGAGCCGTCCACATTCATTATGAAGCAGAAGACCTGGATAACATTGCGGAGATCATTGTCGAAGATTTACAGAACCAGGAATAAATGAGCCGGACTCCCGATAATCCAGATTACCGATCCATTCGCCTGTTTATCACAAAACCGCTGGAAGAACTGGAGTCATTACCGGATTTCTGTGCTCAAAACAACATCCTGTTACACGCTCATTCGTTTCTTACATTTGAGGAGGTTCCTTTCCAGGCAGAAGCAGCTTTTGATGTCGTTTTTTTTGCCAGCCCCAGGGCCGCGTACTTCTTCCTGAAACACATCGACTGTTCTCAAAAGCTGATCGCAACAGCAGGCGAAAGCACGAAACGGTTCGTCGAAAAATTCGGACTCAATGTTCACTTTTCACCGAAAAACAGTGGCGAGGTAGAAAATGCCTCGGTTGAATTTGCCCGGTGGGCCAACGGAAAAAACATTCTTTTCCCGGTCTCCGGCATTTCTCAGAAAAGTTATACAAAGCAGCTCCAGGATACCCAATTTCAGGTCGTGCAGGTTTATAAAACGCAAATTTCAACTAAAAAAATCGAATCGGGTGACGTTTATGTGTTCACAAGCCCTTCGAATGTAAAAGGATTCCTGGAATCCAATACAATTCCACCGGCTGCGCAGGTAATTGCCTGGGGAGAAACAACACTCAGCGCATTAAGGATACATGTTGAACCCGATCGCCTCTTTATGCTGGAAGAGTCTTCCGAACAATCACTCATTGACTTTCTTCCACGGATCTTCCCGGTTATCTCCCGTTTCAAATAGATCCCATCCGAAATTTTTTACCTCCATTTAAACCTTTTTCTTCTTCGTTTGTCTGATGAGTATGGACAAGGAAAAAAACATATTGGAAAACATCCGTTCAAAACAACCGGGTTATCCGGATGCGGAGTTCTTTGAGCAAATGGCGGAACGTGTAATCGCGGAACACTCCAGCCCTTTCGCCAGGACACCGTTTTATAAAAAGCCGGTTGTAAGATGGATCGCAGCTGCAGCAATTACAATTCCATTTGTATTTTTCCTTGCACGAAACAACCAGCCCGGTTCCGGGGTAAGCCCGGTCGCAGGATTAGATGTGCCACAGGAAGTCATCCTGGAGTATGTCGAAGAACAGGAAGAAGAAGGTGTTTTAATGGCATTCAAAGCTGAGAATACCGCAGACAACAGTTCTGTCAGGAAAACGGTCAGGCAATTGACGGAAGAGGTCAGAACCGAGGAGATCAGCGAATACCTGATCGAAGAATACGGCGATTGGGAAGGTAGTGAAGAAGCATATTTGTATTATTAAAAATCAATAGAAATGAAAAAGTTATGTAGAGCAGTAATGGCATCAGTGGTGATGCTTACCGCAACAGGTATGGTATTTGCACAAGAAGGCAAACCAAAGAGTGGAGAACAAAACAAAAAAGAGCACTTTGAAAAAATAGAAGCTGCCAAGAAAGAATATTTCACACAGGAATTAAAGCTTACAGACAAGGAAGCCGAAAAATTCTGGGGAATCTATGATGAATTCTCCTCAGCAAAAAAAGAAAACCGCAAAAAGCAGCGTGAAATCGGGAAAGAACTGCGTGATAAATACGATTCCATCCCCGAAAAAGAGGTAAAAGCAAAAACAGAGTCTGTTTTAAACCTGGAAGCGGAAGATATTGAGATCAGGAGAAAATACCTGGCAAAAGCATCGGAAGTAATCGGTTATAAGCGCGCGGCTAAGTCATTGCATTTAGATCATGAATTCAGGCGGGAACTGATGGACAAGGTAAAGGAAAAACGCTCTGAAGGAAAGGGTCCGAACCCACACCACAGAAGACCGCACAGAGAAGCTCCCGCAGAGAAATAAATAAAAAAGCCCCGTTTAAGACCTGAACGGGGTTTTTTATTCTATCCGCCCCCGGATCTTTGCCAGGTCTCTGAAATGAGGAGCAGCAGCGCGCGGGGTACAACGGAACAGCATCGGGTATTCATTCTGGTATGCATAACTGGAAAGATCTTTCGGATCCTGGACAGGAAGAACGTGCAGCCTGTTACACAATCGCTGATTGTAAACAAGGTTGGAATAGTGCCGTATGAAAGAAAGCGCAGCACTGTACTTTGAAGCATGCCGGGTAATTCCTACTCCCATTCCATCGTAAAATGCTCCGAACTTGTGGCTTTGACTCGGATATACGTATTTCTTTCCTTCTTCCCTCGCTTTCGAAAGACGTGTTAAGCAATAAGGAGCGATCCCCGTTGAATCGGTCGCATCGTTTGCTTTCAGCGTCCGGTCATCTATTTTGCGCAACCAGGCAAGTGATTTACTGAGGTTTTTCCTGCCAAACTGGAACATCACAGCTGCCTGAAAAGAAGCAAATTCCTCATCGTTCAGCTCATTTCTCCACTTTGGCCCGTACGTCAGCTCATTGTATTGAAAGCCTCTCTGCTCGTCCATTCCGGCGATCACATACGGATCAAGCCCCAGGATCATCCAGTCGGATGCCGGAGCAACAAACCCTTTTTCTTCCCATTGATATGATTCGTCGATCACATGGAGCACGCCATTCGAGGAAAGCTGATCCAGGGAATAAGTGGATCTCATGAACACCATATCAAATTTTGAATTGTACCTGAATTGACGATAATGTCTCACAATTGAATCGGTACTCATCGGAAGAATGATCACCCTGACCTGCTCCTTTTTTCTGAATCCATTGAACATCAGAGAGTCTTCCGGGGTCAGAAAATCAGACGCGATGTACAGCTTCTCCGGTTTTTTCGAGGTTACGGAAGGTGTGTTACAATCAGTCAATGAAAGCAGCAGCAATGAAAATATGACCAGCCGAATAATTCCCACATGGTAAAAATAATGATTTATCGGTTTCCTGTTTGTTTTCGCGAAATTTTACCATTCATTCATATTTCATTATCTTAGTGCTATGAAATTTATTTCACTGATCATATTGTCCTGTATTTTTATGTCCTGTTCAGACCTGAAAAAAGGCAAACAGCTGGAGCAAATTGATTTCCTTGAGGCAAGCCTGGACAGTCTGCAGACCGTGTGGAGCCCGGAGGATGCAAGAATCGTTGACAGCCTTGCAGCAGTCTGTTCCTCCAAAATTGATTCCGTGGGACTGTTGTACAACAACCAGGAAATCGACCTGGAAACTGCTTCCAAGATCGACCTGTTCAAACAGTCGAATAACGACTTACAGGAGCTGAAAAAAATACACGGATTTTTCCCGACGGTGCTGAATGACAAGAAACAATCGCTGACTTCGTTGAAAAAAGACATTACAAAAGGAAGCGGAAGACGGGAAAAATATGACGAGTACATCACTTTTGAGCAAAAAGAGCTGAACACGATCCGGCAACAGTTCAACGGTTATTTTGAAACGAAAGACCGTTGCGTAAAAAATTATTCTGCTTCAAAAGAAACCGTGGATCAATTGCTGGACTCCCTGAAAAGTAATCAGCAAAATATTCAGAAATAGCACGATTATTGTTGATTTCCTAGTAATTTTATCCTTATGAATCACAAACGGCACATCCTTTCATCTGCCTGCAGGCTATTGTTCCTGTGCTTCCTGCTGTCGGGTATTCACCATCATGCATTTGCGCAGCCCAGTTCCGATGTGCAGCTGGCCAACCATTATTACAGCAATGGCGAGTTTTCCAAAGCAAAGGAATATTACGAAAAACTGTACAAACGAGAGCCGCTGAAGATCTACTTTGAACGTTACTACCAGTGCCTGATGGCGGAAAACGATCTGAAAAACGCAGAAAAGCTGCTGAAACAACAGATCCAGCAAAGCAATGGCGAAGTAGAATACAATGTGATGCTCGCGCAATTCTACGAAGACAACCAGGAACAGTCAAAAGCAGATAAAATCTATAAATCGCTGGTTGACAACATGTCTCCCAATCCTACGGCGATCATCAACTTATTCAATGCATTCAAATCCAAAGGAAAGAATGAGCTGGCGTTCTTGACCATTTCCAAAGGCCGGAACCTGTTGAAAGGCTCCTATCCGCTACATTTCCAGTTCGCCGAATATTACGGGGCCATGAAAGAAACCAGGAAAATGATCCAGGAATACCTGGACCTGATCGACTACAGTCCCAGCTATAAAACCTCCGTTCAGAATGTCCTGTCCCGGATCATTGATTTCTCCAATACATCGTCCGAAGAATTTATCGCGTTAAAATCAGAATTGCTGACCCGGACCCAGAGTAAACCGAATGACCTGACAATGGCGGAAATGGTGACATGGTTCTTCATCCAGAGCAAGGACTTCTCAACGGCATTGATCCAGGAACAGTCGCTGGACAAACGGATGGACCTCAAAGGGCGAAGGGTTTTTGACCTGGGAATCATCTGTATCGAGAACAATGATTACACCACGGCAAGAAAAGCGTTCACTTATGTAAAGAACCTGGGAGAGTCTTCTCCACTCTATTACCAGGCGGAAAACGCCATGCTGAACACACGTTACAAAGAGATTATCACAGCGCGAAACCTTTCGGCAGGTGAGATCCAGGAAACGGTCGATGAATATGAATCTACCCTGGCACGCGTGGGTAAAACCTACCGATCATTGCCACTGATCATTGAGCTGGCGCATATCCAGGCATTCTACAATGACAATGCGGAAAAAGCGATTGAGCTGCTGAACGGGGCGCTAAACCTCGAACGGCTGACAGACATACAAAAAGCCGAGGTGAAGATGAAGCTGGGTGATATTCACGTACTTCACGGAGATATCTGGGAAGCTTCCTTATTCTATATGCAGGTTGATAAAGCGTTTAAATTTGAGTCCATCGGACAGGAAGCCCGGTTCAAGAACGCACGTATCTTCTACTATGACGGTGAATTCAACTACGCACAATCGCAATTGGATGTACTCAAGCAAGGAACATCCAAGCTGATCTCCAACGATGCCATCCAGCTTTCCCTGCTGATCACCGATAACTTTGGCCTGGACAGCAATTACACGGCAATGTTCTGGTTCGCCAGCGCAGACCTGCTGATCGAGCAGCACAAATACAACCAGGCATTCCAGCTGTTTGACAGCATCATCGAGAAATTTCCGTATCACAGCCTGGGAGACGAGATCCTGATCAAGAAGTCACAGGCGATGCAAAATCAGGGGAAATGGAGCAAAGCCCTGAATTACCTGGATGAATTGCTGAAATATTACTCCAATGACATCCTCGCTGACGATGCGTGGTTTATGAAAGGAGATATTTACCAGAATCATTTGTTCGACAATGAAAAAGCAATGGAATGCTACAAAGAGATCTTATTCAACTACCGGGGATCTTTGTACACCACCGAAGCAAGGAAACGTTTCCGGGAACTGAGAGGAGATGCGGTGCAGGAGAACGATAGTGAATTATAAGTCCTATGAGTGCTCTTACATTACATAAAGACCAGTACTCCGGAAGCATCCAGCAATTGACAGAATACGATGGTTTGATTTCGTCGAAAACCACCTATGACAAGGATTACACGACGGCTTTTCACTACCACGAACATCCTCATCTGAGCTTTATTCTCCAGTGAACTCAGATCGGGCACAAACAAAACAGATCTATATGCGCTTGTTATTCATCCTTGTATTTTCAGTGCCTTCATACTTGTTGTCACAACCGGAACCATTGGCAACAAATGAACAAACGACCTACCACATTGATAAGAAAGAAATAAAGGAATTTTCCATTGATCTCGAAGAAAGAAAGAATTACACGATCATTGTTGAGCAAAAAGGAATTGACGTTGGGCTGAGAATGAAAAACGCGAAAGGAGAAGAGCTGATTTACAAAGATTCTCCCAATGGAATGTACGGACCTGAAACAATCGCTGTCACCACCCGAAACAGTGTTACTGTCCACCTGTTCATTGAGCCATTACAGGAAAAACACAATTCCAGGGCCGGGAAGTTCTCCATCATCATAGAAGAAGGGATCCGGACAGACAGCCTGGTAACTGCCATCCTCAGTCCTGAACAAATGAAGGAAGACCTGGAAGTGTTCAGGAAAATCAGGGAGAAGGCAAATTCGGGGTTGTATATCTACCGGACAAACAATCAGATTGACAGTATATACAACCTGGCAGCAGGTAAAATTCAGCAGCCGATGAACCTTACTGATTTTTATAAGATCATCCTGGAACTGACCGATTTTGAAGGAAGCAACCATAATTTCACCCTGCTTCCTCATGAAGTTCACAACTATATCAGAGACAGCAGCTATTTTCCTTTCCATTTCAAGCAGATTGGAGGAAAAATGATCGTGAATTATGAGGGAGGAGAACTTCCGCTGGGATCGCAGGTTCTGAGCATCAACGGAATTTCATCCAAAGACCTGCAAAAACGCTTGTCCAAATACATCACTACCGACGGTTACAACCAGACTGCGAAAGAAAGACTGAGCATCGAAAACGGATTTGGCTGGATTTTCCCGTTTGAAACAGGAATACACGACAGTTTTACAGTGGAATTCAAACGTCCTCACTCAGAGAACATTGAAGTAATAACGTTGAAAAGCATCAGCAAGGAAGAAAATAAAGAACGTTACTTAAACCGTTACTCTTCTGTTTTTGATAGCATCATCAATCCTGACACGCAGGAGAAATACAGCTTCTCCAAACTTAGTGACCATACTGCTTTATTGAATTTCAGACGATTCGATATGGCTTCCGGTGATGATGACCCGGCGTATAAAGTTTACTGCAGGTTCCTGGACAGCGTGTTTACCTCTCTGCGGAAGCAGGGTGTCAGAAGCCTTATCATTGATATCCGGAACAACCCGGGGGGAAGCGGATCCAACAGCGAAACGGCATTTACTTATCTTGCTGATCAGCCATTTAAAGAAAACCGTACCGCTCATATCATTTTCCAGGAGGTTCCTTTTCCTCATCACTACAAATGGGAATCAACCGATGCAGACAACCAGAAACGTGAACTGGAAGACTTAAACCGTTATTTTGCCAGGATATTTTCCAATGACCGGAACGGCAGCTATTTTCAGGATAAGAAGTACAATCCTGTCTTTAAGCCAAAGAAAAAGCGATTCTCAGGAAATATCTATTTACTCGTCGATGAAAATGTTGCTTCTGCCGCTTCGCATTTCGCATCACTGGTAAGGGGATACACTGACGCAACGATCGTAGGAATGGAAACAAGTGGCGGGTATTATGCGCACAACGGGCATTTCCCGGTAAAATACGTACTCCCGAATTCCCGGATAACAACCGGTTTTTCTATCGTTCATGTGCAGCAGGATGCTCCCCTGATAGATTCCCAGCCGGTTGGAAGGGGTATTATCCCGGATCATAACGTATCACAATCCTTCGGGGATTTCATCGATCATGAAGATACACAAATGAAGTTTGTTTTAAAACTGATTGAACAGAGCCGATTAACCAGTCATTCAGAAAAGTAAATGATCAGCGGTGAAACTCCAATGAGGCCCACCGCTGATTTTCATTTGTTTTTGGTTTAGTTGTTAGTTTCTTAAAATTTTGCCTGTTTTTACCAGGCTTTGAAGGCGTTCCAGCGTTTTGCGTTCCGTGCACAATTCGAGGAATGCTTTGCGTTCAATATCCAGCAGGTACTGCTCTGAAACAACTGTATTTTCGGACAGGTCTCCACCACAGAGCACATATCCTAATTTTTCGGAAATCACTTTATCGTGCTCCGACATATAGTTTCCGGAAAGCATGGAGTTCGCACCAACGTAAACAATTCCCAGCCCTTCCTGGCCGACAACTGTAATGCTTTTCTCTCTTTTCGGAGCAATGTATCCTTTGTTTGCCAGCTCTAACGCTGCGGCTTTTGCACGTGTCAGCTGATGATCCCGGCTGATAACAACCTCATCCGTTCCTTCTCTCAGGTATCCTAAATCAAAGGCTTCGTAAGCGGAAGTGGAAACTTTTGCCTGCCCGATCGTCAGGAAGCGTTCTCTCAAACGGTTGATCTTGATGTCCCCTTCTTTCAGTTCTTCGGACAGACGTTTCGCAAATTCTTTGGAACCTCCTCCTCCCGGAATCAGCCCGACCCCGAATTCAACCAGTCCCATGTACAATTCGGCATGCGCCACTACTTTATCTGCGTGCATCGACAATTCACATCCTCCTCCTAAAGCAAGGTTGTGGGGTGCAACGATCACAGGAACATTCGAATACCTGACACGCATCATTGTATCCTGGAATGCTTTCACAGAAAAGTTCAATTCGTCGAAATCCTGCTCTGCGGCCATCATAAAGATCATCCCGACATTTGCTCCGGCTGAGAAATTCTGCCCTGTATTGGAGATTACCAGTCCTTTGTAGCCCGCTTCTGCCAGGTCAATGGCTTTGTTGATCCCTTCAATCACTCCGCCGCCGATGGTGTTCATCTTCGTATGGAACTCCAGGTTCAAAATACCATCTCCCAGGTCAACAACAGTCGTGTCGGAATTACCCCACACTTTTTTCTCCGTACGCAATGCATCCAGGATGATCAGGTTCTCTGTTCCCGGGATAACCTGGTAAGACCTGGTACTGATATTGTAGAAATAACGGTTTCCGGCCTCTGATTTGTAGAATGACGTGATCCCGGCTGCTTTCATGTCCGCCACCCACTGAGCCGCCTGTTTGTTTTCATCGGCGATCAGCTTCAATCCCTGCTCGAAACCTAAAATATCCCACGTTTCAAACGGACCCAGCTCCCAGCCAAAACCGGCTTTGATCGCATCGTCGATCTGATACAGGTCATCAGCGATTTCCGGAATCCTGTTCGTAACATACGCCAACAATCCTCCGAACATCTTGCGGTAGAATTTACCTGCCTCGTCCTGTCCCATCAGCAACATTTTAGTGCGCTGCTTCAGGTCTTCGACCGGCTTCACCATTTCCAGGGTAGCGAATTTCACTTTTTCCTGTGAACGGTATTCCAGTGTATTCAGGTCGAGCACCAGGATTTCACTGCTGCCGTCTGCATTTTTCACTTTTTTGTAGAAACCCTGTCCTGTTTTTGATCCCAGCCATTTGTTTTCCACCATTTTGGATATATAATCCGGGAGCTCAAATTTAGCACGCTCTTCGTCGTCCGGGCAATTCGCTTTCAACCCGTTCGCTACGTGTACCAATGTATCCAGCCCCACGACGTCGCTTGTCCGGAATGTTGCTGATTTAGGGCGTCCCATTACCGGGCCTGTCAGTTTATCCACCTGCTCGATCGTCATTCCCAGTTCTCTCACTGAATGCAGCAATGACATCATTGAAAATACCCCTACTCTGTTCGCGATAAATGCCGGTGTATCTTTGCACAGTACTGTTTTCTTCCCCAGGTAACGGCTTCCGAAATCCATTAAGAAGTCGACGATCTCAGGCTTTGTTTCAGGAGTAGGAATGATTTCCAGCAGCTGCAGGTAACGCGGTGGGTTGAAGAAGTGTGTTCCCAGGAAATGCGCCTTAAAATCATCGCTTCTTCCGTTCAGCATCAAATGGATCGGAATCCCTGAAGTATTCGAAGAAATGATCGTTCCGGGTGTACGGAACTGCTCTACTTTCTCAAACACCTGCTGCTTGATGTCCAGCCGTTCAACCACCACTTCAATCACCCAGTCACACGAAGCGATCTGACTCATATCGTCATCGAAATTACCGGTTGTGATGCGTTTCGCGAACGATTTCCTGTAAATCGGAGACGGGTTTGAAGCCAATGCGAATTGCAGGGAATTGTTCACAATGCGGTTGCGTACAGCCTTGCTTTCCAGGGTCAGTCCTTTTGCTTTCTCAGCCTCATCCGGTTCTCCCGGCACAATGTCCAACAAAACTACTTCACATCCTATGTTTGCAAAGTGGCAAGCGATCCTTGATCCCATTACACCGGAACCAAGTACCGCGACTTTTCTGATCGTTCTGCTCATATCTTACAATTTTTATTTTCGTTTTAATTCTTTATCAATTTCACCTTCTATTTTCTGAATCACTTCAAAAAAAGTTTTCATTTTTGAAGGCGCTACTTTCTCGGTAACCTTGTTGTTAAAATCAAGAAGAAAATTACGTACTTCTCTTCGTTTTTCGACTCCTTTCTCTGTTAAAAAAATGAGAACTTTCCGCTTGTCGGCACCTTCAGCCTGCCGGCGGATGAATCCCCTGCTCTCCATTGTTTTCAATGTGCGGGAAAGAGATGTGGGCTCCATTCCCATCCTGGGTCCCAGCTGTGTGCTGGGTGTGCCTTCCCTGTCGATGTTCATAAGAATAAAACCGATGGACATCGTCATGTCGTGCTCAGCCGCCTTTTGATTGTACATACGCGAAAGCCTGAACCACGCTGTACGGATTGAAGAATCAATGAGAATCGAAGATTTTTCTGCCATTTATATTTTTGTAATTGGTTAAAGATAATAATATTTTTTATGCAAGCATAGTATTTACTGATTTTTGCACGTCTGGTACTTTCTTTTGCCCGGATCCAGATAAATTACACTGCTTCCGCCTGTAATTGTTCATCTTTTAAAAGGAAGTGCCAAAAAAAGGAGTCCTTCCGGGATTTGGCTTACCTTTGCATCAAAATTATACCAGACTATAAAATGACCAGTATCATCCTTCTTTTTTTATGTTTATTCATTGGTATCGGAATCCGTTATGTAAAAGCTTTCCCTTCGAATACACACACCACGCTTAATCAATTCATTATCTACATTTCCCTGCCTGCGATGGCATTGCACTATTTGCCGAAAATCCAGTTTTCGTTCGACCTGATCTACCCGGTTGCAATGCCGTGGATCGCGTTTGCCGGTGCATTTTTACTGTTCGCCGGATTGGGAAAAGTATTCGGCTGGTCAAGGTCCCTCATCGGGTGCCTGATCCTAACCGGAGGACTGGGGAACACCTCATTTGTCGGGATACCGGTCATTGAAGCGTTGTACGGACAGGAAGGTTTGAAAACGCTGATCATGATCGACCTTCCGGGAACTTTTGTCGTGTTATCTACGCTGGGAATCATCGTTGCGACCATCTATTCAAGGGGGAAAAAGGATTTCAGCGTTATTTTCAGGAAAATATTTACGTTTCCTCCGTTCATTGTTTTCATCGTGGGGGTTTTGCTGAACGTTTTGAATGTCCCGGTACCCGGCTCGCTGGACGAGGTATTTTATAAGCTGAGCACAACCATCACTCCGGTCGCTCTGGTTTCCGTCGGTTTTCAGCTGAAAATCAACAAACGAAGCAAGCACTGGAGGTTCCTGTTCTTAGGACTTTCTTACCAGCTGCTCATTCTCCCTGCATTCATCTATTTCCTGTATGTTATTGTTTTCAGGCAAAGCGGAATGGCCATCGACGTTACGATCATGGAAGCGGCAATGGCACCGATGATCACGGCCTCCATTATTTCGGCATCTTACGGATTGAAGCCGCGCCTGAGCAATATGATGGTGGGGATCGGGATCCCGCTTTCATTCATCACACTTACTGTGTGGTATTTCATTTTAGCGTAACTACTTACCGGATCGCCCGCTGGTTGAACAGGATATAACCGAAACTGATCTGAAAAGCATAGGGCTGCAACTGCTTTGGAAGGTAGTTAAATGTTGCCCTGACAGGACCAACCGGGGAATGAAAGATCACAGATCCTGACGCTACGTATGATTCTCCTTTAAAGGGTTTGGCATATCCGAAAGTTCCGTCAATATTCTGGATGATTGAGCGGAACGGCTGGTAATAATAACCGTCGAAACGCACGTCAAAATTCTTGCTGACAGAAAAAATCAGGTTGGTTCCTATCCCCACATATTGCGGACTCCGGAACTCCGGCATAAAGTAGGTGAGCATATCCGGGAGCGGCGCATAGGCTGTCATTGCAAGCACCGATGCCGTATAATTGGAAAACAGGGACTGGGAATTGAATACCGCCGTACCGTGCACTCCCCAGTGAAACACTTTCAGGTCCAGGGGAAACGTCTGAAAATCTCCCGAAAGGTTGATCCATGAATGATACTTGGACTGGTCAAAAGGAATCGGGGCGGTGGAACCGGAAACAGAATGCTCTTTCCCGTACACGTAACGGACTTTGATTGTCGCAAAATGCCCCGAAGAAGCAAACTGTTTTCTGTTGAGCGTATTCTGCGTAAATTCCCAGCTGGCGGTTACTCCCTGGAATTGTGTGAAGTCCGTCGTATCAATATTGCTGAAATTTTTACTCTGGTAATACCTGTCTTCCAGCAGGAAATAACGTCCCTGGAAAAGGCTTTTGGTCGAATTCCCGATCGGGTGCTTGAAATCCATTCCTATGAATACTTCGTTCTGTACAAGAAAAGAAGGTTTTTCGGGAGCAAAGAACGTGGCGAAATTCCTGAAATAGTCAAAGCGGTTCAGCACAAAATAAGCAGACAGATTAACCGGGAACGTGGAAGGAATGTCCAGCCCTACTTCCGTTTTCACCGAAGTATAAAACTTTCCAAAGTAAGAATTCACGTAAGCCCGGGAAGCCACTTTTCCCAGATGTCCGTAGGACACACCGACGAAACCGGTATTAACGGCCCGGGTAGAAAAATGCCCTCCCACCTCAAAATTAAAGTCCTTTGCCTTATTGACCGTCAGATCGAGGTGATAAGTGCTGTCTTCGTTCAGGTGAAGGATCGGGAATGTAAATCCGACCTGCGGGGTAGCCCGGAGCCTGAAATACCTGCGTTCAAATATTTTCTGGTTAACAATTTCATTCTTTTTATGGCGGATCAATGAATTTTCAGCAAAGCTCATGGATTTGTTCTTTCTTGAAAACGCATTGACGCTTTTTACCGAAATCGGGATGATCCGTTTCCTGAATTCATTTCTTCTTTGCTGGACCTCTGCCTTTGATACCCGCCTTTCGATGTGCATGAGGATGGAATCAGCGTACGGAAGCGCCTGCTCATACCCCTGCCTGATGATCAGGGCAGCATCCTGGAAGTCAAACGTTGAGGCGGAGATCTCCGGTTCTATCAGCATTCCTTGTTCACACGGAATGGAAAAATCGGAGTAGCTGACCAGCATGTTCGTCAGCTGGCTGATAATGTTGTTCTTTTCAGGGGGAGGTGCATTGAACGAAACATTGCTCCCGATGATGTAATCCGGGTCAAAATTTTCGTAAACCACATTCGCCGGGAAGTTATTGTACAATCCTCCGTCAAAATAAAGGATCTTGTTTATCTCAATGGCTTCAAAATAAAACGGGTAGGTCATGGATGCACGCACCGCCTGGTTCAGCTTTCCTCCACCGAACACCACCGATTTCTTATTGGCAATATCGGAAGCGACACAACGGAAAGGAATGAACAGGCTATCGAAATTATTTCCCGCGATCTCACCCGCAGGAGCCAGGAGCCCCATCAATGTGTAGTCGACATAGGCCGAAGAACGGTAATGAGTCGGTATGGAATTCAACAACGAACTGTCTACACCGATTCCGAATTTAAGCATGGACGCATTGTCTTCCGGTTCACGATAAGAAAAACGCTGATAGGGTTCTATCTGCCCGGTAGACATTTTCTGGAAAGCGTCCGATCTTGCAAGCACTTCCATTTCCTCAGGGCTGTACCCGGCCGCATACAGTGAACCGATCAGTGCTCCCGCGGACGTTCCTGTTATATAATCAATGGGAATCCCTTTTTCTTCGAGCGCTTTTAATACCCCGATATGTGCCAGCCCTGTTGCTCCTCCACCGCTCAGCACTACCCCGATCCGCTCCTGTCCGGATGATGGAAATGCATAGGTGAACAGAACAATTACAAAAAGATACCGGAATATTGCTTTCAATTTCTTTCTTTTGTACAAAATTAGTATAAATATTAATTGTTTACCCCGTGGATAAGTACAGACAATCATCGAAGATCAGGACAACGGATGTGTCAGGCACATTTAAGATAACGCTTAAAACCCTGTTCGGGTTGGAAAATGTTTTAAAGGAAGAGCTGGAGGAACTCGGTTACAGTGACATAGAAGTGTTAAACCGTGCCGTACAGATCACCGGAACATGGAGCGATGTCTATTCGCTCAACCTGCATTGCCGCTGTGCCATCTCTGTCCTGGTAGAGGTCGCGGCTTTCCGGATAAAGCATGAAGATGACCTGTACAAGCAGGCAAAGAAAATTGACTGGACTTCTTATTTTGATGCCGACAAGACCTTTGCCATAAAAGGCGCGGTAATTTCCAACTTCTTCAACCATACGCAATTTCCGTACCTGGTCGTAAAAGATGCTGTAGCAGATGTTTTCCGGGAAAAATACGGCAAACGCCCGGATGTGAACATCAAACGCCCACAGGTATTGTTTGATCTGTACATCAACAATGATTGGGTAACCATCTCTCTGAACACAAGCGGATTGCCTTTGTATCAGCGAGGTTACCGCGAAGATGTGGGAGAAGCTCCGCTGAACGAAGTACTGGCTGCGGGAATGCTCCGCCTGGCAAAATGGGATAAGCAAACGCCATTGATAGACCCTTTCTGCGGTTCAGGAACCATCCTCATTGAAGCAGCCTTATATGCGACGGGAATTCCTTCGACAATTGAGCGACAGCATTACGCATTCAAGAATTTTTCAAATTACGATGCCGCATTGTGGGAGAAAATATACCAGGAAGCGACAGAACGTGTACGTTCCCTGAAAAAATTACCGGTTGAGATTTCAGGGTTCGATATCAGCTCAGAAATGATGCTGAAAGCAAAACGCAACCTCCGCAGGTTCAATTTCGGACGTTTTATTGAAGTAAAGACCGCATCTTTTGATGAAGTGAAGAACCTGGAGTTTGAAAAAGGGATCATGATTACCAACCCTCCGTATGGAGAACGGCTCGGAGCGGATACCACTGAGCTGTATTCCAAAATCGGAGACTGGATGAAAACCGAATTAAAAGGTTTTGATTGCTGGCTGATCACTTCCAGTGAAGAAGGATTGAAATCCATTGGACTCAAACCGGATGCAAAGATCAAGTTGTTCAACGGGAGCCTGGAATGCAGCTTCAGAAAATTCAGTATTTACAGCGGATCGAAGAAAGGAAAGTACATACAAGAAACATAATTTTTACGTTCTAAATAAATAATGAAAACATCTGTTTACATCGTTATTTTCTTAAGTCATTTGGTTTATTCTCAAAATGAATTGGAGACTTCAAATTTGAGACTTTTTGGAACAAAGCCTCTTATTTTCGATGAAATAAAACAAGCAGATTCTTTATTAATTGAAGCTGTAAATCACTACAATTCTAAATCCACTCGGGATCATGAAGCTGTAAATCTCAATGATTCACTTTATTCCGAGTATGTAATTCTTAAGCAACAAAGAAATTATCACAATCAGTTTTATTCGAAAAAAGGAAATTTAAAAAAACGCAAACTAAAATCAGAAATGCCAAAAAAAAGTGACTTCGTTCATGATTTTTTAAGGGAGAAGAATCAAGTTGACACAAGAATAGATGAATTGGAATCAATAAATAAAACAATGAGTGATTCCATTGTACTAACCTGGGGAGCAATGGGACATATTGATTTAAAAAATTACATCCGGCAATATCAGTATTCAACCAATGAACATGGTACCACACGCTTTATCAAGGCTTTCTGTTATTGCGAATCAATGATTAAACAAATTAAACATCTGTTACCCGAAAATAGATTGATCACAGTTAATGATGGAGGTAATTGTTTCTTTACTCTTTTAATTGATTTGAAAAATAATGCAGCAACATCAATGAAAGTAAACGGGTTCAGATAATATGAAATTACTAATCGTAAATACATCAACCGGATGGGGCGGGCTGGAGATGAATGTCGTAAAACTGGCAGGAGAACTGCAAAAGAATGGTGTCGAAATTCATTTTATCTGCCAGGAACATACCGCATTTGAACAACAGGTCAGCGCCCGATTCCAATCGGTTCTCCGCCTGAAAAAGGTTAAAAAATACTTCGATTTCAGAAATGCTTCGGTTGTTGCCGGCTACATGCGGAAAAATGACCTGAATATCGCTTTTACGGCATTCCGCCCGGATCTGGATCTGTTATTATGGACAAAAAGAAAAACGAAGCCTATAAAGATCATTCACCAGCAACAGATGCAGATCGGAATTCCGAAAAAAGGGTTTTTTCAGCGTTTGCGTTTCAAAGCAGTCGATTTATGGCTTACCCCTTTGCAATGGTTAAAAGAGGAAGCCATCGAAAAAACCACAATTGACGAGGGAAAAATCAGAATTGTTCCGCTGGGTGTACGCATTGAGCCATTTTTAAAAGAACAGCCAACACGCGAAGCTGCACAACAGTTTTTTTCCTTTCAAACACATGCGTTTGTGTTAGGTGTCATTGGCCGGATTGATGAAAAGAAAGGGCAGCTGTTTCTTGTAAAAGTCATACAACAATTGCTGGATGCAGGAGAAGACATCGCTTTGCTGATTGTCGGAGCTCCTACGGTGGACGACCCGAAAAGTGTGCTTTATCATCAAAAAATCCTGCAATTCATTGATGAACACCAACTAGGAGACCGTATTCATTTTGCACCATTCACAACGGAAGTAAACAACTTTTACCAAGCCATCGACCTCTTTGTCATGTCGAGCGAAGGAGAAACATTCGGTATGGTAACAGTAGAGGCCATGTTCTCAAAAACCCCGGTGATCGGCACAAATACCAGCGGTACGCCGGAAGTGCTGGGGCACGGAACAAGAGGAGGATTGTATGCGTTCAATGGCGAGGAGTCATTTAAAGCTACCTATTTCCACATTCGTGAACAACTCCGATCAGGAGAACTGGATCTGGATAAAGTACAGGAAAATGCCATGCAGCTTTATTCACTGGACCAGGAGGTCGAAGGAGTGATTCGTGCAATGAAAGAATGCGAATAAAATAATTTTATATGTCCGGCGTAAACTCCCAGTACTATTTTTGCTAACCGTTTTGCTGTTCATCAAACGATTTCAATTCCTTGCTGACTTCATCCAATAGCTGCTGTTCTGTCGGCAAATACAGTTTATATTGTCTGGAAATGGCCTACTCATAAAAAATCAAAAACAGGATGACCGCTATCAAAATCCAGAACAGCAGCATTTTCGGATCGCGGTAGAGTGGCCGTTTGCCCCGTTTCGTGAGGTTCTCGTATTCGTGGCGGAGACGTGCAAAATCCTTCTGACGATTGACTTGTTCTTTCGTCGGTTCGATCTTATCCGTTTTTTTATGTACTTCAAACTTTCTCATTGCCCCCACTTCGATTTTAATTTTTCCAAAATCCGGTATACACGCATTTTGGCATTCGCCTCACTTATATTGTAAATTTCGGAAATTTCTTTGAAACTTACCCCCTGGAAATAGCGCAATTCTACCAAGTCGCACTGCTCCTGCTCCAGTTCATTCAGCAGACGGATCAGTTTTTCCTGTTCTTCCAATGACATATGATGCGAAGATGTCACGTCGTCCAATAAGCTCAGAACCGATTGCTGTTCAATGGCCACGGAAACGGTTTTCTTAGACGACCGGAAGTGCATGGAAACCTCATTCTGAGCAATACGGTACAACCAGCTGGAGAAAGGCAGACCCTTATCGGTATACCTATCCATATTCGCCATCGCTTTGATAAAGGTCTGCTGGGTAAGGTCTCCTGCTGTTTCCTCATCTCCACCCAAACGCCTGAACACAAACCGGAATATCTGCTCAAAATACTTCTCATACAGCATGCCGAAATATTCCTGCTGTTTTTTAGCCAGCCGGATGATTTCTGACTCTGACAGGTTGCTATGTTTTTTACGGAACAAGATCGCTTTTTACAGATAGAATGCCGTTTCTTGTAAAAGTAACAAGATAAGATGAAAAAAGCACACAACTCAATCTCCATTCATCACAAAGTGGTGAAAATTATCCCGTGTAATGATTTCCGTATGATCCGGGGTGTATGCGTCAACGAATGATTTCGGTAGCTTTACCTTTGCTTTCTTGGAAGAAAACTTAAATTCATACGCATTCACTATCCCATCATGCTCTTCAATGTAATCTATTTCCTGCTGTGAAGTGGTGCGCCAAAAATAAGTATTGCTATACCGCTGGTGATAAGCCATGTACTTCATCCGCTCGCTGATGATAAAATTCTCCCACAATGCGCCTGTATCATTTCGAAGCGCGATGGGATTAAACTGGTTGATTACAGCGTTCCTCAAACCATTGTCATAGAAATAGATCTTCCGTGACTTTTTCAGCTCATTTCTCAGGTTCCGGCTATATGTCCCCAAACGGAAAACAATGAATGATTTTTCCAGCAGGTTGATATAATGCTCTACTGTCTGGTTGTCCAGACCTACCGTTTGCCCCAGCTCATTATAAGAAACCAGGTTTCCTACCTGGAACGCCAGCGCCTGTACCAGCCTTTCCAGTCGGTCCGGCTTTTGAATCCGTTCCCATGTCAGGATGTCTTTGAACAGGTAACTATCCGCCAGTTGTTTCAGAATAGCCGGTTCATCCCCCGGGCTGTTGATAACATCCGGGTAGTATCCGTAAACCAGTCGGTGCTCCAGCAAACGCTGCTCTGCCAATAATCCATGATGCCCTGCCATTTCTTCAAATGAAACCGGGTATAGTGTATATTCCCATTTCCTGCCGGTCAATGGTTCATTAATTTTATTGGCAAGCTCAAAAGACGATGATCCTGTCGCGATAACCTTAACCTGCTTCAGGTTGTCTGTTATCAGCTTAATACATAGTCCTATATTTTCAATCCGCTGTGCTTCATCAATAATAACGGTTGTGTGCTTACCGATCAGCTGCTTCAATCGTGTGGAAGTCGCTGATACCAGGAGCTCACGAATATCGGGTTCATCTCCATTCCACCAGAGTACATTCGAATTGTTTTTAAAAAAGTCGTGTAATAAGGTGGTTTTTCCTACCTGGCGGGGACCCAGAAGAATAATCGCCTTGTTATCATTCAGCCGTTTTTCAATCGTATCCTGTATTATTCTCGTGATCATCCGCTCCAGGTTTTACACAAAAATACTATTTTTTGCGAATGTAATCGCAAAAAAGTTTGATTTTTTGCGAATGTAATCGCAAAAAAACGGAAAAACTTCTATTATACAAGGGAAGTACTATACCACATCGAACCCGATGTCTCTGCGGTAATAGGCTTTGTCAAATTCAATTTTCCGGATGCTTTCGTATGATTTTTCCAGCGCGTTATCCAGGTTCTTCCCGTAAGAAGTAACTGCCAGTACACGCCCTCCGGCCGTCATCACCGCCGGTCCGTCAGACGAGGTTCCTGCATGGAAGACAATTGAATTGGTGATTCCGTTCAGTCCGAAGATCTGTTTTCCTTTTTCGTAATCTTCCGGGTATCCTCCGGAAACCATCATCACGGTAGCGGCACTTCTTTCATCGAACTGGATGTCCCGCTCGGAGAGTGTATTTGTCACCACTCCTTCAAACAGATCCAGCAGATCGGATTTCAGACGGGGCATAACAACTTCGGTTTCAGGGTCACCCATGCGGCAGTTATACTCAATTACAAACGGCTCATTCTTTACGTTGATCAAGCCAAAGAAAATGAATCCTTTGTAGGGGATATTATCTTGTTTCAGTCCTTTCACCGTCGGGATGATCACCTGGTTTTCCACTTTGTCCATAAAAGCGGTATCTGCGAACGGAACCGGTGATACAGCTCCCATTCCACCGGTATTCAACCCGGTATCACCTTCCCCGACGCGCTTGTAGTCTTTCGCTTCCGGCAGCATCTTGTAAGATTCTCCGTCCGTAATGACAAACACTGAAAGCTCTATTCCTTTCAGAAATTGTTCGATCACTACTTTGGAGCTTGCATTCCCGAATTTCGCATCCGCAAGCATATTTTTCAGTTCCGCTTTTGCTTCTTCCAGGGAATCCAGGATCAATACTCCTTTTCCTGCTGCAAGTCCGTCAGCTTTTAAGACATAAGGTGCAGCCATCGATTCCAGGAAGGCATATCCTTCTTCGAGCGTGTCTTTTGTGAAGGTGGCGTATTTTGCTGTGGGGATGTTGTGGCGTTTCATGAATTCTTTCGCGAAATCCTTGCTTCCTTCCAGCTGAGCCGCTTCTTTCTGCGGGCCGACAACTCCGATGTGCTTTATTTCATCATCATTCAGAAAGAAATCATGGATCCCCAGAACCAACGGGTCTTCCGGACCCACAATCACCATTTCTATCTGGTTGTCCAGTACGAATTTTTTCACTGCAGGAAAATCGGAAGGTTTGATATCAACGTTTTTCCCGTGATTTTTTGTCCCTGCATTTCCCGGAGCAATAAACAGCTCTTCCAATACAGAACTTTGGGAAATCTTCCACGCCAATGCGTGCTCTCTTCCTCCTGATCCTAGCAATAAAACTCTCATTCGTAATTTTTTTCTATTGTATTAACAAAATTTCAACAGCGACTCAAAAAACGCTTTTCCGTCAATGTTGTTCAACTCACTGTCAGCCGCACGTTCCGGGTGAGGCATCATTCCGAACACATTTCGTTGTTCATTGCAGATTCCCGCGATGTTCAAAAGCGATCCGTTCGGATTGGCAGCATCACTGATGTTTCCTTCTTCGTCGGAATAATAGAACAAAACCTGGTCATTGTCCCGGATCTTCTTCATCGTATCCTCCTGTGCATAAAAACGGCCTTCCCCATGCGCGATCGGAATCTTGTATGCTTTATTTGCATCCAGTCCCTTTGTCAATGCAGTATTGGAGCTTCCCGTTTTCAAATATACATTTTTAGAAATGAACTTTTGTGTGTTGTTGTGAAGCAATGCTCCGTCCAGCAATCCAGATTCTGTGAGGATCTGGAAACCATTGCAGATTCCCATCACATATCCTCCTTTATTGGCATGCTTTATCACCTCTTCCATGATCGGGGAAAGCTTTGCGATGGCTCCCGAACGCAGGTAATCTCCGTAAGAGAACCCTCCGGGAAGAACAACCAGGTCACATCCCTGCAGGTCACGGTCTTTGTGCCAAAGGCTAACGACCTCCTGTCCCATTATTGTTTCCAATACATAAATCATATCCGCATCGCAATTGGAGCCCGGAAATGTAACAACACCAAATTTCATAGTTGAATCAAGATTTAATGGGAAAACCTGTTCCCGTTCAATTTCCTTGCGAAATTAGTCAAAATCGGGTGACTATGCGAGCTTATCAGAGGAAAAATTTCAGAAAGGAACAGATAATGATGAAGAAAAACAAGCCGGTTGTAATTGCCGCAAGTGGTTTTTTAATGAAAGAAAAAAAGGAAAATATGGAGACAGGAACAAACAGGAGACTAAAATAATCCACTTGCTCCAACAGCAACAGGTCGAGGATACCGATTGACACCGATACGAAAAAAAACATCCACAGGATCCGTGTCAGCTTCCGGAAACGGATGCTGCTCTTCTGGAGCTTGCCCCGGATTCCGAACACGCTCAAAATGATAAACAGCACCGCAGCAATACCAGTGATCAGGACACTTGTCTGATCAAACCAGGTATCACTGATCGTCAGCTCCCAGTTCTGCTGCAACGAATCATTCTGGAACAAGATCAACACCCCGGCATACAACAGAGGAGTGATAAACCCGGCCAGCAGCAGCAGGGATTCTCTCAGCACAAACGGGCGGACAATCCAGACCATGAGAAATAAAAACGGCAGCACAACTACGTTTGTAAGGTGCAGACAGGTGGCTATTCCCGCAAAAAATGCGGCATTGAACACAATTTTTCTTCCGTCTTCATTCTGATTCAGCCTGAATAGCTGAAAAATCATCAGGATAAAGGCCATGTGAGCGATCATGAACCCGTCGGGATTGTACATCCCTTCAAAAAAGCTCATCCAGACAATGTATATAAAAGCAGGGAAATACGTGTTTTTCTCGTGAAAATTATAGTAGTTGAAAATGTAATTGATCCCGATCGCCGTTAAGAACACGATCACTCCTCCTCCAACCTGCTTTGGTAGTGGATCTTCCAGGTGATACGTCCCGAAAAGCCCCAGGTCGAGCTCATTCGTCAGCTCAAAATAAGGAAACTGCGCATTCAACAGCAGGTAAATGACTGTGAAAAATGGTAATAAAAATACCGTAAGTGCCCTGTTTTCCGTAAATATGCGAATCATACAACTACAAAGTTAATCTTATCTGAATACCTGCAACGTGACTCCCCGAGAATAAGAATAGAAGTGTGCTCAATGGAAACAGAAAACTCAGATCTTTTCCTTTTTCCAGGACACAACCTGCACCCCTTTGGAATAATGTGCCAGTTCCAGGTTACCGGCTGACAGCCGTATCTTCCCAATATAATAATCAATCTCCAGGTTTTCAAATTCAACGTTCCTGACTTCCCATTCGTTGTGATGGATCTCGTAGCGGAATACGGAACCGGCATCTTCAAGATACAGGCAGTAGCGTTCCGTAAGCCACTTATCCAGACTCGTCTTGCTTTCAAAAACAGATTTCACATTGAATGAAGCATTCATTTTCAGTTTCTTGGGCGCATTGAATGAACGATGTTCCGTTTGCGTTCTTCTGATCATTGATTTTTCGTAAGGAAGTCCCGATAATGTTCTCGCCACAAAAGCCGACAATCGTTTTCCTGCTTCAATGTTCAGAAAGTACACGCCTTGTTTATCTCCGTTGCTGATATAGGTCCTGACGTTTATCTCGTGAAAATCAGAAATGAATTTTACTGCCGGCAGGTTGCGCGGGCGGATCTTCTGCATCGTAAACGCCACCAGCGAAACATAGTACCTGCCTTCAAAGCTGTCAATCTCCAGCTGAGATGGTACGAGCATTCTCAAATCCTCGTAAGGGACTTCCCAATGTAAAAACAGCACATTGTTCCATTCCTGGTAGTATTGCCATTTTCTTCCCGGTAATTCCCACGGCCTGTGGGCAGTATTGGACAGGATCTCATCAACCGTCATTGTGTTTATCTTCTTGCAGGCGAAAAAGAACCTGCTTTGTTATCCTGTCCTTCAATGATCAGCATTCCTTCGGAAAAACGTTTTTCGGAAGCTACTTTTCCCCGCTTGTCATACAGCCTGAATGTTCCGTGCTTCAGTCCATCTTTGTAATCACAGGTGGAAATGATCTTCCCGCGTTTGTCATAGGTGGCCATTTCCCCTTCCAGCTTCCCATTCCTGTAATTGGAAACAACCGCTTTCATCCTCCCTCCGGGATGATAAGCTGTCCAGGCTCCTACTTTATTACCGTTCTTATACGTTCCTTCCTCCATCTTTTTCCCATCCAGGTCGGAGTAGGCCTCAAATTTACCGTTCAGCTCACTGGAATAATTTATTTTGGGCTTTTCTCCTGATTTGTTGATCTTGGATTTTGTTTTAACGACCTTATACGTTTTCATCTCCCTCAGGTTCCCATTGGCAAAATAGTCCAGCCATTTACCGGTCTTATAGCCATTTTTGTAGGTTCCTTCGACAGACAGCTTGCCATCCGGGAGGTACGAGAGCCATTTTCCGTTCAATTTTCCGCCGACAAATGAGGAAACATTTTTCAGGTTCCCATTTTCCCAGTAGTTTTTCCACTCTCCGGTTTCCCTGCCGTTCTCATACGCCCCATCCATCAGGAGTGTCCCGTTCTCGTACCAGGTTTTCCAGGTTCCGTGCTTTTCATCATTTGAGAACGTTCCTTCTTTGAATTTCTTACCGTTCTTATAGTAATAATTCCATTGCCCGGATTTCTTATCCTGTGTGTAATGCGCCGTATAGGAAACTTCACCGGTAGCAAACCAGTAGGTCCAGTTCCCATCCTGCAGATCATCCACGAAAGTGCCCTGCATATCACGTGTCCCTTCACTGGTGTACCAGGTCCATTGACCGGATTTCTTTCCTTCCTGGTACTGCCCTTCGGCGTACAGTTTTCCGTCTTCGTAGAAATTCTTATACGGTCCGTGCAGCTTTCCGTTCTTATAATTGCTGATCTTATCTGTTTTACCGGAGTAGAAGGCAAACATCCATTCCCCGTCTTTTTCCCCGTTGACAAATGAGCCTGTGAGGGTCTTATAACCGTAAATGCTCCATTCTTCAAACGGCCCGTGTTTTAACCCGTCTTTGTAGTGGTACCACTCTTTCAGGGTACCTGTAGTATAGAACGTCATGATCTCTCCTGTTCCGTTGACAACTGTCTGGGTATGGCTGGAATCCGGCATCCAGAACGATTCCATCAGGAGAACGGTATCTTTCGCGATCTCTTCGGATTTTATTCTTCCGTCAAGGTAATAGTATTTCCATTTTCCGTAGGGTTTTCCGTAGGAATAAGTCCCCTCGGTAGCCAGTCTTCCTGTTTCATTCCATTCCCGGTAGATGCTGTCGGGATGATTCAGGTAAAAGTAACCTTCCTGCTTCGGCCTGGAATTCGGGTAATAAAGGATCGCTTTCCCGTGAAGGAGGTCTTTGTAATAGTCCCGTTCTTCTTCAATTTTCCCGTCACGGTCGTAGTAGATCCACTTACCGTGCTTCATGGTCGTCGGACCCAGCTTATCGGTATAATAGGCCCCTACCGATTGAATTTTAGACTTGTTAAAGTCATAATACAGTGTTTCTTTCTTCGTCAGGTTTTCCTTCAGCACTTTATATTCCACTTCTTCCTGGGACAATACGGCTTGAAACGAAACCAGGATGAACAGCAATGGCAACTTCCACATAGATGTTTAAATTTATTCTGTATAATACAAAATTTAACTGATTGTTACATGTTTTTTACAAATCCCTGTACCAGCAAAACGACTCCAAAAGCCATAAAAACAATCCCGATCAATTGATTCAGGGATTTTAATAATTTACTGGTAATAAACGGCCGCAACTGCTTTGCCCCGAGAATTTTCAGAAAATCTATCGAAAAAAAGATCAACAAGATGATGCCGATAAAAAGCGTCAGTGTTGCATTTGCCCCCCATCCTTCCACGTGGTTGGTATCTCCGTAGGACAGCACGCTGAACCAGTAGAAGATTACCAGCGGATTCGCCAGGTTGAGCAAAAATCCTTTTAAACACAGCATCCTGTACTCTTTCCAGTCAGAGGGTTCTCTTTCTTTTGAAACAACCAGCTGGATGGTTGCCGGCTTCTTGAAAAAGGTGATCAGTCCGTATATGATGAAAAGAAAGCCGCCTATTACTTTCGCTATTTCTTTACTATCTCCGTCGGCCAGGGACTTCACTTCATTGTAGAATAAAAAAGCGATCAGGATGTAGATGATATCGGAGATAAACACTCCAAAATCCAGGGAAAGAGCAGCGCGTACACCCTTTCGTATGCTTGTTTCAAGCAGTACGAAGAATACAGGGCCAATCATCACACTTAAAAGGAATCCTGTAACTACACCTTTCAGAATTAAGTCTACCAATCGTTAAAATTTTCCAGGTTTATTTACAAAAATACTTTTTATAGTTAAAAATAAAGGCTTTTGCTTTAAAAAACAAAGGTTTTACAGGGTTTTTTCCTGTATTTTGCGCTGAAATTCAATGTTATTTGAAAAATAGACTTTTTTATCGTCAACCGTGTCTTTCAATTCGGCAAAGAATTCTTCCCGTTTCTCCTCCGGGATCAGATTGATGGGAAACCTGAACTGCATTCCTTCCTCTTTGAAGTCGAAGAAAAGCGTCTGCTGCTGGAAGGAAACCCTGCGCAATCCTAAAAAGTAAATCAGCACTACATCCCTGTCACCGGCCAACAACGCTTTAGAGGTCAGACCCACCCGGAACCTGCCGCTTTTCGCTCCATAGACAGCAAAGAATATTCCGTCCAACGCACCGAAGACCAGACCGACCAACGGCATCCACGCCTCGGAGGTCACCAGATATACACCGATCCCGCCAGCTAACATGACCAATGCTTCGAGGAAATTATAGGAATAGACCCGCTTGATCCGGTCTTTGCTCACCACGGTGCTCCACTTGTATTTCGACTGCTGGTTGACCAGCTTCATTGCCACCCAGCGACGAATGCTTCTCCGAAGGTTGATGAGCAATAAAAATACGCCCAGAACGAGAAAGATCTCTTTTCTATAAATGATATTCGCCCCGGAAGTATGCAGCGAAGCCAGGGGAATGTCAAACCCGACAACTATCGCCAGCAGCATTGTCGGGAAGAATACCAGTAAAAGTAAGACGTTGAAAAACTTATTCATTCGGGATCAGCTTGATTTTCTGACGCAGTGATACGATCTCTTCTTTCGCCCGCTCGATCTTCTTCTCCACTTCTTTCTTCAGAGCATCCGCTCCTTTTGAGCTGGCAAAGAATCCAAGGTTGTTTTCCAATTGCAGGATCTCGTGCTGCAGCTGCTCTATTTTCTTGCGCAAATCCGCTTTTTCTCGTGCAAACAGCCTGGAAGAATCCGGGCTTCCTGAAAGTGTATCCAGGCGGGCCTGGAACATTACTTTATTTTTTTCCTCTCCTTCCAGCTTCAATTCCGCATAGTGCTTATCCAGCGCTGCCTTAAACTCATTGTAAACCGTATCTTTTGCCTTCATCGGAACTTTCCCGACCGCATTGAAATCGCTTGCAAACTGTTTGAGGTCTGCCAGGGCCTGTTTCTTGTCCTCCGGGATAGCATACGCATTGATTTTTGCGATGATCTCGTTCTTCGCCGCAAGGTTGGTTTCAAATTCCGCATCTGCTGCCTCGAAGTGCTTCTGACGGTTGTCGAAAAAGACATCGCATGCTCCACGGAATTGTTTCCATAAACGCTGTTCGTGGCGTTGTCCTGAGTTGCCCAACGCTTTCCACTGCTTTTGCAGGTTCACCAGCTGGTTGGCAGTATTTTTCCAGTCAGTGGAATCTTTTAGTTCGGTTGCTTTTTCGATCAGTGCTTTTTTCTTCTCAGCGATCTTGTCAAATTCTTTCTGGATCTCTCCGAAGAACTCTTTCTTAGCTGCAAAGAAACGGTCGCACTGCGCTCGGAATGCCAGCCAGACTTCCTCATTCTCTTTCCTGGGGCCAAACCCGATCTTCTTCCAGCCTTCCTGGAAACGAAGGATTTCTTCTGTCGCTTTCTCCCAGAACCTGAGGTCTGTTTCCTGGGGAATCGCATCCACCGTAGCGGTAATTTTATCCAGGAGCTCTTTCTTTTGCTCCAGGTTTTTTGTCAATACAGCACGCTGCTCTTCGTAATGAACGTTGATGCGGCTGTAACAGGCATGTACGGCCTTCCAGTACTCATCTTTCATCACTTCCCATTCGTCATTGCTGACCGGTCCGATGTCTTCCCAGTCATTTTGCAATGCTTTCAGCTGGTGTTCCACTTCTTTAACGGAAGCAATGTTCTCCAATTCTTTCAATCTGGCAATTACTTCCTGTTTCATCTGGGAATTGCGCTTCAGATCGTGGTCTTTTAACTGTTTATAGATATTGATATTGTAGAAGAAATCTTCGATCAGCCGGGAATATTCCGACTGGATCTCATCCCGCTTTTCACGGGGAATGTCTCCGATTTCCTTCCAGGATTCCTGGATCTCTTTCAATGCACCGAACGCTGCTCCGATATTTTCTTCCTGCTGGATGGTTTCTCTCAGCTTATTGATCAGTGCTTTCTTCCTGGAAAGATTCGTTGTTTCTTCTGCATTTTTTGAATCAAGGACTACTTTCCGTTTTTCACGGAAATCCTTTATTGCTTCGCGGAATGCTTCTTTCAGCTTTACCAGCTCCGGGTTTTCGGGAACCTCCTCCCCTTTTTCCTCCGCATCCATCTGCGCGATCTGTAATTTACGTTCTTCTTCGATCACATAATCTTCAAATCGTGCGCTCAGCTCATTCACTTCTCGTCCAGCCGAAATCAGATCTTCCTGTGAAGCAAGGGCTTTCAGCTCTTCTAAAAATGCAGTACTTTCCATAACTAATCGTTTATTAATTCACTATCAAATCGTTTGCAGCATATCGAAATTTGCCAGTTGCACAAATTTCTCAATCCGTCTGTCTACGTCTTCTCTCGAAATTGCCTGGAGCTGTTCCGTCCCGAATTTCTCAACGCAGTAAGAAGCCAGGGCAGATCCCGCAATGATCGCACGTTTCATGTTTTCGAACGAATGATCGTCTGTTGAGGCAATATATCCCATAAATCCTCCAGCAAACGTATCTCCCGCACCAGTCGGGTCAAATACATCTTCCAGGGGAAGCGCCGGCGCAAAGAACACTTTGTCTTCATGGAACAGCAATGCCCCGTGTTCGCCTTTCTTAATGATCAGGTATTTCGGCCCCATGGCACGGATCACTTTCGACGCTTTTACAAGCGAGTATTCTTTTGACAATTGCCTTGCTTCTTCGTCATTGATGATCAGCACATCGACCATGGACAATGTTTTTTTCAGGTCGTCCATTGCAATGTCCATCCAGAAGTTCATGGTATCCATTGCAACCAGCTTCGGGCGGTTTTCCAGGCGTTCAATTACCTGGCGCTGTACCTGGGGACTCAGATTTCCCAGCAGTAAGTAATCCACTCCCTGGTAAGATGCCGGGATAACCGGATCAAATGTTCCCAGCACGTTCAGTTCAGTGACCAGCGTATCGCGGGAATTCATATCATTGTGGTAACGGCCGGACCAAAAGAAGGTCTTTTCTCCTTTTTTCACCTGAAGGCCGGATACATCCACACCTCTGGAAGCGATCAGGTCAATCATTTCCTGCGGGAAGTCTTCTCCCACCACTGAAACGATCTTCTGGTCTTTTTCAAAGAAAGAAGCTGCGAGGGCGATATAGGTCCCTGCTCCCCCGATTATTTTATCTGTTTTTCCGAAAGGTGTTTCGATGGCATCGAATGCAACACTCCCGACTGTCAATAAACTCATTTTATTTGTATTTTAGGCTACAAAGATATGTTATTCAATTGATGTAAGATTAATTTTGAATTATGAATTATGAATTAAATGGCTGATGAGAAGTTCCGTGAAATATAAAATTTCATTGGTTGATAATTGATAATTATGTTTCATACGTTTATTATTTACCTAACTTTGCAATGAATTTTAAGATATGTTAGTACAAGTTGTAAAGTCTAAAATCCACAGAGTCAGAGTCACACAAGCGGACCTGAATTACATCGGAAGCATTACAATCGATGAAACGTTGATGGAGGCAGCAAATCTGATTGAGGGGGAACGTGTACAAATTGTTGATGTGAACAATGGCGAACGTTTTGAGACATATGTTATCAAAGGTGACAGAGATTCTGGAACCATCTGCCTGAACGGGCCTGCAGCGAGAAAAGTGGCGATCGACGATATCATCATTATCATCGGATACGGATTCATGGATTTTGAAGAGGCAAAGTCCTTCAAGCCGTCCCTTGCTTTTCCGAATGAAAAAACAAACCGGCTGGACTAACTGACTGACGATGAAAAAAACAATCCTGACGCTTATAAAGACCATTCTCCCACTGGGAATAGGGATCTACCTGTTCTGGCTGTTTTTTTCAAGTATGTCCGAAGAGCACATCAACAGCTTCAAGAAAGCATTGAAAGAAGCTAATTATTTCTGGGTTTTCCTGGCAATGGTATTGGAATTCATTTCCCTCTGGTCACGTGCCGTGCGCTGGAAGTACATGCTCGAACCGATGGGTTATCAATCTCCCTGGAAGCACCGCTATCACGCGATGATGATCGGGTATCTTGCCAACTATACGCTTCCGAGGGCCGGAGAACCTACCCGCGCGGCCATGCTGTTCCGTTCGGACGGGATTCCGTTCGCAAAGTCATTCGGAACCATCATCGCAGAGCGGGCAGTTGATGTATTGATGCTTGGACTGGTGGTGTGCATCACCATGCTGATCGGTTACAATGACCTGATGGCCATATTCGGAGAGATCGAACACCAGCTTGGGGGAGACGCGCCCGCATCAGAAGGAATCGGTGCGAAGCAGATCATTTATGCAGTCATCGTGAGCATCTTCCTGCTTGGCGGAGCGGCTTTCGTTTTCAGCAGAAAGTTCAGGGAAAAAATTACCCAGTTTGCCAAAGGGATCATCAACGGGATTTTTGCCGTTTTCAGAACGAAGAACCCCGGAGCATTCATTGTTCATACGTTTATCATCTGGATCTGCTGGGTGCTGATGTTCGCCGTACCGTTCTATTCCCTTTCGGAAACGAGCAACGTTCCGTTTACGGGGATGCTGATCGGGTTTGTTGTCGGTTCTGTCGGAATGTCTTTTACAAATGGCGGCATCGGTGTTTACCCGCTGCTTGTGGGACTGGTCGTGTCATTTTACCTGAAAGGCGATTACCCGGCCGAAGCAAAAGGACTGGGGAACGCGCTGGGAATGATTATCTGGCTGGGAAATACTGCCATTATGATTCTTCTGGGGCTGATCTCGCTGGCCCTGCTACCAAACAATTATTCTAAAAACGATGACACGACTAGAGAATCTGCAGAATAAGATCGTATCCCTTGAACAAGCCATCCAGAGAATGGGGATCTGGAAGAATACCGGCTTGAAAGTTACCTTTACCAATGGCTGTTTCGATATTCTGCACAAAGGGCATGTAACCTACCTGACACAGGCCTCCGACCTCGGCAACCGGCTTGTTGTGGGGTTGAATTCCGATGCTTCGGTAAAACGCCAGGGCAAATCCGGAGACCGCCCGATCAATGACCAGGATGCCAGGGCTGTTGTCCTTGCCGGGCTGGGAGTTGTGGACCTGGTTGTCATATTTGATGAAGATACACCACTTGAGCTGATCCGTACACTTCAACCGGATATTGTAGCAAAAGGAAGCGATTACGACGCAGATGAGCGTGATGCTTCTTCGAAGAAATACATTGTTGGCGCTGACATAATGGACAAAACAGGCGGACAAGTCGTGGCGATCCCCCTGGTGGAAGGATTTTCAACAACCGGGATCATCCATAAGATCAGGAAGTGATCCACTGTTGCCGGACTATCTTCCTCCTATCCAGATAGTCGTTTTAATTCCTGCCGTATAATGGTGTCCATTGTTTAAGCTGTATGCCTTTAAATTCATCCTGAAAACAGGTTCCAGCAACAGGTAGAGTTTCTGATCCAGCCGAAAACGGTAACCGGCACTAAGACTAAGTGCGGCATTGAAAGGATTTTCAAAAGTATATGGCCCGTGACTATCTGTCATTGTCATGTATCCTTCATTTGCAAGAGGAAAAATAAGGTCTATTCCGCCACCGATGAAAAACGGAATGGAAAATTTATAATGCACTGCCACCGGAAGCTGGATCTCATGAAAAGAAATATCGTACCTCACGCTTTTTGGCGTTCCTGTATAACCTTGCTGCGGATCGATCATATCTCCAAAGACCAGGTTGCTGATCTTGTACTCAAAGGTTCTGAAACTATACCCCAAACCTGCCCGAAAAACAAGATTGTTGCCAAATGTCAGGTTCATCTGCGTGCCAACTGACCCGCTCAGCCTTGTTGTTATATGCCGGTCTCCGGTATTCCCTTTCAGTAAAACGGAATGGTATTCCGGTGTAACAAATACCCCCAATCCTGTTTTCTTTTCTTTTTCGCCGGGTGGTTCCTGGGAAAGAATAATAAATGGGTACAAAAAAATGAACAGGATGTGTTTCTTAAAAGTCAGTTTCATTGTTGAATGATGCATTTTTCATCCTGGTAACGGAAGCAAAAGGTTATTTATTATAAAAATCGCGTTCCAAAAATAACAAAACGGTTGTCCCATTTCTGAAACAACCGTTTTAAATGTGAGGAACAAGGGAACATTATGGTTCGCCGAAAATGTCTGTTGTGGTTACCTGTCCATTACTTACTGTTGCGGAACCTTCTGCAATAACGGAATAACCATAGTAAGCATCGTAATAGATGCAGTCAAAATAATAAACACCGGCAGGAAGTTTGGTAAATTTAACCTGTCCGCTATTGTCAGTTATTTTTTCCCGGATGCTGTTACTGCCATTCTGCATGTCTGCATTGGTCTTGTATAAATAAACCCATTCTCCTGTTATAGAATTTCCCACCTCATCCCTGACATTTACGACCAAATCTCCACTGTATCTGCAGCTGCCATCATTTTTTTTAGCGGATGGGTTATAGTTATCGGCTATCTGGTCTGTACACCCTTCTTTTTTACAGCCTGATACGAGAAGAATGAAAATGAAAAATGAGAGTATTTTTATTGTTTTCATGTCTGTAGTATTATCGTTTTCCATTAAAGGTCTTTCGTCAGTTTATCATACCTGATGTTTTTCACCTTCCCGGACTCATCTTCTTTGATCGTTGCTTCTTCTGAGCTTTTCAGGTCAACAATGATTCCTTTTTTTGTCCCTGTGATCTCTTTCCACTGCACCCTGTCTCCCACTTTCCAGCCTTTGAACTGTTTTTCCGTTCCTTTTGTTCCCCAGACATCACCATGTACCACGAAATAAGTCCCGTTGAGGATGAAAACCTTTGCATTGGTAAGAAATTCCCCGCCCGCCGTATTCTTTACCGTATGGTCAAGGGCTTCCTGTATTGTCTCGGCTTTTACTTTTTTGAATTCTTTTTTCAGCTCTCTCTTTGATTCTGATCCTGCATAGGTTTTTACCAATTCATATTCCTGGTTCGGGTTTACATTGCGGTTGGAGATCATGTTCAGATCGCCCACCTGTTTAATACCAAAACAACCTGAAAATAATATAGCTGCTGCTCCTAAATACACTAACTTTTTCAATTTGAATAATTTTAATAACGTTAAATTTGTGCGAAAGTAGAAATCGTAATTCTCATACAATGTGTATATTTGCTTGTAAACAACAAGTATTTATTGTAAGTAACAACTTCTGCTTGTTATCATTATGAAAATCAGATAAGCAATGGAAAAAAAAGAAATACCGACACTGAACCTGGGAAGCAAAATCCGGTTCTTCAGGGAGCTGAAAGGTATATCACAGGAAGCGCTCGCTACCCAGTTGGGTATTTCACAACAGGCTTACCAAAAGATCGAAAGCGGAGCAACACGGCTGGACATTGAACGTGCCAATGCCATTGCACATGAGCTGGATGTCCAGCTAGACTTTCTGCTGTCTTTCAGTCCGGCCAATTACTGGTATCACTGTACCCTGTCAGGAAACGGAACCGTACATAATAACATGCCTAAGGAATTAATCTCAGCATACGAACAGCAGATTTCATCTTTAAAAGAAGAGATCTCCTTCCTGCGGGGCCTGCTGAAAAAAGAACACTAATCCTTTTTACACCTGATGTCACACAACCGTTTCAACATCCGTGTGTACGGGATCTTAGTCAATGAGCGGAACGAAGTGCTCATTTCCGATGAATGCCGGAGAGGAGTATTTTTTACCAAATTCCCCGGAGGGGGACTTGAATTCGGTGAAGGGCTGAAAAATTGCCTGGCCCGTGAGTTCCGTGAAGAGCTATCCATTGATATAGAAGTCGGAGACCTGTTCTACTGTACGGATTTTTTCGTGGAATCGGCATTCATAAAAACGGATCAGCTCATCTGCATTTATTATTCCGTTCACTACGACCGGCTAAATGAGCTGGATTTTGCGAAATACGAAGTTCCTTTTTCCGAAGAAAAAGAACGATTCAGATGGTTTCCTCTGGAACACCTGTCAGAAGAGGTCGTTACATTCCCGATTGATAAGCTGGTGGCGCGGAAATTAAAAGCCAGCTTCAGATAAACCCGGTTCCCTAACAACCTCCTGTTGATTTCTTTGAAAAACAGATGGCACAAAGCCCTGTTTTCGATGTAACTTTGAAACTATGTTTGGACGAATTCTTCTGATCGTTTTATCCGTTATCAGCCTCCTCTGGCTGGGATATGCTACGTATGACCGTGTAAACCAGGGGAAACAATACAGTCCTGAATACCTGTTCGGAAGCGAAGACGAATCATTACTTATCATCCTGAACCCGGCCCAGGCGCCAGTTGCCACCGGGCAATTCGGCATAGAGAACGAAGCAATAAGCGCCCTGATTGCCAACCTGAACCTGAACCTGGTCGATGACATCTATGTTTCCAAAAAACGAGGACATGTTCTCATCAGGACAAAAGAAGTGATCAGCAGCGAGTCCGTCAGCGACCTGTTTATGGACCAATCGGGTATCAAAACAGGTAAAAGAGGCAGTATTTCGTATGGGAAGCTGGATGGAAAATATTCCAAGAACAATCTTTATTTCTGCTACGGATCGTTTGACCTGAACAAACATCCCTGGGAGGGTTTGCATTTTGATAAAAACTGTGATGCCTCCATCATTGCATTTAAAAATAGCGGGCCATCAGTAACAGACGTGTACATCAAAGAAAACGGAGTGGTAGAATACCGATCTGCTGCCGGAGATGAATTTTTCGGCACAAAAGTAAACGATAAAGAAGTATTCGCTTCGATCGTTCCGGCTTCCGTTCAGTCATACCAATTCTTCGAAACAGAGTATTTGCGCAACCAAGAGCCTGAGCTACTGGAAAGCCCGATGAACAACTGGCTGAAATACGGACTGGTGCATGTTGTAATCAACAATCAGGAAGCGATCATTACAGATTACATCGAGGGACAGGAGCCCATCCAGGTGCTGTACGATTTCTATAAGAAAGAATCCACTGATGCGGAAAATGATTACTTTGAAAAAGCAAGGCTGACCCAATTGCTGAAAGAATCGAACGGACTGTATGTGTACCAGGTAGATGACTTTGTGGTGATCTCCGGGAACCGCGCCGTATGCGAAACCATTATCGGGGACTATAAGCTGGGAAACACGCTGGCGCAAAACGCGGAAAAATCACATGAAATTTACGGGAAACTTCCTCAAAAGGTCAATTTCAGAAAGGTCAGCAAAACAGAAAAAACAGCGGTTTCGGTGTATGACAATGTGCTGCTATCCACCATTGTGGGAGGAGCCTCACAAACAACCTCCGCAACTGAAGGAACCAGCACGTCAACGACCGCCTCATTTGTGATCGGAAGCATTGTTAAAGATATCCTGGTGGTTGATGAGCATCATTTCTTTGTTACTACTAACGACAACAAGGTGATTTTCTTTGAAAAAGGGAAAAAGAAATGGGAGCAGGTCCTGGACGGAAGCATGATCGGGGATGCTGCGATCATCGATATTTATGCCAATGAAAAGACACAATTGCTTGTTTCCGCCAGTAAGAAGGTATACGTGCTGGATATCAACGGTAATCAGCCCAATGGGTTCCCGATCGACCTGGATGACCAGGCAAACATCCAGACACCTTTGTTCTATCGCTGGAAAGGAAACGGATTCTTTGTACTGGCCGGGAAAAACGGAAGGTTGTTACAGTACGATAACCAGGGGCGGGAGCTGGCCATTATCCGCACACAGCTGAACGAGATCGAGCAGCCTCCTGTCGTGTGGGTAAGCGCGAACAAGCCATTCATCGGCATCTATGGAAACGGACGCTTTGAGATGATCCAGGCAGAAAGCAGGAAGCCGCTCCGGATCTTTGATGCAAAAGACATCACAACGACCTTAAAGTTACCGAACGAGGTAAAATTATTCGGGGTAAGCAATAACCAGCTGGTCTCATTTGACCAAAAGGGAGGGATCACCCGGTACGAAAAATTCATCAACGGGAAACTGATCCCGACACTTTACCCGGATAAAGGAATAGTGGTGAAGGACCAGCAGCAGCTGAAACTGTTCAATTCGGGAGGAATCCAATGGGGAACAATCAAGCTGCCATTCTCAGATGTTTCGGACGTGCAGCTGTTCTCTACTGCAAACGGTGCCACGATCATCGCTACCATTGACGCTTTGGAAAACAGGGTCTATTTGTGGAAATCCAATGGGGAGATGTACCACAAACAGCAATGGGACGGAAGTAAAATCGTCCGGTACCACAATGGATATTTGTTTACGGTAGTGGATAACCTGGTTGTGAGGTATGCATTGAAGTGATCTTTATTGACCCTTCTATAAAGATCCCAATCCTTCGTATTGCCGCCTCAGTAAAAACCGATAGGATTGTATTCCGTGGTGATAGTACTTTCCGTCATTCACTTTGAAGAATTCGAAATAGCTGTCATCCGGAACAAATGAAATCGGGACGCCGGGCCTCAGGAAATAAGTGGAATTCACAGGAGCGGGCAATTGCAGTGCAGGGACCATTCCGTTAATGAATCTCCCCACGTATTTTCCCAGGTATTTCTGGTAGCTTTTGGCAGATTTAACCGCTTTCTTATCCATTTTATTGTATGCGCTTGTCAAGAACATTCGTTTGATCAACGGCTGCTTCTTCAATCCTTTCTTTGCTTCAACCAGCGGATTCGGCTCATTCATATCGGGAGCCAGCTGCTGTGTGGTGAACGGCATTTCAGGTACGGGATCTTTTGAGTTGGTTACGCTGAACGCCCATTCTGAACGCATGATGTGATCATAATCGTACACGAAATACATATTTCCCATTTTCGGGGAAGCAGTTGCGTATGCTTTTACCCCGATTCCCGGGTAAACACCGTCTTTTTCCAGGTAATAGAGCCACGCGCTGGCATAATACACCAACGCACCTCCCTGGCTGTGGCCGGCAACCAGGTAGTTCCTGTAACCTGATCTGTACAACGAATCTATTTTAGGGCGTGCATCATTAGCAATGTAAGCAAATCCCGCTAAAAACCCCGCGTGGACAGCGGCCTGTTCATGCTCTGCTACTTTGTAGTCAAACGATTCGGTTTCCGACAGGATCACTTTTCCTTTTGCCGGTATCATCGCGCAATAAAAATCTGCCAGCAGGGATTTCGGGTCGCCTGTCGTTCCACGAAGCATCAGCACAACGGTAGAATCTGAGCGAATCCACAGATCCCACAGATTATCCAGTCCCATTGACGATGAACGATAAATAAAGCGGTATTCCGACAAGGAAACGGAGTCGGCAAATTTCTCCACCGGAACCCTGTTCATAAATGCATCATTCAACAGGAGCATTTCGTCACATTCACGGGGAATGAACCCGGGAGAGAATTGGTAGGGTAATTGTGCTGATGTAATTTGCGTAAGGAACAAAAAAATCAACGGTAATAACTTATTTCTCACTTGTCAATCTGTTTTTATAACTATAGAAAATTAAAAATATTAATCATTGTGTGCAATGATTTTATAAAATTAAAAATTAAACCTTATGGGTGAAGCGTATAATTACCCTGTTGTAAATCCCGGTATATATACTCTTTTTTCCTGCTAGTATCTGCTCTATTATTGTCATAATTATTAACACACATTTAAACTTACTTATTTATGAGTTATTCTGTAATTACATTTGGAGGAAAAGGTGGAGATCAGTTTCCTATGAATGCCCCTCTTAAGTCTATTGGTCTAAGGGGAGGAAAGTATGTAGATCAGATTCAAATCAACGGTAATTCCTACGGGGGTGGCGGAGGAGCTGAAGTTCCCACGATTACACTAAGCGAAGGAGAATTTATCAACAAAGTTGATATCCGGTCAGGATCCTACATTGATTATTTAAAATTGACAACAAATAAAGGTCAGACAATTGAAATCGGTGGCGGTGGCGGAACCCCCTCTTCCATTCATGGTAAAATAATTGCTTTATCCGGCCGGTCTGGAAAATATGTTGACAATCTTCAATTTTTGATTTCCAACGAATAAACAGTAAAGCTGTTGATGTAATACCCCTGTAATTTGCTAAGAAATTACAGGGTATTTTTTATTCTGCCAATTCCAGATCGATTTGTCGTTTTCTTGGTGAAACTTCAAAAATACGGACCTTCACACGGTCACCAAAATTGTATTCCTTCTTGTATTTATGCCCGATGATCCTGAATTTTTCCGCGTCGAAGTAATACCGGTCGCCCGGGATCTGGCTCATCGGAACCATTCCTTCGCACTGGTTTTCATCCATCCGGACATACATTCCCTGCTCTGCGATTCCTGAAACCGTTCCTTCAAATTCTTCCCCGATCTTATCCAGAACGAATATCGTCTGGAAATACTTGGTCGATTCCCGTTCCGCTTCTGCGGCTTTTCGTTCATTGCGTGAAATCCGCTTGCATACATCGTCCAGCGCGCTTCCGTACACGTGCTTCTTATGTGTCAGCTCCTCGAAGAGGATCCGGTGAACGATCAAATCGGCATAACGGCGGATCGGCGAGGTGAAATGCGTGTAGTATTCAAATGCCAGCCCATAGTGGCCGATATTTTCCGTTTCATACGTTGCTTTTGCCATCGAACGGATCGCCATGGACTGGATAATCGAATATTCATTTTTGTAACGAATGTCATTCAGCAACGCATTAATGGCTTTTGAAACCGTTTTCAGGTCACTCGATTGCAGGTCGTAACCAAATTTATCGATGAACAGCTTGAACAATTCAATCTTTGCCAGGTCCGGCTCATCATGCACCCGATAAACAAAAGGGATCGGATCCCTGTCCTTTGAAGGTTTCCCGATGAATTCAGCTACGTGACGGTTGGCAAGCAGCATAAATTCCTCGATCAGCTTGTGCGCATCCTTTGAGGTTTTTATGACTACCTCTACCGGATTTTTGTCTTCGTCCAGCTTGAACCGCATTTCTTCCGATTCAATGTTCAATGCTCCCTTTTTCAGGCGCTTTCCCCTGTACACTTTCGCAATTTTATCTAGGATGAGGATTTCTTCCTTGAGCGCGTCGTCTTTCCCTTCAATGATTTCCTGTGCTTCTTCGTACGTAAATCTCCGGTCAGAATGGATCACTGTTTTTCCGAACCAGACGTCTTTGATATTCCCGCTTTCATCCATTTTAAAAACAACGGAAAAGCTGTACTTATCTTCATTCGGGCGCAAAGAGCAGGCGAAATTCGATAGTTGTTCCGGCAGCATCGGCACCACTCTGTCCACCAGGTAAACGGAATTGGAACGATGCAATGCCTCCTTGTCCATCGGTGAACCCGGCCGAACGTAGTGGCTGACATCCGCAATGTGCACACCTATTTCCAGGTCGCCGTTTTCCAGGCGGAGGAAAGACAAGGCATCGTCAAAATCCTTCGCATCAAACGGGTCAATGGTAAATGTGAGGATATCACGCATATCCCTGCGTCTTTTTATTTCGTCTTCGTCCAGGTCCATCGTTACCTGTTCCGCCTCAGCAATCACTTCCTGTGGAAACACATAATCGATCCCCTGGTTAACCAGGATGGAGATCATCTCCGTATCATTGGCCGTCCGCTGACCTAACCGTTCCACAACCTCTCCATAGGGGCTTGCCGCCGATTCAGGCCAGACGGTAATTTTCACCAATACTTTTTCTCCGTTCTTCGCTCCGTTCAGTTTTTCCTTCGGAATGAAAATATCCGTTCCGATCCGCTGGTTGTCGGGAACTAAAAATGCAAATGTATCGTGCAGCTGGATCGTTCCTACAAAATGTGTCCGCTCACGCTCAATTACCTCAACGACCTCACCTTCCACACGGGTTTTTCCAAAGCGAAGCACACGTACTTTCACCAGGTCGCCGCCAATTGCTTTCCCGATGTTCTTCGGGTCGATATAAATATCCCGCTCCTGTCCGTCCACTTTGACAAATCCTGCTCCTCTGTTGTTCAGGTCCAGGTAGCCTTCCAGGAAGGAAGTGATTTTATTCAGTGTATATGTGCCGTGGCTCACCTGTTTTAAAAATCCCTGTTCAGCCAGTTCCTGTAAAACGGAATAAGCCAATTGCCTGAGCGCTCCTTCACGCAGATCAAGCAACGTACACACCTGGCGGTGTGTCAGCTCACTTTCCTCATTCTTTTCAAATAATTTGCGAATGAGTACCGTAAGGCTGCCTTTCACATTATTTTTCTTTTTTCCTTTCTTATTTTTATCTTTTTTTTCCTTCTTTCTGTGACTCATATTGCTAAATTACATTCTTTCATTGGTTTTGGCGTTAATTTGAGGTTATTTATTTCCAGCCGGCCCAACTCTACGCAGCGAAGCGATACGGGGCAAACTGCAAACGGAAACGAGTGGAAAAAGGATGTATGAACAGGGTTGATGGAGACATTCGCTCCGTTCCGGAATGACAATTTGTACCAATGGCACAGCTATTTTCCTCCCTATTTTGTATTTTAGTCGTTTACAAATTCATCCGGACACATGGAGAAATCAGGTTATTTGCTAAGCATTACAAAAGAAGAAACCGAACACAAGTTGTTTTATACCTTATTTGAACCGGAAAATCAACCGGTAAAAGCAACACTGCTTGTACTACACGGGATGCAGGAACACTGCGGAAGATATGCTGATTTCGCCCGGTTTATGAACAGGAATGGGTTTGCAGTATTGACCTATGACCACACCGGACACGGAAAAACAGCCCGATCCAACGAAGACCTGGGATTTTTCTTAGGTAAGAACCCGCGTGAACAAGTTGTCATTGATGCGGAAAATATGGCTGCTTACCTGGAGCATAAATTTCCCGCCGTTCCGCATTTTGTTTTGGGTCATTCCATGGGGTCATTTATTACCAGATGCTTACTTCAAGTTTCACATCAGCAATTTGACGGAGCAATCATTGTAGGAACAGGTGGAAAAATCAAGGGGATAAAAATAGGTAAAGCAATCATTTCCGTTCTGAATAAGATCGCTCCCCGGTATAAAAGTTCCTTTATCAACAATGCTTTTGCAAAAGTAAGTAACAGCAAGTTCAAAAAAGAAGAAAATTACAACAATACCAACTGGCTGAGTGTGAACAAGGAAAACAGGCAGGCATTCCTGGATGATGGGCTGTGCGGTGTTCCGTTTTCGTACAACGGATTTCACACGCTTATTTCCCTGAATATCGATGCTACCAAACGGGACTGGGCGAAAGGAATCATGAGAAAATTCCCAATGTTGTTCCTGAGCGGGGAAGACGACCCGATCGGTGATTTCAGTAAAGGTGTTCTGCAAACAGTCGGAAACCTGAAAAAAGACGGGTTCCAGGATGTGAGCGTGAAAATTTACCCGGGTATGCGCCATGAAATCTTGAATGAAACAATTAAAGAAGAAGTATTCAATGATGTGGTCAACTGGATTTCAGATCATTTAAAATAACCGCGTCTGGCAATTATTCCATGCAAGCTTTACCTCTCTGCTGTCCAAAATTTTTATTTTCGTAACACAAACAATTATCACATGTCAAAATTACCTGCTGTAGGCACAAGTATATTCAGCGTAATGTCCAGAATGGCGATGGAGCACAACGCGATTAATCTTTCCCAGGGATTCCCGAACTTCCCGATCGATGAAAAACTGACCGAGATCCACAGCCGTATTGTGCTGGAAGGAGCAAACAATCAATATTGCCCGATGGCAGGACACCCGCAGTTGCTGGACGGGTTGCAGCGCCTGATCCTGCAATCGTACGGAAGAACGGTGAACCCGGCAACGGAACTATTGGTTACGGCAGGCGCCACACAAGCCATTTTTACCATCTTACAGGCGCTTGCAGACAAAGGTGATGAAGTGATCGTACTTGACCCCTGCTATGATTCATACGAGTCGGCAATTATACTGTCAGGGGCAAAACCGGTACATGTTCCGTTAAATGAACAGTACCTGCCTGACTGGAATGCCATTGAGAAAGCTGTCACCCCCCAAACCCGTTTTATCCTGACCAACGACCCGCACAATCCTTCGGGAAGAACCTGGTCGGAAAGCGATTATGAAGCATTGGAAACTCTGGTGGAGAAAAATCCGGAATTACTGGTGCTATCGGATGAAGTGTACGAATACATCACTTTTGAGAAAAAACATATTTCCATCAATGAACGTCCGAAATTGCAGGAACGCGCGCTTTCTGTCAGCTCATTCGGAAAGACCTTTCACATTACAGGCTGGAAAATCGGTTACATTGTTGCGCCACACTACCTGATGGATGAAATCAAGAAAGTACATCAGTTTTTGGTATTTTGTGTGAACAGCACCGCTCAGGCAACCTTGGCCGCCTACCTCAGTGAAGTGAACGTAAGGGAGTTGGGAGCATTCTACCAGCAAAAAAGAGATTTGTTTCAATCGTTGCTGAAAGACAGCCGTTTTGAGCTGCTTCCTTCGGAAGGAACCTATTTTCAGCTGGCCAGCTACGCATCGATCAGCAATGAAGATGATGTCACATTTACAAAGCGCATCCTGACAGAGCATAAAGTAGCAACCATCCCTGTTTCTGTTTTTAATGATGACGGACGTGATTTAAAACACATTCGCTTTTGTTTTGCAAAGACGGATGAAACGTTGATCCAGGCAGCGGAAAAGCTGAGGAAGATATAATTATTTTACTTCTCGCAAAGGCGCAGTTGTTGTGCAAAAGTAATTTTCCGCGTCTCTGCGCCTTTGCGAGAAACAATAAAAAGAACATGAAAGATTTAACAATAACACTCGTACAGGCCGATCAAATCTGGGAAAATAAATCCGCCAACTTTCGAAATTATGAACGGTTGCTGTCTGAGATTACAGCAACAGATCTAATCTTACTTCCTGAAATGTTCAACACCGGGTTTTCGATGAATGCTCAGGTACTGGCCGAACCATTCAACAATTCTCCTTCCGTCAGCTGGCTGAAAGAACTTTCCGTAAAGAAGAATGCGGCAATCTATACCTCACTGATCATTGAGGAAAATGGCAACTATTACAACCGGGGAGTTTTCGTGGAACCCAATGGAGCACTTTCGGTCTATGATAAACGAAAAACCTTCGGATTAGCCGGAGAAGATAAAATCTATTCCAAAGGAGAAAAATCAGTTGTTGTAAATTACAACGGCTGGAAGATCCGTTTGCAGATCTGCTATGATTTGCGTTTTCCGGAAATTTCCCTGAATCAACACGAAAACGGAATCCCTCAGTATGACGTGCTGCTGTATGTTGCCAACTGGCCGGAACGAAGGAATCACCACTGGCGCAGCTTACTCCCTGCAAGAGCGATTGAAAACCAATGTTATTTAGCCGGCGTGAACCGGGTGGGTGCCGATCAGACTGGTTTAACTTATTCGGGCGACAGTTGTGTAATTGACCTGCTGGGCAACCGTTTAGCCGATGTTGTACACGAAGAGAAGGCCGTCAGTGTGAAACTGTCATACGAGGAGCTTCAGAATTTAAGAGAAAAGCTGCCATTTCTGAAAGACCGGGAGATTTAAAGATACATCCAGGCCGGCCGACCGAAACCGAAACCGAAACCAGTGATAAATTCATACCTTTGTTCCATGCAGAAAAAAACAGGTGTAGCAGTTTTAGGGTCAACAGGTTCTATCGGAACCCAGGCCCTAGAAGTCATTGAAGCATATCCGGAAAAATTCGATTTACAGGTTATAACCGCAGGAAAAAATGGAGACCTGCTGATCGAACAGGCGATCAGATACCAGCCCAATAGCGTTGTGATCACGGATGAGGCCCAGTACAAGACCGTGAAGGATGCGCTTTGGGAACACGATATTCATGTTTACTGTGGTGAAGAAGCGCTTTGCCAGGTGGTGGAATCAACAGCAGTCGATATTGTGCTGACCGCTTTGGTGGGCTATGCCGGGCTAAAGCCAACATTACATGCCATCCGGGCAAAGAAAAACATTGCACTGGCAAACAAAGAAACGCTGGTTGTTGCAGGAGAGCTGGTTACTTCCGAGGCACAGAAAAACGGTGTGAACATCTATCCTGTTGATTCGGAACATTCGGCTATTTTCCAATGCCTGGTCGGAGAATTCCACAATAAGATCGAAAAGATCTATCTGACAGCCTCTGGGGGTCCGTTCCGCGGATTCACACAGAAGCAGCTAGCTACCGTAACGAAAGTGCAGGCGCTGAAACATCCGAACTGGGACATGGGGGCGAAAATCACGATCGATTCGGCTACGCTGATGAACAAAGGACTGGAGGTCATTGAGGCAAAATGGCTGTTCGGACTGAACCCCGGACAAATTGATGTGATCGTGCATCCGCAATCAATTATCCACTCACTGGTACAGTTTGAGGACGGCAGTATGAAAGCCCAGATGGGATTGCCGGACATGAAGCTGCCGATCCAGTTTGCGCTGACTTATCCGCAACGTTGGAAGACGGATTTTCCCCGCTTTAATTTCCTGGATTATCCGCAACTGACTTTCCAGCAACCCGACAGACAACTTTTCAAAAACCTGGATTTAGCGTATCAGGCAATGGAAAAAGGCGGAACGGCGGCCTGTGCACTGAATGCCGCCAACGAAGTTGCTGTGCAGGCATTTTTAGATGACAAGATCGGGTTCCTGGATATTGCGGAGGTCAACGAACGAGTAATGAATGAAATTCCGGTTACTTTCAAACCGGAACTGGAAGATTATGTGCGGGTAGACAGGGAAAGCCGGGAGGCGGCATTCAACAGGCTGTAATTCTTTTCTGATTCCTGATAACCCCATAAAAACCCGGAACAGGCCGGATTCAAAAAAATAGTTAAATCTGAAGCAGGAAAAATGACTGTTTTTTTTCAAAAATACCAACAAGGAAAACCCAGGAACATATTTATCAGCTGATTCCGATGATCCCGGAACCGTTATCATCAACCGGAACGGCAAAAGAGATGGTTGCGCTTTTTGAACACCCATTTTACTTTTTGTCAGACAAATTCACTATTTTTGAGAAAACGTTTTGTATGAAAATCATATTGTTTGTTCCTCTTGTCTTCGCTCTTTTATTGTCGGCCTGCGGGCTGAAATATACCCCGACGGAAACCCGTGAAGATGTGGCAGTGAACAGGAAAAACAGTGTGAGCCAATACATCCGGGATTCGTACAAAGATTCCTCTGCCGTTTACCAGTCACTGGTATTTGCTCCTCCGACACTGATAAAACCCTATCATCACCGCCAGCTGGATTCATTGTATGAAATAAAATATGACAATGAGCAAAGAGGACGGTTTGACAAAGACCTGGAACAAAAGATCAACAACCAGAAGATCGTCGTTGCCAACAGCAATGAAAAGATCCAGTATATTGAGCATCACATATACAGCATCCAGACGGAAGGGACATCCAATGTTTACTACGCCGATATCCACTTCGATTCCAAAAGCAATATCTCACAGTTTACGATCACCCAGACCTACCAGTTTCCTTCGAACCTGCTGGCCATATTCAAATCTTATGTGACCCGTGAATCGATCATCTTTCCAAACTACGGACCGACAAATGAAGAGCTGGATTTTTATGAATTCTTTGAAAGCGAGTTGTCGCGAAGGCCTTCTTATGAGCAGAATGAATTCATGACCAACATGCTGAGTGTTTTTTTACTTGCAAGAAATGTGCGTTCATTGGAAACAAAATTACTGTTACAGCACCTTTCGGTCATTCAGGCCGAAAACCGCCAATACAGCTCACAGGTAGATGTATTTCACAATGTGAATGGCATCTGGGAAGAGGACGAACTGTTGAGGTATGAAGTGAACTTTACAACTCCTGCGGGTACATTCAACGGGATTTTCAGTCCTTATTTCGAGCCGATCTCTCTGGATAAGGTACAGACAACTTCCACCAATTAACGGCAGGAATTAATTAACCTTTAGTTCTTCTTTACTACTGTTCCGTCAGAGTAGATGTAAATTTTTATCCCGTTGTAATGCTCATCAACAGTCTGCCCCATCAGGTTGACCACCTTCGACAGCGTTTTACCTGTACCGTCTCCTGAATTATCAATGGACAGGATCTGTGACCGTTTCTCATTTCCGTCTAAATCGACAGATACAACCTGGTAGTAATTTTCCTGGTACCTGTAATTGTCATCCGTTACGTGGTAATTCCTGTCCGAATTAAACACCCCTTCACTGTAAATCGTGCGGATGGTTGTCCAGTCTGTTCCGTTCATGCTTCTGTTCACCTTGTAATGAGAAACATTCATTTCATGGTCAACTGTCCAGAAAAGCCTGTTTTGCCCCTGTTTATTTTCCCCGGAAAACGATAAGATGTTGCCCAACACAACAATATCACAGTCTGTAGTAGCAGAACCTCCGGTTTGCGCAAAGCTGATGTAACCCGGATCCCCGTCATAATTGGTAATCATCACCACATACGTTTGCCCGGCTACTGCCGGCGGAGGAGTGGACTCACCAATACAGCTTGTGTTGCTCAAAAAGCTTCCTCCCTGTACTCCAAGCCCGACGGTTTCCACCGCGTCTATATCATAACCGGACTGAATCGGAGCAGCTCCTGCTTCAATAGCCGTACATGCCGTTACCGGGTCTGAGAACGGCCCCCACATCACAAAATCAACATCAATGCCTGATCCACTATTATCTTCCTGGGAAATTGTCAGCTGAAGATTTCCTCCCGTTTCAATTTCCATGTAGTACCAAACCGGGTTGGGGGTCATGGATACACATCCGTACGCCGGGCCCGCCTGGGCAGAAGCAACCCCTGTGATATTCGGAAACAGGATATTGGCATCCGTACAGAATGGTTCGGCATCGTCACAGATCTGCCCTCCTGGCTGTGCTGTTTCCGGTGGAGTCGTACAGGTCCTGGAAACCGTAAATGCTCCTGTAGAGGTATTCGACGTGCTCCAGTGAGCAATGTAGACGTAATAGGTAACTCCATTCGTTGCCAGAAAGGTATACGATTCGGTTCCGCCGCTGAGACCACTGTCCTGGCAGGAAAGATTCGTAAGGGATCCGCATGAACCTGAATAGATGACCATCTCATGATCCCAGCCGCTTGCTGTGGAAGAAATCGTAGTGGACTGGCCATCCCCGGTAAAACTGTACCATGCACCATACCGGGAAGCGCAACTGGCAGGATCAACAGGACCCTGAACCGCGCCTACAGTCGTTCCCGCAAGATTGCTGGTGCCACACGGCAACACAGTAGCATCAGCACAGGCATCATTGGGCGGCTGTGCCAGTGCAGACAATTGAATGAACAAAAGAAATGAACAAAAAAGCACTAATTGCTTCCGATACTCTGCCTGCCCTCTCATAGCTATTATTTTTTAGGTGATGACTTACTTTTTATCAATCGACGGTTTTAAAATCCTGCAGGACAAGTCCTCCCTCTTCGGTCAGATACGCCGATAGATGGTCGCTGGAAATTTCCTGGCGGCACTCAATTACAAACAATCGTGTTTCCTCTGAAAAATTAAACTTTAACAGCTTATTTTCTCCTGAATTGAAAAACGGGTAAACGTAATCGCCCATCACCTGCTTTCCTGCCCGGGCATCATCGACGTTTTCAATGGAAAAGGTGTATTTATGGTTTTGGGAAAATCCGTCTGTGATACACAGGAATAAAAGGAAACAACCCAGTATTAGCTTTTTCATAAGATGATCGTATTTCTTTTGTTACACAAGTTCGAAAATAAGTGAATTTTGTGGAAATTTATTATTTTCTTAACACATTAAAAAACTAAACCGATTTAGTGACTTGTTTTAGGGTATTCTGATCGAAAATTAACAACTTCGGGAAAAACGGTACGGTTTGTCGATAAAATCCCCCGATTCAACCATTCACCACAATGTTTTAACCACTGATAAATTCTTTTTATCTCATGAACTCCGAATAAGTACTTTTGTTTCGGTAATTTGACTGGACATGTTAAACAGATTTTTAATAGTAGTTGCGATCATGCTCTTATCACAGGTAAGCTACGGGCAGGAAATGCGCATTTCGGGAGCAGTGGTGGATACAAATGGTACAACCCCGCTTCCCAACACGATCGCAATGGCGGTAAGAATGAAAGATTCCCTGCTTTTAGGCTTCGACAGGGCTGATAAAGACGGGCGTTTTGAGCTGAAATTACCAATGGATACTTTCACGCTGGTCATTTCTCATCCCAAATACGATGAGCGCACTTACTATGTAGTGGGAAGCCCGGAAAACCTGGAGATAGATATTCCTGCAATCAAGATGTATGACAGGGCCACGGAAATAGATGAAATGGTGATTTACGCCTACAAAGATCCCATTTATTTTAAGGGAGATACACTTGTCTACATTGCGGACTCCTTCAAGGTAGGGCCGAATGCAGTGGTAGAAGACCTGTTAAAAAAATTACCCGGAATAGAAGTCGACCAGGACGGGAAGATCAAATCCCAGGGGCAGGAGATCACAAAAGTGCTGGTTGACGGGGATGAGTTTTTCGGAAGCGACCCGACCATCGCTACAAAAAACCTGGGGGCAAATGCCATTGAGACCGTCGAAATCTATGAAAAGAACGATGTTGGCCAGTTCGGAAGCGAGGACAAGATAAAAGTTCTTGACCTCAAGCTGAAAGACGACGCTAAAAAAGGGTATTTCGGAAAAGTATCCGGAGCATCCGATTTCGGCCTCGCGGATAAGAACAGGCCTTTCTATGAGGGAGAGCTACTTTTCAACCGGTTCAACAGTACTCAGAAGTTGTCTGTATTCGCCCTGGGAACCAACACTCCTCGTTCCAACTTCGGATGGGGTGACGTAAACCGGTTCGGGCTCGATAATGAATCCGCTGACGGAAACCCGTTCAATCCTTTTGAAAACAACAACGCGAACGGTATTCCGAGAACATTGAAAGCAGGGATCTATTTCTCCGATAAGATCGGGAAGAAGAAAAACACCAAGATCGGGTTCAATTATACCTATTACAATACCGAGCTGCGGGCCTATTCAGGCAGCAGGACACAATTCTTCCTGGCGGATACGACGTATTTTACGGACGATTCCACCAATAACCTGTCCAGAAATGAAAGCCATGTTATCAACTTTACACTGGATTCCCAATTGGATTCCCTGACAAATCTTGTTGTAAAGCCTTCATTCCGGGTAGATAAAGGATTAACCGATAACAATACCCTGACAAATTACATCGGTGAAGACAGCATCCCATCGTTGCAGACCTTTGCCAACAACAAAAACAAATCAACCGGCCTGGACGGAGCACTGACACTGGGGTTAACCCGGAAGTTCATGAAACCCCGGCGGGAAGTAAAACTCGATTATTATTTCAATTACATTGACAATAAAACGGACGGAAACCTGCTGACCCGATCGGCCTTCCCGATGATGCCTGTTCTGAATGACACAGTGGACCAGTCAAAGAGCAATTACAACTCTTCCATGACCAACAACGTCTTTGCTTCCTATACAGAACCGTTAGGCCCTCTGTTCAAAGGTACAGTCATGTACAATTATAAAACGGAGAACCTGGACCAGGACAGAGCTACGTATGACTTTTCCAACGGATCTTACTCCGATTACCGCGCTGACCTGTCCAACATCTTTGAAACAAACAGGAATGAGCACAAAGCAGGATTGAAGTTCCAGTTTGACAAGACCAAGCACATGGCCTTTGTACGTGTAGATGTCCGGAACGTAGACATCGCCAATATCAACCTGGTGAACAACAACAGCATTCACCAGAATATCACGAACATCTTACCAAGCGCACGCTACCAGTTCAGACCAAGCATGAGCAAGCAGTTCCAGGTTACCTATAACACTTATTCCAACCAGCCGGCGATCAATGACTTGCAGCCGGTACAGGACAACTCCAACCCAAACAGGCTGAAAGTCGGAAACCCGGACTTGCTGCCGAATTACGGACACAGCCTGAATGCCTGGTTCAATTCCTGGAACCCGATGAAAGGAAGCTTTATCTGGGCAGGAACGAATCTTTACCTGGACAACAACGCGTTTGCAAGCTCCACAACATACAATCAATTCGGGCAGATGGTAACGCAAACGGTCAATGTTGACGGTAACTTCTACGGAAGCGTATACGGAGGGGCAGGTATCCCGATCAAAGGAAAAACAATCCAGGTGCATCCTAATCTCGTTGCCGGGTACAACCATTACTCCAATTTCATCAATAATGAGAAGAACATCACCGACAACATCAACATCGGTGGAGGTGGAGAATTCCGTTTCCAGTGGGATTCCCTTGAGTTCAATATCGGTGGACGCTACGACTGGAACAGCCCGAAAAGCTCTTTAAGCACGGCATCCAATACTCCTTATGGTGTACAGATTTACAACGGGCGCGTTACCTGGAGATTGCCGCTCGGCTTCCAGATCAAATCCGATTTCCGTTATACGATCAACAGCCAGCTGGCGGAAGGGTATAACATCAATTACTTCATCTGGAATGCAGAGATCAGCAAAAACTTCCTGAAAACGGAGAACCTGATCGTCGGAGTAATCGGAAACGATATCCTGAATCAAAACATCAATGCCGGTCGTACAGTAACCGGAAACATGGTGGTAGATAACCGGACACAGGTCATTTCCCGTTATTTCCTGCTGAAAGTAACTTATAAGTTTAACAATAACAGAACCAGAGAAGATGAGCCGAAATTCCCTTTCTAGATTAATCCTTGCTGCAGGTTGTTTCCTGCTGGCAGTTTCAAACGGATTCGGACAGTTTGCTGAATCCGGGAAGATCACCTATGAGCGCAAGACAAACTTGCTGAAAATTCCGAATCTTCCTGATTTCTTAAAAAAAATAGCGGAGGATAAAAAATACAACATCGATGAATTTGTCCTGACCTTTAATGAAACTGGTTCCGTTTTTACTCCGAAGCCGGTAACGACAAGCAGCCCTGCGGATATGCTTTCTCCGAAAAACACGGTTTATTCAAATCACGAAACAAAAGACCGGATGACGTTGATAGACATGATGGGGAACCGGATTTTCATCCAGGATACAGTCCATACAATTTCATGGACAATGACGGACAACACCAGGAAACTGGCCGGTTATGAATGTAAAATGGCTATTTACCGCAAAAATGATTCGACCAACCTGTATGCCTGGTACGCGGAAGAGCTTATTCCTTCTGTCGGGCCGGAAACATTCAGCGGCTTACCGGGAACAATCCTGGGACTGGCTACCGAAGACGGAAGCATCGTTTATTTCGCCAAATCGGTAGAAATTACTGCTGTGGAAAATAAAGAACTGAACTACGAAACCGGAAAAACGAAAGTATATACAAAGCAAGGATTCGCCAACGAAATCATCAAGCAAATGGGAAATAACCCGATGGCAAAAGGGTTGATAGAAGGATTTTTCATGTGGTATTAGGTAAACCGGCTATGCATCCTGGTTTCCTTTTTTGTTTGCAAAGATCCATAACCGGGTCTAACATCCGGCCGGACCTGCACGAAAAAAGATGCGGTTATGCAGCTTTTTGACGGAATCGTACGTCTGTGAAGAAGATACCATTACTTATGAAACAACTACTATCTTTTATCTGCTGTTCCCTGCTCCCTGTCTGCCATTACGCCCAGATCTTCTATTCCAGCGGAGAAACGGTCTACATCGGCAACGGAGGAATTTTGTTCTGCAACGGAGGCATAACGCTTTCCAATGCGACACAATTTACCAACAACGGCTCCTTAACCACAACGAAAAATTCAACGTTCAGCCAGCCGGGAAATTTTGAGATTGCTTCCGGGACAAGTGTTTCAGGAAACGGAACGTATCGTGTGGAACAGGACTGGATCAATGACGGCACGTTTAACGGAGGAAACAGCGAAGTGGAACTGTTCGGAAACACGGAACAATTCATTGCCTCTAACAACGGAACGATCACCACGTTCAACAACCTGGTGCTTACCGGGAACGGTACCGGCCTCAACAGGAGGAAATCGCTGTCAAACGCAAGCGCTGCCACCGGAAGCAACGGGATCCTTTACCTGAATGACCGGGAACTGAATACTGCTACCTATTCTTTTACCGTTGAAAATACCGCTCCTTCAGCGATCGTGAATGCAACCACCTTTAACGACGAAGGTTTTGTAAGCAGCTTGTCAAATGGTTTTCTCATCCGTAGAACCGATCAGCCGTCCGATTACCTGTTTCCTGTCGGTTCTTCTGACGGTACACGCAGGTATCGTCCCGTGGTCATGAACCCACATTCAGCCATCCAGCAGACCTACGAGGTAAGAATGAACAATTTTGCCGCAGACAATGAAGGATATTTTCTGTCACAGCACGAAGACATCATCGATATTGCCAACCCGCTCTTTTTTCATTCCATTCACAGGTCGGGCGGAAATTCAGACCCGGATATTAAAATTTTCTTTGTTCCGGCAGCAGATAATGACTGGCTGAGTGTTGCCCACTGGTATCCTTCGGAGCAACAGTGGAAAGATGCCGGCAATACAACGGAAAACACCCTGCCCGATTTTAAATTTATCCAGAAAAACAACTGGAATTTTCCCTCCGGCAGCGACCAGTATGTATTGGTGAACACGACCCATGCGTTCAGTATTCCCAATGTATTCACTCCCAACGGCGACGGGATAAACGATGTGTTCTTTATTACTTCCACAGGACTGACCGACTTCAGGCTGTTCATTGTAAACAGATGGGGCGAAGTGGTGTTCGAAACGGATGATCCCGACCAGGGATGGGACGGAACCTCCAACGGGAAAAAATGCAGTGACGGGGTTTACTTCTATACCCTGAAAGCCAAACAAAAAGGAAATGATATTGTAAAACACGGACACATTACAATAAACGGAAATAAATAACCTTAATAACAACTATTATGAACTACTCAAAACTTTCACTATATGCATTTTTTGCAGGGTTAATGACAACTGCTGCTTTTGCACAAAACAATGTGGGGATCGGTACAACTACTCCCAATCCAAACGCGATCCTCGAAATGGAGTCCACAGACCAGGGGGTGCTGGTTCCCCGCATGACCACCGCTCAGCGAAACGCCATAGCAGCACCGACGGAAGGTTTGCTGGTCTACGATACAGATGCCGACTGCTTTTTCTTTTATGAAAGCTCCTCCTCTTCCTGGGAGAATCTCTGTAACGCGGGAGCGACCGGTCCGCAGGGGCCACAAGGTCCGGCAGGCCCTCCGGGAACGAATGGTGTGGGGATTGTTTCCACAGTTGACAATGGCGACGGAACATTCACACTTAATTACAGTAACGGAACGAGTTTTACAACCTCTGATCTGACTGGTCCGGCAGGAGCACCTGGAACACCCGGAGCCGCAGGAGCAACCGGCCCGGCAGGTCCCGCGGGACCTCAGGGACCTGCCGGAGCGCAAGGACCTCAAGGTCCGTCCGGCGTCATCCAGAGGTATCATGTTTACGGTACAGCAGGAAGACTGGCTGTTACAAGCAGCACTGCAACCATGCAGCCGGGAATGAGCCAGACCTTTACGTTATCGGCGCCTGCAACGGTGATGATCTGGGCAACGATCGGAGCACGAACCACCGTCACGACTTCCGGAAGCTATGCAACCGTAGATATGATCATTTATGTGAACGGGAATTTTCTGCCGAATGGCGGGTGGAACAGGTTCAATATAGTGAACCCGACAAATGCCAATTCTTTTAATACCTGTGCGATAAATACGATGATCTCCCTTCCGGCGGGAACGCATACGATTGACCTCAGAACACTGAGAGGATTATCCAGCAATTCTCCTGTCGACATCGGAGGTAACTCATCACTTGATACCAATCCGGGAGAGATGACATTACTGATCTTAAACTAACCAGCCATGAAACAGCTTTTATTACTCAGCGGATTTTGCTTTCTTTCGATGGTTTCGTTTTCCCAGATGGTTTCAGGAGGGCGGAATGCTGTCATTACTCCTTCGGCGGCGGAAACAAAGACTCCACAGAAGAATCCGGCAGATACCATTACCGTTCATTCCACGGGAAAAACGGCCAGGCCGGTTGTACGGACGGAACCAGCCAGGGAAAATCAGCCGGTGAACCGTGAACCTGAACAGGCGGTCAGCACTTCTTCTGCAAGAAAACAATGATGTGCGGATCAATGAAACCGGGAATCATTCCAGCCCCACATTCCAGGTAGCGTCCAGGACAAGCTTTCCGTTTTTCGGATCATTGCTCCCGGGAATGACAAATCCTTTGATCTGGCCCGTTTTTCCTTTCGTGATCAGTTGAACAAGCTGAGCTTCCGTAAGTTTTTTACCAAGCAGCTCAAACGGGATCTTGAACCCGCATGTTTTGAAATCGGAACAACCGACAGCCGATTTACCTTTCATTATTTTCGCCGATTTACACTTCGGGCAGTCCAGGTCCTCTATGTTCTGTTTTTCTCTCGGCTTCCGTTCCTTCTTTTTTTCAGGTTCCGGGGAAGCTGCGGCAATCGTGAATGACTGCACGCTGGTATTGAAAATCACCTCATCGGTCAGCTCACGCACCATCTGGTACAGTTCCTGCTTGAAAACTTCAGGCTGGTATTCCCCTTTTTCAATCAGACGGAGTTTCTTTTCCCATTGGCCGGTTAATTCGGCGCTTTTCAGCAATTCATTCTGAATGGTATCGATGAGCGCAATTCCCGTCGGGGTAGCAATGATATTTTTGCGCTTTTTCTCAATGTATTTACGCCGGAACAAAGTTTCGATAATGTTGGCCCTGGTTGACGGACGGCCGATCCCGTTGTCTTTCATCAGCTCGCGCATTTCCTCGTCTTCCACCTGTTTCCCGGCGGTTTCCATTGCCCGGAGCAGCGTTGCCTCCGTGTAATGCTTCGGTGGTGTTGTCCTTCCCTGGTGGATGAACGGTTCGTGCGGCCCTTTTTCTCCCTCCGTGAATGCAGGCATGATCTTATCTTCCTCGTTCTCTTTCTTTGCTTTCATATCGGCATACACCTCCCGCCAGCCCTGCTCAATGATCTGTTTCCCGGTCGCTTTGAATTCCAGCTCTCCCACTTTTCCAAGAACCGTTGTGTTCGACACTTTACATTCCGGGTAAAAAACAGCAATGAAGCGCCTTGCTACCAGATCGTAGATCTTCTGTTCATCCGGCGTAATTCCGGACGGGTTCACTCCGGTAGGGATGATCGCATGGTGGTCGGTTACCTTCTTATCGTCAAAAACGGTTTTTAATTTCGGGATGGGTTCTTTTAGAAGAACTTCCGTAAACCGGGAATAATAGGCCATCTGCTTTAAGATTCCGGGTATTTTCGGGTGCAGGTCTTCCGAAAGATAGGTGGTATCAACACGCGGATAGGTCACGATCTTTTTTTCGTACAGGCTCTGGATGTGGCGCAGTGTGTCATCAGCGGAATAGCCGTATTTCTTATTCGCTTCCACCTGCAGCGATGTCAGGTCGTACAGCCTGGGATTTCCTTCCTTTCCTTCTTTCTGTTCAAATGATGTGACTTCAAATTCCTTGTCTTTCAGGTATTCCAGCCCTTTTTCAGCTTTTTCGGCTGTTTTCAGCCGGTCGATCTGGCACAAAAATTCGGTTTCGCGGTAATTGGTTTTCAATTCCCAGTAATCCTCCACCTTGAAGGCATCAATTTCCTTCTGGCGCTGAACGATCAGTGCCAGTGTCGGTGTCTGCACCCTCCCGATGGAAAGTGTGGATTGCCGCCTCCCGAATTTTACGGTAAACAGGCGGGTCGCGTTGATCCCGAGGATCCAGTCGCCGATCGCACGGGCGCTTCCTGCCGCGTACAAATTGTCGTATTGCACGGAGTCCTTTAACTTTTCAAATCCTTCCCGGATGGCTTCTTCCGTAAGGGAAGAAATCCACAACCTCCGGATGGGAACCCTGCATTTTGCCTTGAGCAGCACCCAGCGCTGGATGAGCTCTCCTTCCTGCCCGGCATCCCCGCAGTTAATGACCTCCTCGCATTGGGCAACCAGGTTCTCTATTGTTGAAAACTGCTTTTGCACTCCCCTGTCATTGATCACCTTGATCCCGAAATTCGGCGGAATGATCGGCAGGTCTTCCAGCTTCCAGTACTTCCAGGATTCCTTGTAGTCATGCGGTTCTTTCAGCGTACACAAGTGTCCGAATGTCCATGTTACGGCATAGCCATTCCCTTCGTAATAGCCGTCACGGCGGGTTTTTGCCCCGATGATCTCAGCAATGTCTTTGGCAACAGAAGGTTTTTCGGCTATACACAGTTTCATGTTCTACTATTCTCCGTCAAATATGTCTCTTTACCCCGTTAAAAAACCGGGACGTTAAAGTTAATCAAAAGAATCGTATCTGTAAATTGAAATCTTTTATTGCATCAGGGTATTGTCAGAGTCTCCCATAAACTTATAACGGCGCAAGTTCGCCTATTCTCAGTCTTCACAAATTAATGTTTATTCTTCTGTCTTTTCGGCAATGGCTTTCGTTAGTGCTGTTTTATTCACAAGTTGTTAGTTTTGGTTTTGCTATTGTGATAAACCCTACCAGTTCCTGTATTTTCGTTCTTCTTTCACTCGCTTCTCTTTAAACGGAGCTTCTTTTTTCAGCGGGTAAGCATAGAAGGTTTTACGCAGCCTGATCTTCTGAGCTTCTACCGGGAGGTTCATATTCGGAACAACCAGGCTGGTGATCAAAAACTGCTTCCCGTTTTTCAGGTAGATCCGTGCATAGCTGTAGTTGTCCCAGGGAAACCATTGCATCCGGTCTTCGGCAAGAGGTTTACTTTTAAAATACTTTATCTTGTCAACATCATCCAAGGAAAACTCCGTTTCTTCTCCTTTTCCCGTTCGGATCTTTATTTTCCATTCGTTGGGATAGTAATAGAAAACGTACCCCTTATTCAGGTAATAATACCGTAAATGGAGCAGCAATTGAGGGATGAAAAAAATTGAAAACCCAATCAGTGCATATCGAATAAACACATCCGTGTCTTCTGGTCCAAATCTGTATACCATATAAATAGGAAATGCAATGGCTCCTATTATATAAAATATAGAAAACTTAGCATTTTCCCAATGGTACTTCAAGCATGGTTTAAACTCGTACATCATCATTTAAATCTTAACCAATTTTTTACTAATCCGTTATGGCAAGTATCGAAATGAATCAATTTATTTTCAACTATTCATATCAACACATTACCTGCGGTGCTGCCGTTGGCGGTAACGACATTAACCCCAAATCATTTCCAATACATCAATTTTAATTGGTGCATTAGTTTTACTCCATTACTCTTATTTTGCTTCTCTTCTGTCAGCTCATTTCCTCCCCAATCTGGTGTCATTAAATGTAAGTGCTCATCCTGATTATTTTCAATTAATTTGACAAGTACATTTTTCAAGTATTCTGCACCTGCTTTATTAAGATGTAGTTCTATCAACTCACCTTGTTGGTCTAATTCTAATGTTAATATCTTTTCCATAATTCAGCTTATTTTAAAGGTGTGTACATTTTAGGTGAACCGTCTAAAAAGATTTTAACTTTTTCAAACGAAGAATGTCCATTATACCAAATATCTACGTGTGGTCCTTCAAAACCTTTCTTATACTCCTCCTTTATCAAGATAATAGCGAGTTCCTGAAGGACTAAAATATGAACCTTTACCGCTTAAAGGATCAACACCTTTAGTTGTAAATCCTTTAGCCTTAAACATTTCATCTATTTGAGAAAATGTTTTTCCTTTGAACGGATTTGACGTTACCCCCTTAGCGGCACCTGATCCACTAGATACTCTCTTAAACACCAGCGCTTCTATCGCTTTTTCGGTGAAAAATCCAGCGCCATAAGCATAATCATTTGCAGTGTAATTGGGAATATTGCTTACAGCGTTCGAAATACCACCGGCGGTTTGTATGCTACCATAGATACCCATACTAAAAGTGTTGGCAAGGCCGTCCCAATAGCTTTGACCAAAAAACTGACCCTTGACAAAATTCCAGGTAGATTTAGCTCCTCCCACAAACCCATCGGCAAAACTGCTTCCAAGCCCGCTTCCTGAACTTTCTGAGTTGTTAAAAGTATCGCCTGAATAAAACAGCATCTGTTATATTTTGGAAAACAGAACCTCCCGAATTTTCTTTTTTATCTTTTTCTCCGGGTTTTTTATTTTCCTTCTTCTTCGGATCTTCTGTTTCTTGTGGAGCTCTACCATCCGGATCAATTAAACGGATCGGGTTCCCCATTACATAATTATACGCACTCCAACTCGGAAACTCCGTAGCAAGCGGATCAAGGGATAAAAAGCGAGCGATGTCACTGTCATAATACCTCGCTCCCCTGTAATCCCATTCCGGGATTCTGATTCATTTCAAAGAACTTAAAAACAGGTCACTGCATTTTTGCCTGCTAATTTGATACACGACCTTTATCTGCCAGTTCTGATAGAATAATCTTCTCAAGATCTTCAAAATCAATTTTTAAAGAATTTGATATTATTGATATAGGTGAACCGTAAGATTTATAATTTAATTCCATTGCTTTTCTCGAAATTATATTCTTTGCACGGCTTAAGTATTTTTCAGGTACGTCAGTATGTATTATTAGAAATTTATTTGACATCACCTGTCTCCTTTCTATTCCTGTAATATCATTCCATTCAATCAATCCTACACTTGTAGCATTTGTATTGTCGGTTATACCGTTCTGATCAATGATTAGTCCAGGTTTATTATCTGTTAGTTTTCTTAATAGAAAAATTAAACCTAATCCAAAAAAACAGACTCCTATAATACCAGAAATTTGAATAACATCAGGATTTCTGAAAAGTGGAGAAAGAAAATATTCAGGTTTTAGTGCTCCAAAAAATCCTATTATTACAAATACTAAACCTGCTATAATAAAAAAAACAATCTTCTTTTTACTTAATGATACTTCTAATTTATTTTCCATTATTAATTACTTATTATGTAACTTATCTACAATTCCTTGCCCGGTACTACTACCTGCTTCTCCACCAATCCAACCACCTATGAATCCTCCAATAATGGCTCCAGGGATTGCACCAACACCTCCAAATAGGGCTCCAAACGCTCCCCCTATTTCAGCTCCTAAAGCACCTCCAGCGGCTCCCCCTCCTATACCTCCTATCGTTTGTGCGGTGGCACTTTGAGCATGGTAACCGAATTCTCCTCCATCTGCTTGATAACCATCATGGATTTCAACACCTCCTATAATTGTTGTAGCTACTACAGTTGACCTTCCTGCCCACTTATAATTATTTGCGGCTTTGTATGCTACTGAACGTCCACCTGTATGTCCATTACCCCCCCAGCTGCTATTATAGTATTTTCCATTTTTACCTAACCAAGTTCCTTCATTAGGTCTAGTAGCAATATGTAAAGCGTCAAAAATACCTCCACTAATATCTAATACACGTTTTGAATTATCAAAGTTTCCTTCTTCATTATATTGACCAAAATCACCAGAAGCAAAATATGTATCATTTGTCGGCCCCATACTATTGACTTTCGTCCATTTTACATCGCCCAAGTTCGTTATATTTTCCCCTGAAAATAATCCGAAACCCTCATAAAATTCATTTCTGGTTTCACCATCAAAATATTTTCTCTGCCCGTATTCATTCTCATACCAATCAGGAGGGTTTGGAGCTTTACCTGTCGGATCTGTAAAAATGATTGGATTGCTAAACACATAATTATACGCACTCCAGCTTGGGAACTCTTTCGCAAGCGGATCAAGGGAGAGGAAGCGTGCGATGTCTGAGTCATAGTATCTCGCTCCCCTGTAATCCCATTCCGGGATTCTGATTCATTTCAAAGAACTTAAAAACAGGTCACTACATGTTTACCTGCTAATTTGATACACGACCCCCTATATGTCTGGAAATTTAATTAGCTTGCTAAAATCTGTCTTCCATATTTCAAGTTCAAACAACTCACCATTCTCATCAATATTGAGAGAGGCAATTACTTCAACGCCATCTAAATCTGTAAATTGAAAATCGCTTACTTGCTCACCTAAAATTCTACCCTCTATTACTTTCCCATTAGGAAATAAATATAAACTGCCCATTTCCCCATCATCCATCGGACGAACCAACAAGTTATTTTTCCAATTATCAGATAATATTATTGATGACTTATTCACAAGGAGTTCAAGAAGTCTCTCCTCTTGTTTCGTAGGTTTTCTATTTAATTCCATGTATTCTTCCTATATTAAATGTTCCATCAGATAGTTTAAACGCTGTATATTGTAGCTTTTGTCCACCTATTTCTATAATTTGATTAAACGGCTTACCTGCTACAATTTGAGATGAGGCTGTCTTAAAGTGTGTCTGGATGGATGATTGAACAAGAGCTCTATCTAATCCTAAAGCATCTGTATGTCTAAATGCATGAGATATTTGATTCGAGGTCTTTCCAAATTGTACAGTAACGTTAGTAGCTGCCCTGCTTGCACTTCCAGTTGCACCAATACCTTTCGGTCCTGGAAGGAACAATGTCCAGAACCAATCTAAAGGTTCAGCTCGACCCGATTGCAGAGTATTATGATCACGCATTGGATCACTCAATTTCAATTTCAGGTGGATTTGATATTCTCTATGATTTCGCGCAACAATTTCCGGGTTATTCATTGCCCAAGAATTTAACTCATCCATTGCATTTTGCCTCATATTCATTAAAAAGTTATTATTAGACAACTGAATATGTAGTGGCATATCTTCTGTCAAAGTAAAACCAGATAACTCTGTTACTTTTTCAGAACCATCTATATTTCTATAAATCGCATTTTCTACATTTTGAAAGAGGCTTCCTCCTGAATCATCTCCTTTACCTTTCCCGGGCTTTTTCTTATCCTTGTCACCATTTCCTTCCGGACTTTTCCCCGTTGGATCTACCAATGAAATAGGGTTACCCATCACATAATTATATGCACTCCAGCCTGGAAATTCCGTAGCCAGCGGATCAAGGGATAAAAACCTGGCAATATCACTATCATAGAAACGAGCTCCCCTGTAATCCAACCCCGTTTCCTGGTCCCGTTCGTGCTGGGTAGTCAAAAACTTCTCCGGGTCTCCCGAACCGGTATTCACATACTCTTTGAGGATTTTCCCGTATGGGAAATAATCCGCCGCGTAGTTGATCACCAGCTCCAGGTTGGCTCCCACTGCTTTCGGCTGGTACACCACACGCGTATTTCCCAGGTGGTCGTACAAATAAAACTCGATTTCCTTCGGCTCAATACCTCCCGTATGGTTCAGGTCTTTCAGACGGGCCTCGCGTTCCGTGCCGTTCACGTAGTACTCCCAGCTGGCTGGGCCGGAATCCACCTTGCGGCGAACACCCACCGTCTTACCGCTTGCATCCTGCAGGTAAAATTCCGTTGTTGTTCCTGTTTCCGTTTCCACGCTTTTGTACATTCGCTGATCGTCAGTCGAGTAAAGGTACAAAAATTTATGATCTGTAGTGGTAATGGCAAACGCATAAGCACTCCTTCCGTATTCGGTATCGGTGATCTGCTTATACGTGTCTGTGAGCAGATTCCCGTTCCAGTCGTAGCTGTACCCCCTGGTAACGCTGCCCGGCATGCCCGAAACGCTCATCAAACGGTTGTTGCCCAGACCGTAGTTGTAATACCACCCTTCGTTCTTCACCATCTCCATAGGGTCGGTCGAACGCAACTTGCGCTGCAGGCGGGTGAGGTTCCCGATCTTGTCATAGGTATAGTCTTCATCCCCGATCAGGTAGCTGTCGTTGATCTGCTCGTTGGTGGCAGATGCAACAAAATCGCCCACCGTACCGTCTGCCAGAATCAGCCGGTTGAGGTGATCGTATCTGTATCCGTAAAGTAACGGCTCGCTGAACAGCGCTGGAGAAGGTCCGTAGGTTCCAGCAAAGTCATAGGTGGTCAGCACTCCGTTGATATTACCGTTGTGGTTGAAGCCGAACTGTGGCGGAAGGCCGCTTCCGAAGTTGTGATACGGAACCTGGTGGTCGTAGTAATACTGGTGTCGCATCAGGGTGCGTTCGGGTGCGTACGTTGTTTTGTTGAGTGCCTGGATGGAACTCAGTCGTTGCTGTACGTCATAGGCGTATTTGGTCGTTACCAGTTCTTTGTCCAGGGTATGGGTTTTGGAGGAAAGAACGCCTTCAGCATCGTCATAATCGTAGCTCACGATTTCCCTGAAGTTGTTGGGAGTATCGCTTGCGCTGATGGTCCGTGGCCTTCCCAGTCCGTCGTAGGCATAGGCATAGAGCACACCGCCCCCGCCAATATTAATCGTTTGGCTGAGCAGCAGTCCCTGTGTGCTGTAATCGTTGTAATAGATGAAGAAAGGTGTAATGGTGGTAATGTTTGCGATCACATTCGGGGTTTCATTGAAATACGTTTCCTGCATACTAAGTTGTCCGCGCTGGTTATAGGCATAGTAAGTGCGTAGGACTTCCTGCCCGGTGTTGTTGTAGCTTTCGGTGTGCCGGAGCTTGCCACGGTTGAACTGGTACGGAAGGTTGCCGTACACGAAGCGTTTTTCCGGCTGGATGACCGGTGGTCCGAAATAGGGCCAGCCGTTCTCCCACTCAGGCAATTGAATGGTAACGGGCACCTGGATGTTTTCGGGGTGAGCCGGGTGGAGTTCCCGCTGGGTCACCTCGAAGTGTACCAGCCAGTCCTGTGTAGCGCCGTGCGAAAACACGTACTTGAAATACGCGCAGGTGTCCGGGTATGGGTATGGGGTGCAGATGGGCAGGGAGTCGGAACCAATCACCGTGCCGTAAAAATCGGTCTTGTAATGCATGAACCCGTACACATGGCTGTTGGTATACACCGGCCCTGTGGTCAGTCCGGTTTCGATCGGCCGCCCGTAGGCATCGTACGAAAAGCTGCGGTAGAGCGGGGCAGCTTTGTTATCTTCGATACGTTTCCACAGCTGCTGGTCCAGTGCGTAGGATACCTGTCCGCGCTTGTTGTACATGTACCGCTTCTCGCCTGCGTCCGGTGTCGTTTCCCGGAAGAGCTGCCCGAGCAGGTTGTATTCATAGGTGCTCTGCTGCTTGTTGGGGTTGATCACCTTGCTCAGGTTGCCCTGGCTGTCGTACACGAACAGGGTTACGGCCCGCTGGGTCGTCCCCAGGTACGCGATGGTCCCCACCATCTGCCCGAAGGCATTGGTATAGGTCACCGTGCGGTGGTCGTCCTGGTCGAGGGTCTCCGTGCGCAGGAAGCGGAACGTGGAGGTACTTGCAGGGCGCATCACCTGGTTGAGCTCATCAAGTGAAAGCCCCAGCTCACAGGATGTATAGATGTTGTTGGCAATGGCATAGAAAGTACGCACGGTTCTGGAAGCTGCATCGTGGATGTCCACTCCGAACCCGGTGGCTTTGCGCGCCCTGCTTTTCGGGGTGTTCTCCAGCTGTGCTTCGGTGTAAGGCGTGGAAAAATCCCACAGCAACCCGGGCACGGCATGCGTCTGCCCGGTCGGCACAGATAGCTGGTTAAATGTATTTTTGAACTGTTTCTGAGCACGGTCCCACTTGTCGTAGAACACGCTTCCCTGGTAAATGTGCCGGGTATTCCCTTCGTGGTTGTAGGCCGTTACACTCCCGGCGGCTCTTCCCAGCGGGTCGGCATAGGTGCGCGTAAAGGCGTAATCGGTCGTATCGGTGCTGTTGAAAGTGCGCTGCTCCACGTAGTTCTGTGCCGCACGCTCCATAAAGCTGTGTGCAGGGGTGCGGTCCCACAGGTGGTACCGTGTTTCGGAAAGCAGCAGGGTATCTCCCCCGGAGAACTCTCTTACGGTGCGCAGGCGGTTAAATCCGTCAAAGGCATAGTGCATTTCCAGCCCGTTGGCATCCCGTGTGGAAGCTACCTGCCCGGAAGGAGTGTACGTATAGGCGGTGCTCAGCGAATCCTCCCGTTCATAACCCGTTGTGATGCGTACCGGCAAAGCCGTGGAGCGGTAAACGATGGTGTTGTACTGCTCAGACGGACAATGGGTGTTCGTGTAGTTGCGGAACTCCGGCATGGTGTAATAAAACCGTGTTTTCAGCCCCGTCGCATCTTCCTGTACCTTTACCTGCAGGTAGCGGTTGCGGGCGTTGATGCGCTGGGTGAGCAGCGAGGTGTACGGCAGAATCATGCGGTAGTTCTTCCCCTGGAACTGGTTGGTGTCCATGCCGGTTCCGTCCATTGCAAACTCAGCAATGTAACGGTTGTTACGGTCCCACTTTTCATTGTAAAAATCATTCCTGCCTGAGTACACAAAAGTATCCACCTGCACCGATACATGGCGCAGTTGCAGTGTCTTCGACAGCATTTCTCCCACTGGTGGCAGCAGCACCGGCCCCTGCGGACCTTCCCCGAACTCCGGGATCTCTTCCTCGGAACAGATCGTGCTGGTAATTCCGTCGTAGCAGGAAGGTGCATCAACATTCTTCGGACACACCCAGTAGGCATACTGCCAGCCCGTACCGTCTCCACCCAGGTGGTGGTAGCAGTAAGCCGAAAGCGGGTAACGCCCCTGCATCAGGTTGAATTCATATTCCCCGAAGATGTGATTCTCATAAATACAATCGCACTCAGGCTCCACCGGGGCAGGGGGACAGGAATCTCCCTCAAAGGCGATGTTGGTCGGGGAGACGTACAAATCATCGAAACGCCAGCGGGAATCGTAGTGGTAATACTCCGAACGCGCCACCGGTTGTGCATCCGCCGCATTCTTTGAGATCACCGTTTTCTGGAACGGTACGGAGCGCAGGTTGTATTCCCGCGACTTGACCATCCCGTCAAACTCGGGGATCAGGGGTGGGAACGGAGTGGTATAATCGGCATGCAGGTTGGTATTGTAGGCAAAGGTGTCCGTGACGGTTGGAGACCCGTATTCCCCGATGCTGTACGCCAGGTTGTCCTGGATATCATAGTGCATCCAGTAACGGGCATAGCGGTTCTGCAGGTCGTAGAGGTAAAAATATTCTTCCCGCTGGTACGCACCCGGCAGGTGCGGGGAAGTGGTCTTTTTGGAGAACAGCTGCCAGGAAGGCTCGTATTTCAGGCGCAGCGACGGAACGGTAATATTCCCTTCCCCGGCCGATACCGTTTTGGGAAAAGACGAAGGCGCATCGATATCCGGGATCATTCCCAGCAGCAGCTCGTAAGCTTTATTGGTGGTCAGCCCCCGGTAGTCTGCCTCGTAGTACAGGTATTCGGTCTTCGTCTCAATGAAGATCCGTGTCCCGCTCACCGGGTTGGTGCAATGCACATCCAGCGGGTTCGATGGCGGTTGCGGCGTAAAGATAACCCCCGCATGCAGCCCGCTGATCTTATTCCTCAGGAAAGGAGGAAAATTCCGCTCAAAGTGGTCCACCAGCTGCTGCGCCTGGACCGTGTTCACCGTCCGCGTATCAAAGAAGTGGAACAGCACGCTGTCCGAAGCCTGGAAATCGGCTTCCATCAGCAGATTGTACACCGACTTGGTCAAAAAAGCCGGATTGTCAATGATGTGCCGATAGGTCTCATTGGTCAGGCGCTGGTGCCGCACAAGCTGTACCAGGTTCCCCGATTTCGTCTTGTCAGTAGCCGTCAGGATGCCCTGCAGCAGGTCCTCCCGCAGCAGGTGGGGCTGCACACTCAGTGCCTGCTCATAGCTGACTCCTATCCAGTCGGCCGGGGTGGTGGTGATCGCATAAACCACCGTATCGGAAAGATACGGGTTGCGTGTGAGCAGCGCTGTCAGGAATTCATTGTCGTTGATCCTCCTTTGCAGGGCGGCCTGCTGGATCGTGTCGGTAAAATACGGCTGGCTCATCACCAGGCGCTGTAGCTGCGCAGGGGTGAAATACTCATAATTGGCGATGATCCCGCCCCACACGTTATTGCTCAGTCCCTGCTGATGCACCAGGATGTCCGTTCGCTGGTCAAAAGAGAAGGAATCACTCATTGCTGCTGCTGTAAGTACCTGCTCGGAAAGCGAAGCAAATCCCATCAGGTAGTCATACGAAGCAGCACCAGTATTGGTCGCCAGGAAGCTCAGCTGTGCCGAATCCTGCTCCGTTGCCCACGGAATCACGATCCCTGTTCCGAACGGGTTCGGGCTTACCGGCTGGAAATCGCCCACCGCTCCCTCCGGAACCACCGGCTTGGACTGCTTGGCGAGCCCATCCTCGTACACACGTTCCGTTTCGGAAACAAGCTTCACAAAATAGGAATGAAACAGGTATTCCGGGTTGTTGTACAGCATACTGATCAGCTCCCCGTTCACATCCCGCAGCTCCGATGGCACACGCAGCTGGTGAAAGAAATAGAACGGCAGGTACTTGGGCTGCTCCAGGGACACCCCCGCTTCTCCCGAAAGTGAACGCGACCTCCCGGCAAGGCCTTGCTTGGCCGCATCCCCGGTCAGCACTCCTGACCCTATATCCAGGGTAGGAGCATCTCCTTTGTAGTAATCGCGGTACTCATACCCGTCGGAAATGTGTTCCACGTACGTATTGAGGTGGTCACGGTAGAAATTCGGGCGCCCGTAGCCGTCTTCAAATGCCAGGGTATGCGCATACTGGTATTCCCTGGAAGCGTGGAGAATGCCCTGATGGTCATAGCTCTGAATGCTTTTCGGTTTCCCGTAATACAGGAAATCCGTGATGGTGGCAGGACTGGTATAAGAAAGCTCCGTGTTCACTTTCCCGAAAAACTCGTGCACAGCGTAGTTCCGCTCCCCGGTGGCCAGCGCCGGTTCATAGACCGTTACTTTTGCGAATCCCCGGTCGGAATGATAGGGATGCATGCCTCTGAAATGAACAGATTGGGTCGAAAGCCGTTTGAAATTGAAGGTATTTTTGGTCAGGTCATACACGTATTCCCGGCGGCGGGTGGAAGATACGAATTCCTGTGCCACTTCATCGTAGTCGGCAGCCGTCCGTGTAATGTAGCGTACAGCCAGGTTCGTATTGTAGCTTTTCTCTGCACCGTAGGAAGCCGGTGTGTACATGCCGCAGTTCCAGTTAAAATTGGTCGTGGCATACGTACGGGTAGCGCCATGCGAAAGGGGATAGTACTCGATCTGTGTCTCACCGCCCAGGTTGTCGGTAATGCTCGTCAGGGCATAGTGTGCCAGCCCGGTATAGGGAGTCAGGTCTGAATAGGTTCCGGAAGCGGGAAGCAGGTTTGTATAGCCGAATGCTGTTGTCAGCACCACCGCCGGATCGGTGAGCCCGAAATCCGTGGCATAGAGGTCACCTTCCACAGGCACTTCGTGCACCGATTGTAAAAGGATAACAGACTGGCTGTTGCCGGTCGCGCCCACAGGGTCACTATCCTGGTACGGAAGGTTGCGGCGCACAGGCGCTGTGCTCACCTGGTAGGTCAGGCGTTTCTGCGCTACGAGCTGTTGCCCTTCGGTGACTGCACCACCGTACTCGCCTTCCATGCGGTAGTGTTTCACGCCGCGCAGCATATAGGCGGTGCGCCCGTGGCGGATGAGCTCAACGGATTCCAGCTTCACACTGTTGTCAAACTTGGTCGGGTTGTGGAAATCCGAACCGTGCAGCAGCACATCCTGTGGAGACATGCTCCAGGTTCCTGTGTACAGCTCCTGATGGGAGGCAGGAGATCCTGTCAGGGGATTGGCCCCCGTAAGCGCCCGGTGATTGTAAACCGGGAACACGATCCCCCAGGGATGGCCGGTCCCAAAATTGCGAGGGATCGTCCCTGCGGATTTCAGGCTGCTCTGGCCGCGGAGCTGCGGATAGGCCCACAGCGCATTCGGCTTGTTCAGCGCGGTGGAAACCGGGTCAGCAAGCGTATAATAAAGATCCGGTGAATAATAATTGTAAACGATGTCACTGTTTCCCGGGCCCACCTGGATGTTGAACCCTCCGAAGCTGGACGGAAGGTCCGGCATCATAAACAGGTTGCTTGTTTCCAGTGTGGTCTCATTGTAGCCCATTTGCCATTTCAGGGCCATATTGAACGTAGCGAACAGCTGTTCTCCGCGTGTGTTCCGGTATACGTCCCCGGGGATCACGGAAGAAGGCTCGGTGTAAGCAACATTCGGGTTGTGATTGGTGACCACAGCGATGTCCAGCGTTCCGTTCCCGTTCTTCAGGTCGGTTCCGCCAGACCGTGTCACCCGTGTGCGGATCTCGTACAGGTCGCCCGGTACAAGTGCTTCGGCTTGCTGGATGCGCTTGCTTTCCAGGAAGCCATGGTCGAAGGGAATACCCCCGGCATTCGGCGTCACGCTTTCACGGGTATACTGCCCGCTGGTGTTCAGATACGGGTTGAACGGATCGAGATTGCCCGGGTCCATTGTCCCCGAACGGTTGGCATGCGGGTAGCGGTGCCAGCCGGAATAAGGATGCGCAGTAGTTCCGTCGAAGCGTTCCACTACCTGGGAGCAGTACATCGGGTCGCTGGCAACTGCCCCGTTCACTCCCGGCACCATCAGGTACGGACTTGCAAGTGTTTCGTCAATGCCGTATTCCAGCTCCAGCACCTCCAGGTGCTCCTCAAGAGCAGAAGAAATAACACGCCTGAGCACGATCTCCCGGTACGTTGTATAATCCGGAAGGTACTTTGAAGTCCGGTCCTGGAATAGATCTTTGTGTACAAAGGCGTAGTTCGGTTGCCTGAATTCCGGGTAGAAGTTAAACGCCCCATACCGCTCGTATTCAAATACAATGTTGTGCCCGTAATGGTTGGGATGAAAGATGCGGGAACAGTACCAGCTGTTGTAATAGAGCTTGGGCTCCGTCACGTTGGGAATACCGCCGTCGGTCGCATAGCTGTTGTCAGTGAGTATCTTGGTTCCGCTCAACCCCGGGTCAGAAGGTGAGGTCTGGTTCTCGTAGTGGTGCTGCCGTTTGTTGGAAGGTGCGGCAAACTGCTGTACAGCCCCTTCAAAGACATAGACCGTCCCGTCACCAGTGGAAACGGTCCAGGAACTGCCGTAAAAACGAAGCTCGACAGGAGCAGAGAATTTATTAAGCACAAAGACTGCGCAGTGTGCATCATTGACATCCACGTATTTGAACACCGCCCGGCCGCTTCCCACACCGGGAATGCTTACGTAAGGCTCCATCCAGAAGACGTCTCCCTCCCAAGATGCCGGGTAGTCCGAAGGTTTTGTGTTGGTATTGTGCAACGGGTCTGTCGTCTGGTCGTTGCACTCATCACCATTGCCGAAGCGGTGAAAAATATCCGTGGAGACAGTGACCACCGGGATGTTCAGGCTCCACCCCTCACCGTAAAGCAACCCTTTTACCATCGGTTCATTGCTGCCGAACGAAAAAGAGCTGCCACGCGAAAGCTCCAGGTTGTAGCTCAGTCCCGAAGGAGTCGAAAGGCTCCCCAGCGGAATAGACGACTGGTACTCCCCCGTGAAGATATTTACATCTCCCGAGTAGATCCCACCTGAAAGAGTCCCCGGTTCGCTTACGGATGGTGCCTTCTGGCCGTTCTCACGCCCTCCTGTTAATTGTCCGTGGGAATACAGGCTGCACACGCACGCGGATACAAGTAATAGATACGAAATTCTCATAATAGTCTGATAAGAATGTGACAAAAATGTGTAATATTGTTCGTATAAACAAAGATTTTAGTACTGTTTTTTACAAAAATGCGTAATTTCGTTGCAAAATTAAAACAAGCTGACACGGTGAGTTGAATCCTGCTTTAACTGAAAAAACGCGCAAATGTAGCCATATATTTTAAAAAATGTTAATTTTTTTCCTCTCAGCAGGAAAATACGGAAGATGCCGACCAAATCGTATAAAATGATAAGGTAGTGACCGACAGAAGCCTGTAGGCAAAAACAAAAGAAATAACAAGCAGGATTTCGCTATAAAAATGGAGCACTCAGCTCTCAGCAACTATTCAAATTCGATAATAACCTGTCCTTTATCCACCACCTGGTCCGGTTGTGCAAAGATCTCTTTCACGATACCTGTTCCTTCCGCTTTCAGCACATTTTCCATCTTCATGGCTTCCAGCGAAAGAATTTCATCACCGACATTCACTTCCTGGCCAACCTGTACGGCAATAGCCACGATACGCCCCGGCATCGGAGCCTGCAGCTCCTTCAGCTTTCTTACTTTCGGAGCATCCATTCCCAGAGAGGTGATCAGGTCATCCAGCGGGCCTTTTTTGCTTACCGTAAACACCCGGTGATTTACTTTTAACTTTAAGAGATTGCTCTCGGTATTTTCCTCCAGGATCTCACCGAAAAAAGTCTTTCCATTGTATGAAATCGTAAAAAATGTATCGTCGTCCCATTTAATAACAGCACCGTCGCTTGCAATTGTCTCCTGTCCGTCAAAGTTCCATTTTACGTGTGTCATTTTGTACCAGTTTTTCGTCAAAGATAACGAATCATCACCGTTAATCACATTTTTAATCCGCTATTCTATTAATTTTTGCATTTTTGTCAAAGTAATTTTTTTGAAAATGAGAACATCCTATATTGCTTTTGCCATTTTGTTTCTGGTTGCCTGCGGAACAAAGAAAACCGACTCACCAGGCACGGTAGTACAGACCACACCTGCACCACCCGTTGAAGTTGTTGAGAAACCGGCAACCGTTCCAACAGAACGGCCTGTATTCCATGCTTCGGAAACCATTCTTACCAATCTGATCCACACCCGGCTGGATGTGAAACCGGACTGGGAAAAAGCATACCTGTACGGGAAAGCAACAATCACGGCAAAACCTCATTTTTATCCTTCCGACAGCCTGATCCTGGACGCGAAAGGGATGGATATCAACTCTGTTAAGCTGGGCGGGAAAGACCTGGTCTATACCTATACAGATGATTACCTGAAAATAAAACTGGGAAAAACATATACCCGCAACGACCAATACACGGTCGTGATCGATTACGTGGCGAAACCGAATGAACGGGAAACGGGAGGAAGCGCGGCGATCACTTCCGACAAAGGACTGTATTTCATCAACAATGACGGTTCCGAACCGAATAAAATGCCCCAGGTATGGACACAGGGAGAAACAGAATCAAGCTCTGTCTGGTTTCCTACCATTGATGCGCCCAATGCAAAAACGGCACAGGAGATCTTTATCACGGTGGATGACAAGTACGTAACACTGTCCAACGGAAGCCTGGTCAGCAGCAGGAAAAATACAGACGGCACACGCACCGACCACTGGAAGCAGGATCTGCCACACGCCCCTTACCTGTTCATGCTGGGGATCGGGGAATTTAAGATCGTAAAAGATACCTACACCCGAAAAGACGGCAAGAAGATCGATGTTCACTACTACGTAGAGCCGGAGTGGGAACAATACGCGAAAGCCATTTTCGGAGATACCCCGGAAATGATCAGGTTTTTCTCGGAGTTGCTGGGAGTTGAATACCCGTGGGACAAATACCACCAGATCGTTGTAAGGGACTATGTATCCGGCGCAATGGAAAATACGGGGGCGGTTGTCTTTGGAGATTTCGTGTACAAAACAGACCGTGAACTGATCGACGGTACAAGCGAATCCATCATTGCACATGAGCTGTTCCACCACTGGTTCGGAGACCTGGTCACTTGTGAATCCTGGTCCAACCTGCCGTTGAACGAAGCGTTTGCCAACTATTCCCAGTACTTGTGGGACGAGTACAAGCACGGAAAAGACGAAGCGGACTTCCACGCGAGCTCCGAGGCCAGCGGTTACATGCAGCAGGCACAGATGCAGGGATATCACGACCTCATCTGGTACGATTACGATGAAAAAGAAGAAATGTTCGACGGGCATTCCTACAACAAAGGAGGGCGTATCCTTCACATGCTGAGAAATTATGTTGGCGATGAAGCGTTCTTCCTGTCCCTGAACAAATACCTGACGGATAACCAGTACAAAGCGGCGGAATACCACCACCTGCGCCTGGCATTCGAAGAGATCACGGGAGAAGACCTGAACTGGTTCTTCCAGCAATGGTTTACAGCATCCGGTCATCCCAGCCTGGAAATCTCACAACGGGAAGAGAACGGTGAAGTGATCGTTTCCATTCTTCAGAAACAAGACCTCTCGAAGTTCCCTATTTTCAAGCTGCCGGTGCAGATCGCTGTTGTTGATTCAGAAGGAAAGCAGGTTTACAATGTAACGGCAGATAAAATTGAAAATGAGTTCCGTTTTCCTGTCAGGGGAACGTTAAAAACGGTTATCACGGACTACCAGGAGGCATTGCTGGCGGAGGTCAGTGAAAAGAAACCTCAGGCTCAGTTCATCGAGCAGTATTATCATTCCGACAAATGGAGAACACGTAACCGCGCGCTGAATTTCGGGATAAAGAAAATCGACGATGCGACACAGAAGCTGATCCTGGACGCGTTGAAAGATCCGTTCTGGTCGATCAGAAGCGCGGCAATTGACAAAGCTGTCCGCCTGAAAGATGCCAACAAAGAGCAGGCGGTTCAGATCATCCGGGAGCTGGCAACAAAAGATCCTAAATCATCCGTAAGGACAGCCGCGCTGGTGTTCATCGACAGAGCCGGGGTTCCGGATGCGGAGTCCATCTACCTGGCTGCGTTGAAGGATTCTTCCTACGGTGTGGTATCTACCGCCCTGAAATACCTTGGCAAAGTAAACCCGTCTCTTGCCATGCAGAAAGCAGGTGAGCTGGAGAACGAAAAATCAACCAATATGATCGTGGGGATCGGAGGCTTGTATGCAGAGCACGGAGATGCCAGCAAATTCGGGTTTTTCCAAAAGAACCTGACAAACGGAACCATGTCCGGGTTTGATGAGCTGGGATTGATGAACCTGTTTACCGGTTATCTTTCCGGGCAGGAAACGGATCTGCTGGCCAGGTCTTTTGAAACGTACCAGTACCTGAACAAAAGCGGAGGGCTTTACACAAAGATGTTCCTGCCTCAAAACATTGATTTCATCTTACAGCAGATCGATGGGCGCCTGACCGTAGAAAAAGCGATTCTTGCCGAATATGAGAAAGCAAAAGACAACACCGGGATCACCGAAACAGAAAAGAACATCCGACAGCTGGAAGAGCTGACCCGGCAATTCAAAGGATTGCTTGCTGAATAATGATTCTTTATGAATTTTTAAACCACGGGCAGATACCCGTGGTTTTTTTATTCTGTGCGCTGATGTCTTCCAGGTAACCTGCCCACGCAAAATTTAACCCATATTTTCCGGAAAAAACAATATTGTGTATCTTCGTGCATTCAAACTGCGTGTAGTATGTCAATTGAGGTAAAGAATTTATACAAATATTACGGTGAGCAAGCCGCAGTAAAGGATATTTCATTCACGGTCAATTCCGGTGAAATCGTTGGTTTCCTCGGTCCGAACGGAGCTGGAAAATCAACGACGATGAAGATCATCACAGGCTTTATCCCGGCAAGCGAAGGCGCCGTAAAGGTCTGCGGTCTTCCCGTTGATGTAGATTCTCTTGACACGCGCAGAAAGATCGGGTACCTTCCGGAGCATAACCCGTTGTACCTCGACATGTATGTAAAAGAATACCTTGAATTTGTTGGAAATATCTACAAGATCAAAAATGTCCGCGAACGTGTCAATGAAATGATAAAGGCCGTGGGACTGGAAGTGGAGCAAAGCAAAAAGATCGGCATGCTTTCCAAAGGTTACCGCCAGCGGGTCGGGCTTGCGGCTGCGATCATCCACGATCCCGAAGTGTTGATCCTGGACGAGCCGACTTCCGGGCTAGACCCGAATCAATTGGTGGAGATCAGGGACCTGATAAAATCAATCGGGAAGAAAAAAACAGTCATGCTCTCTACGCACATCATGCAGGAAGTGGAAGCGATCTGTGACCGTGTAGTGATCATCAATAAAGGTGAGATCGTGGCCGATGATAAAGCATCCGTATTGCAGCATAAGACCAGCAAAGTACAGACCGTTTACGTGGAGTTTGAAGACAATATCAGCAAATCACAGCTTCAGAAGATCATGCATGTGCGAAAGGTAGAGCAGGTAAAAGACGGATGGCTGCTTGAAACGATCGAAGAAGTGGACCTGAGAAGGGTTGTTTCCAGGCATGCCTCCCAGAACAACTGGCTCACACTGACCTTGAAGATCGAAGAGAAATCACTGGAAGAAGTGTTCAAGGAACTGACCGCAGGAAAAAAATAAACTCCCGGAAAAGGAATCAGTTCCGTACGTATACCACTTTCTTTGTTTCAAAAAACGGTTCATCAAAGAAATCCGGAATGTCGTGGAATTTGTAGAATTTATTGACCATTTTCATTTCTTCTTTCAAATCTCCTCCTTTTAAATAAAGGATCCCGTTTGCCAGCGGATTATTGTTCTTCGGCTTGAATTTATTTTTTGTCCACTTGATGAAATCGGGCATGGACGTAACCGCGCGGCTCACAATGAAATCAAATTTATGATCGATCTTTTCCGCCCGTTCGTGTACAGCGGTCACATTCTTCAACCCCAGATTTTCAGCCACACCATTTGCCACTTTCACTTTTTTCCCGATGGAATCGACCAGCGTAAACCGGCATTCCGGGAACAGGATCGCCAGCGGAATTCCGGGAAATCCTCCTCCCGTCCCGATGTCCATAATTTCCGATCCATCCGTAAACCGCATCACCTTTGCGATTGCCAGTGAATGCAGCACATGACGTTCATAGAAATTCTCCGTATCCTTCCTGGAGATCACATTGATCTGGCTGTTCCATTCTTCGTAAAGCCCTTTCAGGTGCGAAAACTGTTCGGTCTGCTCTGGTGTCAGATCCGGGAAATATTTTTTTATGGTATCCATCTGGAATTATCAATTATCAGTTATGCATGTCCGGTGATCTCCATCACACCCCTAACCTCTCCCCTGCTTTTAAATGGAATCCTTTGTTTTTTCCATCATGCTGGCAAGAAAATCACGCGCACGGAATAATTGAGCTTTTACCGTTCCCAACGGAAGGTCCAGCTCTTCCGCGATCTCTTCGTAGCTCAGCTCTTCAAAATAGCGTTTTTCCACCAGTTCCCTGTAACGGGGCTTCAACCTGGAAACCAGCAGGCGCATGTGCTTCACTTTCTGGTCCTGTACGATCGTCTGCTCCGGGTCAAGCACGTCCGATTTGGCATCGTGGTAGATAATATCTCCATCCTCGGAAGTGAACCCCGTATCCATTGACGTGACATAAATGCGTTTCTTCCGGATAAAATCGATGCAGTTATTGGACGCAATCTTAAACAGCCAGGTGCTAAACGCAAAATTGGGAGAATACTGGTCCAGGCGGCTGAATGCTTTTCCGAATGCTTCAATGGTAAGGTCTTCCGCATCGTCTACGTTCTTCACCATTTTATGCATCATAAAATAAATCGAGTCACGGTAGCGCGACATCAGCTCGGCGTAAGCCGCCTGATTGCCGCCCAAAGCCGATTCCACCAGTGTAAAATCCTGCTTCCCCTTATCTGATAAGTGTTCTGTTTCTACCATTTATCGGTTGTTTTCACATCGCCGGTATAGTATAAAACCGGGGTTCCCACGGCATAAAGCAGGTCATTGAAAGGAAACAGCGCTACAAACGTTCTTTCTTTCAGCTTCAGGAAGCATTTGCCCTGAATCCACCACTTCAAGCCGAAAATCACCCCGAAAATAATTAAACTCAACCAACGGAAATCTTCATTAAACAACAAAGTAATGAAAGAAAAATACATCAATAACAGTGTAGCAGGATAGATTCCTAACAATGCTTTTTTAATAACTTGATAGTTAGGCGAAGTTGTATAGTGACGTGATTTCTGCCTGTACCAGGACGACCAGGTTTTTTCTGCCGGGGAATACATGTAGCTGTCCGGGTCAAGGAGAATGGTGTAATTGCCTTTCTTCGCAGCTTCCTGGATGAACAGGTCGTCGTCTCCGGAAGGCAACGCGTAATGCGACCGGAATCCGTTTGCACGCTGAAACGCTCCTTTCGTATAGGAAAGGTTCCGCCCGACGCCCATATACGGAAGCCCCGCCAGGGCGAACGACATATAATTGACCGCGATCCAGGCCGTATCGTACCGGATGACCTTATTCAGAAACCCTTTATCAGAATGGTAGGGTCCGTATCCTAAAATAATGTTCTTATTGCCTGCATACATTTTCCCGATCTCCCTCAGCCAGTTTTGTGAAGCAGGCTTGCAATCAGCGTCCGTCATCACCAGGTGCTCATATTTCGCCGCTTTGATCCCGATGCTCAACGGCAGTTTTTTCCCGGGACGCAGGTGTTTGTTCTTTTCCACCACCGTAAAGCGCAGGTGCTTATACTGCTGCTGATAGGCATCCAGGATGTACCTGGATTCGTCTATCGATTGATTCACAACAACCACCACTTCGAACTCCGGATAATCCTGGCTCAAAATAAAGGGAAGGTTCTCATAAATATTATCCGCTTCGTTTCTCGCAGCGATAATGACCGATAAAGGAGGTAATTCCGGTGCCTGCTGCTGTTTTTTACCGCTGAAAAAAGCAAGCCGTGAATAAATGAGCAGCACATACAACAATTGGACCGCTACCGTTCCGCAGAACAGGTAAAACAAAAGCGGCCATGCGCCCCAATCAAAATCCGGAATACTCATTTATCAAACTTTACTGCAAAGATGCCACGCTAAATGAAATAGCCTTATCTTTACCTCCGTTATTTTTCAACAATGTTATGCACTTTGAATTAATTCATTCAGACGAAAAGACCAAAGCACGCGCAGGGAAGTTCCATACCGGGCACGGAGTGATCGAAACCCCGATATTCATGCCGGTCGGTACGGCAGGTACTGTAAAAGGAGTACACCAGCACGAGCTGAGCAATGATATCCAGGCCCAGATCATCCTGGGAAATACCTATCATTTGTTTCTCCGTCCGGGATTGGATGTCATTGAAGGTGCAGGAGGGCTGCATCAGTTCAACGGATGGGACAAGCCGATCCTGACAGACAGCGGAGGATACCAGGTATATTCATTGGCCGGATCCAGGAAAATAACCGAAGAAGGTGTTCGTTTTCAGTCGCACATCAACGGAAGCTATCATTTTTTCACTCCGGAAGGGGTGATGGACATCCAGCGTACGATCGGGGCGGACATCATAATGGCTTTTGACGAATGCACGCCTTACCCGTGTGATTACAATTATGCGAAGAAGTCCATGCACATGACCCACCGCTGGCTGCAGCGTTGTTTCAACCGCTTTAATGAAACAGACCCGAAATACGGTTATGAACAGGCATTGTTTCCCATTGTTCAGGGAAGCACCTACAAAGACCTCCGGACGGAATCAGCGGAAACGATCGCTTCTCACAACGCTGTCGGAAACGCGATCGGGGGACTGTCTGTCGGGGAACCGGATGAAGACTTGTATGGAATGACGGACCTGGTCTGCTCCATTTTACCGAAGGATAAGCCCCGTTATTTAATGGGAGTGGGAACACCTCAGAATTTACTGGAATGCATCGCGTTAGGCGTGGATATGTTCGATTGTGTCATGCCTACCCGGAACGCACGGCACGGTTTATTGTTCACTTCCGAAGGGACCATTAACATCAAGAATGAAAAATGGGAAAAAGATTATTCTCCGCTGGACGAGAACGGAACATCCTATGTGGATAAATTTTACACCAAAGCGTATGTCCGCCACCTGGTAAAATCAGGAGAGCTGCTGGGAGCACAGATTGCATCCATTCACAACCTGGCATTTTATTTGTCGCTTGTGAAAGAGGCAAGAAAGCAGATCGTAAACGGTACGTTCGCTGCATGGAAGGATCAGATGATTCCGAAATTGAGCAGGAGGCTGTAAGTAAACGGGGTAAAATAGAAAAATAAACAATGAAATAAATGGTAATTTCTGGTTATAAATGCTGAAAATATTAGATAAATACATCATCCGGAAGTTTTTGACGACCTTCTTCTTTATGCTGGGGATCATCATGCTTTTGGCAATGGTCTTCGATTTATCTGAACGGCTGGGAGAATTCCTGATGAACAAGGCTCCTTTCTCCGAAATCGCATTTACTTATTACCTCAACTTCGTTCTTCTTTACGGGAATTCATTTTCGTTCATGATCGTGTTTATTTCCGTGATCTGGTTTACGGCTAAAATGGCACAGGATACGGAGATCATCCCGATATGGAACAGCGGGAAGCCATTTTCACGGTTTATCCGGCCGTATATGATCGGTGCGACCATCCTGGTGATCATCAGCTTGTTCATCAACCACATCATTCTTCCCGCTTCCAATAAAAAAAGCCTTGAATTCGAAGACAAGTATTACAGAAATGCGTTGAGCGTATCCAATTATTTCGCGGATTTCCCGGGGAATCAGACGGTTCAGTTCGGGTCTTATACATCTGAGGAAAACATCGTACAGCAATTCATCGTGGAGCGGTTCAACAACGACAACACGCTCGCGTATGTGCTTGTAGCAAGAACTGCTGAGAACAAGGAGGGAACAAACAAATGGCATCTGAAAGATTATTATGAACGGTATGTGGGCTATCCCCGGGACAAGCTCGTAGAAGGAAGGGAAAAAGACACCGTATTTGGTTTCAGGATCTCCGAAATGGCCACACGGGACAATGTTGCTTCTGCCATGCGGACAAAAGACCTGAAGAAATTCATCGAACGGGAAAAAGCGAAAGGATCCGGTAAGATCCCTCTCTATGAGCTCGAAATGTACCAGCGGACAGCCAATCCGTTTGCCACCTACGTACTTACGATCATCGGGATTGCGGTTTCCAGCCAGAAAAAGAGAGGAGGGATCGGTGTCAACATCGCGATCGGGCTGGTAGTCGTTCTGATCTATATCTTCGCCATGAAAATAATGGCTGTCGCAGCCGAAAATGTCGGATTTCCGGCTGTCATCGCATCCTGGATCCCCAATATCATTTTCGGGATCGTAGCTGCCGTAATGTACCGTTTCGCCCAAAAATAACAGTGCTCCAAAACACTTGTAAAGGGCTTACATCCAGCAACTTTTATTTCCTGTTTATTGTTAATATTTTTTTATTTGGATTCATTTCAATCTGAAAAGGTTTATCTATATTCGCTGAAATTTAAACTATTATATTATGAAATACGGTGTAAGACATCAGGATTCCTACTCAAGAGGGGAATTGCTTTTAAGAACATTTTTCGGCTGGCTGTACATTGCCATCCCGCACGGATTTGTTCTTTTATTTTTAGGTATCGCTTCTTCGTTTGTTAATTTCATTGCTTTCTGGGCAATATTATTCACCGGGAAGTTCCCGCAGGGGCTGTTTGATTTTCAACTGGGGTTACAGCGCTGGCGATTACGCCTTTCCGCGCGCCTTTTAAACCTTTCGGATGGTTATCCGGCGTTCGGACTTTCAGCGGAAGATCCCAACACAACAATTGAAATGGTACGTCCTGAAAAATCCAACCGCCTGACGGTACTGTTACGTGTCCTTTTCGGAGGGTTCTACGTTTTATTGCCACATGGATTTGTTTTGATGTTTCTGCTGATCGGGCTTTACTTCGTAAACCTCATCGCGTTCTGGGCTATTCTGATAACGGGAAAATATCCGAAAGGAATGCACAGCTTTGTTGTCGGAGTTTTAAGATGGGCTTTCAGAATTAATGCTTACATGATGTTTATGACTGACACATATCCTCCGTTCTCCCTTTCAGGAAATGAAGCTACATTTGACGGTTCAAAAGCACAATCCAACGAATTGCTGGACCAGTTCTGATCCACATTACCTGAACATAAAAAAGGGGCGGTTTTACTGAAAACCGCCCCTTTTTCAAATCTACTCTTTCCTTACTTACAACGCTCTCAAAACCGCGTCATAATCCGGCTCGTTGACAATGTCATCTACCAGCTCCGTATAAACAACTTCCCCTTTCTCATTGACAGCAACGACAGCCCTCGCCAGCAATCCTTTTAACGGTCCGTCGACCATCTGCACTCTATAATCCGATCCGAATGATCCTCCGTCAAAATCGGACAGTGTTTCTACATTGGAGATTCCTTCCGCACCGCAAAAACGACCGTTCGCAAACGGCAGGTCTTTGGACACGCACAGCACAACCGTGTTATCCAGTCCAGCCGCTTTTTCATTGAACGTGCGAACCGAAGTCGCGCAAACACCCGTATCAATGCTCGGGAAGATGTTCAGGACGACTTTTTTCCCGGCATAATCGCTCAATGAAGTACGGGATAAATCATTTTTTACCAGCGTAAAGCCAGGCGCCTGCTGCCCTTTTCCCGGCAAATCACCGTTCGTATGGATTGGATTTCCTTTAAATTTTAATTCAGCCATAATTCTTCTGTTTTTATTATTCTTGTTTCTTTCAAAAGTACGACATTACCTCAATTCCATCGTCACAATCAGCCTTACATTTTCTTCCAGGCCTTTCACGGGAACGTAGATTGTCCGGACCGTATGCCCGATAAAGCCATCCGTATTGATCTCTACCTTAACGCTGATCGTTTCTCCGGGCTGGATCAGCGTTTTCGCTGCCGACACAGTGGTATATCTGTTCGGGGCACTTTCAGGATGCAGCTCAACGGCCTGTTCCGAGGTGTTTTTCAGCTCAAATTCAGCCGTGATCTTTTCCCCCGACCGCATTACCCCGGCATTGAAAACCGGCGCTGCGATAGTAATGGGAAACACTTCCTGCTGGTCAATGTAGCTGACGCTCTGGATTTCAATTTTTCGTTCTGCCGCCGCTGCCCGGGAATAAACGGAGTTTTTCACATCATTCGGGTTGTCGCTGATCAGCTGGTTGGCATTGTATTCCCCAAAAGGGATGTGCTCAAAAATGACCCGGCCGTTATTCGGCGCCGTGCCGTTGATATAAGGCACAAAAACACCTCCCTGGTACTCGCGTAAATGATTGATCAGCGAAGAAATCCTTCGTTTTGTAAGGTTTACGTTATAATCTGTTTTCGCCAGCGGGGACGCAAACCCGCGAACGGCAATTTTTATCCGCGCTCCTTTTTGCAGCTCTTCTAACAGCAGATCACGGAACAATGCCAGGTCTTTTACTCCCTGGTCGACGTATTCCGTAAAGAAGATCTCAATGTCTTCTTTTGCTTCTTCCGCCTTTTCGGACGGCAATCCTGCTGCATACTCTTTCTGGTAGCGGGGCAGCATTCCTGTGTATTCCTGGTAGGTTGCCATGTAGCTCAGGGATGTCACTGTATCCCAGGAACGAGGGTCCGGTACGTCATTGTGGAAATACAGCGTAACCGGTAATCGTTTGCTCAGCTCCTCCAATGTTTCTCTGGGGGTTGGCGGAGGTGTTTTCTCCGGTGGAATAACCGCAAAGATATCACTGCAGCAGGTAATGTTCTTACTGTACAAAACGCCTACCCGGTTGCTGGTGACATAGCTCGTGTCATTGCGATTGAAATAATACAGGTCATTCGCCGGGCTGTTGACCGGCTGCCCGGCATTCTGCGGATCCTGGAACTGTCCGTTTTTGTATTCGGAGTAGAACACGTCAAATCCGCCAAACCCGTCGTACCAGGTCGAAGAAAAATACAGGCGCTTGTTCGCATTGTCCCAGAAAGGCGAAACTTCATTGTCCATTGAATTCAGTGTACGGAGCGGTTTCACTTTCCCAAACTGGTTGCCGTTCTTAATTGTCGTAAAAAACAGGTCCAGGCCTCCTTCGGTTTCCTTTTCACGGTCGGAGCAGAAGAACAGTACTTCCTCCCCGTCCATTTCCCCGATAGCGGGCATGGTCGTATTAGCTCCCGGAGCATTGATGATCTCTCCCAGTGTATCGATCAATCCCCACTTTCCATTGTGGTATTTTGCAACCAGGATCTTGCATTGATAGCTCATTCCGTCCACATCTTTGCACGAGCTGAAATACAGCCGTTTCTGATCCAGCGACAACGCTCCGTTCCCGGTATTGCTGTTCTCATTGTAAAAAACATCCCATCGTTCGGAAGGAAGGTACCTGCCGTCATCAAATGGTGAACGGAAAAGGTTGGTTGTGTAATGCTTTTCATACACCTCCTCGTTTTCACTGATCGAATCCGCCCGCAACGAAGAAAAGACCAGTTCGCCGTTAACGAAGCCGTGCCCGAATTCGGAATTTTTAGTGTTTACCGTCTCCGGAAGACGGATCAGGTCTCCTTTTTCGTAAATATCCGACATGGATTTCGCCCAGAGTGTCGATTCCAGCTCCCGTTTCACTTTGAAATACAGGTAATCGCGCTTTCCTTTGCTGTATTTTTTCTTGGCCCGCTTAAATGTTTCGATCGCCGCGTCGTATTTACCGTTCTGCTTCTGCATCAGTCCCAGCTGCAACAGGCTCGACGGGTACATGGCGCCCATTTCACGGTCATACACTTTCGCATAATAATATTCCGCCTTCCGGTAATCTTTGTACGCCCGGTGCGCTTCGGCGACTTTCCACAGGATGTCGATGGTATTGGAGTCGATCTCCATCGCCTTTGAATACAGCTCCAAAGCATAGTAATAATCCCCTTTCTGGTATTTCTCATCCGCAACCTTGAGGTACTTCGACAATAGGTTTTGCCCCCAGGAAGCTGAAACTGCCAATGCGCTGAAAACTGCTATCAAATATAATCGGGACATATCCTGTGTACTACTTTTTTGGGTTTAAACCGGAATAAAATATAACGGACCGCTATCTCAAATCCTCCACGTGCACGGCTGGCCTGTGTGAGCGTAGAAAAATTGAGGTCGTAGCTCAGTCCTACAAACCATTGCTGGTAATCCATCCCGACGGAAAGATACGCCGCGTCCATTGTCCTGTACCAGATCCCGGCATACACTGCCCGGTATTTCGCCAGACGGTCGATCAACGTATATTTTACGGAAGACCCCAGGATCAGCTCCCGGTACACTCCCTGGAATGACAATTGAAAGCTCGGAATGATATCCCAGTCAAAACCGAGGGGATAATACAGCCGTCCAAATACGTTTGTCCGCATATCACGCTGCACCACCTCATCAAAAAAGCCCTGGTTCGGACGGTTGATATTGAACAATGCCGCTCCCGCCTCGAATGTTTTTCGCTTGCCGATCAGATAGCGGTACGTCACCCCCAGACCTGCGCTGAAATTCGTTTTACGGTCATTCATGTACAATTCGTTTGTGGGCATTCCCGGATCGTAATACTGGCCGTTATACTGGCTTCCGAATTTGAACGCGTCCCAGTTTACCTGGCGGTGGTTCATCCCGATATTGACCCCCGGTCGGATGGTGTGTGTGGAATCTTTTGTCAGCTTCAACAAATAAGAAACCGTTGCCTGCAATTCAATCGTCCTCAAACGTCCGTCCCCCGTTACATCGTGGAAAAATACCCCCCCGATGCCCAATGCCCGGTGATTGTACAATTTTCCATCCGCGGAAAGGGACAATGTCTGGTAAGGAACGGAAACCGCGCGCCACTGGTCCCTGAAATTCCCGACGAAACGAACATCCCCGTTGAAATTTCCGGCATTGCCCGGATTTTGAAAAACAGGATTGTCATTGTACTGCGACCAATGGATATCCTGTGCAAACCCAAAAGCAGCAAGCAGCAAGATTGTTATAAAGGCGCTGAACCGTTTCATAAACTGGCAATAGTTCGGATGAAGGTACGAATAATTTAAGTAATGAGCAGACTCTGTAAAGTAATATTTTTGATTCGGGTGGTGCAGAACAACGCCGGAATTTCAAAAAAACAGCACCTGGAAAAACCAATTTGCAATTTACACTATCTTTGCAGCACAGAAACAAATTGTATGCAAAAAAATAAGTTTACCGTTACCGCAGCACTTCCTTACGCCAACGGACCTATTCACCTGGGGCATGTCGCCGGGGTTTACCTTCCGGCCGATATTTTCGTTCGGTTCCTGAGAATGAACGGCCACGATGTCGTGTTTATCTGCGGAAGTGATGAAAACGGCGCTGCCATTACTTTGCGTGCAAAAAAAGAAGGGATCACTCCCCAGGAGATCGTTGACAAATACAACAGGATCATCGGGGATTCTTTCCGTGATTTCGGAATTTCATTTGATATTTACCACCGGACTTCTTCCAGGCTTCACCACGAGACGGCACAGGAATTTTTCAAAGTGCTGGAATCAAAAGGCAAGTTTACACAGGAAACGAGCGAACAGTACTACGACGAAGAGTACAGCCAGTTCCTCGCAGACCGCTACATAACGGGAGAATGCCCGAAATGCCATTCCGCAGGAGCTTATGGCGACCAATGTGAAAAATGCGGTTCTTCGCTGAATCCCCTGGAGCTGATCAACCCGATCTCTACCCTGAGTGGAAAACCTCCGGTTTTGAAACAGACTTCTCACTGGTACCTGCCCATGGAACGCCATGAGCAATGGCTCCGTGAGTGGATCAGGGAAGGAACACTGGACGGTGTGCAACAGCACGACCCGAAAAAGTGGAAAAACCAGGTGATCGGGCAATGCATGTCGTGGATCGACGGAGGGCTGCGTCCGCGCGCAATGACACGGGACCTGGACTGGGGTGTGAAAGTACCGCTTCCAGACAGTGAGGGAAAAGTGCTGTACGTGTGGCTGGATGCTCCGATCGGGTACATCTCGGCAACAAAACAATGGGCACTGGACAACAGGAAGAACTGGGAAGATTACTGGAAAGGCGATCGGAAGCTGGTGCACTTTATCGGTAAGGACAATATCGTTTTCCATACCATTATTTTCCCGATCCTGCTGAAAGACCATGGAGACCTGATCTTGCCGGATAATGTTCCGGCGTATGAGTTCCTGAACCTGGAAGGAGAGAAATTCTCCACTTCCAGAAACTGGGCAGTCTGGCTGCACGAATACATTGCCAGTTACCCGGACAAGATCGATGAGCTGAAATACGTTCTGACGGCGATCGCTCCTGAAAGCAAAGACAGCGAATTTACGTGGAAAGAATACCAGGCACGTGTCAATAATGAACTGGCGGATATCTTAGGAAACTTCGTCAACAGAGCGCTGGTGCTGACACAAAAATATTATGAAGGAACAGTTCCTGCGCCGGGTGAGCTGACTCCCGAAGACCAGCAGGTGCTGGATGAAATGAAGGCCATCCCTGCACGCATCAGCCAATTGATCTACGATTACAAGCTGCGTGACGCCCAGGCAGAGGCAATGAACCTGGCACGGTTGGGAAATAAATACCTGGCAGATACCGAACCCTGGAAACTGGTAAAGGAACATCCTGCCCGTGTGGAAACGATCATGAACATCGCCCTGCAGATCACAGCAAACCTGGGCATTGTTTTACAGCCGTTTTTGCCGAAAACAGCAGAAAAATTAGGACAATTCCTCAATTTTGACACCAATACCTGGGATTTTGCCGGAAAACCCGATATTTTACCGACCGGTCATTTGACCAACAAACCGGAAATTTTATTTACTAAAATCGAAGATACACTCGTGGAACACGAAGTAGAAAAATTAAAAAGCGCCCATGCACCGGCCGCGACAACTTTTCCTGTGCAGAAAGAGGCGGCGTCTTTTGACGATTTCACCAAAATGGACATCCGTCTGGGAACGATCCTGGAAGCGGAAAAAGTGGAAAAAGCGGACAAGTTACTGAAACTGCTGGTTGACACAGGAATTGATAAGCGTACCATCGTTTCAGGGATCGCGGCACATTATACGCCGGAAGAAGTGGTAGGAAAAACGGTTGCGGTGCTGATCAACCTGGAGCCAAGGAAGATCCGTGGCGTGGAGTCACAGGGGATGATCCTCATGGCAGAAAACGCTGAAGGCGCATTGAGCTTCATGGTTCCGGAGAAAGGTTTCGGCGCCGGGTTCGAGATCCGGTAACAGTTTCAGCACGGCAAATCTCAAAACTCCGGGTTCACTGTACTTCTGTGGTTTTATTTTCCATACCTTTGCACAATGAATGAGCAACGGCCGATAACGGACTGGCTTCCATTAACCATGAAGGAAGTAGAAAAAAGAGGCTGGGATGAAGTAGACGTCGTCCTTGTCTCCGGTGACGCGTATGTCGATCACCCTGCTTTCGGCACTGCTGTTGTCGGGCGGGTCATTGAAGACGAAGGGTTCAGGATCGCTATTGTCGCGCAGCCCAACTGGAAAGATGATCTGCGTGATTTCAAGAAATTCGGCAAGCCAAAATATTTCTTTGGTGTAACGGCCGGCTGTATGGATTCGATGGTGAATCACTATACGGCCAATAAGCGCCTGCGTTCTACCGATGCCTATACCCCGGGAGGACAGGCCGGTTTTCGCCCGGATTACGCCACAATCGTTTATTCGAAGATCCTGAAAGAACTATACCCGGACGTTCCTGTCCTGATCGGTGGAATTGAAGCTTCACTCCGCCGGGTTACGCATTACGATTATTGGTCGGATCAGCTGAAACCGAGCATCCTGGTTGATTCAGGAGCAGATTTGCTCGTTTACGGAATGGGTGACCAGCCCCTGCGGGAAATTCTGCGGCTGTTGAAAAAAGGCGTTCCGTTCTCCAACCTGAAAACAATAAAGCAGGTCGCTTTTTTACAGGATGCTTCTGAGGATCTCCCCAAAAACAAATCGTGGGAAACAGTTGAATTGTCCAGCCATGAAACCTGCCTGGAAGATAAAATAAAGTATGCCGCCAATTTTAAGATTGTAGAAGTAGAATCCAACAAATGGCAGGCAAACCGCATCATCCAGTACGCCGGAAATAAGCGCCTGGTGATCAACCCGCCGTACAAGACCATGACGGAGAACGAAATTGACCAGAGCTTCGATCTGCCCTACACACGCCAGCCGCACCCGAAATACAGGAAGCGGGGAGCCATCCCGGCATTTGACATGATCAAATTCTCCATCAATATGCACCGCGGGTGTTTCGGCGGATGCAGTTTTTGCACCATTTCAGCGCACCAGGGAAAATTCATCGCTTCACGAAGTGAAAAATCCATCCTGAACGAAGTGGAGCAGGTCGTTTCCGACCCGGAATTCAAAGGATACATCTCCGACCTGGGAGGGCCTTCCGCCAACATGTACCGCATGCAGGGGAAAGACGAAGCCATCTGCGCACGCTGCTCATCCCCCAGCTGCATCCACCCGGTAATTTGCAGCAACCTGGACACCAACCACAAGCACATGACGGAACTGTACCGAAAAGTTGACAAACATCCGAAAGTAAAGAAGGCATTCATCGGTTCCGGGATCCGCTACGATCTGCTGGTCGATGATTTCAATAAGAACAACAATGACGGCAACCATGATGAATACATTGAGCAGGTAATCACCCGCCACGTAAGCGGACGGCTGAAGGTTGCACCGGAGCACACCTCAGATGCTACCTTGCGGATCATGCGCAAGCCTTCGTTCAAGTACTTTCACAAATTCAAGGAAAAATACGACCGGATCTCTGCCAAAAACAACCTGAAACAACAGCTGATCCCGTATTTTATCTCTTCCCACCCGGGCTGCGAGGAAGTAGACATGGCCAACCTGGCGGCAGAAACGAAAGACATGGGATTCCAGCTGGAGCAAGTACAGGATTTTACACCTACTCCAATGACGGTTGCGACGGTCATCTATTACAGTGGGGTACACCCGTACACATTAAAGCCGGTGAACACCGTAAAGACACGGGAGGAAAAACAGAACCAGAACAAATTCTTCTTCTGGTACAAGAAAGAGAACCGTGACTGGATCCGCAGGCGCCTGACCAAAGCCAACCGGCCGGACCTGATCGAAAAACTGCTGGAAGAGCCCCGGCAGGATTCACAGGAAAAAAAGCCAATGCCAAAGTGGCTGGAGGAGAGAAGGAAAAGAAAATAAACGATGATCTTTAATCGCTTACCGGAATAATTTGTCATACAACTTATTCGCTGACACTTTTATATAATCTGATTTTCTCGTCCTGCATTTTTCCGGGTTCGTTTTTTGAGAAGGACGTAAAAGCACTTCTTTCAATCGTTTTTTATTGAAAATAAAATAGCTGAACTCCAGGCCGCTGTTCTTTTCTTTGACGTTCATCAGGATCAGCTGTCCGGCCTTTGAGCTTAATAACTGCCTGTCGGCATACCAGACCCGTGTCGCTCCGTTGTATACTTTCAATTGTATGACCATTGTTTTCCGGGGCGACTGTCTGCTCTGAACAATGATGCCATAGTCGTAATGCTCCGAATTATTCCGGGAAATGAATACTTCTCTGCAATTAGTTGCTGCTGAAATCAGCAGGTCTTTAGAAAATACATGTTCCGCTATTTTTTCCTGGTATCCCGATTTTCCTTTTTCTTTGAAATAACTGATTGCACTCATCTTTTTCTCTAAATAGTTTCCAATTACATTAAAAAATATTCACTAATGTAAAAATATTTCCCGAAAACGTGAAATTATTCGCTGCTAAAATTTTCCTTCACCGTTAAACCAATTAAAGAACTATTAATAAGCACATTAAACTAAATAAACTGCTTGTAGTCGGATGCTATCCTCTCTTGATAGGTATAAATACGTAACGGACCGGAAAAATTTTCCAGGATGAATTCACGCATAAAAACCTGATAAACAGAAATAAAAATCAAACGGACCGGTTTTCAATACAAGAGCAAGCAACTGTTACATTACCAATAGTGAGCAATTATTGTGAAAAATATTTCTCATTTAATTGCCCATTTTTGTAACGATGATCCACAGAGGCGAAATAGTTGAACAGGCCGTACGGAAAAGCGGTATTCCCATTTCCACGATCGCGAAGCGTTTGGGAAAAAGCCGTCGCTGGATGTACCTGATGTTCGAGAATCCCGATGTTCCTTATGAAACCATCAAACGGATCGGTCAGATCATATATTATGATTTCCATGATGATTTTCCGTCACTTTCCGGAAAATCGCAGCCATATACGGATGAAGATCTTCAATACGACTCTCCTAAAAGCGCTGAATACTGGAAGAACAAGTATTTTAACTTGCTGGAGGAGTATCATTCTCTGTTGAAAAAATTCAATTCAAACAATTAATATCCCGGCTTTATTCTATTTTTTCTTTCACTTTTTCCGGACCTTATTTTTGATTTAAAGAATTAAATCCCTGTTACATATGATGCTTTTCAGAACGATTTTCACAGCACCGTTCAGATAAAAACACAAAAAAATTTACTTTCAATGTAACAAAACCTGTCTCCGGGTTGTCTTATCTGTATAAAGCGAAAACAAATGAATCAGCAAACTTTTCAGACAACGGTTTTTGTCCACAAAGACAAATTATTTCGTTTGGCGAAAAGATTGCTGGTAAGCCAAGATGAGGCTTTTGACGTGGTGCAGGATGTAATGGTAAAATTGTGGCAGATGAAAGATGAGTTGCAGCGATACAGGAACCTCGAAGCGTTCGCGATGCAGTGCATCAAGAATGAATGCTTCAACCGGCTGAAACATGCGGAAGTTGTGGAAAATCACCGGGAAACCGTCTTTTTCCGGTCAGGTTCTGAAACATTCGCGACGGACAATACCAAAGAAATCGTATTGGAAATGATCCGGGCGCTGCCGCACAAACAACAGATGGTCATTCACCTGAAAGATGTGGAAGAATATGACATTCCTGAAATCGCGGTGATCATGGAAATGGAAGAAAACGCAGTACGGATCAACCTGATGCGTGCACGGCAGAAGATAAAAGTTCAACTTGAAAAATTATTCGAATATGAACAACGACAAAATTAACCGGTTAAAGGAAACTTATTTCTCCGGGAAAAGCACGAAAGAAGAGGAAAAATGGCTGAAAGAAAATTCAGGTGATCCGCTCTTCACTGCTTTGAAGGAAGAAAAAGACCAGGGAATGGACTGGAGCTTCGATGATTTTCTGGCGGTAGCTGAACAGGAAGAACCCACACGACGTATCGGGGTATCCTCTTTCAGGAAAATGATCTACTGGTCTGCCGCCGCTGCCGCTTTACTCGTTGCCTGGTTGCTCCTTTTCCAGGATACGGGCACTCAGGAATCCCTTGTCACGAAAAATGAAAGCCAGCCGGAATTACCTGTTCAGCCAACAGAAGAAGCAACAGATGTTCCTGATGCAGAAGAAGTAAATACAGAAAAAACAGAGAAGCCTGTAAAAAAAGTAACCAGGCATCGGCAAAAGAAAATAACTCCGCAACCCGAAAAAAACGCATATCATCCGGAGTATGTTGTGATCAACGGGAAGCCCATATATGACATGGATGAGGCCAGGGAGCTTACGATGAGCTCGCTGAACCTTCTTGCCAGCAATATGGAGAAGAGTGTCTCCGGAATGGAGAACATTAAATACCTGTCTATTAAATTTTAAAGTAAGAATTATGAAACATGTAATCATTGCCATCGCCTTGTTGTTGACAAGTGCCGGCTATAGCCAGACTTCCAGGATCGGAGAACTGTTCGATCAGTACCAGAACTCCGAAGGGGTCACCTCGATCCAGATCGCAAAGCCCATGTTCCAGCTGCTCAGCCAGATGGATATCGACGACGGGGATTTGTCCAAAATCAAACCGCTGGTCAATAAAATCAATTCCCTGCGGATCCTGATCGTAGAACGGGACTCTTCCAACACGGCACGGTTCGACAAGCTTCAAAATGAACTTCAGACAGCATTGAAAGGGCTCAATTACGAAGAATTGATGAGTATCAACGATGCGGATGATACGATCCGGATCCTGGCAGAAAAAACCGATTCAGATCTTTTAAGCAACTTGATTTTAAGTATTAAAGGTGCTGATGAGACCATGTTCCTGATCCTGGATGGAGTACTCTCTATGGATGATATCTCTACGCTAATCAGTAATGAAGACAAATAAATTGAGTGGTATGATACGAACAGTTATTTTATTCGCGTTGAGTTCGGTTTTAGTGTCCTCTTGCGTAATCTCCAGGCATTCGAATATGGGATTCGTCCGCAATGCCCACATTGACCGGGAAGCGGAAGTATTCTCAATCAGTGCATCGACTTTCATTGCCCGGCCAATTGTAAAAAATGCGCTGAAAGATGAAGCAGATGAAGAAAGTGAAGCGGTGATGAACCTGGTCAGTAAGCTGAGAGGTGTCCGGGTGCTTGTCATTGAAAACCAGCACGATTATACGAAAATCAATAAACACCTGGACAGTTATCTGAAAAGGAAAAAATACGAAGAATGGATTTCTGTGATCAGCGAAGGGGACCGGATCAATCTCAGTGCAAAAACGAGATCCGGAAAAATAAAGCGGTTGCTGATCAGCGTTAATTCAACAGACGGAGAAAGCGTATTTGTCCGCCTGAAAGGAAAGTTCTCACTTGACGATATTTCCGACTCCATCGGGATGCTCACTGACAACAACCTGAAAAAGAAGAAACCAAAAGAAGACACCGCAGGGAATTATTAGAATGGTTAGGTATCAATCAGTCTGTTTTTTGCCAATGAAACAGTAACAAAAACAGCGAACGCCGTGATTTGATCACGGCGTTCGCTGTTAGTAAGCGTATGGATCATCCTTAAAACAACCCGTCTATAATAGTGTCATCTACCGACTCAGGAATCGTTACTTTCAGCTTCGGCTCAGCCTCCATTGCCCGTTTGATGGCGAACACGGCTCCTTCATTCCTTGCCCAGCTTCTTCTCGCAATTCCATTGTTCACATCCCAATGAAGCATTGATTTCAATCTTCTGCCCGCATCATCCGATCCGTCCAGCAGCATTCCGAATCCTCCGTTGATTACTTCTCCCCAGCCAACGCCTCCTCCGTTGTGGATGGAAACCCAGGTTGCGCCACGGAACGAATCACCGATCACGTTCTGAATGGCCATATCCGCAGTAAAGCGAGAACCGTCGTAAATATTGGAAGTTTCCCGATAAGGAGAATCCGTTCCAGACACATCGTGATGGTCACGGCCCAGCACCACCGGCCCGATCTTCCCTGCTTTAATCGCATCGTTGAATGCACTGGCAATCTTCATGCGTCCTTCGGCATCAGCGTACAGGATCCGTGCCTGTGAGCCTACAACCAGCTTGTTTTCCTGCGCACCTTTGATCCACTGGATGTTATCCGCCATCTGCTGGCGTATTTCTTCCGGGCTGCTTTTCATAATTTCCTCCAGGACCGTACAGGCCATTTCGTCCGTTTTCCGCAGGTCTTCCGGTTTACCGGAGGTACAGACCCAACGGAACGGCCCGAAGCCATAATCAAAGCACATCGGCCCCATGATGTCCTGCACATACGAAGGATACCTGAAATCGATCCCGTTTTCAGCCATTACATCGGCACCGGCACGTGATGCCTCCAGTAAGAACGCATTCCCGTAATCGAAGAAATAGGTTCCTTTGGCAGTATGCTTATTTACGGCGTTTACATGGCGGATCAATGATTCCCGGACACGGTTTTTAAATGTTTCCGGTTCTTCCGCCATTAATTTATTTGATTCTTCAAAGGTCAGTCCCACGGGGTAGTAACCTCCTGCCCACGGATTGTGCAGCGATGTCTGGTCAGAACCTAAATCGATGTGCAGATCCGCTTCCGCGAATTTTTCCCATACATCGACTACATTCCCAAGGTAAGCGATTGAAACCACCTCTTTGTTCGCCAATGCTTTTCTTACCCGATCAACCAATGCATCCGTATTGTCAATTATTTCGTTCACCCAGCCCTGCTCATGGCGAATCCTGGTGATCTTCGGGTTTACTTCCGCGCAGACAGTCACGCAACCAGCGATCGTACCTGCTTTCGGCTGTGCTCCGCTCATTCCTCCCAATCCCGAAGTAACAAAAAGGCCTCCCGCAGGATTCTTTTGAATTTTACGGAAACCGTTCAGAACCGTGATGGTTGTTCCGTGCACAATTCCCTGGGGGCCAATGTACATGTAAGACCCGGCTGTCATCTGACCATATTGGGTAACGCCCAGCGCATTGAACCGTTCCCAGTCATCCGGCCGGGAATAATTCGGGATCATCATTCCATTTGTCACCACCACCCTCGGCGCGTCCTTATGAGAAGGAAACAAACCCATCGGGTGGCCGGAGTACATCACCAGCGTCTGTTCATCCGTCATTTCCGCCAGGTATTTCATTGTCAGGCGGTACTGGATCCAGTTCTGGAAAACGGCTCCGTTTCCTCCGTACGTGATCAGTTCGTGCGGATGCTGTGCCACTGCGTAATCCAGATTGTTCTGGATCATCAGCATGATCGCTTTTGCCTGCAACGATTTTCCGGGGTATTCATCAATCGGGCGGGCATACATTTTATAATCCGGGCGGTAACGCAGCATATAAATCCGTCCATACCTTTCCAGCTCCTCTGCAAAATCCTTTGCCAGCTCCGCATGCTGCTCTTTCGGAAAATACCGCAGCGCATTCCGGATTGCCAGCTTTTTCTCATCTGCCGAAAGGATTTCTTTTCGCTTCGGCGCGTGATTAATAGATGAATCGTATTCTTTTCTTGCCGGAACCGAAGCGGGAATTCCCTGCAAAATATCGTTTATGAATTCTTGTTGTGTCATCACAATTTATTAAGTGAGTTCAAAGATAGGGTTTATCCGGAAAAACATCCTATCCATGCCTGTACCTTTCTTTTAACGTTAATGTGTGCAATGTCATTCGGCACAATTTTTCAAGTCGTCATTCATGTCTTTATCATTTGTGTTCAGGGTAAAGCTAATATGGTTTCGTTTAAATTTTGCAAACAAAAAAGGGAAGCTTCCGCTTCCCTCTGAATGTGGTGCCTCCAGGAATCGAACCAGGGACACAAGGATTTTCAGTCCTTTGCTCTACCAACTGAGCTAAGGCACCAGCCTTATTTGGGGTACAAATATAGCGCTTATTTTTATACCGGCAAGCGTTTTTCTTATTTTTTTAGGATTGAAGCGACAAAAAGCAATTTCCGTACCTGTTTTCAGGGAGTTAGCCGCTCCAGGTCTTCCCAAAATTGGGGATAGCTTTTCGCGACCGCTTCAGCGCCTTCAATGGTTATTTCCACTTTACCTGCGGCGGAGGCAATCGCGAGGCACATGGCAATGCGATGATCGTTGTGTGAAAAAACGGTTGCCGGCCGGATCGTATCTTTTCCTTCAACCAGCATTGTATCGTCTTCCACCCGGATGTGTATGCCCAGCTTTCCAAACTCCTGCCGCAATGCTTCTCCCCGGTCGCTTTCCTTATTCGCCAGCCGGTGCACACCTTTTATGCGGGAAACTCCTTCGGTCAAGGAAGCATACGCCACTAAAGCCGGAAACAGATCAGGGCAATTGGCAGCGTCAAAATCCAGGGGTTTCCTGTCTTTTCCATCAATGTACAAACCGCTTTCCGTATCCATCACACGGCAACCAGCAGTCATAAAAGTATTTAAAATCGCTTTGTCTGCCTGGCGGGATGACATGGAAAGCCCTTTTACAGAAATAGCCATGCCCAGGGCAGCAGCGACCAGCCAACAGGATGCTGAGCTCCAGTCTCCATCAATGGTATAATCTGTTTGCAGGACTGGTTGCATCCCTTTTATTTCATAAACCGCGTTTTCAACCTCATCCACCTGCACGCCGAAACGTTTCAGTGTATGGATGGTCATGTCAATGTATGGCTTACTTGTGCAATGCTCTGCTTTCAACCGTGTTGTTCCTGCTACTACCCGGGAAAACGCGATGAGCAGGCCGGAAATATACTGCGAACTTTCACTCCCGTCGACGGAATAGGAACCCGGCTTCAGGGGCCCTGTAACAGAAATGGGTAATTTCCCTTCATTCGAAACGACCTGTACACCCATTCCTGGTAAAAACCGCTCAAAGAACGACTGGTTTCTTTTGGCCAGCGAACCGGAACCCTTCAATGTAACCGTATTTGGCTTCAGCGCGGCAACGGATGTGAGCAGGCGGACACCCAGCCCGCTTTCTCCACAATGCAGCTCAGAGATTTCAACCCGGTCAAAATCCCCCGAAACAGCCACTGTCTTATTATCCAGCCAATCGACTACAGCCCCCAGCTTCCGGATGTTTTCGATCATGGCACGTTCATCTTCGCTTGAACCGATATTGTGGAGAACGGATCTCCCGCTTCCCAGTGCGGCAATCAGCAATGCACGCTGTGAATCGCTTTTGGATGGCGGAATGTGAATGATTCCCTGGTATGCTCTGTTTTTTACTGTGTAGTTCATTCGTTAACCCCGTTAATACACGTGTCCTGCTGTCTTCAGATTATCACTTATTCATTACTTTTTCCTGGTGGCGGATCGACTCCTGGTGAACAGCATCCATTACCTGCCGGATGAATTTTGCAGAAAGCCCGTTCTCATCAGCACTGTTCAGTCTGTTGGCAATAATTTTCGTCCAGTGCTCCTGCTGGAGAATGGTGATATTGTTAGCACGTTTGAACTGCCCGACTTCTTCGCTGATCTTCATGCGTTCGGCCAGCAGCGAAAAAATCCGGTCATCCAGGGCCGCGGTCATTGTCCGCATTTTTTCCAATTCGGCCAGCATGTCGTGCTTTACATTTTCGGAACGCAGCACCAGGTTCCGGAGAATGTGCTCCAATCCTTCCGCTGTTACCTGCTGGGCGGCATCCGACCAGGCATTATCCGGATCGGGATGGGTTTCTATCATCAGGCCGTCAAAGTTCAGGTCCATCGCTTTCTGGGAAACTTCCAGCAACAGGTCTCTCTTTCCGGTAATGTGGCTTGGATCGCAAATGATCGGTAAGTCGGGAATACGTTCTTTCAGGGCGATCGGTAATTCCCAGTTGGGTACGTTCCTGTATTTTTCGTGCTTGTAAACGGAAAATCCACGATGAATGGCAACCAAGTCTGTGATTCCCGCTTTTTCCAGCCGTTCAAAAGCACCCAGCCAGAGCTCTACGTCAGGATTCACGGGGTTCTTTACCATTACCGGAATGGAACTTCCTTTCAAGGCATCTGCAATTTCCTGTACAGCAAACGGATTCACGGTTGTTCTGGCTCCGATCCACAGGATATCCACACCTGCCTTGAGTGCCAGCTCCACATGCGTTCTATTGGCAACCTCCGTTGCCGTGGGAAGGCCTGTTATTTTTCCAGCCTCCACCAGCCAGGGCAGTGCCTCCTCTCCCAATCCTTCAAAAGAATCAGGGCGGGTGCGGGGTTTCCAGATTCCTGCACGCAACGCGTTTGCCAGGCTTTTCTCAGCAATCTGTCTGCAGATCCGTATGACCTGCTCTTCTGTTTCCGCACTGCAGGGACCTGCAACAACAAACGGACGTTTAAATTTTATGGCGTTGGTTAAGTTCATTTACGGGAATTAAGGCTAAAGATAATGATACTTGATAATAATTGTGCAATTACGAAAAACAACCACACTATTTCTGTGTTCCCACTATCAATAAACAACATTCCAAATATGAGAATAGATAAATTAACAGGGAAAACAACTAATCTCAGAAAAGGATTCTTAATCTGCTTTTTGAATAATATCGGAATACTGGAAATGAGATATGCGGGAGCGTAAAATAAACTTCCAACCAGCAGCAATATCCATATACGATTATCAATAGGGCCTTTCACAGCAATTATATGGTAGAACGTTCCAATTAAGATGAAAAAGATAAAATTAAAGAAAATACTCAATAGATAATCTCTCATTCAATATATGGTTCAATTCTTAATCTTCATTAAAAGGGAACTCTTACCTTTTGTAATTCTGCTTTGCATTTATAATGCTCACACTTTTCTTGTTGATACGAAGTCCTTCAGATAAAACGGCTCAAAATAAGCCACATCTTCGAAAATTCCGCTGGTATATTTTTCAAAGGCAATTGAAACATGCCCGGCCGCAGAAGATCTCACCGCGAAATCAAACCTGAGGCTTCTTTCCGACCACAACGCTTCCATTTTTTCCGACCCATCACCGACCACGACAAATGGTTCGTACTCACTATAGGAACGTTCATCGAGGATGTCTGCCGAAACGGGTTTTAAAATTTCCAGGGCCGGATCATATATAGCGGAAAACACCTCCATCCTTCGGGCGTCGATCATTGCGCAGACCGGAGTACCCGCGTTTTTCTCCCGGGCCAAGACTGCCAGGTTGTACAATGCATCAACAGCAATCAGGGGGATATCCAACGCGAAACACAAGCCCTTGGCCGTAGAAACGCCTATTCTCAAACCGGTATAGGAACCCGGGCCGGAAGTAACGGATACCGCTTTCAGGTCTTTTGCTGTGATGCCGGCTTCTTTTAGAATGTCTTCAATGAACAATGTCAGCATCTCTCCATGGGCATACCCGGACTCATCCGTTTCTTTCAAAGCAAGCAATTCTCCGTTATTGGACAAAGCTACCGAGCACACTTTTGTTGCCGTTTCAATATGCAGCATGTAGCAACCCATCAATCCGCTATTTCCAGTTTGAAGCCTACTCCATGAATATTGCTGATAGAGATGCGTTCATCTTCCTTAAAATATTTCCGAAGCTTTGTAATGAAAACATCGAGGCTTCTTCCCACGAAGTAATCGTCCTGCCCCCACACGGCATTCAAGATCATCTCTCTTGAAACAACCTGGTTCTTGAATTTTGCCAGGATCCGGAGGATGTGCGCTTCTTTCTTGGTCAACGCTTTTGTGAAATCCGCGTGAACCAGTGTATAGTTTTCCGCGTCAAACTGGTAATTGCCGATTTCTATTACTTTCTCTTCATCCGCTTCTATGTGGATATTCACACGCTTCAACAATGCAATCACCCTCAACTGCAATTCTTCGACAGAAAAAGGCTTCGTCAGGTAGTCATCCCCGCCGGCTTTAAATCCTTCGATCTTATCTTCCGTCATGGATTTGGCGGTAAGAAACAAAATCGGAACTTCACGATTGATTTTCCGCACTTCACGCGCCAGTGTGAAACCGTCCTTTTTAGGCATCATCACATCAAAGATACAAAGATGGAACACCTCCTCATTGAATCGTTTAAATCCTTCCGCCCCATCTGTACAAAGTGTAACCTGATAACCGTCTCTTTTTAACTGGTCTGAAACCACAAAACCAAGACTCGTATCGTCTTCTACCAACAAAATTTTCGGTGCCATAACTTAATCCTTTGTGCTAAGTTAATAGTTTCTATACGTACACCAATCAAATTAAGCAAAAATTAACGTGTTGTCCTCGCTGATCCGGAAGAAATAAAAATTTGAAAATAAGCAGTTAAGACAGCCGGGACAGAAACGGCATAAAAAAACAAGAGTTCTGAATAGGCATCCAGAACTCTTGTCACACTAATCAACCTAACCTACTACTACTTGATACAAATGTATATCAAAAATCAATCGCTGCAACATTTGCCCGGCGAAAGTAAAAGTTATGTTATTTATTAGGAAATTAATAGTATCGTCATTCATTAGTTACACAAATACACGATTAAATAAACAAACTAAACGGTTTAATAATTTTAAAATCATTTTATCCTTATTTAAAGGAAATCCAAATTTGCTGTTTAGGAATCCAATATTGTGTTATTTTTTATATTAGTTTTGTATGAATTCTGGGTTAATTTGAGGTTAATATGAAGATTCTGATAATAGATGATGAGGACGATATCCGTGAGATCCTTAAATACAATTTAAGCAAGGAAGGGTATGAAACCTTTGAGGCGAGCAATGGAGAAATCGGACTGCAGAAATGCATAGAAATCAAACCGGACCTGGTTTTACTTGATATAATGATGCCCGGTATGGACGGCATTGAAGTCTGTGAAACGATCCGGAAAACCCCGGGGCTGGAAAATGTATTGATCTGTTTCCTGACCGCGCGTGGTGAAGATTACAGCCAGATCGCGGGACTGGACGCCGGAGCGGATGATTTTGTGGCGAAGCCGATAAAGCCGAAAGTGCTGATCTCCCGTATCAATGCTGTCCTGAGACGTAAATCGGGAGATTCCAAACCGGCATCCGAAGGGCTTGTGATTAATCGTGAACGTTATCACGTTGAACTGGACGGAAAGATCATCCAGCTTCCACGAAAAGAATTCGAATTACTGGCATTACTGACGTCAAAGCCGGGAAGTGTCTTTGAAAGGGACGTCATCCTCGACTCGGTATGGGGATCTGAAATCGTGGTGGGAGACCGGACGATTGACGTGCACATCCGGAAGCTGCGCGAGAAGATAGGATCCGATTATATCGTTACGATCAAAGGAATCGGTTACAAATACCAGGAAAAGGGGCAATAATCAGCTCCTTTCTTTATTAACGGCTTTCAGAAAACCATCAAACCTTTTTGAAGGTTGAAAAAACATTCGTAGTTTTGAGTGCTTTGAATGAAAGGGTCTGCAATACAGTAAATCCTCATTAAACCGATAAATTTATGTCCATTATAATGAAAAACAGCCTGTTCAGTATTTTGTTTCTTTTATTTTTCTATTCCTGTTCAGGTACATCAAAAGAAAATAACGGAACACAACCGACAAAGGACAACATCGACAGCTTATTAAACCTTTATCCCGACAGTATTCCTCTGCTATTATTCCGAGGGAACGAAGCGTTAAAGGAATATCGTTTTTACGATGCGCAGGCAGACGGTGCACGTGCTTTCCGCCTCGACAGTATGAATACGGATGTCCGTATGCTGTATGCTCAGTCGCTGAACAACAAGGCCAACAGAACGATCGAAGAAGTAGCAAGCGCCCAACGCCATTTCAGGTACGTGGTGCTCAAACAGCCGAAGAACACGGATGCATTGGTAGCGCTGGCAACAACTTACCGCTACCTGCAGGATGTGGACAACGCGTTCAAATATGTGAATGAAGCACTCAAGATCGATGTAAAAAAACGCGAAGCCTACGCATTGAAAGGCTCGCTTTACATGGACCTGGAAAATTATGACCTGGCCAAATCCTCTTATGAAACCGCCGTTCAGCAGGATCCTGATTTCTATGAAGCCTACCTGCACCTGGCGATCATTTATCACAAAGAGCTGAACCCGGTCTGCCTGGAATACTACCAGACCGCATACGAACTGAATCCTTCCGATCCTGAATTACTGTATTCGTGGGCATTTGCGCTGGAATTTTTCGGAAAGACAGACGAATCCAAAGAAAAATACAGGTTGCTGGCTGAAAACGAAGACCGGTTCTACAAATCAAGAGGACTGTTTCATCTGGGGCATATCAAGCAACGGGAAGAAAACCAGATCGACAGTGCGCTTTATTTTTACACGAAAGCAATCGATTATAAGAAGGATTATGTAGAAGCGTATCACAACAGGGGAATGTGCTATGAATTAAAAGGAAACATCCAAAGTGCGAAACGGGAATACCTGGAAGCGTTGAAATACAATAAAGAATTCCAGCTTTCCATTGATGCGTACAACAAACTGGCCCAATAAGATTGTTTGATGTTAAAGCGCCAACTGTACATCCGACTGTTTTCCAACCTTCTTATTCCCGTACTGGGATTCTGGGTCTGGAACTGGAATCTTTACTTCATTTTATTGTTTTACCTGCTGGACTTGATTTCCTCAGAGGCAGTCATTCACCTTAAAATAAAAAAGATAAAAGACATTGTGCAGAATAAAGGCCCGGAAATCCCGTCCAGGACTTACGGCATTGTTTCTTTTTTGTTCCTGATGCTCATCATCGCGGAAATCCATGTAGGAATCACCCTCTATCATCCCGACATTGAGCTGAAACAGGAATTATGGGCATTTTTAAGCTATAAAGAATTAGGAATCCCGCAAGGTTTTGTGTTGATTCCACTGGTTGTAATGATGGCATATACTTCATATAAAATGGAGTTCCTGGCTCCCCGTCTTTACCTGCACCAGCAGGAAAAGCCAACCTGGAAAAACCACCTGAAAGAACGGTTCGTACTGCTTGCTTTTTGTGTGATCCTGACGCTTTTCGCCGTCGCTTATCATTTCCCGGAATGGATCGTGCTGACCATTATTTTAGTTGTCACAACCGTCTATAATTACCTGCAGGGAGTGGAGCAGATCCGTAAATAAGTCTTCCGGATTTCTTATACCAGGCAAAAAAGTAGAAAAATTACTGTGCGAACGCACATTTATTCGGGTCTCCCAACCGGAAAGTAAACGTTACTGCAAAGAAAGAATACCAGTCTTTTGTTGCTGCTGTTCCTCTTTTCCCGTTCCTGTCCCCGTTGAGGCTCCTGTTTGAAAGAGCTGCTGACAGCGGCCCGTTCGTTGCCGCTAAAATAACCGGATCAACATACGTATCCGCAGCGACATCATCCAGGTAATCCGTAAACGTTTTCCTGATCCCGTATTCCAGTCCCAGGACAGCTCTTCTGCCTAAAGAAAGCTTTATTCCCAGTCCCAGCGGAATGGACATCTGGTACAATCCATAACGTCCCCGGCTGTTCAGCTCCGTTCCCTGCCCTTCTGTCCCGAGAGGCTGCAAATGAACCCACTCACCATTGTAATGTGTCTTCGGATTCATACGAAAAGCTGCTATTTGCGCCATCAGGTAGGCGGTACCTCTGTATTTTTTGCTTCCCAGCTGGAACGGCATATAGTGGAATTCCACTCCTGCACCCAGCTCAAAAATATCCGACCGGAAGTTCAGGTTCCGGTTTACCAGCGACTGATCTTTTGCCCATGCGTCATCTCCGACTACATTTCCATAAATAAAACTTGCGCGGAAGGCCAGCCTGGAGTGAATATTATACCGGTACAGAAGCCCGGCGGCCGGTTGTGTTCCTTTAAAATGCCCGAAACGATTCAGGTCACCGATGTAGTACATACCACCCAGCAACAGGCCCAGCTCAGAGCGTGACATTGCCGTATGAAACTGTGCTTTTGAGCTCAGTGAAACACAAACAAAAGCAACCAGAACCAAGGTGTTTTTTAACATCATTTCCAAAAAAGAACGGAAAGTTAGGAAAAATATTGTTAGGAAAAAACCACAGAGATGCAAAAGACGCAGAGAATGAATGATCAAACATCCTGTTCCCTGCGTCACTGCAATAATGGTTTATAGTGTATACGCTCCGTCGCTGATCAGTTTCTGCGCGATCAACTGGCGTGTTTCTTTCGGATTGATGTTTTCCAGCTTCGTGAATCGTTTTAATCCCATCAGCATCATTTTCAATTCATCTCCTTCGGCAAATGAATTCAGCACATCTTTTGCCAGCTTGTTTATCCTGTCAGCAGCATCATAGAAGAAGGTCTTTACGATCGCGATCTGGATCGCTGACGCTTCTTCTCCTTTTGCTTCAATTAGTTTCTGAACGCGCAACAATGCTGATTCCGCTTCATAGACAATGATCGCTATATCCGCGATTCCCATCAGTACTTCCTGTTCTTTCGACAAGGTGTTCATCAGCTTTTGAACTGCTGAACCTGCTGCCATCAGGATTACTTTTTTGAAGCCCTTCAGCGCTGCCTGCTCTGCTCCCAGTGTTCCCTGAGGTGCTTCTCCGAAATCCGGGATGCTCATCAGTTCATTTGCAACAGCCATTGCCGGCCCCATCAGGTCCAGCTCTCCTTTCATGGCACGGCGGAGCACCATCTCCACAATCAGCATGCGGTTGATTTCATTCGTACCTTCAAAGATCCGGTTGATGCGGGAGTCTCTGTAAGCCCGTTCCACGCTTGATTCAGCAGAATAACCCATTCCTCCAAAAATCTGAACCGCTTCATCAACTACATAATCCAGTGTTTCGGATCCTGAAACTTTCAAAATGGCGCATTCAGGAGCAAACAGCTCAATTCCCTTCAATGTTGCCGCCCCTTTGTCCATTCCTCCTGCCACGTAAGCTTCAATGGCATCGTCAATGTTTTGCCCTGCACGGTACAAAGCGGACTCTGTTACGAATGTGCGGATGGTCTGTTCTGCGATTTTGTAGCGAATGGCTCCATATTTCGAGATCGGGCGTCCGAATTGCTCGCGCTCATTTGCATAGCGGATGGAATCGCTTATCGCATCTTTTGCTCCTCCTACTACACCGGCTCCCAGCTTAATGCGCCCGATATTCAAAATGTTCAATGCGATCTTAAACCCGTTCTCACGTTCGGAAAGCATATTTTCAACGGGTACTTTCACGTTGTTAAAAAACACCTGGCGGGTAGAAGATCCTTTGATCCCCATTTTCTTTTCTTCGGGGTTCAGCGAAATTCCTTCCGAATCCGCTTCCACCAAAAATGCGGTCAGCTTTTCATCGTTGTCGATTTTAGCGAACACCGTAAACAAATTGGCAAACCCGCCATTGGTAATCCACATTTTCTGCCCGTTGAGGACATAGTGTTTCCCGTCTTCGCTCAACACTGCTTTGGTTTTCCCGGAGTTGGCATCCGAACCGGACCCCGGTTCTGTAAGACAGTAAGCTGCTTTCCATTCACCTGTTGCCAGTTTGGCACTGTATTTTGCTTTCTGCTCTTCTGTTCCGTAGTACAGCAATGGCAATGAACCGATTCCTGTATGCGCACCGTATGCCACAGAGAATGAATATCCTTTCCCTAAATGCTCCGTAGCCAATAAGGATGTTTTAAAATCTACTCCCATTCCGCCGTATTGCTCAGGAACAGAAAGTCCCAGCAATCCCAGCTCTCCCGCCTTATCCAGCAAAGAGACCATCAGCCCCGCTTCCATCGAATCAATGCGGTCCAGAACAGGCTTCACTTCCTGTGCAATGAAATCATCACACATCTGGGCGATCATCCTCTGTTCTTCCGTCCATTCCTCAGGAGTGAAGATTTCACCCGGTAACGTATCCTTGATGATAAATTCTCCTCCCTTTATTGCATTTTTTGTTGACATATATATTCGTGTTTATAATTATCGTTCCGATAAAGATAAAAAAATATTTTAAATTACTATGCATGCATATAACTATTTTTCTTTTGGCATATTTTTGGTTATTACCGTAGAATATAACATTTTTACTTCTTTTTCGTTCAATACGGTATATGCGCATTCCTTTGTTCACATTCATCCTGTTCTGTCTGCCCGTGTTTTCTTCAGGCCAGATGACGTTCAGCACACTTAAACACAATTTCGGTGACCTTCAAAGCTATGACAACCGCTTCGTAGATGTAACAATCACCAATCACGGACCGAAAGACGGGTACATCCTGAGTGTACGGAAACCCAGTGAGATCGTTTACATTCAAAACCGGGCGCTGGTACAAAAAGACAGCACACTTACGCTCCGTTTCCAGGTCAACCCGCAGCAAAAAGGAAAATTCAGTTACGCTGTCGATATTTTTACAAGCGACAAACCTGACGCACATAAACTGGTCCTGACCGGGAACCTGGTGGAAATGGAAGCCAGCCGCAACAGCAGTATGACCGCATGCCCTGACTTCAACACGCATCCCATCGGCAGAAAAGCCAATCAATTCGACCTGACCGTTATAACCATTGACGCAGAAACACGCCAGGAACTGGAACGCAGTAAGGTAAGCATGATCCAGGACGGGTTTGCCGTATGGACAGAAAATACGGATAAAGACGGTCGTATCAGGAAACAAGGAACAATCGGGCTGGCTTATTTTTACGCAAAGAAAGAAGGGTATCTGCCTGCGGAAAAGGGGTCTTTTGTCAACAACGACCGGAACAGAGTGGTCATTGAGCTTAAAAAAGATCCCGGAAACAGTGTCATTCCTGAACCGGAAATTGCACAACAACCATCTGCAAACGAAATTGTAATAGAAACCGGGAAAAAGGAGGAACCACCTGTAACAACAGAAACGAAGCAGCCTGCTCCGGAACCCGAAACTGTCGTTTCGATCGAAAGCCTGGATGAAGACAATTTCGATCTTTCATTCTTCGTGCCTGTAAATGTCGTTTTTGTACTGGATGTTTCTTCTTCCATGAACCAGGGAGATAAGATGGAGCTGATGAAATATTCACTCAACCAGCTATCTGAAATGATCCGCCAGCAGGACAACATATCCCTTGTTACCTATGCCTCCAGGGCAAAAGTGCTGCTCCCGCCGACAACGGGAACAGACAAGGAGGCTGTCCGCGAGCAGGTAAAGGGACTGAGGGCTTCTGGAATGACCGCCGGCGGAGAAGGGATCAGGCTGGGGTTTGAACAGGCAGAAAAAGGATTCATCCCCGACGGGGTAAATCACGTGTTTGTCATTACGGACGGTGCTTTTAACCAAAAAAACTACGATTACAACAAGCTCATTAAAAAATATACCAAAAAGAACATTCAGCTTTCTGTTGTTGGTGTGTTGAATGATCCGAAGTCAGAAGTTTCCATGCGGGAGATCTCCAAACTGGGTGAAGGAGCATATATCCCGGTATTCAAATTGCTGGACGCTGAGAAAAACATTCGCCAGGCAGTGAGGAAGATGGCGTTCAAGCACTGATCTGAGTAATGGACAAACGGAAATAAATGGTTTTTTGTGAAATAAAAAATCCCGTAAAATATTCATTTACGGGACTTAGCTATTAATCGAAAATAAACAAGAGTACCCCTACTCCTGCAAAATCTAAGTTCAAATCTGTACACCGAAGTGCTTTATAGTTGCAAATGTGTATCTTAATACCGACTTTTATAAACTAAAATAAAAAATCATTACGATGTCCAATGTTAATTTATTATTTAATAATATTGCATTACCCTTTGATTTACAATTATTTTTATAAAATAAAAATACAATGCCCAAAACCTCTTCAGAGCATCTTATTGAACTGATAAATTCGCTTTCCAAGTCAGAAAAACGGAATTTCAAGCTGTATGCGAAACGGAATTCCTCCCAGGAAGACCTCAAGTTTTTGCTGCTGTTCGATTACATTGATAAATGTTCCTGTTATTCCGATACAGACGTTTTGAAAAAGATCCCCGGGATAAAAAAGGAGCAGCTGTCCAACATAAAAGCCCATCTTTACAAACAGATCCTGACCGGGCTGAGGCTCCTGAACACCAGCAAATATACCCAAATCGAGATCCGGGAACACATTGACTATGCTGTTATTCTCCTCAACAAAGGTTTTTACCAGCAGGCGTTAAAGCAGCTGGAAAAAGCCGGGCAGCTCGCCAAAAAAGGAGGTTATAACATCCTCGCCCTGGAAGTCGTTGAACTGGAAAAAGCCATTGAATCTCAATTCATCACCAAGACGCTGAGCGCACGGGCCGACTACCTTACCAATCAAAGTGCTTCGAAAGAAGAGCAGGTATCCTATTCTGTCTTTTTTTCCAATCTTTCCCTGCACCTGCACGCGCTTTACCTTAAGGTGGGGTTTGTCCGTGATGAAAAAGAAAACCTGTTCGTGCAGCAGTTCTTCATGTCGAAGATGATTCCGTTTAAAATCCAGGACCTGGGATTCGAGGGAAGGATCTACTATTATAACGCAATGGTGAGCTACAACCACATTATACAGGATTTTGTAATGTGTTATAAATATGCCCGTCAGTGGGTCGACCTGTTCTATGAGAACCCCGAATACATCGACTCCCGGAAAGAGATCTTTCTCCGGGCACAGCACAATTTGCTGGGCGCGCTTTTCCACCTGAGAGATTACAAGCGGTTCAGAAATGTTTTCGCGAAATACGAGTCGGAGCAGAACAAGATGAAAGGAAAGGAAAGCATTGAGCAGGTTTACCTGCTTTACCTGCACACCAACCGCATCAACCAGTTCTATTTTGAAGGAAGGTTTGATGAAGGAATCAAGATTGTTCCGGAGATCCTTGAATTCATCAACCGCTACCAGTCCAAGATGGACGAACATCAGATCGTTGTGCTGAATTACAAGATCGCCTGCCTGTACTTCGGATCCGGCGACAACAAGACAGCTATCAGGTACCTCAACAAAGTCATCCAGTTTAAGGATTCCAGCCTCCGGGAGGACATCCAGTGCTTTGCCAGGATCCTGAACCTGATCTCTCATTTTGAGCTGGGAAATGACGAATTGGTAGAATACCAGGTCAAGAGCGTTTACCGGTTCCTGATAAAAATGGGAGAGCTGCACGGTGTGCAAAAAGAGATCTTCTTTTTCCTGCGGCAGCTGCCATTCTCGTCCATGTCTGATCTACGGAAGGCATTCCGGGTATTGCACAAGAAATTAGTAACGCTGGCGCAGGATCCTTATGAAAAAAGAGCTTTCCTGTACCTGGACATCATCTCCTGGCTGGAATGTAAGCTGGAAAACAAAACCGTGCAGGAAGTCATCCGGGAAAAATTCGAGCAGGAAATCCAGACAGGAAACAAGCTGTATTTTCCGAAAGACGAGTAGTCAGCGGTAAGATTTGCGGGTAGCGGGCAATCGGAGGTCATTGCTTCAAACTTGCCGAGACTTCCGAATAGTTGTCGATTGCGGATTTTACTTCTTTGGATGCCTTGCTCCGGTTTTCTTTGATAAATGCCGCATCTTCCTTGATATTGGAAGTGTATTTCAAAATCCGGGGCGCGTTTTCCTGGATCATTAACCGTAAAAAGCGGTATTCCACATTGTCCGGGGAGCTTTGAATCGCGTTTTCCAGCAGTATTTTTCCCTCCTTGAATTTTTTCAGTTTTTCACCCGGGGTTTTCTGGTATTCGGATGTTTTCATCATAATAGCGCCATGGTATGCTTTCTGATCACCATTCACTGTTGATCCGGAAATTTTTTTCTCCATAGCAACGATCTCAGACTGGTTGCCGGATTCCATCGCCTTGAAAAATTCCGCTTTTGAAAAACCTGTTGCGGCAACGATCATTATGAGTAAATACTGTATCATCTTTCTTTTTTATTCTTCCTGGCATCAAAATATGCGCCAAAATTACGCATCAAAGATCAGCTTAAAAAGCTGCCGGCGCTGTTCTTTCATTTCCAGTATGGCTTCCTTATTGTTCATCAGTAAGAATGTGTAGTTCAGTTTATAGGAAATATGCTGCATGTACGTTGCAAAGCTGTACGCAAACAGTCCTAGCACCGGCATCAGGAAGCAATAGGCAACCATCGCCCAAAACCCGGGATGAAACAGCTGATAGACCAGTACGGAAAAAACCGCGTAATTTACCGGATACAGGATCAGGCTTATCAAAATGGCAAGAGGAGCATAGAATTCTTTGCTGGTTTTGAGCCGTACAATAATCATATCCGTCAGCCGGTAAGGAATAATGTTGTGGATCAGTCCAAATAAAAAAAGCGGGAACCCGACGATCAGTCCTATGGAGGAAGTAATGATCTGACGGATGAACATGCCGGACCGGAGTCCTCTGTCCAGGAAATCGTCCTTGATCTCCGTTTTTTCCGTTTTCCATTTCAGGTTCCAGTACAATTGCTGGATCTGCTCTATCTTTTCGGGGTTGTCAAGGCTTAGCTTTTCAATCCGGTCCCTGATCTTCTTAACCAGCTCCATTTCGGATTCGACCCCTGAAGTGTTGGGCAGATACCTTGATTGCAACGCTTCGGAAAGAGCGGTTATCAACGCTTCCTGCTCCTTGTTTTGCGCCGTTACCAGCACTCCTTCCAGCAGCTTTCTGAATTCATCCGTCAGCTTCCTGGCGGCCGAAGCCTGGTTTTCCTTAAACTCTTCCAGGTGATGTGTTACCCCGATTCCTTCTCCGAAATTGACCATGATGGAGCTTCTGAATTTTTCTCCCTGGGTGTACATCAATCCGACAGGAACAACTTTCAGGTTCAGCTGTCCATCATTCCGAAGCTCTGTTTCCAGCGCGATCCTCGCCGTTCCGGATTTCAGCTGGCGCAGCAACAGTTCCATCTGGCTGTTCCCTTCCGGGAAGATGACAAGTGTTTTTCCTTCGGAAAGCAGGCGGTAGCACTCTTCAAATGTCGATGCATTGTTTACTCCTTCTGTTTTTGCTTCAGTGGAGCGATTAACCGGGATCATATTCAAGGACCTCAGGATTTTCATTTTCCACTTGCTGTTGAAAAATGTTGCCTTGGTCATGTAGTAGATCGGTCTCGGGGAAATAATACCTATCAGCAGAGCATCGACCAATGTGTTCGGGTGATTGGCAATGATGATCATCGGCCCCGGATGGTCCAGGTATTTTTCATTTCTGACCTTTATTTCCGAATAATAAAGATTAATTCCGATGCGCATCAGTATTTTGAGAATCCGGTAGAGCATTCCGTTGCTGTTTTTTAATAACAGGCGTGAAGATACAAAAATAACGGTATTGGCGTTCGTTAACGAAGCTGGATCGTTCCCTGCCTGTTCCCGAGCGAGTCAATGAAGAATCCCTGCGGTTCGATGATATTGTCTTTCCAGTAGGATTGGATGCGCTGGTTCTTTTCAGGGATTGTAATAATGAACACCCCTTCTCGCTTGCCTTTTTTCCAGACCCCTTCTATCTTCTGCCCGTTTGCTTCGTAGTGAATTCCCTTTCCTTCAATGGTATCATTTACCCAGCTTCCTTCAAACCTGGAACCGTTCATGTACCGGTACTCTCCTTTTCCTTGCTTAAGTCCGTCTTTGTATTCTCCAAAGTAGCCGAGATCAGAACGGTATGAATACAGCCACGCTCCATCCTGGGTTTTAACCTTATTTCCCTGCTGGTCAACGGCATCCCTGGAACCCAGCGAATAAAGCAGGGTAAACCGGTCGGGTTCTTTCACAAACAACGGATACAGGTATTTCCCGGTCTGGCTGAATCCTAATTGTTCAAACACCACATGCGTAACACCGTTTTCCTCGAAATCCTGTTTAAGTGCTTCCAGGTCATCCGTATAGGGAAAAGTTTTCGCTTTCGTATCTCCCACGAAATAGAATAGTTCCGGTTTTCTTGTCACCACTACATCGGTTCTTTTCAGGTTGTCTTTCGCCCATTCGGCAACCAATAGAAAATTGGCCCAGTTGGGAGCATGATTCGCTTCTGCTTTAGCATGCAATGTCTTTATTGTCGGGTAATTGACAAAGATATACGGCAGCACCAACAGCGGGTAGATCTTTCCTGATCGTACAAAATCGTGTTTTATGATCAGCTCCAGCAGGCTTTTGATCCCTGCAAAAAATACGATCAGCAAAAGAGGAGTCAAGGGAAGGATGAAACGAATACCGAACCACACATCCGGCCAGAGCATAAAGATGATGAAGTTTGCGCCGAAAAAGGAAAGAAGAAGCCACCTCAGCTGGGGGAACTTCCATATTCCAACTACTGAAAAAACGATCGTCATGATCCCTAAAAACCACTGTAATCCACTCGCGGGAATCGGGTTTCCCGTTGCAGGGTCATTGTAGGCGGTTGGCTTCACGGGAAAAAGAAGACTTGGAATTTCCTTTGAAACATACCGGACCGCATTGTTCTTAATTCTTGTTCCCCAGTCGGCCATCTCCATTTCCCTGCTGTCTTCCTGGTATGGATTTACCTTGAGCAACTGCTTTACATATGAGCTTCCTCCCAGCGAGCTGCTCCTGATCTGCCACGGCAGGTATGCCAGGACAAAGCAGAGTGTCAGGATTCCCGCCACTTTATATTTTTTTGCGATCATCAGGTAAAAAACAAACGCTCCCAGGATGGCAATTCCCTGCGTGCGGATATAAACCAGGGCAACAACTCCGAAGACCGTAAGGAAAAAAGACCACGATTTCAGCTTGTAATCACTGTCAGCAAATTTCAAAAACGCATACAATGTAAGCAGCAGGAAGAATACGAACGGAATCTCCGACATCGTGATGCTGGCATATTCCAGCAAGTGCATGTTCAGCAATGTTGCAACGGCGATGACTCCCGAAAAGATCCGGTTGCCCGTAAACCGGAATGAAAGCAGAAATGTGACAATGACACTTCCCAGGAGAAACAATCCGTTCAGGATCTTCAGCCCTTTGAGCGAAGTGACCCCTAATTTGATCGCTATCGCGAGAATAAACGGATACCCGGGAGGATAGTGATTGGTCGGAGACGGGTTGGGGTGATAGGAAGTGATGTATTGAAAATCCGAAGCGATCCCTTTCGCCAGCGCATAATAAGTGGCATTGTCCCCTCCTAAGAAGAGCTTGGAATTGAAAACAAAGGGATAGACCAGGATGAAGATAAAAGTTAGAGCGGCGTAGTAAAACCAGTTGTATTTTAACATAAAAAGCTATTTTTTATGAATAATCCGTGTGATTTGCTGTCAAACACACTTGTGACAAATTTAAAGAAAAATTGATCTGAAAAGGCTACCTTTGAAGAAAATATAAGTCTTAATATATACTAACAGGCCATTATCAGCGTTATCAAAATGTTGTTGAAGTATAGTGTGATAAATCGATTTTTTGCTCTTTTAGTCATCGTTTTGCTTGGCTTTAAAGTTGAGGCTTCTCATATTATGGGAGGAAGCATTACGTATGAATGTATGGGAAACGGGGATTATGTCTTCCAGCTTGTCTTCTACCGTGACTGCAATGGCGCACAGGTCAACACCAATTCCCAGACATTACGGATCTGGAATCATCCGACACTGACATCCATAACGGTTCCCTATGTTTCAACCGAGGACATCTCCCCTGAAGGCACCCAGGCATCCGGCGGCCCCCAGTGCTTCAACTGTAATACACCAAACGGGAACATTGGTATCGGTTCCATTCAGCGGATTACATACAGAAGCGCACCAGTCAATATTTCAGGTGTACCTCCTGCACAAGGATGGGTCATTACATTTGACGATTTTTCCCGCAACGGGAACATTACCAACCTGCAAAACCCACTCAACTACGGTATTACTTTAACCGCAAAGATCTTCAACGTCAATGCCCAAAACAATGCGTGTCACGACAATTCCCCACAATTCCTGCAAAACCCTCATTTTGTAAGCTGTGCCGGGAAGCCGTTTAAGCTCAATCTCAACCCGGTTGACCCAGACCTGGATTCACTGGAAATCAGCTTTGACCAGCCGCTGAACAACCTCAACAACAACCCGTATTCAGAGGGGGTAAATCCTTCCACTGTCCCGTTTGTATCCGGTTTTTCGGCGACAGACCCTACTCCGACAACCGCAATGATGGCCGGCAATCAAAATGCACAGCTGAATCCATTGTCAGGAGAAATCACATTCCTGAGCAATTTAACGGGTAATTTCAATGTTAAAATAAAAGTGACCTCGTTTCGGAACGGGTTGCGCATTTCCGAAGTCGTATATGAAATGCAGCTGATCGTAACAAATTGTACGGGGAATAACAATCCGCCGGTAATTACCGCTCCGTTTTCAGGTAGTTTCGAAACAACCGTGATGGCAGGCGATTTTGTAAATTTCAACCTGAACTCAACCGATACTGAACTGTTACAGGACGGTACTCCGCAGACAAATACAATTTTACCGACCGGGCTGCTCTTCGGTCCCGACCCAAGCATTAACGGCGGGTGCCTGATCGCTCCCTGCCCCACCGTCACTCCTGCCCTTCCGATCTCCGGAACACAGGGTGCTTCCGCAGCATTTAACTGGCAAACCGATTGTGCACACCTGCTGGATGCCAGCGGGAACGAGCTGGACATGGTTCCTTACCAGTTCGTGTTCCGTGTACAGGACAATTATTGCCCGATTCCTGAGGTGGTGTATGAAACAGTAACGATCAACGTTGTAAACCCGGGTGTGATCCAGGCGCCCCAGATCACCTGTATTCAGGGATCTGGAACAGGCGATTTCACCATCAACTGGACCCCTGTCACGGATCCGAACGGAACATTTGTTTCCTACCAGGTGCATACTGTTCAAGACGGGCTGATCGCCACCATTCCGGCGATCGGAACCTCCTCCTACACGCGCACCGGTGTCACCGATGACCAGGATTACTTTATAACGGTCGTTTCGGGTTGTAGCGGGCAGGCGCTCAGGAATTCCGATACCGTTTCAAATATTTACCTGAACCTGAGCAATCTCAATCCCGGAATCGCCGTTCTGGACTGGAATAACCCGACAAGCCCTGCCCTTCCGTCGATGGGAAGCTATTATTACATCCACAGGGAATACCCTGCCGGCGTCTGGACGATCATTGATTCTGTTCCTTACGGAACAACTCAGTATTCTGAGATCATCGACATCTGCAATGCATTTTTGAATTACCGGATCTCTCTTAACAATACTCCTTGCGATTTTACCTCCCAGATCAACGGGAATACCTTTACGGATCAGACTCCTCCGGATATTCCTAACGTTGTCAATGTTACAATAGACACCCTGACCAATGAAACCAGCATCACCTGGACGCCTTCTCCACAACCTGATACGTATGGGTATATCGTGTACATGCAAGACCCTGTAACCGGTTTTTTAATTGAGCTGGACACTATTTACGGAAAGTTCAACACAACATATACCTATTTGGAGCCTTATGTGGATGGTTCCGTTACCTACACCGTAGCGGCTTTTGATTCATGCCCTTCTCCGATCGGGGATCCGTTCAACCTATCGGCACGGGATCCGAATTTCCATACTACGATCTACCTGCAAAGTGATTTGTCGATCTGTGATGGAGATGTGACAGTCTCGTGGAACCAGTATGGGGGATGGCCCGTTGTTTCCTACGACGTGTTTCTGAAAACCGGTACCTCTGACTGGGTACTTGTCCAGACCGTCAACCAGCTTTCGTATTCATTCACTGGTAATGACCTGGAAAACTATAAGGTTGTTGTCCGTGCCAATAAGGGCGATGGGATCATTTCTTTTTCCAATGTGGAAGCATTTACAGTCAAACGACAGGCTCAGCCTTCATACAGCTACATCCGGTTCGCGACCGTACAGCCGGACGATGAGGCTGTAACGATCGATTACATCTACGACCAGGGAGTAGTTGTTACCAAGATAGAATTACAGCGTTTAAACAAAGGTGTTTTTGAAACAATTGAAGAAGTCCTTTCTCCCCAGTCACCCCATACGTTTACAGACAACAATGTATACGTAGATGAGGAAAGCTATACATACAGGGTGCTGTTCTATGACAGCTGCGGAAACCCGGGCAGCACTTCCAATATCGGAAAGACGATCCTGCTCCATACACAAATAGACGATACGCAGCTGAAAACATACCTTTCCTGGACACCTTACGAAGCTTTTAATGGAAGCATATTGGGGTACAATGTTTTCCGGATCGTTGATGGAGTCTACGGTCCCGGACCTATTGCATTTGTACAGCCACACGTGCTCAGCTTTGAAGAGGATGTTTATGATCTTGACACAGAAGGGAAAATCTGTTACCGGGTTGAAGCGGTAGAAGCCGGGAATATCTTCGCGGATCCACAGACCAGCTTATCCAATGAATCCTGTGTATTGGTCGAACCACTCATTTATGTTCCGAATGCTTTCTATCCTGCAGGAGTCAATTCCATTTTTATCCCCAAGCTGAGAAATTACGATTTTGAAAGCTACCGGATGACCGTTCTCAACCGCTGGGGGCAAGTTGTATTCCAGACATCAAATCCCCTGGAAGGGTGGAACGGAAGGGTGAACAATACCGGCGCGGAAGCAGAAACAACAACGTATGTATATGTCATTGAGCTCAACAACGGTTATGGTGAGCAGGTAGTAACGCGCGGGCACGTTACTTTACTGAGGTAATGTGCACGATTCATTATTCCGGTTCATTTCCAGATTAAACACGATCACGATTCATAAAAAATTGGAGATTAGCCTTAAAAAACCCAACTTTGCACCGTCTTAATTTTTATCCAGCAATGGCAGAAGCAAGTATCCGGCTTTCCGGGACAAAAGAAGAGAATTACAAAGAACTGCTTTCCGTTATCCGGGAACTGGTAACGGGAGAAAGTGACGTCACGGCCAATCTGGCAAATGTCGCTGCTGCTTTAAAACAAGGATTCGACTTCTTCTGGGTAGGATTTTACCTGGTCCGGTCGGAAGAGCTGGTGCTGGGACCATTCCAGGGGCCTGTTGCCTGTACGCGGATCCGGAAAGGAAGGGGTGTCTGCGGAACTGCCTGGGAAAAACAGCAAACGATCCGGGTTCCAGATGTAGACCAATTTCCGGGGCATATTGCCTGCAGCTCTGATTCCAAAAGCGAAATCGTCGTTCCTCTCATAAAAAACGGAAATGTAATTGGCGTATTGGATGTCGACAGCGATCAGCTCAATGACTTTGATGAGACAGACGAACAGTATTTAAATGAATTGTGCAAATGGCTTTCAGGTATTTTATAATCTGCGTGCTGCTGGTTGCCTGTGCACAGGTTAAACCGCTGGAGGGCGGCCCCAGGGATGCATCTGCCCCCGTTCCTTACGGCATCGTTCCGGCGAATGAAACCGTTAACTTCACGGGCCAGGCAATCGCGATCCGCTTCAATGAATACGTGAAGCTGAACAACCCGAATCAAACGATCAGCATTATTCCGAATGATGTAAAAATCAAATCCGAATTACAGGACAAAACGCTTTTGCTATACTGGGAAGAACCGTTAAGAGACAATACGACCTACTCCATTTTTTTAAATAAAACGGTCAGGGATATTACGGAATCCAACGACTCCATCATGCAGCTGGTTTTTTCTACCGGGCCTTTTATCGATTCACTGAGCTATACTGCTTTTGTTGTGGATGCGAAAGACGGGCTGCCTAAAAAAGACATGGTTGTCGGTTTGTTTGATCATCCCGATTCCCTTAGACCAATCTATTTTGCACAAACAGACAGCCAGGGCAAGGCAAAACTCAACTATTTAAAGGAAGGTGAGTTTTATATCCGTGCATTCAGCGATGGTTTGAAGCAAGGAAAAATAGGAAAAAACGATGAGATCGGGTTCAAAGAGGTGGTTGTCCGCCCGGATACCAATTTCGTTGACTCTCTCCCTATCAAAATGTTCTCTCCCCTGCCCAAACCCGACATCACGACGTTCAGGTATGAGGCTCCGGGAGCTTTCATCGTGGGAGCGAACCGTTCCCTGGAAAATGCTGAAATCACATTCAACGGCAGGGAAATTCCGCAAAATCAAATCAAATTTATTGAAAAAGACAGCCTGCTGATCATTGCCCGTCCGGGAGAGGAAAATCCCGTTGTGTTTTCTGCAACAACAGAGGAATGGACCGATACCGTACGTACACGCATTCCCCAGACCCGGAATAAAACACTGAGAATGGTTGCTCCGAAAACGGATTATTTTCCCGGAAAGCCGGTTGTCATTTCCACGACAGACCTGATTGACAACGTTGATACAGCGTACATTACCGTCTTTAACCTGGCAGACTCATCCAGGATAACGGAATACACCTATTCGGTCAGTCAAAATGAGCTGAGTCTGTTCATCCCGGACTTTGAAGGGGAAAAAATAAAAGTAACGATAAAGCCCGAAGCCATCTCGGTAACCGAAGGATGGAGCATACAGCAGTTCGAGCAGACCTATAAAAAACGGGCGGACAAAGAGTTTGGTGTGCTGAATGTAAAGATAGACGGTTATTCCGGTCCGCTGGTTGTGGAAATGCTGAATAAAAATACGGTGGTCAGGCGGGAAAAGATCACGGAAAACACAACACTCCGTTTCGAGCAGCTAGAACCGAATGAATATACCTTCCGCATCATCGTCGACAAAAACGGGAACGGTCAATGGGATACAGGAAATTTCGAAGAGAAAATACAACCCGAAGAGATCCAGCTGTTCACTACACCTGTAAAAGTAAGGGCAAACTGGGAAATAGAAGCAGCGCTTATTCCGCTGGATCAGCAGCCATCTGAAGAAGAAGAATAAGCCTATTCCTTCACAACTTTTACTACCTGTTTTTTATCGTTTGAAATCACAGCTACCAGAAAGATCCCTTTCGGATGCCCGGAAAGATCAATGTCCGCAAAGTTGGTTTTCGCAACAGCATGGAAAACGGGATTCCCCAATGCATTATAAACCTCTATTTTATCTCCCGGAGAAATCTGTTGTAACCGGAAAAAATCCGTTCCAGGGTTGGGTGAAACGGTGATTGATCCTATTCCGTGACAACCGGAAGCAATGGTTTGAAGCAACTCTTCCGTTCCGTCAAAATCTACCTGTTTCAGCCGGTAATATGACGTTTCGTCCGCCAGGCTCCTGTGTGTAAATGAATAATCCTTCGCTGTGGTCGTTGTTCCCCCTCCGTCTACCCGGGCGATTTTCTCCCAATGCGCTCCGTCTTCGCTATATTCTATTAAAAAATAGTCATTGTTGATCTCAGCAATGGTACTCCAGTTCAGCCGGATGGATTCACCTTCACATCTTGAAGTGAATTCTTTAAACGTGACAGCTAAAGGATAAGCACCACAAAATGTATTGTTAACAGGATTCGTATAAATCGCCAAATTAAATCTCCTGTTTGTACTGGATGAAGTGGCACCTGACCAGGATGAATTGGCTCCTACTTTTCCGGGAAACACTCCTGAACCGGCATCGTTCGTTCTGTCGAACCAAGGTTCTGCGCTGCTATATCTTCCTCCACGATTTTCAATCAGTAATTCCAGATTGCTTGTACCATTGTAAACAAAAGGGGTAGAAAGGTTAAAAGAATATGTTCCGACATTTCCAAACGTAATGGAACCGCTATAAACTTGCGTAAAGCCGGCTGTTCCCGGATAACCGGGGCTTGACGCGTAATTGCTGACAGAAGTATGCCGCAGATATACCCTTATATCATTGTACGTTCCTGCGGAGCCTGTAGTATTATCCAACCGAAAAGAAATCGTGTTAATCGTGTGGGGGCCTCCTATTTGCTGTGGCATATATAATCCCGCAGACCAGCTATAACTATCGTCCCACCACTCATCTTGTGTTTCGAAAGGAAACTCACTTGTATTACTTGGGCAATTCACAACCTGTGCATAGCCATTAAAAGAAAACATGCCCAACAGGGATGCCAGAAGAAAGGAGAAATAAGTGTTCATAAATAGTTTAATAGTTTGTTCACACAAAATTAAAATCTTTTTAATCCGTGAACACGTATCCGCCGAAATAATTCAGGGCATTTCAGGAAAATACCGTTTTAAGGTGAAACGGTCGTCCGTATTTTCATGCAAAAGAGCACCTCTTATTCACAGATCCTTCCTTTGTTCTTCCCTTCTTCATGGTGGTGGTCCAGCTCTTCGATCTCTTTCAGCAATTCCGCGCTAACCGGTTTTCCACGCAGTTTTTCCAGGTCGGGCTGCCCTGCATCGACCCAGGCGGTATACCAGATAGAGCCGACTGAAATAACCGCTTTTCTCATTCTCCGCTCTACCATTCCGTTCATGCGTGCATGATAAGCCTGAGAAAACTCGTATGAATAAACTTTTGTCGTTACCCTTCCTCTTTGTTCGTAGCTGTATTTTTTATCCGACGCAAATTCCTGTGTCAGTTCCCGTTCTATCCGAAAGACCGAATCCAGGGATGAATGCGATTCCAGTACGGTCTCCCAGGCAAAATCCAATGGGTTTTGAATGTAGCTCGCCTTCCCGACGAAATAGTCGTAATCGTCAGCGTTTATCTCCACCAGCCGGCTCTCCCACAGTCCGTGAATGCCTTTCTGGTTGGTCATCTGCCCGTTGTAATTCTCACTTGTATGCAGCGGAACGTGCGCGTCACTTACATAATGTCCTATATCGGCACTGTACCGCAGGATCAGGTCTACATCACCGGATTCAAATGCTTTCTGGAGACGGTTTTTCATTGTCACAATGTACCAGGGAACGATTCCGTAGGCCTGCAAGGTATCTTCCGTGTATTTTGCCACCGCGTCGTTCCATTTCCTCGGCATCGCCAAGGCAGGGTCTTCTCCGGGTTTGTAAAAGTGATCCAGGTCAATGTAATGACGGGGAGCCTCTCCTTCTACCGCATATCTCCTTTTGTCGGGATTAACGGCATTTTCGGTAACATACTCAATGTGCTCTTTGTAAAATCCGAACATTTGCGGAGGAAGGGTAAAAACTGCCATCCTGTTGATCCGCTTGTGCCCGTAAAATCCCCATTGGGCATGCGTCGCTTCCCCGGATTCATAGTGAGCAAGAGAAAGTAATAACAGGGGTGTTACTACACAGATGATTATTTTATAGTTTAACCAATTTACCATCTTTTAAAACCGGAATAACAGCTGTCTGATTTGGTGTCAGGCAATATTTTACGTCTTCGTTCAAATTTAAGTTTTTTAACCGTCTTCTGTGCGAACTTGACTTCAAATATCCGAAATAATTATCTTTTGCCGATAAATACAGGTATTTTGCAGCAACAGAAGAATCTTCATCCGATTTAAAATTTCCTGTTGCCAGCAAATAGTCCGAAATAGCACCGGCACAAATCGTATCTTCCAGGTTAAACTTATCCTGCCAGCCCGAACACAGGCACAGCACATTTTTATCCTGTTCAGCTAAAAACCGGCACAATGCATCCAGATTCAGGAAAGAACCTACGACTACCATTTCGGCGTCTTTCGCAATGTCCAGCGCTTTTGTTCCGTTTGTTGTGGATAGGACAACATCCCGGCCTTTGAAATCTTCCCGCATGTATGAAAAGGGTGAATTTCCGAAGTCAAATCCTTCTACGATCTGTCCTTTTCGTTCGGCTCCTGCCGGGTATCCTTTTTTCTTGTATTCCATCGCCTCTTCTACCGTCGGGACCGGAATGATGGACCGGATGCCGTTGTCAAAGGCCGCGCAGATAGCAGAAGTAGCACGCAAAACATCAATAACAACTACTATTTCATATCCGGGCTGAAAGTAATCGTACTCTCCCGGTGTAAAACATACCTCAACGTGTTTCCGAGTATCGTTCATCCTATTTGTTTTTCGTAAAAAGAAGTTCCATTCAGGTCGCTAATGTACAATTTTTGGCGGGGTTAGCACACCATTTTAAAAAAATTGAACCTATACAATTGTTAATCAGCTACTTTTTCGAAAGTAATCACCTCATCACTCACCTGGTGCTCAAAATTATCCCAATCCGCCGCTACCTGCATCAAATGGATGTTATTTCCGACAACCCGGTAGTTATACAGCTCTCCCTGCGACCGGTTTCCTTCTCTGGGGTTTTTGAAAAAAAGAATCACGTCGTAATCAATTCCTTCTGTAAAATCGAACACCAGCTCATAGTAGGCATACTCCTTAAAGCCTTTTACTTTTCCGTCAGCGCCTAAATGAACCGTCTGGTTACCGGGTGCCATGTACTTTCCGGCTGTCACTGCCTTGCGCAAAGCAGATTCAAAATCCGGTTTTACTTCGCGGTAGGTTTCGGTTTTTGCTGTCTTTGGAAAATACAGCTCTATTTTTTCTCCTTTCCGCCTTATCTCAAAATTATACGACTCGTCCACACTGACAAATTGCTGCTTTGATGCCTCATATTTCAAGGGAACATCAAACCCCTCATGATCGGTGAAGCCGTAGATCACCGGCTGAGCAGAAGCCAGGTTTTCTTTTTTGAGCCGAAACCCGTAGAAGGTGGTTGAATACTTCCTGTGCCTGTATATGGATTTATCCCTTTCAATTCCTTCGAGGTAGCTTTCAGCCATCCATTCACCGGCCAGTGATTCAAAGAGCTGCTTGTCTCCTTTTTCCGAGGAAGGATCCTCCTCTGCCGGGTATTCCGTATCCGGGGCCTCTTCTTCCCGTGTGTCTGCTTCCGGATGCTGGTTTTTGCATGAAATGAAAGAAAGAACGATCATCCCAATAAAAAAACAATAATTAATCTTTGTCATCTGTCTGTTTTTGAGTCCGTAATTGACAGGAATGTGCCAGAAGCGCCATAAAAAACCCGAAGATCGTTACACCGAGCTGGGTTTCAAGTGTATCTTCGTTGAGAAACGAACCACAGATCACCACCATAAACAGCAATGAAAGCAGGTTCCTGTCGTTCCATGCAGCCCTGAAAGCCACACCAAGCAATGTGAGAAAGAGCAACAGCCCGAATACGCCATAACTGACTGTATACGTCAGGAACATGTTGTGGCTTCTTTTCCGGTTTTCCGGGGTCAAAGGACTGTCCATTTCCTCGTAAGCCCAATCGAATGCTTTTTGATTTCCTCCCGTCCCTACTCCTATGAGCCAGTGCTCCCTGATGATAAAAAGGGATGCTTTCCAGTGTTCCAGCCGTTGCAGCAAAGAATGCCCGTTGGGGAACTGCCTGTTCAGCAGCTGGTATTTGATTCCGTATATGCGGGGCATGATCAGCTCGTTCTTCTCATTGGGGTATGAGTACCCGTCCTCAATGTTCTTAATGTCTTCTTTTGTCAGCCGGGTAATTCCTTTCGCATCTTTTGTCAGCCCGATCGCTGTCATGTAACGGGCAGCCGTCATGCGAAGCAATTCTCCTTTTTTGTCCTGTCCCATAAAATCCATTTCGGAAACTTTTCCCCATTCCATGTACATTTCCAGTTCCGAATAGTAGGTCAGGATGGCTTTTCCGTTGATCTCCGAAAATGCCTGGCAATTGTGGGTGTACCGGTATCCTTTCTCCGTAAACTCCGGCAGCTGGCTGCAATCCACTTCTTCGTGAGAAAGGTTCAGCAGATTAAAAAGTACCCAGCCGATTCCGGCAAGGATCATACCTGCAAACGCCAGCGCGGCTGTTTTTCTCCAGTGGTACAGCAAAAAGAAGGCGATTGTGATCCCTACCAGCATCAAGGCAATTACACCTGACAACACCTGGGAATAGACCGTATAATATACAAACCAGGCCGCCAGCAGGGAATAAACCAGGCTGAATCGTTTGTTCTTCAGCTGAAACCAGATGCAGATTCCTGCTCCAAGAGAAATGATCAGGCCGTAGCGGATGTGGGATGCGAAACGAGACAGCCCCCGGATATCGTCGGCACTATAATTCCCGATAATGTTATTGAAATACAATATGTTGTATACTGATGTAACGACGAGGGATGCTAAAAAGAGCTGCAGTAAACGACGGATGTTCCTCTCTTCCATCAGCGGGCTGGTAGCCAGTATCAATGGTAAAAGCAGCATCGGAAGACGTGATTTCAGGTCTCCGATTCCTTCGGGAACATTCCAGGACCAGGTGACACCAATAATGAGCAGGAAATAAAACAGCAATACTACCTGTAGTAAGCGGCTGGAACGAATGTCCTGCCATTTTTCCCTAAACCGGCCTTCCAGGATCCAGTTGGCAACCGCAAATACCAATCCCAGGGACATCAGTATTTTTGTGCTGGGCATACCGATTGCGATCAAAGCAAAGGAAGCGAACTGAATAATACGATGTGTTTTAGGGGAAAATACGCTTTTGCCCATTTCAAATTAGTTAGTTACCGGTGTAATAACGCCTACTTTTTCAAAATCGTATTGTATTCCTGTGTATTTTTTAATACTTCTATTCCCTTTTGCAGGATGTCATCGTGGTTAAACGAGTTCAGCACCCGCCCTTTCTGGTAATAATAGCGTGAAACGATCTCATTTTCCAGCAGCATTTTTATTTCATCCCGGAACTTTTCCAGGTCGCGTTCCTTCGACGGGATCACTTTCGCCATCAGTGCTTCATATTCCTGTTTTGTTTCCTCTTCGAAGCCTTCTTCTTCGATCGTTTCCTTCATTTTTTTCAGCACTTCCTCCGAAGCTGTCGAATACGTAAAGTCATCCTTCAGCACATATTGTTTGAACGCCGCATATTCTTCGTCAGACAACTTAAAAGATCTGGCGTCGGAAATCGTTGGGTGTGTCTTCACGTAATCCGTCGCATAATTGAAGATCAGGTTGTTCCCGTAAATCATTGCCGTGAGGCGGGCCATTTCGGGAGTTTCAACAGAAATATCCGGTACAATCCCACGACCGTCAATCACATCCCTTCCGTTCTTTGTCTTGAAAACGTGCAATAACGAATCAGGAATATCCGCCGGTTTTGTTCCTTCATTTTTATCAAAATATTCCAATCGCTGAACACATCTTCCGGATGGAGTATAGTATTTTGAGATGGTCAGCTTCATCTTCGTACCATATTTCAGGTCAAAGGTACGCTGTACCAATCCCTTTCCGAAAGAAGTTTCTCCTACTACGACTGCCCTGTCCAGGTCCTGTAAGCTTCCCGCCACAATCTCACTTGCAGAAGCCGATGCTCCGTCGATCAGCACCACCACGGGAATGTTCAGGTCCAAAGGTTCGTTCATTGTCTTGTATTCCCTGTTTTCTTCTACGATTCTTCCTTTTGTTTCCACAACTTTCTGTCCTTTGGGCACGAACATGTTGACGATATGCACGGACTCTATCAGTAATCCTCCCCCGTTTCCACGCAGATCAAGCACCAACTTTTTCATTCCTTTTTCTTTCAGGTCATTGATGTTTTTGCGCACCTCTGAGCTGGCTGTCGGTGTAAAGCTTGTCAATTTGATGTACCCGATCTCATCGTCGAGCATTCCGGCATAAGGAATATCCGGTAATTTGATCTCATCACGTGTGATGTTCATTGTTTCTTCCTTCCCGTCCGGCCGCTGTACCTTTACGGAAATCGAGGTTCCTTTCGGACCTTTCAGGCTGTTGGAAACGTCTTCCGTATTTTTCTTTTCCATGTTTCTTCCTTCAATGGAAAGGATCTTGTCTCCTGCCCTCACTCCTGCTTTTGCTGCCGGACTGTCCTCATAAGGCTCGGCAAAATAGATGTAATCCCCTATTTTCCGGATGATCGCCCCGACACCTCCGTATTGCCCGGTTGTCATCAGGCGGTAGTCTTCGATATCTGATTCAGGATAGAATACGGTGTAAGGATCCAGGTCTTCCAGCATTGCGTTGATCCCGGCAACAGACATGCTTCCCGGTTTCGGGTTTTCTACGTAATATTTATCCAGGTGCTCATAGATTTCATCGATCAATTCCAGGTTTTTGATGACCTCAAACCGGTTGGACTGAGCGTTGGAAAATGGTATTCCGAAGAATAAAACTGCCGCTGTATACAGACCAATTACCGTTGTTTTCCTATTTTTCATTCTTTTCAATTGATGTTGTCAATGTTAGCAATAATTTCGACATTTTTCGCATTAATGTTTCATAATCGAGCTCTTCATTGAACCGATATACCAAAAATAACGCCATTTGCCCCTTTTTGTTTGATCCGGATGTTAAAAAATCTTCCAGTATGTATTTGTTCTTCCGCAGGCATTCACGTACCATCCGTTTGATCCTGTTCCTGTCATGCGCCCGTTTAAAAGTACGTTTAGGAACGGAGATAACAACCTGGAAGGGAACCGTCTGATCCGGAAGCGCTTCAAAGCCATACGTCAACGCAAAAGGAAACGAGTTCAGGCGCGCACCTTTTTCAAACAACCGCCCGATAATTTTCCTGCTGCACAACTTATATTCCTTTCCGAATCCCTGGTTCATTTTACAAAGATATGTTTTTGATCGCAGCGGACAATGAGCGGCACCATAAGTGTATTTCTGAACAGGTTTCTTCGTCCGTTACATGCGTAAATTGTTAATTTTTAGCAGGGCAGCAATAATGTAAAAACAGGTTCGTTTAAGCTGGTACATTATAAAAACCTAAATTTATGAAACAGAAAATCTTTCTCTTGCTGGCACTGGCTGCCCCAACATTCGGTTTTTCCCAGAATGAATACCTGAATTACAAATATTCCCTGTCTGTCAATGCGCTTTTTTCACATAACTACGTCCAAACCTCCGGAGTTTACGAAAAAGGTTCATCCATTTCGGGCATCACCTCCTCCTTTTTTATAATGGATGAAGCGAAAAACCAGCATGAAATAAGCCTGGAAAAACTTACGCTCGGATCGCCCGATTATTACTTCGATAGCTACGAATTAAGGTCGAACAATGCCGTGGATGTAAGTGTCGGATATAAATACCATTTTAACTTTATGAAACGGAAGACGAGCCGGTGGATTCCTTCCGTAGGGGTCGGAACGCACGCCTTTTTCCGAAAGATGAATTTTGCAGCAACAGAAGGAGTCCCTTTCGAGATAACGCACAAAGGAGGAGGCCTGCAATTTTACGTTCAACCGGCAATTACATGCCACATCAACCAACGGGTTTTTCTCTCCCTTTCCATTCCTGTCAACGTGGTAACCGCCGAATTGAGGTCAGATTACTATGATAACCCGGCTATTCCTGCCGAGCAGAGAAGCATCACCGTGCTGAATTCAACCGGATTTACCCAGTTTCAGGGGAAAATAGGGGCCGGAGTGAAATTTTAACTCCCCACTTTGACCAGCTCAAAGTTCCTGGTATAAAACAGGTGGGCCTCTACATTGGGATAGTTCATTTCCTGCAAAACGGAACAATACTGTTCCAGTTGCTTTTTGTGCTTTTCCTGCGGCTGACCTGTTTTATAATCCAGTACTACCGTCTTGTCTTTCTTCAGTATAATTTTGTCAGGACGGATCTGTTCGTTCTTCGAAATGATATAGCTCTGTTCACTGAGGATGCCGGTCGCGTTTTCAAACAGCTGGTTATACGATGGTGTTGAAAACAACTGTTCCAGGTCTTTCTTCAGCCGGCCCTCAAAATCCTGCTCCACCTCACCGGACTGGATCAGCTGGTGAACAACACTGTCTATTTCATTTTTGTGGTGAATGGAAGAAATAGCCAGGTGGAACTGGTTTCCGTAACGCTGCTCGTCTGAAAGGAAATCATCCGTATTCAATTCCTCCGAATCCTGTAAAGCAATATCGGGAAACCACAGGTTGTCCGAGCTGGATTCAGGCAGGAAAAAATTGTTCGTTTTCTGTTCGTTTTCCGCCGGGTGTACTTTTTGCTTTTCTCCTTTTTCAAAACAGATCTCCTCCCCGCTTTCCGACGATCCCGCCATTTGTTTCAAAACCTGGTGGATTTCCGCACTCAACCCGCTTATCCCGTAATCGTTTTTGACATACAGGCGGTAAACCGGGCGCGTGTAAGCCACATAGTACAGGTTCAGCGTATCCAGGTAAATTTTTCCCTGTTCTTCTTCATTCGCTTCACGTATTTCCCGGATCGCAGAGTTTTTGGATAATGAACCTCTCAATAAATAGGCTTCGGTCTCTATGAAGAAATCATCTTTTACCTTCGAATCCATATCGTTGATGACAATGACAACGGGAAATTCCAATCCTTTGGATTTATGGATGGTCATCACTTTCAGCGCATCGTCGCTTTCCGGGATCTGGAGGGCTTTCGCATCTTTGGGCATTGTATTGTAATCCTGTAAGAACAGGTTCAGGTCCGGCCCGTTCTTTGATTCAAACAGGTGGACCAGATCAGCCAGGTGATGCAGGTAAGGGTTTTTCAATTCGTGCAGGCCGAATAATCGGAATGTTTTCTGTACCAGGTCGTACAGACTTTCAAAAGGTTCAAAAAACGTTTCTTTGTAACCGGGGTTTTTCCTAAAAAATAAATCAAGATTTGCGATTTTATAGGTCTTCTGGTCTTCTTTCTCAACGGCTGTGAACAAAGAATTGTAATAGTCGAGTGGATGCCCGAACAATTCGCAGTAAAGATGTGCAAACTGCCGTATAATGTTCTGGTTTACAGGATTCAGGCGCAGGCGCAGGTAACTGAGGACAAAGCGTACAGTCAGTTCCGAGTCGATGTTGAGCGAATCCGCGGAAACCACCGGGTATTTCTCATTCGTCAACGCCGTTGCAATGAAATTACAGAATTTATTTCCTCTTCCCAGGATGCAGATCTCTCCCGGCTTAAACCCGTCATTCAACGCGTCACGGACCGAATTGAGCACAAACCGGAACCGTTCTTCATTTTTTTCTTTCTGTGTCGTTTTTTTAGGAACAGGCTTGCTTTCCATGTATACATATCCCTTCTTTCCTGATCTTGGGTTTTGCGTTACCGATTCATAAAATCCTTTTTGCTGTTCCGTAAGTTTAACCCGGAGCTGCTCAAACAGTTCATTGTTAAATGCAACGATCTCCGGGGCGGAGCGCCAGTTGTCCTCCAGGATATCCACACTCCCCATCCGGCGGAAATATGCTGACGTTTCGGCAAGGTCCCTGTCCTGTTCGGGATTGTAAATACCGGGAAGCTCTACAAATTGCTCCGCGACGCCATTTTTGAACCGGTAGATTGCCTGCTTCGGATCACCTACCACAAAATTTTTCTGCCCGTTTCCCAGCGCTTCACGCATAAGCGGGATCAGGTTGAGCCACTGCAGCCGGGAAGTATCCTGGAATTCGTCCAGCATGAAATGACGAAAACGTGTTCCCAGTTTTTCATAGATATACAAGGTATCTTCTTTCAGCAATTCCGCTATTTTGGTGTTGAATTCCGAAATACGGATCAGCCGTTCCTGCTTGTTCAGTGCCATCAATGCTTTATTCATGTGCTTGAGCAGCGTCATGTTGAAGTAATTTTTCAGGTAGATATAGAGCGTTTCGGCATATTCGTTATTGATCTCATACCATTGGTTGAATTCCGAAACCAACCCGTTGAATTCATTGGCGGAGCTATTATTCTGAGCTGCTTTCTCAATGTTGGTGAGGTTTGTCGGGGTGAACGGGAATTTATCTCCCAACCTCAGGTCTCCTTTTGCAAATTTAGCGATGGCATTCACAATGTCTCTGCCTCTTGAGAAATCTTTTTCCGTAAACCCGAAGCGGTTAAATGCATCAACGATCTTCCCGTATTTCTCTTTGTATGTTTCGTTCAGGTGTTTCAGCTCCACCCGGTGTTGTTCGTAATCCTCCCTGGAGAACTCCATGTTCATCAGGCGCTCCACATACGGCAGGTCCTGTTCGGAAGACAGTACTTTCCCGAATTCAATGAGCGATTTACGCAGGTCCCACGACTTTTCATCTTCAATATTGGCATTGGCATAACGCAGCAAAATGTCCGTCAGGTGCTTGTCTTTCCCGATCTCCTCCATGATTCCGTCCACCACCTGCTCGATGACCGGCGTTTCATTGAGCACCACCTCAAAATCAGGAGGAAGGTTCAGGTCCCTGCTGAACGAACGGATCAGCCGGAGGTTGAACTTATCAATGGTCATTACATGAAAGTCTTCATACCTGTGCAGGATTCCGCTCAGTAAATGGCGGGACTTTTCCTGTATATCCGCTGTTTTTAATCCCGTTTCCTCCGCAATCGTGTGAATGTAACCGGTGTGATGAACATCGGGATAGGCCAGCTCATCCAACGCCTTTATGATGCGTGTTTTCATCTCCAGCGCTGCTTTATTGGTAAAGGTCATCGCGAGGATCTCCGCATACTTTCTATCTGCATTATCGCCATCATCTGACAGCAGCAAGCAGATATACGTCTTTACGAGGGAATACGTTTTCCCGCTTCCCGCAGAAGCATTGACAACCTGGAGATATGCGTTTTTTTCAGCCATTGTGTGTAAAGTTAATCGAAATTAACAATTCTTACCGACTGAAAATACTGCCCTGGAAAAAACCAACGTTTCTTTTACGGCTCACGTTTTTTTCGTAACTTTATTCATTGTTTTAATTCGTTCGCATGAGACACATAACACACATACTGTTGTTATCCGCCCTTGTTGTAACGGCTCTTTCCTGCCGTGATAAGGACAAAGACAAGGAAGAGGAAACGGTACAGCCCCAGGTTGAAATAACTGTAGATCCCATGTATGACCAGCAGTTCCTGACCTCTGAAGAAGTTATTTTCACGACCCAGGAAGGATATGATGTGAAGCTCCGGGAAATGAAGATCATCCTGACGGATATCCGGAACGGCAGCAATGTTCTGGCAGATGCGGCAATATATGACTCCAGGAAGGGAAAAACGCTGGTGAAGGTAAACGGCACTTCCGCAAATTTCGGAAGCCTGGATTTCAACATCGGTGTCCACCAGGATATCAACCACTCCGACCCTGCCGCATTCCCGAACGATCATCCTTTAAACATCGTCAATGCCAGTGATATGCACTGGAGCTGGAACCCGGGATATATTTTCTTCAAAATAGAGCTGATCGCAGACACACTGGATGACGGCAATGAACACTTCAATCACGTGGTCTCCTACCATGTAGGAATGGACGATTGCTTTCAGCAGAAACAGCTGACGAACCTGAACTGGAAAAGCGTTGGCAACAATCTTGAGCAGCTGCGCCTGAAAGTGGACCTGAAACGCCTGCTGGACAACGATGGCTCAACCATTGACATCAAGACCGAATCCGTGACGCATTCCAGCCCCGAACAGCTTCCACTCAGCATTAAGCTATCTGAAAATTTCAAGGCTGCTCTAACTTCTTACTGATATGAAACGGCTTTTGTTTTTCGTTTTTTTTGCATCCTTCCTTTTTACAGGCTGTAAAAAAGAACCTAAGCTATACGAACCAACGCCATACACACTCAACATTCCGTCTCATTTCCCGGACATGGCGATCCCGGCCGATAACCCAATGACGGTGGAAGGTGTGCAGCTGGGACGAAAACTGTTTTACGAAAAACGCCTGAGCCTGGACAATTCCATTTCCTGCGCCAGCTGCCATTCTCCGCAAAAAGGATTCTCGGATGACAGGCCGCTTTCAACAGGAGTGAACGGAGCAATCGGAAGAAGGCATTCGATGGCATTGGTCAACCTGGGCTGGCAACAGTTTTTCTTTTGGGACGGCCGTGCAAAAACACTGGAGCAGCAGATTCTTGAACCTGTTCCCGACCCGGTGGAAATGCACCTGGAATGGAAAGAGGCCCGGAAACGCCTGGAAAATGACCTGGAATACAAGCGCCTGTTCTTAAAAGCGTTCGGAACACAGATCATTGATTCTACTTACGTGGCGAAAGCGATCGCACAGTTTCTCAGAACCATGATCTCAGCAGATTCCAAGTACGACATAATGTACAAATATGCCAACAACATGCCGCTTACACCTTCGGAATACCAGGTGTATCAGACCGTCTCCGTGGAAGAGTGGGCAGGATATGACCTCTTCCAGAGCCTGAACGGCGCAGACTGTTTCCACTGTCACAATGGTGCACTGATGCAGGTACAGCGTTTCAGCAACAATGGTCTGGATGCTGTTTTCACGGACCTGGGGCGCGGAGCGGTTACCGGAAATCCTTCCGATAACGGCACCTTTAAGATCCCGACACTGAGAAACATCGAATACACAGCACCCTACATGCACGACGGACGTTTCAATACATTAGACGAGGTGATCAATCACTATTCGCATCACATCCAGATCACTCCCACTATTGACCCGATGATCGAATTCGCGTTCCAGGGGGGAGTTCAGCTAAATGCCAGTGAAAAAGCCTTACTGAAAGCATTCCTGCTGACAATGACCGATCACTCTTTTTTCTCCAACCCTGATTTTTCTGACCCGAATTAACTGTTATGCCGCACATTAAAAATACCTTGTTCCGCCACCGGATTATTGATAAATGCCTGAGAAATCCGTATAAACCGTTCCCGTCCAAACAGGATCTGCGAACAGCCTGTGAAGAAGAGTTATTCGGAAGTGAAGACGGAAGCAATATCTGTGATTCCACTATTGAAAAGGATTTGTTCGCAATGCGGCAGGAGTATGATGCACCAATCAGATACAGCAAGCTCAACAAGGGATATTATTACGAAGACCCGGAGTTTACAATCAATGATGTCCCGCTGAACGAATCCGACCTGGATGCTGTCCGTTTTGCAGCAAACACATTATTGCAGTTCAAAGATGTAGAGCTGTTTCGTGAATTCGGAAATGCCATTGACAAGATCGTGGACAGGGTAGCGTTATCTACACAGGCGAAACAGCAACCGGAGCTCAATGAATTTGTGCAATTTGAAACAGCTGTTTCAGTGGGCGGCGGAGAATTTCTTCCCGACTTGCTGAACGCTATCCAGAAAAGCGTTGCCGTGTATTTCGAATATGAAAATTTCAATTCCAAAACGGTAAAACCGCGAAAAGTCTGCCCGCTTTTGCTGAAAGAATACCGCAACCGATGGTACCTCATCTCTCACGACCTGGTAAAAGACAAAATAACGACGTATGCCCTGGAGCGTATGCGAAACCTGGAATTGTCGGAAGAAAAAGCAGTGAAGCCGCACACGTTCAACCCAAAAGATTTTTTCCGGTACTCCATCGGGATCTCGACCAGTGAATCGGCTCCTGAAATCGTTGTGTTCACGGCAACTGAAATCGCTTCAAAATACCTGGAGACCCAACCGCTCCACCACACCCAGAAAGTCCTGAAAACAACTCCAGAAGGGACGGATTTCCGGCTGGAAGTATTTATTTCCGAGGAGCTGATCCGTTCGATCTTATCCTTTGGCGGTGAAATTACTGTGCTCCAGCCTGAATCGCTGGAGAAAACGATAAAAGAAAGGCTGGAAGAAATGGTAAGGAATTACCAGTTGCGATAAGTGGATTTTTCCAAACAAAAAAAGGAGCCTTTTCAAGCCCCTTTCAACATTGCGAATTTTAAATTCTATTTCAAATACCTTTCAAACAACTGATCCCGGTGAACGGATTCTCCTGCCACATCGATTGTCTGAACCTCACATGCAGCGAGGAACCTCACGATAACCTGGCGTGAACGTTCGTTGTTATCTACCATGTTGATGGTAGCGACCTTGCTTCTTTCATCAAAATCTACTGTAAAATAAAGCGTATAGTACTTTGACTTTGCCTCTACATCCGCTTTTGTAAGGTTGGACGGCAGTATGATGGATCCTTTCCCTGTTTCTTTGATTGCTGTCAGGTCCTTCGCTGATTTTACGGTAGCAGCATTCTGACCAAAAGAAAAACTCATTGCCAGAATAATAACCAACGTTGAAAATAATGTTTTCATCTTTCCTAGTTTTAAATTAAGACGCTTTTCTACGTTCAAAAGTTGTACCAATTTACAACTTAATTTTAATTTAGCATAATTTTTACCTGAAAAAATGGCACTGGAAAAATACCATACCAAAGGAATAATGGAAGCCGGATGTGATGAGGCCGGAAGAGGATGCCTGGCAGGTCCTGTCGTAGCGGCAGCGGTTATCCTGCCCGACAGTTTTTCCAGCGAATTGCTGAACGATTCCAAAAAACTGACCGAAAAACAACGGTACTTTCTCCGCCCCTTAATCGAAGAGCAGGCCATCGCCTGGGCCGTTGGAATCGTTGACAATACGGAAATCGATGAAATCAATATCTTAAATGCCAGTTTCAGGGCCATGCACAGGGCCATTGACCAGCTGTCGACCCATCCGCAGCAGCTGCTCATCGACGGAAACCGGTTCAATCCCTACACCGGCATCCCTCATCTCTGTATGGTGAAAGGCGACAGCAGGTACATGAGCATCGCCGCAGCGTCTGTCCTGGCGAAAACGTACCGGGACGACATCATGAATGACCTGCACGAACAACACCCTCATTACGGCTGGAAAAAAAATAAAGGCTACCCGACCAAAGAGCACCGGATGGGGATAGAACAGCACGGCACAACACCTTTTCACCGGATGAGTTTTACGTTGCTGGCTCCGCCACAGCTCAGCCTGTTTTAAAACAACGGCTTGGGTACAGTATTTTGCCGTTCTTCTTATTTCTTGTCGTTTCGTTCCTTGTTAAAAAGTAAAGAACGAACTACTGTAACAAATCGAAAATATGTACATTTGTCAACATAATAAAAACAATTACGTTAATACAAAAACTGATCAAAATGAGTTTTAATGCTTGGCACGATGTTTCTTTCGGAGAAAACGCACCTGAATTTGTAACAGGAATCATTGAAATACCTAAAAACAGCAGAGCGAAATACGAACTAGATAAAGAAACAGGAATGATCTTACTGGACAGGGTTATCGCCTCTCCGATGTTCTATCCTGCAAATTACGGATTCATTCCCCGCACCTATTGCGACGATAAGGATCCTCTGGATATCCTGGTATTGTCTGACATTGAGATTGTGCCAATGTGCCTGGTTGAAGCAAAGATCATTGGGGTAATGCAAATGATCGACGGCGGAGAGATGGACGACAAGATCATTGCCGTGGCCAAAGGAGATAAAAACTGGAACCACATCAACGACCTGACGGACCTGAACCCGCATGTACTGGATGAAATCCGTGTTTTCTTTGAAGATTATAAAAAACTGGAAAAGAAATCAACCGAAGTAAAGGGATTCCTGAACAAAGCGGAAGCCATCCGTATCTTCGAACAAAGTGTTGTCGATTACAAAGAAAAATTCGCAACGGTAAACAGTTAAGAATTTCCCGCAGATTTACGCAGATAAAATGATCCGTGCAGGTCTGCGGACTAAAACCTCACACGCGTGAAAAATTTTATTGAAGAAGTAAGCTGGAGAGGGATGCTCCACGACGTAATGCCCGGTACAGAAGAGCATTTGCTGGAACAGATGCGTTCGGCTTATCTTGGAATTGACCCGACAGCAGATTCACTGCATGTAGGGCACCTGGTCGGGGTGATGTTGCTCAAGCATTTCCAGAATTCGGGACACAAACCGGTCGCATTGATTGGCGGTGCTACCGGGATGATCGGCGACCCGTCTGGAAAATCGGATGAGCGCAACCTGCTGGATGAAGCCACGCTCCGGCACAACCAGGAAAGCATCAAAAAGCAGCTGGAAAAATTCCTTGATTTTAAATCCGATTCGCCCAACGCGGCAGAACTGGTAAATAACTACGACTGGATGAAAGAATTCTCATTCCTTGATTTCATCCGGGATGTTGGAAAACACATCACAGTCAACTACATGATGGCAAAGGACTCCGTAAAAAAACGCCTCAACGGGGAAGCCAATGATGGAATGAGCTTTACAGAATTTACCTATCAGCTGGTACAGGGTTATGATTTTCTCCACCTGTACAAGTCCAAAAACTGTACGTTGCAGATGGGAGGTTCCGACCAATGGGGAAACATCACTACAGGAACGGAGCTCATCCGGAGAAAAGACGGTGGAAAGGCGTTTGCATTGACCTGCCCGCTGATCACCAAAGCCGACGGAACAAAATTCGGGAAATCAGAGAAGGGAAATATCTGGCTGGATCCGGAAAAGACAACTCCATACGAGTTTTACCAGTTCTGGCTGAATACGACTGACCTGGATTGTGAGCGTTATATCAAAATATTTACTTTCCGTTCCAAAGAAGAGATTGAAGCGTTGATCAACGAGCAGAATGAAGCTCCGCATCTCCGCACGCTTCAAAAAGCACTGGCAGAAGACCTCACGATCGCCGTTCATGGCGAAGAAGCATTGAAAACAGCGATCGCCGCATCCAATATCCTCTTCGGGAAATCCACTTCCGATGATCTGAAAATGCTGTCAGAACGGGACTTCTTCTCTGTCTTTTCAGGCGTACCCCAATTCACCATTTCCAGGGAAGAATTCGGGTCCATCGGTATCCTGGACGCGTTGGCGGGAAAAACAGGATTCCTTTCTTCCAACAGTGAAGCACGACGTGAACTGAAAGCGAACGCAATTTCCGTTAATAAAGAAAAAGTAGACGAGGATTTTTCGTTTTCAACCGAACACCTGATCAACGGAAAATACGTTCTTTTAGGAAAGGGAAAGAAAAACAATTACATCCTGATCGTGGAGTAAAAACTAAAATTTGTGTTAATTTTTTGTTGATAACATAATTATTATCTACATTAGTGGCATACAAAACTTAAATTTTTGAATTATGAAAAAGATCGCATTTGCATTGGCGCTTGTAGTAGCAGGAGGATTCGTTTCCAACGCTGTTTACGCTGCAACATCTTCTAACTATACAGTAGTGAACAAAGGAGATAACAACGATAAAAAGAAGAAAAAAGAAGGTGAAAAGAAAGCTGAAGCTACAACAACTTCAGGAAAATCTTGTGCTAGTGCCGGAACAACAAAATCTTGTTGTGCAGCTAAAAAATAATTTTTAGAAGTAAAATAATATAAAAAAGCCGCCTGGTACAGTTGTACGGGCGGCTTTTTCGTTTTCAGTACGAATCTTTTCTTACGGCTGAATGTATTCCCAATTCTTTATGGGTTCAAATGTCTTGTATCCGGCGGCAACAGAAGGATGGTTCAGCAGCGATTCAACCGTCACCTCCGGGATCAGGTCGTCAGCCAGCCCGTTTTTAACATAGATAAAATTAGATCCCAGGTCATTCGCTCCTACCAGCCGGTACCCTTTCTTATGAGCCAGTTTTGTCATCGCAACGGGCGACGCTCCATGATACACCGGGTGTTTTCCGGGATAAAAATAATCCGGGTCGTACGGAACAACAATGTTATTCATTCCGAATTCATTGTGTGTTTCAATGATGACAACCTGCGGCTCTACCACCGAGATCGCGTCCCAGACCCAGTAATCGTTTCCATCGATATCGATTGACAAAAGCCCTATTGTTCCCTTGTATCCCGCCGATTCTATCAATTGGTTGACATTTTCCCTCGTTACTTTGGAACAAATGAAGGTTGGCTGGTAAAACCACGTATGCGGGTATTTCCTGAAAAACTTTCTGCCCCTCCTGACCGCTTTTTCATTCCCGTCTATGAACAGACCGTGCCATCCGAAATTGAAGTACAGATTGGCCGAATTGCTGTTTACCCCGTCATCTGCACCAATCTCCACAAATGTTTTATGTTCCATCCCGATAACGGAAAACAGGAACAGCAGCTTTCCATCTTCCTCAAATTGAGAAAATACCCGGAACCCGGTATCTGCAAATGCAGGTAAATTGTTGTCTTTCGCCCGTTTCCGGTAGTCAAGGAACAATTGACGCTGAGTGATCTGCACGGAAGGATTGAACCGGTTCCTGATTTTTAGAATAAGAAAATGATCTTTGAGAAAGTTTTTAATCATTGGTTTGATTTATGCAATTGTTTTGACAATCGAAATTAGCAAAAATTCATCTACATCAGGTGCATTTCGGTAAAAACACGTGAAACGGCTTCCTTTGTATCTGTTTCCTTCAGAAAACGCTCCCGGCGATCCAGCCGCTCTTCCAGGTTGACCGGTTTTGCAAATTCCTGCCGGACTGCCACTATGAATTCTTCCGGTGACCCGGCCACAATACAGTATTTCTCCAGGTCATTCCCTTTTACCATATTGGTGTTGACGATCACCGTTCCTGCCGTTTGAAGTGCCGCCAGCAATTTCAGTTTCAGTCCCGTATCCTGTGTCGATGGAAGCACATGGACCTTTGCCTCCGAAATCAACCGGCTCATTTCTTCATCGGACGGGTTTTCCACCACTTTTACCTGGTGTTTCTCCGCCAGCTTTTTCAACGATCCCGACGGTTGTTTTCCCGCGATGACAAACGGAATACCACTGAGCTTCGGAATGACATTTTCCAGCAGCCAGGTTGCTGCCAGGTCGTTTTCCGAAACAGATAAATTACCGTGGAACAGGCAGTAATCCTTTACCGCTGAAACGTTACCTCCTTCCAGCTCCGGTACAGAAGCCGGAAGCAGCAATGTATTCCTGTTCCATTTTTCAAAGTATTCCTTATCGCTCCGCTTAATGCTCAGGACATAACCTGCTTTTGATAAAACAGGTTCGTAGTTTTTTAATTTTTCAGCTTCTGAAGAAAAGAACAGACGCTTCAACCCGGATGCGTTCTTCATCAGGCCTTTGTAATAATCATGTTCGATGTTGTGAGTCCGCACGATTGTCACCCGTTTCTGCATACCGGGCTGCTCCAGGTACCAGCAGCAATGCAGCCCTTCCAGGAAAACGGGGTAATCATCTTCCTGCAGGCGGTTGAGCAATGCACGGGAAATCCTGGTCTGAACAACGAACGGCCGTTTTGAGAAGAAATCAATGATCCTTTTTCTCCGGTTGTAATAATGAACTTCCCTGCAATATGCTTTCAATTCTTCCGGCTCCCCTCTCCCATAGGTAAAACAATGCAGGATGATGGAAAAACCCAGTGAATGCAATGCTTTTATGCGGTAAAATACATCGATCATTCCACCATAATCCGGTGGAAACGGCACATCTAATGAAACAATATGGATGGTTTTACTGCTCAATTTCCGGGTATATTTTTTTCAATACTTCTGTCTCTTTTTCCCAGTTCAGTACTTGTTTTGCTTTCATGCAATTTTCCTGAAGCTCCCGTAATTCTGCCGGATTTTCCAGCAATTCATTGATCGTTCTGGCTAATTGTTCTGGCGTCAGGGTTTCCAGCACCTTCCCCACGGAATATCCTTCCACGATTCGTTTTACCTCAACCAGGGGTGTACATACGACCGCTGTTCCGGTATGAATGTAATCAAATAATTTATTGGGCAATGAAAACCGGTAATTGATATTGGTATCTTTATCCAGCGTCAGGCCAATGGAAGCATGATAGGTATAATTCATCATCCGCTGATACGGTTGTTTTCCGAAAAATAATACCTTTTCTTCCAGGTGATGATCCGCTACATACGCTTTCAGCTGTGGAACAACATCTCCGTCTCCAACGATGACCAGACACGCATTCCGGACATATTTCATTGCCTCTACGGCCTCCTCCGCTCCCCGGTCGATGTTGATTCCGGCGCCCTGGATGATAATAATGGCTTTATCCTCCGGCAGCCCCAGCTCTGATCTTCCAGGTAAATTTACCGGTTTCCAGAGGGGAGAAACGTTTCGGACGACAAGCACCTCCTTACCGTATTTTTCCCGGTACATCTCCGCTATGGACTCATTGACCGTATAAATTGTTTTCAACTTCGGAAAAATGAATCCTTCTATCTTCTCCCAGATTTTTTTCGCTTTTCTTCCCTGCAGTTCAGGCACTTCGGTAAAATATTCATGCGAATCATACACCAGCCTGGTTCCCGGCCTGAACCATTTTGCCAGATAATTCGCCAGCAGTGTGTCCAGGTCATTGGCTACAAGTACAGGTGCTTTCCTGAACAGCAGGAATAAAAACAACCGAAAATTGTATTCCGCATAGAACAGCGCTCCTCTGTCGAAAAACAAATGCATCCGGTGCATGCCGTATCTTCTTTCCGGAAGCTTTAAACTGTTTTTGCGGTTTCTTCCTACCAGGAGCACCTCGTATCCCCTGTCAACTAAAAAATTGCACACCTTATCAACACGCTGGTCGGTGTACAGATCATTTGTAACAGAAACGATTGCTCTTGGCTTTTTCATAACCAATTCTTAATAACGAATAACTGGCCATAAAAGTACATAAACAATTAACAGCGGGCAATGTGAAAGGAAAACAGTTTCAACCAGTGATTTTTAACTGCTTCACCAATTACGTATTTATGCGTATTGACTATTCAACTGAATAGCTTTTATTTTACACAAAATTTAGGCGTGATGACAATTTACCCGAATTCAGTGAAAGGAATCTATACATTAGAATCAAATAAATTTGATCTTCAGCTAAAGAAAATCATCATATTCGATATGTACGGAAATTACATTCACATCATTGATCAGCCATCTGAAAAACAGGAAATTGACCTGAGAAGTCACCCGGATGGAATTTACCATATTTCGGCTGTTTTTGATAAGAATGAAGCTCCTGTGCGGTTAAAGGTGTGCAAGAGCTGATTCCCTGCAAAGGTCATTCACATTCACAATTTTTAAGATTTTATTTTTGGAAAAACCTCTGCTATGGTTGTAACTTGCAGGTAAGTAACGGGAACACAAAATTCCCCATTAATGAACCTTTAAATTTTACAACAGCCATGAAAAGAAGTTTAATACTATCGGCATTGATCATTGCCGGGATTTGTGTTACACAGGAAGTGGCAGCACAAAAAGAGGAAGAAACTGTGATTCATAAGGAGGTCGTTCCGAAAGAAATACAACGATTTGTAAATGAACATTTTACCGGAACAGAGGTAAGCAGTGTCACTCCACAGGAAAAATCAGCTACTGTCCATTACTTTGTAAGCTTATCGGATGCAACAGAACTGGAATTCGATGAACACTACAAGATTATGGAAATAAAGAGCAAACAAAAATTACCGGAAAGTTTGCTTCTGCCTGCGATCAGGGATCATTTGGAAGAATATTATTCCAAAAGCACGGTACTTGAATGGAAACTTGATCATCGTTCCGAAAATCAACGGTTGAAATTAGATGACGGAACCGTGATCACGTTTGACAAAAATGGAAATCTGGTGCTTGTTTATTCATAAAACAGGTCTGATTGAAGCAGTAAAGTCGTTCTTGAACAAGAGCGACTTTATTGTTTTATTCGGTCTATTCTAACTTCATTTTGCTAACTTTGCACTTTATTCTAATTCGTGAAGACAGTATACATTACAAGACGGGAAACATTTAACGCCGCGCATAAGCTGTGGAGAGAGGAGTGGTCTGAAGAAAAGAATTTCGAGGTTTTCGGCAGGTGCAGCAATAAAAACTGGCACGGACATAATTTTACCATTTATGTTACGGTAAAAGGTGTTCCCAGTGAAGAAACAGGGTTTGTCATCAACTTAAAGGATCTGAGTGAAATCATCAAACAAGAGGTGGTAGAGCCGCTGGATCATAAAAACCTGAATTTAGATGTGCCTTTTTTAAAAGGGATGCTGGCTTCTACGGAAAATATCGTTATCCAGATCTGGGACAGGATGAAAGGACCGATCGAAAAAGCGGGGGGTGAACTGGTAAAAATAAAATTGGTTGAAACCGAAAATAATTTCGTTGAATATTACGGAGGAAAAGAACCTTATTGATCTTCTGTGATTCGCGGAATAATACAAAAAATCATGAAAGAAAAAATCGAGTACAACGACGAAACTACTAAAAAGATCGCTGATCACTATACGGATATTCTCAAACAAATCGGGGAAAACCCGGGCCGTGAAGGGTTGGAAAAAACACCGGAGCGTGTAGCCAAAGCATTGCAGTACCTTACACACGGATACGATCTGAATCCGGACGACATCATCAACCAGGCGATCTTCCATGAGGAATACTCCGAAATGGTCATCGTGAAAGATATCGAAGTATATTCCATGTGTGAGCATCACATGCTGCCGTTTTTCGGGAAGGCGCACGTTGCGTATATCCCCAAAGGGAAAATCGTCGGCCTGAGTAAAATACCGCGTATCGTTGACGCATACGCCAGGAGACTGCAGGTACAGGAACGTCTGACCATTGAAATCCGGGATTGCATCCAGCGCACACTGAACCCCGCTGGAGTGGCGGTAGTAATGGAATGTTCACATATGTGCATGCAGATGCGAGGCGTGCAAAAACAAAATTCTACCACAACGACATCGGCATTTACCGGGATCTTCCTGAACAATGATGCTACCCGAAAAGAATTTATCAACCTGATACAGGCAAAGCTTCACTGATCTGCGAGCAGGTAAAAACCAGCCTCAGCAGCAAGCGAATGCTTCATTCTGATTCCACACGCTGTAAAAACGCGTCTTTTTGTCAGGAAATCGTGTAAAATTGGCATTGCAACATACTTTAACAATAAATTGTATGAATTTTGCGCTGCTCCTATTAAATTTATGTTGAATTTAAAATTTGAATTGAAATGACAGGATTTTCTTTTGGACCGGCAATGATCATCGGGTTAGTTTTCATGGGTATTGGTATGCTTGTGGGATACATCCTGAAAAGAAAGTTTCAGCAATACAGTAAAATTCCTTCTCAAAGAGGGCTTTCAGGAAAAGAAATAGCCGAAATGATGCTCCGGGACTACGGAATTCACGATGTTCGTGTAATTTCAGTAGAAGGCCAGCTGACAGACCATTACAATCCTATGAACAAAACCGTGAACCTTTCACCGGACGTGTACAATGGAAGAAATGCCGCCGCTGCGGCTGTCGCTGCCCATGAGTGCGGACACGCGGTTCAGCACGCTACAGCCTATGCTCCGCTGAACTGGAGATCCAAACTGGTTCCATTACAGCATGCCAGTGGGATGATCCTGAACATACTCATGATGGCGACTATTTTCGGAGGTGCTTTCTTGTACAACACCTTTCCGATCGATACCATTCTTATCATCGTATGTATCGCATACGGAGCGATCGCTTTGTTCAGTATCGTAACGCTTCCTGTTGAGTTTGATGCATCCAGGCGTGCGCTTGCCTGGATCAAAGACAGCGGAGTTTCCACACACGGTGAATACGAGCAGTCAAAAGACGCATTGAAATGGGCTGCCACAACGTATGTAGTAGCCGCGTTAGGAGCGATTACAACATTGATTTATTACATTTCAATGTTGCTGGGAAGAAGCAATGATTAACCCCATTGGTTATCTCATAATAACTATTTTTTCGTTCCGGTTTTGGTTGCTGATAAAATAAGTCCCCGCAGCCAGGCCTGAAACGTTTATCCTGAGCTGACCGTTCTCAGTTACACCATCGTAATCAATGGCATTTCCGAACAGATCAGAAAGTAAAACCGTTTCAAACGCACCCTGGCTAACAGATACGATCAGTTCATCTGTCGCGGGATTCGGATAAACATAAAAACCATCTTTTAATACGGCTGCAATTGCGGCCGTATTTTCTATCAGCCCTGTTTCCACTAAATTTTCATGCTGCCAGAGATTACTCCTTCCTCCTATGGAACTATTCAGGCAATTTACCATTCGTTCCTTTTGTCCTTCTGTAAACATTAAATTACAGTAGCTGCCCGTCATAAAATTCTGTACATTTTCAATTACCGGCGGATTGCAGCCTGAAAGATCCAGTTCACACCCTGAAGATTGAGTGATGGGCGTATCCGGAACCTCATCATCCCCGCAAGGCCCTGATCCTATCATATCGTCCCATGGGTGCTTTAAATTGAAATAATGCCCTGCTTCATGCGTCAGTACATGGCGCGCATATTCTCCTGCCGTACCTGTATAGCCCAAGTAATCGTATTGCATCATAATCCCGTCCCGCTCAGGATAAAATTCCGCGTATTCAGGATACCAGGCATAAGCAGCCGCATATCCGTTCAATGATTTTGAAACCCATATATTCAGGTATTTATGCTGCGGCCATTGATTGATTTGCGATGAATCCTCCCAGCCGTAATTAGTCAGGTTCGTATAAATCCTGTTGATGCCGGTCGTAGGGTTTCCATCAGGGTCCAGTTTTGCTAATTTAAAAGTGACACCTATGTCGGCAATGTTATTCACAAATGCAGGCACTACATTGACCGTATCCCAGTTCTGTTTGTTAAAATCTTCATTCAATGCTTCCAGTGCATAATTGATCTGATCATCAGAAACATTCTCCGGGCCGTTCAAATGCAAAACATGGAATACAACAGGAATAATATATTCATTTGATTTTCCAATATTTACATCTTTCTTTTTCGTGTTATTCACAATAACAACGTTTTTCATCTTTTCATTCTGTCCACACGTATAATTTTCCTGTGAATACGAAAAACCTGCAGAAAAAACGCCGGAAATCAACAATGGGATTATTTTACGCATAATCGTGTTTATTATGGAGTTACTCACTAGTAAATTTAAACAATTAATTTTGTATTCTGATGGAAAATTACCTGGAAGCACTGATACAAAAACGGGAAGGAGAACAAACCGAGTTTCTTCCATATCCCGAATCTTCTTTTATGATCGCGAAAACACTCTGTGCATTCGCAAATAAAGAAGGAGGGAGTTTGTTAATAGGAATACGGAAAAACGGGAAAGTAGCGGGAACCGAGCCATCGGAGAGCTACAGTATTGTCGCCACTGCAGCAAACCTTTGCACACCGCCTGTTCTGTTTGATTCCGTACTGATTCAATCTTCCCATAAGATCGTCCTGGAAATCCGCGTTCCCAAAAGCAGTGAGGTACATAAATTACTTGTCGATGACAAATGGGTTCCTTACATACGTTTCAACGACCTTTCCTTAAAGGCGAATTCTGTTCTGAAAAAATACCTGGACCTGAAAAAAAGCTCCCCTGACCAGATCAGTTTACCGGAAGAAACAAACAATATCCTGTCTCTTTTCAAAGCAGATAATTCCCTTACACTGACACAAATCGTCAAAAAAATAAATCTGAAACGGGAAAAAGCAGAAATGCTGCTCGCACAGCTTCTTGTTACGAATAAAATCGAAATGGATCTCCAGGAAAATGCGATCGTATATCAACTTCACAAAGAACATTAAAATATGTTAAATATCAATAAATATTCACTATTTTCCCTTAAATTTATGGCTGTTACGGTAACGCTATAAAATAATAGAATCATGGGAAGACCACCAACAAAACCTGCTAGGTTGAAGAACGGATTTTATATAGAAGTTAAAAATCCGGGTTCCGGAGCCATTATAATCCGAAGAGATACACAGGAACAAATGATGTTGGCAGCTGAAGAGTATTCACGAACAAAACAAGTCAACATTCTCGGTGAAATGAAAGATGATAAATGGGTTGACTGATCATTTATCCGTTCTTCATTCAAAAGATAACGTCCCGCTCCGGCGGGATTTTTTGTATCAACAAACCTGCATACTTATTCACAAATCCATATCCGGTGCATCGACAAACCCCCGTAAAAGCAGGTATTTCATCTGTAATTTATCCACCCAAATACAAAATTAATTGTTAATTCATGTGAATAACTATCCATAACTATTATTAGGAAATTCCGATTTCTCACCTATACAAAACCGGAAATGACATTTCAAAGAAAGTTTACCTGTTTTTTAGAGGTAGTTATCACCATATTTCTGAACCATTAACCTTGTTTTAATAAATTATTTAATCAACATTAACACCTTCCTCAATAATTGTTAATATGTAATTAATACATACATTTACAATTAGTTACATACCTTATAAATAGTGGATAATTAGCTGATAAATTCACATTTTCCACATTTGAAAGCAAAAATCAATAAATCTATACACATATCAACAGCCTTAATAAAAGGAATAAAAAATTTTAAAATTTAAATCTTCTTTTTTATTTATACTTTATTGGAAGAAAATCTGAAATTTATTTGTTTGAAATAATTTTCCTTACATTTAACCTGAACTTGAAAATGCTTAGCAGGTTAGCTACTGATAATCAAATAAATGTTTAAATTTTTACAGGATTTAAAAAGCAACGAAATCGACTTCAGACCTTATCGTCAGAAAGAGAATGACTTTAAACGGCTGGCAACGATCAATCTTGTCGTGAGCTTGTTTGTTGCTCCTCTTTTTTCCCTTTTGATAAAAGATACGGAAATCTCTGTCATTTACTATTATTTAGGTCTGGCATATACGCTGCTTTTTCCTCTTTACATTTCATTTTGCTGGTACATTCCGCAGTTCCGGGATAAATTATTCTATTTTTTCATCTTCCACATTTTCGGAATGACGTTTTTCGCGTTCATTGACCTAGTGGAAAACAACTTTCAGGTCATAGATCTGTTGAGTTTCTTTTGCCTGTTTGGAGTCAGCATACTGGTCATTCAACGCTTTTATTTCGGGATGATCTATGTTCTGTATGTACTGGTTTCCCTTATTTATGGTTTCCAGTTCGTAGAAGATGACCAAGTTATTTCTCATAAACTGATCCTGGGATTTTTTATCGCTCTTTCACTGAGCGCGTTGATGGTCTTTTATGTGCGAAACAGGATGTTGCTGTCTATTTTTGATTTCAACAGGTACCTTAAGAAACTGTCCCAGGGGGATAAATTCGGGTTTTTCCTGTTTAAGATCGAAAATGAGAAAGTTAAGATTCTTGATTTTGATGAAGACATAGCCTTCTCCATTACCAGGAAGAGAGAAAATTCAAAGGAAGACTTATCCACCATCTTTAACGAGAAGCTGACTAAGAACGACATAAAGAACCTGACTTCACTGGAAGAAGATCAATACATCACCAAGATCGTGAAGATCGGGGACAACAATTTTGAGCTGGTCTTATCTCCTATCAAGCTTCACAGGAAAGAATACTTCCTTGTAAAATCAAACAATGTCACGGAGCGCATTAAGGAGCAGGAAGAACTGATCCTCAGCGAACGGAAATACCGGAACCTCTACAATGAGAATCAGGCCGGGGTTTTTACCATTGATCCGGATTTCAGGATCGTGAACTACAACGTAACATTTGAAAAAATGTTCGAGGGAACTTTTAAAACCGGTGATCTATTCGTGGAAGATGAAGAAATGAGGGATCTGTTTGAAATTGTTTATGACAAACACAACCTGAATAATTACCAGACACATTTTACCCTTAAAAACGGTACCATCAAGTGGTTCGTTTTCAATTTTTACTTTGATGTGCAGAATAACCTGATCGAAGGAACTGTTGTGGATGTTTCAGAGATTCAGAAAGCTACCGATGCACTTAGAAAAAGCGAAGAGAAATATAAACTCATCTACGAAGAGTCAAACGATGCCATCCTGCTTTTAGACGGAGACAGGGTCATAGATGTTAACAGGAGAGGAATGCAGTTGTTCGGTATTCCGAAGGAAGATTTCCTCCAGGTAAACATATGGGATCTGACCCATGACCAGACCGACCAGCTGAAATTTCTCATTAAAAAATACAAGCACAGGTTAACCGTTTCGGGAACCGTCAAGTTCAACTGGACGTTCAAAGGAAGATTCAATCCCATCGAAGCGGAGGTCGCCATTGTTGAGCTGACGATCGGGAGACAGATCATCCACCAGTGTGTTATTCATGACGTTACCGAAAAGAACAATACGATCCGGGCATTGGAAAAGAGTACGGAAAACTTCAGGTCTGTCCTGGAAAGCACCCCGGAAGGTATTTTTATCCTGAAGGACGGATCGATTCTTTATGCGAATAAGGAAGTGTACCAATTGATCGGAAGCGATGAGATAGACATTAAGAAGCTGTTTGTACCGGACGATCAGGTTCGTTTTGAACAGCTGCTGGAACAAAAGCAGACGAACAAGAAAAACATTGAAAGCCAGCTGAACATTCAATCTTCTGATGGGGCCATCCTGGTAGATTTAACGATGGTAAACACGACATTTGGGTCTACGGATGCGGTGTTGATCATTTTGAAGGATATTTCCCTGCAGATGCAGCTTTCAAAAGAAGTATTAAGAGCCGAGCTGGCAGAAGAAACGACTAAAAAGCTGGAAATTGAGATCAAAGAGCGGATCAAGACAGAAAAAGAGCTTCAGAACCTGCTTTTAAAAACCCAGTCCATTTATGATTCCTCTTCCAACATGCTGCTTACAACGATTTCCCTGGATGGATATGTAACGTATTCGAATAAGCATGGCCAGGATTACTTCGGAAACATCATTCACAAGCCATTGGTTCCGGGAATCAGCCTGATCGACTATTTCATTCCGTTGTATTTCAGTTCCAGCATAGCGGATCAGGCCGGAAATTTTTTCCAGGAAGCTGTCGAAGCTGTTAAGAACGGAGTATCGAAACAATTTGAATTTCAGTTTGTTCACAACGGAACGAAAAAATGGCTGGAGGTATTTATGAACCCTATTTACGATACGGAGGGAATCATTTCTGAAATTTCCCTGATGAGCCACGATATAACCATTAAGAAAGAAGCGGAAAAGGAAATCATAGAATCACTGAAAGAGAAAGAAATCCTGTTAAAGGAAATTCATCACAGGGTAAAGAATAACTTGCAGGTGATCTCCAGTATTCTGAACTTGCAGACTTCATTCGTGTCGGATAAGAAAACAGTGGAAATCCTCCAGGAGAGCAGGAGCAGGATACGGTCAATGGCCATTATCCATGAGAATTTATACAGAACGACGAATTTTTCATCCATCGATTTTGCCGGTTACCTGACCAACCTGGTTATAAACCTGAGTTCCCTGTACAATGACGACGAGTCGAAAATTGATATCATTTATGACCTTCAGCAGGTCGATATTTCCCTTGACCAGGCAGTACCATCCGGCCTGATCATGAACGAGCTCATCACAAATTGCCTGAAATATGCATTTGAAAAGGAAAATCCTTCCGGGAACCAGTTGCTGATCTCCATGAAAGAGGAGGGAGGCATCATTTACCTGAGGGTGAAAGACAACGGAATAGGTTTGCCTGAAAATTTTGAGATAGGAAAAACGGATACGCTGGGACTGCAACTGGTGGTTACTCTTTCCGAGCAGCTGGATGCGTCTCTGGAATATAAAAGTGAGCAGGGTACGGATTTTTTAATTAGTTTTGAAAAGTTATAGGTTTTATTTGAATGGGAAAAGTAAACGTTTTAGTAGTAGAAGATGAATCCATTGTATCAAAGGATATTCAAAACAGCCTGGTGAAGTTGGGCTATTCTATAGCTGGTGCTGCTTCTTCCGGTGAAAAAGCTGTTGAACTTGCTCTTTTAACTGAGCCCGATGTCATTCTGATGGACATTATGCTGAAAGGAGACATGAACGGAATAGAAACGGCTGAGAAAATCAAGACAGAGCTTAAAGTGCCGATCATCTTTCTCACTGCTTATGCTGACGATGCTACCTTATCAAAGGCGAAAGTAATCGAACCATACGGGTATATCATCAAGCCTTTCAAGGAAATAGACCTGCACACTTCGATCGAAATGGCTATTTACAAACATGGGAAGGAACAGGAAATTGTAAAAGAACGTGACTTTTTGCATTCGATCGTGGAAAACAAGGAAGTCAGCTCCGCGGATTCTATCTTTATCAAAGCCAACAGCAAACTGATAAAAATCAATAAATCCAACATCTATTACATTGAGGCGTTGAAGGATTATGTGGTCATCCATACAAAAGACACCCGTTATACCATTCATTCCACGATGAAGGACATCGAAATAAAGATGGGATTGGATGAGTTTATTCGTGTTCACCGCTCCTTTATTGTCCGGCTGGATAAAATCGCTTCCATTGATTTTCCTAACCTGTACCTGGAAGACGACAAGAAAATGATCCCGATCGGAGGTTCTTACCGAGAGGAGCTGAGCAACCGGATCAATATGATTTAATGCATACCATTCAATTAAAATTTTCTTAAATCTTTTATTCTCCGCAAAATACTTTTTAACTTAGTAAGTTTATATAAGTTATAAGGAAAAGTATATGTCAGCCGCAGCGTTCGATAGATTGATAGACCAGATAGATTTATTTATCCGTAAATTCTATAAAAATCAGATGATCAAAGGGATTATTTGGTTTACGGGGATTTTTCTGGCTACTTTTTTAATAACTACGGCCCTGGAATATTTCGGTCGTTTCGGAACTCCTGTACGGGCAGTGCTTTTTTTCACTTTTATACTGACAAACTTGTTTGTTTTAATCAAGTTTATTTTCATTCCTTTATCCAGGCTGTACGCGTTCGGAAAACGGATCAACCGCTACCAGGCTTCCCAGATCATAGGGACGTTCTTCCCGGATGTTTCGGACAGGTTGCTCAATACGCTGCAACTGAACGATGATCTGAGCGGCCAGGAGGGAAATATTGAGCTGCTCAGAGCAAGTGTGGCTCAACGTTCGGAAAGCTTGTCAGCGATCCCTTTTGCAGATGCCATTGATGTAAAGGAAAACCTGAAATATGTAAAATGGGTGGCCCCGGTCTTTCTTTTGTTTCTTTCGGTAGCTGTTTTTGCTCCGGATCTATTCAAAGAAGGAAGCAAGCGGGTGGTTAATTATTCAACTGTTTACGTTCCCGAAGCTCCTTTCAGGTTCCAGCTGGAAGATTTCAACCGGGAAGTCGCAGAAGGAAGTGATATTGAATTGAATCTGAAACTGGTAGGGGAGGAGATTCCCCAGAAAGTTTACCTCATATCTCCCCAGGGAAAACAGCTGATGACGATTTCGGGCAGGAATACATTTTCCGCGGTTATTCCGAAGGTCCGTGAATCCGGTAGTTTCTATTTTGAAGCGAACGAGTTTATCAGTAAAGATTTCAATTATTCCATTTTCGGCCGTCCTGTTTTGGGACAGTTCAAGGCGGAAATAATTTATCCGAAATACCTTGGAAAGAACAACGAGGTTGTCAACAATGCAGGCGATATGATTGTTCCCGAAGGAGCAACGGTTATCTGGAATGTTGTGGCAAAGAACACCGGAACTGTTTCCGTTCAGCTGGGAGACAGTACCCTTCATTTTAAGAGTGAAGGTTTCCGTTTCCAGAAGAGGTTCAAAAATTCACTTCCCGTTTCCGTCAGAATGAAAGGAAACCAGTTGAATGTTACTGATTCTCTGAACTTTAATGTAAATGTGATCAAAGATGCCCATCCTGCTATCCAGGTTGAGGAGGTAAAGGATTCAGTGTCAAATGGTTTACGCTTCTTTTCGGGAGTTGTTCGTGATGATTACGGGTTAACTTCATTGAAATTCGTTTATACAATCACTTCAAAGGATGGTAAGAAACGAACGGAAACTCTTCCGGTTCGTTCTGTCAGCGGGCTGGAAGTTCCTTTTGATTTTGGTGTTGATTTTATGAGGGAAAATGTTCAGCTGGAAGATAAGATCGAGTATTATTTTATTGTGACTGACAATGATGGTGTGAACGGCAGTAAATCTACAAGAAGCAGGACATTCCTTTACCAGTTGCCGACTCTTGAGGAATTGAACCAGAAACGTGACGAAGTACAGGAACAGGGCAAGCAGAATTTGGCGGATTTATTGAACAGGTCAAAGGATTTCCAGAAAGACCTTGAACGTTTGCAAAAGGACCTGCTGAACTCAAAATCGAATGACTGGAAACAAAAGAACCAGTTGAATCAATTGAAAAACCAGCATTCCGAATTATTGCGATCTCTGGAGCAGACAAATGAGCAGCTCCAGCAAAGCTCAGAGGAGAAATTCCAGCTTTCAGAACAGAATGAGCAGTTCATGGAAAAACAGCAGATGATTGAAGATCTGTTGAACCAGTTAATGGACGATGAGCTGATCAAATTATTGGAAGACCTGGAAAAATTGCTGGAGCAGAACAACAAAGAAGGACAGCAGCAAACACTGGAAGAAATGAAGTTGTCATCCGAAGAAATGAACAAACGCCTGGACAGGAGCCTGGAAATGCTTAAAAAAATGCAGGTGGATGAAAAAATAGATGCGATTGAGGAGTCATTAAAAAAACTTTCGGAAGAGCAGCATCAACTGAAACAAGATATAGAATCGAAAAAGCTGTCAAAAGAAGATGCGCTGAAAAAGCAGGATGACATCAATGATAAGTTTGATCAGCTGAAAGACGACCTGGATCAGCTGGACAAGCTGAATAAAGAGCTGAATCGCCCGATGGATCTGCCTTCTACGGAGGAACAGGAAAAAGCGATCCAGGATCAATTGAATGATGCGGAAGAGAATTTATCCAAAGGAAAAGATGGAAAAGCAGGCCAGAACCAGAAATCTGCGGCAGAGCAGATGGAACAGCTGGCGGAGCAGATGGATAAAGCGCAGCAGGATTCGAATCAGCAGCAGCAGGCAGAAGATATGGATCTGTTGCGTGAGATTTTGGAATCACTGGTGTCGTTGAGCCTGGATCAGGAGGCTGTTATGAACAGTTTTTCATCCATTCAGCAGAATGATCCCAATTACAGGAAATACGCGAGAATCCAGCGGGCAATCGTTGATAATACGGTTCCTGTGAATGACAGCCTGTATGAATTGGCGAAGCGTCAGCCGATGCTTTCCAAATTTGTTGATGAAGAGTTGAAAGGGATCAAAGTAAATCAGAAAAAGGCACTGGAAGAAATAGGTGAGAGAAGGATGAGGACAATTGCTTCTCACCAGCAGCTGGCGATGACCTCATACAATAATCTTGCCCTGATGTTGAATGAGTCTTTACAGCAGATGCAGCAGCAAATGCAATCCATGATGGAAGGTTCCGGTGCGTGTGAGAATCCTGGCGGAAAAGGGAAACCAAGCTCAGGAGGTAATTCTCCGGGTATGGGGAACATGAAAGAAATGCTGAAAAAACAGCTGGAGCAGTTGGAGAAAGGAACCAGTCCGAACGGTAAAAAGCCGGGAGAGGCACCGGGAAATGAACCCGGGCAGGGAGGAAGCTTTGGATTGGGGAATAAGGAAGCAGCTAAAATGGCAGCCGAACAAAGCGCTATCCGCCAGAAGCTGGAACAATTGAAGAATGAGCTGAACAAGCAGGGGAAAGGAGAAGGAAATCAGCTGAACCCATTGTTGAAAGAATTGGAAAAACAAGAAGATGATTTGGTCAACAAACGTTTTTCTCCTGAGCTCATCCGTCGCCAACAGGATATTTTGACACGTCTTCTGGAATCGGAGAAAGCATTAAGAGAAAGAGGGTTCGAGGAAAAAAGAGAATCAAAAGAAGGAAAAAATCAAAATAATAGTAACCTAATTCGTTTTGATCAGTATAATAAGGAGAAATTGAAGCAGATTGAACTTTTGCGTACTGTAGATCCGGTTTATAATAAATATTACAAGGATAAAGCAAATCAATACTTCAATTCAATTAAAGAATAGTTTATCTGATTTACACGAATGAAAATGAAGGAAGGCTTTACCATTATTGAAGAATTATCCATACCCTCCAGTTTTGATTTTATGCCCAGGGTTGAATCACTGATTGATACTGTGTGCTTCAGAATGGGAGTAGGGGAAAGCTTTGGAAATGTTTTGATAGCCGTTACTGAGGCTGTCAATAACGCGATCATGCATGGAAATAAGAATAACGGGAATGCCCAGGTCTTCATTAAGTCGGCGGAAGGAGACCAGTCTTTTTGCTTCAGTATAGAAGATGAAGGCATTGGTTTTGATTTTACGACTTTACCCGATCCGACAGCTCCTGAAAATATTGAAAAGGAAAACGGGCGTGGCATTTTTCTGATGAAAAACCTTGCTGATGAGGTAGAATTTGAAAATAACGGAAGAAGAGTCACCATTTATTTCACTAAATGATCTTTTACGTTCGATTAAAGAATACACTGGATTTAAAATGATAGATATTTATTTTGAAGATACCCGTGAAATTTCAGGAATTACTTCTGATTTTTATGAGCAATGGCTAAGTGAAGTTACCCGACTTGAAAATAAAAAGCTGGGTGATGTTACTCTGATTTTTTGCTCGGATGAATACCTGTTAAACATCAACCAGACGTATTTGGATCACGATTATTATACAGACATCATTACATTTGACTATACGGAAGGTGATTTTGTGAGCGGGGACCTGTACATTTCAGTTGATCGTGTTTCTGAAAATGCAGAAATAAATAATGTTTCTTTTTTGAATGAATTGAACAGGGTAGTGGTTCATGGCGTTCTTCATTTATGTGGGTACAAGGATAAATCCGATGAAGAAGAAAAACAGATGCGCCGGAAAGAAGATGATGCATTGAATTTATTATAGTAATATAGTTTCACGTGAAACAATTTACCTGCAATGCGTTTCTAAAATTTTCAAAAATTCCTTTTCATCCTCCTTTCTGAATTTCAATTTCATTGCTTTTTTCATTTGTCTGCATCCTTGTTTTTCTTTTCTTTGTTCAAATAAAATCAATGCACGGTTTTTATATCCATGAGCATTTCCTTTTGAAAGTTTGAGTGATTTGTTGATGTCGTCCAGTGACTTTTTTAATAATATTTCATTTACTTGTTCTTCTTGTGTAGCTAATTTATAATTGCAGTACCCCCTGTTGTTATATGCATATGCGTGAAGAGGATTTAGCTCTATTGTTTTGTTAAAATATGTAATGGCTTCTTCATATTTTCCTGTTATCATCTTGTTATATCCGATGCTGTTGTAAACTCTTGGGTTTCCTGGATTCAATTCAACGGCAGTTTTATAATCTTTGTCTCCTGAATCAAACAGACTTCTGCTGTAATAGAAACTGGCCCTTTTGATGTATGCTTCTGTGTTTTTCGGGTTTAATTTTATACTCTTTTGGAAACAGACTAAAGCCATGCTGTCCTCGCCGATATTTGAGTATGCAAACCCTAGGTTTGTATAAATGTAATAGAGAGAAGAGTCGATACTTAGTGCTTTTTTATAGCATTCAATTGCCTTTTTGTGTTCACCTATATCATTGTAGCTGCTCCCCAGATCGTGAATAGGTATCAGATTTGAGCCATTGGTTATTTCAATTGCTTTTTTGTAATCTTCTATTCCTATAATATTTAAATCCATAGCTTTGTATGTGTGTCCGCGATAGAGATAATATTGCCATTCATTTTTGTTTAGTACTATTGCTCTATTAAAATGACGAAGTGCTTTTTTATAGTTTTTACTATTGTATTCAGTTTCTCCTTTTTCAAAATACCTGCCGGAATTGCAGCTGATGAACAAACAGCAAATTATTATTATATAGACGCTTTTCATATTATTTAGTGTTATGATATTTTAAATATACTATGTTGAAACGAATCAGAAGTCGTTGGGATCAATTTTGTTGTTTTTAAGTGGATCGAATATTTTGTCAATTGAATAATTATTAATCCTTTTGATTTCCCTAATTTTGCTGTGGTGAATTTTATCGGCGCAGTTTCGATGTTCCACGTGAAACAATTTGTTTTTTGAATGAATAGGTTAGGGTAGCTTCTTTTGCCCGTACATAAAATTAAGATGTTAAAAGAATACGATATTATTGTTGTTGGTGCCGGTCATGCCGGTTGTGAGGCTGCGAATGCTGCTGCCAGGATGGGATGCAGTGTACTGTTGGTAACAATGAATATGAATACCATTGCCCAGATGAGTTGTAATCCGGCGATGGGAGGAGTTGCAAAAGGCCAGATTGTACGGGAAATCGATGCTCTTGGAGGTGGTTCCGGGATTGTTTCCGATCTGAGTGCTATCCAGTTCAGGATGCTGAACCTTTCAAAAGGCCCTGCGATGTGGTCTCCACGTACACAGAATGACCGCATGAGATTTGCCGAAGAATGGAGATTGTTGCTGGAAAGAAACCCGAATGTAGACTTTTGGCAGGACATGTGCAACGGACTGATCGTGGAAGGAGAGAAGATCGTCGGTGTAAAAACACAGATGGGAATTGAAATCCGTTCCAAAGCGGTTGTGCTGACGAATGGAACTTTTCTGAACGGATTGATCCATCTTGGAGAAAAACAGTTCGGTGGGGGAAGAGCGGCTGAAAAGGCAGCGACAGGAATTACCGAAGATTTGATCCAGCTGGGGTTTGAGTCCGGAAGAATGAAAACCGGAACACCACCCCGTGTGGATGGGCGCTCACTGGATTATTCCAGAATGGAAGAGCAGCCGGGAGATGAGCATCCTTCTAAATTCAGTTTCGGAGACACGAAAGCGCTTTCACAGCAACGTGCCTGTCATATTACCTATACGAATACAACAACACATGAAATTTTAAGAACAGGTTTTGACCGGTCGCCAATGTTCAATGGTGCGATAAAAAGTACGGGACCGAGGTATTGCCCAAGCATTGAGGATAAGATCAACCGGTTTGCCGAAAGAGACCGCCACCAGATTTTTGTAGAGCCGGAAGGATGGAATACCATTGAGATCTATGTTAACGGATTTAGTACTTCATTACCGGAAGAAGTTCAATTGGCTGCCATGAAAACAATTCCCGGATTTGAAAATGTACGTATGTTCCGCCCGGGATATGCCATCGAATACGATTACTTTCCGCCGACGCAATTGAAACATACGCTTGAGACGAAGATCATAGAGAATTTATACTTCGCAGGGCAGATCAATGGTACGACCGGTTACGAGGAAGCTGCGAGCCAGGGATTGATGGCAGGAATCAATGCTGCGCGTAAGATCAAGGGTGAAAGTCCGTTTATCCTGACCAGGAATGAAGCCTACATCGGGGTACTGATAGACGACCTGATTACAAAAGGAACGAAAGAGCCGTATCGTATGTTTACCAGCCGCGCTGAATACAGGATCTTACTGCGGCAGGATAACGCGGATCTGCGCCTGACACCTTTGGCACATGCGATCGGCCTGCAGGACAATGAAGCGTTGAGAAGAGTAGAGGAGAAGCTGAGAGGAACCGAGCTGTTGAAACAGGCATTGAGGAAAGAAGGAATCGCTCCTGATGTGATCAATCCTGTTTTAAGAGAAAAGAATAGCTCCGAAGTATCACAGCAGGTAAAATTAAGTTCACTGATTACCCGACCGAACATTGGAATGGAGGACCTGCTTCCTGTCAGCAATGAAGCTAAAGAACTGGCAGAGGAATTGACTGTCATTCACCCGGATATTGTGATGCAGACCGAAATACAATTGAAATACGAAGGGTATATCCAACGGGAAGAAGAAGTGGCTGCGAAAATGAGCCGCCTGGAAGATGTCCGGATTCCGGATTCTATGGATTATTCTTCGTTGAAAAGCATTTCCTCTGAATCAAAAGAAAAATTGAATAAGATCCGTCCGGCAACGATTGGACAAGCTTCAAGAATTTCCGGAGTAAGCCCGAGTGACATTTCTGTTTTGCTGATTTCACTGGGAAGATAGTGTTGTATGTCTCCCTTTCAGGAAAAATAAAGAGTGAAGTGCTTGTTTTTTCATAACTAACTGTATATTAGTTGTTTAATTATTTTTTGTGCACTCAAAATGACATTCCTCAAAATCAACGAACGCGAAGGGTGTAAGGTGTTTCCCTTCCAGGTATGGTGAAAAGGGCTTAAATCGAAAAAAAAGCGGGTTTTAGGGTTGAAAAGGACCCTTCCAGCCTTTTCATGTGCATACACGTGAAACATTCCGGCTATTTTCCAAAAACATCCAGCTCACCATTGATCAGTTTGAAGGATTTTTCCTTTAGCTCTTCCACCGATTTCTCTTTTACTTCTTCTACGTCAATAACCGGGTGAAATACAACTTTCGAAAATCCCGGCCTGCAGGATCCCAGCAGGTCTGTCGGATCGGTGAACAGCTGGTAATTATTGACAAATGTAACAGGGAGAATAGGTGTGTTTGTTTCTTTTGCCAGCCTGAAAGCCCCGTCCTTGAATGGCAGCATATTCGGGCGGATGTGGTCAGGTATTCCACCTTCGGGAAAGATGATGAGCGACCAGCCGTTCTGTAATTTTTTCCGTGCCAGAACCAGTGATTTCGCAGCTTTTAATTTGTTTTCACGAAAAACAGGTATGTTGTAGTTCTTAAAATAAGTCCGGATGAGAGGATAAGAAAGGATTTCGCTCTTCCCCAGGAATAAGTGGGGCTGGTTCATAAAGAGCGAAGGTATGATAAAAATATCTGCATAGGAAGCATGGTTGGCCACAATAATGAACGGCCCTTTTGGAAGCTGTTTTTCAGGATGGTTTATTTTAAACGGCCAGAGGGCGAAAATCCTGAAAATAATACTCCACACTGCGAATCCTTTAAAAGCAGCTTTGTGGTATTTTTCCCGGGTGGTTGTAAACGCTAAAAACGGGTAAAATAACAAGGCCGTTACTGAGAATAATATCCCCAGGTAAAGTTTGTAAATAAAATAGAGTATTCCCAGCAACTTTTTCACATTTTAAAATTAAGCAAAAAAGTTGTTGTTTATGCGTTTTTATTGCTGTTGACGGTATTTTTTGAGTACCTGGAAATTGAATCCCAGGCCGGCAGAAAGCATCAGCTCATCCGCCATTCCGTTGACACGATCCAGGTTGTTCATCCGTGAATGGATATAACTGAAATTGCTGAAAAAGTGAAAATACTTCCACACATAAAACCGGACTCCGAAATTCAATTGAACAGAAGGAGCGAATTCAGTATTTGACGGGTCAAAATTCGACTGCATCACAGAAAATCCGGGAGCAAAACCTGTATGCAGCTCAAAATTACCAAAAGGGACTCCGTACTGGATCCCCAGGAATGTCCTGAGGTTGTTTTTCAGAAATCGGGTGTCGGCATTTCCAAGCATGTAATGCATTTCCCCGCGAAGACTGATGCTTTTGTGCAAACGCCCTTCCAGGAATCCGGTTACATAGTAATTTACCTCGCTTCTGTTAAGCATCACCGCCGGGGATAAGGTGGTGGAAGCACTGAGCAGACCAGGATTAATATATGTTTGTTTTTGCCCGGATACTGCCAGGCAAAGACAGCCAATAAATACCAGAGATAAGTAAAGTTTCATTGTTTTTTCTTTTTTCCACCGTGCCATAAGTCTGCGATTTTATAGTTGATACCCAGGTTCAGGAGTAAATGCCCTTCTATACCGGTTCCTTTCTTTTTGTGAAGCATCACCATATCGTTTTCGATGTGTGCATGTACATCCTGTCCAAGGTGAAACATGTATTGGGCTGTAAAAGTAATGTCAAACCGTTCCGTAATATTGAAATGAACACCGGCTCCTGCCTGTATGGCCGAACTGTTCTTTGTTACCTGGTTGCTTCTGTCAGAGTTATCAACCAGTTTTGTCTTGTCGAAGCAATGACCGGCAACAATATAAGGCTTGACGGGAGGAGCGATCTTATCCGTAAAATAATACATCACACTCCAGCCGACGTGATAATCGGTTCTGTTTGCCAGCTGGTTGATATTTCCACGCATGAAGTCGGCAAACCATTCTGTGTTCAGTCGATTGGATAATTGGAGCCGGAATTGGCCGCCATAACCAAATCCGTTGATCCCAAAATCTTTGTGTTCAAAAATACTTGTTGTGGAACGGATGCCTAAGGAAAACAACCCTCCCTGGCTGGTTTTCAGGTTCAATTCCTGGGAATAAGAAGAAAGTATTCCTGTCGAAAAGAGAATTAAGGTGAGAAACTTTTTCATAATGAGTGTTTTAGCAATACATATTTAAACGGGTTTAAAATAGGAATTATTGCCGTGAAAATAAAAAAATCCTGCCACTTGCATGACAGGATTAAAAGAGGTGTTGAAAAACTTACTGCTTCACAAACCGGATCATAGTATTACTATCGTTTCCTTTCAGATTCAACAGGTAAATACCTGCATTCAGGTGGGAAACAGATAAATCAAATGAATTATAACCGGCATTCAGAATCATACTTTCTTCAAAAATAATTTTTCCGTTCAGATCACAAACGGACAACATCATTTCCGCATTCGCAGGAATAGTTATGTCTACTTTTGCCTGGTTTGTAACAGGGTTCGGGAATAAAATAACACTCAGCTCACCTCCATTGGATTCTAAGCCTAAGCAAGGTTCGAATAATACCTGGATGGTATCGGTAACAGAACAGTTGTAATCATCCACTGCTACAACCACATAGGTTCCGCTTTCTGTTACAGGAAAAGCATTGTAATCATTATTCACACCATTCCATGTATACGACTGAAATCCATTTCCGGCAAATAATACAACCGGAGAATTACTTTCACAAGTGATGATGTCTTCTCCCAGGTCGATCTGGTTTACAACAGCCGTAACTTCCGTATAACATCCGGGCTCGTTGTTTGACAGAATCGTAGAATTGCTTCCTGCTGCTGCATATCCTAATGTTTCTGTTGTTCCTCCAAACAAGGTTGTACCATTCTCGTAATGAAAATACCAGCGGTTGTTCCACGGCGAAATGGTAAATGAAGACAAATCACTTATTGATGTTCCGAAATCTTTGAAGGTGGTATAGTTATCTGTGGAAAAGTTATGGCGAACAATTTCATTGCCATTATAAGATCTGTATAATCCATAAAAATCAGTTCCATCGTATTCAAGAACACCCCAATCTGCCCAGTTTTCAGAACCATAATGCTCCGTAAAAATCTGTCCTAAATTTTGGACAGAAAAGTCATTCAAATTAATAACATACATATTTCCATTAGGATAGTAACTTGCCAAACCTACAAATCCTTTTCCTGCAAGAATCAACGCATAATCTTCCGTATGAATTGGAGTTTCTAAAAGATGAACAGCTCCAAAATTAAGGTCTTCATCCATAGTTCTGATGGCATCGAAAGTAAACTGCCAGTTCATTTCATAATCGGGCGCTGAATTGGTTGCGGTGTTCCAGAAAGTAAACAGTTGTCCGGTTGCCAGATCACTGAAAATACCATCCCTTCTTGGCAGGCTGACCTGGTTGCTCAGGTCATTTGCATTTGCACGTACTGTATAATTGTCACCAACAGAATACACATAATCAGGTGTAATAGCGATTCCTCCTCTGTCATCACCAGCTGTGGCATTGATATCTACTACTAAAGAATCATAAACCGAAATGCTGTCAACCAGGAAAGTGGTTGTTGTATTCAGCTGAGCGACATAAAAACTGGTTGTTTCTGTGATCGGCAGGGAATAAACAACAGCACCGGTATCTACTACAGATATAAGGGTTGGGTCGTTATACCATACGTACGTTCCAAATCCGTTAACAGTTAGTTCGGCAGTAGTTCCGGGACAGGTAACCAAATCCTGTGCAACCGGAGAGCGGAGGATTTGTATTTGTTTGGAGTAGCTTGTGATACACCCGGTTTCATCCTCACCGGTGTATGTAATACTATACTTTCCAGCCGGTAAGCCGATAGGGTTGAACGTGTTTCCCGTTACTCCTTCCCCACTGAATATACCTCCGGCAGGAGTACCTGTAAGCATTACGTTCCCATCGTAATTACAAAAGGTGGAATCCGTTAGTGAAAAATGGGCTAATTCCTGAGGGATACCAGCTGTGCAGTAGTTATAGACAATCTTGCACTGGATATAATTTTGATTGCAGACTCCCAGGTCAACAGCAGAGGATATCGTCAGGTTGAAATCTATCTGGGAATCTGTTAACCATCCACTGATCAGGGAAGCATCAAACGGTAGGGATACAGAATCAAGCGGGCTGCAATCACTATGTGAACTGTATGGGCCTGCCTGACCTAATACATTTGAATCTTCATCATTTACAGTGATGAATTCGCTGTTGTCACCAAAATCCCCGGTGAAGTAAACGATAATTGTTCCATCTCCCCATCCGCCTTGTGGCACTCCGGTGAATGAAAAGGTAAATGTCTGGTTGTAAGCGGTGATGTGTTGACGTGTTGTCGTGTCACTTACAAATGTTTGGGCATAACTCGAAAACCCGATAAAAAATGCCAGTATTGGCAAAAGGTACATTTTTCTCATATTGTGTTCATAATTTATGGTGCAAAATTAGGAACCCAAAGGATGTACACCTGGTAAATATTAAGCATTTATCAGGTAATTTTTAAGCGTTCTGTTTTACGTGGAAAAGAATGGATGTGATAATAAGCCGTTTAAATTAATTTAAGCACTTTCGCTACATCTTCAGGCACATCGATGTTGGGAGTCTCAATAACTGTTTCTATCACCCGGACAGGATAGCCATAGAAAAGCCATCTTAGCTGTTCCAGGGATTCTGTTTGTTCTAATTCGGATGGTTTCAGCTTTACCAGTTCCTGCAGGCAGGATTTCCGGAAAGCATACAAACCGATGTGCTTTAAAAAGGGATAAAATTCCATGGAGTCGCCTTTGAAATTGGCATCATTGGGGATCGGGCTCCGGGAAAAATAAAGAGCGTTGTTAAATGCATCCGTCACAATTTTAATGCGGTTAGCATTGTTCAGATCGTCTTTCGTGATATTCCTGGATCCCAGCGTTGCAATTTGTACGGAAGGGTCTTCAAACGCTTTTAAAAGCGCATCCAGCTGATCCGGATTTACCAGTGGTTCATCTCCTTGTATATTGATGATGATGTCGGCATCAATCTGTTCGGCAACTTCTCCACAACGGTCTGTGCCGCTCGGATGCCCGGAGCTTGTCATCATTGCCTTTCCACCAAAATCAAGTACATGATCATATATGCGCTCATCGTCCGTTGCAACGATTACTTCATCTAAAAGGGTTGCTTTTGAAGCGTTTTCATAAACCCGCCGGATCATTGACTTACCTTTCAGGTCAATGAGTGGTTTCCCGGGAAACCGGGAGGATGCGTAGCGGGAAGGAATGATGCCTGCTGCTTTCATTTTCTAAAATGTTGCTTGAATTTGAACCATAAAATTCCTTGGAGCCTGGATATCTCCCGGGCGGGTGGTGTATTCTGCGTTCAGGAAGTTGTTTATAATGAAAGAAACGCGGTAATGCTCCATGAACTTATATCCTACGCGGGCATCGAAAACAAGCGCTCCGTTATCTTTTTCCTGCCGGTATCTCTTCAGGCCGGGAAGAATCTCAGTGCCAAAGATGGATTCTTCAAATACCTTGTCGATATTGACAACTTTACTGTTATACTTGGCAGAAAACCCAAGACTTATCCCTTTCCATGTGGCTTCTATATCTCCTCTGAAAAGATGTCTGAATCGGTACTTTAATGTGTTGTCCCATGTTGCTGCTCCGCTTTCATCAACCTGGTAGCTGGACAAGCTGGTTACGTAGCTGGAATCTGTATTTAAAGAGACAGGATCCATATAAGTATACCCGATCAGCGAAGCCAGCTCAACCTCCCCGATCTTTCCGATGGATGAAAAAGAAGCTTCCAGCCCTGTGATCCGTGCAGATTCGTTGTTTGCAGCCCGGAAACCGATCCATTTTCCCAGGAACCCGGGATCATTCGGGTCGATGCTCAAAGGAATGCTGTCGGGATTGTATACACCGAATTCAAACTCCATCATGTTGTCATACTGGTTAATGAATCCGGCAATGTCAATAATTCCTTTCCAGTTATTCCCGATCGGGATCACTTGTTTGATTCCCAGCTCTGCTGCCCAGCCTTTTTCAGGCATTAATCCGGCATTCGGGAAAATGTTCAGAGCACCGACATTTGTGACGGTATACCGTTCTGCTACGGAAGGATAACGGATTCCCTGCCCGTAGGAAGCACGGATATGGGTTCCCTTAACAGCTTCATAATGAATACCGGCCCTGAATATAGGATAAACAGGAATCTTGACGGTGGAATCTTTTTTGATATAAAAATCGGAATCACCCCTTTTTCCATCCTGCTCAAAATATTCCGCCCTTACTCCGGCAGTCAGGTCCAGCTTTTCCCAAAGCTTTTGTTCCAATTGTAAATAAAGCGCCGCATTGGTTGAATAATGCTGCCCGTATAAGTTGGAGTTGACCTGATTATTGACTCCTGTAACTCCCGTTGTGAGGTTCATTCCGAAGTTAAACCGGCGCTGAAACTGGTAATCGGCGTAGGAAACGACAGAAGAGGATGTTTGCCCGGCATTGTAAAGATTTTTGTTTTGTACGTAGTACATCCGTGTTTTCAGGGAATGTGAGTTGCTGTATTTGTCAATATACCTTACGTACGGGTCAACGTTCACACGGATACCTCTGAAATGCCCGAGTGTGGAAGATGCCGCCCCTGGAAATGATCCTCCGCTTGGCTGGTATCCCAGTTCAGAGCTCTGCCAGATAATAAAGTTCGTGTTGCGCTGCAGCTGAGCGTTGAAACCTATTCCGGCTTTTAGCCCACGGATTTTTTCCGGGCGGAAGAACACTGTTCCGGTAATTCGGCCTCTGTCTTCTGTTTCTCCCTGGCGGTAGCCGTCATTGCTTGCTCCGTTTGCAGAAATGGTATAGCCGATTTTCCTGTGCATTTTCCCGTGAAAAATTTCTGCCATGTGAAAGGAAGGGTTCGATCCCCACCAGATCAGGGAAGATCGTTGAGGTCTTCCGTACACTCCCGATTGGATCTTTACCCGGGTTTCTCCTTTGGTAGTCGGCTCCCGCTCACTTAATGAAATGATCCCGTTTAGTGCCCCGCTTCCGTAAAGTACGGAAGAAGCTCCTTTAATTACCTCAATTTGTGAAGCGGATTCCATCGGAATAGAGTTGAATTTCGCATCTCCGGCGTCTGCCGTCAGCAAGGGCATTCCGTTCCACAGCAGCATCACCCGGCTTCCGGCCCCGTAAGCGAAACCAGATCCTCCTCTTATGCTTACTTGTCCATCCATGGTGTGTACCCCGGGTGTTTGTCCAATGGCATCTTCCAGGTCCCTGAATCCTTTGCTGTCAATCAATTCAGGTTTCAGCACATCCATGGATATGGTTACTTCTTCAATGTTCTGTCCCCTTCTTCCGGCTGTAACGACAACTGTTTCAATGACTTTAACAGGTTCGGATAAAAAGACGGTGATTTCTCCCGGCTGTTCCGAAAAAGTGGTATCATTCGGATATCCCGTCATGGATGTAACGACCATTAAGGGAAAATCATCCGGCTTCGTTTTAAGTGTGAATCTCCCATCAATATCACTGACTGTACGCTCATTATTTGATGCCACGATTTTTGCTCCGACAATTGATTCTTTGGTCGTATTGTCTTTCACTGAACCAGTTACCTGGCAAAACAACACTGCCGGATACAGAAAAAATAATGTAGAGAGTTGTTTCATATTTTGATAAAAATGATTAAATTCAAGATGCCTAAAGTACAAAATTTTGATTTACAACAAACCACATTATCAAATTGCACTGACACAATTGTGCGGTTTCGGGCCGGTAAAGACAAAGCAATTGCTCCAATCAGTAGAAGATGAAGCAGCTGTTTTCCACCTGCCGCTTAAAAGCTTGTCTCAACTTACAGGTTTTTCTGTTCATTCATTGAAAAAGATGAACAGAGAAGAAGCCTTGCAGAAAGCAGACAAGATCATTCAATCGATTCAGAAGAATAAGATAGACCATGTATTTTATACCAGTCCTCAATACCCCAGAAGGCTGAAGCAGTGCGAGGACGCTCCTTTGGTTTTGTATTTCAGGGGAACGATGGACTTGAATGATACACGCTTTGTTGCTGTTGTCGGAACACGGAATGCAAGTGATTACGGGAAACAGATCTGTTCCGAGCTGATCCGGCAATTTTCCGGAACAAACATTGTCGTTGTAAGCGGAATGGCGTATGGGATAGATATTACTGTTCACCAGTTGTGTATCCAGCATGGTGTTGAAACAATTGGTGTAATGGCGCACGGTCTGGAAACTGTTTATCCCCGGCAACATCGTTCCACAGCACAAAAAATGGTAGAAAATGGCGGGATGATTTCTGAATATCCTCCCGGTACAAAACCGGATCGTGAAAATTTCCCCATGAGGAACCGTATTGTAGCAGGTATGTGCGATGCAACCATCATTGTGGAAAGTAAACTGAAGGGAGGATCCCTGATTACCGCCGAATTGGCCAATGATTACAGCAGGGACGTATTCGCTTATCCCGGAAACATTTTTGATGAAAATTCAGAAGGATGTAATATGCTGATAGCAAGCAATAAAGCCCATCTGATCAGAAACGGATCCGATTTTTTAAAGAAAATGGGCTGGGACCTGTCTGTTAAAGACCCTGTCCAGCGATCACTATTTCCAGGCCTGACAACAGAGGAACAAGAAGTTGTTCAGCTGCTTGAAAGATCCGGGCAGATGAATATTGATTCAATGGCTGTTCAGTTGAACGTTCCTTCTTCCAGGCTTAGCGTGCTGTTGTTTCAGCTGGAAATGAACGGACTGGTTGCGTCTGTGCCGGGAAACAGGTGTCAGCTGGTTTGATTTAACATCCGTTGAAGCAACGACATTACCTGGCGGGGTTTTTCAAACAGAGACATGTGTCCGGAATCTTTGATGAGATGATAATCCTTCCATCCCAGTGTCTTTTCATCCAGTAATTCTGTTGGTATAAGTGCATCTTTTTCTCCATGGATGATCCCGACCTGTTCGGGATTTTCTTTCAGGTACTCCGAGAAGTCTGCCCGTTCTCTCATGGCGATCGAAGCATATGCATACCATTCGGCAACACCTGATTGGGCTTCCGTTACTAATTTTTCTATTTCCGGATGATAATTTCCCGGGTTTAGAAACAGGTTCGGAATCGCCTCTGAAATGAATCGGTTCTTTGACTTTAACAGGATGTCTGCAACCCGTGTACGTTCCGTTTTTTTGATATCCGAATCGGTCCAGAAATTAGAATTGAGCAATACCAGTTTCTGGACTGATTCCGTATTTTTCAATAGCTCCAGTCCGGTGTATCCTCCCATGGAATGCCCGACAACCTGGCAGCGGATTACGTTATAACCCGCTAACAATAACTCTACTTCTTCCGCAAAATAGCGAATGGAAGGATGATTGTCATCAAACAGGTTGCTTTTCCCGGAACCGGGAAGATCAATTAAAAGCACTGGCCGTTGCAGTTCATTCAAAGGCAATTGATACCAGATGGAATGTGTTTCCAGGAAACCGTGCAGTAAAACAACAGGATTTTCAACACTGCCGTTAAAAGGAATCCATTTATGGAACAACCCGGGATTATTCATTCATCAATGTCTCTATTTCCTCAGCTTCCAACGGAATGTTTTTCATCAGGTTGAAAGGAGCCCCGCTTTCCTGTACCACCAGGTTGTCCTCCAGCCGGATCCCTAATCCTTCTTCAGGGATGTAAATACCGGGTTCACAGGTAAATACCATCCCTGCTTTGATCGGTTCATTCCAGAGCCCCACATCATGCGTATCCAGCCCGATGAAGTGCGAGGTTCCATGCATGAAATACTTTTTATATGCCGGCCAGTTCGGATCCTGGTTTTTGATATCTGTCTGGTCGATCAACCCTAATTGTACCAGCTGATCCTGCATGATCAATCCCACCTCTTTGTGATAGTCGGCCATCATCGTTCCCGGAATCAATAGCTTTTCCGCTTCTTTTTTCACGTGAAGCACAGCATTGTATACCTGGCGCTGACGATCGGTGAATCGCCCGCTGACAGGAACGGACCGGGACAGATCGGATGCGTAATTCGCATATTCCGCAGCCACATCCAGTAAAATCACATCACCTTCCTTGCATTGCTGATTGTTTTCAATGTAATGCAATACATTTGCGTTCGGACCGGAAGCAATGATCGGGGTATATGCAAACCCTTTGGAACGGTTTCGTATAAATTCATACAGTAATTCCGCTTCAATTTCATATTCCCAGACACCTGGCTTGATAAAAGAAAGCAGTCTCCTGAATCCTTTTTCCGTAATGTTACAGGCTGTCTGCATCAGTTCCAGCTCGATTTCGTGCTTAACTGACCGGATCCGGTGCATGATCGGCGCGCTTTTTCTTACTTGGTGCGCCGGGTATCTTGCCAGTAACTTTTTGGTGAAACGATCTTCTCTTGTTTCCACCTCCGTATTGGCACGCAGGTGTTCATTGGTGTTGATGTAAATGGTGTCTGCCTCTGCCAGCAGCGTATTCAGGATATTGTCCATCTGGGACAGCCAGTAAACGGTCTTTATCCCTGAAACTTCAAAGGCGGCTTCTTTTGTGAGCCTTTCCCCTTCCCATATTGCGATGTGCTCATTTGTTTCACGCAGGAACAATACTTCACGATGTGCTTCATTTTTACAGTTTGGGAACAGGACCAGCATACTTTCTTCCTGGTCAACGCCCGACAGGTGAAAGATATCTCTGTGCTGTTGAAAAGGCAGTGTACTGTCTGCACTGACCGGGTAGATATCGTTGGAATTGAAAATTGCCAGGGAATTTCCTTCCATTTGTTCTGTAAAGCGCTTTCTGTTATAGATGAACAACTCTTTATTTATGCGATGGTATTTCATAATGAACCTGTTTTTATTCGTTAATTTTTAAGAAGATCTTCAGAACGTAAAAAACTTACGTTGTTGGTCCGGAACTTTGTACTGTAATCTTAAAACACAGTAAAAATGGACACTTATTCAACAACTGTAAGAATTGAATCCATTATCTTCGATAACATGGATACGAAAGTATTAATTAAAGGCGAAACTTTCAAGGATCATTTGTCTTATGCCAGTGAAATGTTCATATCTTTTAGTGAACTGAACATTTTGCTGAACCATTTACAGGCTCAGAATCCTTCTGTGGCAATTTCAGAGCTGTTTGAAGAAGAGGAGATGGGAGGAGATTATTCTCAGTCGGTACTGGATGCTGAGAAACTTGAGAACCATTTGGTAGACCTGTCATTTCTTTCATTCGGAACATCGAAAAAATTGATCAGAGCATAAGAATATTCATTTATTTGTAACCGATTAAAATATATTTCGTAATTTTAGTTCGTGGAGAAGTATCCTGTTGATGGAAAACTTCAATGAAAACTAAATAAAAAAAGGATGAAATATTTGGTAAGATCTTTAGCTGTGCTTTCACTTGGTGTGGTTGTTTTTTCTTGTAACAAGAGAGAGATTATCCCTCCTCCGGAGCCAAAGGTAGATTTGAAAAATCACTTTTACGGTAAGCTGAATGGTTCTGACGTAGAGCTGACACAAAATGTGAACGGCTATACAGGATCATCAGAAGTGGATCTGATTATTAATGCGGCAACACTTGATAGTGCGACGTATTATTCGACCTTTTCTTCACCCCAGTCATTGCAGAAGATAAGTGTCGGGCATGGGAGTCTGGTCTTCGATTGGGGGTCTTCTGAACGGCCTACCCTGGCAACATTTGAAAGTTTTTATTTATCAGGCTTGAATCAGGAGCCGGATGTTTCCCTGAACGGTCTGAACGGTTTTACCGTAACGTATACTGACGGAGTCGGTAGAGCCTGGAAATCAAACTCCAATCATTCCTATCCGCAGGAATCAGTTGAATATAATTCCATGGCGCTGGAGTCGGACGCAAAAGGAGACTATGCTAAATTTAAGGTGAGTTTCAATACGTATGTTTATCACACCTACTATGATAACATACAGGATATCTATTTAACGGATTCCATACTCATAACGGATGCAGTATATACAGGTTGGTATAAACGATAAAAAAATTGAGCCACTCCTTCAATAACGGGTGGCTCGTTTGTTTGGTGCTCCTATGAGTCATGCACTGAAAATAGCAATTATAGGTGATTACAACTTCACTTATTATTCACATCAGGCAACAAACTTGTCGCTTGATCATTCAGGCTTGTTCTTAGAAGTGGATGTCAGCTATTACTGGCTGAAATTAAGCGAGGCTGTGATGCTGAAATCCGGTCGTCTGGAGCAATACGACGGAGTCTGGATCGCTCCGGGACCAATCAGCAATCCTTTCTTTTTACATGGGATTATCAAAAGTCTGAGCCAGTTGAAGATACCCACTTTACTTACAGGAGAAAGCTTTAAATCATTCATTGAGGTGCTGACAGCCAATGATCAGCTGACCAATGGTAAAGAGAAGCTGATTTCCGATAATTTGGTAGAAGGAAATACATTTGAAAAGATCACGATTATTCCTCATTCACCTGCTTTTATCAAGTTGCTGGAAAATCACACGACATTTGAGCTGACCTCTTCCAGGTACAGTATCTATCCGCAAGTCATTGAGCAGCTCATGAATGAGTCGATTGATGTAGAGGCATACAACCAGTTCGAGGATCCGGAAATCGTCAGCCTGAAAAATCATCCGTTTTTCGTTGCCTGTGGCTATTGTCCGCAAATTTCTTCAACACGTGAATTGCCACATCCGCTTGTATATACGTTCATTAAAGCCTGTATGGCGATGAGTGAGAAGTCGGTGGATAAGCTGTATTAGTTTTCCGGATAGGCGGATCATTCAAATGCGATTGAATCTCCTCCTGACTCAATTCTCTCAAATTCCTCATCAATCAGTAAATTCCTGCTTTCAGCTGCTGCAACGGCAAGTTTGTCACATCGTTCATTTTCCGGGTGCCCATTGTGACCGCGAACCCATTCAAACCGGATGTTGAAAGGTTTTGCAGCTTCCAGGTAACGCAGCCACAGATCCTTGTTTTTCTTTCCTTTGAACCCCTTTTTTACCCAGCCCAATACCCAGTTTTTGGTAACAGCGTCAACAACGTATTTTGAGTCGGAATAAACAACGACCGGGTATTTATTGGTTTTCAGGTTTTCCAGGGCAACAATTACTGCCAGCAGCTCCATGCGGTTGTTCGTAGTTCTCCGAAATCCCTGGGAAAGCTCTTTTTCCTTGTTTCCAAACCGCAGAATTGCTCCGTAACCTCCGTTTCCAGGGTTCCCTTTTGCTGCTCCGTCGGTATAGATTTCAACGATCATAGGAAGTTATCAGTTCTTCACGATCGCGATCTTCGCATCTGATTCTGTTTCGAGGTCGATGCTCGTTGCATCTCCGTTCAGGGATTCAAAGGCGATGTCCACAGCCAATACTTCATTGCAGACGTAAACCCTGTTTGCAGCGATTGCCTGCCGGATTGCTTCTGTTGTATCGACTTTCAGGACGATTTTATCCGTTACTTCCAGCCCGGAGTCCTTGCGCAGGTTCTGAACACGGTTGATCAGTTCTCGGGCAATTCCCTCCTGCTTCAGCTCCTCTGTAATGGTGCTATCCAATGCGACGGTAATTCCGTCTTCGGAGCTTACGAGCCAGCCGGGAATATCCTGTGCAACGATTTCGAAATCGCCCAGGTCGAGAGCAATTTCCGAACCTTCAACAGAGCCCTTCCAGCCTTTATTTGTTTCAACAGCAGTAATATCTTCTTGTGAAAACTGACTGACCATTGCTGCAATGGCTTTCATTTGCTTGCCGTATTTCGGCCCGATGGTCTTGAAGTTCGGTTTGATCTGTTTCACGAACATTCCGTTTCCTTCTTCCAGCAGTTCCAGTTCTTTTACGTTTACTTCTGACAGGATCAGATCTTTTACGTGCTCCAGGTCTGAAGCAAATGTTTTGTCCAGTACGGGAACAATGATCTTTTGAAGCGGCTGGCGCACTTTCAGGCGTTCTTTCTTACGAATGCTCAATACAAGTGAAGAAATGCGCTGTGCGATGTCCATTTGCGCTTCTAAACGCTCGCTGATAACGGACTCATCTGCTTCCGGGAAATCTCCCAGGTGAACAGAAATCACGTTATGGCGGCCGGTGACAGTATTCAGGTCGCTGAATAACTGATCCATGAAGAACGGAGCGATTGGTGAACCGAGAATTGCAACCGTTTCCAGGCATGTATACAGTGTCTGGTAAGCAGAGATCTTATCCTGGGAATCTTCACTTTTCCAGAAACGGCGACGGCATAAACGAACGTACCAGTTGGATAGCTGATCGGTCACAAATTCCTGGATCAGGCGTCCTGCACGTGTTGGCTCGTAGGTGGCGTAGGATTCATCTACCTGTTTGATCAGTGTATTCAGCCTGGACAGGATCCAGCGGTCTATCTCCGGTCTTTTCGCAAGCTCAATGTTTGCCTCTTCGTATGTAAATCCGTCGATATTTGCATACAGAGTAAAGAATGAATAGGTATTATAAAGCGTTCCGAAGAATTTACGCTGCACTTCCGTAATGCCATCAGTGTCGAATTTCAGGTTATCCCACGGTTGCGCATTTGTGATCATATACCAGCGTGTGGCATCCGGTCCGTATTGGGATAATGTTTCAAACGGGTCCACTGCATTTCCCAGGCGTTTAGACATTTTCTGCCCGTTCTTATCCAGTACCAATCCGTTTGAAACGACATTCTTGTAAGCAACAGAGTCAAATACCATTGTTGCGATCGCATGCAAGGTATAGAACCATCCGCGTGTCTGGTCAACTCCTTCAGCAATGAAATCTGCAGGATAGGACAGGTGGTTGTCGATGAGCTCTTTGTTCTCGAACGGATAGTGCCATTGTGCGTAAGGCATTGCTCCTGAATCAAACCATACATCGCACAGATCTGCTTCCCGCTTCATTGGTTGCCCGGATTTGCTTACCAGGGTGATGTTGTCCACGTAGTTCTTATGCAGGTCAATTGTTGAATAATTACTTTCCGACATGTTTCCGATCTCGAAATCAGACAGTGGATTGGAGGACATCACACCTGCCTGCACGGCTTTTTCACATTCGTTTTTCAACTGTTCAACGGAAGAAATACAGACCTCTTCCGTTCCGTCTTCTGTCCGCCAGATCGGGATCGGGATCCCCCAGTAACGGGACCGGGATAAATTCCAGTCATTTGCATTTTCCAGCCATTTTCCGAAACGTCCGGAACCTGTGGATTCCGGTTTCCAGTTGATCGTGTCATTCAGTGTGATCATGCGCTCTTTTATAGCTGTGACACGGATGAACCAGGAATCCAGCGGATAATACAATACCGGTTTATCTGTTCTCCAGCAATGTGGATAGCTGTGAACGTATTTTTCAACTTTAAACGCTTTGTTCTCTTCCTTTAGCCGGATAGCGATTTGTACATCGGCGGATTTTTCAGGAGCTTCTCCGTCATTGTAGTACTCGTTTTTCACGTACATTCCGGCAAATTCTCCCATTTCAGGGCGAAACCTTCCCTGCAGGTCAACCAATGGAACAGGCTTTCCGTTCTCATCCGGCACCAGCATTCCGGGAACGCCGGCATCGGAAGCAACCCTCGCGTCATCCGCACCAAAGGTAGGAGCCGTATGGACAATCCCCGTACCATCTTCCGTTGTTACGAACTCTCCCGGGATCACCTGGAAAGCCTTATCGGCGTTTTCGTATGGAAGCGCAAAAGGCAATAATTGTTCATACCGGATTCCTACCAGGTCGGAACCCAGGCATTCTCCGGCGATGAGGTAGGGAATTTTCTTGTCTTCTTTTGAATAATTTGCCAGGTCTGCATCTGATTCCGTAAGGAAATATTTTCCTCCAAACTGGTAATTTACCAAATTTTTCGCAAGAATCACATAAATTTCACGAAAAGTATACTGGTTGAATGTTTTTACCAATACATATTCGATCTTCGGACCGACGGTTAAAGCTGTGTTGGAAGGAAGGGTCCAGGGAGTGGTTGTCCAGGCAAGGAAGTATGCTTCGCTGGCTACACTGTTTTCCTGTGATTTCAGGAATGCTGAACAGAGGCGGGCCAGGTCTTGATCTGCCACCTTAAACTGGGCCACAACAGTTGTATCTGTTACATCCCGGTAACACCCCGGCTGATTCAGCTCGTGGGATGAAAGTCCTGTTCCCGCTTTCGGTGAATAGGGCTGTATGGTATATCCTTTGTACAGGAGATTTTTCTTATACAGTTCTCCCAGCAGCCACCACACCGATTCCATGTATTTAGGTTCGTAAGTGATATAAGGGTGATCCATATCCACCCAATAGCCCATTTCTTTTGTGAGGTTGTTCCAGATATCGGTGTAACGCATTACTGCGTTTTTACAGGCGTTGTTGTAATCTTCCACCGAAATTTTTGTTCCGATGTCTTCTTTGGTAATGCCCAACTCTTTTTCAACGCCCAGTTCAACAGGCAAACCGTGGGTATCCCAGCCTGCTTTTCGTTTTACCTGGAAACCTTTCAGAGTCTGGTAACGGCAAAAAATATCTTTTATGGAGCGGGCCATCACATGGTGAATTCCCGGAAGGCCGTTTGCAGATGGAGGTCCTTCAAAGAAAACATAAGGTTTTTTCCCTTCACGGGACGATATAGAACGTTCAAACACCTTTTCAGCGTCCCATTTTTCCATTACGGATCTGGCCACATCCGGCAGATTCAATCCTTTGTATTCCTGATATTTTTGAGCCATTCTTTTTAATGATAAATGCAAAGCGCAAAGATAATCAAATATTGCTTTTATTCGGGTATAACGAGAAAAGGCGATCCGTATGGACCGCCTTTTCAATAGGCAAAAATTTTATTACTTGATAGAAATCATTTTTGTAAATGAAGAACCATCTTTTGCAACACTTACCAGGTAGTTTCCTGTTTTTAAGTTGCTTGTATTCAAGTCTACAGACTGGCTGCCAGACAGGTTTGTATGTTTTTCCGATACAACGGTTCTTCCCTGAAGATCTGTAATTTCAACCAGGTAATCACCTCCCTGCGCTTCAAAAGAAATTGTTATTTTATCAGTTGCAGGGTTCGGGAAAACGCCCATTTCAATTGTTTCTATATTTCCAACACTCAGGTTAGCCAACGGAGCTTTGTTTGCGTTGATGATCTCTCCGGTGGCATTATCAATCACTACACCTACAGCATACATGTTATCGATATTGTAAGCAGCAGGAACGGTATAGTTAAAAGTGTAACTAACCGGCATTCCATCAGAAATGGAGCTTGGAACAGATCCTGCCTGACCGCTGTAACCGCCCAACAATGCCCTTCCTACGTGGTCGTACACCATTTGTGAAGCGGGAACAGTACTTGGCAGGTTTTCGTATCCACCCATCGGACCGTATCCACCACCCGCATATGCATTTGCCTGGTTGTATCCTGATCCTGTTCCGGTAACACCATCTTCTATGATAATTACTCCTAAACGGTAATCAGCAGCCGGGAATTGAGAAAAGAACGTAGCGTTCACCTCTACCTGAAGGTCGCTTCCTGAACGAACACCGCTAACACTGACTGATGCAGGAGTAAGCAGATCTTTACGTTGATTGTAGTAAGTTTGAAAAGCAGACTGGCTTACATCTCCATCCAGTATTGCCCGGTCGATGTTGGCAGAAGGGTATCCTGAGAAATTAGCGCCGTTGTCATATGCAGTTACTGTCATAGGGTCGCCATTGTGAACAGCGATTCCGATGAATCTGTCCGGGTAGGTGTTGTACATGTATTCCATGGCAACAGCTCCGCGCGGACACCATTGACACCAGGTACCTGTCCCTTCTTCAATAACCACTCTTTTTGTCGGAGACTGAGACAATATCGTAATAAGTGTATTTGCTGAATTGTCTTCCGGAGCCGGGTCATTTGTTCCATTTACCTGTGTGACCTCAACATCAATTTCATATGTTGTAGCTGTGCTGTAGTTAACCGTTACAGGGTGATTTACGGTTGCTGAACCTCCAACCGGGATATTCACGTTAACAGTTTCCGAATGAGGTGTTCCGTCATTCCATGAAACAGTCAGCGATGTGATTGGATTACTTCCATTGTTGGCAACGTTCAGTGCTAATGTATTGTTTGTGTTTGCGAGTGAATAACGATTCAATGTGGTAGAAACCAGGATTGCATCGTTTTGCTGCGGCTGGCGCACTACGAAGTTGTCAGCGAACAGCAAGAATTTATCTGTGTTATCATTTCTGACCGCAAAGTGAATGCTTTGTCCAGCATAGGATGATAAATCAACAGTATAGCCCGTATAAGATGAAGGTGTAGCGTTTACGGTAAGGACAGGAGTTGTTCCGAAATCAGCAACAGCGGTTCCTGTTGTGGAGATGTAAACTTTGAATCCGTCAGGAAATTGAGCATCCGGAGCCATCGCGTCAAACTGCAAAACATAGCTTCCGCCTGCAGGAATCGCTATGGAAGGAGAGACCAGCCAGTCATTGGAGGTCCCGGCAGGAGAATACCAGGAGGTGGATACTGCGTGATTCCCTGCTCCGGTAGCACTGTTTGCACGCACTACCCATGCATTGTTTACATACGCCACATTTGCAGCAGGGGTCAGGCCGTCTACATTGTGCAAAGTCCAGCCCGCGGGAAGCGCAGCCGCCCCGTCAAAATTCTCACTGAATATTACCTGTGAGAAAGAATAACCTGCTAATAAAAGCGAAGCCATAGAAAGTAATTGTTTTTTCATAGTTTTATATTTTTGTTCGAATAAATTTACCTTTTTTTAACATATAAATAACAAAGTGTGTAAATAAAATATTTATACTACTCTTGGATTCTAATTACGCAGGCATAATAACAGGAAAGATGAAAATAATTATCTTCAGTGGTGCAGGAATGAGCGCAGAAAGCGGTATCGCTACGTTCAGAGATACGGGAGGGCTGTGGGAAAACTATAAAATTGAAGAAGTAGCTACACCCGATGCTTGGAATGCTAACCCTGAAAAAGTACAGCATTTTTATAACCTCCGGCGCAGGAATATCCGGGAATCAGCGCCAAACGAGGCTCATTTTGAAATTGCACGCCTGGAAAGAAGCGATGAAGTGATCGTTATTACACAAAATATTGATGATTTACATGAAAGAGCCGGGAGCAGTAATGTACTGCATCTGCATGGGAACATCATGCTGGCAAAAAGCAGTGGTCCGGAGAAAAACAGTAAGTACTATCCCGTGGAAGATTCGCTGGATATTACAAAAGATTTTTGTGATGATGGTTTCCCTCTGCGTCCGCATGTCGTCTGGTTTGGAGAAGACGTTCCGAATTATGAGGTCGCTCTTTCTGTGATCCGTGAAGCAGATGTTTTTATTGTGATCGGTACGTCACTGAACGTTTATCCTGCTGCCGGACTGATCCATTATACACCGGAGAGCTGTAAGTGTTTTTTAATTGATCCGAATGCTGAAGAACTGAGTGTTCCAGGCCATTTTACAATTGTAAAAGCCGGAGCGGTAGAGGGAATGAGAAAAATAATTGAACAGCTGAAGAATGACAGGTAAAAGAAAAAAGGCGGACAATCGTCCGCCTTTGCACATACATTTTAACCTTTAAAAAGAGGAACAACGAGCGTTTATAGTTTAACCAGCTTTATTGCTCCCGACATTCCTTCTACGGAAACCTGGTAAATTCCATTGGTAAGATGTTCAATATCTATCGTTGTTTCCAGGCCATCTGAGGATTTCACCTCTTTAACGATCTTACCGTTCACATCAGAAATAAGGATCTTGCCGTTCAGGTGTTCATTGCTGCGGATTGTCACAGTAGCATTTGCCGGATTCGGGTGCACGGATGCAAGCACCGTGGTTTTTTCAGGTAAAGCGAGTGCCGCATTGTCATTGACCAGGTCCCAGCGTTCATTTTCAAGAACAGCGCGGATCAGATTCATTTGCTCGGCAGTAAACGTGTTCTGGCAATCTTCGGCAGAGTAGTCCATGTAGTTTTCAACCATATCCGGTAAATCAACACCGTCGATATTGTCCACACATGAATTTTTTGTTTTGTTGCAGTCCTGCTGTGATTCTGAGGATGCATTCGGTGTATCGGAAATCCCGTCATCCTGCGTACAGTCGCCATCTCCCCAGACATGTCTTAACCCCAGGTAATGCCCTACTTCGTGCGTAACGGTTCTTCCTTTTACGACAAAGGTTTGACCGCCTGCATCCAGCGGGTTCGGATTATTGCTTCCGAACACCTGGTACTGTATTACAACACCATCGTCTAACCCGGCTACAGATCCTGCAGGCCAGTTCGGCAGATTGGCAGGAGGAGTGGCATATCCCATTAACACAGGCATTTCGCTGCCCATTATATTCATTGCCATATTGCATATCCAGATATTGAGGTAACGCGACTGGTTCCATGGGTCTATTCCCCCGTTTGCAGAAGATTTTACCCGTTCTATTGACGACATATCTCCACTCATCAGTTCCATCAGAGAGCCTGAAAATGTCGAATGGGTTGTCTGTGTCCGTGTAATACCCGTTGTAGGGTTTCCATTGGGGTCGAAGCCTGCCAGTACGAATTCAACGTTTCCATAGCCGACATACGGCTGGAAAATGGACCGCATGTGTACGGTGTCTGCGTTTAACCTGTTGAAATCTTCATTCAGGATCCGGATCTGGTCATAGATGACGGAATCGTGAAGATTCTGAGCAGGTGTGTTATAAACAACGTGGACAACTACAGGAATGGTATAGGTTTCATTCGATTTCGCGATGTTCCCGTTTTTCGCGGCGATCGCATTGTTAAAAACATCGGATGTAGATTGGATATAACCCGGCTGGATAGATTCTCGGTAGTGCATGTATTCTACCGTAGCACACCGTTTGGTAGCGACGTCTTGCGCAACTAATCCGCCTGAAAGCAGAGCGGCACCTAATAAAGTAAGGATGGTTCTTTTCATGATTTTTTCTAGTTTTCAATTAATAACATGACCATTTAGTAAGTAGGATGAGTTAACTATAGCTTTAATTTTTTCTTTATGTCTTTGGAGAGTCCGTCTTTGTGAAGGTAGACGTTGATCGTCTTGTACTTGAAGTAATTTTCAGACACATAAAGGTATCCTTCCGGATAGTTTCCGGTTCCCCATGAGTTTTTTACCAGGAAATAATTGGTTCCGTTCTGATCTTTGTACAGGCCGACAATATGCATTCCGTGGTCGTCTGTTGTCGTTTTGTTGTCATAGCCCTGCTGGCGAAGCTCTGTTGTGATCGTCAGTTCTTTGACCGGAGTCTTGAACGCATTCGATGTACGTTCCGCTCCTCCGTCGGAAAAATTTGCGTTATCCTTTCCTTTTACCTGGATGGTTGACGGGTCTTCCGGAACAATTCCCAGGCCATTGCTGAATGAGAATCCTTTTTCTGACACATCAGAGGCCCAGGCAATTGTATACCCGTTTTTCAATGCCTGTACCGTTTCGTTGAAAAGATCATCCAGTGTAACATTATAGCTTGTTCCCCATGCCCAGTTGTCCTGGATCTCAAGAATGCACTCCTGGTACAATTCATGGTTGGTGAACGATGTCAGAGAAACGTAATCATCCATTTTCAACCCGATGGATGCAGCATAGGATTGTGGAGTGTATTTCTTTCCCTTCCATTCGAATTCCTGAATGTCTGCACCCAGGTAAGCGTCTAAAATTGCATTGACGGCTGTCTTCCAGGCAGGAGACAGGGGAGTGTTGCCGTTCCTCTTGGAAACGCCGTTTACAACTCCTTCCAGGGCGTTGAAAAATTCGTTGTGATTGTGTGTTTCTGATCCGTAATTCAATCCTTTGTATAATTCATACGGAACGATTCCGTATTTGCGGATGACAAAGGGAATATCGTGGAAAGCCCCTCCCTGTGAAAAATTAATCTTTCCATCCATACGGATGTATCTTTCGGCTTTGCTTTCGTAAGCCTTTCTTACCACGTACATTTCTGACAGCCAATCGGGGTTCTTATTGCCTGACCGGATCATTTCCGATTCAAAGAATGAAAGCGCGGAAAAACTCCAGCAGGTTCCGGCTTGTCCCTGGCTTTCTACCGGGGTAGCATCCAGGTGGGCGATTTTTGTGAACCGGTATTCACTATCCGGCGCATTAGTAACTGTTTCTGTTGAATGAATCTGAGCATTTATTCCTGTAAATGAAAGGAATAAAAGAACAGATAATGTAATTTTTCTCATGATTTATTTTCGATTTTGCTATTTTAAAATTGCGCTATTTTAGCAGGTAGCCAAAAATAAAAAATTTTTCCCATAAATCTTTAGAAATCGTTTTCATCGTCAGGTACGATGAATAATAATTCAAAAAAAATCACAGATGTGTTAAAATTATTATGGTTTTTGAGGATCGTAACCAATTGTGCCATACCTTTGCTTTCAACTATAAAATGCTAAAAATCATGAAAAAACTATTTTTTCTGTCACTGTTTATCGTTGCAACTCTTTTTTCCTGTAAAAAAGAAGGGTGTACGGATGAAACAGCTTTGAACTACGACAAGAAAGCAAAAAAAGACGATGGCTCCTGTAACTATGCAGAACCGGAGGAAACGGGTCCTTATCTCATCGTAAAGCTCCAGTTTGATTCACTACAACCAAGGCTGGACAATTTTGGAAACCCGGCGACCATTCCCAGCGATCATTCCGCTCAGTCTCCGGAATTCCATTCCATGAGTGCACATTACATTGAGCTGGCACCAAACCAGTGGACAGCACTGCAGTCGGGAGAGATCATTTACCGGGGTGCAGAGACGAATGCCGGAGGAGCTTTCGCCGCTGATTTTGATAAAGCGATCATAAAGGGCCATGATGAGGTTTTCGTGAAGATCCCGTTAAAAAAGATCGCTGCGGGTACTTATGAATGGCTGCGTGTATCATTGACATACCAGAATTTTGATTTAAAGTACAAATACAACAACATTGTTTCAACCGGCCGCCTGGCTTCTTTCGTTGGGTGGAATACCTACATCCGTTCACATAAGATCCGGAATGTAACGGAACAGATCAATGGTGATAAATTGCAGGGTTACTGGGCGTTCGAAGATTTCGGCATTGTACTGAACGGACAGGCACAAGGAACAACAGTTCCGAACCCGCTGCACAATACGAGCCCGATTCCTCCGGGATCTTGTGTGGTAACAGGTAATTTTGATACACCTTTTACCCTGACGGGAAATGAAACGCAGGACATTACGATGGTGCTGTCACTGTCAACGAATAAAAGCTTTGAGTGGTACGATGCGAACCAGGACGGGCTGTATGAACCGGCAGCAGGAGATTATCCTATAGACATGGGATTGAGAGGATTGAAACCGATCATTTTGCCATAAAAACAAAATTATAGTTATATACAGACAGAGGAAGCATTTTTTGCTTCCTCTGTTGCTTTAAAACGGTTACGTTATTTTTTCCGCTACCGGGATAGCTCCTTTTGTTTTTCAGATGGATTCTTCTTCATAAGGAGAAAATCAAAGACACCTTTTAAATATCCCAATCCGTAGGAAACGTGCAGGATGGGAAATGTTTTAAAGACATCACCGAATTTCAGGGACTGATCCCTGGAAGTAATGTCGTACGACACATACGTGACCAGTGCAAGGTAGAGAAGCAGCGGGAGCGAGCTTACCGCACCGATCATTCCCCCGAACAGCCAGCTTGCCAAGAACAGAAACAGGTATGCCACAAATGCGGGAGGGACCAGTTGCCGGAAAGTGGTAACTGCCTTGTGCTTTTGGTTGACATATACCTTCCAGTAACCGTACTGATAAAATTGTTTCCACAGGTTCTTATAATTTCCACGGACATAATATTTCAGGGAAATACCTGCGTCGAAATAAATCTTTCCCCCGGCTTTGGTAACACGGTAGTTGAAATCGTCGTCCTGGTTGCGGATCAGCTGTTCATCAAAGAAACCGATCTTTTCGAAGACCCGGTAAGGGTACATCGGGGTTCCGACGGTATCAACGAATCCCGATTGATGGATTGTCCGGAAATTGCCCAGCCCCATGCCTAACGAAGTAGCCATTGCACTGGCGATGACCTTTCCTTCATAGTTTTGGTACACATTTTCCACGCGGCCTCCGATGCACCAGATAGACGGATCTTCTTCCAGCTTCTGAACGGCATCGCGGATATAATTCGGGCTGATGACCTGCCTTGCACCGATGATCTGTACGTAGTCGCTTCCTTTTCCTGCGTGGATACCAAGATTGAATGCTTTGGGAGTTATCTGATGCACATTTACGACAGTCCGGAGGGTAGGGTATGTTTGCTGTAGCTGTTGCAGTAATTCGACTGTTCCGTCATTACTTTTTCCGTCTATTACATATACATCCAACCTCCAATCGGGAGGGATCTGAGACGCGAAAATGGCATGGACGCATTCTTCAATGTTCGTTACTTCATTTCGGCAGGGAATGACAACAGCGATGTTCATTGGCTATTTCTTTTCAAATTCTTTTGCAGGATTTCCCGCCACGATCGTATTTTCTTTTACATTCTTGACAACAACGCTTCCCATTCCCACCAGCGCATTGTCCTCAACGGATAATTTCTGGCGGATGGAAGATGAAGGGGAAACCCAGACGTTCTCACCGATCTTTACACTTCCCGCGATCATTGCATGAGCGATGACCAGGCTGTTCTTGCCGATCTCCACTCCGTGAGCGATGTGAACAAGATTGTCTACCTTCACATGTTCATGCAGCAGGGTAGAACCCATTACAGCACGGTCAATACAGACATTGTTCCCGATCTCCACATTGTTCTCAAGCACAACATTTCCGATGTGAGGCATCAGCTCGTAAGCACCTTCTTCATTCATTTCATAACCGAAACCAACACCGCCGATTGTACAGTTAGAGCCGATGGAACAGCAATCCCCGATGACCGTATTTGATTTTATGACCGTATTTGCACCGATCGTAACATGCTTACCGATCTTGCTGCCGTGCTCAATCACTACATTTTGACCGATCACTACTTCCTGCATGTTGATCTGGACGGAGTCAGCGATAAAAGCGCTTGGATGAACAGATCCGTAGACGGGCTGCTCAACAAAAAACCGCTGTAAGATTCTCAGGAATGCCCTTCTTGGGTTGTCCGCCGGAAGAAGCGTCAGAGCAGTCAGATCTGCATGCATTTCATCGAAAACCGACTGGCTGACAATCACATTTCCTGATTTCAACGATTGCAATAAATGCTTGTTATTGTCTGAGCACCAACCGATCGTATCCGATGAAAAATTCGGATCGGAAACAGGCAATGCTTCAGTAATTTCAACGGAGCTGTTACCGGCTGACCCGCTCAAAAAAAGCTGTATTTCGTGTAGTTTCGGCATTTTAATACGGATTTAAGAAACGATCCAGCGTACAACATTAAACGCTTCGGCATATTTTGTACCGATCTGAACTCCCCTCGTCCTTACGACAGAACGTAAGAAATCTTCATCGGAATAAGGGCGGTGCGCCTGTGATTTATATTCCTGCAGTGCCAGTACTTTCCTTTGAATATGCTGTTCTTCCAGCAAAATGAAGCTGGAAGTGGTGAACGTTAGGTTGTTCCACGGAAGTTCGTATGAAAAAATGGATGAAAATTTAAAAGCGCGGAGACCTTCTGTGGCGATCGTTGAATGATCCTGGTGAATGTCCTGCAGATCGGGCATGAAGATCAGATCCGGCTTGATCTCCTGGCGCATCCTGATCAGGTCGTCCAGGATTTCCTGCCTGTGGTAGCCGAATGTACGTACATCGTAATCGAACAAAATGAGGTTTTCAGGCTTTACTCCCAGGACTTTTGTTGCCGCTTTTACTTCGGTGATTAGAATATCGGAAGGAAACTGGGGCAGAACGGATTGCTGGCAGGCAGAAAATGCCGCATAATAAACGTCATGTCCGTCATCGATCAGCTTTGCAATGGAGCCGCCACAACCAAATTCCCCATCATCCGTATGCGGAGCCAGAACTAAAATTCTTTGTTTTGTGTTCTTCATTCGTTGAATTGTTTATTCAATATTAGTGAAAAGATTTGACTTATTTTTTGCTCTCCAGCAGGCGAAAATAAAAATTGACCTGCTCTCCGGCGTTCTTTTTCCATTCAAAATGCTCATAAACAAATACTCGTCCGTTAGCGCCAAGCTGTTTTCTTTTTGCTTTGTTGTGATACAGCTCTTCCAGGTGACGGATGATTTCCTGCGTGTCATCACCGTTTACGATGTATCCGGTCTCATTGTGCCTGACCACTTCTGTCAGTCCTCCGATACTGGACACGATCACCGGGATTTCACAAGCAGATGCTTCAATCACCGCAACACCAAAACTTTCGCTTCTTGAAAAAGCGCAATACACGTCAAAGGTATTTAAAACGGAAGGAACTTCCTGGTTGGAGACGAAGCCTTTCAGATGGATCTTTTCATTCATTCCCAGGTCGTTTATTTGCCGGGCAAAGATGTCTTTGTGTGGTCCTTTTCCGTAGATGAGACAGCGTGAATCCGGGTGTTTTTTGCTGAATTCGGAAAAGGCATTTATCAGGCGGTCTGTTCCGTAGATAAGGTCAAGTCCCTTCACCGTTCCGACCGTAAAAATTTCGCCCTGAGCCGGCGCGGGAGAAAACAGCCGGGTATCGATCCCGAACGGAATTACCTGGATGTCCTTGCGGGTATATCGCTTCATTTCAGAAGCCAGGTTATTGCTGGTGGCGAATAAGTACTTTGCTTTGCTGAGGATCCGCTTAAAAACCACCCGGTGTAAGAATGATTTTCCGGGAAACAGATAAACATCTGTTCCCCACGCTGAAATGCAATAATTTTCTGGTTTGCAGAAAGCACCCAGCAACCCGTATGATGTCGCGTAATGAGCGTGCGTAATGGCTGGCTGTTCTTTTTTGTAGACTTTTTTCAACCTGCCGATGTGCTTCAGATAAGACAGGGCGGAAGAGGAGCCGGAGGACTTCTTTTCTGCCGGGTAAACGGATACATTCTTTAGCTCATACAGCCAGTTGTTTTGATCTGAAATTTCGTCAATAGAAAAAACCGCTACTTTGAATTGTTCTTTCAACGCAATGATCCATTTATGCAGATGGATGGAATTGATGTCCCCTAGTAGCAATATGGTTCTATTCTGATTCATTTTTTAAAAAAGAATTCGGGATTATAAGCAAACAGATCATGACCGTATAAAAAACGATACCGCTTTGTCGCTGCAGCATGGATTCAAACAGACAATTAAAGGCAAAACTTACAATGACAGCCAGTAATAAAGTGTTTTTCTCCCTTACAGCCTTTATAAGACCAGCAATCATTAGTGCAACGAGGATGAGCAGGCCGGTTATTCCCACTTCCAGCCCGGTTTGCAGAAACTGGTTGTGAGAGTTGAGGTTTCTGGCCACGAATTCGTCGTCCAGTTTTCCTTTCATTCTTTTCTGAAGGGCATGATCCACATTCCCGGTACCCAGCCCCCAGGGAGTTTCCCTGAACTGCTCCAGTGAGATCCGCCACATGATCAGCCGTGATTCTGTCCCGCTGTACGGGTAGTATAATGATTCAAAATAATTGTCAGAATGGTCCAGGTAGCGCTCTCCGTAATACAACACATCGTCCACTTCGTGTTTCACCTGTGGTACTGTTTTGTAAGAAAAGAACGCCAGTGCCGGCGTGAGCAGGATAAGCCCTGTCAGCCCCATCCATTTCCATTTCCGGAAAATGATCACGGTAGCGACAGCAAACAGCATCATTCCGAGAAACAGCATCCCGGTCAGGCTCATCATAAAGACAGTATAGATTGAGAGAAACAGTGTAATAAGGATGCATACCGGCAGTGAAAAGAAAAGGTATTTCCTCGTATATCCTGTCCAGACGCAGATGATGGCAAGGGTCGTGTAAACGGAAAAATAGGTGGGATGAATAATCGTGGAAACAGAGGAGGATAAAAAACAGCTGAAGCTGCCGCTGCTTTCATAACAGCTGTACCCGTGGAAGAGGCCCGTTATCGCACCAACAATGCATCCCAGAATAAACCCAATGAAGGTGTTTTGAAGTGAAAAGCCACCCTTTACCCGGAACATCATCAGTAGCGGAAATACAACCAGTGAGAGCTTGTATTCCAGGTATTTTCCTGCTGTTTCAGGGAAATCTGAAAAAAATGCTCCGAAAACGTATGCCAGGTAGAGCGCTATAAATAAACTGTTGATGGTGTTGAAATGGAAATACACTTCTTTTTTGTAGTACCCGGTGAAGACGGTCACTGCCAGGAGCGCGATGGAAAGCGGAACAAGATGAGGCCATACGCTCAGAAGAAATAAGACCAGTCCGAAAACGGAGGAAAGCACATCGGGGTATCGGATAGTTGCCGGCTTCATACTGTTCTTAATTTTGAATGGATTGTTCGTATTTCCGGATCATGGAGATGTACCAGATTAAAACAACAATGTAATAAACCGTGAAAACACCGCTGTAAATCAACAGCGCCTCTTCAAACGTCCAGCTGAACCAGATCGACAGCACAAAACCTGAAATACTGAATGCATAGCACAGGAGGCTTAAGACAAACCCGGTAAATTGTTTCCTGAACAAGATAGTGAGTCCGGAAACGGGTGAAACAATGAATGTGAAAAACAATACCGGCAAAATGCATTGGGCATATAATCCTCCGATCCTCCATTTTTCACCGAAATAAAGGGCGAACAATTCCTGTCCGAAAAGCAGCAGCACAACCGAAAACACTACACCAAAAAGCAATGTGATCTTGATCGTGCGCTTGAAAATATGAGAAACAGGCTGCCGGTTGTTCATCGCGTTTCCTGCTTCCACATAGAACAACTGGGAAAGAGAAGAAGTGATGAGGCCGATCGGTCCCCGGATGTATTTGAACATCATGGCATATATTCCCAGTTCCCAGCGTCCGAATGATACGGTAATGATCCAGAACAGCAGAAACTGCGTAGCGAATACATCCATGAATGCATGCATGGAGTTGATCAGGGGGAAATCCTTGAACTCCGATACCGTTGACCGGAACAAAGCGGCATTAAAATCTTCTTTTTTACGGGTTATCTTTCGGTTTGTTCTGGAAATGAGAATCGTTATGGCTACAAATTGAGAAACGAGCCAGCCTGTAATAAGTCCGATCGCACCTGTTTTTGCAAATCCCATGATTACGGAAATCCCGTGATTGGAGGTGGCTTGTATCACCTTACTTGCAGAAATGACCTTAAACCGCTGTAAACGAAGCATCCAGTTGTTGGCAATGAGCAGCAGGCCATAGCTCATGACGGATATGGGCACCAGCCACAGCAGCTCTCCCAGCTTTTCATCTTTATAAAATGAAGTAACGTTCTCCCCGAAAAGAGGAATAAGCACGCTCAGCAGTGTAATTACGACGGTAAAGATCAGTCCCGAAAAAACCAGATCCTGTGCCTTGTCCTTTTTTTCTACGATCGGTATTGCCAGCTCCAGCCGTCCCGAGGCGATGATTCCCAGAACAGATATGATGGCGAAGAAATTGCTGAATGTCGCGATCTCTGTCGGAGAATAAATGCGGCTGATCACGGGAGCAACCAGGAATGGAATGAGCTGGCTGATGGTGTTTCCCGATAGCAATGTCAGAAAGTTCTTATAATACAGCCGAATATCCATTTGCCTGATTTTGTCGTTATGCTTTTTCTTCTGTCTTCTCCCCGGAATAAAAGATGAAGCATGTAATCAAAGGCAAAAATAACCAATGCAGGTTAATATAGAGAAATGATGATGGAATTAATCCGATAAAAGGATAAATAAGGATCAGGAAAATCAGGATGGCTTTCCTGTCAGTGGTAACGGTCTCACCGGAGAGAGAAATGGAACGGAACAGCATAACGATCAACAGGGCGAAATATCCCCATCCCCAGATTCCGAATTGAGCAATGACTTCTATGACAAAATTATGCGGGTTGCTCACGGTATCGGTCGGATACCGGAACTTATTTTCTTTGTGGTTCAGCCGGAAGCTCCCGGGGCCTCCCCCCGTAACCGGGTGGTTTTTCATCATGTCCAGCCCATTGTATAGCAGGTGGACGCGGATATTGTTGGATCTGCTGTTATCTTCTGCCGATACATCAGCCATTGCAGCCTGTAATTTTTCCTGCTTGTCTTTTCCCAGCTTTTGGTAAGCGACGATTGTATCCATTTCCTGATTGGCGACAATTAACCTGTTCAAGTGACTTTCCGGTGTTTTCAGGTATGCTTTCCCGTTAAAGAAGGTGTTCGATGCAAAAAGCAATACAAGAGCGCCAAGGAAAGAAAAGATAAAGAACAGATCTCTTCTGCTGAATTTCATTTTTACGACAGGAGCAACCATGATGGACAAAAACAGGATGAAATACACATAGCTGATGTATTCAGCCAGACGGGCCTGTGAAAAGCGAGCGAAGAAAAATAAAAGAAACACCAGCAGGAGGGCCAGTGTGTTTTTTTTGCGCAGGAGATCGTCGAACAGGTAAAGCAACCCGATCAGCAACGCCAGGTAAGCGCAATAATCATTGTTGTTATCGTAGATAAAGAAAGGGGCATAAAAAGTGGATGAGACCGGGTATTCCGTAAGCTTGGAAACATTCGGCCCGAAAATGTGGTATGCGGTTAACAGCTCAATCAATCCGAATACAAGCAGCAACAACAGGTAGAATCGTAACCCATCGCGGATGATGCGTTTGAATTCATACCAGCCAAAACAGGCTGATAATCCGAATACGATGAATGCGGTCAGAAACTGCATGACCAGTGAATGCAGGTCGAAGATCCCTTCAATGGAAATTCCTTTTATTAAAAGGAAAACGGCAGCAAAGCCAGCCCATCCCCCCAGGAATAAGAGAATGATCTTTTGAATCCCTGAAAAGGTCCTGACTGTTGGAACCAATGATACAAAAAGAAGAAGTGCAGCGATAAAGTTCGGGTAGATCTCCAGTCCTGCGACGGAGAAAGTCAGGATACTGTTCCGCAAGGGAAGCGTTACCAGCCACAGCAATGTAAGAGCACTAATTATGTATTGATTTTTTTCTGAGTAGTTACTACTTTTCACAACGGGATATACGTTACCGGATTATTTACAATCTGCTAATATAGTGTGAATGTACGGTTTTTACAAGTGATCGGCTTTTCTTAGCTCAGGGAGCGCTCAATTTTCGTGAGCAGTTCTTTTATTCCTTCGTCAAAATGGATCAGGCCGGAATACCCCAGCAGAGCTTCCGTGTTGCTGATGTCTGCCAGCGAATCCCGGATGTCTCCCGCCCGTTCAGGCCCGTAAACTATTCTGGCGTCCGGATGCAGCAGGTTCCGTTCTTTCAGGTTCTTTTGAAGGCTTTCCACTACCTCGTTCAATGACAAATACCGTCCGCATGCAACATTGAATACATTTCCGAATGCAGCCGGTTCATTGGTTGAAAGAGCCAGGATATTCGCTTTTACAGCATTTTTTACATACGTAAAATCACGGGTCTGTTTTCCGTCCCCGTGGATGGTCACAGCTTCTCCTTTTATCAGCTTGTTGATGAATTTGGGAATGGCTGCCGCATACACTCCGTTCGGGTCCTGTTTCGGGCCGAATACATTGAAGTAGCGCAGTCCGATTGTTTCCATTTGGTGCAGTCGCCTGTAAACGCCTGCATATAGCTCATTGAGGTGCTTTGTTACCGCGTAGGGACTCAGCAGGTTTCCTTCTGAACCGATGGTTTTCGGTGAAACCGTAGAATCTCCGTAAACAGAAGAGGAGCTTGCATAAACAAAGCGTTTGACACCTTTTTCCTGTGCCGCCTGGATGAGGTTCAGATAGCCGGTTGCATTGGCTGCATGTGTTGCGTGTGGAAATTCAATAGACCGGGGAACAGAGCCAAGCGCTGCCTGATGTGAGATGGCATCAATTCCTTCAACAGCTTTTAAACAATCCTCGTACGAACGGATATCGCCTTCTATAAAATGAAACAGAGGATTTTTTTGGAAATCCTCTATATTTTCTCTTTTTCCCGTCTCCAGGTTATCCAGGACGGTTACAGCTGCTCCCATTGACAAAAGTTCTTCAGTAAGGTTGGAGCCGATAAAACCGGCCCCACCCGTTACCAGTATTCTTTTACCTTTCAGGGCATCTGTCGTCATTATTTTGCGTAATTAACCGATCTTTTCTCACGGATTACCGTTACTTTCACCTGGCCCGGGTACGTCATTTCCGTTTGTATCTTGTGAGAGATGTTGAACGACAGCTCATCTACTTTCTGGTCAGATACTTTCTCACTTTCCACCAGAACACGCAATTCACGTCCTGCCTGGATTGCGTAGGCGCTTGCGACTCCTTCATATGAAAGTGCGAGTGCTTCCAGCTCCTTGATCCGTTTGATGTATGATTCAACAATTTCTCTTCGTGCTCCTGGCCGTGCACCTGAAATGGCGTCACATACCTGTACGATCGGAGAGATCAGCGTGGTCATTTCAATTTCGTCGTGGTGAGCACCGATGGCATTCAGCACATCCGGTTTTTCACCGTATTTCTCAGCCAGCTTCATCCCCAGGATCGCATGTGGCAATTCTGGTTCTTCGTCCGGAACTTTACCGATGTCATGCAGCAACCCGGCTCTTTTCGCCAGTTTTACGTTGAGTCCCAGCTCAGACGCCATGATCGCGCACAGGTTGGCAACTTCGCGGGAGTGCTGCAACAGGTTCTGCCCGTAAGAGGAGCGGTACTTCATACGTCCGACCATACGGGTTAATTCCGGGTGCAATCCATGGATACCCAGGTCGATGCATGTTCTTCGTCCGGTTTCTGCGATTTCTTCATCCAGCTGTTTGCGTGTTTTGGCAACAACTTCTTCGATCCGTGCCGGGTGAATCCGTCCGTCCGAAACCAATTGGTGCAGAGCCAGGCGGGCGATTTCTCTTCTCACAGGGTCGAAGCAGGAAAGGATGATCGCTTCCGGGGTATCGTCAACGATGATCTCCACACCTGTCGCCGCTTCCAATGCACGGATGTTACGTCCTTCACGACCGATGATTCTTCCTTTTACCTCATCGGAATCAATGTTGAAAACGGATACGGCATTTTCCACCGCTTGTTCTGTCGCAACACGCTGAATGGTCTGGATCACGATTTTCTTTGCTTCACGGTTGGCATTCAGCTTTGCTTCTTCGGAAATTTCCTTGATGTGTGTCAACGCTTCGGTGCGGGCTTCGTCTTTCAGCGCTTCGATCAGGCCGTTTTTAGCTTCTTCAACGCTCATGCCGGAAATTTTGGATAATTCAGCCACCTGCTTCTGGTGGATCTTATCCAGCTCCTGCTGACGAAGGTCCAGCGCTTCTTTTTTTGCTTCGAACTCTTTTAGTTCCTTTTCCGCATTTTTTTCCTTACGGCTCGCCTCTTCTATTTTTTGAGAAAGCTGCTTTTCCTGGTTCCTTGTCTTATCTTCCAGCGACTGAAGCTTGCGCTCCCGCTGCTTGATCGTTTCTTCGTGTTCTTCTTTAAGCTTCAGGAAACGCTCCTTTGCCTGGAGGATCTTTTCCTTTTTAATGGACTCTCCTTCACTTTCGGCATCTTTCAATATTTTTTCCCGCTTGTTCTTTAAAGCAATATTCAAAAGTACAAATACACCTGCACCTCCGGCAATGACACCAATTAATAATCCGATTATTAAATTCATTATAAACTAAGTTTTTAAATAAAACAAAAACCCACCGATTTACCTGTCCACTGACAAATAAACCCGGTGGGGAATACTATTTTGAATACCGTTATTGGTTGTCAAACTCGCTTGACAATTGCTCTAAAGCCTGCTCAATAGAGCTGTAATCGGCCGGGGTCTGCACCTTCTCGATTTTTGCTCCTGTCTTTGTTGCCAACTGTAAAGCTGTCATTGCAAGTAAATCCTGCATATCCTTAACCGCATAATTGTCCTGCAAAACCTTGATGGCCTTGTTGATCTCTTCCGCAGCACGCAATACCTTTTCCTGCTCATTCTCATGAACGGTCAAAGGGTATGAACGCCCCGCTACGATTACTTTTATGGACAACTTACTCATGCATTATTTTTTAACTGACCAATGCAGTATTCAATTTCCCTCACCAGTTCATCAATCTGCTCCTGGCTGTTCGTATTGCCCGGTTTTACAGTATTGATTACTTGATTTTTAGTCTCCTCCAGCAACGATTTTAATTCCGAATTATCATTCACAAGCTGAGCTTGTTCATTTGTCAGCCTGGCGGACTCTGCCTGCAGGTGTGAAATCTGATCATCTTTCGATGTCAGTTCAGACTTCAGCTGCTCCATTTCCCGCTCCAATCGGTTCGCTTTTAATGTCTGTTGATGCAACGATTCATTAAGCGCATCCTTTTTTCTGCGAATGTCCTGAATGATATGTTGAATTTTCTCGTTCATGAATTTTGACCAAACACAAAGTTAATATACTAAAACGTTTCTACAACTATTTTATGCAGACAAGATCAAAAAAATATGTAAAATGCGTTAAAAGAGGAAACGGTTCGTGTTGTGAAAACCCTGAATTAATAACGTCAAACGGGTATGCAGAAAAATGTGGCCAGGTGGTGTAACACTGTGGTTTTATGGACGCATTTGGTTGATCTGTTTTCTTGCCTCTTCAAGAATTTCCTGGTGGTCAAATGCCAGTGGGGGCAGGTTATCCCATGAAAACCATTGTACGGCTTTGGCATCATCCTGCGCTTTTGCAATTGCAGTCTCGTCAGCATTGCCACAGAAAACAATGGATACAGTATGGCCCCTGGGATCTCTGCCGGGTTTCCCGTAAGCTTTGAATTGTTTGAGGGAATCAGCTTTTATGGAGGTTTCTTCCAATAACTCACGTTTAGCGGCATCTTCCAGGTCTTCTCCTTTGTCCACAAAACCTCCGGGCAATGCCCAGCAGTCTTTGAATGGCTCTTTTAAACGCTGAATGAGTAAAACTTCCTGTTTTCCGCCTTGTGTCCGGCAAAGAACAATGTCAACCGTAACAAAAATGGAAGGAAGGTAAGCCATTGCTTATGCAAAATGCTGCTGAAGCTTGTTTGACATGTAATTAAAGAGGTTGGTCAGTGGTTTTTCTACCATCATTTTTAAAAACATGTTCACTTCTCCGTCAAAAACGATGAATCCTTTGGAGGTGTCTCCGATCTGATCAATGTGAATCGTCAGGTTAAAAGGAAAAGGAGATTTTTCGCCGGATTTTAAGAACAATCTGTTGGGTTCTTCCCCTCCATTCTGTACAAGTGTGATCGTCACACCTCCCTGCACTTTGAACGAGCATTCGGAATCGGTTGCCTTAAAGTCGGAAATGTTGTCCTGGGGCAATAAATGAATAAGGTTGGTGGAATCCTTTAAAAACGCATAGACCTCGGAAGGACCGGCGTTTACGTCTACTTTTGTGCTTTCTATCTTCATATTACTGCTTCCATTGTGAAGGATTGATTTTCCATTCCTTCAGAGATTCGACATCGTCTTTTGAAATATAGCGATCATTCAGGGCTTTTTCAAGAAGAACATCATAATTTGTAAGTGTGATAAACGGGCATTTCGCTTCTTCGAAATTCGTTTCGGCAACATCGAAGCCATAGGTAAAAATGGCTACAAGCCCCTTTACATCCAGGTTTTCCGAACGAAGCGCCTCAACAGCTTTCAGGCTGCTTCCGCCGGTAGAGATCAGGTCTTCTATTACGATTACTTTTTGTCCTTCTTCAAAGTGGCCTTCGATCTGGTTCCCCATACCGTGCCCTTTCGGAGAACTTCTCACATAGATGAACGGCAGGCCAAGCTCTTCGGCTACCAACGCTCCCTGTGCGATTCCTCCTGTCGCTACCCCGGCGATTACATCCGGTTTCCCGAAATGTTCCAGGATAACGTCACTGTAATTTTGACGGATAAATGTTCGGATGTTCGGGTATGAAAGGGTTACACGGTTGTCACAGTAAATAGGCGACTTCCAGCCGGAAGCCCAGGTAAAAGGATTTTTCGGCTGTAGCTTTACGGCTTTGATTTGTAACAAAAATTCTGCTACTTTTACAGCTCTATCGTTATTCAAAATCATAGCGACAAATGTACAAAGTTTTTGTTGAAAATAGGCCGATAATTATTTGCGAAAAAAATACTTTTCCGCTTGATTGCAAATTGTTGTTCTCCGAGCGAATCAGGTCGATAGAAAAGGATGTATTCCCGCTGTTTGAAAAAAACTCACCCAGGACTCCGATTGTGATCCTGGCAAAAGATGCTGCCGCGGAATTTAACCGGTTGTTTGCAAAACATGCGTTGATCACCGCTGCCGGAGGTATTGTCCGTAAAGGGGATGAATATTTGTTCATCAAGCGTTTCGGCAAATGGGATATTCCCAAGGGAAAACTTGAAAAGCTGGAAGATCCTCAGCTGGGCGCGATCCGGGAAATAGAGGAGGAATGCGGGATCTCCAATCCTGTTGTGGAGAAGTTTATCTGCGAGACATACCACACCTATCGCGAAAAGAACAAATCAACGTTGAAGAAGACCTATTGGTTCGGGATGTCTTATGAAGGAGAAGAGGAATTGATCCCCCAATCGGAAGAAGGAATAAGTAAAGTGAAATGGTTCAAAAAGACAAAGCTCGACAAGATCCGTTCCAACACCTATGAATCTATTCTGGAAGTGATGGATGCCTATTTTGGGCCGGTTGAAATTTTACCTCCTAAAAAAGAGGCTTGAATCAGTTGCAGGAAATGATTATATCCTAATTTTGCGTTCAAAATACCACGGTTATGCTATTGCCCGGCTCCAAAGGATGGATAAATAAATATTTTTCTCTGGTAGAGGAGAACCGGATCATGGTGAACTACCAGAAGCCGTCGGGGTTCAGCACACAGCGTCACTTGCACCTGCTGAGCGGAAATACCGGGATCGTTTTCGGGCATTGTACCCGCTTTCTGTTTTTCAACAGTGCCGAAAGTACAAAGTGGACGGAAGATGAGAAGCTGAAAGTGTTGCTTTTTGAGACGTTGTTGCTGGTGTACATTCAACGGTATGGGATCTCTCCTGCTCTGAAAGATGATTTCACCGATTCGCTCCTGTCGTATTATTCCAATTATAAGAACAAAGGTGTTCAGAACTTGTTCACATTTTTTGTCAAAGAAGGAAGAAAGACCCGTTTGGAAACGATCTTTTCAAAGCGGATAGATGTCTCAACAGGGATTTTCGATAACCGGTGGTGGTTTAAGACCATTAGCAATGTATTCGTTTACCTGGACGTTATCCTGTATTTCCGGTTTATCAATGAAGAAGATCCCGGAGTTTTAGACGACTATTCCGATTATGCCTATAATGCATTGGTTTCCATTGTGCTGGCAGCCCATTCAGATGGTGTGGTCGATGAAAAGGAAAAATCCATGTTTAAAGCATTCCTTTCGTCTGCCAACCTGGAAGATGAATACAGGGAAAAAGCCCTTTACATGTTTAAGAATGGGGCTTCCAACGAGGATTTTACTGGCTTGATCAGGGAAGATAAGCTGCTTTGCCGGTTTATTATAGACCTTTGCCTGCTGACCATTTTCGGAAATCACGATATTGAAACGTCTGAAACAGATTTTATTACAAAGGATCTCGCGAAATTTCTCAACCTGGAAGATTCGGATGTAGAAGAGTCAATGGCCATGATCGAGCATTTCCTGCTTTATAGTGACGTCAAAAACAGTTTCCTGACCAATAAAAGCATTTACGAGAAGGTGTATGGAAATTTCTCTTCCCGGTGGACAAAAGTCATTCTCCGGAACAAAGACAAGCTGGCCGTTGAGCTATCGGAAAGCAAAGAATTAGTGAGCCTGATCAAAAAATCCGCCACCCAGGAGCTGACCGCTGAGGAAAAGGAAAAGGTACGTTCACAGTTTCTGGACATTGTTCGCTCCATGCCTGCGCTGGCGATCTTCATGCTTCCCGGAGGGGCGATCCTGCTGCCTTTGATTTTAAAGGTATTACCTGACCTGATCCCGTCTGCTTTTCGTGACAATGAGATAGAAAAATAACGGTCAGGAAGACAACCACCTTTTCTGGATCACAAGAAAAAGATTGGCCCCGGCGAAATACATGATCACGTCCATTATGTCTGCTGTCTGGAAAACGGATTTGCTGTAAAGGGGAAGGTACCATTCAAATAACAAGGACATCCATGCTGTGATAAAAAAGACAAGAGCAGCAGGGATCATGATCCTGTGATCCCGCTTTAAAAACCGGACGGCAACCAGGCAGATGGTGAGTTGCATGGGAATGAACAACAGGTCCGTAAAGTGAAAGGCAATGAATGCATGCAGCTGATCGGTGGCTGCCCGCAAAACCCGTACAGCAATATATAACAAGACAAGGATGGATAAGAACAACACAGGATGTAGTTGCCTAACCATTTGACCCGATGGTTAGGTAAGCGAAAAAGAATGCGATTCCCATGACGATCGCCCAGATGGTATACACAATTTTAAAGGTGATCCTGAGCAATAAAAAACGGGAGTTTTCCCAGTTTTCGAGAAAACGGTCAAGAGGAGTTTCTGGCTGGTTTTTTCTTCTTGCTTCGCGTTCTTCTTCCCGTTTGTTCTCAATGATCTCAGGAGAAAGTGCGGTTCCGCAAACCGGGCAGTGGTCTTCGTTTCCATTCCAGTGACTACAGACCGGGCATTTTCTTTCAACTGGCATGTGGTGCTGTTTTTTAGTATTCCTTTACAAAAATACTGTTTTTAGCTAAAACTAGCTAACTTTAAAACAGAATTATTTTCATTACTTTTATCGGCATCCAAAAAGTTGACGTGAAAACGAAGGAGAGGATTTTGCAGAAAGCCATTGAGCTATTCAACGGAAAAGGAGTAGAACAGGTAACCACGCTTTATATCTCGAAAGAGATGGGAATCAGCCTGGGCAATCTGCATTATCATTATCCCAACCGGGATGCAGTGATAAAAGCAGTGATTGACCGGTTTTTGTCAGAAATGGAAGTACTTTCGGTAGAATTAATGAAAGAAGAGCCCCGGGATTTTATGGAAAAAGCTTTTCGTGTGCAATTCATCACGTTCAGGGAAATGTGGAACTACCGTTTCTTGTTTGCTGACAGGCTGGTCATTGCCCGGAGAATGGATTACCTGGAAGTACATTTCAAAGCAATGCTTCAGCAGCGAAAAAAAGATTTTGAGGCGACAATGGAAGAATTAAAGCGCATCGGGCTGATGCGCCCGGATCTTTCGCCGGAGATGGAGGAAGCACATTTCCAGCAGCTGGTGATCTGGAACAACAGCTGGATCGCTTATCACGATTTGTTTGAATACGACGGACCTCCTTATTTGTATTTCGCAGAGCAATCCGTCTGGGCCTGGAAACCATACCTGACATGTACGGATGAAGAAATGCGCTGTTCCATCGCCAGGGTAAAAGAGGAATTAACGGAGGATGAAAAATGATCAGTCACTCATTACCGCTGCCGGTTTAGCCGGGCTTCCGGAGGAGCTCATTCACGCCGGTACAGCTGATCTGTTTTCTGAGCTGAGCGCTTACCTGGATGAATTGATCACTTCCGATTTTCATAAGCTGGTTTCCATTTTATACCGGATGGATGTTTCTGAAGCGAAGGTGAGGACAGCGCTTGCAAATGCTCCGGATGGTATTTCCGCCGGAGAGATCATTGCCCGGTTGATGGTTGAGCGTGAGCAGGAGAAAATGGAATGGCGAAAGAAGTATCGTGAAGGTAAGTTATGAGTTGTAGTTTCCTCCTCAGGATGGGGCGGGAGAGGTGAAAAAACGCTGTAATAACAGAAAAGGATTTCAATTTTATGAAATCCTTTTGTTTTTTAAAATCAGGTGGAATTGCGGCTCTGTGCATTTAAAGGAGCTAAGCTGCTTCATTTCATCGCCTGAATGTTAGAATATTCTAAAAATCCCAGCCGAACCGTTCGTGCAGCGCATTGTGAACGTATTGCACGACGGATTCATTGTCGATCTTATTGATTACATCTCCGATAAAGGCAGTAACCATCAATGCTTTCGCGGATTTTTCCGAGATACCTCTTGCCCGCAGGTAATAGATCGCGTCTTCATCCAGCTGCCCTGTTGTCGAGCCGTGGGAACATTTTACGTCATCTGCATAGATTTCCAGCTCCGGCTTTGAATTAACGGAAGCGGAATCAGACAACAATACATTCCCGTTTGACTGGTATGCGTTGATCTTCTGCGCATCCGGCCGGACAAATACCTTTCCGTTAAAAACCGCAGTCGCGTTTTCGTCCACCACTCCTTTGTACAATTCATTTGATTCGCAGTTGGGCTGCAAATGGTCAACCGTGGTGTGGTTATCCACATGCTGGTTCCCTTTCAGCACATACGTTCCGTTCAGGTGCGTTTCAACATTTTCTCCTTCCACATCAATGAACAGGTCATTCCGGACCAGTCCGCCATTCAACGTGATTGTATTGATCTTGAAGTTGGAATTTTTTGCCTGTTTTACGTGTTCCGTGGAAATGTGGAAATTTTCTTCCGTTTCGTTCTGCAGCTTGTCGAATGACAGCCGGGCATTTTCCTCCACGAATAGTTCCGTTACGTTATTTAAAAATGATCCGGATGCGTTCTCAGACAAAAATACCTGTACGATCTCCGCTTCGGAAAAACGTTCGCTTACAACCACATTCCGTGTGCTGGCGATGGTGTTTTCTCCTGACAGGACATGCACGACCTGGATCGGTTTTTCGACGATCGTTTTTGCTTTCAGGTGAATGTACGCCCCATCGGTTGCATAGCATGTGTTCAGTGCGGCAAATACATTGTTTTCGGTATTTACTAGCTCCCCAAGCAGGTCATTGGCAGCAACAGTTGCAGACAACGGAGTGATTTCAATCCCTTCCGGTAAATTCAATGAAGACGCTTCCGGGTGAAAGAAACCATTTACAAAAACAATCGTGTAAGCATCCTGGACAGGGAGATTCAGTTTTCCAATAACCCCGTTTCTTGAAGAAAATGTTTTGTTGGCGATCTTTGCAACACGGGTGTACTTCCACCGCTCGTTCCTTGTTGTAGGGAAATCATGTGTAGAAAGTGTTTTTTCCGCATTTTTCAATATATTATCGCGAAACCCGAGCTTTGTCCTGGTGAGTCCTTCCTGGAATTTTGCGATTTTACGATTATCTTGAATTACTTCAGTCATTTTGTTTCTTTTTTTGGAAAACCTTACATGGTTTCTCCCAGTTCAGCTTTGATCCAGTCGTATCCTTTTTCTTCCAGTTCCAATGCCAGCTCTTTCGGCCCGGATTTCACAATTTTTCCGTTGTAAAGAACATGAACATAATCAGGAACGATGTAATCCAGCAGGCGTTGATAATGGGTAATTACGATTGTTGCGTTTTTATCGCTCTTCAATGCGTTTACTCCACCGGCAACGATCCGCAAAGCGTCAATATCCAGCCCGGAGTCTGTTTCATCCAGGATCGCCAGCTTCGGTTCGAGCATTGCCATCTGGAAGATCTCGTTGCGCTTCTTTTCACCTCCGGAGAATCCTTCATTTACCGACCGGTTTGCCAGCTTGGCATCCAGTTCTACCAGCTTAGACCGTTCTTTTACCAGTGCCATGAAGTCTTTTGCCGAAATAGGTTCCTGTCCCCTGTATTCCCGGATCTCATTCAGTGCTGTACGCAGGAAATTGACGTTTGAAACGCCCGGGATCTCTACCGGGTACTGGAATGCCAGGAACAGTCCTTCACGAGCGCGGTCTTCCGTGCTTAACTCCAGTAAATCTGTTCCGTCAAAGTCAACGGATCCCTCGGTGATCTCATATTCTTCACGGCCAGCCAGCACAGACGCCAATGTTGATTTACCTGCACCGTTCGGCCCCATGATCGCGTGTACTTCCCCCGCTTTTACCTCCAGGTTTAATCCTTTTAATATTTCTTTGCCTTCGATGGAGGCGTGTAAGTTGTTTATTTTTATCATAGTTGATACTTTTTTAAGGTTTGAAGTTTAAGGTCTTAAACTTTTAGTTTATAAACTTCAAATCTGTTTATCCTACTGAGTTCTCCAGGCTGATTGCTAATAATTTCTGTGCTTCAACGGCAAATTCCATCGGCAACTGGTTTAAAACGTCTTTACAGTATCCGTTTACGATCAGGCTGATCGCTTTTTCTTCGGAGATACCGCGTTGCAGGCAGTAGAAGATCTGGTCTTCACCGATTTTTGAGGTGGTTGCTTCATGCTCGATCTTTGCCGTGCTGTTTTTACATTCGATGTAAGGGAACGTATGCGCCCCGCATTCATCAGTCATCAGCAGGGAGTCACATTGAGAGAAATTACGTGCATTTTCCGCCCCTTTGTGGATCTGTACCAGCCCGCGGTAAGAGTTTTGCGATTTTCCGGCAGAAATTCCTTTGGAAATGATCGTGCTTTTGGTGTTTTTCCCGAGATGGATCATCTTTGTCCCGGTATCGGCCTGCTGGAAGTTGTTGGTTACGGCAACCGAATAAAATTCTCCCACCGAATTGTCTCCTTTCAGAATGCAGGAAGGATATTTCCATGTAACGGCAGAACCTGTTTCAACCTGTGTCCACGAAATTTTGGCATTGCGCTCACACATTCCTCTTTTCGTTACGAAGTTGAAAACACCTCCTTTTCCGTTCTTGTCTCCCGGATACCAGTTCTGTACGGTCGAGTATTTGATCTCTGCATTCTCCATTGCGATGAGCTCAACAACAGCAGCATGCAGCTGGTTTTCGTCACGCTGAGGAGCTGTACATCCTTCCAGGTAAGAAACATACGAACCTTCATCGGCAACGACAAGGGTACGTTCAAACTGGCCGGTCCCTCCTTCATTGATCCGGAAATAGGTCGACAATTCCATCGGGCATCTGACCCCTTTCGGGATGTAGCAGAATGAACCGTCTGTAAATACAGCCGAATTCAGAGCAGCATAGAAATTATCCGTTGTTGGAACAACTGTCCCCATGTATTTTCTGACCAGTTCGGGATGTTCCTGTACGGCGTCCGAGAACGAGCAGAAGATGATCCCCAGCTCTTTTAGCTTCTCTTTGAAAGACGTGGCAACGGAAACGGAATCCATCACGAAGTCAACTGCAACGCCGGTAAGACGTTGCTGCTCTTCCAGGGAAATCCCCAGTTTTTTCATGGTCTCTTTCAATTCCGGGTCAACGTCGTCCCATGACTCGTATTTTTTCTTTTGCTTGGGAGCGGCATAATAGGTAATTCCCTGGAAATCCGGTTTTTCATAGTGCACATGCGCCCATTCCGGCTCGGTCATCTCTTTCCAGATGGAAAACGCCTTTAAGCGGTATTCCAGTAACCATTCCGGCTCATTTTTTTTGGAAGAAATCAACCGGATAATGTCTTCATTTAACCCTTTCGGAGCTTTATCCGATTCAATATCTGTCGTAAAACCGAACTTGTATTCCTGATTTTTCAGGTCTTCGGCTAGTTCATTTTCTGTATATCCCATAATACATTTTTCGATGAAGCAGAAGCTTCTTTTTCAACTCTAGAGAGAAAACGACTCTCCGCAACCGCACGTTCGTTCTGCATTCGGGTTGGAAAAAATAAATCCTTTTCCGTTTAATCCCCCTGAAAAATCCAATGTTGTTCCGATTAAATAAAGAAAGCTCTTTTTGTCAACCACAACCTTGATTCCATTATCCTCAAAAACTTTATCATTTTCCGTCTCCTGGTTATCAAATGTTAATTGATAACGCAACCCGGAGCAGCCTCCTCCTTCTACACCGACGCGAATGAAATAACCATCTTTCCCGTCTTCATGCATAAGGCGAATGGCTTGATTCTTAGCATTTTCTGTAACTGTAATCATAACCCTACTCTCCCTTAATTATTTAGATTAAATATAAATAACCGTAAAAATTACTGCAAAAATACCTTTTTTGTGGTATATGAACAAAGAAAAATGAGTTTATTTTTTGCGTGCGCGTAGCGTGGAGGTGTCGCCGGACCAAAAAAACGATTGTTGATGCTTCAAGCTGAACGCCTTCAGGCTCTGCTGAGCCGGCTGCACCTGTTGTTATTTTTTCCTCTTTTTTACTTTTATGGTGTTTAACCGCTCAATAAATGTTGAAAGTAAAACAGTTAAGTCATTGACTTCCGCGAAAGACAGGTTTTCATACGTATCCGAGGTGTCGTGATAATGTTTATTGGGCCCCATTGTGTAGATGAAAAAAGAGGGGACTCCTGCGTCCGTAAACCAGTAGTGATCCGAGTTAGCAGCGTAGCCTCTGGGTTTTACCTGTGAAAGTAGCTGTTTTTCATTGTTGATGCGTGTCAGCAGGTTAAACTGCGGTTCAAAAATACTTCCATTCACAACTGTTACTCCCTCTTCGCCGCTGCCGAAAATATCCAGGTTCAGTAAGAAAGAAATGTTTTTTAATGGCTGAACGGGATTCTCCACATAATGTTTTGAGCCCAGCAATCCGATTTCTTCTCCGGCAAAGGCAATGAAGAGAATGTTGTAATCAACAGGGTTCTGCCTGAAATACTTTGCTAAAGCAACCAGCATTGCGGTACCGCTGGCATTGTCGTTCGCCCCCGGGAAATAGGTATCCTGCCCCAGCCTTCCCAGGTGGTCATAATGTGCTGTGAATACAATTGTCTTGCCGGATTTTTTCTTTGCAGGCAAATAGCCGATCACATTTTTTGCCTGGTGCTCTTTTTTCAGTACGGCGTCCAGTTGAGCGGTGATCGGGCTTCCGTCGATTGCACCTGATCGCACTTCAAAAATCGGGTGGGTCAGTTGCTCCCGGGAAACAGACCATGTAAATTTCTGATCTGTGATAATGATGACAGGAATGAACTGAGCCAGCTCAAACTTGAATCCCTGCACGATTTTCAGGGTATCGGGATGAACAGCCGTAAAGTCCAGGGCGATGCTGTTGATCGTTTCTCCGCTCATGGCTTCGTGAAGCACCTGGATCACCTTGTCTGCATCCAGGATGTCGGAAGCAGGAAGAATCCGGTAGTTTAAAACCCCTTTGTAGGATGGAGAGGAGGGATCAACGAGAATGTCTTCACCAACAACCAGCTTTTTATCAGCAGTGGAGAATTCAGCTTTGCCCGGAAATGTATTGACAGGAAAGGAAAAACGCTGATAATAGCCCGGAGTTAAGCTTTGCAGACCTGCCTGCTGAAACTCCATCACCAGGTATTCCGCAGCAATGGAGTCGCCCCCATTGACATATCCCCTCCCGTGGAACCCGGGAGAACACAGTTCTTTTACAACCCGTTTTACATCTTCCACCTGCGAGAGCGGCTGGAAACATGTAAAAACAACGATAAAACTCAGGCAGAACGCAGATCTATGCGTATCGACGACACAACTTTTGTATAAATTCTTCAACCGTTTCACTTTCAATATCCCAATTAAATTTTTCGGCAATCTCTTCAATAAAAGCTGTGGTTTCAGAAAGGTTTGACCGGGTGTCCAGATGTTTTATCGCATCTGAGAATGATTCACTCGATCCGTCAAAAAGTTCGTTAATATACAATAATCGTTCATTTAATCCAAACGCCCCGATTAAAGTCGGAAGTGAATTGAACCCGATCTGGTTGCGGATTTCCTGTTCGATCTCGGAAATTCGCTGTTCATAACGGCCCCCTCCCTTCGTTTCTGAGGGCGCATCATAAGTTTCTTCCGGAGTGAAAGGTTCAGTTGCTTCCTCTTTTTCAGGAGCAGCATTTTCTTCGGCTTGCCACCCTTGCGTTACCGGTTCTTCCGGTTCCGGAGTGAAGGCCGGTTCCTGCTGTATGTTTTCTTCAGCAATCGGTTCTGCATCCGGGCTGAAAAAATCAAATTCAATCGCTGTATATGCTTCTGTTTCTTCCCCTTCTTCAACAGGAAATCCAGCTCCATCGGGCGTTTCTTCTGCTACTGCTTCCCCGGTGGTTGAAACGGTTTCTTCATGGAGTTCCTGCGCTTCAATAACAGGAGCTATTTCTTCTGCTGAAGGAGCTGCCGTTTCAATTGTTGAGTGCCGTTCAAAAACTTTATATCGAAGTATGAGTGTGCGTTCATACAACTCTCTGACCAGATCCAGATGGCCTTCTATTTCATCAGGAGTCAGTTGTCCTGATTCCAGGTTACTCAGATTTGTTTCAATCGCTTTTACCAATTCTTTTTGAGAAAGATATTTTGTCATCGCTCCACGTTTATTTTAGACCTGCTTTTCGTGTGTTTAAAAAAACAACTGTAAAAATAGGCAGATTAATGACTGAACAGGTTATTCTCTTCATTTTTTTATAGCAATGGAATTGTTAATAACAGGTAAAGCCGGTGATTTAAAGTTTAGGGTTCCTCTTATCGCCTCCGGATCATATGGGGAGCAGTTGTTTGGTTTGAGACGCAAGTCCTGCTGCCGGTTTTTACTTTTCCACATTTTCGTAAAGTTGCCAACGAAAGGCGATGTATTTAATTTAAAATTTTCAACTTTATACGTTCGTAAGAATAGAAATAATCGTAATAGTTTTATGTTTTTAGAGCAGTTTCCGGGTGGCGGGCGTACAAATGGCTGGATAGAAGTGATCTGCGGATCCATGTTTTCGGGGAAAACCGAAGAATTGATCCGTCGGCTGAATCGTGCCGAATTTGCCAACCAGCGTTTGTTGCTGTTTAAGCCGGCGATCGACAACCGGTATAGTGAGGATAAAGTGGTAAGCCACCAGGGCAGTGATTTCAATGCGATTGTGATCAGCGACTCTTCGGAGATCTTAATGAACTGGGAGGGAGAGCAGGTTGTAGCGGTGGATGAAGCACAGTTTTTTGATGCGAATATTGTTTCGGTGGTGAGTCTCCTGGCCAAAAAAGGCGTGAGGGTAATTGTAGCGGGACTGGACATGGATTACCAGGGAATGCCGTTCGGACCGATGCCTCATTTACTGGCTGTTGCCGAATACGTAACGAAAGTTCATGCCATTTGTGTGGATTGCGGAAACCTGGCCCAGTTTTCCCATCGCACAGCAGCAGAAAAAGAACAGGTGCTGGTAGGTGCCGTGGAAAAATACAAACCGCTTTGCCGGACGTGCTACAATAAGGCAAATGCTTTATAGGCAGGTCTGTCATCTTATTGAATGGCCGGAATTATGTTTTTCAAATGTTAATGTGATTGCAGAATTTAAAAAACTGCCTAATTTTATGTTCTGCAAACAGGAATTTATAGCAAAATCAATTTATAGTATGAAAAAGGTAGTTTTTCTTGGTTCAATGATTTTTGTAGTGGCAGCATGTAATTCAGATGCTGAAATTAAGGATTTGAGGGGAACAGATGTATCCAGCTCACTTGTATCGAGTGAACAATCTCAAAAAGAACTGGAGGAAAGCCTTTCCAAGATCCGGCAGGAGGAGAAGGAAAAAGAACGGTTGGCAGAAGAGTCCCGGACAACCCTGGAATTTGATAAGCTCATACACGATTTCGGTAATGTAAAGCCTGAGGTTGAGAATAAGACCGTATTCCGTGTCAAGAACACAGGAACAAAACCGCTCATAATTGAGAATGTAGAAGCGAGCTGTGGCTGCACGACCCCGAAAAAGCCTGAAAAACCGATTTTGCCGGGCGATTCGGACGAAATTGAGGTATCATTTAAATCCAATCCCGGGCAGACAGGAGAACAGAATAAAACGGTTACCGTTACTGCAAATACGGCAGAACGCCTGCATAAACTGGAGATCCGGGCATTTGTGAAGTAAGCGGTTTTCTGTAGGTCACACTCCTATATTTCTATTTCCTGAAATATGAATTTCATTTCCTTCTTCAAGAAAGAAGGAGTTAAGACGACACCCTTAAAAATTATGGAACTTACCTGTATTCCCTGATTAGTGGAACAAGTTTGTTCCATTTTCTCTGCCGGATGCTTTCCAGGTCGTTGTACGTTATTTCCAGGTTTTTTTCCTCAATTTCTCTCAGGTATTCCGGGAAGATTTTTTCCTGCGCCAGTAGTTCATTGATGTCATCAAGGTTTCGTTTAATTAATGTTTCGGCCTGATCGTATTTCCCTTCGTGGTATAATTCATACGCTAACGACTGGACAAAAAAATGAGGCATCGGATCATGAGGATTAAACGGATCTTCTTTCAGGTACAGGAGCCGGAAGGAAGACCTGGGGAGAGAATAATTAACCGCTGCGAACAGAAACAATACAATCACGGCATAAAAAGAGACCGTATAAGGCTTCCACCTTTTTCCGTAGAGGATAATGTAACTTATTGTGACTGCTGCTGCCATGATGAACAACAGTGCACTTCCTGGCCAGTAGAGGAATTTAAAGAGCAGGAAAACAGCGATCAGGAAAACGCATGTATATTTCAGGACGCTTTCAGCGTTTTTCCTGGCAGCTGAAACGATTATTCCAATGAATGGAAAGGCAATAGAGGCCAGAAACAGGATTCCGGTTCCCGGCCAGTGTAAGACCTTAAATGCAATGGCAAGAGCTAGAAAAACAATATAAGTAATCAGCATTTATCAGGTGTTTTGGAGGTGCAATTTAAAAAAATCCCCAATGAAAATTTGGGGATTTCTTGTTTTATCTTAAATACCAGCGTATTCTGCTGCTGATTTTTCTTTCAGAAATACGGGGTATCACCCGGAACACATTTCACAGTTTTCAGGATCATCCAGCGAACATGCGATAGCAGCCTGCTGCTCTTCGATCGTCTGGGTTTTTACTTCCTGCACGACGTTTTTGTCGATGGTGAATTTAATCGCATCTGTCGCTGCTTTTGTGCGCAGGTAGTACATTCCGGTCTTCAGGCCTTTTTCCCATCCGTAGAAATGCATGGATGTCAGCTTACCGAAGTTTGCATTTTCCATGAAGATATTCAGGGATTGAGACTGACAGATATATGCTCCCCGGTCCGCAGCCTGATCAATGATCGCTTTCTGGGAAATTTCCCATGCTGTTTTGTATAATTCCTTCAGACGCTGAGGAATTTCGTTGATGTTCTGGATAGAGCCGTTGGATGCCATGATCTTCTGACGCATTTCTTTGTTCCACAACCCTTCTTTCACCAGGTCTTTCAATAAGTGCTTGTTCACAATGATGAATTCTCCTGAAAGCACACGTCTGGTATAGATGTTTGACGTGTATGGCTCAAAGCATTCATTGTTACCCAGGATCTGAGCGGTAGAAGCTGTCGGCATTGGCGCAAGCAGCAACGAGTTGCGGATTCCGTATGTTTTCACTTCTTCTTTCAGCACATCCCATTCCCAGCGGTTTGTCGGAGTGACATTCCACATGTCGAACTGGAAAATTCCTTTTGATGCAGGAGAACCGGCAAACGTTTCGTAAGGGCCTTCTGCTTTTGCCAGATCTTTGGAAGCAGTCATTGCCGCGTAGTAAATTGTTTCAAATACTTCACGGTTCAATGCGCGTGCTTCTTCGGATTCAAACGGGTATCCCATCAGAATGAACGCATCTGCCAGGCCTTGTACGCCTAACCCGATCGGGCGGTGGCGGAAGTTTGAATTTTTCGCTTCCTCTACCGGGTAATAGTTCTCGTCAATGATCTTATTCAGGTTCAACGTTGCCTGGTAAGTCACTTCAAACAGCTTGTCGTGGTCAAACGTGCCTTCTTCCGTAATGAATTTCGGAAGCGCCAGGGAAGCCAGGTTACAAACAGCAATCTCATCCGGAGCAGTGTACTCGATGATTTCCGTACACAGGTTGGAGGATTTGATCACTCCCAGGTTCTGCTGGTTGGATTTCGCGTTTGCGGCATCTTTGTACAGCATGTATGGTGTTCCGGTCTCAATCTGGGATTCCAGGATCTTGAACCACAAGTCCTGTGCTTTAATTGTTTTTCTTCCTTTTCCTTCTGCTTCGTATTTTGTGTACAGTTCCTCAAACGCGGCGCTGTGCGTTTCGGAAAGCCCCGGGCATTCGTGCGGGCACATCAATGTCCAGTCTCCGTTTTCTTTCACGCGCTTCATGAACAGGTCCGGGATCCACAATGCGTAGAACAGGTCGCGTGCACGTTGCTCTTCTTTTCCGTGGTTTTTCTTCAGGTCCAGGAAATCGAATACATCTGCATGCCATGGTTCCAGGTACATAGCGAAAGAACCTTTTCGTTTTCCTCCTCCCTGGTCAACGTAACGGGCAGTGTCGTTAAACACTCTCAGCATCGGTACGATTCCGTTGGAAGTTCCGTTGGTTCCTTTGATGTATGAACCGGTTGCGCGAATATCGTGGAGAGCCAGCCCGATTCCTCCCGCAGATTGGGAAATTTGAGCACATGACTTCAATGTTTCATAAATTCCCGAAATGCTGTCTTCTTTCATGGTCAGCAGGAAACAGGAAGACATTTGAGGTTTTGGTGTTCCTGAATTGAAAAGCGTTGGAGTGGCATGGGTAAACCAGCCTTCAGACATCAGGTTATAAGTCTTGATCGCTGACTGGATATCTCTTTTGTGGATACCCATGGCTACACGCATCAGCATTTGCTGCGGACGCTCAACGATTTGCCCGTCCAGCTTCAGCAGGTAAGAACGTGTCAGGGTTTTAAACCCGAAATAATCGTAGCGGAAATCACGGTCGTAGATGATGCTGGAATCAAGTACTTCTTTGTTCTCCATGATGATTTCATACACGTCCTGTGCGACCAGGGATGCATTTTGTCCCGTTTTTGGGTCGATGTATCTGTACAGATCATCAATTACATCCGAAAATGATTTCTTTGTTTCCTTGTGAAGGTTGGAAACAGCGATCCTTGATGCCAGCAGCGCATAGTCCGGGTGGTCAATCGTGCGCGCAGCAGCAACTTCCGCCGCCAGATTATCCAGATCGGTTGTCAGTACACCGTCATAAATGCCTTCAATAACTTTCATGGCTACGGCCTCCGGGGAAACCAGCGGATCCAGTCCATAGCACATTTTCATAATACGAGCTGTAATTTTATCGAATTTTACAGCCTCTTTTCTTCCGTCTCGTTTAATTACGTACATACAAGTTCCAGTTGTTAGTTTAGTTTAAAAATCTTCATCTAATGAGAAAGTCTGGTTTTCCTTTCCTGCCAGTACACCCGCTTTCTGGTATTCTCCGACCCGTTTTTCGAAGAAATTGGTTTTTCCCTGAATGGAGATCATCTCCATGAAATCGAACGGGTTCGTTGCGTTAAACACTTTTTCGTTTCCTAATTCTACCAGCAATCGGTCCGCTACGAACTCAATGTATTGCTGCATCAGGTCGCTGTTCATCCCGATCAGCTTTACCGGTAATGCATCTGTCACGAATTCTTTTTCGATTGCAACAGCGTCAACGATGATCTCGGCGATCCGCTCTTTCGGCAGCTTGTTTACCAGGTGGTTGTTGTACAACAGGCAAGCGAAATCACAGTGCAATCCTTCGTCTCTGGAGATCAGCTCGTTTGAGAAGGTCAGTCCCGGCATCAGCCCGCGTTTTTTCAACCAGAAAATAGAGCAGAAAGAGCCGGAGAAGAAGATTCCTTCGACTGCTGCGAACGCTACCAATCTTTCGGCGAATGAACCTTTTTCGATCCAGCGGAGCGCCCACTCTGCCTTTTTCTTTACACAATCCAGCGTGTCGATCGCGTTAAACAGGTAATTCTTTTCGTTGGTGTCTTTGATATAGGTGTCGATCAGCAGCGAATAGGTCTCTGAATGGATGTTCTCAATGGCTACCTGGAAGCCGTAAAAGAACTTCGCTTCCGTATACTGAACTTCCGACAGGAAATTTTCTGCCAGGTTCTCATTTACAATGCCGTCGGAAGCAGCAAAAAATGCCAAAACGTGCTTGATGAAATGACGCTCATCATCATTCAGCTTGTTTTCCCAGTCGATCAGGTCGGGAGAGAGGTCAATTTCTTCTGCTGTCCAGAAACTAGCTTCGGCCTTTTTGTAGAAAGACCAAATGTCATCGTGCTGTATCGGAAACAATACAAAACGACTTTTGTTTTCCTCCAGGATCGGTTCTAATTGTGCCATTTCATTTTATGTTAAATCAATACTAAGACTATCTTATTGCGTTTAATTGTCATTGAACGCTTATCTGTTTGTTAATCAAAAATTTTGTTTCCCTTTCCGGATGGTTTCAGTTTCCAATTTTAACCAGAGTTGGTTGTTATCCGTAGGGGCATACAAAAATTGTCAAAATTCTCTCCTTTCGCAATTAAAGAAATCCACATTTCAGGGAGGTTATCAACATCCTGTTTTGAAACTCCTTTGCTGACAATGCTTAATGAGGTTTTGAACATCTCTTTAAAGATATTCACAGATCATAACTCCCGTTTTGTCGAAAAAAATAATTTATTCGTCAAAACTATTGGTACATCAAGGAACGAAGGATTTTTCCGTTTCTACCATAAAGTTAAGCCACTTATTTTTGGATGTCAATTGAAAAAAAATGTTATTTTGAACATCGAATTGTTGGTAGAAGATGAATGACACCGAAAATCAGAAGAAAGGGCGAAGATCAGCTTCCGGTTTCTTTCGCGGGAACCGGTTTTTGGATGGATTTCTTCACCTGCTGTTTCCTTCTTCCTGTGTTATTTGCGATGGAGAACTGCTGAGAACGGAAAAAGCCTGTTGTTCGGTCTGTTTTTCTGAGCTGGCCTATACCCATTTTGAAAAAGCGGAAGAGCCAACCGGGCTGGATGAACTGTTCTGGGGAAGGATTCCTGTTTCTGCCACTTATTCCTTGTTGTACTATGAAAAGAACAATAATGTAAAACCGGTGCTCCATGCGTTGAAATATAAGAATCGCCCGGATGTGGGCGTCCTGTTCGGAAAAGTGCTGGGCGGGCATTTGAAAGGACACCAGGGCTTTTCATCCGTAGAAGCGCTGATTCCGGTTCCCATCCACAGGAAAAAGAAGTACGTGCGCGGATACAACCAGACGGAAAAGCTGGCGGAGGGGATCGCCGCCGTATGGAAGATGAATGTTGACAGGAAAGTGGTTTCGAAGGACAGGCACACTGAGAGCCAGACAAAGCTGGGGAGGTTTAAGCGGTGGGACAATGTTGCGGATTTATTCCGTGTCGATGAATCGATCTGCCGGTACAAACACATCGCCCTGGTAGATGATGTGATCACAACCGGAGCAACACTGGAATCAATAATCCGGTGTATCCGCACAATTTCTCCCGATATTAAAATAAGTGTTATTAGTTTAGCAGTCGCAAAATAGGATATGCAGAAGATATTAATTGTTGGTGGTGGTCTGGCAGGAAGTTGCCTGAGTGTTCAGTTAGCCGGATCAGGTTGTGATGTAACCGTCATAGATAGCGGTATAAATGTAAGTTCAAGGGTAGCTGCCGGGATGATCAATCCATTGGTTTTCCGCCGGATGAATAAAAGCTGGCGGGTCGATGAATTCATCCCGTATGCGAAAGAGTTCTACCGGCAGATAGAAAACAGGTCGGGAGCATCTTTCTTTCACCCGGTAGTGATCCGCCGTTTTTTTTCGTCGGAGCAGGAGCGGAATTTCTGGACAGAACGGCAGGACACGGAGGCGTTTCTCAGTTATATGCACCCAATCAATGAAAACGATGCGATTGTTTTCCCGTATGCCAATCAATTTGGTTCCGGGAGGGTAAAAAACAGCTTTTACCTGGATACCAATACATTCATGGATGCGATCCAGGCGCTTCCGGATGTCCGGATCCGGAAGGAAGTGTTTGATTACGGGCGTATGGATCCGGAAACGGCCTGCTATGACAATGAGCAGTTTGATGCCATTGTTTTTTGTGAAGGATACCAGTCTAAGCACAATCCCTGGTTCGGTTATCTGCCGGTGAATTCTACAAAAGGGGAGATCCTGACGGTGGAGACGGATGGATTGTCGGCGGATGAGTCGCTTAACCGGAAGTGTTTTACATTGCACATCGGAGAAGGAAGGTACAAGGTTGGTGCTACCTACTTGTGGAATACGGACGATACAGACCTGACGGAGGAAGGTAAAAACCTTTTGCTGGAAAATTTAAGCTACCTGACCGACCGGCCTGTTTCTGTAATTGCACAGTATGCAGGCGTCCGTCCCACTACCCCGAACCGGAGACCGTTGATGGGAAGGCATCCTGTGTATGAAAAATTAGCGGTATTCAATGGATTGGGAACCAAAGGCTACATGATGGCACCCCTGCTGTCTGAAGAAATGGCCGGATTTTTAACCCGGGGTGAAGCACTGGATAAGGAATGCAGCATAGACAGGGTAGCTTATTCTACCTCAAAACATTAAGGTGCCCGACCAGCTTTCCTTCCGTTCCGTTTCTTGCAAGGTATGAAACTTTGTAGGTGTAAGTTCCATCCGGGACATCTTTTCCTTTATACGTTCCGTCCCACCTGAAATTCACGTTGTCGGATGTATAGACTTTTTCTCCCCAGCGGTTGTAGATGTCTATTTTTAAATCCGCGATGTTTATTGTTTTAGCATAGAACTCATCGTTGATCCTGCTGTCGTCAGGGGTAAATGTGTTCGGGATGTAGATATAGTACTCCTCAATGATGGTTATAGGCTTTTGAATGGTGTCTTTACAGCCTTTGTCATCTGTTGCGATCAGGGTAATGAGGTAATTTCCCGGATCGAGGTACAGGTTATTCGGATGCACATCGGTAGAAGTATTCCCGTCTCCGAAATCCCATTCGTAAGTGCTGGCGTTGGTGCTCAGGTTTTGAAATGTTATATCCAGGTTGTTGAACAGGACACTGCTTGAAGGAACGAAATCAGCTGTGGGCTTCACCACAATGACACGGACCATTTCGGCAACGCTGAATGTCTGGCATTCATCGGAAACCACCAGTATGTAGTTGGTGGATACCATAGGGTTCACCCAGACATCAGGAGTAGTTTCCCCGCTATGTGGCCAGTGGTAATAATATTGTCCGTAACCTCCTGTTACAACCGATGTCAGAAGAACCGAATCTCCCGGGCAGATTTCCACATCAGGACTTAGTGTGACTATCAATGGGGGACTGGTGATCGTGTACGTGATGTCATGGGACTCTGTCAAGCCGCATTTATCTGTTACAGTGACTGTGTAGATTGTTGTCTGGGAAGGAGTAACAAGCTGGTCTGTCTCTGTTCCAAGCGTTTCTCCCTGGCTGCTTGTCCACTGGTAGGTGTAGCCTCCGAATCCTCCCGCAGCGGAGACGCTGAGTGTGGCAGGGATATAAGGGCAAAGTTCTACGATATCCGGTGATCCGGTTATTGTGATAGGAGTGAAATCAACTACACTCACTGTTATGGACTGCGTTACCTGGTCCCCGATACATTCATCGGTTACTGTCAATGTGTAGGTAGTGGTGGTTGCAGGGGTAACCGTAATTTCCGGTGTTGTCTCTCCGGTGCTCCACAGGTAGGTGTATGGCTGCCCTCCTCCCGTTACGGAAGAAGTCAGTACCGCCTCATCTCCCGGGCAGGTAATTTCAGTGGATGAAAGCGACAATTGCATGGGCTCTATATCCCTGATGAACAACTCCAGCTCTTGTGTCTGTGATTCTCCGCAGTTGTCGAGGTAGCTGAACGTAAAGAAAACATTTTCAGTTCCCTCTTCGATACCATCGTAAATGGGAAGAAGGTTAAAATCGGCAGACAATGAACCTGCGGGGATGGTTACGGTGGACGGGATCGTCTGGTAATCCGTTCCGTTGACCGCGGTTCCTGAAGCAGCGATATTAATGGTTAAGGGAGAATTGATATTACAGTTTGTGCGTTCGAACCGGATGGTTGCATCTGTACATGGTTCCGCGAGAACGTTTGGTTCGTCGAACGCCTGGTTCGATAATGTATAGCTTACCTTTACAGGATCATTTGCCTTGAAGCTCTTCGCTTCCAGGAACATCCCGGAATCGTAATAAGGATCTCCCACATCAGCGATCGCCAATGTAAGCCTGTAGGTCGCGTTGCACTGGATCTTTGCTTTTGCGGTGAGGACTTTTGTAAATCCGTCGTATTGAATATAAATGTTACTCTGGTTGAAAGGTGACTGGCTTCCGTTTCCGTTCGGAACGTAAAACTGGGGATTGCTGGGTCCTGTTACGGGAACTCCTTGTGCCGGTGCGCTGTTCCCGTTATTTACGTTGTTGATGGCAACGACGCTTCCATTCGGAAGCCGGGCAATGTTTTGCTGTCCTCCGAATCCGGGACCTGAAATAAAGAAACCGAAAACGTCATTGAATTGTGAGCCGACATATTCCGGGTATTCTTCTGATCCGAACACATACCTGAATTCAATGGAATCTGAACACGTCTGGAAATCAAATGAAAGGACAGATGCGTTGTGAGTACTGTTCCCGACGATGCTGGAAAGAAGGGCATAGCCCCCGGTTCCGTTATCTTCTCCTCCGCTGGCGGTGTTGTTGGGTCCGAGTGGTCCGTTGGCGTTTCCTGATATCGTTCCGGTTGTCATAATGATCCCGCTTTGGATGCCCAGGTTCGTTCCGGTAGCATCAAACCGTCCCAACGCGCCGGGAGACCCTTGAAAAGTAATGTTTGTAACAGTGATGTTCGGGTCACCAAGCAAAACGTTCTGAACCAGTGATACAGGGTCCTGGACAGCGGTTGTCAGCTGGGAGAATCCTGCTGGAACAAAGCTGCATAAGAACGATATGACAATGGTAAATAACCTCATATGATACCTGTAAGACGCAAAAATAGGCAAAACGTTGGGTAGTTTTCTTTCAAAAGTCGTGCCGATTTATTAAAATGTGTTAATTATTAATTAACTGGTTTTTATAAAATTACGAAATACTTTCAAAAATATTGGTTCTTCTCCGAAAAAATCGTGAATTTTGAGAAGATGAACAGAATAAGAAGGTGGTTAAGAAATTGGCGTAAACAGTACAAATTTGCTGTTTATGATCCCAAGAATTTTAATGAGATTTTTGGCATTACCACCTCAAAAGTCCGGATCGTATCACTGCTCTTTCTTTCCCTGTTCCTGATCAGCGGAATTTTTGTCTTTTTACTGGGGCTTACTCCTTTCGGAACCTATTTCTTTACTCCTTCTGCACCTGAACAAACACAGATTGTGGAACAACGGATCCGGATGGATTCACTGGCTAAGAAAGTAGAGGCGCAGGAAGTGTATATCCGGGATTTGAAGCGGCTTCTGTTCGGAGATTTTCACCCGGATTCTTCCGCTGCGGAAAAACCGGATGTCCAGATTGATCCGAATACGATCAATCCCAATCCGAGTAAAGCCGAGGCCCAGATAGGAGAGAACGTAAAAGCGGATCAGTATACCAATTCTGCAAAAAAATCAGCTGATTTTGTACATTTTATGACGCCTGTAAAGGGAAAGGTCAGCCAGCGGTTTGCTGCAGGTAAGCATGAAGCGGTCGATGTGGTGGCTCCTCCGGATTCCTATTTTTCCAGCTGTCTTGCAGGTACGGTCATCTTTTCCGGCTATTCTCAGAAAGACGGTAATATCCTGATCATTGAGCATACCAATGATTTCCTGTCCGTTTACAAGCATGCGAAGACCCTTTTGAAAAAGAGAGGAGATAAGGTGAGTGCCGGAGACATGATCGGTATCATAGGAAATACGGGAACGAGCTCCACCGGGCCTCATTTACATTTTGAGCTGTGGCTGAACCAGCAATCGGTAGATCCTCAGAAATACATGAAATTCGAATAAGTGCTTCTATTTGCCTAATTCCCGTGTGATCAGTCCGGCTTTTGCTTTCCCCACAACTGCTTCCAGCTCTTTTTGCGTCGCTTTTTTTATCCTGCTCACGGTTTTGAAATGTTTCATCAGCTCTACCTGGGTTTTTTCCCCGATTCCTTTGATGTTCAGCAGTTCCGACTGGATAGCGGATTTGCTTCTTTTATTCCGGTGGTGGGTAATTCCGAACCGGTGGGCTTCATTTCTCAGGTGCTGTATGACTTTCAGGCTTTCCGACCGCTTGTCGATGTACAGAGGGAGTGAATCTCCGGGAAAGAAGATCTCCTCGAGCTTTTTCGCGATTCCGACAATCGCTACTTTTCCCCGTAAGCCCAGTTGATCCAGCGCGTTCAATGCGGAAGACAGTTGTCCTTTCCCTCCGTCGATCACGATCAATTGGGGAAGTGGCTCACCTTCATCGAGCATTCTGCGGTAACGGCGGAAAACAGCTTCTTCCATGGAAGCAAAATCGTTGGGGCCCTCGACAGTTTTTACATTGAAATGGCGGTAGTCTTTTTTGCTGGGCTTGGCATTCCTGAAAACAACACAGGCCGATACCGGGTTGGTCCCCTGGATATTGGAGTTGTCAAAACATTCGATGTGCACGGGCAATTCTTTGAGCCGGAAATCCTTTTTGATCTGCTCCAGGATGCGCTCGGTCGCTTTTTCGGGGTTTTTGATGCTTTCCTGTTTGCGTTTCTCCAGCCTGTAGAAAGCTGCGTTCCTTTTGGACAGCTCTACCAGGCTTTTTTTATCACCGATCTGGGGAACGGACAGGCGAATGCCAGACAATTCCGTAGCGAATTTCTTTTCTACCAGCACTTCTTTTGACCGGCTGTTGAATTGCTGGCGCATGCGGAGCAATACGTAGTCCAGGACCTGTTCGTCGGTTTCATCCAGGTTTGTTTTTACTTCAATTGTAAGCCCATGCACGATTGCTCCGTTAATGATGCTCAGGTAATTGACGAACCGGGCATTCCCGTCACTGACCATTGTCAGTACATCCACTTCATGGATTTTTGGAGAAACAATGGTCGATTTTGCCTGGAAGTTCTGCAGGATCTCCAGTTTTTCTTTCACTTCCTGCGCTTCCTCGAATGCATAAGCCGCTGCCAGTTCTTTCATTTGTTTCTTCAGAAGTGAAATAACCGTTGAAATGTTTCCTTTCAGGATTGTTTCGATGGCTTCGATCTGTTTGTTGTAGGAAGATTCCGATTGTTTGCCTACACAGGGCCCCAGGCAGTTCCCGATGTGGTATTCTAGGCAGACCTTGTATTTTCGTTCTTCTATTTTTTGCTTGCGCAGATCCAGGGTGCAGGTGCGCAGCGGGTACAGGTCACGGATGAGCTGAAGCAAGGTATTCATTACCTTCACACTGGAATAAGGGCCGTAATAGGTAGACCCGTCCTTGATGATGTTCCGGGTGGAGAACACACGGGGAAAGGCTTCCTTTTTAATGCAGATCCAGGGATATGTCTTATCGTCCTTCAGCTGGATATTGTACTTGGGCTGGTATTCTTTGATGAGGTTGTTTTCGAGGAGCAACGCGTCCAGTTCGGTATCAACGACAATGTAACGGATATCTTCGATTGCCCGTACGAGCATGCGAGTTTTGTTATTGTCCTGTGTTTTGGTAAAATACGAACTGACTCTTTTCTTCAGGTTTTTCGCTTTTCCGACATAGATGATATTCCCTTTCTCGTTAAAATACTGGTAAATTCCCGGTTTATCGGGGAGCAGTTTTATTTTGTCCGATAGTTTTTGAGGAATGTCCATAGCACAAAGTTAATCAATTGGGCGTGTCTGTCTGTGCTTAAAATTATTCAATTTATTTTTTGTTACTTTTGTGATAAAGATGAATTCTATCAAAGAGACCCGGATAATATGAAAACAATGAAATTCCTTTCTTTCTTTATGTTTTTTGCCCTGCTGACGGCGTGTGGCGGGAAAACGGAACCAGCGGCTGAGGCTCCTGAAACTGAAGAAAAAGAACTGACACCTGTTGTTGAGGCAAGTGAATTTGACGCTCTGATGGAAAAAATTGATGGTGATCTGCCCAACCTGGCGCGTGTAGAAAGCCTTATTTATTCTAAGGAAGATGTATCCTCCATGGCTGTAACGGCATACCTGGATCAGAACAACCTGATTACGAAAATAGAGGAAGACGCACTGGATGGAAAAACAGGGATCAGGACACGTACCTGTTTTTATTCAAACGGAGGAGTCCGGTTTGCTTCCAGACGGTCAACCATAAAAGGAGAGGGTGAACATGCTTATTTTTCGGAAGAAGTGACCTTTTATTCCCCGGAGGGAAAACCAACAGCGTCCAAAGAGCGTGTTTCGGCTTATGAAGAGCATATTGAAGGGGAAGAATACAGGAAGATCGATCCGGTAAAGCACAGTGATGAGAATGCTTACCTGGTGCTGAGACAGCAAGGACCTTACGCGGTGACGTTCCAGGGATTTGTGGAGAACGGACCTTATCATTTTCTGATCGTTGGAGCAAATGTTCCTTCAGATGGCTATACGGCATCACTTTCTATCCAGGAAGACTCTCCGACGTTGCGTTACCTGAGAAAAGAAGGGAAAAAAGCATTGGGGCAGGAGCTGGAAGTGGAATTTGAACGCCACACAGACGGGATGGGGTATGTTGTACAGCTCCTGAAAAGCGTTGCCCTGATCGAGAGAAGATAGCAGGATGGAGTTCTTTTCCACTCTTTGGAGCTTTCTTGTCATTGTTTCAGGTGGTTTCGGCTTGCTGACAGGAGTGGTACTGCTGATTTACGGGATGTACGGCATGTCTGTGGAAGGTTTCAATAAATCGGTAAGGAATTTTTGCCTTGGCTTCGGGATCTTTCTCATTGCCTTAGTCCTTTCCGTCTTTTTATCTTTTCTGTAAATCGTCAGTCAATGCTTCTGAAGACAAACCCACCGGACCGGAGCTTTTCAACGACCGGGGGAAGCAATGATCGCAGCCGGTCTTTTGTTTTGATGTTGTCGTGAAACACCAGGATGTCTCCCGGCCTGATCGTATCCGCAGCCTCGATGATCATTTCAACGGGAATCGTTTTGTCGTAATCTTTGGAAAGCCACGTCCACATGATGATCCTGAACCGTCTGGAAAGCTTTTTGTCCAGCCGGATGTTCAGCCGTCCGTAGGGAGGCCTGAAAAGATTGGAGTCGATCAGCTTTCCCGCTTCTTCAATGGATTGCAGGTATGTTTTTTTATCGGTTTTCATCCCGTTGAGATGCTTCATGGTGTGATTTCCCGTCCGGTGTCCTTCTTCCAGGATCCGCTGGTATAATTCCGGGTAACGTTCAACGTTTTCACCCACACAAAAGAAAGTGGCAGGAATATTCTGCTCTTTCAGGAAATCCAGTAACCAGGGAGTTATTTCCGGGTCCGGCCCGTCGTCAAAAGTGAGAAATACGGACCTGTCAGATACAGGGATCCCCCAAATCCTGGAAGGAAAGACCTTGTGGAGGAGTTTGGGGGACCGGTGCATTTAATTTGCTTTATTAAAACTAAGGCTGTGTAGAATCTTTTTTGATCTGTTCCTGCATGAGCTCCTCAAAGTTAATCTCTTCCTGTCCGTTTTGTCCCGGTAGCGGCGCATCCTGTGCTTTAGGCCCGAGGAAACCGTAGTCGGCGCTCAGCGCTTCAATGTAGTCTTTCAGGTAAAGCAGATCAATGGATCTTCTGTTGCGTGTACTTTCATTGGCATCCAGGAGTTCTCCCTCAATCCTTCTGTACAACGCTGGAAGCTTCTGCTCAAATAAAGCGCTCACGTATTGTTCTGTTTCTTTTGCCAGCGGTCCGTTCGGATTCCCGTTCATTTCGTTCGCCGCTGCGAAGAGCTGCAGGTACGCATCCAAAGATGAGAAGAAATATTGCTGGTTGGAAGAAGACAGGGTAATGTGTGAAGGAGCATTCAAGAAGAACTCAATCGCCTGCTTGTTCTGTTTTGCCAGCTCTTTACCGAGTTTTTCCGCTTTGTCATTGTCATCGGCATCGAAGTACATCTGTACAAAATCAATAGTAATTCCTTCAGAATACCTCGGGTAGGTAGCTCCCTGGTATTTGAATGTGCTTGTCATATTCGGCTCTCCGCCGTCCAGCACGATCTCTACCGGCATTACTTCCTGGGCACGGTTCAGAATTTCACTGACCCGTTTTTTACTTTCGGCGATTACCTTGTCTGCATTTTCCCTCAGGTAAGTATAGTCTTCCTTGTCCGCTCCGGGTTGTAACAGCAGCATCTGGAAGTTTGCTTCCGGGAAGTTTTTGATCTGCTCAGCCTGCTGGATCCTGTGCATGTAGTATCTTGCCAGGGACGCAAACTGGCTCCTGAACATGTAGACATGTCTGCGTGCATAGTAATCTGTGAGCACATTCGGATCATTCATAAGCCCGAATCGCTGGCCTTTTCCATCTTTGTTCATCAGGCTGGCATACATTTCGTCTACTTCGATCGGAACGTCCTGCTTCAATGGATTGACTTCGTAGTTGGAGCCGGTCTGCTTCAATGCGTTTCCGTTCAGCAATGCGCTTGAAACTTTGCTTGCCCTGGCATTCGAGAAATAAATTCCTCTTTTCCACTCATTATTTGCGAGTACATCCAGCATCATGATCTCTTCACGAGTCAGTGACCGGACATCAAAATTCAGCTCGACCACATCCATGATTTTCGATTTATCCGTGTTTGCAGGGATCACTCCTGATTTCAGTACATTGTCCTTATTCACCTGTAAGATAAATTTGCTGGAAGGGAAGAAACGTGCAGGTCCTCCCTGTCCTTTCAGCATGTTTTCGTCATCACGGACGAATGCCATCGCATCTGCCAGGTCCATGGTCTGCCATCCTGCACCCAGTTGCTCCAATCCATTCTGGAAGCCTGTAAATGCTGTTTCCGTTGCCGAAATGGTACGGTTCTGGAAAGCAGAGTAAATCTCTCTCATCGCGCTGAAACGCATGTGGATGTCATTGGTCAGATTATCCACCTGTGCAGGACGGGTAAGAACTTCTCTCAGCTGGTTGATACGATTCTGTACCACAGGCTGAGTGACCTCAAACGAGCTGAGCACACCGCCCATTGTGCCTGCAAAGGAATTTACGGCGTTAACAGCTGCTTCTCTGTTTGCTTTCAGACGCAGGTCGATCACTTTTTTATACTGTTCATTGGTTGCAGTCAACCCGTTCAGGAAATACAGGTCTTCCAGGTTGATGAACTGGATGTAATCGGTTCCTCCGGTGTACAATAAGATCTGGTCCGGTGTAAACCTGATCGGAAGCGGATCCGATTTATACGTTTTTCGCATCATTTGTGCGGTGTACCAGTCTGTCTGCATCAATGAAAGGTTGCAGACACGGACGTCGCTGCGGAAACCTTCCACCTCCTGGATGTACCACAGCGGGAATGTGTCGTTATCCCCGTTGGTAAATATGATACCGTTGGAAGAGATCTGGCTCAGGTAGTTGTATGCCACGTCATGGGCGATTGTTTTCCTGCTTCTGTCGTGGTCATCCCATCCCTGGGCGCCCATGATCACAGGGGCGACAAGTCCCAGAAGTGTTGCCAGAGCAGCTCCGGCAGTTTCATTTTTCGATACTTTTCCGAATAGCTTCATTCCTCCCAGTAGCAAGCCTGCCATGATAACGATTGTCAGCCACGAAAGGGTATTGGGAAGCGAATATTCACTGCCCATGTCAAAAATGAAGAATAACACCAGTCCTGCCGCGGCAATGATCCCGAATTTTTTGAAATGCTCTTTTCCGAAAGAAGTGAAGGCATGATAAAGCGCGTAAACACCGACACCGATCCACATCGCAAAGAAGTAGAAAGAACCGGCATATGCATAGTCCCGTTCACGTGGCTCATATACTTTCTGGTTCAGGTAGATCACGATTGCCAGTCCCGTCAGCAGAAAGCCCAGGAATACAACAAACGCGTCTTTAGGGGAGCGGTAAGCATGGAAAAAGAAACCGATCAGCCCCAGCACAAGCGGAATAAAGAAGAAACTGTTGTTGGTCTTGTTATTGGTCGTGTAGTAAGGCGCCGCATCCTGGTCTCCGATACGCACATTGTCGATGAATGAGAACCCGGACTTCCAGTTCCCGGTCATCTGGTTCCCGTCGCCCTGAATGTCATTCTGACGCCCCGCGAAATTCCACATAAAGTACCTGAAATACATCCAGTTGACCTGGTAGCCGATGAAGTAATTTATGTTTTCGGAAAACGATGGCAACGGTAAATTGTCTTTACCCATTTCCCCGTCTTTCCGTGAGGCATCGTAGCCGGACCATTTTTTATACCCGTCTATCTTGCGTTGGTCGTCACCGCTGTACATACGTGGGAAAATTGTTGTCTGGGAGTAAACAGGATCTACATTTTTCCGGTATTCGCTGTTGATTTCATAAAACTCTTCCTTGTAATCCGTTTTATTTTCTGCCGCAAATTTTTTAGCATCTGCTTCCTTCAGGAATGTTTTTAATACCAGGTCATTTTTGTGGACGATGAATCTCCGGGCATAAACCGGTCCTTTGTCTTTCCAGTTTGCCCGGCTTATGATCTCCCATTTCCCTTCCCTGTTAAATTGCCCTCCGTCTTCTTTGGAATTCCAGTAAGGCCCGGACAGCAGCGGCGAACTACCGTACTGCTCACGTTTCAGGTAGGAGTGAAGGTTCACCAGGTTCTCAGGATTGTTCTGGTCCATCGGAGTGTCCGCATTGGAACGGATTACGATTACAGCAAATGAGCCATAGCCGATGAACAGGAAGATCAACCCGAAAAAGCTGTTGTACAGAACCGTTTTTTTGTTTTTCCTGGCATATCTTGCCCCATAGATCAATCCTCCGAACAGAAGGACAAAGAATAAAATTGTTCCGGTTGTGAATGGTAATCCCAGTGAATTCCGGGAAAATACTTCAAAAGAGGATGCCATGGAGATCGTTCCGGGGATCACTCCTTCCTGGATCACTGCCAGGACCACAACGGAGATCACTCCCGTAAGAATGAATGTACCGGGTTTCACATCATCCCACAAACGGAAGAATATGACATATCCGATAGCAGGAACGAGCAGGATTCCCAATAAGTGAACCCCGATTGCCAGCCCGATCAGGAACATGATCAGCAGCAACCAGCGATTCGGAGCCGCTTCTACAGATAATTTTCCGTTTTGGACCAATGCCATCTCCTCATCCCATTTCAGGATGGCCCAGAATACGATTGCTGTGAACAGGGACGACATGGCGTAAACTTCCCCTTCCACTGCCGAGAACCAGAATGTTTCTGAAAATGTGTACGCCAGTGATCCTACGATCCCGCTGCCCATCACTGCGATCAGGTCGCCTTTTGAAAGCTCGTTTTTACGCTGTAATACCATTTTCCGTACCAGAGAGGTAATGGACCAGAACATGAACAGGATGGTGAAAGAGCTGGATAAAGCGGACATCCTGTTGATCCAAAGTGCCACATCTGTTTCTACCGCAAAAAATGTGAACAGGCGCCCGAGCAGCATGAATAAAGGCGCGCCCGGAGGGTGGCCGACCTCCAGTTTGTAAGCAGCCATGATATACTCACCGCAATCCCAGAGACTGACAGTATCTTCAAGTGTGATGAAATAAACAGTTGTGGCGATCAGGAAAACCAACCACCCTAATAAAACATTAAGTTTTCTGTAGTCCATAAAATATTTTTCTGTTGGCAGAAAGAAGAAAACACACTTCTGCCAAATTAATAATCTCTGCGAAAATATAAATATTCATCCGCAACAGGTGTTAATAATATGAAAAAAATCAAAAATGTAAATCCGGGGAGAAAAACAAAACAGATATAAAACAACTATTTTTGTTAATTATTCGTCTTCTTTGTGTAAAAATTAAATTATCTAAAAAGGTGCTAGCTCAACAATTATTTAACCATCATTCCTTCTGCCTTTATAAAAAACCACTAAACTCATTGAAAAATAGCTTTTTACTGCTGTTTACATTCGTATTAACAACACATTCATATAGTCAGAAACAAACGGCTTCCGAAGGAAAGAAGCAGATGGAACAGATCGTGAGCCAGTCCGCAGCAAAGGAGGTGAATAAAAAACTCCTTGATTTTTTGGAAGCCCAGAAGGAGCGGGATTTTGTGAATGAGGAAAACTACTATTCGTTTTTACAGGCTGTAGATTCATTTTCCAATGAACAGCAAAATTATTATCCTGAAGTGACTTTCTTTGTCGGAAGAAGACTGCTGTTGTCCAAAAGATACCAGGAATCCTTTCCTTACCTCTATAAAGTCGAACTGCTGATCAAAAGCGGAAATACGTATGCATTCGAATGCGAATTCTGGGAGATCATAGGGCTTTCCTATTTTTTCTTTAAACGCTATGAACAATCAAAACTGGCGCTGAACAAAGCACTCAACTGTGATAAGACAACAGATCTGGCCAAGATCAATATTCTGAATACCCTGGGGTTGATCTACAGCCATTCGGAGTGGAAAAAATCCGAGGAATATTACAGAAAAGCGATCGACATTGCCCAAAAAACAGGAAATAACACCTGGTATGGCGTGCTGTCAGGAAATTTAGGGGAACTGTATTACAAACGAAAAGAGTATGATCTGGCAAAAAGCAGCTTTGAAGTTGACTTTGCCATTAGCGTGGAAGCCGGTGAAATAGAAAGCGCCATTTCTGCCATACACAAGCTCCTGGAAATAGATATCCTGCGGAAGAACACGGACAGCGCACGGGTAAAGATGCGTGTAATCGATTCGTTGGTGCAGGCCCATAACAAGGAGCATAACATCAGCTATTTCAAGGCAAAATCAGTATGGAATGAATACACGGGAGATTTCGCAGGGGCATTGGTGTATTTTAAGAAGGCACAGCACATTCTTGATTCCCTGAATGTGGTCCGCAACGCGGTAAACGCCAATAACACAGAGTTCCAGATTGATTTTGAGCACCGGCAGGCAGAGGTGAAGATTTTACAGGAACAATCCCAGACGGATAAGCGGATCATGGGAGTATTGATGATCCTGATTATTTCAATATCAGCAGGAGCGTTTGTGTCCATTCAGCAGATCCTGAAACGAAAGAAAAAAGAAAAAGAAGTGCTGGAGCTGAGAAACAAACAGGTTCGGGAAGACCTGGAACGGACGGAACAGGAAATGCAAAGCATCCTGAAAAGCCTGATGGAAAAGAATGAGACGATTTCCCGCATGTCTGAAGAGCTGGAGGTCGTGTTTTCTCAAATGGACAGAACGGAGGAGGAACGAAAGAATTTAACGGACAAATTGCAGGCATTTACACTGCTTACGGATGAAAGCTGGCTGAAATTCAAGCATTTGTTTGAAAAGCTGCACCCGGGATTCTTTGATTACTTCCTTTCTAATTACGAAGACATCACCAATGCAGAAATCCGCTTTGCAGCTTTGCTGAAGCTGAACCTGGAAAACCTGGAAATATCAAAAGCGCTGGGAATAGGGCTGGAGTCGGTCAGAAAAACAAATCTCAGGCTGAGAAAACGGCTGGACATTACTGAACAGAAAGATCTGCTGAAGCTCATCCAATCCATCGGGTAGTGTTTTAATGCCCGTATTGTGCACTGAAAGACAGGGAGTTCCATTGTCCCATTATTGTCCCGTTCTGAAAGGAAAAGGGTGCTCTTTTTTTTCATAACCTTGTACTTGGGTATTATCTTATGATTAACAAATTTATTTATTCACTTAAAACTAACTTTATATGAGAGTTTTTTACAGATCATTGAAAAGTGTATGGGGAATGTTTTTGGGAGTAGCTCTCTCTGCTGGCTCAGTCTCAGGCATTTTTTCACAGACAATCGATGTACAGATCGGTACACAGACAGGGACGACAACGAATGTGCCGCTTACTACTAATTACGGATTTTCTTATTCACAGCAGATTTATACGGTTTCGGACTTAAACAATGCTGGAATTACAGGACCGGCTGAGATATCCGTCATTCGCTTTTACCGTACCAATGGTAATTTGACAAATTCACTTCAGTGGGATGTATACCTTGGAAACTCTGTAAAAACAGAATTTACAAGTACAACAGATTGGGAAACTTCCGGAAACTTACAACAAGTTTTTTCAGGGACGATAACAGAAGCGGGGGCCAATGAATGGCAGGAAATTACATTCAGTACTCCATTTAACTGGGATGGAGTAAGCAACCTTATTGTTGCGATTGATGAAAACCAGTCGAACTGGGGAACACTTGCCAGTTGGAGAAAATCGGATTTAGGTACCAACAGAAGTATCTATTATCGTAGTGACGGAACAAATCCAGACCCGTCAGCGCCTCCTACGGCAAACGGAAGATTTAACTATGTAAACAATATTCAATTGGTTGCCTCTCCTACAACTCCATGTTCAGGAGCGCCTGCGTTAACAAACATCGTATCCAGTGAAGGATCTGATGTGTGTGAAGGATCTGATTTTATTCTGTCTTTAGAAGACGGAACCAGCTATTTTCAGGATGGGATCACCTACCAGTGGCAGCAGTTTGACGGCACGAACTGGGGGGATATTTCCGGAGAGACAGAAAGTACATATACAATCAATGCAGTTACAACATCGACGGACTATCAGGTTGTTATCGGCTGTTCATTAACGGATGACGAAGTAACATTGGCGCCTTTATCAATTGTGGTGCATGAGAATCCGACCGTAACAGTTGACATAGAAGAAAGTGTTGTTTGCCCGTCTACCGGAATAACGGTAACAGCGAGCGGTGCTGATACGTATTCCTGGGCTCCGTCGGCAGGATTGAGCGCTACAAACACAGCGACAGTTGATGCATTGCCTGCAACAGCAACGGTTTATACGGTAACCGGAACCGATGCTTATGGATGTACTGCCACAGCTCAGACAACAATTACTCCTTTCGCGAATGTTTCTTCCCAGGCAGTGATTAACCCTTCTGAATTGTGTGAGGCGAATGTGCCGGTATCCATTACGGTAAGCGAAGCTCCGGAAGTGGTAGGAGGAACCTGGGAATACCGTTTCCTGGGTGTTGATGGTATAACGGAAGTGCAACCATGGAACACTACCAATGTGTACAACTTTATTCCTTCAGAAGATTCTGTATATACATTCTATTACCAATTGAGAAATTCAGCTTGTACCGAGGCGCTTGATTCAGTTAAGATTTCCGTATCGGTTGGTTTTGGTTCCGAAGGAGTAGCGATTACAAATTATGATTGTAATAACCTGGGAGGTTCGGCTTCATTGATCAATCCGTTCGGACAGGTTGCCATCGCGTCCATTTATTCAAATGATTTCAACGCTCCTGCTGATCTGTCGGCATTTACTTTATCCGGACAGGCAGCAAACACAGACGGACGTTTGGTTTTAACCCCTTCTGCAACCAGCATCAGCGGGAATGCCCTTTTAACGGTTCCTGATTTCACAGCCGGTCCGAACAATTCTTTTTCAATTTCGTTTGACCTGACTGCCGATCTTCCGATCGATAACTGGGGTACGGGAGGTGCAGACGGTATCACTTATTCATTTGGGGACGATGCGACACCAACATCCAACGGATCCAACCAGAACGGACGTGGTACAAAACTACGCTTGTCTTTTGACTCTGCGGGTAACAGCAGTGAAAATAATAATCAGTCCGGGATTTACCTGGTTTACGGATGGACGGCTAATAACGCATTTGGCCCTGCAAGTTCACAGACATTGGCTTATTCCAACAACATCGCATTGTGGAAAGGGCAGACAGATGTTCCTGTTGTACTTACTATAGACGCGAACGGTTTCGCACATCTGACGGTTGGAGGTGTTTCCATTTTTGAAAACATACAAATGCCTGCTGCTTATCTGAATGCAGATGTTTCCGGGTGGAATCACTTATTCTCGGCAGGAACAGGAGGAGATGCTTTACGCCATGCAATTGACAACCTGAATATTGAGACAGGTGCATTGCAATTCGGGATCACTCAAAGCTCAACAGCGACTCCTGAAAACTGGCAGGTATCTTCAACATTTACAGACCTGATGCCGGGAACATACTACATCTGGGCAGCGAAAGATGAAACAGCAGCATGCAGCAAGATGATTGAAACCGTTGTGGTTGAGAACGCAAACCCTGTTGTTGACCTGGGTGCCGATACTACGATCTGTGCCGGTGAAACATTGATACTGGATGCAGGGAACCCGGGATCAAGCTATGTATGGAGCAATTCAAGTGAGGTAAGCCAGACACTGGAAGTTTCAACTTCAGGTACTTATACTGTTTACGCGACTGCTCCTAACGGATGCCTTGGAATCGGAAACATCAATGTGTCTGTGAGTGAAGCTCCTTCAGCAGCAGGTATCTACAGACAAGGATCTTATCCGAACTTTGTGTTTTCTGTGCTGAATCCTGATAACGCAGCTACTTACGACTGGAATTTTGGAGACGGTACGATCCTGACCAATGCTCCGGCTACTGTATCGCATTACTATACAAGCGCTGCACCAGCAACGGTGACCGTTACATTGTCCAATGACTGCGGTTCTGTTGATATTTCTGAAGCTTACGGAGATCTTGCTATTGAAAACACACAGCTTTCAGGATTGAAGATTTATCCGAATCCGGCAACAGACAAATTCACCGTTTCACTGGATGATGCATCTGAAGCGTATGTTTCTGTTGTTTCCACAGCTGGTTCCGTGGTTCTGGAAAATACTCCTTTCTCCAATCAGATCGTTGTTAATACGGGTGTATGGGAAAGCGGGATTTACTTTGTAACAGTTTCCGCAAATGGAGCTGTGACAACCAGCAAGGTTGTTGTCAGATAATTGTGCAAACAGGTTTTGGTTTAAAAAGAGAGGGAAATCTCCCTCTCTTTTTGGAAACGATACATTTTTTCTGTAAATTGTTAGTATTTACAGGTTTAAAAGACAACTTGAAAAGGAAAATATTATGAGATTGTTAGCAGCATTAGTCATATCGGGAAGTGTTGGAATCAGCGCAGCATCGGCGCAATGTGGTTCGGTTCAGCCTGATTTGGGGAACGATACGATTGTTTGCCAGGGTCAGTCAGTAATATTGAATCCCGGAACCTTTGATTCTTATTTGTGGGACAATAACTCCACAAGCGCTACACGTGCCGTTACCCAGACAGGAACTTACTGGGTAAAAGTAGGTACGGTTGAACTGACAGATAATCTGATTGTAAACGGGGATTTTGAACAGGGAAACACCGGTTTTTCGACAGGATATACCTATACCAATACGTCTACGGGAACCTATGGAATGTTGTCGCAGGAAGGATATTATACGATTACCTCCTCACCTAATCTTGCCCACACGAATTTCCTTGCCTGTACAGACCACACTCCTCCTCCCGGAACACAAATGATGGTTGTGAACGGGGCGAATTCACCTACGGATGTATGGTGCCAGACCGTTAACGTTAATCCCGGAACGGACTACTATTTCGGTACGTGGGTTTCCAATGCCCTGAATGATGCGAATGTTGCACAGCTGCAATTCTCAATCAATAACAGCACGATCGGAGCCATCTTTTCCCCTTCGGCAACCGGGTGCAACTGGACACAATTCTACCAGGTGTGGAATTCAGGGATAGCAACAACGGCAGACATTTGTATTCTCAACCAGAACACAAATGTTTCCGGAAACGACTTTATGATTGATGACATTACATTTGCGACCATTTGTTATGATTACGATACGATAAACATCACAAGTGTTCCCAAGCCGGTTATTACCGTTACACCAAACGACTCTATCTGTGTGGGGGAAATGTCATCCATTATCGCATCTTCTTCCGATCCCAACCTGGTTTATACCTGGAATCCGGGAAACATACAGTCGGATGAATTGAATGTTTCTCCAACGTCTTCGATGTTCTATTCTGTTACCGGAGTTGATACGAATGGCTGTGTTTCCAACCTGGAAAGCCGGCTGGTATATGTGAAAGCATCTCCTACGGTTACCATTGTAGAATTAGAAAACCCGGTTTGTTTCGGCGATTCCGTGTTTTTAACCGCCACATCTCCGAACCCGAACCTTACCTATAACTGGACTCCGATTGCTGCCACTACGCAACAGGTTTCGGATCTTCCATCAGGTTCTACGCAATATACAGTGCAGGTGACCAACCAGACTGGCTGTTCGGCATACGATACCATTGATATTGTCGTTATACCGGAGCTTGAACTGACTTTTTCAGGAAACACGACCATCTGCGCCGGCGACAGCACATTGCTGACAGTATCCGGAAATGTTCCCCAGATGCAGTTTGTATGGGAGGGAACTGCGCCGGGAGATCAATACTGGGTTGCTCCTTCTCAGAACAGCTATGTGTATGCGACGGGATCTTACCAGAATTGCCCGCAGGTGACTGATTCTGTCCTGGTTGTTGTCAATGTTATTCCATCTGTAGCTCCGCCTGCGGATGTCCAGGTGTGTAAAGGCGAATCATTTAGTGTGACAGTGTACCCGACACCAGCGTCCGGGACTGTTCACTGGGATTCCGTTGGAATGTTGACGGGAACAACAGTTACGTTTACTGCAACGGAGGATGAGTACAAGTACTTTTTTGCAGAACACCTGGGATGTGTGTCAGAGCCGGATTCTTTCTTTGTGGATGTCTTGCTTACCTGCGATATCGAGATTCCTAACGTATTTACACCGAATAAAGATGGAGTAAACGACTTCTTCTCCCTCATTTCTTTTGATGGGATTGAAAGCCTGGATTGTGTCATTCTGAACCGGTGGGGGAATGTGATCCAGTCGTTCAGCCAGCCGGGTTTTGCCTGGGATGGAAAAGATTCGAGCGGCAATGACGTAAGTGAAGGAGTATATTTCTATCACATTACCGGTTTTACCGCCGGGGGTGAAGAAATTGAGAAACATGGATTTGTAACGCTGGAACGATAATTTTTCATAAGATTGTAGATGCTTGAAAGGGAGTCCGGATTTATCGGCTCCCTTATCTTTTACCCTGTTTTGGCCGTCTGTTGAGAAAGGTCCGGATAAACGGGAGGCATTTATTTTCAGTAATCGTCAATTTTAGGTAGATTTGGGCAGCAAAATGATCGGATTGAAAATGAAAGTAGGAGTTTTAGGAGCTGGTACGATGGGTGCAGGGATTGCACAGGTAGCAGCACAGGCAGGGAACCAGGTTGTACTGGTCGACTTGAACCAGGAGGTTTTGACGAAAGCTGAAAACAACCTTGTAAAGGTACTTGACAGACTGACGGAAAAAGGGAAGTTGTCTGCTTCAGAGTCTGAGGAAATCCAGGATCGTTTTACCTATTCCACCGCTGTTGCTGATTTTGCTTCATGCGGGATCGTCATTGAAGCGATAGTTGAAAACATAGGTGTGAAACATTCCGTTTTCAAAGAGCTGGAGTCCATTGTTGCGGATGATTGTATCCTGGCTTCCAATACTTCTTCTCTCCCCATCGCCTCTATCGGTTCGGTGCTCAGGAATCCTTCCAGGATCATCGGGATCCATTTCTTCAACCCGGCACCTCTGATGCCGCTGGTAGAGATCATCCCTGCCGTGCAGACTGCTTCTGAGGTGACCGTACAGGCGAAAGCATTGATCGACAGCTGGAAGAAGATCACCGTTTTGTGTAAGGACACACCCGGGTTTATCGTAAATCGTGTTGCCCGCCCGTTCTACGGAGAGGCATTGCGGATCTGTGAAGAGGGCATCGCGGATTTTGCTACCATTGACTGGGCGATGACCGAGATCGGGGGATTCAGGATGGGGCCGTTCACATTGATGGACTACATCGGGAATGATATTAATTATACGGTAACGGAGTCTGTCTTTTCTGCATTCTACTATGATCCGCGCTATAAGCCTTCCTTTACGCAGAAACGTCATTTTGAAGCCGGCTACCTGGGCAGAAAATCAGGAAGAGGCTATTATGATTATGCCGAAAATGCGGTTCAGCCGGAACCGGTGAAAGACCAGATTATAGGACAGCAGATTGTTGACCGCATCTTGGTAATGCTGATGAATGAAGCGATTGATGCATTGTTCCTGAATATTGCATCTAAAAAGGATATTGACCTGGCAATGACGAACGGGGTGAACTACCCGAAAGGATTGCTTGCCTGGGCAGAGGAGAAATCATTGCCCTGGGTGCTGGAACAATTAGAGAAGCTCTTTGAAGAATACGGAGAAGACCGTTACAGGCCCAGCCCGTTGCTAAAACGATTGGTCAGGGAGGGAAAAACATCATTCTGATGGATCCTTTACTCCTTCACTTCGTGTCAGGAGTTAAAAACCTGCAAACCGCAGGCTGATCTTCGGAACAATGTTGTTCAGAGCGTTTGTATCTGACAGTTGTCCGTACCGGTAAAATGCACCCAGCCCTAGCTTCATGAAATTAATGTTCAGGAGGCCGCTTACAATTAAACCGCCCTCAAACAATCCTTTGTCCATTGTCCAGAATTTCATATTGTGCTGTGACCGGTCTTCCATGTCTCCATACCCGATCCCGTGATGAAGAGTGAATTCAGGAGAAAGCCATTTCTTTTTGGTTCTGATCGTCGGGAACGAATACCGCGTAATGAAGCTTGCCTGTCTGTCGTGGTAAAATTCTCCCGGGAAAGCTGTTTCCAGGGCGTTAATGGTTACTACGTTCCAGTCTTGTCGTGTCCCGGCTGCATACTGTTTGAAGAGCATTGGGACATCTCCGAACGTTTGTGACGCTTCCAGGTGCAGGTTGAGCTTTCCAAAACGCAGGCTCTCCAGGTCTTCGTCCACGGCAAAGAACAAGCGCATGTAGTCTGCGGAAGATTGAGCGATTCCTGTCCATCCTTTCGCAACTTTTAATTGAATTTTTGGATAATTGGTTGGCTGGGCCATCCGGATGTCACCCAGCACGACGATCCGCTGGCGGATATTCCACTTCATTTCAAATGCTGTTTCGGCTACGTCCAGCTGATCAATGGTTAACCCGGCTTCATTCGTGAACAGGTAATTCCTGGTAAATTCGATGCGCTGGTAATTCCCGATCAGGTGCATGGTGAGGTTGCCCAACGGCGCGACTGTGAACCGCATTTCCGCCAAACGCTGGCGATCCATGAATTTCTGGTAGAAATTATTGAAAATGGTGGGAGAAGTAATGTCCCATCCTGTCCGTGTCATGTTATTGGAACCCCGGTTGATCACATCCTGCTGGTAGCGCAGATTGATGCTCATTCCCAGGCGCTTGTTGATGTGGAAGGTGGAGTAACCACCGTATTTCCAGTCTTTGTCGCGGGTACCCCAGGCGAAATAACCGCCGACAACGATGTTCTGCATCAGCCTGTCCGAGGTTTCCAGCCCGGCACCGATACGGTACCCTTCGTGAAAATTGAAATCAATGATCCTGTCCAGGGGAAGACTTACATAACCCATTCTCAATTTTCCTGAAGCAAGCGCCATCAGCCCATTGATTTTCCTGTCGAAATTATTTGCCCTGCTGAAACTGTCCAGGACATGATAGGTCGTGTTTTCCCGTTCATTCAGGGTGTCCCTCCGGAGCATCATCCATTCTTCATCTGATTTTTCTCCGGCATCTTTCTCCGTTGAGAGCGCGATGTTGCCGAATCCGCTTTTTTTAAGCCCTTCCGGGTTCAGGACAATATTTTTGATATAGGTGCTTCCCCTTCCTTCCACGTAACCTTTGTGATCCCCGATCGTTAAATTGAAGCTTTTCAGCTCCACTTTTGTCTTCAGGTCGACAGGGAACCACTTTTTACCATCGATCAGCCTGTATTCCTGGATGATCTTCACGTAAAAATCAATTTCGGATTCGTTTGCCGGTTCAGCGATTACTTTCTCAATGGCGAACCCATTGGTATTGATGAACAGCTTTCCTTTCAATGCATCGACGTTTATATCCGGGCGGGGACGGAACGAGATCATGAAGGTGGTGTCTGTTCCTACGATTGTCGTATCCTCGATAAGGAAAAAATAACGCTTTGTTCCTCCCAGCGCGATCGGGTTGAAGTATTTCTTGCCGAGCAGGTCGAACTGGTTGTCATAAAAATGGAACGACTGCATGCTCTGGGCAAAGGTGGAGAGGATCGGGTTGTTGATTCCCGAAGCCTTGTACGCGGTGATATTCTCACGGTCTCTTGCCGGGGGAATGAATTTTCGCTCGGAGGAGCTTTCCATCATAAACAGGTGCTGTTTTTTGATGAGGTTAAGCATGTAATTTGAATCCGTATTCTGCTGGATGGTATCGATTGTTTTCAGGAAAGCTGTATCAACATCGAAAATGAATTTGCTGTAGCTTTCGTATGTGAATGCGTCGTTTTCCAGCGGGTGGTTTTTCTTCCGGTTCTCCGTGGCCTTATTGATGATACGCAAGGCAGGGTTTACCCCGGGCAATACAACGATTTCATTGATCTCTTTGGAGCGGGATTCCATATAAACAATGATCTGCCGCTGTTCGGTGACCTGTACTGTTGTATCCCGGTATCCTGCAAAGGTCAGCTTTATGGAAGTAATTCCTTCCGCCAGGGTTGCTTTCCCGTCAATATCTGTGAAGAACGGAGCACCGTTGTCCGGGAATACCTTCACAAACGCCATCGGTTCGGTTTCATCTTTATCGATCACCAAAAGCTGGCGCTGGGCAGTGGCCTGGAAAGACAGGAATGCCGTTATGGATACAAGCAGGTGCAGAAAGTTAATTTTAATGTTCATTTGCTGTAGTTTAAATACATTAAATATATAAGAGCGAAAGGCTGTCTCCTTTTTTATTCAACAGTTCGTTCATAAGATTACCCCATCACTTCATCCAAAGCGGATTTAATGACCTCAGCGGCTTTGCTTAATACTTCTTTTGTGTGGACACTTGAGACGAACCCGACCTCATAGCCGCTCGGCCCGATATAAACACCATTGTTCAACAAGAAAGCATGCAGTTTTTTGAATTTGCTCATGTCCGGGTTGATCTGATCGGCGCGGGCAATGGTTTTCTTCCCGTCGAAATTGAACCAGAAAACGGAAGCGATGGAAACCAATTCAAAATCATATCCCTTTTCTGCGGCATAGCGGTTGATCGTTTCCACAAAAGCACGGGTCCTTGCTTCCTGGTCTTCGTAAAACCCTTCCCTGGCACATTCGGTGAGCTGGGCGATTCCGGCAGCCATTGCAACAGGATTTCCTGAGAGGGTACCTGCCTGGTAAACAGGGCCGTCCGGAGACACACAGCTCATGATCTCTGCGTTTGCTCCATAGGCTCCTACCGGCAACCCTCCGCCAATGATCTTACCATAGGTAATGATATCGGGGGTGATTCCGTAATATTCGGCAGCACCGTTGAAACCGACACGGAAACCGGAGATCACTTCATCGAAGAACAACAAGGAGCCGTATTCGGTACAAACAGCCCTCAATGCTGTTAAGAATTCTCCTCCCTGGAGCAGTAACCCGTTGTTTGCAGGGATCGGTTCGATGATGGCGCACGCGATGTCTTTTCCATAGTGTTCAAAACAATGCCTTAATGCTTGTTCGTCATTTAACGGCAACACGATCGTTTCGTTTACAAATGCCTCAGGAACACCAGCGCTTGAGGATTCTCCGAATGTTACCAGCCCGCTGCCGGCCTTTACCAGCATCGCATCGGTATGCCCGTGATAGCAGCCTTCAAATTTTACTACCTTGTTCCTTCCGGTATAGCCTCTTGCCAGGCGTAGTGCCGACATCACGGCTTCGGTTCCCGAGCTGACAAAACGTATCTTTTCGATGAATTTGTTCCGTGACAGGATCAGTTCAGCAAGCTCATTTTCCAAAGCTGTCGGAGCTCCGAAGCTCGTACCTTTTTGTAGTGTTTCCACTACTTTTTTATAGATAGCAGGGTGGTTGTGCCCCAGTATCAGAGGTCCCCAGCTTGCACAGAAGTCAATGAATTCATTCCCGTCTTCGTCCCAGATCTTATAGCCGTCACCTTTTTTGATGAATAAAGGGCTTCCGTCAACCGATTTGAAAGCTCTTACCGGAGAATTGACTCCGCCCGGAAAGTAGGTTTTAGCTTTTTCGAATAATTTTTCTGAATTGGAACGGGAAATGGGATTGTTGTTCATTGCAATTATTTTTCCGCAAATATAATGCTAATCCTGCAAAACCTCCCGAATGATCTCAAGTGATTTTCCTATATCAAAACGGGGAACATGCAGCGCATAATAGTTTAATAGTATTTCAAGCAGCTGTCTGCGGGAAGCGGCCGGAACAGTGCCTTCATTGAACAATGTGTAAAGCTGCTGTACGATCGTTCCTTCTTCGCATTGCTCTCCAGGGCGGTAATCGGAATGAAACTCTCCTTCTTTCAGGTTGAAATACAGAGGAGCATCATCGTCCATGCTTGGCTGGATGCCGATGCAGGAAGTAAAACCGGTCAGGAAACGAAGCGGGAATACTGCTAATTCAGCTGAATGATCCAGCGCTTTGATTGTCTCTTTCAGGAAGGTAAAGATTTCTACCTCTTTTTCATTGGTCTGTAAGGACTGGCGGACAACATCCGCAATGAAGAACGCGATGATGCTTTTGACCGGGTTGGAGAGAATGGAACCAAGCGCAAGCAGACTGTCTGCCTGTGTCAGCTTTCCCAGTTCCGAATCGGGGCGGCGGTAATAAGTAAGCTCACAAATATTCAGGGGAAACAGATTGTTGTTTTTCTTCTTGGCTCCCTGGAATACAAATTTTTGAATGCCTTCGTTTTGTGTGTAGAAAGTAGCGATTAAGCTCGATTCTGAAAATGATGTCCGATGTAAGAAGATACCGATATCCGTTTGTTTCATTCCAGAAGATCAATTGACTACCACCACTTTTCCTACGAACTTTCCCTTATTGATGTTGGAAGCAGTCCAGATCAGGTAGACGCCCGATACTACTTTTTCTCCGGTCAGGGTTTTCCCGTTCCACGTTGCTGTTCCTCCGTTTGATGTGGTCCGGTACACCACATTTCCTGCGACATCGGTGATCTTTACATCCGAATCATAACGGATCCCCTGGATGGTTATTAATCCGTCGTGGTCCGGCCGGGCAGGATTCGGGAAAATCGTTACATCTGAATACTCAGGATCTTCATAGGTTGCGTCGCCTCTGTATGACATCAGTCCCCTGTCTGTCACGATGAAAATTTCTCCTGTTTTGTGATCGATTTCCAGGTCCATTATGTTATTGGAGATCAGGGGGGAATTGTCCATGGTATAGTGCTTTATAATGGAAAGCCCGTCATCCGAGAGCAATATCATCCCGGAGTTGGCCGTAGCGATCCATTTCCTGTTTCCGCCATCGACTTCAATGTCGTTGATATAGGTGCTTCCGAGGATGTAATCCACCTCTCCGTTGATCTCAATTTTCGGCCGCTGCACGTTGTATCCCCCCGGTGAAGCATCAAAAGCGTTTTCGGAATTGTATAAGATCGCGAATCCGTTATCGGTCCCGATCCACAGCTCCTTGTCAAAATCCATTGTGATTGCCGTGACGATGTTGGATGGCAGGTCACCTGTATAGGTGCCATTGTTCAGCACGACTGTTTTGTCATCCGAAGCAGAGGTTACGGAAGATCCGGGGTTATATCCTACGATCCCGGAATTGAATACCGAAATCCAGATATTTCCATTGTAGTCACAGTACATTTTCCTGGTAGATTTATTAGCGGCTGTTGCTCCTATATTGAAAGAATACCATTCTCCGTCCTTACTCAGCATTTTTAAAGGGCTGTTGGAAAAACCATTGGTGATCCACAAATTACCGCTTTCATCGTAAGTCAGGGAGGATATGACGATGCTTCCCCCCCCGAACCGGTCCATTGTGGAGTTGACGGAGCTGAACGTGTCTGTTACGATCCCTGATTGCCTGTTGATTAAAGAAACAGGAGTTTTGGAAATCCCTCCCACAGCTACCTGTTCTTTGTTGGTAGGGTTGACGGATACCGATATATTGTCCCAGGTATTTCCTGCCGCCCAAAGAGGACTTTCTTCTCTTCCGATCGTTTTCCATTTTTCTTCCTCGAAGAACATCACGCCCGGAGGGCGGTAGAATTCACTGTGCCCGTTAACGATTCCCGGAACAACTGCCAGCACTCCATCATTCCAGTCCATGGAATAATAAATATCCCTGCCGGGCCCTTCAAAGGGAAGGTAGTCAAACGTTCCGTCCGGGTTTCTTTTTACTGCGCCGTGCTGCTTGTCGGCAAACCAGTACTTGTCTTGAAACAGTACAAAAGCATTGGAACCTAGTTCTGTCCCGGAAGTGTATTGCTGGAGAAAAAAGTGATGGGAATAGCCCGGGTTAAAGGAAATGAGTAACCCGTCTCCATTCATAACCAGCCGGTTGTCAACGACCTGGAGCGTATTCAGTCTTCCGAAGGTTCCCAGATCAATCACCTGGTGCGGGCCGTCCTGCCGGACAACAAACAAAGAATCGCCTCCCCATCCGTCGAAATTTTTCTGGAAATAAATGCTGTCGTTCCAGTATTCAACGTCTCCGTACCGGAATTGGTTGTCTGAAAGCACAGGAATCCGGTTGTCTGTGATCCACTGGCTGGAATCCGCAAGGGCCGGGTTGTTCAGATTGCCGGCATACAGGCGTGTTGGTGTTAAAGCGAAAATGCTGTCTCCCTTGAACATCAGTTCAATGATCTCCTCCGAGGAACCACCTGGATAATACGTGTCCTTTATTTCATTTTTTGCCGGGTCGATCTTTACGATCCCGAATCCGGTTGCCGCATAAATATATGCCCCTCTGGATTTAAAGGAAAGAATGCGTTTAGATCCTAAAATAGTTGCCAGCTTTATTCCCGGGATGTTGATCACCTGTCCGTTTCTGATCTGGTCGATGTTTCCGTTCTCATAGCCGACAAAAATACTACCGGATGATTCATGGATGCCCAGCTTGGTGAGCTTGATGTCAGACAGTCCGTTTGTAACGGTCCACGTGGAGTATTCATTGTATGAAGCGTCATATTCCAGGAGCGCGGCATCAAATGCGAAAAAAATGGATGTTCCGTAGCTGATCGCGTCCTTCGCATTGCGGTTTTCGGAGTGAATTCTCCATTCTCCTGTCCCGATCTGGCTGTAAGCAGCAACCCCCAGGAGCAGGAAAGGAATTAGTAATTTCATTCTTGTTGACATATGTGACTCCAATAACGTGCGTTTTACAAAAATATTGATTTTGAAGCTTAGATTATTTTTCAGTCCATAAATACCTTTCCCGGGTTCAGAATATTATTCGGATCGAACACACGTTTTATGGCCTTCATCAGGTTCAGTGAAACAGGATCGAACGCAATGTCCATGTACTGCTTCTGGACAAGCCCTATTCCGTGCTCGCCTGAGAGGGTTCCTCCCAGCCCGACCACTTTTGTAAACAGTTTCCGGATAGCGAAGGTAAGCTCATTGTTCCACTGCTCATCGGTCATATCCCCTTTGATGATGTTGATGTGCAGGTTTCCGTCTCCCGCGTGCCCGTAGCAAACGGATTTAAAGCCGTATTCTTTTCCTAAATCTTTTACTGTTGTCAATAATTCAGGCAGCGCATACCTCGGTACAACCGTATCTTCTTCTTTGTAAACAGACTGGGATTTTACCGCTTCGCCAACTTTTCGTCTCAACGACCACAATGTATCTTTTTGTGCCTGGGATTCTGCAAACAGCACCTCGTCGGTATCAAACTGTTCCAGGACAGATAAGATGGATTCGCATTCCCTCATCAGCACATCCTGGTCAAACCCGTCGACTTCGATCAGCAGATGCGCTTCGTGATTGTCTTTTACTTCGATCGAAAAGTCCCCGGTAAATTGCTGCGTCCAGATCAATGCGTCCCGTTCCATGAACTCCAGTCCGCTTGGAACGATCCCTTTCCGGTAGATTGCCGCCACTGCTTCACAAGCCTGCCTGGCAGAATAAAACGGAACCAGCAGCAATAAATCGGTGGTCGGATGAGGCAGAAGCTTCAATACGATCTTGGTAACAACTCCTAGTGTTCCTTCTGAGCCAACGATCAATTGTGTGAGGTTGTATCCCGTTGCGTTTTTTAACACATTCGCCCCTGTCCAGATGACGCTTCCATCAGCCAGAACAACCTCCAGGTTCAGAACATAATCTTTCGTAACACCGTATTTTACAGCTTTCGGGCCTCCTGAATTTTCAGAAATGTTTCCCCCGATGAAACAGCTTCCTTTGCTCGCCGGATCCGGGGGATAGAACAATCCCTTTTCTTTTACGGTTTCCTGTAATACCTGCGTGATCACTCCCGGTTCCGTGGTCACCTGGTGGTTCCTTTCATCAATGTTCAGGATCCGGTTGAACCGTTCCATTGAAAGCGCAATCCCTCCCGGAGAGGGGATCGCACCGCCGCTTAAACCCGTTCTTGCTCCCATCGGAGTGACAGGAAGCTTGTTGTCATTGCAGTAAGCAAGAATCCTGCTGACTTCCTCGACAGTACCGGGTTTCAGTACACACGAAGGTAAAACACGGATGTCTTCGGTCTCATCATGGCTGTATTGCTCCCTTGAATCGTCGTCGGAAAGACAATGACTGCCTAATAAATTGCTGAAAAAGAGAATGTGCCCGTTCATAAACGATGGTTACTTGATGTATCTGAAATCATGCCCGTTCTCAATTGCTTTCAAGGATTCAAACATCAGCCTGATGCAGTTTTCCACATCTTCCTTCCGGCATGTTTCAACGGTTGTGTGCATGTAGCGCAACGGTAAGGAAATCAAAGCCGATGGAACCCCTTCAAACGAATAGGCGAACGCGTCTGTATCTGTTCCTGTCGAACGGGAAGCTGCTGCCCGCTGGAAAGGAATCTTGTTTTTCTCGGCAGTTGCGATGATCTGTTTTAATAAGTTGTTCTGAACCGCCGGGCCGTATGTCAGTACCGGGCCATCCCCGGATTTGAAATCCCCGTTCTCGATCTTGTCGATCATAGGGGTATGGGTATCGTGGCAGACATCGGTGCAGATCGCTACATCCGGCTTAATTTTGCGGGAAATCATTTCCGCTCCCCGTAAACCGATCTCTTCCTGAACGGAATTTACAATATACAGGCCGAACGGCAGTTTTGTCTTTGATTCTTTCAGCAGGCGTGCCACCTCGGCGATCATGAATCCACCGATCCGGTTATCCAGCGCCCTGCCGACAAAACGGTTTTTATTCATAATGAAGAATTCATCCTCAAATGTAACCACGCAGCCAACATGAATCCCTAATGCTTCAACTTCTTCTTTGGTGGAGCAGGCCACATCCAGAAAGATGTTTTTCATGCTGGGCGCTTCATCTTTTGTGTGGCGGGTGTGAATGGCCGGCCATCCGAAAATTCCTTTTACAATTCCTTTATCCGTATGAATGTTTACCCGCTTGGAAGGCGCGATCATGTGGTCGGAACCGCCATTTCTTTTCAGGTAGATGAATCCTTCTTTTGTGATGTAATGAACAAACCAGGAGATCTCATCCGCATGTGCTTCGATCACTACTTTGTATTCTGCTTCGGGGTTGATGACACCTACGACCGTACCATAATTGTCAGAGAAATAAGTGTCAATATAAGGCTTCAGGTATTCGAGCCATAGTTTCTGTCCTTCGGATTCAAATCCGGTGGGACTGGCATTGTTGAGGTAATTTTCTAAAAATCTGAGGGCGTCTTTTTTTATTGTGTATTTCATCTTCGTTTACTTTTATTGCAAAAGTAATAAAGATACGGTTTATTTGTTCTTGAGCTGTTCAAGGACCGCTTTTATTTGGCGGATTTCTTTTTCCAGTTGTTCTGTCTTGGAATAATAAAGGAGCGCGTCTTCTTTGATCGTGACATTGTCATAGAAGCTTTCTTTGTGAATCCGTTTCAGGAAATCAAAAATAGTAATATTCAGCAAGAAGAGTATTTCATACAATCGCGAAACGGTAAATTCCGTTTGTCCTCTTTCCAGGTTGGATAACGTCGAAACAGAAATATTCAATTCGTCAGCTAATGCTTCCTGGCTGAGATTTTTACTCAGACGAATCATCCGTAGTTCTTCACCGATCCTCTTATTTATTGCCTCTGCTTTCACAATTGTAAAAGTATTTTCAAAAAGCTAAAACGATGTTTACAGAGAGTGTAAAGATTCCATGAATAATAAAACAATTTTACCTATTTGAAAAAACAGGTTGTTAATCAGCAAAATATAACAGGTAAAAGACAGGGCTCATTGTGAACATTTATTTCTGTTTATCCCTGGTAGCAGTGAAAAATCACCAAATGCTGATACAGATGCATGACAGGAAAAGCCCGGAATTAAGATGCGGAGTAGTAAAATATGATATATAGTAAGGATATACCGATGACTGAAAAGCCAATCAGTGAAGGATTATCGCCGGATCAGGGCAGAAACCAGCAAATCGATCAGGTTGGGAGTTTTGATTCCGAATGATTCAGATGATTCCAGCTGTGTAAAGGATTTGTCTGTTGCGGAAATACGCGTGCTGTGCTTTACCTGGGAAGCGTTTGTTTCTTCTGCAGGCTTTTCATAAGCTTTGACCGAAGTGTTCCCCACTGTAAACTGCTTGTCGTTGATCCTGGAGACAATTGCCGTTATCTTATCTTCGGAAATTTTAGAAGCGTCGTATGAAATTTCAGCAGTGTTGAGGTCTCTTCCCATTTTGAAGTCAAATTTCACCCGCTCTACAGCGTCTGTTGCCAGCAATTCTTTTCGTATAGCTGCTCCGCAACCCATTTCGCAGGACATTCCTCCAATTTCCATTGTCAGCAGTTTTGTAGGGGTAACCGTGGATTTCGCTTCCTGGTTAACCGGTGACGGGGTTGCCTTCTCAACAGCAGGTCCTTCGGTTTGTGAGCAACCACTCAATACCAGGACTCCTGTAAACGCAATAATCACTTTTCTCATAACTTCATCGAATTGAACAGAATCAGTGTAAAGGTAATAGGAAAAGATGCTGTTCCGGGCAAAAAAAATGTTAAAAACGATAGGTGAAAATGGAATTAATTAAAGGTGAAATTACAAAACAGAATTAATACATTAAAAAACAACGCATTAAAAGGATTTGGTGAAGCGTAAGGATGACTTACTAATTTAAACTGTGTCTAAATTAGGGCTGATTTGGATAACGAAGTATCATAACTGTTAAATTTGCCGATTAGTATTTATCAGACAATTATTATTTATGAGCAAATCAGCAATTTTATCATCTTCGATTGCCAAAAAATGGTGGATGGCATTAACGGGGTTGTTTCTTTGTTTGTTCCTGGTTGGTCATTTGTTGGGAAACCTTCAGCTGATCACGATCACAGGGGCGGAGGGAAAGCGTGCATTTAACGAATATGCATATTTCATGGGGACAAACCCTCTTGTCAAAATCTTGGCGTACGTTACTTACATTTCAATTTTATTCCACGCCGTTGATGGAATTTTGTTAACCATTCAGAACAGAAAAGCACGTCCGGTTAAGTATGCGTATGAGAAACCGAACACGAACAGTAAATGGTATGCCCGCAGCATGGCAGTGCTGGGGTCGCTGATTTTAATTTTTATCATTTTGCACATGCAGCATTTCTGGTGGAAAATGAAGTATTCTTCCAACCCGATGCCTTTACATACAGAAGTACTTTATAGCCCTCAGATGGCAGGCCAGGGAAAGGTAGAAGACCAGGAGGTTAAAGCATATTACACCACTTCAAAGCAATTTATCCCGGTAGAGAGTGTGGAGGCGAAAGGACAGGATTTATATGAAGCATCACAATTGGACCAGATTCTTCAGATAGACCAGTCTTACCAGTCAAAAGGAACAAACCCTAAGGTCGGAGTGGCATACAAAGATCTGCATTCACTGGTTTTCGCATTCTTCGGACACGATAAAACAGATGAAGCAGGAATCGGGGCAAACAGCAATGCGCTGATATTTGTGATCCTTTATGTGGTGTCCATGGCCGTTTTATCGTTCCACTTGATGCACGGGTTTGCTTCCGCGTTCCAGTCCTTGGGGCTGAATCACAGGGGATACAATAAACTGATTAAAGTTGTCGGAAAAGCATTTGCAATTGTTATTCCGCTATTGTTCGCAATCATTCCGGTAGTTATTTACCTGACGAAATAATAAAAAACATTGAGATTATGTCAAAAGTATTAGATTCAAAAATTCCGGAAGGTCCGTTAAAAGATAAATGGACAAACTATAAAAGTCATGTTGACCTGGTAAACCCTGCCAACAAACGTTTGATTGACGTAATTGTTGTGGGAACAGGTCTTGCAGGTGGTTCTGCAGCTGCTTCATTGGCAGAAATGGGATACAACGTAAAGGCGTTTTGTTTCCAGGATTCTCCGCGTCGTGCGCACTCCATTGCTGCACAGGGAGGGATCAACGCTGCCAAGAACTATCAGAATGACGGAGACTCCGTTTTCCGTTTATTTTACGATACCATTAAAGGTGGAGACTACCGTGCGCGTGAAGCAAACGTTCACCGCCTGGCGGAAGTTTCCGCGAACATTATTGACCAGTGCGTGGCACAGGGAGTTCCGTTCGCCCGTGATTACGGAGGTTTGCTGGACAACCGGTCTTTCGGAGGTACACAGGTGCAGCGTACATTTTATGCAAAAGGACAAACAGGACAGCAGTTGCTGCTGGGTGCCTATTCTGCGATGAACCGCCAGATCGGGCTGGGAAAAATTAAAATGTACAATCGCCACGAAATGCTTGAGCTGGTGATCGTAAACGGAAAAGCAAGGGGAATCATCGCCCGTAACCTGGTGACGGGAGAACTGGAGCGCCATTCAGGGCACGCTGTTGTATTGGCAACAGGAGGTTACGGAAACGTATTCTTCCTTTCAACCAACGCAATGGGTTCAAATGCTTCTGCAGCATGGAGAGCACATAAAAAAGGAGCATTCTTTGCGAATCCTTGCTATACACAGATTCACCCGACATGTATCCCGCGTTCCGGAGACTATCAGTCTAAATTGACATTGATGTCAGAGTCACTGCGTAACGATGGACGGATCTGGGTTCCTAAGAATATGGAAGACGCGATCGCGATCCGTGAAGGGCGTTTGAAACCGACTCAGATCAAAGAAGAAGACAGGGATTATTACCTGGAAAGAAGGTATCCTGCATTCGGTAACCTGGTACCTCGTGACGTTGCTTCCCGCGCAGCGAAAGAGCGTTGTGATGCCGGCTACGGAGTGAACAAAACAGGTGAGGCTGTTTACCTGGATTTCGAAGCTGCAATTATGCGCTACGGAAAAGAAAAAGCAAACTTATTGCATGAATACGATGCTTCCGAAGCACGCATCAGGGATCTGGGAGAAAAAGTGGTTGAAGCAAAGTATGGTAACTTATTCCAGATGTATGAGAAAATCGTTGACGACAATCCATACAAGACTCCGATGATGATTTATCCGGCAGTTCACTACACAATGGGAGGGCTTTGGGTTGATTACAACCTGATGACGACTGTTGAAGGGTGTTTCTGTGCAGGTGAAGCAAATTTCTCGGATCACGGAGCAAACCGGCTGGGAGCTTCTGCATTGATGCAGGGTCTGGCAGATGGTTATTTCGTACTGCCCTATACGATAGGTGGTTACCTGGCGGCAGATATCCGTACGGGAGCGATCTCAACGGAGCTGCCTGAATTTGTTGAAGCAGAAAATGATGTTCGCCGTCGTTTGGAGCACTTCATCAACAATAAAGGAACAAAGTCCGTGGATCACTTCCACAAAGCTTTGGGGAAAATCATGTGGGACAATGTAGGAATGGCGCGTAACGCACAAGGGCTGGAAGAGGCGATTGTTGAGATCCGCCGCATTCGTGAAGAATTCCACAGGGATGTATTTGTTCCCGGAAATATAAATGAATTCAATCCGGAGCTGGAAAAAGCGACCCGTGTGGAAGACTTCCTGGAACTTGCGGAATTGTTTGCGATAGATGCCCTGCACAGAACGGAATCCTGCGGAGGTCACTTCCGGGAAGAGTCCCAGACAGAAGATGGTGAGGCCATGCGTGATGACGTAAACTTTACCTACGCTGCCGCATGGGAATGGACAGGTAATCCCGGAGAACCTGTTCTGCACAAAGAGCACCTGGAGTTTAAAGAAATCGAATTGAAACAACGTTCATACAAATAATCGGATAGTTATGAAATTAATACTTAAGATCTGGAGACAAAAGGATAGAAACGATAAAGGAAAAATCGAAACTTATCCGATAGATAATGTAAGTGAACACATGTCTTTCCTGGAGATGATGGACGTTTTAAACGAACAGTTGATTTCTGAGGGAAAAGAGCCTGTAGCATTTGATCACGACTGTCGTGAAGGTATCTGTGGTATGTGCTCCATGTTCATCAATGGAGAAGCGCACGGACCGGACAGAGGTGTTACAACATGCCAGCTGCACATGCGTAAGTTCAACGATGGAGATACCATTTATGTAGAGCCGTTCCGTGCAAAAGGATTTCCTGTAATCAAAGACCTGGTTGTCGACCGAACTGCATTTGACAGGATCCAGCACGCGGGAGGATTTATTTCTGTAAACACTTCCGGTAATACACAGGATGCAAATGCGATTCCGATTCCGAAGGATGATGCAGACAAAGCATTTGATGCCGCGACTTGTATCGGGTGCGGGGCGTGTGTTGCGACATGTAAGAATGCGTCGGCCATGTTATTTGTATCGGCGAAGGTGTCTCAATTCGCATTATTGCCGCAGGGAAAAGTAGAAGCGAAGCAGCGTGTACTGAACATGGTAGAGCAGATGGACAAGGAAGGATTCGGAAACTGTACGAATACAGGAGCTTGCGAAGTGGAATGCCCGAAAGGTATTTCTTTGGAGAACATCGCCCGTATGAACAGGGAATTCCTGAAAGCTGCAGTAACTGCAGAATAAAATTTCAGTCTGAAAAGCATAAAAAAGCGAGGACCGCCTCTACAGAGGGGTCCTCGCTTTTGTTTTTTTATGGTGATTAAAACACTGTTTATTCTAATTTTTTTATATTTAGCTCCAAAAATAGACCATACTATTACAATTCAAGGGGAATACCGAAAGCCTTAAGTAGGAACTAAACTTAAATTAATAAAATTATGGAAGGATTAGGATTAATCGTGTATTGGGGAATCATCATTTTAATGCTTGTTTCTCTCTGGAAGATTTACGAGAAAGCAGGAGAACCGGGATGGGCGGCAATAATACCCATTTACAATATCGTCATATTATTAAAAATTGTAGACAGGCCGGTTTGGTGGATCATTCTGTTCATCATTCCGATTGTGAATATTGTCGTACTTATTATCGTTTACTTCCGCTTAGGAAAAGTATTCGGGCAATCAGACGGATTTTCGATAGGATTAATATTCTTGTCTTTCATTTTTCTTCCGATCCTTGCATTTGGAGATGCTGTTTATCAAGGTAGAAAAGATCTTGAAGAAAATAAAGAGCTATTGGATCAGTTCTAAGAAAACAGATTATAGATTGATACGGGCCGGTTCAGTTATGAACCGGCTTTTTTGTGCCTGTCCGGTTTTTTTATAGGTTTCTGCCTGAACTGATTTCGGAGCGATGTTAGCCATGTTGATTTTATTTTATATATTTAGAAATTAAACAGATAGACCAGACTATTAAAAAAGGGGGGTGCCGAAAAACCAGAAGAGTAGGACTAACTAAAATAAGATTACTTATGGAAAACAAATTCTTTTCATTTATCAAACCGTACCTGAATTCCATTGACAATGGGAGCTTTTTCAGGAAGCCATTTGGCTGGATTTACACAATTATCGCAGTTTTAAACTTATTATTTCCGGTTTTTATTTTCATTAATGCGGTGGACGGATATATTTTTGATTCTCCTGCGAAATATATCATTTCATTTGTTTTGATCTGGCTGGTGGTCGCCTTTGCCGGATGGGTCAGTTTTCAGCTTTGGTGGGACAGGAAATCCAGGCTGAATGTATCTTCATTGCCATCGGATGATTATGTTGCAACACCTGCGTTTTCCCATTTTATTCAAACCTATGGAGAATGGCTGGGAACGTATATCGCGATTGTCGGGAGTCTTTGCACATTGATCGTGATGCTGTTTTTGGGAGAAGACGGCAGGTACTTCAGCAGAAGTTTAGACCTCCCGTTTATTGATGGAGGGTGGGTATCGGTGATACTGCTGCCGATTTTTGGGTATCTGATCATCGTGGTAACAAGGTTCCTGGCGGAACAGATCAAAGCATTGGTCTCGATAGCGAACAATACAAAGAAGTAAATCCATTTACAAAATAAGAAAGGCCCGTTTAATGAATGTGAACGGGCTTTCTTGTTATATTTGTACAAAGTGTAAAATTATGTCAGACGATAAGAAAATCATATTCTCAATGGTTGGAGTGTCTAAAACGACTCCACAAGGAAAACAGATTATAAAAGATATTTACCTTTCATTTTTCTACGGAGCGAAGATCGGGATCATCGGTTTGAACGGTTCGGGAAAATCTACGGTAATGAAAATCATCGCCGGGCTGGACCAGTCTTACCAGGGAGATGTCGTTTTCTCCCCGGGATATTCCGTTGGTTACCTGCCGCAGGAACCCGAGCTGGATCCGAAGAAGACGGTGAAAGAAATTGTCATGGAAGGTGCGCAGGAAACGGTAGATGTGCTGAAAGAATACGAAGAGATCAATAATTCGTTCATGGATGAGGAAATCCTGAATGATCCCGATAAAATGGACAAATTGATCGCCCGCCAGGCAATTGTACAGGACAAGATTGATGCGTTGGATGCCTGGGAGCTGGATACAAAGCTGGAACGTGCAATGGACGCGTTGCGTTGTCCTCCGGATGATCAGCTGATCGAGTCGCTTTCCGGAGGGGAAAAGCGTCGCGTTGCTTTGTGTCGCCTGTTGCTGCAGAACCCGGATATTTTGTTGCTGGATGAGCCGACCAACCACCTGGACGCCGAGTCGATCGAATGGCTGGAGCAGCACTTACAGCAGTACAAGGGAACAGTTATTGCCGTGACCCATGACCGTTATTTCCTGGATAACGTAGCCGGATGGATCCTTGAGCTGGACAGAGGAGAAGGAATTCCGTGGAAAGGAAACTACACATCCTGGCTGGAGCAGAAAGGAAAACGCCTGTCAGAAGAGGAAAAAACCGAGTCCAAGCGTCAGAAAGTGCTTGCGCGGGAGCTCGAATGGGTGCGGATGAACCCCAAAGGCCGTCACGCAAAGAACAAGGCCAGGATCGCTAATTACGATAAGATGCTCTCCGAAGATGTAAAAGACAAGGAGGCGAAGTTGGAGATCCCGATCCCGAACGGTCCTCGTCTGGGAAACAATGTGATCGATGCGGTGAACGTTGCGAAAGCGTTTGGAGACAAGTTGCTGTACGACAACCTGAATTTTCAGTTGCCACCTGCAGGTATAGTCGGTATCATCGGTCCGAATGGTGCCGGGAAAACGACCATTTTCAAGATGATCATGGGAGAGCTTGAGCCGGACTCGGGAAGCTTCGAAGTGGGAGAAACGGTAAAGATCGGTTATGTGGACCAGACGCACAAAGACATCCACCCGGATAAAACCGTATTCGAAGTCGTTTCAAACGGCCTGGAATATGTAGAGATCGGAAGCCAGAAAATAAATTCCCGTGCCTATCTGTCCAAGTTTAATTTTAATGGTTCCGATCAGAATAAGAAAGTAGGCGTATTGTCAGGAGGGGAGCGAAACCGTCTTCACCTGGCAATGACATTGAAAACGGAAGCAAACGTACTGCTGCTGGACGAGCCGACGAATGACATTGATGTGAACACACTTCGTGCGTTGGAAGAAGGAATTGAGAATTTCGCAGGATGCGCGGTGGTAATTTCCCACGACCGTTGGTTCCTGGACAGGATCTGTACGCATATTTTGGCATTTGAAGGAGATTCCCAGGTCTATTGGTTTGAAGGAACCTATTCCGAATACGAGGAAAACCGGAAAAAACGTCTGGGAGATACCGGTCCGAAGCGCGTGAAGTACAGAAAACTGATCAAATAATAAAGCCCTAAAAAATCTAAAATCAGGATGGATGTGTCGTTCGTATGAAAAAATGATGTAACTTTCAGTAGATGAAGGTGCGGGAAAATAAATACAAGATACATGAATCCAGGATCCGGGAAGATTTTGAGCTGGTAGAATCGTTATCCAGCCTGCTGGATAATAAATTCCGGATACCAGGAACGAACTTCCGGTTCGGAATAGATCCGGTCATTAACCTCATTCCTTACCTGGGGGATTTTATCGGTTTCATTATGTCCACCTCATTGGTCCTCATCATGACACGCTACGGAGTAAGTCCGAAGGTCGTAATTAAGATGCTGCTGAATGTTATCCTGGATACCATTATAGGCGGCATTCCCATTCTTGGCAAATTCGGAGACTTCTTCTACAAAGCCAATGAAAAGAATTATGCCCTTTTAAAAGCACATTACCTGGAAGGAAAGCACAACGGATCCGGAATAGGGATCATTATCACTATTTTGCTGGTGTTCTTCCTGGTTATTTTCCTCATTTTCTTTGTGATATACAAATTGCTGGTTTGGAGCTATGAAATACTGGAATCTGTTTTTTAAGGGTTTTTCCAGGATGAAATACCATAATGCCTGAAGGTTGTATGAAAGAGAGCTGCTATTGTTCACTGTCATGTGTATGTATATTATACGTAATATTGTGTTTTTAAATAAATGATAGAGGAAGTCATATATTTTACAGCATGCCAGTAGCAAGGATTTTTTTCATTATTTCTTTGATGACTTTCATTTCGCCGGATGCCGGTGCGCAGAAATTCAGGAATACGCTGCTGGGGAGATATGTTAATTCCATCATTAACGATACGACAGAGACACATAAAACTACGTTTATTATTTACCCGACCCTTGCTGTTTCGCCTGAAACAGGATTACAGATAGGTGCGTCCGCATTGCGGTTGTTTTTTATAAAAAAGGACACGCTCAACCGTTTAAGTGAATTACAGGCCTTCCCATTCTTTACCATCAGGGGGCAGTACGGCCTGATCTTTGAAAATTCGATTTACGGAGATAAAGATAAGTGGTTTTTCCTGGGAGAGACAAAGATACAGCGCTTTCCGCTTTCTTATTATGGCATAGGCCCTGTAACTTCCGGAAAACATGCTGCGTCGGTAGATGCATTCCAGATTCTGGTAAGGCAGAGGGTGCTTCGAAAGCTGTATAAAAACTTCTTTTTCGGCCCGGGGATTGACTATCAGCTGCTGTCAAACGTCCGGTTTAAACAGCCGGAAGAAGGAGTTCCCTACGAAATTCCGAGAGGAGGCGACGGAACTCAGAACCTGGGGCTTGGAGTGGGATTTGTATATGACAGCCGGCACAATGTGCTGAATGAAAGACAAGGTTTTTTCGGAGAGATTGCCTACCTGGGGACTGTAAAAGGATTCGCGAGCGAATACGGGTTCGGAGGTGTGAATATGGATGTCCGTTCCTATCACTCCATCGGCAAGAGCAGTGTATTCGCATGGCAGGTACGGGGACAGTTCATGCACGGAGAAGTTCCTTTCAACCAATTGGCTTTGCTTGGAGGTGACAGGTTGATGCGGGGTTATTACCTGGGACGGTATCGTGACAGGAACCTGCTGGTGGCGCAGGCAGAGTACCGCATACTGCCCCTGCCGTTCAGCAAACGGTTCGGCGCGGTTGTTTTTGCGTCGGCTGGTACGGTAGCCCCGGAGATTGGACAATTCCAGATAAAACGCATCAGGTTTGCCTGCGGAGTAGGGTTCCGTTTCCTGATCTTCCCCAAAAAAGATATTTATTTCCGGCTTGATTTCGGTTTTACGAAAGAAGGATTTAATTTTTACGTTTTTAACGGAGAAGCATTCTGACGATGATGCAGGCATTCTGCGTCAACGAGGTTAATTTGTAATTGGCAACCTTACAATCTGCAATTTAAAAACTATCTTTGCGAAAAATTTTCTTATGTCAAAAGTTGTTACTCTTCAGGAATTCATCATGGAAAAACAGGCAGATTTTCCGTTTGCTTCAGGTGAATTGTCCCGCCTGTTATACGATATTGTCTTTGCTTCCAAAGTTGTGAGCAGAGATGTCCGGAAAGCAGGATTGGTAGATCATATTCTGGGAGCCCAGGGTGCTGTGAATGTACAGGGAGAAGAGCAGCAGAAGCTGGATGTGGTTGCAGACGAACAGTTCATCCAGGTGTTCAAGAAAGGGGCGGAAGTATGCGGAATTGCTTCTGAAGAGAACGACGATTTCGTTGTATTTGATGATGAGACAGGAAGAAAAGGAAAATATGTAGTATTGTTTGACCCGCTGGATGGCTCTTCCAATATTGATGTGAACGTTTCGATCGGTACGATTTTCTCCATCTACAGGAGAAAGTCGGAAATCGGTACGGTAGCGGTAAAAGAGGATTTTTTACAGCCGGGACATGAGCAGATAGCGGCAGGGTATGTGCTGTATGGCTCTTCTACCATGCTGGTCTATACCACAGGAAGAGGAGTGAACGGGTTTACCCTGGATCCGTCTATCGGTGAATTCTGCTTGTCACATCCGAACATGAAAATGCCTGAAATCGGGCGTATTTACGCGATGAACGAAGGGAATATCCACATTTGCAATCCCGGTATAAAGAAATATGTGGAATACTGCCAGAGCAGCGAGAACCAGACCGGAAAACCCTATTCAGGTCGTTACATCGGTTCGTTGGTGGCGGACTTTCACAGGAACCTGATCAAAGGAGGGATTTATATTTATCCTGCGACAACGAATGACCCGAAGGGAAAACTGCGCTTAATGTATGAATGCAATCCCCTGGCATTTATTGCGGAACAGGCGGGTGGGCTCGCATCAACAGGTTTTGAGCGGATTTTATCGATCCAGCCGGAAGAGCTGCACCAGCGTGTTCCTTACTTTGTCGGTTCGAAGCTGATGGTGGAGAAAGCCCTCAGCCTGCTGGAAAAAGAATGATTGGGAGGAATACCTGAGAATAAGATGATACCCGGGTTTATTGCCCGGGTTTTTTTGTGCCCTCATTCAGGAGACTCGCTCCTGTCGGATACGGTTAAGCTTAGTTTTATAGTTAAATTCTATATAAATATAAAATTAATCAATAAAAACTATTTTCTTGTTTCGCATACCTTTGATGAAAATCAGATAATTAATCATCCAGGCTATGAAACACCTTTATTTATTATTTAGTATCTTTATTGCTAACAGTGCTGCTGCACAACAAAAACCGGACAATATGAGCAAATGCCCTTTTCATCAGGAAAATTCCGGAACACCAACGAGTGTTGGTTCCGTTTCGGGTAATCAGGGACCTACCAATCGTCATTGGTGGCCTAATCAATTGGATTTAAGTGTATTGAGACAGCATTCAAACCTGTCGAGCCCCATGGGAGACGAGTTTGATTACGAAAAAGCATTTAACAGCCTGGATTATGCTGCGTTGAAAAAAGATTTGCACGATCTGATGACGCAATCACAGGATTGGTGGCCGGCCGATTTCGGTCATTACGGGCCGTTCTTTATCCGGATGGCCTGGCACAGTGCCGGAACATACCGTACAGGTGACGGACGGGGAGGCGCGTCGGAAGGACAGCAGCGTTTTGCTCCGTTGAATAGCTGGCCGGATAATGCGAACCTGGATAAAGCACGCAGGTTGCTCTGGCCGGTCAAACAAAAATACGGCAGCAAGATCTCCTGGGCGGATTTGATGATCTTAACAGGGAATGTCGCGTTGGAATCAATGGGGTTTGAAACGATCGGTTTTGCAGGAGGAAGAGCAGATGTATGGGAGCCGGATGCAAATGTTTACTGGGGATCGGAGAAAAAATGGCTGGCAACCAGCAACGAGCCGGACAGCCGTTATTCCGGTGAGCGAAAGTTGGAAAATCCGCTGGCGGCCGTACAAATGGGATTGATCTATGTAAACCCTGAAGGTCCGGACGGGAATCCTGATCCGCTGAAAGCAGCCGTTGATATCCGTGAAACGTTTGCACGAATGGGGATGAACGACGAAGAAACGGTAGCGTTGATTGCCGGTGGCCATACATTCGGGAAAACCCACGGAGCAGGATCTGCAGATCATGTCGGAGCAGAGCCGGAAGGTGCAGGAATCGAAGAGCAGGGATTGGGATGGAAAAGCTCCTACAAATCAGGTAAAGGGCAGGATGCGATCACTTCAGGACTGGAGGTTACCTGGACAAGCGCGCCAACTCAGTGGACCAATAATTTCCTGTGGAATTTATTCGGGTATGAATGGGAACTGGAAAAAAGCCCTGCCGGCGCGCATCAGTGGGTACCGAAACACGGAATGGGAGCAAACTCTGTTCCGGATGCGTTTGATTCTGAAAAACGTCACGCTCCGAGAATGCTGACCACAGACCTTTCACTGCGATTTGACCCGGTTTACGAAAAAATTTCAAGAAGATTCCTGGAAAATCCCGGTGAGTTCCAGAAAGCGTTTGCACGTGCCTGGTTTAAGCTGACTCACCGCGACATGGGACCGCGCTCGCTGTACCTGGGGCCGGAAGTTCCGGAAGAAGAGTTTGTATGGCAGGATCCGATCCCGGCAGCGGATTACGTGACAATTGATGCGAACGATATCAATCACCTGAAATCAGAGATTTTAAAATCAGGATTAACGTCCAGCGAGCTGGTTACCACAGCATGGGCTTCGGCTTCTACATTCCGCGGTTCGGATAAGAGGGGAGGAGCAAACGGAGCGCGGATTCGCCTGGAACCTCAGCGAAGCTGGGAGGTAAACAACCCGGATCAATTAAATAAAGTACTGAACGTGTACGAGAAAATTCAAACGGATTTCAATGCCAGATCCGGTAAAAAGAAAGTGTCTATGGCCGATCTGATCGTTTTGGGAGGTACTGCAGCGGTAGAAAAAGCAGCGAAAAACGCAGGATACAGTGTCCATGTACCTTTCACGCCCGGACGGACAGATGCCACACAGGAGCAGACAGATGTTGAATCATTTGCATTTCTTGAACCAATGGGCGACGGGTTCCGCAATTACCTGAAAGCAAAATATACCTTGTCAACAGAAGAGATTTTAGTGGACAAAGCGCAATTGCTCAACCTGACCGCTCCGGAATTAACGGTTCTTGTCGGCGGAATGCGCGTGCTGGAAGCAAACTATGACGGCTCCAGGTACGGAGTGTTCACAGAAAGAAAAGAAACACTGAGCAATGATTTTTTTGTAAACCTGTTGGACATGCGTACCGTATGGACGGCAACCGATGAGACAGAAGAAGTGTTTGAAGGCAGGGACCGCACGACAGGAAGTGTGAAATGGACTGCTACCCGTGCAGACCTGATCTTCGGTTCAAATTCTGAGTTGCGTGCCCTGGCAGAAGTTTACGCAAGCGGCGACGCAAAAGAAAAGTTTGTACACGACTTCGTCAATGCGTGGGTGAAAGTAATGAACGCAGATCGCTTTGATGTGAGATAACGAAAAAGATTACCAGCTGAAAGAGAAAAAAGCCCTGGAAGATATAATGTCCTCAGGGCTTTTTTAATCCGGTGAGGTCATATAAGAATAAGTCTTGATGGAAACAGTTGACAAGTGCGAAGATTACGCTTGAATTACCAGCCTCCTCCAAGCGCTCTGTACATCTGGATTTTCATCTGAAGCCGCTTTTCTTTCAGGCTGTTCAGCTTTAATTCACTTTCCAGTGCGACTCTTTGCGCTGTGATCACTTCCAGGTAGGTCGCGTAGCCACTGTTGAACAGTAAATTTGATTGAGAAATGGTCAGTTCTGATGTTGCGACCTGCTCTTCCGCAATTTCGATCTGCTCGTCCAGGGCATTCATAATGGTAAGAATGTTGGAGATCTCCATAATGGCGCCATACACTTTTTTCTGAACTTCAATTTCTTTTATTTCCCGTTCCAGCTTCGCCTGCTCGAAAGCCGTTTTGTTCCGCTTTTTATTGAACAGCGGCTGCGTCAGGTTCCCGATCAGCGAACCGAAAAGTGACCCTGGAATATTGAACCAGTTTACAGGCAACATTGAATTTACCCCGATTCCCAGGTCAATGACCAGGCTTGGATACTGTCTTGTCTGTGTAACGCCTACATTCGCATTTGCGGCCCACAATTCATATTCCGCTTTCCTGATATCTGTCCGGTAGCGGACAATGTCCAGCGGAACTTCGTACCTTCTCTCTATGGAATTAAAATTCAGCTCAAAATTGTCTTCCTGGATATTCAGCTCACTGGGAAGCCTTCCGGTAAGGAACTGCAGCCTGTTTTCCTGTTCGCTTATTTCCTGTTTCAGCGCAGGGATCAGCGCTTTTGTTGCCAGCATCTGGGATTTTGTCTGCTGTTTTGCGAGCGCGGTAGTATTTCCCGATGTGTATTGCAGCTCCACCATTCTCAAGGTCCTTTCCGACAATGCAAAGTTTGATTCGGCGACCTGCAACTGTGCATAGAGCAAAAGCAGGTTGTAATACCCCGAAGCGATATCTGCTACCAGCTGTGTCTGCAACGCCTTTTTTCCCTCTACGCTGGCCAGGTAATTGAACAGGTGCTCAGCCCGCTGGCTGCGGATCTTTCCCCAGATATCTATTTCCCAGCTGAAATTAATCCCGGAGAGGTTCTGGTTGGTATAATTGTATAGTGTTGCAGGAGGAGTCTGCCCGTTGTGATCGTACCAGTTGGAGCTGGGGTTTGAATAAAAATTCTCAGAGCGGTACTGGTAATTTGTATTGGCTACGGTAGCGTTCAATGAAGGAAGAAATTCCATGTTCGACTGCTTGAACTGCAACCGGTACATTTCTATTCGCTTATATGCCTGGCGCACATCGAAATTGTTCTCAAGACCGGCTTCCACCAGTTTGACCAGTTTCTCATCCTTAAAGTAATTTTTCCACGCAAGCTTGGAAGAATCCACTTTAAAGATCATGGAATCCCCGGTAAAAGCGATCGTATCTGTCTCCGTATTCACTTCTGCGATCCTGAAATCATCCGGGACGTCAAAAGATTCAGGAGCATAATTCGACTGGGGCATGCATCCCACCAGGGTAATCACACTTGCAATGATAACGGTCAGGGCCTTACTCTTCATTTTTAAATCTCATTTTTAGTTTCTCGTCCAGTTTCTGGAAGAATACGAATAGCGCCGGGATCACAAAGATTCCGATGAGCACACCGGCAAGCATTCCTCCTGCCGTGCTGAATGAAATGGAATGATTTCCTTTTGCGGACGGACCGACGGTGAACATCAACGGGATCAATCCTGCAATGAACGCGAACGAGGTCATCAGGATCGGGCGGATCCTCATCAATGCTCCTGCTCTTGCAGCCTCGAGAATGGTATTTCCGCTTCTTCGCTGCTGTAAAGCGAATTCGACAATAAGGATGGCGTTCTTTGCCAGCAACCCGATCAGCATGATCATTCCTACCTGGACATAAATATTGTTCGTTATCCCGGCCAGGCTGATTAACCCGTAGATTCCGAAAAATCCCGTGGGAACAGTCAGCATGATGGCCATTGGAAGCAGGAAGCTTTCATATTGCGCAGCCAACAGCAGGTAAATGAATAAGAATGAGATACCGAAGATCATGGTGGTCTGATTTCCCGATTCTTTCTCTTCCAGCGCCATACCGGTCAGCTCATACCCGAAGTTGGAAGGCAGCTTTTTGGAAATCCGTTCAACCACCTCCAGCAGGTCGCCTGTACTTTTTCCTTGTTCCGGGGTTATTTTTACCGAAATGGCGTTGAACAGGTTGAAACGGTTAACTGTTTCGGGTCCCTGGATCGGTTTTAGTGTTACCAGTGTATTCGCCGGAAGCATTTCACCGGCATCGTTCTTCACGAAAATGTTGGAGAATGTCGAAGGATCGGAACGATGATCCACATCTGCCTGCACATATACGCGGTATTGGCGCCCGAACCGGCTGAAATCACCTGTCTGTACCCGTCCGTAATAGGCACGGATCGTATTCATCAGGTCTTTTACATTCACTCCCAGCGTTTTTGCCTTTACATAATTGATCTCCATCAGGTACTGGGGAAAACGGGCATTGAACGAGGTAAACGCTCTTGATACTGCAGGGTCGTCATTCAGGTCTTGGATGAATGATTTCGCTACATCGTCGAATTGCTGAAAGCTTCCTCCCATTTTGTCCTGGAGCATGATCTCAACACCGCTGAAATCACCAAACCCCTGTATCGTCGGTCGTGGATAGACCTGGAATATGGCTTCATCAATCTGCTCCAGGTCCGAACGGATATCGGAGATCAGCTTGTCGAGGTTTTTCATCTTTCCCCGTTCACGGATGGGTTTCAGGTTGACATACACAACAGCGAATGAAGGGCTGGATGTGTTATCCACGGGATTGTACCCTGAAATGGACGTCACACCCTGGATCTCTTTCCTGCTTCTTAATACCTGCTCTGCTTTGAGGAGGGTCTTTTTTGTCCTTGCAAGTGAAGCGCCGGGCTGCAAAGCCATTGATACCGTGATGAAGCTGTCATCTTCTGTCGGGATGAATTCTTTCGCAGAAAATTTCATCAGGACAACCCCCAGCCCAATGGAAATGACGAGGATTCCCACAACATATTTCCCGTTTTTCAGCAGGAAATCGATCTTTCTTCCGTACCATTTCGTAAAATGATCAAAGACAACATTGAACTTATTGAAAAATACGTCCATAAGCCCACGCGCTTTTTCCCGGAGCTTGCTTTTTTTCCGTACCAGTCTTTTTTCAGGCAGCCCCGGCTTTAAGAACAGGGCGCATAATGCAGGAGTCAGTGTCAATGCGTTGAATGCCGAAATCAGGATCGCGATGGCCAGTGTGTAGGCAAACTGCTCGTAGAAGATACCTGCGGGGCCTTCCATGAATCCTACCGGGATGAATACGGCAGCCATGACCATTGTAATGGACAGGATAGCTTTTTTGATCTCACCCATTGTTTCCAGCGTTGCCTGTTTTGCTTTCATCCCCGTCTGGTGCATTTTTTCATAGATGGCCTCTACGACAACAATGGCATCATCGACTACAATACCGATCGCGAGCACCAGCGCAAACATGGTGAGCACATTGATGGAAAATCCAAGCAGGTAAATGAAGAAAAAGGTTCCCATTAATGAAACGGGGATCGCGATGACCGGAATGATGGTGGACCTGAAATCTTGGAGGAAGATGAAGACGATCAGGAATACAAGGATGAATGCTTCGAACAAGGTGTGCTGGACCTGGCTGATCGATTCATCGATCTGGTCTTTCACCGAATAGGTGATTTCGTATTTGATTCCCGGAGGAAACGTTTTCGATACTTTTTCCAATACCTTTCTTACGGCGATGTCTATCTCCCGGGCATTGGATCCTACCGTCTGCGTAAGGTTGAGGGTTAATCCCGGATAACCGTTCACCGAGTTGTCGGACCCAAAATTGGAAGCTCCGAACTCTACCCGGGCAATGTCTTTTAAGAACAGGACAGAACCGTCGGGGTTGGTCCGGACGGCAATGTTTTCGTATTCTTCAGGCAACGAAAAACGCCCGCTGTGGCGCAATGGTGTTTCAAAGACTTCATCTGCGGTTTCCCCGAATTTCCCGGGAGCGATTTCAAAGTTCTGGTCCCGGATGGCTTTCATGATTTCCTGCGGTGTCAGGCCGTAAGCGGCTATTTTTTCGGGATTCAGCCATGTCCGCATGGAATAATCCCTTGCACCCACCCTGGATATGGTTGCCACTCCCGGTACCCGTAGGATCTCCCTGTTCAGGTTGATCTGGGCGAATGCCTGCAGGAACGTTTCATCGTATACTTCATCAGGGTGATCACTGTATACGTTGATGGTCATAATATTCCCCCGCTGCCGTGGGGTGACGGAGATCCCCGCTTCTATCACTTCCGCGGGAATCTGGCTGCTTGCTTTTGATACACGCGTCTGAACATTTACTGCCGCCTGGTCGGGATCCGTCCCGGTTTTAAAATAAACATTGATCACCCCGGCACCGCTGTTCGACGCGCGGGACTCAATGTACGTCATATTGTCTACCCCGTTGATGGATTCTTCAATTGGTAACAATACGGATTGCGCCACTGTTTCAGAGCTGGCTCCCGGGTAGCTTACGGAAACCTGGACGCTTGGAGGAGCGATCTCGGGGAAACGGGTGATGGGAAGCTTCCCCATTCCCAGGAATCCCAGCAGGACCACCAGTAATGACAAGACAGTTGCAAGGATCGGCTTTGTAATGATGTTTTTCAGCATGCTTAGTCCTTTTTAGGTTTTACCAGTGACCCTTCTTCAATTTTGTGGAATCCGGTTAAAATAACAATATCACCTCTTTTGAGGCCGTTGGAAACAATGTATTTCTTATTGGAAACACCATCCAGATCTATAGCTGTCAACCGTGCCTTTCCTTCTTTATTGATCGTGTAAACAAAGTTTTTATCCTGGATGGTAATGACGGCTTCCTGGGGGATCAATATCACACCCGGTTTCGATTCTTTCAGCTGAATGGTTCCCGTATTTCCCGAACGCATCATTTCGGCTGAATTCGGGAAGGATGCACGTAGTGAAATGGAGCCGGTACTCCTGTTCACCTGCCCGGAAACGGCATCTACCTGCCCGCTCTGCGGGTATTTCGTTCCATCCGCCAGGAACAGGGTCGCTTCAGGTAAGATCGATCCAAGTGAATTTCGTGTCGTGTCGTTCACAATCGTCTTGTTTTTAGTAAAATACAGGTAGTCTGATTCCGACATGCTGAAATACACATATACGTCCCTTACGTCCGAAAGTACCGTTAAAGGAGTATTTTCTCCTCTGTTGACCAGGTTCCCGATCCGTTTCGGGATCATCCCGATGTAGCCTTGTACCGGCGCTTTGATAACCGTAAAATCAAGGTTGATGCGTGCACTCGCAACGGCTGCGGATGCCCGTGCCAGTGAAGCCTGCGCCACTTCATAGTTTGCCATTACGGCTTTCAGCTGCACTTCTGCAATGACTTCATGCTCTACCAGAGGACGCAATCGTTCGACTTCAAGTTTTGCATTTTTTAATTTTGCCCGCTCAACATTTTCAGTCGCAACAGCATTGTTCAGTATTTCCTGGTAGGGTAGCGGGTTTATTTTGAATAATGGTTGTCCTGCCGTAACATACTGTCCTTCATCAACATATATTTCTTCCAACGTCCCTTCTACCTGTGAGCGGATCTCGACATTCAGCTTCCCTTCAATTGTGCCGATATAATCTTTAACAGTGATGGCTGTGGTAGTATCTACAACCATAGCGGGAAGGCTCAAATACTCCTTTTCTTCGTTTTTGTCTGTATTACAGCTGTTTAACGCTGTCAGTGAAATGAAAAATGTAGTAATAACTAAAAAATTTCTATGCATGATCTCAGTCCTAAATTTAAAATAGGGATCAGTACAGGTAAAAATGGTGAGTCAAATATGAGTGTTAAACCGCTTACCAAGGTAGCCATAATCATTGTTTGAATGCATTCCTTTAATTTTTTTAACAATTTTTGAAAACAGCTAAATTTCAGCAGAATCAACAAAACGGGCGTTTAAAAGTGAATACAGTACGGTTCACATGGAAAAAGGCACAGGTATGCCTCTGGAGGTGAATTTTTGTAGAATGACTGTTTTTTTTGGCAAATACTATTTTCCTATCGAAAAATAAGGCGTTCTGATGCATTCAAGGGAATCCGGGTTGAACACCATTTTGTACTGGCCCGAAAATTAACCCGTAAAACCCCGCATTTATTTTCTAAATTTGTACCCCGTTTTTAATCAAAAGATTCAGAAAGAATAAATGAACATCAAAGATTTCCGAAAGTATTTTGAACAGTTACCGCTGGTTGAACAAACAGCCCGCCAATTGCAGCTCCAGGAAACAAGGATCCACTGGAAAGGACTGGCAGGAGCATCCAAAGCGGTTTGTTCGGCGGCTGTCTGCTCGCAGGTTCCCGGGAATCACCTCTTTATTCTTCATGATAAAGAAGAAGCGGCCTATTTCCTCAATGATTTTGAAGGTTTGTTTCCCGAAAACAAAAACATCCTTTTTTATCCTGCTTCGTACCGGGTACCCTACCAGCTGGAAGAAACGGACAATGCGAATGTAGTTGCCCGAGCAGAAGTACTGGACAAGATCAATTCGGGTAAGAATACATGGGTCATTACCTATCCCGAAGCATTGTTTGAGAAAGTCCCGACACAAAAAAATCTTTCCAGGAATACATTTCGCCTGGAGGTTGGAAAAACCTATTCCATTGAGTTCATCCATGAAGTATTGATGGAATACCATTTTGAATACGTAGATTTCGTTTACGAACCGGGGCAGTTTTCTATCCGGGGAGGAATCGTGGATGTGTTTTCCTACTCCAACGACAACCCGTTCCGGATCGAATTTTTCGGTGATGAGGTGGAATCCATCCGGACATTTGACGCGGCAACGCAATTATCCATCAACACACACAAGCATTTTTCCATTGTTCCGAATATACAGGGTAAATTAGTGCAGGAAGGCAACGGGAGCTTCTTCGAATTTGTAGGTAAGAATACCAGTGTATGGATCGATTCGATCGATAAGACAAAAGAAATCCTGAAAAAAGAATACACCCGGTCCGTTGAAATCCATTCTAAACTGCCGGATACCGTCAGGCATACCATTCCAGCTGATCTGTATGTTGACCCGGCTACGTTCTTGGCTGAATTGAAAACCTTTTCAACAATTGAATTCGGGCCGCATCCCGAATTCGGAGTTGACCTGTCATGTACATTTGATTTTCAGCAGCAACCAGCGTTCAACAAGAATTTTGAATTGTTGCGGGATGATATTTTTGCCCGTCAGAAATCAGGGTTTGAAGTGTTGATCTTCTCCAATCAACCCAAGCAATTGGAACGGTTAGAGCAGATTTTAGCGGATATAGGTACAGAAGAGAACGAGAAAGTAGCCTTCATCCCGATGCATTTTGCCCTGAGTGAAGGGTTCATTGCTCCGTCCAGTAAGCTGGTTTGCTATACAGACCATCAGTTGTTTGAGCGTTACCACCGCTTTAAGCTCAAAGAAGGATTTCGCCAGGCGAAGCAGGCACTGACGCTCAAAGAGATCTACAACCTGCAGAAAGGCGACTATGTTACCCATATTGATCACGGAGTCGGGCAGTTTTCCGGGCTGGAAACTATTGATGTTAACGGGAAGCCCCAGGAAGCGATCCGCCTGGTCTATAAAGATGGCGACGTGCTGTATGTGGGGATTCACTCCTTGCATCGTATTTCCAAATTTACAGGAAAAGAAGGAAGCATTCCGAAGGTAAACAAACTAGGCACGCAGGCGTGGTCAACCCTTAAAAACAAAACGAAGAAAAAGATCAAGGAGCTTGCGTTTGACCTGATCCAGCTGTATGCGAAACGGAAAAGCCAGCCGGGATTCGAGTTTTCTCCTGATACCTACCTGCAGAATGAGCTGGAGGCTTCGTTTATGTACGAAGATACGCCCGACCAGTTGAAAGCAACACAAGCGGTAAAGGAGGACATGGAAAAACCGGTTCCGATGGACCGCCTGATCTGTGGCGATGTAGGTTTCGGAAAGACGGAAGTGGCCATTCGTGCGGCATTCAAGGCAGTGACGGATAACAAGCAGGTCGCGGTACTGGTGCCGACAACCATTCTTTCATTGCAGCATTTCAGAAGTTTCAGCGAGCGGTTAAAAGATTTCCCTTGTCGCGTGGATTATATCAACCGGTTCAAATCGGCGAAGCAGACAACGGAAACGCTGAAAGATCTGAAGGACGGGAAGATCGATATCCTGATCGGAACACATGCCATTGCTGCCGATAAAGTCAAATTCAAGGACCTGGGGCTGATGATCATTGATGAGGAACAGAAATTCGGTGTGGCGGTAAAGGATAAGCTGAAAACCTTACGTGCAACGGTTGATACCCTGACATTGACAGCCACACCGATCCCGAGAACACTGCAATTCTCATTAATGGGAGCGAGGGACCTGAGCATCATCAATACGCCTCCGCCGAACAGGCAGCCCGTTCTGACGGAGATCATTACATTCAACGAAGAACAGATCCGTGATGCCGTTGCTTATGAAGTGAGTCGCGGCGGACAAGTATATTTCGTACATAACCGGTTGGCGAATATCAAGGAAATTGCAGGAATGCTGCAACGACTCTGCCCGGGGATCCGCGTGGCGATCGGTCACGGACAAATGGATGGAAAAGACCTGGAAAGGATCATGATGGGATTCATCAACCACGAATACGATGTGTTGCTGGCAACTACCATCATTGAATCGGGAATCGATATTTCCAACGCGAACACAATGATCATCAACGATGCGCACAACTTTGGGCTGAGTGACCTCCACCAGCTGCGGGGGCGTGTCGGACGTTCGAATAAGAAAGGATTCTGCTACCTGATTTCCCAGAAATCTTCATTGCTCACTACCGAAGCCAGGAAACGGCTGGAAGCGTTGGTGCAGTTTTCCGATCTGGGATCGGGATTCAACATCGCGATGAAAGACCTGGACATCCGGGGAGCAGGAAATATGCTCGGTGGAGAACAAAGCGGGTTCATTTCCGAGATCGGGTTCGAGATGTACCAGAAAATACTGAACGAAGCAATCGAAGAACTGAAAGAATCCGAATTCAAAGAGCTGTTTGAGGACAGGAATACGGATTCTCCGCTGCAATTTGTCAATGATACCATTTTGGAGACTGACCTGGAGGTCCGGATCCCGGATACATATGTGAATAATGTTGCGGAGCGTCTGAGCCTGTACCAGGAAATGGACAATTTTAAGACAATGGATGAGCTGAAGGAATTTGAAAAACAGCTCATCGACCGTTTCGGGCCGCTTCCGGAAGAGGTGGAAGACTTGCTGCATTCATTTGAGCTGCGCTGGCTGGCACAGGAGCTGGGACTTGAAAAGCTGGTGTTGAAAGGAGGAAAGATGATCGGTTATTTTATTTCGAATCCGCAAAGCCCGTTCTATGAAACACCTGTTTTTACGAATGTTTTAACCGCCATTCAATCCAACCCGTCCCGCTTTAAGATGAGTGAAAAGAACGATAGGCTGCGCGTTATCTCAGAAGACATCCACGATCTGGGTGAAGCATACAGGAGACTACAGCTGTTGAAATGATTGCTGGTATTCCTAATGAAGATTCTTCACCGCTTCAAAATACCAGTGTGTTTTATCCTGCTTCAATTCCATTTTTTCCAGGTTTATTTCCTTGATGTTCCAGGTAATGTCATTCCCTTCTTCCCGCCAGGAAAGCTGGTTTTCTTTAATAAAGATGGGGACCTGTCGCTTGTTGATGATGACAGACTGCCGGTCATTTCCCATTTTAAAGCTTGTAAATTCCTGCTGTTTACTTTCAGTAATGAAGTATCCTTCCGGGTGAAAATGAATGCGGATAATTTCTTCTGTATGTATCAGCCTGGAACCTCCGCTGATCGATTCAACAGTGTAGCTGCTTCCCGGATTTTTAGGCGTTACATCCCGGTAGGTGACGAATAGATCAACCAGGAAAGGAAGGAATACCAATAAGACCCATACTTGGGATGCATGCGGTACTGGCTGCTCATTTGCTGGTGCTCCGAGCAAAAAGCGAATTCTGGAAGAATAGAAGCACAGGCAAAGCGCGCTGCCGGCCAGCAATAATCCGGATAAATATTTGACGGTAATGTCAAAGCCGATATTGATTGCAAAGACATTCAATAAAATTCCAAAACCCGTGATCAGGCCTAAAAAACGGGTGGTGTTGAACAGCAATAAAATTCCTGCTGAAACTTCTGTAACTGCCATAAATGCATTGTAAAAAGAGCTTGTTCCCATACTGGTCCAGAACAAGATGTCTTTTCCCATCCGGCCCACAGGCGTGTGAAGCGTATTGGCGGCAGGCGTGTAGAATTGCATCCCGAACAGCTTATCCAACCCATACCGTATTAAAAAATAAGAAAGGAACAGGATCAGTGAAAAGAACAGCACGGTCTGTATTTTAGCCAATTGCTCCTTCCATTTCCAGGCAGTGAAGGCAGTGAGAAGCCCTGACACCACTGCCAGAATTCCGGATGTTGAATAAAATGCCAGCGAATCGGAGACGAGATAGGAATGTTGAACATCGACGCCAAACCACGAACAAACCGCATCATTCAACGGATAGATGAGTTTGCTCAGCCAGAATCCAACATCCGGTAAAACAGTAAACGGGAAAGGTAAGAAGCAGAACGATAAAACAATCCAGCTGCTTGCCCAAAAGAGAATGATCTTGTTCATGTATCTTGTTTTATAGACCTACCTTCCCGGTTTTTCTTTTTTAGCGAGAGATCCGCTTTGTATGGAGGCGGATTCACGGGCTTAAGAGTGGTGATTTCTGTGTCTGTAATTAACAAAAAACCCACCCAGGCCCAGCAGAAGTACAATTCCCAGCCAATGCGAAACACCATAGTTTATTTTTATGGATTGATTGCTTTCCGTTTCCGCCATCTTTTCAATGTGCTCCGGGAAACCAATGAATTTTGTTCGTTCAGGATACCATCTGTCCAGGCGGATTGCTTTCAGGTGCTCTTCAATTGCTGAATCGTTCTCGTGTTTGTAGCTGGTGGTGTCAACAAAATTCCCGTAGGTATATTTAATGACGATCTTTTCATTTTTTACATACTTCACGGAATCTGTACCGCTCAATTCCATTCCCGGATGCAACCCGAAATTATCCTCCTTGCTTAGCAGCTCATCTGCATTTCCTGCGTGGCTTTTCAAAGCGATCACGTTTGTCTGGCCAAAACTTAATGAGGAACACAGGACAATTCCTCCCAACATACATCTTAAATTTTTCATATTTTTAGCTTTTTGGACAAGATTAACGGATCTGGTGCAAAACCTCACTGTACAAACGCTTTCTAGTTACTGTAAAAAGAAATGCGTTACTTTACAGTGATTTTACAGGAACAGGTCATTCAGATTAATATAGTTTTGAAACAGATTTAAAATGGACCAGCTGACGGCATTTTACGGATTGAAGCGGTTAGTGCTTTTGCGCTACCGGGAAGAATACCCGTATGTACTGCCGGATTGGAAAACGTTCAGCAGCAAAGACATTGCACAGTTGATGGACAGTATTGAAGAGTCGACCCGTCAGCGGATCAGTGAGAAGTGGATCTATACGCACCTGAAACCTGCCGAAAATACAAAGCTGCCCAGGAGAGACATGCTGGATATCCTGGCGAATTACTGCCGGTTTGATTCGTGGGATGCGTATGTCTTTTCATTACAGGAATTACAGGAACCGGACCCGGCCGGTGAGCGAAAAGAAGTCCCCCGGCAAAAACCGGAAAGATGGTGGCCGATTGTTTTAACGATACTGATCGTGGCCGGCACTGGTGTTTTCCTGTGGAAGGCTTTTTACACGGGTAAGGAGACGCCGCAGAAACAACCAATTGTAACAGTTAAGGATTACTATACGCAGGAAAAGATAAAGGATACAACGATACAGCTGTTTGTAAAGGAAAACGGAACGCTAAAGCCATTGGAAATAGATAAAATTCCCGCTGCTTCCCTGGAAAAAGGAACCGAGATAGTGGTAGAAAGCCCGTTTTATTCGGAAGCGAAGCTTGAAATAGAACAAAAAGAAAAGACCATCCTGCTGAAACCGGATGATTATGCGATGATGCTGAAAGCATTCATACAGGCGGATATCAAGGATTGGGAAACAAGAAAAGCACAGCTGGACAACATCCTTTCCGACAACCTGGAAGTATTGATCCACCTGCAGCATGGCCTGGGAATAGAATACATGAACAAGGAAGAATTTGCTCAGAAACTGACCATTCCGACAGCAGCAATCAAACGGTGGCAGATTCTTTCCCTGGAGCAGGATTCATTACAACGGATTGTAAAAATCCGGGTAAAGCAGAATTGATATGAGAAATTACGTTGAAAGACAAAAGACAAAAGATGAAAGACGAAACATGAATCAGCAGGTTACCTCTGTTTTGGTGTCTTTTATTGGGTGTCTTTTACTGATGTTTCTGCAGACGACTGCCCGGGCACAGTCCATTGAATCCTCACCCCGCGTTCAGAAAATTGACCATTCGTTTGACAATCTCACGATCCAGTCTTACGCTGCCCAGGCACATTTAAAAGTAGAGGAATTGATGGAATATCTGCAGCTGGCAGCCGATAAAAGCAATTCCCCTGCACTGAATGCCCAGCTTAAAGCCAATATTGAACAGCTTTTCTCGGGAGAAGGGGTCCGGCTCACAGGAATTGAAAGTCAATTGATCCTATCCGGTCCTTCACAATGGCTGGACGACTGGAAAAGCGCCGATATCCGTGTTGAATCCCTGAAATTAACCGCTTCCGAACTGAAAGATACGTATTGGATCTACACGTATCAGCTGACATACCAGGCTGGTGGCAGACAGAAAACAAAAAAAATGGAAGTACAGGTGTATCTGCAGCCGGATATCAAGGCGTTCGGAAGAGCGGAAAAACAAGTGTGGGAGCTGAAAATAGGGAATATTACCGTGAAATAGTAACGATCCGTCTCTTCTACTCATCAATAGAATTCTTATAAAAATACCACAAAAAAGGTATTGTTTAGAATTATTCTAAATAAGACCTTTGTAGTGTTCAAATTCGCAGGTGGTGACAGGTGCGATTTAGATAAGATAAATAGAATAAGTTTTTGAGTATAATACCATATCGCAGATAGATTAGATGAGACAAAAATGCTAATAAAGTCCGGTTTAGTTTCAATTCAACAGTCAAATAATAATTAGCATAGTCCTGGCCCTGCCTGAGTTTGAACCCAAATCCCCTTGAGATGATTCCCAAGGGGATTTGTTTTTCCGGGCTTTATAGTTGCAGTCGTTATTTTCCTTCGATGTGCTTTAACAGCGCATTGTAGTTGGAAGAGAAAGAAAATGTGTCCTTCAGCATAAAATAATTGTTCTTATCATAGCAGGTTGCGTAAGCATGCTTTGCAAATTCCAGGCGGTTACTGTCAAAAGAGAAACCTTTGCTGATCGTTGCTATCTGTTCTGCTGTGAGGGCATTCGATGAAGCATAATTTTTAGCCATTTTCAGCTTGTTGCTGTCCATGCTCTCACTTTTGAATGAAGAAAGGAATTGCAGGTAAGCGCTGTTATTTCCGGGATATGGATGATTGTTCCCCGGATACGGGTTCCCGGGGTAGGGAGTGCCCGGGTATGGCCCCCCGGGATATGGATTTCCAATGTATGGATCATTCATCGGGTAGCTGGTATACCAGTTGATCTCTTGGATCAGTGATTTCTGGATGATCGCCAGGTTCCCGAACTGGTTGATTTCCGCAATGATCCGTTCGTTGTGTTTCAGCGAAAGCGTCCCATTGTACAAGATCGTATTGGTATATTGATGCCTTACCAGCACAGTAGTTATACCACTCGGCAGATCGAAGAACTTAAAAACATTGCTTCTGTTATAGATGGTCTGGTCATATACAGTTACATAATATTCACCTGTTGTGTTTACACGAATGAATAATTCGGATGCGCTACCTCGAAAATGAAGGATCAGGAGGATGGCCAGGGTAATAATTGCTTTCATGACGCTGTGTTTTTAATTGTTTCAGAATAGCGTTCGAAAAATAATGCCAAAAAGATTTAATGAAATGTTAAATCAATGTATTAAACGATTTAGTAATATTTATGAGCTATGCACTTCTTCCATTCCCGTCATCGGATCGGGCGAATATATGTACTTTTGCCGTAAACATTCAATGATGATAGATTTTCAGCAATACGAGGCGGTAATTTTTGACATGGATGGCGTGCTTATCGATTCGGAACCGTTGTGGAAAATTGCAATGGAACAAACATTCCAGGAGGTAGGTTGTAACCTGACAAAAAAAGATTTTCAGAAAACAGTAGGCCTGCGGATCGATGAGGTAATCGCCTATTGGTTCAATCACATGGGGTGGGAAGGAGTTTCGGAAAAAGAAGTTGAAAACCGCATAATTCAACGAATGATTGCGTTAATTGAAGAAAACGGAGCACCTTTGCCGGGAGTGGTCGAAACACTTGACTTTCTGAAAAAGGCCGGGAAACGGATCGGACTGGCAACATCATCGTATGCAATTCTGATCGCAGCGGTCCTGAGAACACTGAAGCTGGAAGACGCATTTCACTTTGTTCATTCAGCCGAGCACGAGCGGTATGGAAAACCACATCCTGCAGTTTACCTGGCTGTCGCTGAGAAGTTAGGCGTCGATCCGCGAAAATGCCTGGTGATCGAAGATTCCTTAAACGGCATTGTCTCCGGGAAAGCGGCGAAGATGACAGTGGTCTGTATTCCTGAAAAAACGCATCATCCCGAACCGAAACTGATCCTGGCGGATGTGATGTATGAATCAATGACAGACTTTTATAATGAATTAAGTAATAAATTAGTTTGAGAGAAAACAATTTTTTTATCCCAACCTAACTTTGTAACTTTGCACTTGAAAAATTTGAAATAAAGAAATTTAGTATGAGCAATACAACAGAAAAATTGGCTTACAAAGTGAAAGACATCAGCTTGGCTGAATGGGGAAGAAAAGAAATTAAACTGGCTGAGGCGGAAATGCCGGGGCTGATGTCATTGAGAGCAGAATATGGGGCTTCCAAGCCATTAGCCGGAGCGCGCATCGCCGGATGTTTGCACATGACGATCCAGACAGCTGTTCTGATCGAAACACTGGTAGAATTAGGAGCTCAGGTTTCCTGGTCATCTTGTAATATTTTCTCAACGCAGGATCATGCGGCAGCGGCTATTGCGGCGGCGGGAATCCCTGTTTTTGCATGGAAAGGGATGAACGAGCAGGAATTTGACTGGTGTATTGAGCAAACGTTATTCGCATTTGAAGACGGAAAGCCGTTGAATATGATCCTGGACGACGGAGGCGACCTGACAAACATGGTGTTTGACCGTTACCCGGAGCTGACAAAAGACATCAAAGGTCTTTCCGAAGAAACAACAACAGGTGTTCACCGTTTGTACGAAAGAAAGAAAAACGGAACATTGGTAATGCCTGCGATCAACGTAAACGATTCTGTTACGAAATCTAAATTTGACAACAAATACGGGTGTAAAGAATCATTGGTTGACTCTATCCGTCGCGCGACAGATGTGATGATGGCCGGAAAAGTTGCTGTTGTTTGCGGATATGGAGACGTTGGTAAAGGTTCTGCTGCTTCGTTGAGAGGAGCGGGAGCACGTGTGATCGTTACGGAGATCGACCCGATCTGTGCGCTGCAGGCGGCAATGGACGGATTTGAAGTGAAAAAGCTGGATTCCGTTGTTCACAATGTGGATATCGTTGTCACGACAACAGGAAACAAAGACATCGTTGTCGGGCGCCACTTTGAGAAAATGAAAGATAAAACGATCGTTTGTAACATCGGTCACTTCGATAACGAGATCGACATGGCATGGTTGAACACAACATACGGAAACACAAAGATCGAGATTAAACCACAGGTTGACCTTTACAATGTGAACGGGAAAGAAATCATCATCCTGGCGGAAGGGCGCCTGGTGAATTTGGGATGTGCTACAGGGCACCCTTCTTTCGTAATGTCCAACTCGTTTACAAACCAGACACTGGCTCAGATTGAGTTGTGGACAAATTCCGCGGCTTACGAAAACGATGTATACATGTTGCCGAAGCACCTGGATGAGAAAGTTGCTAAATTGCACCTTGCAAAAATCGGTGTTGAGCTGGAAACATTGACAAAAGAACAAGCTGACTACATCGGGGTTACTGTAGAAGGGCCATACAAGGCGGAACACTACAGGTATTAATCTCATTAACAGTAAATTAATGAGGCCGGTGGAAGAAATTTCACCGGCCTTTTTATTTTTCCCTGTTGTGATATTCATTACAAATTTTTCCTGATTTATTACATTAGGTATTTGGTTCATTTCAACGCTTTCAGCCCGACCTGATAGAATTCGCATTTTTGTAGTACAAACTAAAATCTATTGGTATGGAAGCACAGGTAAATATTCAGTCAATCTGGGAAAAGAGAATATCTCCTTTTTCATGGATAAAGAGGTTGATATCCGGAGGTGGATCACCATCGAAACCGTTAAAGACCCCAACGATAATAGATAAATTGTGCAACGGGATCACGTTTGGAGAAAAGACCATCAAATCCTTGATCTTTTCAACAGACCTGGCGCTGATCGAAAACAATGACGCGGATGCTGTCCTGGCGGTATATCCTTTTTCTCCTTCTCCGAGGATCATGAAATCATTGATTGATTTTTCAGATAAACCTGTCATTTGCGGTGTCGGGGGAGGGATCACACAAGGAAAAGTAGCGCTGGAGATGGCCATGGCAGCCGAAGATCTGGGAGCAGCTGCGATCATTGTAAATCAGCCGTTCAGAAACCAGCACATAGAGTTAATAAAGCGAAACGTGAACATTCCCATTATCTCCAGTATATCCGTTTCCAGTATCTCATTTCGCGACAGAGTGAATGCCGGTGTGGATGTTTTTCATGTGACCGGCGGGCAGAATACGACTGATATCATCAGGCACATCAGCGAGGAAGCTCCGTTTTGTCCCATTATTTCCACGGGAGGAAAAACACTCGAGAGCATACGGTCTTCCATCCATTCGGGAGCAAATGCGATCGTTCTGACACCACCGACAAATGGGGAGCTTTTCAAGTCGATCATGAACCAGTACCGGAAAGGGATGAATACCCTAAGGAACAACCTGAGATGGAAGGGGTAACTTTCGTTAAGATACCACAAAGTATAAGTTTTTTATTATGAATGCAGTACAACCTAAAGAAATAGAAAAAGAAGAAATAAGCAAGTTAAGTTTTCCTGAAAAAGATGTATTGAACAGTTACAAGGAAAAGGCCCAGCGTAAGAAGGAGCTTGAAAGGGCGATGACATTAGGTAACCTGGAACAGATCAAAATGAAGATATTCTTTGAGGACGATCGTGAGAAACGATATGTCAATACGACTATCTGGGCGGTGACAACAGACCGCATCATTCTGAAACAGGGGGTCACCATCCCGATACACAGAATTTCAAAATTAATGTAACGTTTTGTTTTCAATACCGGATTACAGAGGCGTGTCCCGCTTTCTCCTGAACAAATGAAAAAGAAGATAGCTGACAGCAGTTACCACAAAGAAAGCGATACAGGAAAGAATAACGGCACCGATCAGGTATTGATAGGTATTCTCCTTGATTGTTTCCAGGCTCAGATCAAACAGTTGGGCTGGATCAATTGCGTTGGTAGTGAAGTATTGCCCTACGAGGAAGCTGCCGTAAACAATAAACGGGATCATCGGGGGAATTGAAATGTTTGCCGCCGTGATGAACAAGACTTTGTTCAGCCGGAAGAGTATGGCAAGCGGAATTCCGACCATTAGCTGAAATCCCCAGATCGGGAAGATTCCCATAAAAACACCGAACCCAAGCGACAATGATTTTCTTAAATTGCTTTCCTGGGGTTTGATGGCCTCGTTTTTAATGGCAATCCACGTGTTTTTAGATAAGAATTTCTTCGGGTAATAATACAGTAAAGCTCCAAAGAACAAAATGCTGTTCAGAACGGAGATCCTGAAAAAATCCCTTCCCGGGCGAAAATGGGAAACCCGCTCATCCGGGTCGTATTTCACGCTGATAGGAACGGGCTTAAAAGGAATGTTCTTCCAGGCTAACCGGACAATGACTTCAATTTCCAGCTCGAACTTTGTTGTGAAAAGACGCATCTTTTTCAGCGGTTTCAACGGGTAGACACGAAAGCCCGTCTGGGTATCGGGTAAGCTGATCCACGTTTCCACCTTGAACCAGAAATTGGAAAACTTGTTTCCGAACGAGCTCTTTCCCGGCACACCCTCCTGGTCCATATTCCGTGAACCCATCAGAACCGTACCGGGGTTTTCATGGCACTCCTGGATCATTTCCGGCAAATCACTTGGATAATGCTGCCCGTCCGAATCCATCGTAATGGCATAATCGTATCCTTGTTCAATGGCAAACCGGAAACCTTTCCTGAGGGAAAATCCCTTACCGCTGTTTTTTTCGTTTTTCAGTACCGTGATACGGCCTTCGTACCGGGTGAGCAGCTCAGCCGTAGTGTCTGTAGAACCATCGTTGACAACGATCACACATGTTCCCGGGACGAATTCCAGGACCCCATCAATGACACGCTGAAGCGTCCGTTCATTGTTATAGGTGGGGATCAGCACACATCCGTTAATTTGCTCTATTCCTGTTGAAGCCACTCGATTGTTCCCTTAGATAAATAATTTTGACAAAAGTAATAAAGTTGCCCGGTAATCCTCAAAACATCCCCACATTCGTCCTTCGTCAATTACATCCCACACCGCACATGTCATACTTCTTCCACGAAAATCAGGAGCGGATCACCCGGACCTGTCCATCCAGCCCGATTTTTATGATTTGCGAAGCCTGGCTCATGGTTTCATTGGTCCGTTCTTCAATGATCAGGTCAACTCCATTCCTGATCTCATCCGGAATTTCATGGAAAGAAACAGGGCTTTTACCTCCGCTCAGATTCGCGGAAGTACTTACGATCGGTTTCCTCAGTCCGCGGATAAGCTTCAGGCACACCGGATCGTTTGTAATGCGAATACCGACACTTCCGTCCTCAGCTACAACACTCGGAGCCAGCCCGGTTGCATTGGGATAGATAATGGTCAGCGGGCGGGTAGAAATGTCCGCCAGGTCATAGCAGATCGGGTGAAAATCCGGGATATAACGCTCCACCATGGTAAAGCTGTCGGCCAGTACAATAAAGCTCTTTTCCGAAGGTCTGTTTTTCAGCTTCAGGATCCGTTCACAGGCATCTTCATTCGTTGCGTCGCATCCCAGTCCCCAGATCGTATCCGTAGGATAAAGCATGGTGGCGCCGTTTTTCAGCCCCTCAATGATGTGTTGGTAATTGGTTCCCATCCTTATTTCTGTTGCCTGGTCTTTACCATCTGGTATGGCTGGATTTCCTCCGAACCGTCAATGATTCCGGAGACCTCAATGATCATCAGCGTATCATTCAGCTGATTGTAACGGATCGTTCTTGGAAATGAGTGCTGCGGGTTTTCTATTTCAAATTGATTCTCTCCGGGATGAAGGCCTTTGAATATTTTGGTTTTTGGATGGACAAGATCCTCTCCCAGGCTTTCATAGAAAAGGCTATCCCCGCTGCGCGTAAGCCGCAGGTATTCAAAAAATAGCGTGTCGCCTTTTTCAATAAAGTAGCTTTCTCCCGTAAAGATGGAATCGTTCTTCCTGCTCCAGTCTTCGTGAAGAATTCCGTTTTCATCTTCATATTTCCATTCCCCGAGCAGCCAGTCAGCCTCCAGGTTCTGCTGCTGAACAGGAGTCTCCGAAGGTTGTTCCGGCTGAGCTGTCTCCCTGCATCCGGCCAGGAAGTTACAGGCAATTGCCAGGTAAAGAAGATTTTTTTTGCTCATCGTCGTTGATCTGTTTCCAGGAGCAAATGTACTTATTAACTTGTTATTGTCAATTCTATACCGGGAGGGAATTAGAAAATAAGCAGTAAACGTTTTATCTTTGTTAGGATGAAAATTCCTAAGTACTTAAAGAATAAATATGCAGTAGCTATCGGCATATTTGTAGTCTATACATTGTTTCTGGATGATGTGGACATCTTTACTGTTGTCCGGCAGAACAGGAAGCTGTCCGCTCTGGAAAAACAAAAGGAACAGACCATTCAGCAGCTCGCGGAAACAAAAGAGACGGTCGATAAACTGGAGAGTATCAGCGGGCTGGAACGCTATGCCCGGGAAAAAAAGCTGTTCAAAAAAGATGACGAGGATATTTTTGTCATTTCTTATGAGTAAATTCCTTATTTCAACCCCAAACCTTTCCAAAAGCAAAGCATTTTTGTAATTTTGCACCGATTACACAGATTTAATTATATGATTTTACCAATTGTGGCATATGGTGACCCTGTTCTGAAAAAACAGGCAGAAGAAATAGAGGAGGATTACCCGAACCTGCAAGAGCTGATCGGCAACATGTTTGAGACGATGTATGAGGCGCAGGGTGTTGGGTTGGCCGCTCCGCAGGTAGGTTTGCCCATCCGTTTGTTTGTTGTGGACGGTTCCCCGTTTGCCGATGAGGAAGATGAAGAGCCGGACCCGAAGGCAGAAGGGATGGACGGTTTTAAAAAAGTGTTCATCAACCCGATTATCGAAGAAGAAACAGGAGAGAAATGGGGGTTCCATGAAGGATGCCTGTCGATCCCCAAAATTCGTGAGGAGGTTTTCCGGAAAGAGAACATCAGGATATCTTATTACGATGAGAACTGGGATTTTCATGAAGAAACATATACCGGTTACAAGGCCAGGATCATTCAGCACGAATACGATCACATTGAAGGGATTTTGTTTACCGATCATTTATCGGTGCTGAAAAAGAAAATGCTTGCGAAAAAATTACAGAATATTTCAAAAGGGGATATTTCGGTAGGATATAAAATGAAGTTCCCGGCAATCAAAAAAGGAAGATAATGAAAAAGTCAGGATTGTTTGTGATTGTTGCACTGGTGGTGGCAGCTTGCGGTGGAAATAAAAACGAAGTTTCTGTTCATACACGTATCGAGCAATACGAAGACTCCATCAGGCAGTGGGGTGGAGGACAGGGATTCAGGCAGGACAGGATGGATTTTGCCGACAGGTACATCACTGTTTTGCTGGAAGCATACGAAGAAGATCCGGAAAATCCTAAAACTCCCGAATACCTGGACCGTGTTCACATGTGGTATGCAACCAAGGGAGATGCTAAAAACGCGGTAAAATGGGCATCGCTTTTGCTGGAGAAATATCCCGGGTATGAGAACCGGGAAATGCTGCTTGAAAGCCTTGCTGTGATGTATGATAGTGAGATTACACCACGGGATAGTGTGAAAGTCCGGGAATATTACACACAACTGCTGAAAGAATTTCCGGAAATGGACAAGGAAAATAAGGAAGCGATCAAGGAACGCTTGAAATACAATCACCTTACGCTGGACGAATACATCATGAAACAGGTGATGGAGCAAAGTGAAGACCCTGCTGTTCAGTAATCTTCCTTTTTCTGTCATTCTGTCTTGAATTACTTCCTGAAAGTGAATGGGCATAACTTTTGACTGCTCACTTTCTATGATTCAGAAAAAACATCCTTTTGGCTCCACGCTGGAAGCGCTCATTTACCCGCTTCTTCTTGTCGCTGTTTTGTGGCTGATCCAATGGATAGATGCTGTCTCTTCCGCTGATTTTTACAAATGGGGACTGATGCCCAGGACCGTTGAAGGACTGAAAGGGATCGTTTTTATGCCATTGCTGCATTCCCAGAACGACATTCACCATGTACTTAACAATTCCGTCGCTCTGTACCTGTTGCTGGGCGTGCTCATTTATTTCTACCGGGACGTGGCGTTAAAAGTGTTTGTCCTGTTGTGGTTTATGACAGGTGCGCTGGTGTGGGTCTATGCAGAGAACAGAGGTGCCTATCACATCGGTATGAGTGGGGTGATTTACGGCCTGCTCGGATTCCTCTTTACTTCAGGCGTGCTGCGGAGATACCTGCCGTTGCAGGCGATTTCCCTGTTCATCGTGTTCATTTATGGGAACATGATCTGGGGGATCTTTCCCATTCGCGCGAATGTTTCCTGGGAAGGACATTTTATGGGACTGGTAGCCGGTGTCATTTTGGCATTCGTTTACAGGAAAGAAGCTGTTCAGCCGCCAAAGTATCAATACGAAATAGAAAAAGAACTGGGGATAGAGCCTCCCGACCTGGAAGGGCAATGGATTGCGCGGCAGGAAGAATTAAAGCGCCGGGAAGAAGAGCGGTTGAGAAGGGAGGCGGGTTATTACATCGTTTACCATTATCAGCCGACGGAACCCGGTCAACTCCCGTCATCTACGGATTATAACCATTCGGAACAGACAAATACGCTCAGGAAACCGGGCGAAAACGACCCGCAAGAGTAGCCAGTCCCCTGCTGGTTTCATTCCAATGGGCACAGTCAAAGGACAAGTGAATGAATTCACCCGTTCTCAGCTCGATGTCTTCACCAGTAAAATAGCTGGCGAGATCTGAAATTCCGAAATTATGGCCTACGATCAGCAGGTCATTTCCCGAAGGATGGTTCCATATTTTTTTCAGCAGATCATCGTGGGAGGCAAGGTAGAGGTCATCGGAGAAATGAACGGATGCGATCGTTCCTGAAGATTCAAGCGCTTTGGTTATTCCGTCAAACGTTTGCCGTGTCCGTTTTGCAGCGGAAACCCAGGCGTCGGTTGCTTGTTTCAACGGGTTTTCGGTGAAGAAGTGTTTTAAAGCCTGTACCTGCCGGTCTCCTTTGGGCAGCAGCCCGCGATCGAAATCCCTTCCTGTCGGGGAAACCTGGTTGGTCTTTGCATGACGGAGAATGTATAATTGTTTCATGGAATGAAGATATGAAAAATATACTGGTTTAATTGTTAATTGACAAAGTCAATTTGAGATCCCTTTTAATTTATCATGTCATCCTCCGGTCTCTTGAAGCTACTATCAAAAAATCTTAAAACTTTCGCTTTTGGTTGGATAATCGCGAAGGAATAGTTACTTTTGAAATGCTATATAAATTTAAGTTTAATCATTAAAAAATAAGGAAATATGTCATTTGAATTGCCACAATTGCCATACGCGTACGATGCGTTGGAACCACATTTTGATGCCAGAACAATGGAAATCCACCATACGAAACACCATCAGGCTTATACGACCAACCTGAATGCTGCAATCGCAGGGACAGAACTGGAAGGAAAGTCAATTGAAGAAATATTGAAAGCAGCTGCTGATAAGCCGGCTGTCCGTAACAATGGAGGAGGTTTTTATAACCACAATTTGTTCTGGACGATCCTTTCCCCGAATGGAGGAGGGCAGCCAACAGGAGCATTAGCTGAAGCGATTAACAGCGCTTTCGGTTCGTTTGATGCGTTCAAGGAAGAATTTTCCAAAGCAGCTGCGACCCGTTTCGGTTCAGGATGGGCATGGCTGAACGTTGACGGAGGAAAATTGACAATTACTTCTTCTCCGAACCAGGACAACCCATTGATCGAAGGATCTTCCGCAACACCTATTTTAGGGCTGGATGTCTGGGAACATGCTTATTACCTGCACTACCAGAACCGTCGCCCTGATTATATCGCTTCATTCTTCAACATCATCAACTGGGATGAGGTTGCTAAAAGATACGCTGCCGCGAAATAGTAATCATTCTTAACAGGTAAAAGAAAACCTGCTTTTCCTCAGGAAAAGCAGGTTTTCTTTTTTTTGTAAGTGGTCATTCACGGATCCAGATCGGGCCGTTCCGGGATTCGGATTTTGTTATCTTTCCCTGTTGCGCTAAAGATTCCAGCTCTTTTACACTTTCTTCCGGGGATTTATCCGCCAGCTCAGCGAATTCGCGTGTGGTGAGTGTCGGGTAGTTTGCAAACAAGCTTTCCCAGTCCTTTTTGTAGTCGGTTTTGATTACTTCTGGATAAATTTTCTTCAACCCGCTCTCAAAATGTGAATACGGCCTGAAACCATAGATAAATTCAGATGCTCCCGCAGCGTTCGTAATAAAGACGGATGGAAACCCCCTTACTCCCAGCTGACGGGCATAGTTCAGGTCTTCCCGGAACAGCTCGTTTGCTTTTCCTTCGTAATCCGCTTTTAATTGCTTTACATCCAGCCCTGATTTTTTCGCTGCCTGCTCCACGTATTCCCATTTGGTAATGTTCTTCTTTTTGAGGAACAGCAATTCCCGTAATTCGCGGAGAAACACAACGGCTTTTTCTTTGTCCTGGAGCTGTGCGGCTTTGAAGGCGATGGACGGAGGATACGAAGAGGGCAACGGGTCTTCCAGCCACATATTCCCATCGATCGGCATGTTGTAATAAGCGCTTACTTCGTCCCAGTGGTGTGCCACATCCGAAGGCTTGCTGATCCCTCCGCTGTTATAGCTCCAGTCAGGCAACAGACCGCCCATCCGGTAGTCAATTTCAAGCTGGTCGCCGTATTCCAGCTTTAATCTTCTTAGCTGTGGCTCGATTCCCCAGCAGGAAGAGCAGATCGGGTCCGTGTAGTAAATGATCTTCACCGGTTTGTTTCCTGTGTCAGCGTGCTGATGCTGTTCCGAACCGGAAGCCCCCGGGATTTCACAAGCTCCTGTTTCAGGGTCGCAGATCAGAGGATTGTTTTTTGTTTCCATTTTTTGTTCTTTTTGTGCCTGGCAGCTGATCGTGCCAAGAAAGATGAATACCGTAACGATGATTTTTATTGCTCTCATGTATTTCGTACATTTGTACAAATGTCGGGATGCTTTTGTTAACATACAATAAGTCAGAAAAAGATGACCATAAAAAAATCAGGGGAAAATACGGAAACATGCCCGGTCCAGGGGTTGCTGAAATTATTGTCCGGTAAATGGAAGCCTGAAATCTTCCGGCTGGCGGTAGCGGCTCCGCTGCGGTTCAATACCCTGTTACGGCAATTGAAAGATTCAAACAGGCAATCACTGGCGACAGCGTTGAAAGAACTGGAAGAGTCCGGGCTACTGGACAAAGTGATCATCCGTGAAAAACCTTTGCACATTGAGTACAATCTTACCAAAAAAGGAAGATCATTGATCCCTGTTTTTGAGCAGCTGGAAAACCTGATATAGAAGCGCCTTGCGGAATACGACATTTTTTCCGTTTTGCCACTATGGCACAATCATTGAAATTGTAGGGAGAAACGAATAATAACACATAAGTTCAGTACGACGGTTTGTTTTACTGACAATTTGTCTTTACACGATACAAAAACAGAATATGAACGACTTTTTTGAAAAAGCCCTGATACAATTAACAGATGCCATCGAAACAGATGCTGAATTCATCCCTTTGATAACGGCGGAAGAAGAGGAAACGATGAACAATGAATCTTTTCCGGATATCCTGCCTGTGCTTCCATTGCGGAACAATGTACTTTTCCCGGGAGTGGTCATTCCCATTACCGTAGGGCGTGACAAGAGCATTAAGCTGGTTCAGGAGGCCAACAAAGGGAACAAGATCATCGGGGTGGTTTCCCAGAAAGACCAGGAGGAAGAAACACCGGAGTTCAATGACCTGAATAAAATAGGTACGGTAGCACAGATCGTGCGGATGCTGAAAATGCCCGATGGAAGCTCAACGGTGATCATCCAGGGGAAAAGGCGTTTTGAGCTGGTTGAACCAGTCCAGAGCGAACCTTACATCAAAGCAAGAGTGAATTACCTGTCGGAAACAAAAGTGGATTTCACGACCAAAGAGATGGAAGTAATGATCGAGTCGATCAAAGAGCTGGCATTACAGATCATCCACGAAAGCCCCAACATTCCGTCAGAAGCTACATTTGCCATTAAAAACATCGATTCGCCTTCATTCCTGATTAATTTCATCTGTTCCAATATGAATGCGGATGTAGCCAAAAAACAAGGAATGCTGAACGAGCTGGATACGAAAAAACGGGTCCTGCTGGTATTGGAGCACCTTAATCTGGAGGTGCAGATGCTGCAAATGAGGAACGAGATCCAGTCGAAAGTAAGAAAGGATCTGGACCGCCAGCAGCGGGAATACTTCCTGCATCAGCAGATCCGTACCATCCAGGATGAGTTGGGCGGAAGTCCGCAGGAGATGGATATTATCGAGCTGCAGGACCGGGCAAAAAAGAAGAAATGGGACGAAAGAACGGAAAAGCTGTTCTACAAGGAACTGGATAAGCTGAAGCGGATGAACCCGCAGGGAGCCGAATATACCGTGCAGTTAAATTACCTGGATCTGCTGCTGGACCTGCCGTGGGGAGTTTATACAAAAGATGTGTACGACCTGAAACGTGCCAAAACCATCCTGGAACGCGATCATTACGGATTGGCAAAAGTAAAGGAACGGATACTGGAGTACCTTTCTGTGCTTAAGCTGAAAGGAAATATGAAAGCTCCGATCTTGTGTTTTTACGGTCCTCCGGGTGTTGGTAAGACCTCGTTGGGGAAATCCATTGCAGAGGCGATGGGAAGGAAATACGTGCGCATGTCACTGGGTGGCGTGCACGACGAATCGGAAATCCGCGGGCACAGAAAAACATATATTGGTGCAATGCCGGGACGTATTGTGCAGAACCTGAAAAAAGCGGAAGCTGCCAATCCTGTCTTTGTACTGGACGAGATCGACAAGCTGGGAAGAAGCAATCACGGGGACCCTTCTTCGGCGTTGCTGGAAGTGCTGGATCCTGAGCAGAACAATTCGTTCTATGACAATTATGTCGAAACAGAATTTGACTTGTCGAAAGTAATGTTCATCGCTACCGCCAATAACCTGAGTGAGATACAAGGGCCGCTCCGTGACCGGATGGAGCTGATTGAGGTAAATGGATACACGATCGAGGAAAAGATAGAGATCGCAAAACGCCATTTACTGCCAAAACAGCTTGAAGAACACGGAATATCCAAAAAAGAGCTTTCCGTTGACAAGAAAGTGCTGGAAAAGCTGGTAGAGGAATATACCAATGAATCGGGAGTGCGCGGACTGGATAAGATGGTTGCAAAGCTGGTTCGGAACAGGGCCCGCCAGATCGCCATGGAAGAAGAATACGAAGTGAAGATCACCGAACCGGATCTGAAAACGATCCTCGGTCCCGGCAGAGAACGTACGAAGTATGACAACAACAATGTTGCCGGAGTAGTTACCGGTCTGGCATGGACAAGCGTCGGAGGCGATATCTTGTTCATCGAATCGTCCATCACACAAGGAAAAGGAAAGCTGACACTGACCGGGAACCTTGGTGACGTGATGAAAGAATCGGCGGTGATCGCGCTGGAATTTTTAAAGGCGCACAGTCATTGGCTGGACCTGAAGCAAGATGTGTTTGAAAACTCCAATGTTCACATCCATGTTCCGGAAGGGGCAACACCAAAAGACGGTCCGAGCGCCGGGATTACAATGCTTACTTCACTGGCATCTTCATTCACCCAGCGAAAAGTGAAGAAAAGCATTGCCATGACCGGGGAGATCACCCTGCGGGGAGAAGTGCTGCCTGTCGGCGGGATCAAAGAAAAGATCCTTGCAGCGAAACGGGCAAAGATCAAAGAGACTATCTTGTGTGAAAAGAACCGCCAGGACATTGAGGACATTGAGCCGGAATACGTGAAAGGTCTGACCTTCCACTTTGTTACGCAAATGAAGGAAGTGCTGGATATCGCACTGACAAAAGAAAAAGCAAAGAAACATTGATCCCCGGCCACGGGGATTTTTTTCCTATAAATTGATCCACAACCCTATCCCTCCTCCGAATAATGGCCGCTGGGCCGTTGTAGTCTCCCACCTGAGCTGCTCAGATAATGTGTGACTGATTGTCCCGTATCCGATCAGGCGGAATTTTCCAAATCTATAATGGATTTCAGGACGCAGCAATATTTCCCATCCGAAGGAGCGAAAGTGGGGCTTGCTGAGAGCGGGATGAAGCTGTATTTCCCTGAGCCATCCGTATGAGCATATTGCACTGCCCGCGAACCGCAGGTTGAGTTTGCCGGTTATTGGAAGAGAATAGGCTGCACCAATTGGTAGTATCAATGAATTTAAAAGGAACCGTTGCTCATTTTCCAGTTTTTTCAGAAAATAAACATAGGTGACAGGAGTAGCCGATACGTTGTCGTTCGGTCCATTCCAGGTGCTGTCTTTCACGTACAGCGAACCGGATTGTTTGACAGAAGAGGAACGGAAACCAATTCCTGTGAATAGGGAAAGGTTTTCTGTAAGCCTTCGGTTGATCTCAGCTTTTCCATAAAAGGAGGAGGTATGGATCCGTACGGATTCTTTGTTCTCATTGGACAGGTCGCTCATATCCGGATGTTCCACCGCTTTTGTTTTTCCACCTTCCCATCCCTTGTAAAAAACAATGGACCACCGACTTACTTTTTCGTGTTTCTTTGCCAGTTGTTCTGATTCAATGGTGTTTTCAGCAGAAATTGTATTTACTGTGCCAGAGATACTATCGTTCTGTATTGTTGAAAGGGTGTCGCTCTCATTAATATGCTCTGAGAGTAGGCCGCTGCCTGCTCCGGGAGCAGTAATAAAAGATGGATTGCTGTCATTTCCTGATACTGGTGTGGCGGTGTTATGCGGTGTTTCATTGTGTTGTTTGCGGCTGTGGTGATCCGTTCCCGGGTGGTTGTTACTTGCTTTTTCCCTGTCGTTTTCTTTGTGCATCAATTGATTCCCGGAACCGGAAAGAGCTGTTTGTTCCGGCGTGTTGTTTTGCACTGCATTCTTTGCAGCAGATGAAAGAACCGGTTGATGGGCAGGTAAGATTTCCCGTGGTGGATAAAATAAGAAGGCAGCTCCTCCTATTACAGGCACGAGCAGCAAAAAGAAAAGAAACTTTTTTCTCCTTTTTTTCGCCGCGATAACACGGTCGATGTTTTCCTTGACCGATGGGGCAGGTGTTATTTCAAACCCTTCCAGTGTGGTTTGAAACAGTTGGTCTATTTCATTAAATTCTTTCATCCGCATTTACTTTTTCAAGTTTGTTTTTTATCCAGCCTTTAGCCTTTGCCAGCTGTGATTTGGACGTCCCTTCCGTGATTTGCAGGTATTCAGCTATTTCTTTGTGGGTGAGATTGTCCAGCACAAATAAATTAAAGACGGTGCGGTAACCTTCGGGCATTTCTGAAAGTAACCTGAGAAGTGCCATTTTCAGATCACCGTCGTCGTCTTCTGATCCTTCCTGTTCCTGTTCAAAGAAGCCTTCATCTTCTTTGAGCTGCATTTTTTGAACTCGTTTAAGGAAATTGACAGCAGTACGGATCGTTATTGTTTTTATCCACGGCCCAAGAGGAGCATCCGGCTTTGCTTTTGACCGGTTTTCATAAACCTTGATGAAGGCTTCCTGGAGAATCTCCTGGGCATCGTCTCTGCAACTCGCATACCGCATGCATATACCAAACATAGAGGGAGCATATTTTTCATATACCCGGTCAAAAGCGTTTTTATTTCCTTTGATGAACCCTTCTATATTTTCTTCCATTCTCTTTGGTTGGCTTTTACCCGTTTTATAACACGTTCAGCATTCGTTATGACGAAATTACGTTCTTTACAAAGGTTAAATAAAAAACATCCTTAAAACCCGACGGATGATTTTATGATCTTTTTCGAGTAACTGTTGCCCCGGGCATCTGTTAGTACAAGGAAGTAGATCCCGTCTTCCAGCCCGGATAAGTCGATTTCCCCCGGTTCGTTCCCACAGCAGTTTCCGGACGCTGTTTTTTGGCCGGAGATGGAAAACAGCTCCATTGTTTCAATAAGCGTGTTTGTTGTGATCGTCAGCTTGTCCTCAAAAGGATTCGGGTAAACAGAAATGAGTGATTCATCGCTGATTCCTGTTACTCCTAATTTGCTCTCAATGGAAAACAGGATAGTATCAGTATCGTATAATAATTGTACCTCCCCGGAAAACAGGTTGGCTTCCAGTTCGTAATCACCTGCGGTGAGCATCCCGATGCTTACAGTGTCGGTACTGTGGCAGATATAAGTAGCTGCACCGACGGTGTAATGCAGGTTCAGGACGACATCACTCCCTTGTATATCTAAGGAATGATTGGTTAAAATGCAATCCCCGGATGGGAAAGTTGCGTAAATGATAGCCTTTACGTCATCGTTTTCGGTAGGGTTTTCCGGGATGATTTTCATGCTGTCGATCGCCGGGAGCTGTGCGATTGCCTGCTTCGATGCAAGCAGCAGGAAAAGGAGGAAGATGTGTTGTAGTTTTTTCATAATCGTGTTTTCTATTAATACAAACCTGGGACCCGAAAGGTTGCCCGTGAGAATTGCTGAATGGTGTTTTTTCGCTTCTTCCGGGAATGGTGTATTAGGCGGATCAACGATAGAATGTAATGTAAAAGCTATATCTTTGGCAAAAACATTCAAAAATGAGCAAATTCAGAACCATTTGGACGACAGAAGACCGTTATGTAGAGGTAATTGACCAGAAATTATTGCCACATCAGCTGGTGACCAGGAAATTGCTGACCTGCAAAGATGCGGAGCTGGCAATTAAGGACATGACGGTACGGGGAGCTCCGTTAATTGGTGCGACTGCTGCTTACGGAATTTATCTTGCAGTCCGTGAGCTGGTCGAAAAACAGCTGGATGGTTCATTTCTGGATGCTGCTTTTTCCGACCTGACAGCCTCCCGTCCAACGGCGGTTAATTTATTCTGGGCGCTGGATAAGATGCGGGATGCGCTGGACAACTGTGAAGGAGACTTCCTGTCCGTAGCATGGGATACCGCGAACCAGATCGTGGAAGAAGATGTGGAAACATGCCGGATGATCGGTGTCCATGGTCTGCCGTTCATTGAAGAGATTTCCGGAAGAAAGAATGGTGAAGTAGTCAATATCCTGACACACTGCAATGCTGGGATGCTGGGTTGCATCGAGTGGGGAACGATTACCTCACCGATCTACCAGGCAATGGAAAAAGGCATCAAAGTACATGTGTGGGTGGATGAGACGCGTCCCCGTAACCAGGGAAGTAACCTGACGTGCTACGAACTGACCCGCCACAATGTTCCGCATACGCTGATCGTTGACAATGCCGGAGGGCATCTGATGCAGCACGGATTCGTGGACATGGTAATTGTCGGGACAGACCGGACGACCAGGAACGGAGATGTGGCGAACAAGATCGGAACGTATCTGAAAGCGCTGGCAGCAAAAGACAATAACATACCGTTTTACGTAGCGTTGCCTTCCACCACGCTGGATATGGACATGAAAAGCGGTTTTGACATCCCGATTGAAGAGCGCAGCCAGGATGAGGTAAAATATTTCATCGGGAAATCAACGGCAACGGGAAACATTGATTCTGTGTTGATCTGTCCCGAAACAACACCCGCAAGCAATTACGGCTTTGATGTTACACCGGCCCGGCTGGTTACAAAGATCATCACAGATCGGGGAGTCTGCAACGCATCCGAAGAGGGATTGCTGGAATTGTTCCCGGAGTACAGGTAAATTTCCGCGGCCCGCAGCTTATTTCAGTTCTGTGCCTGAAGTTTCAAGATACCGGTCGATCAGCCTGGGCAGAGGAATGTTTTCAAGCTCAGTAAGATCAACCGAAAGCTGCTGCAGCTCTGACGGGATACCCGGGAAATGAAGAAACCGGGTAACAATCCGCTGGTGTGAAAGAATGTGCTTTACTTCTTTTGAAATGAAAGAAGGTTCCAATCCGTATGTTTCGTTATGATACCGGATCAGCTCCTGTTCAGGGACCGGTACCTCTGATTCGTATAATGGAAATTCATACAAATGCTGCCAGATATCCGGTTTTGTTCTTTTTTGTACACAGATCCTGGCATCTTGAGTAAATATCCCGTAGTAAAAGTAGCGTGTGCGTACTTTGGTCTTCTTTTCTTTAACCGGCCGTGCCGCGACAGTGTTATTGATGAAGGCCAGGCAGCTGTCGTTCAGGATGCAGCTGTTACAATCCGGGTTGACAGGTATGCACTGCTGGGAGCCGAACTCCATTATTGCCTGGTTGTGTTCGTCCGGAGTATCTTTTGGAATGAGGGAATCCGCGATCTGCTGGAATTCTTTTTTACCCAAAGTGGAATCTATCGGTGTGCTTATATCGAAATAACGGGATAAGAAACGGTATACGTTGCCATCCACAAGCGCCTTTGCTTCTTTGAATGCAAAGCTGGAAATAGCCGCCGCAGTATATGGGCCGATTCCTTTCAGCTTTATGATTTCGTCGTAGGTTTCAGGGAATTTCCCATCCAGCTTATCAGCGATGAACTTTGCTGTGGCATGCAGGTTCCTTGCCCGGCTGTAATAGCCCAGCCCCTGCCAGTCATTCAGCACCTCCTGCTCCGAAGCTTTTGCCAGATCTTTAATTGTGGGATAGTTTTTCGTAAATTTCAGGTAGTAGCTCATTCCCTGGTCTACCCTTGTTTGTTGCAGGATTATTTCCGACAACCAGATTTTATAAGGATTTTTGGTTTCTCTCCATGGGAGATTTCTACCATTTTGTCTATACCATTCGGCAATTAGTAGATAAAAATCAGTCATTTGAGCTAAATTGTGAAAATTTATGAATAAAAAGCAAAGGTATAATGAATATCTGATATACTTTTGTAATTGGAAATCACAATGTTGAACATTTAATTAAAATTTTAAGAAATGACTAAAGCAGACATCGTTGCAGGTATTGCAGAAGAGACTGGATTGGAAAGAGCTGAAGTATTGAAGACAGTTGAAGCGTTTATGGCTTCTGTTAAAGGTTCTTTGGCAAAAGGAGAAAATGTTTATTTGCGTGGATTTGGAAGCTTCATCGTTAAGGAAAGAGCTGAAAAAACTGGTCGCAACATTTCTAAAAACACTACAATCATTATTCCGGCACACAACATCCCGGCTTTCAAACCATCTAAAACATTCGTTGAAGAGGTGAAAAACAAAGTTGCCGTAAAATAACGACCATTATTTTGTGGATAAATTTATTTTTATTTAACAGAATTTGTTACCTTTGCACTCCCGTGAAAATTCCGGGAGTGTTTTTTTTTCAGATCATGAGAAAAAACAATTGAAAAGAAGTTATTAATTAAATATATAAAGTTATGCCAAGCGGTAAAAAAAGAAAGCGACACAAAATGGCTACGCACAAGCGTAAGAAGAGATTAAGGAAAAATCGTCACAAAAAGAAGAAGTAATTTCTAAGATATTCGTGTAGAAAGACTTAGCAGGATTGTCTTGCTAAGTTTTTCTATTTTACTAACATTTAAATTAAGCTTTCGTGAGTTTAGAACTGGTAGTCGATGTGCGTTCGAACGGCATCTGGCTTGCTCTGTTGAGGGATGGAAAGCTGGTGGAATTACACGAGGAACAGGGAAACACTGATTTTGCGGTAGGAGATATCTATCTCGGAAAAGTAAGAAAAGTGGTTCCGAGCCTGAATGCGGCGTTTGTTGATGTAGGATACGAAAAAGACGCGTTCCTTCATTACCTGGATTTAGGCCCTCAATTTAATTCTTTAAACAAATTTACCAGGGACACCCTGAAAAATAAACAAGGTGTATCGGATCTGCTCTATTTCAAGATAGAAAAAGATATTCCGAAAGATGGTAAAGTGTCAGATATTGTTTCTTCTTCTTCACCCATCCTGGTGCAGGTAGCTAAAGAACCTATTTCAAGCAAAGGTCCGCGTTTGAGTGCTGAAATAACACTTGCGGGAAGATACCTTGTATTGGTTCCGTTTTCCGATAAAATCTCGATCTCTCAAAAGATCAGGGATCCTAAGGAAAGAGAACGTCTGAAAGAATTGATGGATGCCATCCGTCCTAAAAACTTCGGTGTAATTATCCGGACAGTAGCAGAAAAGAAAAAGGTTGAGCAGATTGACCAAGATTTAAAAGATTTGTTGGGGAAATGGCGTACGATGCACGCAAACCTTAAGGTTGCCGTTCCTCCAAAACGTGTACTGGGAGAAATGGATAAGACAACATCCATTCTCCGTGATATGCTGAATGCTGATTTCACGCATATCCACATTAATAACCCTTCGACTTTTAACGAGTTAAAGGAATATGTGAGCGGGATTGCTCCCGGCCGTGAAAAGATATTAAAGCTGTATGATGGCAAGCTCAGCATGTTTGAAAAGTTTGGCATCAACAAGCAGATAAAAACCCTTTTCGGGAAAAAAGTTCCGCTTCCAAGCGGTGGATACCTGATCATTGAGCACACTGAAGCAATGCACGTAATTGATGTCAACTCCGGTAACAGGAAAGGAGCGGACGGACAGGAAAGCAACGCGTTGTCGACCAATATGGAGGCGGCCGAAGAGATCGCCCGTGTATTGCAGTTGCGTGATATGGGTGGAATTGTGTGCATTGATTTCATTGACATGCATGACAGAGCGAACAATAAAGCATTGTTCGAGCACCTTAAAACGGTCATGAAATCCGACAGGGCGAAACACAATATTCTGCCTCCTTCCAAGTTCGGAGTGGTTGAGATCACCCGTCAGCGGGTACGTCCGGAAACGGATATCAATACATCCGAAACCTGCCCGACCTGCAATGGGACGGGAGAAGTACAGGCGAGCATCCTTTTTGCGGAAGAAATCGAGAACAACCTTCATTTCCTCGTTTCGGACAGGAAAGAAAAGCATGTGACCTTAATGGTGCATCCTTACCTGGAATCGCATTTTAAACGAGGTCTGATTTCGAAGCAGCTGAAATGGTTCTTCAAATACAAAAAATGGATTCCTGTCAGAGGAGTAACGGCATACCACTTGCTGCAGTACTCTTTTATGGATAAAAATAACCAGGAAATTGCACTTTGACATGAAGTCGGAGTGCAATTTTTCTTTCCTGCAGGCCAAACAGAAAATAGAGGCGTATTGCGCCTATCAGGACCGCTGTCACTACGAAGTAAGCAATAAACTCTCCCAATGGGGAATTTCAGGAGAACAAAAAGAGCAGCTCATCGCAGACCTGATTGTCAACCGTTTTTTAGATGAGGAGCGTTTCGCGGAAAGCTATGTCTCCGGTAAATTCAGGATCAAACACTGGGGAAGGATCAAAATAAGACAGCAGCTGAAATCCAAATTCGTACCCGAATACTGCATTCAGAAAGCCTTGCGCCAGATTGACGGAGATGAATATTATGCTACGTTAAAACAGCTGGCAGAACGAAAATCCGACGAATTGAAGTCAGAACGTGATTCGTGGAAGAAGAAGGCAAAGATCATGCGTTACCTGGCTTCCAAAGGGTTTGAGCAGGACCTGATCTATGAGGTCATTGCAGGTGAATAATAGATACATTGCTGGTTGAGCGGAACCAGATCCAATGCTATACAAAAAAGGGGCTTCCATCCGGAAGCCCCTTTTTAAATAATATTTTTCTACTTATTAGAAGTGGAAAGTCAGGTTCAAACGACCAACTGGTCCGAACAATGGATTGATAATAGAGTTATCCAATCCGAATGAGCTTGTTTTAGAACCTTCACGAGTGATTTCATGAACTGTTCCTGTTCCAGCTGCCTGACCATCAGTTTCACCAACTGTTTCATAAACGTCAGTTGATTTTCCTGAGATGTTGAATGCAAGTCCCCATCCTAATTCACCTCCGATAGACAATTTAGGGATGATGAAGTACTCAGCTCCGATGAATGCTCTCAATCCTAAGCTGAAGTTAACTCCAGACTTGTGAGAAATCTGACGCAGGTCAATAGCATTACCGTTACCGTCAGCTTCACCGTAAATAACGTTTGTACCGAAATCGTCCGCAGCATCAACAACAACCGGGTTTGTAGCAGAAGCTTCTGTCAACGCGTTTCCGTAAGTGTATTTCTCAGATGTGGAAGCGATCAAGAATCCAAGCTCAGCACCGTAGAAACCTTGTAAACGTGTGTTTCCTTTTCTTTTTTCGATACCAAAAGTCAATCCAACGTTTGTATAACCGTTTTTCATTTTGTTTTCAACTGTTGGCAATTCAGATGGCCAAGGGTTTGTTGCAGGAGGAGTTGCACCACGATCACCAACCATTGTAGTTTCTGAGTTGCTTCCAAATCCTAAACGAATACCTCCACGGAATGCCATATCATCTTCTACGAAGTACTTTCCTGTGAAAACCATTGAAGGGTTTGATGGAGTCCAGATAGTTCCAGCGTGCGTGTTATCACCAGCTTTTCCGAAGAAGTTACCGATATAGTTCAACATAGGAACCGCATCAATACCGATAGCCCAATCACCTGCCTCCGGCAAATAATTTTCTCCCTTTCTTGATGTCAAATCTTGTGCAAAAGCAGAAGTTGCTCCTAGAACAACTGCCACAGCTAAAATAGACTTTTTCATATTTTTCTTTTTTTGTTTGGTTTGGGCAAATGTACTGAATTTCCGATTGAAAGGTTACAAAAAATAACAGTTTTTTAAACATAGAAATGTTTAGCAAATAATTAAAATACTGAAAATCAGTAGTTTATTATTTTTTCATTTTTTCAAGGTTTGTGGAAATTGTGAGCATATTATTAAATCCTGCCCTGGAAAAGATGGAAAAACCGTAATCTAAGGAAAAACGTTTGAAGTATAAACCAAACCCGAATGAAAAACCGGCCAGTCCGGGTCTGCTTTCCAGTTTCATGGATTGCCGGGTATAATAATCAAACCCGGCTCTGAGGTGCAGGTTCTTTGTGGCGAGGATTTCCACCTGGTAAGTGAAATGCTGTCCCAGCTTTTCAAAGAACCCGGCTTTTTTTACGGGGATGGTATCTCCGGTCAGCATATCTACTGTCGGCTTTGCTGTCGGGTCGTTATAGCTCAGGTCCCATTTATTCAGATGATGTGCCAGTAACGAGAACCGGAACGGGGCATGTGCCAGGCGGTAGCTGAGCCCCAATTGAAAGTTGGCAGGCAATGGTGCGCGTTTGTCGTTATAGGCATTGAACTGGAGCCCGACATTCTTGAACAACGCTGTTACCAGGAAATTTTCGGATTCATTGAGATAGGTACCTCCGATATCTATTGTAGCCCCGTAAGAATTATATACCTCCAGGTGTGAGCCGATGATGTTCAGATTGGCTCCGACGGAAATCCTGGGGTTCAGCTGATACCCGTACCCGGCTCCTATAATGTATTCAAACGGGCTGAACTCACCCATTTCCACTCCGTTTTTATCAGTGCGTGTCATCTTTCCATAAGAAACGTAGCGGATACTGGCGGAAATCATTTGCTTTTCGCTCAGCGCATGGCCGTAGCTCACCATACCATAATTGATCCTTCCTGCATGCAATGCCTGGCTGACACTTATTCCTTTGTGCATTTTTTGATTGAGCAGGGAAGGATTATTGATCCCCAGGTTGATGTCCTGGTCCTTTGCGGTAATGAAATCTCCTCCCAACCCGGAGCTTCTTGCGTTGAAATCCAGTCCAAGTAATGCAAACGAAGTCTGCCCGCCAATTTGTGCAACGATAAAATTCCCAATGAGTAAGGAAATGATTAATAAGGGTGTTTTCATTGACATTCCAAACGCAAATTAACGACAAAAATTATATCTCATACTCTTTTTTCCAATTCAATTACTTCCAGGTCGTGGATCCGGTCTCCCGTGATGCTGAACCGGAGCAGCGTTTTGACCTGGTGGAATCCTTTGTTTCCGCAGGCTCCGGGATTCATCCACAACATATTGAATTGAGGATCGAATTTGACCAGTAAAATATGAGAATGGCCGCAGACAAACAATTTCGGTGCTTGCTTCAGGAGCTCTTCATAGGCAGGTTTGGCGTATTTCCCGGGTTTTCCCGCGATATGCGTCATCAGCACATCTACCTCTTCGATTTTAAACCGGTTGTGCAATGGAACTTCCATTCGTACCTCATGCCCGTCGATATTTCCGTACACGGCACGAAGGGGTTTAAACGCCCTTAAGCGGTCGATGACCTCCACATCGCCGATGTCACCTGCATGCCAGATCTCATCTACGTCTTTGAAGTAGTGAAATATCTTAGGATCAAGATCACCATGCGTATCGGAAAGCAGACCTATTTTTACCATAAAGCAAAAGTAGTGAGATTAATCGGGTTTAATTATCCCGATTTTTCAATTATTTTTGTGTGAACGATGGATAAGCAGCAACATTTTGATGATTGGTTGAAAAAACGCAGGCAGCGGAAGGCCGGGCTTACGGTCGAAAAGCTGTACGAGGGAATCCTGGCCCGCGACATCAGTATGCTGAGCAGCGCCATCACCCTGGTGGAAAGTACCCTGGAATCCGACCGGAAGGAATCGGAAGAGCTGATAAAAAAATGCCTTCCGCATGCAGGGAATTCCATCCGGATCGGCATCACCGGTGTGCCTGGTGTCGGGAAAAGTACATTCATTGAGAGCTTTGGCCAGTTATTGATCAGTTCCGGTAAAAAAGTCGCCATCCTTGCTATTGATCCGTCCTCAGGAACTTCCGGCGGAAGCATTTTAGGTGACAAGACCCGTATGGAGCAGCTTTCCCAGATGAAAAATGTGTTTATCCGCCCATCGGCAGCAGGTGATACCCTGGGCGGAGTGGCCAGGAAGACAAGGGAAAGCATCTTTTTATGTGAAGCAGCGGGCTTTGACGTTGTGCTGGTTGAAACAGTAGGAGTAGGACAGTCCGAAACACTGGTTCATTCGATGGTGGATTTTTTCCTCTTGCTGATGCTTTCAGGTGCAGGGGATGAATTGCAGGGAATCAAACGCGGGATCATGGAAATGGCGGATGCGCTTGTCATTACAAAAGCGGATGGAGATAACGTGAAGAAAGCGAACCTGGCCCGGAGAGAATACCAGAATGCGATGCATTTATTCCCACCAAAGAAAAACGGGTGGACTCCCAAAGCGCTGACTTGCTCCAGCCTGGCGAATACCAATATGGAACTGATCCTGGAAGCGATCGAAACGTTCGATAACCAGACCAGAGTAAACGGGCATTTTTATTCCAATCGCAAGGAACAGGATAAATTCTGGCTGCGGGAAACCCTTAATGAAAGTATACTGAGAAGCTTTTACGGAAACGAAGATTTGTTGCGCCAGCTTAAAAAACTGGACAAGGAGGTGATCGAAGGGAAAGAGACATCCTTCTCGGCAGCAGAGAAACTGTACCGGGCGTACATTGAACAATTATCGGATGGAAAAATTTAAGATAGAAGGAGATTACATTGAGCTGATAGGGCTGCTCAAAGCAATGGGAATTGCCGAAACGGGCGGTCATGCGAAATTCATCGTAGATGAAGGATTGGTTATCCGCAACGGGGAACAGGAGTTGCGCAAGCGTGCAAAGCTGGTTCCGGGAGATGTAATAGAGATCGAAGATATCCGGATCGAGCTGGAATGATCTGATCGCGTGGATGGATTAGATGGTTTCCCTGGAAAAATAGAAATCCATCCTTCCCAGGTTCACACCGGCCCATCCGACCTGGTTGATCAGTACTTTTTTCCCGTCCAGGTTGGTTTCCTCAACAGGAGCATCCAGGAACGTATGGGTATGGCCACCGATGATCAGGTCAATGTTCCTTGTGGAGCGTGCCAGTAGTTTGTCGGAAACTTTGTTCGGGTCGGCATACTCGAATCCCAGGTGAGAGAGGCAGATCACAAAATGACATCCTTTGTCTTTTAAGAATGTTGCCTGCTCATTGGCAGCAGCGATCGGGTCAAGGTATTTTGCATCTTCATAACAGAGTTTCGGAACAAGTCCTTCCAGCTCTACTCCCAATCCAAGAATACCTATTTTTAATTTTCCTTTCCGCACAATGAGGTGCTTTACTGTTTCATCTTTCAGGATGGTGTCGGAGAAATCATAATTGCTGCATACAAATGGAAAAGAAGCATACTTCCTGGCATTCTTGAATCCGTTCAGTCCCAGGTCGAATTCATGGTTTCCCATCGTTGCCGCTTCGTACCCCATTTCCGACATCAGCTTCATTTCCAGGACGCCTTTGTATTTGTTGAAATAAGGAGTCCCCTGGAACATATCTCCTGCATCCAGCAGTAAAACATGCTCTTCTTCCGACCTGATTTTTTTGATCAGCTGATCCCTCCAGACCACTCCTCCCCGGTTGGGAAATTTAGCATGGTTGGCAGGAAAAGGATCAATGTTGGAATGTGTATCGTTGGTATGCAGGACGGTGAGCTTTACCTGCCCTTTTTTCGTGTCCTGAGCCAGCAGAGAAGGGGAGAGGGCAATTCCCCCGGCCACAACAAATGTATTTCGTACAAAATCCCGTCGTTTCATCTCAGTTCTATTCGGTTTTCAGCAGTGCTGATAAGTGTCCCTTGCTCCTTTGCTTCAATGATCAGGCAGTCACGGATCAGCTTTCCTGTATCAATGATCTCTGTCGCTTTCCGGAAGAAATACATTTTATCCCCACCGTTTACCAGGTAGTCTGACGTGATAATGATGATCTCTTTCGTATTTTCAGTCACTCCGTTGACCATCAGTTGACCGTTTTTCAGCGCTGCTCCCGCGATTGGTTCTCCTCCTGTTTTCATTAAATATTCCGCTATTTCCGGCAGTACTTCCACAGGCATCCGTACCCAGACGACCAGGTTGTCAAACGGAGAAACTTTGTACAGGTCCCCGATCGTTACCTCTCCTTTGTTGATCGTTGATCTTAATCCTCCGTAATTGAGCAGACACATGACAGGGGCATTGACACGTACATTTTTGGTCTGGTTCGTAAGCAGGGCATCTGCTGTCCAGTTGTTGAGATTTCCGCAGGGCCTTTCAGGAATAAAGCTGGTATCTGCATGTGCAATGACTTTGCTCATTTCCCATTCAACGGAGTCCCGGTATGGTTTTATCCGTTCTTCCAGGTTGTCGCTGCCGGGAGAAGTTTCCTCTACCGGGATCAGCTGGTAAGCGTGGTTCTGTACGGAAAGTGAAGAGCAGGCCATAAGACCTGCTCCTATTACTATTGATATGACATAAATCAGTTTGCTCATCTTGCGATGCTTCAACTTACTTGATGATCACTTTTTGCGTTGCTTCTCCTTTAGGGGTGTTTACACGTAGCATATACGTGCCCGAATTCAGGCTGCTTACATCTATGGATACAAGGTTGTTGTTGATACCCGCATCCGAGATGATCACTCTTCCCTGTAAATCGATCAGTTCGTAAGCAGAGATCTGGGTATTGTTCACCATAATGGTTACAGCATCAGCTGCCGGAACCGGGAAAACAGATACATCAGAGGAAGCGATCAGCTTGTCTACGCTCAATTCACAGATTTGTGAGTTATACGTCATATTGCTGAAATCAATGTAACACGCATAGTTTACGGAATCAATGAACGGATTCCTGTTTCCCTGGATACTGTAGATGTATTCATTACGTGCGATTTCGTAATCATCCGGAAGATCCTGGAAGTGCCACTGGCGGATTACCTCAGCATCCTGTCCGTAAGGAAGAATGAAGCTGATCCAGTCAGGGAAGGCCCATGTTCCGTTTGTACCGTTGTAAGTAACGGCCATGTACATCAACGCACGGGCAACATCACCTTTGATTTCGTCACGTGGTTCATACACTACATTTCCGTTTGCATCAACTCCTCTTTTTGAATCTAAATAAGTGTGGTTTGCAGTTATAACGTCTCCAAAAGGAAGGTTGCTTCTCGCGCCGTTTACACCTGTCATACGAACAGGGAATAAATTGTGCTGATCTGTATATTGTGCCTGTTCAGGGCTGTTATACGGGTTCCCCGGCATCCATGAATGAGCAAATACGTGCTCTCTTGAAAAATCAGCGTCGGTCCATGTAAAGTTTCCGGAAAATACTTCTTTGTGGCCTGAATACTGGCATTCAACATATGTTTGTCCTCCTGTGGTATCTCTCAACGCAAAGTTATTCATCATGGTTTGCAGGAAGTTATAGTAAGTGATCATTGTGTGCGGATTCACCAGCGCTTTCAGATCAGCTGCAAATGTAGGGTTGCTTGTAGAAATGCTTGTGTAATAGCTTCCTATTTCCTCACCACCGGAAGTCACATTTCCTGTCAGAGGGTTCGTTGTGTTGTAATTCTCTATCCCTCCTTGTCCGTTAAATGCATATACGGCAAAATGATAGTTTTGATTGGCAATTACGCCACGAGGAGTAAACCCGGTAGAAGAACCGACATAAGCAACTTTTGCATTTCCTATAACATCCCCGCGCAGGTATGTTGTTCCGTCTGCAGGTGCTCCTGTTACAGGTGCTCCGTTGTTCCACAATACCAGGTAGCTGGATGCTCCTGTTCCCGCTGCGAACTGCCCGCTTAATTTGTATGCTTTGTTCTCAGGAAAGGTCAGTCCTGAAGGGTTTGATGCCGGCTCTGTTGCAAGCCCATCCAGACCTCCTGCCTGGAAATGCAATACATAGTTGCTTTCATCGTCATCGTTGGAAGAGATGGTAAGTGTCGCTTCATGTGTTCCGTTTGCCGCAGGGGTGATTGTAATGGTGTATGGCGTTGCTGATTCCGGACCCAGGTCTCCTGTTGCGATATCGGAAGAGAACGCGCTTGCCTGCGGGCCGGAGAACGCTGCATTATTGATCGTTAAGTTGCCTATCCCCAGGTTTTCGATGGTTATACCGGCACTGGTTGATGCTCCCAGGTAAATGGTACTTCCCGAAAGGTAAGTGGTCCCGTTTACCAATACATTGATTTCTCTGTCGGGTGCTACATAAGGAATGATGTCATTCAGGTCCCGGGGAATGATCTGGTAGTTTGCGTTAAACTGGCCTACAACTCCTACGATCGAAACGGTTCCGGAAGGAATTGCCGTTCCAACAAAGTTGGTTCCGGTGTTCACACGCACATCCAGCGTAGTGGCGCCGTTTGTGATTTGATACGTTGTATTTCCCGCGAAATTTCCGCTTTGTACGAATGTTACATTGTTAACCGCAATCAACTGCCCTTCCAGTGGTTCATTTACCGCAGAAATCGGAACGGTAGTTGGTTGCGGGATAACAGTTGCCTGACCGTGATTGGTGATCACGGGATGCCCACCCGCTTGTCCTGTTCCTATTTCCAATAAGCCGTTGAATTCTGTCAGAGGCCCTGTAACGGTAATCGAATCATAACGGCTGACACCATTGATTTGCGGACCACCATAAGCAGCGATACCACCTGTTCCATCCTGCAGGTATCGGATCCCGCCCAGCTCAGCGCCATTTGTAACAACTCCTGAAACCGTAACGGTCTGTCCAAGACTGGTGCTTCTGGCATCAGAAATGCTGATTGTCTGAGCATTTACCGATAAAGAAGCCAGAACTCCTATTGTAAAGATTAATTTTTTCATTATTGTTTTTTATTAAAATTCGTAACTGATAGAAGCATTAAATGTTCTTCCCATACCGAAGAAAACCCCTGCGGAAGCAGCATCGAATCCTGCTCCGTTTTGATTGTTTCTTGCGTCGGAAATGTAAAGCGTATTCAGGACGTTAAATACGTTCACTCTGAAAGCGAGTGCTGATTTGTCGAATCTCAGCGTATAACCTGCATGGGCTGTAAGCTGTCCGTAGCTTGGAATCCTCCATGATTCTTTTCCTCCATTCGCACCTGTTAAGCTAAACGGGTCAAAGTTGGAATAGTAACGGTCGAAGTAAGTGTACTTGAATTTAACGTAGGCATTCTTTACAAATTCCCAACGGATAGACGCAGCGTAAACCGACTGGGCAGCATCTCCGACGTGTACTCCCGTTGCGTCAAATTCAAATTTTGTTCCTACAACGTCGATTGTTTCGGCAGATTGCCACGTCCAATCTCCGTAAGAAGCCATTCCTTCCAATGTCAATCCTTTGACAATGTTCCATGCTGCATCCACTTCAACACCCATATGGAGAGCATCCATTCCGTTTACGTTTGCACGGATGAATGTAGTGGGATCATCCGGATCGGGAACCGCTACACCAAATGGGAATGGTTTGTTTTCCCACATGGTAAAGTAACCGTTTGCATTCACCGATATCTTTTTGTGACGGAATCCATAACCTGCTTCAAAAGCGTAGATCTTTTCGTTCACGATTTCTTCAAAGAATGTGTTTGTGTTGTTATCAATTACATTGCTGAACATAGGTGTTCTGTCCAGGTAACCAACGTTCAGGAAGATGTTTGATTTTTCAGTAACGTTGAAGTTAGCACCTGCCTTAGCCGTGAACCCTGTGAGCCACAATGTTTCCGTCTGGTTGTATTTCAGCTCTTTTGAAGAGTGGGTATAGATCTTGTCATTGTAGTATACAGCCGAGTCTTTCGCACCGATGTAAATAATCGTATCGTCTACATGCAGCTCTTTTTTCCTGAAATAATCGATTCCTTTATAGCTGTTCGCAACAATGGATAAATTTGCAAAGGCGGTCCACCTTCCTTTGGAGAATTCGAGCTGCGCAAATCCACCGATCCACTGCATCAGTGCATCCCGGTGATTGTGATAAGGTTCCCACCCGATCTTGTCTCCTTCTCTTGCCATCGACGTTGTCGCGTTCTGATTCTGATTGTTTACGTAGTAATCTCCTCCCAGTAAGTTGGTCAGCTCGGTGTAATGTTCACCTTTATACCACCTGTAATCAACCCCACCGGCAAAATTCAGGTATTGATTGATCTTATAATCTACCTGGGAAACACCTCCGACCCACATGTGGTTGTTGACCAGGGAAGCCAGGACCTGTGTGGATTTTAATTCCGTGTTGCTGTATGCAGGATCCGTTGCCGGGTATTTTGTGCCGAAAAACTCAACTTCCTGGTTGTTGCGGATGATCCTGTCCCAGTCGATGGTTCCGTCTTCAGCATAGATAATTCCTCCTGAATTTCTTGCTCTTTCTCCGCCACCTCTACCGATGGAAACGTAAGCTGTGTTGGTCCAGGAAAGTCTGTCATTGATTTTCCAGAAATCCCTTAAAGTGATCTGAGGTTTGTGGTAGTAATTCCTTCTTTCTGCCATTACCCGTTGCTTGCCGTCTGCATCGGTATAGTATCCGTAATGCTGGTTGTGACGAATTCCGTTGTTTCTTGCTCCGGTTGTGTCAAGTCCCAGGTTCGCGGCATAATCGGAGCTCCAGTAACCGATCGGCTGGTTGTATGAGCGCTGCGCATGCTGTTGAGGTGCGCCAAACCCGCTCAGGGAAATTACGTGGTTTTTAATTTTCTTCTGTACCTTCAGGTAATAAAACCCTCCTTGTGTGAACAGTCCGTCAACCCATCCGTTTCCTTGCTTGTAAGAAGCGGACATGACAACTCCCCATCCGTTTTTCAGCATTCCTGATTTGTATGCAAGTGAAGTCCTGAAAAAATTCCCGGAACCATATTCCTGCTGGATTTTGACTTCAGGTTTTCCGAACGCGTTTTCAGTAACGATATTCATGGTTCCTCCGACCGAAGGCATCGCTAATTTTGTTGCTCCCAGACCACGTTGAACCTGGATCTGCTGTGTGATCTGATCCAACCCGAACCAGTTTGACCAGTACACCCATCCGTTTTCCATGTCGTTTACCGGCACACCGTCGATCATCATCCCTACGTTTCGTTGGTCGAACCCACGGATGGTAATCCTGGCATCTCCGTCACCACCACCCTGCTGGGTTGCGTGAACTCCCGGTTTGGAATTCAGGATCATCGGTAAGTCCTGTGAACCCAGTTCTTCAATAATTTCTTTTTTATCCAATGTTGAAACAGCAACGGGTGTTTTCCTGTCATGTACAATGTTTGCGGTTACCTGTACCTCTTCCAGCATTGCTACTTCACCCAATACGAAATCGACTGTCTGGTTTTCGGAGTTGATTGTAATTGAAAATGTCTGTGTTTCATACGTTGCCATTGAAACCTGTACGGAATATTTTCCGAAAGGTACATTTTCAATCGTGAAATTTCCATCTGTATCTGTTTTGGCTCTGAATTCAGTGGAAAACTGAACCAAAGCTCCGATGAGTTCTTCACCGGACTCTGCATCTGTCACCTGCCCTTTTACGGTGGCTGTTTGCGAATAAGCTGTAATTCCGGTCAGTAAAAGACAAGCTAGAAGTAAAAACTTTTTCATGGAGAAAGAATATTCGATTTTTTGCTTTTGTAACAAAAAATCCCCTTTAAACTGCTGTTGAAAGGGGATTCAATAAGTTTTTATTTTACTACAACCTTTTGTGTTGCCGAACGACCATTACGATCCGTGACTTTTACCATGTAAACACCTGACTTTTCCGTCAGATCAAATGATACTGTTGATTTTGTGTTGTTTTCGATCGTAGTAACCTCCTGTCCGAGTGAATTGTACACTTCGATGGTTGCTACGTTATCCAATCCGGAAATCGTAAACACACCTGTAGTCGGGTTTGGATACAGCTTGATCTCATCCAGGTTCATGGTACCTACTCCCAGTGAATTCGGATCACACTCGCAAGCATGCCATCCCAAGGATTCCCAGTTACCAACCCATTGTGGAGTTACTCCGTCCGCCTGGTAAATGATTTCACCGGTAACAGGATCTCTTTTCGGTAAAGACGGTGGCAATGAATCCCACTCTAACAATGGATTGAATGTCGCTCCGAACGGAGGGTTTGGTGTATATCCTTTTTTGATTCCCGGCTTACGGATCATGGTATGATCTTCAGTAACCACTTTGTCATCAGGATGTCCGCTTGTTCCGTTGTAAGGAGCTACCGAAGTCCATCCGTTGAATGCTCCTGAAGATGTTGCTTCCGGATCCTCGCCGATTTTTCCGAAGATATCCAGCATTACTGTTTGCTGGGTCATCGGGTTGGTTGCGCTACCTTTTGCCAGTAACAATGCGTCGTTTCCGTTGAAGTACATTACGTTGTTCTGAGCATAAGTCGGACACAGGAAATGGTCTGCTTTATCCTGCAATTCCTGCCATACCGGCGCTGTTTGTCCGGAACCATTCGGGTCACGTAAATCAATTACATAAACCATTGTCCCTTTCGCAGGGATCGTTCCCACCAGCTGGATTGTTTTTGCTTCAGGAGACCCCTGAGCAGACGCCGTAGTGGAACCGTTGGAATAACGTTGCAGGAAATATTCACTCATGTCGATCGCCTGATCAGTAGGATTGTATATTTCAATTGCTTTGTTATTACCTCTTCCTTCAACATACTCAGAGATAAAAATGTTCGAACAGTCTTGTGCAAAAGAAGTTGTAATTGCAGCAAAACACGTTAATGAAAGTATTACTTTTTTCATGATACAGATATTAAAAAAGTTATTACAGATAGATAAGAAATACACTTGGATCGCGAATGTAGAAAATGCTCCCCTTTTGGAGGAAGGATATACAGATGTTCTTGGTTGCCAAGGATCTGTATGTGCTTCGTTATGAACATTATTTTTTCATTTCTACACAGTCATTTTTCTGATGTGGTTTCAGCAAAAAAACTTGCTTCAAGGACAACACAAAAGAAATTTCATGACAAAGCTACGGCAATTTTTTCTACGCAACATTAATAAATTGTTAACAGTAATTGAATGTTTTTCAACGAGGAGCGTTTTTAATCCTGCTTCGATTGTTTTTTCTTGTTGGATCCTTGCCAGTTATGAAAATTCACGACATTTTGAACGGATTCTTCCAGGGTGTAAAAAGAAAGGTTGAGCTCACGGACGATCTTTTCATTGGAATAGGTCATTTCCGAATAGGCTGTCCTGGCACTTTCGAGGGTAATGGAAGGATTGGAACCGGTAAGCTTTGAGATCATTTCATTGGATTTCCCGATTAAAACAGCCAGCCACCTTGGAGGACATATAGAAGGGCTTTTGGTGCCCAGCTTCTGTGCAATGATATCCAGCATTTCTTTGAAGGATCTGTTCTCCCCGATGCAGAGGTATCGCTGCCCTGAAACAGTACTTTCCATCAGCTTTACGAATGCGTCCGTTACATCGCGGGCATCCACAACAGCGTTTTTCCCCGGAGAATAGAATTTTAATCCCCTCTTTACAGACCGGAAAATGGTCAGTGAGCTTTCATCGAAATCTCCGGCTCCGAATATCACGCACGGGTTCAGGATAATGATATCCAGCCCTTCTTCCGCTCCTCTCCAGACCTCCCGTTCAGAGTTGTATTTACTCACGGCATATCCGGTGGTTTTCTCCGTAAATGTCCACCGGGTATTTTCTGTTACCACGCTTCCTTCCAACCCGCCGATAGCGGCCGTTGAGCTTACATGACCGAGTTTTTTAACACCGTATTTCAGGGAGTAATTGACAACATTGGCAGTACCTTGCCTGTTTACTTTGATCAGCTTCCTGAAATCTTTTTTCCTGAAAGAAACGAAGGCGGCACAGTGGTAAACCGTATCAACATTCCTGAATGCGTCTTCCAGGCTTACCAGGTCCAGCACATCTCCTTTGACCCATTCAATGGAATCGAAGTTGTGAGGTGTTCCCCCGGAATAATAATCAAACAATCGCCTGACTTTATTCTTTTTGGATTCGCTCCGGTACAGGGATCGGACAGGACGCCCGGTCTTCATCAACTCAAAAAGTAAATGACCGCCTAGAAGCCCCGTACCGCCTGTGACCAAAATCATAGGGCAAAAATACGAGCAATTATCTATAAAATGCGCTAATGGAACACTTAAATATTCAAAAAGCGGAAGAATTACCTTGCTTGCTCTAAAAGCGGCAATTATTCATTGATCAGCTGTTCGATCAGCCGGTCGGTTTTTTCTTTGTAATTCAGGTAGTATTTTCCCGTTCCGGGCCCGGAAAACCCGGTGTGGATCCTTACAACTTTTCCGCTTCTGTCGAAGAACATGGTAGTTGGAAAGGAAGTAAAGTCAGAAAGGAAATTGAAATCTTCTTTTGCGCTTGATTTCCTGGCAGAGCCACCCACCAGGATCTTGTGATCCAGGTCAAACCGTTGTTTATATGCTGATAAATGCCGGGCGAATTCCTGTTCATTTTCACCGAGCTCGTAACCGACTGTTATGATTTCTAACCCTTTGGCGTGGTAGTTGTCGTAAAGCTCCTTGAAATAAACTGTTTCATCCATACAGTTGGCACACCATGATCCCAGTATCTGTATGATCACTACCTTGTTCTTATAAGCTTCGTTGGGAAAAGTGAAGGGCCTTCCTTCCAGATCATTGAACGTGATGGAGAAATCATAAGGATCGCCTGAAAACAATGTCAGCGAGTCCGGGTTCCGTAGCTCAAAGTGCTCATCCCGTTCGGCATTCCAGGTCGTTCGATAGTGCGTTCCGCTGATGAATTCACCGGTAATTTTTTCATCGGCTGATTTCGTCCCTTTGAATAAATAGGCATGGCTTCCGTCGAATCCCGATAAAAACAGGGATTCAGCATCGACATTCCCGGAAAGATAGCGGAAATCGCCGGTTTCGGTTAAGAAGGTTCCTGTAACTTGGTTGCCTTTTTGCTCAAATACGCCGATTGCGTTGTAGGGCTTGTTATCCGGTGAGAAAACGGTTTTCCATTTTCCGGAAAAATCACTTGCGGCATCTGGGGCAGAAACAGGGAAAATACTGGTGCTGTCTGGCTGTGCTGAGAACGGGATGGAGTAATCCGTTTTCAGGTAGTTGATCCACCTCCCCTTGATGAAGCTGTTATGCTTTATTTCGAAGACCAGTTCCGAATTGAAGTTGGAGAAAAAGAGGTGAATGCTGTCACCCTGGAGGTACGGTTGTTTCATCGGAACCCGCTCTTCTCCGTTTAAAATCGTGAAAACGTATTGTTTTTTCTCTTTTCTCAGTTCCATTTCAAAGTAGAGTGTGTCCGCTTCGTTTAGTTCCAGGCAACCGATCCATCTTCCTGTCTTTAATTGATGCCTTAATTGGGAGTTTGTTTGAAAACCTATAAAAAGTGTGATAAAAATTGTGAAGAGAAGTTTCATTTATTTATTTTGATGGGCTAAATTAATTATTTTGCAGATTTCCGGGCAAGATGTAGTAATAAGAATTTTTAAAGAGTTAAATTTTGGACATTATGCAACCATTTTTAAGCGAAAATAGTCTATAACAAAGTTGGATGATGGATGAGCAAGCGTTAATAAAAGATTGTTTAAAGGGAAACCCCATTGCTCAACGGAAGTTGTTTGAAAAATTTGCGCCTAAAATGATGTCTGTCTGTCTGCGCTATATGAGAGATGCGCAGGAAGCGGAAGATGTGCTGCAGGATGGATTCATCAAAGTGTTCCAGAAGCTGAATGCCTACGAAAACACGGGTTCGCTTGAAGGATGGATCCGCAGGATCATGGTAAATACTGCGCTCGATCAGATCCGGCGAAACTCCAAGTTTGGATATACGGAGGACGTTATGGAAGTAGGATATAAGATCGAGAACAATGATTTTGCGGTTGAAGGATTAATGGCGCAGGATTTGATGAAGCTGATCAATCAGCTGCCTGAAGGATATAAAGTGGTGTTCAATATGTTCGCCATTGAAGGATATTCGCACAAAGAGATTGCAGATATGCTGGGGATAACGGAAAGTACCTCCAAATCGCAGTACTCGAGGGCAAGGGCGTATTTGAGAGAAAAATTAGAAAAACTGGAAATTGAGTAAAGAAGATAAAATAAAGGAATTGTTTGCGGAAAAGCTGGGAGCGCACGAAGCTCCGGTAAATCCTGAATTGTGGAATGCCATTGCTTCACAAATCGGGACTGCCGCAACGGTAACTTCTACCGGGCTATCGGTCGTTGCAAAAGCCATTATTGGTATTTCCGCTGCGAGTGTAATAGCGGTAGGGACATACTTCTTGACACGAAATACGGAGGAGCAGCCGAACCAGCATAAAACCCAGCTGGTTGCTGAAGATGAGGTAAAAGGGGAAGAATACGAAGATGCCAACACCGAAGATGCCAACACCGAAGAAGCGAAAACAGGGGAGGAAGAACGTATTTCATCTCCGGCAGATGCCACAACCACTTTTAACGGGGAAACACCAGACCGGGAGAACCCGGAAAATGCAGGAACTATTGAAAATGTTGAACCTCTGAGAGGTAATGAAGGAAAACCGGAAGGAGCAGTAAGATCAAATCCTCAAACGATTGTTCCGCCTTTCACGGCTGAACCTACTCCTAACCTGGTTGGCGAAAGGACTGTTAACTCTTCTCCTGCGCAGGTAAACAGCGGAGCGGTTAAAAAAGGAGAAACGGCTGAGAGCAGGAAAGAGGAACGAACGGATAAAGCAGAACCTGTATTTGAAGAAGTACAGCCATCTTTTGAAATCACTAAATTGCCGAATGTCTATGTGCTGAATGCAAGCGGGTATTTTTCCATCGGCTACAAAGGAGAATACAATGACTTCCAGTTTACGATCATGGACAGCAGGAACAACCTTGTTTTCAGCAGCAATCAGCCGGATTTTGAATGGAGGGGAACAGATATGTCCGGGAACCAGGTCGAACCGGGGAAATACATCTATATCGTTACTGCTAAAGATAAGGACGGCAGGCCGGTGAATAAATACAGCACGTTGACGGTGATCAACCAATAAATAATTGTTTTGATTGTCTGAATTTTTTACCACTTGTTAAAATTCAATCTTCCAGAGGTACAATCCTTGGGGCGGTGCTGAACCGGCACAACGGCTTCTGTCAAGTGATCGGAAAATGTCTTCAAATTCTTTTACAGAGATTTTTCCTGTACCGACCTCGAACAGCGTTCCGACGGTAGCACGGACCATGTTTCTCAAAAAACGGTTTGCCGAATATTCAAACAGATACCCGTCGTCTGTTTTGACCCACCCGGCATTAAATACTTCGCAGATATGGGTTTTCACATCGGTGTTCGTCTTGGAAAAAGTCGTAAAATCATGGGAGCCCACCAAGCATTTTGCCGCCTCGTTCATTTTCCCGATATCCAGCTCCAATGGAAAATAAGTGGAGTAATTGTGCCTGAACGGATCTTTCTCCGAATGTACAAAATAACGGTATGTCCGCTTTACTGCACTGAACCTGGCATGCAGATCGCCCGGCACTTCCCAGATCCGTTTTACCGCGATCGAGCTGGGAAGCATCTTGTTCATTTTGTAGCGCAGCTGCTCTTCGGACTGGATCTCAGACAAGTCAGCATGAAACACATAGCTATGAGCGTGCACGCCTGTATCGGTGCGCCCGCAGCCTACAATGGGAACGGGTTGCTGTGAATTGAGCTTTGTTAATGCTTCTTCGATGGTTTGCTGCACGGAAACCTGGCCGGGCTGTACCTGCCAGCCAAAATAGGCGCCGCCATCGTAGGAAATTTCGAAAAAATAACGTTTCACTTACTTTTCAAGACCGCTGAGCACGTCTTCCAATTTGATGTTGAATTCGTAAATATCCAGGCTGGCCTTATCTTCTACAACTTCCATTCCGTTGATGTACGCCTTCCCGATAGAATTATAGATTTTAAAGCCGAAGTCGTCGTTTACGGTGTTGATTGCCGGTCCGAGATTCTTCACTTCTCCCCAGGAGCTTCCCATTCTTTCAACAACATATACGTCGTACCCTCCCATTGAGTTGGTATGTCCGTTGGAACTGAAGAACAGATAACGCCCGTCCGGTGTAATGAAAGGCGTGGTTTCCCTGCCTTTGGAATTGATCTCGTTCGGCAGTGCCTGAGGCTTGCTCCATGAGCTGCCTTGCTTGTAAGCTACGTAAATATCGCTCATCTTGTTTTGCCCGTTTCTTTCAGAAACAAAATACATGGTCTGGCCATCTGCTGTAAGGGTCGCATTTCCGTCGTAATAGGAAGAATTGACACCTTTTACCAGCTTAGGCACGGACCACTGGTTCTGATTGGTCCATTTTACTTCCGCAATGTCTGAACTTTTTGTAACAAGCTTAGCGTCATCGACTGCCGTATTATTTAGCGTGATATATGCCAGTAAGCCATCTTCCGAGATGTGTGATACGGATTCAAATCCTTTTCCGTTTAACCTTCCCAGGCGGTTTGTAATGCTGTCCCAGCGGTTTGCTTCGCTGTCCCATTTAGCGCTGTAAATGTCTTCAAAGAATTGCTGGTCGGATGGATTTTGCCCTCCCCCGGTTGTGTTGCTTCTCCTGGAAGTGAAATACATTGATTTTCCACCGTTGTAGATTACCGGAGAGTAATCATTGTAACCGGAATTGACGTTCCCTTCAATGTGGACCCGTTTGTTCTCAATTCCTTTTTCCATTAGCTGCCTGGCGTATTTTGCCTGCTCCAGTCGCAGGGGCATTTTTAATTCGGAAGAACGGTTTTTGGAAAGGTGCTGGATCCCTAATTCATAGTTGATGATCGCAGAATCCAGGATGCCGAGACGGTGATAGGATTCACCCAGTATTTCGTAAACTTCTTTATCTACTTCGTTGTTGTTCAGTAAAACCGCGTCTTTCGCATATTTTAATGCATATCCGTAGTTGTATTGCTCATAATGGCACCTGCCGATCCAGAATGCAGCCTTCCATGATGTAACATCTTTTTTTGCCGCGTCACGGAATTTATTCAGCGCGTCACGAACCCTTCCTTCCGCAAATAGTTTTTTCCCGTCTTCGATCAGGTATGCTGCTGCTGCTTTTTCCGCGATTGTTGAAGTTGAATCCGGGGGAGCGGCATGGCCGTTTCCGGTTTCAGCGAAGGAGAAAGACCCTGCGAGTAGTAAGATTGTTCCGATAATGTAGTTTTTAATCATGTCAGGCAATTTTAGTTTACAAAAAAACAAAATTTTGTTGAATATGCGTTATTCTGTTGATTCTTCCAAATTTTCTTCCGAAAATTCTTTTAATTCTTCTGTCTTAAGATCTTCCATTGCGATGGAGGCGCTGACAATGGCGAGAATCGGTGCGACAGAAGCACAGATCCACAACAGGAGGTGAGCAAAGACCTCCATAAAATCCCGGAATGCAAGCTTTCCAGGTTCGGAAATGGAGAACAGCTTGGTCAGGTCAACAGGAACCAGGATCAATAAGGAATAGATCATACCGATCCCCATTGCCAGTCCCCGGTGTGATCTTACGTAAACGATGCTGGCCCGTTCGTTCATCTTCCGTCGTTCGCAATCGTAATCGATAAAGCTGAACCCGTAGTAGTAAAACCCGATGATGAATGTAATGTAGAACAAAGGAGATTGCCGTGGCTCGTTCCACCCGATATAGGCGATGATAAGGATGATGATAAAGAAAAAATATTCCCAGAGGATGTTGCGGATCGCCAGCCGGATTCCCCGTTTCATATCTTTCACGATCTGCTTGTAATCGATCGGGTATGTTTTTCCGGAGATGATCTTTTCGCAACGCTGGCTTAAATGGGAGAGTACCGGAGATAAAACGATGACTACGACATATTTGGCGAATTTCATCAGCAGGATGGCGATCGAAATATTGAAAACCACCTGTATGAAGTACCATACGATACCGTTCATATTGGACAGGTCTGCGTCAATTTCGCTTCTTAGAATGCGGTTTCCCACATAATAGATCACCAGCATTAAAATCGCCGGGATGAAGAAGTACCAGTACAGCCGGTTCTCCCGGATAAAGCGAAACGCTTCCCAATACGATTTTAGCCCCAGCCAGAACTCATTGAAAAACCGAACCATGCTTCAAAAATAGGAATACAAGCCGGATTTTTTATTTTTTGCGGAAAGAAAATTATCAATTATTCGGATCGGCGACAGCAGCAGTGCAACCGGATAAGGATCAGTAAACGACAGACGATTCTTTTGTGATGTCATCGATTGTAACCTGATCCGCTTTTGAAGGTCTTCCCATCTGGCATTTCCCGTTAAAGGAAGCCCCTTCATCGATCTGGATCCTTGTGGTGGAAATATCTCCGTTGATCTTTGCTTTTTCACGCAGTACCAGTAGTCCTTCCACTGTAATGTTTCCGTCTACAACACCTTCGATATCCGCATCAAGACAGCTCAGGTTTCCGTTGATTCTTCCGTTCTCACCGATTACAATTTTGGAGCTTGTCGATACGTTTCCTTTGATTTCACCGTCTATTCTGAGATTGGAATCCGCAAATAAATCACCAATGACTTTCGAACCTTCAACCAAACGGTTCAGACGTTCAGGGCTTTCAAATATGGATTTTTCCTTGCGCTTCATCATGATTGTTAATAGTATTCCTGGTAAAACAATTCATATTGCTCCAGTTCTCCTGTGTCGTAGAGCAATTTGAGATTTTTAGGAGTAATGATTAGCGTTTTGGCATTTTGTAAATCTAATAAATATTTTCGAGTTGCCTTGTATTTTTTGACATATTCCTTCGCTTCTTTTTCTGTCGGAAATTCAGCAACCCGTATGGTATTTATTGTTCCGCGGTATAAACTTGTCGTAACTTTTACCTTGCTGTTCGGGAAAAATTCTCTTGTAAAGTCGACTACTTTTGTCTTGGAAAGATCGACGTTATCTTTTTCACCAAGAAGGATCATTACGATCTGAGGTACTTTTTCCTCGTAAGTGTAGATCGTTTTGTTCCCGAAGATGACAGGTTCATTTTTCGAATACCCGTTCTTGATGATGTCAATCATTCCTTTCGCAAGCTCAGACTCTTCCGTATCCGGGTACTCTGCCACCAGACGGTCCAGAACCGGCAGCAATTCTTCTTTGTTTTCCGTCGTCTGCCCTTTGCTCATTGCCAGCAGCAGCATGTATTTTGCCCGGTATGTATTGTCGGGCTCATTCTCCATTACGCTTTCCGCTTTGGAGATAACCGGGTAGAATACTTTCCTGTTGTAACGCTGTAACACTGCTACATATTCCTGTTCCGCCAGGTCGTCGCGTTCTTTCTTCTTCAGGAAATAATCCGGATCGCGGAGGTAATTGGCGTAATCCGAGTTCGGGTAATTGTTCAGGATATAATTCTTCTGGTTTCCTGCCTGGGAAGCATCCGAATTTTCGTAGATCTTATACAGCTGGAAGGCTGACATGAGGTTGTATTCTGTTTCAAAGTTCCTGTCCAGAACATTGTGGAACTGCGTTTTTGCCAGGTCCGGCTCATTGAGCATTTCTTTGTAAAGCACACCGGCATCATAAAGTGCCTTTACCAGCTTTTCATTCGATCTCCTGAAGTCTTCTTCTGTCTTCGGCAAGGTTTCCATCAGTGATTCAACGGTGGGTCCTGCAGGTACATCCACTTTCGCCTGTTCTTCGCCTGTGGTCCCTTCTTCGGTTCCTTCTTCTCCCCCCTGGGTAGTGTTCTGGATCACCAGTGTCTTGTCACTTCTTCTCCAGTGGTCTTCATTCGCGCGTTGACCCCATACTTTCTGGAATTCAGTCGCTCCTTCAAGGATGGAAGAGCTGTTGGACCAGTACCCACCACCTTTTCCTCCCATATCCAACTGGAATGCGTTGTTGTTCTTTGCCAGTTCATTCAGCTTTTCGGCTTCTCTTTTTGCTCTTAGCTGAGCCTCCTCTTCTTGCTTTTTAATGATCTTTTTCAGGAATTCTTCCTGCTCAGAAGGGTCCATCCTGGCAATTCGCTGTACGCTGTCCTCATAGACCGCGGTTTCCACTGCCACAACCAGATCGGCCAGCTTTTCTGCCTTGGTCCTGATCGCATGGGCATTCGGGTAGGTGTCATCAATTGTTGTTCCGCATGAATCATAGTATTTCTGCGCACTGATGTAATCGCGTTTTGCATAACGTAAATCCCCCATTTTTTCATAGGCCATTCCTTTCTGGCGGACATTCCGGGTAGAGTAGAAGGCAGCATTCGTCAAATGCTCCATTGCCTTTTCTTCGTTGTTCTCACGCAGCTCGATCAATGCGAGTGTATAGTAGATCTGGTCTTTGAACTCTGCGTTTTTTGCATCGCGGAGCATTTTATTCAGCTCTTTTTTGATCTTCGGTCCTCCTTCCAGAACAGATGCTTTCAGCTGTGCGCTGAAGCTCATTTGGTAGGGAATTTTGTATTTCCGGGATTTACGGTACTTTTCCACTGCCATTCCACTGTTCCCTTCATGCTCGTATAATTGTCCCAATATGTAGTTGGTACGGCCTTTGTCTTCTGATTTTTTTGCTTCTTCCAGCGCTTTCTCAAGAAACTCGATCGCTTTTGCGTAATCTTTGTTTACCAGTGCCAGGTCCGCTTTGGTCCGCTGCATGTCGAACTTGATCTTTTTGGGGAACTTGGCAGGTTTTTCTTCCTCTGTGGAAGAAGTCCCTTTACTGTTCAGCTTCGCTGCCTTTGATTTGCTTTCTTTTGCTTTTGCCTGTTTCGCCTGGGTAGAGTTTCCCTGGTTATCCACAGCTTTATCCAGCTTGTCCAGGCTGAGTTTTGCATCCGTGTAATTTCCCATGCGGATGTTGGTTTTCGCCATCCACAATTCTCCCGTATAGTTAGACGGATCGTTTGAGAAGTATTTGTTGATGAATTTGAAGCTTCTCAGGGCTGTTTCATAATCTCTGCGGTAGTAATACGCCTTTCCGATCGTGATCCAGTTTTCGTCAATGTAATTGTTGTGCTCCGCATTCTTCCTGGATGGCTTGTCGTTACTTGGCATGCTGTGGTCGGTAATCACCGTTTTCACTTTCGAAATAGCTGTATCGATGGCAGCGTAATACGATTCAACCTCTACCTCATTCGGGACAGCCTCCAGCGGAAGGATGTTGTAATAATCTTCTTCTACATTGGCACGGTAGGCTGCTAATGATATATTCAATAATTCATTGGCGTTGAAATGTCCGTTGTAACGGGCGTTCACGTAGTGAAATGAGCGGTTTACCGCTGTATTCTTTTCCGTAGAACATGCGTAAACAAGCGCCGTCAAGACGAACGTATAAAATCCAAGTTTAAAATATTTATTCATTTGCAGTTAGCCCCATTTAGGTCATTAAATAACAACAAATTCAACCCTTTATTGTACAGCGGGCTAAATTTATTTACGCAATATTGGTAAATACCTGCTGAATATCGTCGTCGTCTTCGATCTTATCCAGCATTTTTTCGATGTCGGTCAATTGCTCTTCTGTGAAGTCCACGGGGGAAGTCGGGATGCGTTGCAGTGTGGACTTTTCCACATCAATGTTCAACGCCTCCAGTGCGGCACTTAACGAACCGAATGAAGTATAATCTCCGTAAACAAACACTTTGTCTTCATTGATCTCGATTTCTTCCAGTCCGGCATCGATCAGTTCCAGCTCCAGCTCTTCAATGTTGACAGCATCTGTTTTTGTAAATTCGAACACTGCTTTTCTGCTGAACATGAATTCCAGGGATCCGTTCGGAACAATGCTTCCACCGGCTTTGTTAAAGTATGATTTTACGTTGGCAACTGTACGTGTCGGGTTATCTGTGGCACATTCCACATACACCAGTACCCCGTGAGGGCCTTTCCCTTCGTAATTCACTTCCGTGTACGCGTCGGCATCCTTTGATGTAGCACGTTTGATCGCCGCATCGATGTTGTCTTTCGGCATGTTCTGCGCTTTGGCATTTTTAATGGCTGTGCGCAATGTTGAATTGGTATCCGGGTCCGGTCCTCCTTCTTTTGCCGCCATTGTAATTGCCTTACCTAGTTTCGGAAACAATTTTGACATTTTATCCCATCGTTTCTCTTTTGCTGCTCTGCGGTATTCAAACGCTCTTCCCATTTGTAATTCTATTTCTAAGTTCTAAATTCCTGTTTAAATCAAGAATGCAAAAATAAAAAAATCAGCGAAAAAATGAATATCTTTAAGGGAAGATAAGGTGATGATATTCAAATCAGATGACTACAACGGGATTTTTCCGGTGAGGCTACCCGTTGCGAATGTAACGGGCTGGCGTGTAATCGTTCCTGCATCTGGGGCAAAACGTCCCTTCCTGTCATTTGTTCAATGCTTTTACTTTCAACAGTGAGCAATTCGTCTTCTTCAGGATATTCCTGGAAACGCGCAATAAATCCTTTGGGGTGATTTTGCTGTAGATCAGGGCTTCTTCATTGATTCCGTTTGCATCTCCCAACAGTTCGAAGATGCACAGGTTCATTGCTCTGTTCAGCAATCCCTGTTCCTGGAATTCTTTAGCGGTCCTGATCTTTATCATCAGGCGTTTCAGTTCTTCGTCTTCAATCTTGTTGTGCTGAAGTTCATCCAGGATCTTCCACAGCTCTTCATCCAGCTGCTCAAAGGAGACGCCGTTCGATAAGCGCCCGGAAATAATCAGCAGTCCTTCATCCAGCGAACCGGTGATGTATGCTGAAATTTCCGTTACAAGCTCCAGCTCTTTCTTCAACCGTTTGTACAAACGTGAGGACTTATCTCTTCCCAACGCGTCTGACAGCACATCCGTGACATAGTAATCCGGGTTTTTCCGCTCCGGCATCTTGAATGCATAATAAAACGCGTCAACAGGTACTTCCCGTTCGATTGTTTTTTCCCGGAATTCCTTTTGGGCAGGTTCTTTGGGCAGGATCCGGGCGTATTTTTCTCCTGCAGGAATGTCACCGTACCACTTTTCAACCAATTGCCTGATTTCTCCGGACTCAAAATTCCCGGCGATGCATAAAACAGCATTTGACGGGGTGTAAAATTTCTTGAAGAACGCTTTCACATCCTCCATTGTTGCTTCTTCGATATGCTTAATCTCTTTCCCGATCGTTGCCCACCTGTAAGGATGGGTTTTATATGCCAGCGGTCGCAGTTGCAGCCACACGTCTCCGTACGGTTGATTCAGGTAACGCTGCTTGAATTCCTCAATCACGACATTGCGCTGTACTTCCAGGCTTTTGGGTGTGAACGCCAGTGAAAGCATCCGGTCACTTTCCAGCCACAGTGCCGTTTCCAGGTTCTGTGCAGGAACGATATCGTAATAATTGGTGATGTCGTTGGATGTAAACGCATTGTTTTCGCCTCCTGCGTTTTGCAGCGGGGTGTCGAATTCAGGGATGTTGACAGAGCCTCCGAACATCAGGTGTTCAAATAAATGGGCAAAACCGGTCTTTGCCTCATCTTCGTCACGTGCGCCAACATCATAAAGAGTGTTTACAACGGCCATCGGAGTAGTGGTATCTTTGTGAAACAGGACAGTCAGTCCGTTCTTCAAAGTAAACTTGTCGTATTGTATCATCAGAAATTGAATTTTGATGTTTCCTGTTCCTTTAATGCCATGCGGAATTCTTCAATTATTTCCTTCACGATCTCGGCGGCAGGCTTTATTTCTTTGATCAGTCCTGATACCTGACCAACTTCCAGCTCTCCGTCGATCAGGTCGCCTTCAAACATTCCTTTTTTTGCTCTTCCCCTCCCCAGCAGGTTTTTCAGGTCTTCTGCCGATGTTCCTTTTGCGTATGCCTGCTCTATTTTCTTGTAAAATTCATTTTTGATCAGTCGTACCGGGGTCAGCTCTTTTAATGTTAACTGGGTATCTCCTTCTCCTACTGCCAGGACGGCTTTCTTGAAATGCTCGTGGGCACTTGATTCCGGAGTTGCGATAAAACGGCTTCCGATCTGTACACCGTCTGCACCTAAGTTCATTGCGGCCAGCATCCCCCGTCCTGTTCCGATCCCTCCCGCAGCGATCAACGGGATGCTCAGTTCACCTGCAACAGCTGGAATCAGGCAGAAGGTGGTTGTTTCATCCCGTCCGTTGTGTCCTCCTGCCTCAAATCCCTCCGCTACTACTGCGTCTACTCCGGCTTCCTGCGCTTTGAGCGCAAATTTCAAGCTGGAAACCACATGCACAACTGTAATTCCGTGGCTTTTCAGGTGGCTGGTCCATGTTTTCGGATTCCCCGCAGAAGTAAAAACAATCGGGACGTTATATCTGATGATCGTTTCGATGTGCTTGTCGATATCTGGGTAAAGCATCGGCAGGTTTACTGCAAACGGCTTGTCTGTCGCTTTCCTGCATTTTTGGACATGTTCTTCCAGTACATCGGGATACATAGACCCGGAACCGATAATTCCTAATCCTCCGGCGTTGGAAACGGCAGCAGCCAGCTCCCATCCTGAGCACCAGATCATACCAGCCTGAATGACCGGGTATTGGATATTGAACAATGAAGTAATTCTGTTTTTCATATCTGAATTGCGTAGCTACGAAAGTAAACAAGATTTTTCAGACAACCGGTAAAATCCGTCCATTCATTCAAAAAATGAATAAAAAATAGTTTTTTGCATGAAGAACAAGCATTTCTGGCAAAAAAGAATGTTATTTATTTTTGTTTTCTGAAAAAATCAAGCTAATATTGCACCTGATTTTATTACTTACAATACTCGAATACTCGATCACTATTTGTATTTATTACTAATTAACATGACGAAATTTTATTCATTGTTGACGCTGTTTTTACTATTGATTAGTAATGATGGTTATGCGGCTTTATCAATAGGAGGAACATATCAGGGAAAAAACTTATACATTCAGAATCCTATTGATGATGAAGGATTTGGTTACTGTGCTACTAAAGTTACCGTAAACGGAGACATCATGCCGGGAGGAACCGGGTCAGGAGCTTTTGAAATTGATTTCGGAATTTTCAACATCGGACTGGGAGAACCTGTATTTATCGTAATTGAACACCACGACGGATGTAAGCCGAAGATCCTGAACCCCGAAGTATTGCTTCCACGCTCTACGTTCAATGTGCTTTCCATTACGATTTCTGCCGATGAAAAGCTGAAATGGGAAACGAATAATGAGAACGGGAAACTGCCTTTTATCATTGAACAGTACAGGTGGAACAAATGGGTTGCAGTAGGAGAGGTCGACGGAGCAGGAACCAACGGAACGAATAAGTATGAATTCAAAGTTACTCCGCATTCCGGTGAAAATGTATACCGTGTCGTGCAGATCGACCATTCCGGTGAAAAAAGGGTTTCAGACCAGGTAAAATTTAAGTCAAACCTTCCCGCAGTAGTTAAATCTCCTGCTATTGTAAAAGACGTGATCCAGTTTTCCGCAAATGACAAGCCCGTTGAGACCCGTTATGAAATCTACGATGCGTACGGGAATATCGTGAAGAAGGGAGTAGGAAGTTCAGTTAACTGCTATAACCTGCTGAAAGGGGTGTATTACATTAACTTTGATAACATTAACGAGAAGTTCGTCAAGAAATAAAGAACGATTTATATAAGTGAGGGACCTGATTCAGTCAGGTCTTTTTTTTTCAGTTAAATTAGCGGCATGAGAAAAATAGAACACCTGGGCATTGCGGTTTCCAACCTTGAAGAAGCCATTCAACTGTATGAAAAATTGCTGAATACGCCCTGTTACAAAATAGAAGAAGTAGGTTCGGAATTTGTGACAACCGCTTTTTTCAAAGTGGGGGAGTCAAAAATAGAACTGGTTGCGGCAACTGATCCGCAATCTCCCATTGCGAAGTATATTGAAAAAAGAGGGCAGGGGATCCACCACATTGCTTTTGATGTTGAACACATTGAAGCAGAGATCGAACGGCTGGAAAACGAAGGGTTCCAGATGATCCAGCGGACTCCCAAGAACGGAGCGGATAACAAGATCATTGCCTTTCTGCATCCGAAATCAACCGAAGGGGTATTGGTAGAGCTGTGCCAGGAGAAAAACGGGTAAATGCAGAATAATCCGGTCCGGGACTGTCTCACAAACAGCCAGGACACTTGCACAAGGAGAGAAGAAGCACCACTCAACGTTTTTTATTGTTGTCATGTCAAAAATCACTTCCCGGTTTTTAGGGGAGGACTTTATTTTTTAGCTTTGTACTATGAACAAACGCTTAATCATAGCAATTGACGGGTATTCCGCCTGCGGAAAAAGCACGTTGGCAAAAGACCTGGCGAAAATCCTGGACTATGTATTTATTGACAGCGGTGCGATGTACAGGGGAGTGACATTATTCGCCCTCGATAATGGCTTGGTTAACAACAATGAGGTGCTGGTAGATGAGCTGGTTGCTTCTCTGGACAGGATCAACCTGGCATTCAAAAAGAATGAGGAGACAGGGAAAGCCCATCTGCACCTGAATGGAAAAGATGTGGAAGACCTTATCCGGCGACCGGAGGTAGCTGCTTTGGTTTCTAAAGTAGCAACGATAAAGCAAGTTCGTGAAAAGTTGGTGGCTGAGCAACGGGAAATGGGAAAGTCAGGAGGTGTGATCATGGATGGACGGGACATCGGATCCGTTGTTTTCCCGGATGCGGATTTAAAGCTGTTCGTTACCGCAGATCCCAGGATCCGTGCAGAGCGGCGTCTGAAGGAAATGATTGAAAAAGGTATTGACACGACACTGGAGGAGGTGCTTTCCAATCTCCTGGAACGTGATGAGATTGACAGGACTCGCAAAGAAAGCCCGTTGGTGCAGACGGAAGATGCTGTTTTGATCGATACCGGGAATTTCACGCGGAAAGGCCAGCTGGAACACGTTTTAAGCCTGATTTCACGCAAGTTCTCCATTCAGTCTGCATCCTATTAACCGTTCCGTAATTTATATTCAATGACACCAGGCAACCGATTATATCAAGCTTTAAGCTACGTGAAGGATCATTCTCCGTTTTATGCAGAGAAATTCAAGGGGCTTGTATTCCCTGAAGGGAAAGCTGCAGAGGAACTGCTGCTACAGCTTCCTTTCACCACCAAAGAGGACCTGTCGTTGAGGAACCGGGACTTCCTGGCCGTTCCGGTTTCGAAGGTCGCTGAATATGTTACAACGTCCGGGACATCCGGGGAGCCTGTTACGATCTATCTGACAAAGAACGACCTGAAACGGCTGGCATTGAATGAAAAGACAGCTCTCAGCTGTACCGGAGCCGGCAGCAACGATATATTCCAGCTGATGACGACAATAGACCGCCAGTTCATGGCCGGCCTGGCGTATTACCTGGGGGTCCGGGAAATGGATGCCGGGATGATCCGCATTGGTCCGGGGGTCCCTGCTTTGCAATGGAAATCAATCCTGGAAAACAAGGTTACGGTTTTGATCGCCGTTCCCAGTTTTATTATCACGCTGATCGATTTCGCAAGGAGCAACGGCATTGATTACAGGAATTCTTCTGTCAGGAAGATCATTTGTATCGGTGAGGCACTTCGTGAAGAAGACCTGAGCCTGAATATCCTCGGGAGAAGGATCCGGGAGGACTGGGAGGTGGAATTGTATTCGACGTATGCGTCCACCGAAATGGGGGCCGCTTTTACCGAATGCGAAGCGCAGACGGGAGGACATCTGAATCCCGATCTGCTTCACCTGGAAGTTGTAAAAGAAGACGGGACGTATGCTCAAAACGGGGAGGCAGGAGAGATCGTCATTACTACGCTGGGTACGGAAGGAACACCACTCATACGATACCGGACCGGCGACCTGGCAAGGATCTATACCGATGCATGCAGCTGCGGGCGTACAACGCCCCGTTTAGGGCCGATTATCGGGCGGAAGAACCAGATGATAAAATACAAGGGAACAACGATCTTCCCGAATGCCATTTATGAGATCTTTGACCGTCAGTCGGCTGTTACCTGTTATAAGGTGGAAGTTTCCAAGGATTACCTGGGTAACGATACCATCACTGTTTTACTGGAAAAGAAAATCGAGAATTCGGATATCATGCAGGCCATTGTGGCAGACTGCCAGTCCAGGCTCAAAGTGGTGCCCCATTTTGTTTTCCTGGAAACAGATTATCTCCGCAGTCAGGTGTTTAAGAAGAACATCCGGAAGCCGGAAAAGATTGTGTTCAAATAGTTTTTGAAATCTATCGTTAAATTGTAATGATGTATTGCCTTTAACAATAAAGTTACCGGTTCTTTCGTTTTCCCGGAAGAAAGGGCATAAAAAAAGACCGTACTTTCGATACGGTCTTTCAACTCACCTAATTACCTAACCTTACCTAAAAAATTATCATCTATCAACTATTATGTAAACTCGAAAACAGTTGTGTAAACCTGTTTGTATCTATTTGTTTTCAATTCGTGTGCCATTGGGAGGCGTTGGCAATGATGTCTGCGTTAATTCATTGTTTTTTAGTTGTTTAATTCTTTTCTTTCTTTTGTGGCAAACCGGCATGCCGGGTGTTTTTCGGTCGATTTGAAAAATGTGTTTTCAAAATGAAAAGCGCGTTGGCACGCGTTTATGACATAAAAAAGCCGCTCCGGGAAAGGAGCGGCTTTTTAAATATCATTTCAGACGATTACCGGCGAACTCCGATGCGCAGGAATCTTCTGTTGTCAATAACATTTGCTTTTTCACGAAGCGCTGTAATCGCTTCGTTTTGCAGTGATCCTCTGATCTGTCCTTTGATCGTTTGGATTTCTGTCTCATACGATTTTGTAGCAGGCTCTGCGATCGTTTTATCGACACGTACCACATACACCGCATTCCTTCCTTTCAGAGGCAATGTCGTTGTGCCGTCTTTGATTCCTTTAGAGAACAATGTTCCGACGATCTCAGGATCGTATCCTCCTCCCATGATCGAAGGGTTGGCAAAAGTAATGTCCGCTTTTTGAACCTGGATATTGTTCTTCGCAGCGATGTCTTCGATCTTCTTGCTGTTCATCTTGCTCTTAAGAATATCCGCTTTCTTATCGTTCATCAGGTCTCTTCTCATCGCGGCTTCCGCAGCTTCGAAGCTAGGTTCACCTTTGTCCCGTTTCAATGAAAGCATCGCGATCAGGTAACGGTCCTCGTCTTTGATCGGAGTAAGGTTCACTTCTCCTGCTCTGCTTTTCTCATTGAATGCGAGTGTGATCATCCTGTCTTCCGCCAGTGGAGTCTTCATGTTGGATACGAACAGGTTTCTTTCATCGATTGTCAGGCTCATAGGAATGTATCCTTTTTTGTAAGCCAGTGTATCGAAAGCGTCGTTTTTCTCTTTCAGGGAAGATTTTTTATCTACTGCGTCAACAAATTCGGAAACCAGGTCATTTGCCAGCAAGTTGATATCATCCAGTGTATTGGAGCTAGGCTTTAACGTCTTCTCAATGATGGCAAGACCTACCCCAGGGTTTTTCTCTAATACCTCAATGATGTGGATTCCGAAGTCTGATTGTACCCACCCGATTTTTCCTACTGCGTTTTCACGGGCGAAGTTACTGAATTCAGGAACCATCTGCTCGTGGATGAAGTTTTCGTATTTACCTCCGTTCTGAACAGATCCCTGGTCTCCGCTGTACTGCAGCACATGAGCTTCAAAATTGTCGGCATTCAGAATTTTCACCAATGAATCCGCCTGCTTTTTCGTTTTTTCAACAGCAACCGTATCAGTTCGCTGAGCATTCAGCAAGATATGGCGTACGGAGTAAAGTGCGTTATCAGTAGCGATGACTTTCGCCAAACGGTATTTCCCTTTATCAAGGTAAGGACCTACGATTGTTCCGGTTGAAGCTCTGGAGAAAACAGAGTCCATAGAGGCAGGATAAGTAAAGTTCGGGCTTACTTTTTGCTCGTTTTCCGAACGGTATGCCGTTTTCGCGTAATAAACAGGGAATTCACTGTTTTTAACTACAAAGATAGAATCGTCTTTTGCTGTTGTCTGCTTCGCGAAATTTTCCTTTAATTTTTCCAGCTCTTTGTTGAATGCTGCTGAATCTTCTTTTGAAGGAACAATGTCCAGTGCAAAGTATTTGATGTCTCTTGAATTCGACTTCGCCCTGTATTTTACATCTCCTTTGTTTGCCTCATAATATTTTTTCAGCTCTTCATCCGTGATCTTAATATCGGCATCCGGAATTTCAGAGAAACGCTTGATCACAAAAGAAATGCTTTTTGTTCTTTTCTGAGCAACATACATTTCCTTTGCCTCTAAATTTGTCACATATACTCCTTGGCTCAGAAGCTGGTAGTATTTTTCCTGTAAACGCTGTAATGTAAGTGATGTTTTTGTCTGCTCCCATCCACGCTGTTCGTCTGCATTGGTAGAAGTTTTCATTTCATCCACACGCTTGCGGAGCAGCTTTTCACTGTACAGCCCTGTTGCAGGATCCTTGAAATTCTCAGCAATGGAAGGAATTACGGTAAATCCTTCATGACCGTACAGGTATGCATCAAATTCGCGGTCGCTTACGGAAATTCCAAGTGCGTCGAATTCTTTCTGAAGAATAATGGAGTCTACAATGGCATTCCAGGCTTTGTTTTCCGACATTGCCTGATCACGTAGTGTGTATGGCCGCTGCTGGCGCTGGTATTCCATTTCATCTGCCGCTTTGTAGTTCTCGCTTGCTCTTTCATACAAACGAAAATCAACAGGTTCTCCGTCGATCGTTCCATAACCGGTCTGACTAGGCTGACCAAACCAACTTTGGTAGTCGGAAAGGATAAAAGCAAACAGAGCAAGTCCTACTATACCTACTAATAACCATGATTTCTCACGAATTTTTCCTATAATTGCCATAAGATATTAATTGTTACAAGGGTGCGAATATAGTTAGTTGATTTGACATATAAAAATTTCCTTTTGCTAATTTTCCGAAACTTTCGGCAGCAGGATAGATTTCCAAAGTATCTGAAATGATTTTCACTGTTTGTTTTAAAACAACTTTAATCCGATTGTGTTGATAATTAAACAAATGGGTTGCTTTTTAGTGTAAAACAATATAATATTGCAAAATACTGGCTCTTATGAAATTAACTGAATGTCTTGTGTTTGGACTGCTTCTTGGCTTCACACACATTCCGGACTGTTTTTCATATCCATAGCTGGCTTTTACGAGAAAAAATATACTTATGAAACATTTTTCTGTTTTCTTACTTTCAGTTGCATTGTCCCATTATGCTGGAGCCCAGAATTTGGTAGTAGATCCGGGCTTCGAACAGACCGCGAATGGCTGTTCCGGTTTTCCCATCGCTGCAGAGGGAATGTCGGACCTTGTACATTGGGATAATATCAGTAACAACACTCCTGCTGATACGTGTTCTACACCTGACTTGTTCTCTACTTGTAACGCGGGAATGATCGGTATGTTTACGGGGGTTCCTTCTAATTTTATGGGAAATCAGTGCCCGAAAACAGGTGAAAAATACGGAGGGATTATTACTTACGATGTAGGAGGAAGCTACAGGGAGTATCTTCAAGGAGCTTTGTCAGCGCCGATGCAGGCAGGACAGACCTATTGTGTTTCATTTTATATAAGTCTTGGTGATGTTGTTCCTCTTGCTTCAAACAATATTGGTGTTCACTTTGCGAATACGCATCAGGTTTGGAACGCTCCCTGCGGAGGACCATATTCACCTGTGAATCTTACTCCCCAGCTGAATTATACTTGCGTACTTACTGATACTGAGTGGGTCAGGCTTCAATGGGATTACGTCGCTACAGGGGGGGAGCAGTACATTATCATCGGGAATTTCTACAACAATGGTGCTACTACAACATCGACTACAGGGCAAACATCCCTGAATCCCTTTGCTTATTATTACATTGACGATGTTAGTGTTACTCCGGGATCTTGCTGTTATACGGAAATACAGCTTCCAGGAGCAACAGATTGTGAAATTTGGGAAACGTCTAATTCAGGTTCAGGTGCTATAGCATCGTTCTGTATATCAGATAGCCCAATAAATTTTTCGCTGTTAAATTCAGTAAACGGATCAACATGTGCTGACCTTCCTCCCCTGGCCGGAACGTGGAGCGGTCCGGGAATAACGAATGCATCGGCAGGGACATTTTCTCCCGCTGTGGCGGGAGCGGGGACGCACACCATAACATTCACGGCCTCCTGCGGGTATGTAGCTACAGCAAATGTAATTGTATCCCCGTGTGCTTTGCAGGTTTGTGTCGAATCAGACGGAAGCCTTACCGCTTCGGGAGGTGCGACTCCGTATACCTGGCAGAACCAGACTACCGTGCAGGACTGCAGCAGTTGTTTTGTCGGCTGTGTGCTTCCTCCGGGATGTGCGGTGGATGTCCTGCAATGGACAACATTTGCCACCGGTACCACGATTCCGTCGCCATCCAGCTACCCGGTACAGGTGACAGACGCGGGAGGAAGTACGCTGATCATTAACAGCTCGTCCTCACTTCCTGCGTGTGGAGCAGATCCTTGCACATCAACGACGATCACCGTAAACATTACTCCGACACATGCTTCCTGTAATGTGGCAGGTTCAGCCGCTGCATCGGCGAGTGGCGGAACCGCACCATACACATACAGCTGGAATACGGTTCCTGTTCAGACTACGGCAACAGCGACAAATTTACCTCCTGGAAATTATACTGTTACAGCTACCGATGGAAATGGATGTACAGGTATGGCGTCAGTCACCATCAACCCTGCCCCTCAGGGAGTGACAGCTACTGCTACCGCGACAGACGCACTGTGCAACGGAGCGTCATCCGGAACAGCAACAGTGTCAGTAACCGGGGGAACTACTCCTTACACTTATAGCTGGTCTTCAGGTGGAACTACTGCTACGATAAATAACCTTTCCGCAGGCACCTATACTGTTTTGGTGACAGATGCGGCAGGATGTACTTCACAGGCAAGTGTACAGGTTAACGAACCACCTGCAATTGCCTTGTCAACTTCTTCGACCCCTTCTCAATGTACAACAAATGACGGAAGCGCAACGGTAGTGGCCTCTGGCGGAACCGCACCTTATACCTACAGTTGGTCACCTTCGGGCGGAACAGGAGCTACAACCACGCCTGTCGGACAGGGGAATTATACAGTGACCGTAACGGATGCAAACGGCTGCCAGGCGAACGCCACGGTCTTTGTCGGGGGAGTCAATGCTCCTGCTCTGACGGTTGTAACTACTCAAAATGCAAGCTGTTTCGGAAATGCCGACGGAAGTGCGGAGGTAAGCGCATCCGGAGGGGCTGCTCCTTATACCTACAGCTGGTCACCTTCTGGCGGAACGGGGACTACGGCATCCAACCTGTCGGCAGGAACCTATACTGTTACGGTGACTGACGATGCAGGTTGTACGGCTCAGACACAGGTGGTTATTACCCAGCCAGGCGCTGTTACGGTGACGGAAAATGTGATTCCGACGACATGCGGAGCCGCAGATGGAGAAATCTCACTGACCGTATCCGGCGGAACCGGCGGCTATACGTTTGACTGGACTCCGAATGTCAGCACAACGAATACTGCGAGCGGCTTGTCTGTCGGAACTTATGATATCGTAGTAACAGATGCATCAGGATGTTCTTCTACTGTTTCGGTAGAGGTAGAGATCGGCACTACTTTTTATATGGAAGCGACCCCGGAAACCGCTTTGATTGACCTTGGAGGCAGCATAGGATTGACAGTAGATGTAGATCCTGGTGTGACGGTAGATAACATCACATGGTCTCCACCGGATGGATTAAGCTGTACGGATTGTCCCGATCCTACGGCATCGCCCTTGGTTACGACAACATACATTGTCGCTGTTACCAGTGATGACGGATGCGTTGCTTACGATACTGTTACGATAATTGTAAGGCAGCCGTGCGGAGAACTCTTTGTCCCTACCATATTCTCACCGAATGGAGATGGATTGAATGACCTCGAATGTGTGATGGGAGATTGTGTTGTTGACCTGGATTTTACCATCTACAACCGTTGGGGAGAGGTGGTCTTTACTTCTGACAATCAATCTGACTGCTGGGACGGTACATTCAGAGGAAAACCTGTTCAGACGGGTGTGTATGTGTACAAGCTGGAAGCACGGCTCAATACCGGTGAGACCATCTCACAATCCGGGAATATTAATGTAACAAGGTAACAATTGATAAAAAACTTGAAACCATGAAGCGATTAATGCCAGTAATAATCCTGTTATCAACGTGTGTTGTTCAGGCCCAGGATATCCATTTTTCCCAGATGGGCTATTCCCCTTTGACACTCAATCCTGCTCTTGCGGGAGCAAATTATGACTTACAGGTAAATCTCAATTACAGGAGCCAGTGGAACAGTGTGGCAGAGCCTTTTCAGACAATGGCAGCTTCTGTTGACACACGGTTGAATGCGAGGAAAAAAAGGCAGAAAAAAGCTCACCTCGCGATGGGGCTTAATTTTTTTAACGATAAAGCCGGGGAAGCTGTCGTGGTGACCAATAATGTCAATTTAAGCCTTGCGGCACACGTGATCCTGGGAGAAGGACATACGCTTGGGGCAGGGATCTATACGGGCTGGGCGCAACGTTCATTGAACCCCCGCGCAGGAAAATGGGGAAGCCAGTACAACGGGCAGTATTATGACTCCCAGCTGGCAAGTGGAGAGACGTTTAGTTCGGCCGCCTTTTCTTTATTTGATACAGGAGCGGGACTGATATACACCTACAATTCCGGAGACTCCCGGATCGCTGAGAACGACGGGAAACAGTTAAACGCAGGCTTTGCTGCTTATCACCTGAACCGACCCGGGTATTCATTTTTAAGCCAGCCGGAAGAAAGGTTGTATATGCGTTTCTCAGGGTTTGTCAACGGGGCGTTTGGAATCAGGAGGACGCATGTGATCCTTGAGCCGGGCGTCTATTTTCACCAGCAGGGGAATGCACGTGAAATCATGTACGGACTGTATGGAAGGTACGTACTGAAGGCAGAGTCAAGGATCACGGATTTTGTTCAGCGAACGACCATTGCATTGGGGCTCTTTTGCAGGAATAAGGATGCATTGATTGCCAAAGCGCATTTTGAGTGGAATGGGATCGGGTTCGGAGTAGCCTATGATTTTAACCTGTTCTCATCGTTGATTACCATGTCGCGATCAAGGGGAGGGATGGAATTCTCACTCAGATGGGCTGTTCCGGACCTGTACAAACGATCAGGCAGGATAAGATGACTTCTTTTCTTATTTTAATGAAGGATAGCTTCTGAATTGTTACAGTAGCGATACTGTAATCGTTAATGTGGTCGATGAAACGTGTGCAGTGGCTTTAATGAGCATGGATCACCCTGCTTTCAGAACGCACAGACGGTAAATTCATTTTTCATTTTCCGGGGAAGGATTTTTTTTGTACATTTACTGTGCTTACGATGTATTCTGCAGAGTATGTCAGTAGTTAAGAGCCAACCAGAATGAACACAAAGCCATAGAAACCATGATTATCGAAGTCAATCCATACAACATCGACAGCCGTATTATCAGCCAGGTTACAGAAAGCCTGAAAAAAGGAGGAGTCATTATTTTCCCTACGGATACCGTATATGCACTTGGTTGCGATCTGTACAGTAAAAAAGGGCTGCAGGAGCTGGCAAAACTGAAAGACGTAAAGCTTGGAAAAGCCAATTTTTCAATTATCTGCAAAGATTTCAGTGATATATCGAATTACGTAAAGCATTTATCCAGGCCTGTTTTTAAATTGCTGAAACAGAATCTGCCGGGACCTTTTACATTCATTCTCCCTGCCACGAATGAGATTCCGAAATTGTTCGACAGCAACCGGAAAGAAATAGGGATCCGGATCCCCGATAACCCGATTATACTTGAGATCGTTAAAGAACTTGGAAACCCGGTCGCTGTAACGTCCCTTCACAACGAGGAAGATACGATCCAGGATTACTTTGCCGATCCCTATGCCATCTACGAACGGTATGAGGAAAAGGTAGACTATATCATTGACGGAGGATACGGAAACCTAGATGCCTCCACCATCGTCGACTGCTCAGGAGATACGCCGGAAATTGTCCGTCAGGGAATAGGAATACTGAAGGATTGATTCTACAAATTGAGATACTCTTCGCTGCTTGCAGCCCTCTCGTCAATTGTATGCATTTAATTTGAATGTCAATTTCAATTTTGTCAACTACATCTCCCACGTAATTCATCGTTTTTTAATTGATATGAATCATTCTAATAATTTTAAAATAGATTGGCCTATTTTAAAATTAGAATTGGTATAATTCCTATTTTTGCGGCATGCAAGAGATGATTTTAATTTTGGATTTTGGTTCGCAATACACACAGCTGATTGCGCGACGGGTAAGAGAACTGAATGTTTACTGTGAAATCCATCCATGGAATAAAATTCCCGAGATAACTGAAAACATCAAAGGAGTGATCCTTTCGGGAAGTCCGTTCTCTGTAAGAGATGAAAATTCCCCGGCTCCCGACCTGAGCGGTATCAAAGGTAAATTGCCTTTGCTGGGTGTTTGTTTTGGTGCTCAGTACCTGTCTGCCAAATTCGGTGGGGAGGTGCTTGCTTCTACCATCAGGGAATACGGAAGGGCAAATCTTTCGTCTGTAAGCCAGGAAAGTAAGCTCACACAAGGAATGAGTGTAGGTTCCCAGGTATGGATGTCGCATGGAGACACCATTAAAAAAATCCCTTCTGATTACAAGATCATTGCCAGCACTGCCGATGTGGAAATTGCCGGGTATGAGATCAAAGGTGAAAAAACATACGGAATCCAGTTCCACCCGGAAGTATATCATTCTCTTGAAGGTTCGATCTTAATTAAAAACTTTGTTGTCAATATCTGTTCCTGTAACCAATCGTGGACCCCTCATTCGTTTGTGGAATCTACGGTTGCGGATCTGAAATCAAAACTAGGTGACGACAAGGTCATTCTTGCATTATCCGGAGGAGTGGACTCTTCTGTTGCTGCTGTGCTGCTGCATAAAGCGATCGGTGAAAATCTGTACTGCATTTTTGTAGACAACGGGCTGCTGCGTAAAAATGAGTTCCATGATGTACTGGAATCCTATAAACACATGGGATTGAATGTGAAAGGAGTAAATGCTTCCGGAAAATTCTATGCCGCGCTGAAAGGATTGACAGACCCGGAGCAGAAACGAAAAGCGATCGGGAAGACATTCATTGATGTATTTGATGAAGAGGCCCGGTTGGTAGAAGGTGCCAGATGGCTTGGACAGGGCACCATTTACCCGGATGTGATCGAATCCGTTTCTGTGAACGGCGGACCTTCGCAAACAATCAAGTCGCACCACAATGTCGGAGGATTGCCCGATTACATGAAATTACAGGTAGTGGAACCTTTGCGCCTGTTATTCAAAGATGAGGTGAGAAGGGTCGGGAAGTCACTGAACATTGACGATGCGATCCTGCAACGCCACCCATTCCCCGGTCCGGGATTGGGAATCCGCATCCTGGGAGAGGTTACGGCTGAAAAGGTGCGGATCATCCAGGAGGTAGACCATATTTTCATTTCAAGCCTGAAAGAAGACCGTTTGTACGGTGATGTGTGGCAGGCCGGTGCGATCTTTCTGCCGGTTCAGTCTGTAGGAGTGATGGGTGACGAGCGTACCTATGAAAATGCGGTTGCCTTGAGAGCTGTTTCGTCCACTGACGGAATGACAGCCGACTGGGTTCACCTGCCGTATGATTTCCTGGCGAAGGTGTCCAATAAGATCATCAACCAGGTGAAAGGAATCAACAGAGTTACTTACGATATTAGTTCAAAGCCACCTGCAACAATCGAGTGGGAATAGGGTTTGGCATATAGATTGTAAAGTGTATTTCATCAAAAAATAACGCAATGAAGCATTTTCTTTTTACTGCTCTGGTTCTGTTTTTTAGCTTTCTGTCCTTTGGGCAATTGGAAGAGGTGAAGATAGAAACCAGGAATGGCCAGCGTGTATACGTGCATGTTGTTCAGAGAGGAAATACATTATGGGGGCTCCATAAGCTATACGATGTTCCCGTAGAAAAGATCATCCAGGCCAACCCGGGAGTTGAGAACGGGCTGCAGGAGGGGAATGTCGTATATATCCCTGTTCCGATTGTTACGGAAGAGAAGGTGCATACGGTTCAGAGCGGTGAAACGCTTTATTCCATTTCAAGGAAATACGGAGTAGATGTCAAAGACCTTGAAAAATGGAATCCGGGAAGCGGGCAGGGAATCCGTGAAGGGCAACAGCTTAAGATCTTCAACTCAACCTATATAACCGGGGAAAAGACGGAGGAAGTTGTGCAGGAACCGGTAGCAACGGATTCGCAGATCACCGTAACGTTCAATGATTCCATCGTGGAGCATAAGGTGGTGCAGGGAGAGACATTGTACAGCATTTCAAGAAGGTACCTTGTTTCCCAGGATAGGATCATTGCTTTTAACAATAAAAAGAACAACAACATCAAGCCGGGGGAAATTCTGAAAATCCCCTTGAAAAAGGAACGTGTTTCGAAAGTGGACGTACGTGAGATCCCACCGAAAGAGAATGACAGGCCGGTTGACAATTCGTTGATCTTTAAGAAAAAAGATGAATACCACGTCGCGATTTTACTTCCTTTTTACCTGAATAAAGGGGCCGGTTATTCTGAAATGGTTTCCAATATGTCTGCAGAATTCCTGATGGGGGCTCAAATGGCGATCGATAGCCTCAGACAATTGGGATTAAATGCGAAGATATATGTTTACGATACGGAAAACAGCCTGGAGAAGATCCGGTCGATCCTCGCAAAACCTGAGATGAAATCCATGGACATGTTGATCGGGCCGCTGCATAAGGCAAATGCCCCGGTTATTGCCGACTGGTGCCTGGAACATAAGGTAAGGATGGTCTGCCCGGTCAATGTTGATACGAAGATCCTTCAGAACAACCCGTATGTGTATACGACGATCGGAAGCGACATCACATTAATGAAAGGGCTGGCAAAATACATGGCGCAGCAATTCAAAGGAAGCAAAATCGTACTGGTCAAACCCGGAAATCCGCAGGATTCGGTGTTGTATCAGGCGTTCAGGACGGAATACAACCGCCTGGCAGGAGCAGGAGCTACGAAGCTGATTGAGACCAGTCCGTCAGGTTTTTCCGGCTACCTGTCGCCTTCCGGCCGCACAGCGCTGATTTACCCGACAAATGACTCAAAATCTGCCGTAAGTTTTATGAACGAGCTGAGCCGGTTCGCACACAAAGTAGGCAACTCTACGTATGTGTTCGGTACAGATGCATGGCTGGATATGGAAGGGATCAATGCCTTTTACCGCAATAAATACCGCTTGACGGTTCCCACTTCGATGGACCTGAATTATGCCTACGAACGGACAAAATACCAGCACAGGAAATACCGGACATTGTACCGATCGGATTTTACGAAAGTCGCGGTGCAGGGGTTTGATGTAATGTTCAACTTTTGCGCGGAACTGCTGCTGGAGAAAAAAGTCGGGCAGTTGATTATGAATGATTTTGAATCGGTGCAGATGGGACCCAATCACGGGTTTGAGAACCAGCGGACAGAAATCCTGACACACGAAGATTACGAATTAAAAAATATCAGTAATGGAGTTGAGTAGGGAGCAGATTTCTGAGCGATTTAAATTACTGCAGGAATACATTTGCAATTACCTGGAACGCGTAGACGGAAAAGCGAAATTTTCGTCTGATAACTGGACGCGCGAAGCAGGTGGAGGAGGCAGAACAAATACCATTGCCAACGGAGGAGTAATTGAAAAAGGAGGAGTAGCATTTTCAGCTGTTTTCGGCCCTGTTTCCGAACAGATGAACAAAGCCTTGCTGGTAGATGGATCTGAATTTTATGCTACCGGCGTTTCCATTGTGATCCACCCGGAAAGCCCCCATGTTCCGATCATTCACATGAACGTCCGTTATTTTGAATACGACAATGGTAAAAAATACTGGTTCGGCGGTGGAATTGATCTGACGCCTCATTACGTGATCCCGTCCCGGGCACGTGATTTTCACAGGGAACTGAAGGCCATCTGTGATCAGTATGATTCCGGTTTTTACGATCGGTTCAAAGGATGGGCGGATGATTACTTTTTCCAGCCGCACCGGAATGAAACACGCGGAATCGGAGGGATTTTCTACGACCACCTGGATGAAAGCTGTGGATTGACCAGGCAGCAGCTGCTTGATTTCTCGGTCGACCTGGGAGAAGCGTTTCCGAAGTTGTACGAATACCAGGTAAACCTGGGAAAAGAGAAGGAAATCCTTCCGGAGCACATAGAATGGAGAAACATACGACGGGGAAGGTACGTTGAATTTAACCTCCTTCACGACAGAGGGACAAAATTCGGTCTTCACAGCGGAGGTAGAACGGAATCTATCCTGATGAGCCTTCCTAAAGATGCTTCCTGGGAATACATGAAAGTTGTCCCTGCAGGAAGCAAAGAGGAAGAAACGCTTCGCTTTCTCAGAAAGGGGATCGATTGGTTAAACGAGAATTAAAAGATTGGTTAAGACTATAAAAATGAAAACAACCTCCTGAATCCGGGAGGTTGTTTTTTTATCCTGTTTGATCTATGCAGATCAGGCAACAGCTTATTTTACACTGAGCTTTCCTGTTTTTGTTGCCCCGGTGTTTTGATCCTTCAATTCGTATACATAAATGCCATTTACCAATGCTTTTGTGTCTGCCTGGATCAGTTGTGTAGTATCGTAAGCACTTTGCAGCACGGTTTTACCAGTTATATCCCTGATGGTCAGCATTCCGGAAGCAGGTGATTTCAACTTAAAGTGTACGATCCCATCCGTAGGATTCGGATATACTTTCAGTCCTTCGGATGTAATTTCATCTACGGACAGATCATTTTCATCCGGGAATTCGATCGTGTTGACGGCATAGTTTGTAACGATCGGGTCATTGGTGTCAAAATAGATTTCGACTTTATTCTTTATTTCAGTGCCCGGAGCTAACCCTTGTACCATTCCGATTTCAAAGCGGACAAATCCATGGCTTTGAGGTTCATTGCTGGCGCTGTCCGGAAGGTTGATATCCGGAAAACGGAACCTGATCGTTTGATCGTTAAGCCATTCAGGAACCATTTCGTGGCTTGTTTCCAGTATACGTAACGTATTTGGCAGGAGATGTTCCTCCAGTGTGTCGATCACATGAATGTTGAGCGCTTCTGCCGTACCTGTATTCTGAAAATGGATTGTGTAGGTTAATTTCTCGGTGGTGGCAGGTATGAATCCTTCTTCTCCTTCCCCTTTCGGAGTTACTTCCTTGATATTAGGATCGTACGAATTGACGATCGGAACATAAAAATAACAGGCATTGTTGGATGCATTCACATCATCCGGATGGACGTCGGCATAGAGCTCGAACGAAAGCACATCACCAATGTTCACACCCAAACCGGGAGTCAGCTCAATACCGCCTAAGAACTGATTGATATAAAGGGTGTTGTTGTATAAATTATTCAGGTTGACATAATTCCAGATCAACGTATCACCACTGACTGCATCGGCAGGGTGGGAGCTGTTTGCAGGATTATAGGTAACATTCGGGTCCAGCTTCAATTTGAGCTGTCCCGAAACCGGTGTACATCCGATGTTATGGATCCGGGGATGCAAGTAAAACGGAACGGCAGGCCGTGCAGTGCTGTTGTGTGCAAAAACGTAAGTGTCGAGATCTGTACATTGCAATGGAAAATCGACATTTACCTGAGGCAAAGAGGTAAACGTATAGCTTGTGGTAAAACAAGGGCTTGGCTGAAATGCAAACTGGTAGACCGAGGGAATGCTTACGCTGTAATCGATCAGCCAGCTTTCCTGGAGCAGTTTTTGGTAATTCCCGTTGCTGTTTGTGTAATTATAACCTTGATAATATGGAAGATTGGTGTAATTCGCCGTAATTTCCGGGTGAAGGTAGGTGACTCCCTCATCGCCGCCGGAAAAAGTACAGTCATTATCATAATCAATGTACAGCATCCCTGAAACAGTACCATAATCACATAAAGTGATTCCCCAGCTTCCGATTGGCTCATAGATACCGTAATTTAAATATAGCGTATCTACGTCTGAGATGATTTTGTAGATCCAATATCCGCCCCATACTATCGCTCCGTTATTGATTATTTGAAAGTCCGGGATGTATTCTTCTTCCATATATGGAAAGTTGACCCACCAGCTCGTGCTTCCGCTTGTGTTTACTTCTTCGTAAATTACATTCCCGGAATAATCTATAAACTTGACAGTGTCGCCCGCAAAAGAATTTGAAATGGTTACCTGATGAGAAAAAAATACGGAAGTTACACATGCATTGTCATCATGAGAAAGACCATGGCCCCCTGCATAGTTGATATCTCCCTCCTGGTATGATTGTCCGAAACTGAAATTATTCAGGTAAAAAATGAGAATCGTTGAAAAAATGATGATCGTTTTCATAGTAATAAAATTTAGCTGTTAGTAATTACCTAGAAAACGGACGAATCGTAAACAGGTTGCCTGGAACGGATATGAAAGGTAGTGAAGGATTGATTCAGAAAAGGAAGATTATTCCCCGGCAAACAGGAACTTATTAGGGGAAACCAAGTGTGTTTTTACCGCGTACATAACGATGCCGGCCGTGTTTTTTATACCCAGTTTGGACAGGATGTTTTTGCGGTGCGTATTGATGGTGTGGTTGCTTAAGAACAATTCTTCTGCGATCTGTGCATTGGTGAGCCCTTCTGCGATCATTTTGATGATCTGGACCTCCCGTTCTGAAAGGGAAACCGGTTCGCACGACAAAGCGTCAACATCAATATCGTTAATATCGATCGAGGCCCTCTGGATGGTTTCAAGAATCTGCCCGCAAAAGAATTTTTTACCTTCTCCGGTCTCTTTTACCGCATCCAGGATCTCTCCCAGGTCACAATCTTTTTTCACATAGCTCTGTACTCCCGACCGCAGTGCATTCACGAGCGTCTGAGCGCTTTGTTCCGGGGTGATCGCCAGGAAACGGAGATGAGGTTTCTTATGAAGGATCTTGGGAATGATGTCTATTTCGAAGTTCTCAGAGGTATAATCAATCACAACGACATCGGCTTCAAAGCTTTTCACGCATTCCATCAATTCTTCAGAAGACTTTGCTTCCCCAACCACTTTTACAATTGGTAAAGTGTTCAGAACCGTGCGTAAACCGATCCGCATCAGGTTATTGCCGTCTGCGATGACAATCCTCATAATTTAGAATCATTTTAGATAACAAAAGTATAAAATCTAAATTACAAAGAGGAGAAAAAATGTATCTTTCTTGAAAAAAGATGAACGGAACTCCTATTTATCCAGTAAATCAGTATCGTTTAGTGGACTGTCAATCGTGTTTTCTTCTTCTTTTTCTTTCGCATTTCTGAGCTTGCTGTGATATTGGCCGTACATGAAATAAACAAGTACTCCTATCGCCATCCAGATGATCAGGCGGATCCAGCTTTCCATCGGCAAGGCATACATCAGGTACCCGCAGACAATGATTCCCGCTACAGGGACAAACGGAACCAATGGTGTTTTGAACGCGCGGGGAGCATCCGGCATTTTTTTACGCATGACAAGCACCCCGATGCATACCAGGGAGAATGCCAGCAATGTTCCGATGCTTACCATATGCCCCAGTTCTTTTACCGGCACAAAGCCTGCGAAGAGAGATACAAAGACCATAAAGAATATATTTGTCTTCCAGGGTGTTTTGTATTTTTTATGAAGCTCACCAAAGAATTTCGGTAGTAACCCGTCTGTGCTCATGGAGTAAAAGACACGGCTTTGACCCAGCAGCATCACCATGATGACAGAAGTATAACCTGCTAAAATTGCGATGATCAGCCCTTGCTGTAAGAACGTATATGGAGTAACGGCGAATGCCGTTGCTGCAGGTGATGCATCGTTTTGAAATTCGGAGTAAGGCACCAGTCCTGTCATTACATAGGAGAATAACACATACAGCAGTGTACAGATCAACAATGATCCGATGATTCCGATGGGCATCCCTTTTTGTGGGTTTTTAGCTTCCTGCGCTGCAGTTGAAACGGCATCAAAACCGATAAATGCAAAGAAAACCATGGCAGCTCCTGCCGCGATGCCGCTGATACCTCCGAATTCTCCTATTTTCTTTCCTGAAACCGGGTCGATATGAGCAGGAACATAGTCAGGAATAAAAGGAATGTGATAATCCGGGTTGATGTAATTCCATCCCAGGATGATGAACAGTAGAACCACAGCGACTTTTACGACAACCAGGATGTTGTTCAGAACAGCGGATTCTTTTGTCCCTCTTATCAGTACGAGTGAGAGCAGGGATACGATCAGGATTGCCGGGATGTTAATGATACCCCCTTCAAATGGCCCTTTTGTATATGCTGCCGGAATGTTTAAGTCGTAGAAAGCCAGAAATTCATTCAGGTAATGCGACCAGCTTACCCCGACTGTCGCGGCTCCCAGTGCATATTCTAATATCAGGTCCCACCCGATGATCCAGGCCATAAACTCACCCATTGTAGCATACGAATAGGTATAGGCGCTTCCCGCCACAGGGATCATCGATGCGAATTCAGCATAGCATAAACCTGCAAAAGCACAGCCAACAGCCGCCAGTACAAAGGATAGGGTTACCGCCGGACCTGCATGTTCGGCTGCAGCGATCCCGGTAAGCGAGAACAGCCCTGCTCCGATGATTGCGCCAATCCCGAGGGCTATGAGCGATGTGGAGCTCAGCGATCTTTTTAAACCTTCTGTATTGGATGCCTCATGCTGTAAACTAGCTATCGATTTTCTTTTTCCCCAAGAGTTTGCCATATAATAGTTATTAAATGCGGATGAACCAAGAGTCCGTTTTAGTCTCGTCAAAACTAAACAAAAATCTAAAAAAACCAAGTTTGTTAATATTGAGAGGTACTTATTTTAAATGGAATTTTAACTTCAATCGTCTGAATTTTAACGGATTATTTTTATTTTGAGGGAGTTGTAATTGTTAAATAAAATGTGGATATCAACAAAGTTTTTTACTTTTGCCCCAATAAATTAATATGTTTATGAAAAAAATAGTTACGCTGGTAATGACACTTTCTGTAAGTGTTGCTTTGAATGCGCAAACCCAGATTGGAAATTCTGGATTTGAGAACTGGGAATCAGTATCCGGAGGCTCCGAGCCTGTCAACTGGAATGGATTCTTAACTGCCGGAGGAGACTGGGCCTGGGCTTCAGAATCGCAAATGCAGGAGTCATCAGATGTCCGTCCTGGTTCTGCCGGAACCAAAAGCTCCAGGATATTTTCACGGTCTGCATTTGGGATTATCGCTAATGGAAACATGACATTGGGGAAAATCAACATGGGATCTACAAGCCCGACAAATGCGAATAACTACAACAGGACAATTACCAATGACGCAAATCACTCTGAGGTAATGACAGAACGTCCTGACTCCATCGTGTTTTGGGTGAAATTTACTCCGAACGGACACAATCAAAATGCGAGAATGAAGGCGACGATCCATGATAATAATGGATACAGAGACCCGGAAGATGCTGCATCCCAGGCTTATGTTGTGGGTACTGCACAGGTCAACTTTCCTTCAACAAGCGGGCAATGGGTAAGAAAATCAATTCCCTTCAATTATAGCGGACCGGCTACTAACCCGGCATTTATACTGGTGACATTCACAACCAATGAGACACCCGGAGGAGGTGCTTCAGGTGACCAGTTATGGATTGATGATATAGAATTGGTCTATGTTCCGAAACCATCGTTTACAGCTTCTGCTGCTTCGGTATGTGAGGGAGGAACCGTTAGCTTTACGAATACGTCTGAACATTATCCGACTTCTTATTCCTGGTCTTTCCCGGGAGGTACGCCTGCTACTTCTACAGCAGCAAATCCAACTGTTACATATAATACATCAGGTAATTACGATGTGGTTTTAACGGCGACAAACCAGTGGGGGAGCAAGACGATTACAATGACCAACCAGGTTACTGTCAACCAGGCACCAGATGCATCGTTTGTATATGCACAGGCCAATTACTGTTCGAATGTAACGAACCCTGTTCCGACTACATCAAATCCAGGGACATTTACAGCAACTCCTGCAGGATTGGTATTTGCCAATGCTTCGACCGGAGAGATCAACCTTGAGGCAAGTGCCGCGGGAACTTACACAATTACACACACTACACTGGGTGGATGCCCGGCAACGGCGACAGGAACCGTAACGATTTTTGAAGGAGCAGATGCGAGCTTCAGTTACCCTACGAATACAATCTGTATCCTGAGCGGGAACCCTGTTCCGGCTGTTACTGAAACTCCGGGAACATTCAGCGCCGATCCGGCAGGAGTGGTGTTTGTAGATGCCGCTACGGGAGAAATCGATGTAACTTTGAGTACACCGGGAACATACAATATTTCTTATGTAAGAGGTGGCGGGTGCCCGGATACTGTAACGGTGAGCATTACATTGACAGATAGCCCGGACGCTGAATTCAGCTACTCAAGCAGCGCGTTCTGTGTGAATGCTGCCGATCCGTCACCGGTTTTCGTGGCTGGAGCGAATGCAGGTACTTTTTCATCGACAGCAGGATTGGTGATCAATGCAAATACAGGAGTGATCGATGTATCTGAAAGTACACCTGGCAGCTATACTGTAACAAACGACATCGCTGCTGTGGGATCATGTCCTTCCGCTATGCATACGACAACCGTTGATATCAACGGACTTCCGTCTGTGGCATTGGCATTGCCTGTCGACACAGTATGTACAGGATCATCATCGTTCCTGTTGACGGGAGGTACTCCGGCAGGAGGATCCTATACAGGAACAGGAGTACTGTCCGGTATTTTTAACCCTGCGGCGTTATCGCAAGGTTCGGTAGCTGTGATTACCTATACCTATACGGATCCGGCTACTTCCTGCTCCAACACTGCTACAGATGTTATTTTTGTTGACGGATGTCTGAGTATCGGAGATTTTGAAATGAATGAAGCGATCACCGTTTATCCAAATCCGACAACGGGAATGCTGACCATCACGAATGTTAAGGAAGCAATCCAGTATACAATTGTTTCTGTTGCCGGAAAGGTTGTTGACCGTGGTGAAATATCGGCTCATTCCAATACGATTGATATTACATCTGTTCAGAACGGAGTATACCTGCTGCAGATTCAGCAAGGACAAAATATGCAAACTGTTCGCGTTGTAAAACAATAAGAAATATTTCATACTTTTGGAGTCCCTTATTTTCGTTCACGAGAATAAGGGACTTTTTTGATTAAAAGAAAAACATATGAAGTACCTTTTAATATCCGCGTTTGCTGCTTTTTCTTTTTTAGCGTCTTCCCAGACAGCCAAAATTGTTGGAAAAGTTACGGATGAATCCGACCAGGCTCTGTTTGGTGTGGCTGTTATATACCGCCAGGATGTAACGATCGGAGCATATACCGATGAGAACGGGAACTATCTTTTGGAAGTACCTCCGGGAAGAGCGATCCTGGTATTCCGCTATTCGGGGATGAACACCGATACGATCTCTGTGGAAGTGGTGGAAAACGACCTCAAACGGGTAGATTTTAAAATGGAGCCGCTTCATAAGAAAATAGAAGGTGTTGAGATCAGGGTGGGGAAGTTTGATCGTCCTATAGAGGAACAGACCGTTTCACTTGAGATCATCCGCCCGGAACTGATTGAAAATAAAAATACCAGGAGCATTGAGTCCGCGTTAGACCAGACACCGGGCTTGAACATCCTGGACGGCGAACCCCAGATTCGCGGGGGAAGCGGGTTTACATTTGGTGTAGGTTCGAAAGTAGCTGTGATTGTAGACGATATGCCGATGTTATCCGGGGATGCAGGGAGACCTGAATGGGGGTTCATTCCGGTTGAAAATATCCACCAGATCGAAGTAATCAAAGGTGCGTCATCCGTTTTGTCGGGAAGTTCCGCATTATCAGGAGCGATCCACATACGTACCGCGTACCCGAAATCTGAGCCGTTGACAAAAGTGAACCTGTACAGCGGGTTTTATTCTGAGCCGAGCATAGAGGGAGCAACCTGGTGGAGAGGTACGCCTGTCATTGCCGGTGCGAATGTCCTTCATTCCAGGATTGCCGGGAACTGGGATATTGTTGTAGGGGCGAATGTGAATTATGACCATGGATACATGGGACCTCCTATCCAGGATTCACTGGTTGAACTCTTTTATCCCGATACTATTTCCAATTTTACGAACAAGCAGATGGCTTCGAAAAGAGCGCGTGTTAATTTTAACCTGCGTCACAGAAGTAAAAAGTTAAGAGGGTTGAATTATGGAGTGAACGGGAATTTTATGGTTTCTGAATCTCCTCTTGTTTTCGCCTGGTTAAATGACAGTACCGGCCTGTACCAGGGATACCCGGGAGCCGTATTCCTGCAGAATCAGTTTATCTTTAATGTTGACCCATTCATCAATTTCATTACCTCAACAGAAGGGAAACATCATCTGAGGACACGGATCTTGCATGCGGATAATGATATGACCGCCAACCAATCGAACAGGGCCACCACGTTCTATGCAGACTATATGTTCCAGAAAACGATTGAGAGCCTGAGAGGAGTGGATTTCATTGCAGGATTTACCGGTAAGCACACCGACTCCTATGCGAACATGTATGTGGGTTCAGGTTCTCCGAACAATAAGCTGTTTAATTTCTCTGCCTATACACAGCTGGAGAAGAAAGTAATGAACGTTCTGAATGTGTCATTGGGAGGGCGCCTGGAATATTTCCAGCTGAATGATTCGATCACTGCGTTAAAGCCGATCTTCCGTGCGGGTGCAAGCTTAAAAGTATTCCAGGAAACGTACTTCCGTGCTTCTTATGGACAGGGGTACAGGTTTCCGACGATCACAGAACGGTTTATCCGTACAGGAGTCGGGAATTTCGGAGTGTTCGCCAACCCGGATCTGAAGCCGGAAAGCAGCTGGAATGCAGAATTTGGGATCAAGCAAGGTCTCAAGATGGGAAGTATCTACGGTTACCTGGACATTGCCGGGTTCTGGCAGGAATATAAAAATACGATCGAATATTTGTTCGGATTTTGGGGAACTTCCTTCACGTCAATGTCTGACGCGTTCGGATTTAAGTTCCTGAACACAGGAAAATCCCGTGTCCTGGGAATTGATGTTTCATTCGCAGGAAAAGCACAGCTCGGGAAAAAAGCGGATATGACCTTCCTGATGGGTTACAACTATATTTTGCCGCAGACACTTTCACCGGATTATGTATATGCAGTTGATTCCCTGCTGACCAATAAAGAATACAGCTACAATTCTACATCGCTGAATCCTTCGGACAGGATCCTGAAATACCGTTTCTTACATAATGTTAAGGCGGACATTGAAGTGACTTTATTCAAAAAGCTGGGAATTGGAGGAAGTGCAAAGTATTTCAGCAAGATAGAGAATATGGATGGAGTGATCGAAGAGTTTGAAAATGCTACAAGCGGTCCTTTCGTCCAGTCGATCAGGTACATGGACTATTTCAAAGAGCATCAGCACGGAATATGGATCTTTGACGCCCGTATTTCATATAACATCAATGAAAAGCACAAGCTGGCAGTAATCAGCGCAAACCTTCTCAACAAGTCATATTCGTTGAGACCTTTGAAAATTGAACAGCCAAGAACAATAATGCTTCAGTATACATTCAAGCTGGATAAGAACAGTTAGTTGCAATAATTTTGTTGTAGAGAATTGTTCCTTTCCGGGACTTAAGGAAAGAACAATATGATTGACATCGACTTTTTAATCGCATTGGTGCTTATTCTGATTATGTTCGGAATAGGTGTTTCCCTTACCTTAAGCGAAGTGAAGGAAGTCTTTTCCCGGCCAAAAGCGTTGCTGGTGTCGCTTACTTCTCAAATGATACTGCTACCGTTGATCGCCTTCGGAATCTGCTTCCTGTTTGATATTCCTCTGTACATTAAATTAGGATTAATCATTTTGGCAGCCAGTCCCGGAGGAACGACTTCGGGATTTATTACTTTTCTTTTTAAGGGAAATACAGCCCTTTCCATTGTTTTAACAACGGTCAATTCATTGCTTACACTCATTTCGATTCCTTTGATTGTCAATGTTGCCTTGTTGCATTTTTATGGCGAGTCGGATGAGTTCTCTCTGCCCGTCTTTGAAACGATGAAGGAGATCTTCATTCTGACGGCGATTCCGGCTTTTACGGGGATAATGGTGCGGAGGTGGAAAGAACGTGTTGCTGTCGTTATCGCGAAGTACACCAAACCTGTCTCTACCATTCTTTTAGGGATTGTTTTTACCTTAAAGTTTTTTGGAAGCCAGGGAGAGAGCGGCATCACCAAAGCGGAGATCCTGGAAATATTTCCGTATGCATTGCTGCTGAACGCTTTGTGCTTTTTAACCGGTTATGTGATCGCCAGGTCATTTAAACTTGGCCACAAGAACCAGATCACGGTTTCCGTGGAATCTGCCGTGCATAATACCACAATCGCTTTCCTGGTTTCCGGAACCTTGCTGGAACGCCCTGAGTTCGGAAAAGTGTCACTGGTGTATGCGATGTTCTCCTTCTGGACGGCCCTGCTGTTTTGTTTTGTGCTTATAAAGACACATCAACAAAAAACCGGTGAGAATACTCCCACCGGCCATTTGTGATTGAATCAGGTCTATTTTCTAATCTGCTAATTTACCTTTGTACCTTTTCACTTGCCTGCGCAATGCTTCTACTGCTAAATCAGTTGCTTCTTCAAAGCTCTTGCATTGTTTTTTAGCGAATAATTCTCTGCCGGGCAATAAAATCTTGATCTCTGCCAGTTTATTTTCCTTTTCCTGGTCTTTATCTACCCGCAGGAACACTTCTCCTGCTATTATATTGTCAAAAAACAGTTGTAGCTTGTTTACTTTATCATTCACAAATGTTATCAACTTGTGATCCGCTGTGAAATTTACTGAATTAACTTTAATGTCCATGGCTAATCTGTTTTACGCCCACGAGGGTGGGCAAGTGAATAAATATTATTTAACTGTGCAAAAGAATTGTGTGTGTATACCTGCGTTGCAGCCAGATTTGCGTGTCCTAACAAGGACTTGATGGTTTCTATCCCGGCCCCGTTATTCAGCATGTGAGTTGCAAATGTATGGCGAAGAACGTGTGGACTACACTTTTGTAATTCCGTTGCCAAAGCAAGATAAGCATTTATTTTACGATAAACAAACTTTGGATATAATTTATTGCCTTTATCTGTTAAAATAAGTGAATTGCTCTGAAAGCCCTTTTCTGCGCATTCTTTCCGGTAGATTTCAATCTGCTGCCTCAGGCCTTCGGAGATAGGAATAATGCGCTCTTTGTCCCGCTTTCCCCTGACTTTTATTTTGTTGTCATATACACTCATGGTAGTAAGTTCGATCAACTCATTCAGCCGGATTCCTGTCTGGTAAAACAATTCAATCATTAATGCATCTCTCAGGCTAAGGGAATCTGCCAGCTGGTCGTTTTCCAGCTCGGATTCTTTTGCGAATTGCGGGAGCCGCTTTTCGATTTTTGGGCCGTTCAGCCCGGTTACCGGATTCTTTTCGACGATCCCGATCTTTTTCAGGAAACGGAAATAGCTCCGTAAGGTTGACAGCTTGCGGTTGACACTTTTGTGAGTGTAGCCTTCTTTCACCAGTGCTACCATCCATCCGCGGATTACTTTTGCCGTGATCTCATCCAGTTCGTTTTTATTTTGTACGCCGACGTATTCAAAGAACTGGATCAGGTCGTTGCGGTATGCAATGACCGTGTGGCCGGAGTATCTTTTCTCCGATTGGATATACGTTTCAAATTCTATGGGAAACAAAAAAGGAGCCATACCTGACTCCTTTTACGTATATTTTTATAAAAAGTTATACTTTCTATGCTTCAATCGATTGCATTTTTTGCTTGTAGACAGCTTTGATCTTTGACTGGCGCTGCAATACAGAAGGCTTGATAAACTCCTTACGGTTACGTAATTCTTTTACAACATTCGTTTTATCGTACTTCTTCTTGTACTTCTTAAGCGCTCTTTCGATGCTTTCGCCTTCTTTTACAGGTATAATCAACATATCTTTTTAAATTTTATTTTTATCTACTTCTCCAAAACGGACGACAAAGATATACTTTTTTTTCAACAACCAAGCGTTTATTTCAAAATTTCTCTGGAAATTACCAATTTTTGAATTTCGGAAGTTCCTTCACCAATTGTCATCAGCTTCGCGTCACGCAAAAATTTCTCGGCAGGGTACTCTTTTGTATACCCGTATCCTCCCATGATCTGAACTGCCTCGTTACCACATTTTACAGCTACTTCGGATGCGTAATACTTCGCGTAAGCTCCTTGTCTTGTTAACGGAAGTTTGTTATTCTTCAGGTAAGCCGCCTGGAATGTCAGTAATTCAGCCGCTTCTACTTCTGTTGCCATGTCTGCCAGCTTGAATCCGACAGCCTGGAATTGCGCGATCGGTTTTCCGAATTGCTCGCGCTCTTTGGCATATTTAACAGACGCTTCGTAAGCTCCACGTGCAACACCGCAGCTCAGAGCAGCGATAGAGATCCGTCCTCCGTCCAGAACCTGCATTGCCTGGATGAATCCCATTCCTACCTCACCAATAACGTTCTCGTCGGGTACACGGACGTTGTCAAAGATCAGCTCTGCTGTTTCTGAAGCGCGGACACCCAGCTTGTCTTTGATCTTCACTGCTGAAAATCCGGGAGTTCCTTTCTCGATGATAAATGCTGTGATCCCGCGGCTGTCAAGTAATTCACCTGTTCTTACCAACACGACAGCAACATCGCCTGAAAGACCGTGCGTGATCCAGTTTTTCGCACCATTGATCACCCACTCGTTCCCTTCTTTCTTCGCTGTTGTTTTCATCCGCATGGCATCGGAACCGGTATTCGGTTCGGTCAGTCCCCATGCTCCGATGAACTCACCTGACGCGAGTTTTGGAAGGTACTTACGTTTCTGTTCTTCTGTTCCATGGTAATAAATGTGGCCGGTACACAAGGAGTTGTGAGCGGCAACGCTCAATCCGAGTCCGCCACACACTTTCCCGATTTCGATCAGTGCTGTTACATACTCGTCGTAGGAGAAACCGCTTCCTCCGTACTCTTCCGGAATGTAGATACCAAGCAAGCCCAGCTCACCCAGTTTTTTCATCGTTTCTACCGGGAAATACTCATCTGCATCCCATTGATTCAGGTAAGGTCTTACCTCTTTTTCCGTAAAATCGCGCACCATTTGCGCAATCATCTTTTGATTCTCGTTTAAACCAAAGTCCATTGTTCTGTCAGTTTTGGGGTACTTAACTGTGTTTATTCTCTATTAATAGCTTGCTAAAGTAATAATTTTGTTTGAAAAATCCTCTAATTTTGATTTTCCATCCAAAAAATCCAATCCTACCAGGAAGTTAAATCCTGCGATCTCACCGCCACATTTTTTTATCAGGTGCGCAGCGGCTTCTGCGGAGCCTCCGGTTGCGAGCAGATCGTCATGGATCAATACCCGTTGCCCGTTTTTTACCGCGTCTACGTGCATTTCTATTGTTGAAGTCCCGTATTCCAGTTCGTAATCATGGCTGATTTTATTATAGGGTAATTTCCCTTTTTTACGGATCAGCACAAAAGGAATGCCCAGGCGGATCGCCAGTGGGAAGCCGAACAGGAATCCCCGGCTTTCAATTCCCGCAATGATGTCAATGTTCTGATCTTTGTATATTCCCACGAGGTGATCCAGTATTTGCCCGGATACCTCGGGATTGAGCATGATGGGAGTAATATCCTTGAAAATGATCCCCGGTTTTGGAAAATCAGGAACATCCCGGATAACGGATTTTAATACTTGTTCTATCATTTCTACATCTTAAATTAGTGAGCAGAATACCATTTAAATTTGCCCGAAATTAGTGTTTTTGTGCGTATGATTGTATTTTTTGTTGAGAGATCCGGGAATTATTTTACAGATACAGCGCAACGCAGTAATCAATATCTCCTTCCTGTTTTGACTGCTCCCCTGGCCTCAAAACAAGTGTCTTTTTGGGAAAAAGGGCTGTAAATTTTAGCTCGATTGTTATATTTGTTGCTTAAAAGCCAAAAACCTATGCAACGATTACTTTTTTTGCCCGTATTTTTTTTCATTGTAAATCAGATCAATGCTCAGTCAGTAATTAATGAGCTGTTGATTGGCAATGCACCAGCCGAATCGCCGGCAGCTGTTCATATAGCAGGGTGTGCCAGTTATCAGTTGATGGAGGTTCAGGACAGACAAAGTCCGGGTTATATGGATGTATCCAATGACTTTATGCGCCAGATGAAAGATGGTGTTTCCACAGTGAAAAATCAACGTTTTGATGAGGATGATATTATCGTGATACCGGTGGTATTTCACGTAGTGTATAATAATGAGGAGGAGAACATCCCGGACTCCGTTCTGCACAATCAGATCGGGATATTAAATGAATGTTTCCGGCGCCAAAATGCTGATACGGTAAGTATGCGTGCTGCCTTTTCCGATATCGTGGGAGATAGTAAAATTGAATTTCAATTGGCTGAGTATGATCCTGACGGTTTCCCGACATCCGGAATAACACGTACATTTACCAGTGTAGAGCATTTCGGGGGTATTCTGCCCTACGGACCGGGTCAGAATCAGGAAATCATAGAATGGGTTAATGACAGCTTGTTTTACAATTTTTTCCGGCTGACAAATGATGACCTGGGAGGAAAGAATGCCTGGGATGTCAACCGTTACCTGAATGTATGGATCGGTGATTTACGGATCATGGAGCCACAGTTCGGTAATATTGAGGAACAGGTCTATTTCGGGTTGGCAACCCCTCCGTTTGATAATTTAATGAACTGGCCTGATTCAGTCATTCAGGCCCTTACTCCTTACGAACAGGGTGTATTGATTCACTACGTGAATATCGGTGCAAACAATCCCAATTCCTTTCCAAGTCCATATACTGTCTACAATGGTATTGTCAAAACAGGAAAGATACTGGTGCATGAAGTGGGACATTATTTGGGATTGAGGCATATCTGGGGCGATGACAGTAATTGCTCAGTAGATGATTTCATCGATGATACTCCGAACAGCAACGGATCCAGTCAGTGGACTTGCAATTATTCCAAAAATACCTGTGTTGATAACATTAACGGTATAGACCTGCCGGATATGATTGAAAACTACATGGATTATTCCGGTGGGAGCTGCCAGAATTCATTCACGATCGAACAAATTGCTTTTATGAGGCATGTTCTGGGAACTCACAGGACCGATCTGTTAAGTATAGGCGGCCTTGAGGGCACTGGCGAAAATGACATTACAGTATATCCGAACCCGACTACAGGAACAATCAATGTGGAGCTAAGATCAAACCTGACCGACATTGAAGTGAGTGTCCGGAACCTCCAGGGCCAGTTGATAGACAACCAGCATTTTCCTGATGGTAAAGCGATTCATTTAAACATTGACCAGCCGGGCGGGATTTATTTCGTTGAAATTACTTCGGATGATCGGAGTTCGATAGTTAAGGTTGTCAAAAACTAAGCAGGTCGAAAGCAGCTAGTCCACGGCTAAATAAGGCTTTATCTTCTCCAGCAGATCTTTGGAAATCAATTCCGACTCCAGCAACTGGTCAGGATCAGTGTATTTCTGAAATTTTACACGCATTTTGACAATGGAATTTGCAACATTCCAGCTGATGTACGGATGCTTTGCCAGGTCTTCGGCACTGCACGTATTGATATTGATCCGTTTGAGGTTACTTGTACTTATATCAATACGGTCTTTTATCCTGGATAATTTTTCTGCATCAAACCGGTACAGTTCCAGCAGTTGCTCTTTTGAAACATACCCGCCCAGCTTTTCCCTGTATTCCACAATTTTGCTGCCGTAGTAATCACCTATTCCCGGCAGTGTCATCAGTTCTTCTTTCGTAGCGGTGTTAATGTCTGTTTTCGTTGTTCTGCTGTCGGCCTTTTTTTCATTTTTCCACTCCGTTTTTCCGGTTTTTTCCGGGTAGAAGGTAGAGTCTTTGATCAATTCAAATAAGGCATCATCAATTACAAAGATCTGTTTCAGATGATCGTTGTTCCTGATCCCTCTTTTTGCAAAATTTACCACAACATTGGCCTGTTTTTCAGACAGTCCCAGTGCCATCCAGTCTGCTGCCCCGTATTCATTGGGGTTGAACCGGGAAGAAGGTGCGTTGTACCTTTTCTTTTTGCGGGATTGTTTCTTCTGAATGGAAGAAAATTGCCGGGCTTCCAGCTCTTCAACTCCCTTATCCAGCTCCTCTACACTGACCAGTATGGGGCTGTTTCCTTTATACCAGCCATACGCCCTGGGCAGCATTGTGACGGCAGCAAGCAGGAAGATCAATACGATGATCCCCAGCCTGGTTCTTTTTGATATTTGTTTCGGAAAGGACAATTAATCAGCCGTTTAGAACAAATTTAATGTTTCTTCAATAGTTTTTGGCTGATAATTTAAAATTCTTTTGGATTTCGACAGATCAAACCCTGTCCTGGGAGGTCTTTTTGCCGGCTGATTGAGTGCCGCGCTTGTAATTCTGTTCAGCCCGGTAACAGGGTATCCGTAAAATCGCGCGATTTTTTCTACTATTTCATAAACGGAATATGTTTCCGGTCCGCTCAGGTGATAGATTCCCGTTTCGTCCAGCTCGCAGATACGGATACACCCCCACGCCAGGTCATCCGCCCAGGTTGGAGCCCGGAACTGGTCATCCACAATATTCATGGGTTCTCCTTTCGGCAAAGCTTCTTTTGCCCACAGGAACAGGTTGGAACGTGACAGATTGACGGCATTTCCGTAAACGATGATCGTGCGCACGATTGAATAGTTGGGATAATTCCCGTTCAGCAGCAGATCCTCTGCATCTGCTTTTGACCGGGCATAGCAGCTCAGTGGACCTACTTCGTCCTCTTCCGAATAATTTCCCTTCAATCCGTCGAAAACAAAATCGGTCGAAAGCAATTGAAAATGTGCGGAAACGGAAACAGCCGCCTGGAGCACATTGTTTGCACCGGTGACATTGATCGCATGGCATTCTTCGGGATTCAGCTCACAGGCATCCACATTCGTCATCGCGGCAGTATGGATGATATGTGTCGGGCGGAACGCTCTCACAACTTCGTTCACCTGCTTTGAATCACGGATATCCATGGGTTTGTAATGTTCATCGGGGCAGTCCGTATTCCGGTTTTTACCGTTCGATGTTGCCAGGAAAGGTATTCCTCGTTTCAACAGCTGCTTTGTGATCTTTTGCCCTAAAAGCCCGTTTGACCCGGTGATAAGTAATTTCATGATAACAGCTGGATATTACAGGTCCCAAATGGAGGTTTTAGGTTTTTCACGTTGTAGCTTGAAGTAATGTTTGTGTTCCAGGATCCATGCCATTATGAGGTAAATAATGAGTGGGGATCCAAATGTAAAAAACGATGCATACACAAACCCTACACGAACCCTGTCGGTATGGATCCCTAATTTCCTGGCCCACCATTCACACACGCCGAAGGAGCGCATCTCAAAGAAGAATATCAGTTTATTGATCCAACGCATAACGGGTTTTCAACAAAATTAATCATTTTAGGCGTCACTGTTCAAAATTTTCATACCAACCTGGCAGGTAAAGCATTTTTTGCGGGTACAATGCTCGTTGTACAGTTCTGTTAACGCCTGGCTTTCATATGCATTCGTTGCACGGATCCCTATTTTCTCCCATTTTCTGAGGATGTAATTTTCTTCGGGTTTCAGCTTTTCCATAAAGGAGAGTACGAATTCCTTCAGTGATTCGTCTTCCGTACGGATGGATTTTATCCAGTAATAGGGAAGGAGTGCATTGATGAAGAGCTGGTCCAGTAATTGAGCGGAAATAAAATTCGTATTTTTCTTATTCAGCTCCTCAGCCAGGAAAAGGATATAATCGTGTGCTTCTTCCGGGGACAGGTATTCTGCCAGCAGCCCAAAGTTACAACGGGCAATGAATTCCGAAAATTGAAGGACCCGTTTTTCGGGGAAGGCAGGAGGCCTCAGCCCTTTTCGTTTCCACAATGCTGCCGGAATTTCCTGAACGGTTACAGGATTCCCGGGCTCAGTTATAGTGTACAACCCGCTTGCCTGCAGTAACAGTCTTTTCTGAGTTGCCCGGTTCTGTCGTTTTAGAGTTGCTAATGGAACATGGTTGGTCAGTAATTCGAATGGTCCGCTATTGACTTTTGTTCCGAACGCACGTGCCAGCAAGTTGTATAAGGCAGATGGCTGATCCAGCTCATCGTACAGGTACAGCAGCTGCCTGGTCTTCCGGTCGAGCCGATCAATGACAGCACGATGGATCATTGTTTTTAAGAAAACAGTATCAATCTGCTGGATGGAGTCTTCACAGGGAATGTCTTTCATGGCATTGGCGAATCGTTCCCACTGGGCGTAATGATCTGTGTCGATCAGGTCTTTCAGCTCAATGGTAGGCAATGCTGCTCCGTTTAAAATGATTTCCCGGTCATGTTCATAAACAACATGAAGTATGACGTTGTTGTATGCAGCGTCGGTATGGTGTCTGTGCCTGTACCAGTCAGAGCTTTTGATGTGCATTTCGATCTGCCCGGCCCATTCCATGTGCTCATAGATCATTCGGGCATTGAAAAAATCCGGGCCTGATTCGGACATGTTGTGGATGCCGTTATTGAGTACGAGGATTTCCTTGCCTTCCGTTGTTTTCAGCTGATGGAAAGGCAACCGTTTTAATTTCCAGATGAAGTGAAGGTATGCTTCGGTCATAACATTAAAAGATAGGTTTTCTTAAAGTTACAAAAAAAGAAAAATGAGTGTATCTTTTTCTGAAGTTTTATTTCTGAGTTTTCTCCTCAAGAACAAAGTTGCGGTAAAATTCCCTGTACTTTGCATTATCTTTGTAAGCATCGCGGGTTTAAAAAAGTAAGAGTTGAAAATGTTTGGTCACTTATTGAAAACCAGGAAATACCTTTCGATCCGGGAGGTTGACGGATACGAACAGCGCCTGAAAAACGGGGAGAAAAAGCGTGACCTTGAGAAAAACGAGGTGCGAAAATCCCTTCAGCTGCTGGGCCTTGACTCTGCTGTCGGGTACAAGGAAAGCGGGCAGCCTTACCTGGAAAAATACCCGGATTTATTTGTATCAATCTCGCATTCAAAAGGATGGTTCGCCGTATGTGTTTCTGAACAACCCGTAGGGATCGACATTGAGCTGGAGAATCCCAGGATACTGGAAGGTGCTTCTTATTTTGTCAATGGCCGTGAGCAGCACTTCACCAATGACCTGAGAGCGCTTCACTTGGTGTGGGGCGCCAAAGAAGCATTCTATAAGCTGAAAGAAGGAAAGATAGGTGATCTGAAGAACGAGGTCACGTTGCTTTCCATTGAAGAAGACAAGACGTTGAAACTGGAATTTGAAAATACTGTTTACGGCTTTGATTTTGAACAGGAGAATGGGGTTACGGTTGTCGTGAATTAATCCTCTATCACCGCTTTTACCGCTTTGATCCGCTTTTTATCGGACGCATCTACGATCAACCGGATATTCCCCACAACAACAGATTCATTGCTTTTCGGAATCCGGCCTGCTGTCTGGAAGATAAACCCGCCCAATGTTTCTGCATCATCGTTTATCTCTTCAAATTCTTCTCCACTTATGTTGAGCACCTTGTAAAAATCATCCAGTGCCGTTCTTCCTTCAAACAGGAAGGTGGAATCGTTGATTTTTGTGTACTGTAGTTCCTCTTCATCGTACTCATCCGTAATGTCGCCGACAATTTCCTCAAGCACGTCCTCCAGTGTTACAATTCCTGAGGAACCGCCATATTCGTCGATGACAATGGCGAGGTGGACCTTTCTGCTCTGAAATTCTTTCAGCAGGTCATCTATTTTTTTATTCTCCGGGACAAAAAGAGGCTCACGGACCATTTCCTGCCACCTGAATTCATTTCCAAGCGCCAGGCAGGGCAACAGGTCTTTTACGAAAATGATCCCAACAATGTGGTCAAAGCTTTCCCGGTAAACAGGCAGCCTGGAGTAACCTGTTTCCACCACTGTTTTCATCAGCTCTTCCAACGTGTTCTTTTCATCCACACCGACTACGTCCACACGTGGGCACATGATCTGTTTTACGTCAGTATTCCCGAATTTCAGGACTCCTTGCAGCATTGTATATTCTCCGACCGCTTCGGTGGCGCTTTCCGATAAGGTCAGAACCGTCTCCAGCGCATCCTTTGATAATTTAATTCCTTTCCGCTTCGCTCTTCTTTCCAGCACGCCTGAGCTTTTCGCCAGAGGAACTCTCAGCCAGGAGAAAGGAGGGAGCACCTGGAAAAGGTAAATGGAATGCGACATGAACCGGGCATACGCCGCTTTGTTCCTGAATGCAACCGTTTTCGGGTAAGATTCCCCGACAAATACCAGGAATAAGGTAATGAGAATGATATTGAGGATGTATGTCAGCAATTCATGTATCCCGGAATACAGGAACACTTTTGAAAGCATATAGCTTGCCAGTACCACAAATGCGACATTCAGAAAATTCTTTGCAATAAGAATAGTAGCTAATAAATCTTTGGGTTTTTCGAGTAGTTTTTCAGCGATTTTAGCTCCTCGTGCCTCGCTTTTTTTCAGTTGGTCGCGTTCAGATTTGCTGATGGAGAAGAAAGCGACTTCTGCTCCTGCAAATAAAGCCGATGCGGCTAATAGCAGTAGGATGAGTATTACCAGAAGCACATCATTGCCGCCAAACGCAATGAGTGCGGTGTTGGCCAGGGGTTCGGGGGAAGGGTCTGCGGTTACTGCCATGGTTGTCGTTTAAAATGGTAAATCGTCGGTTTCATCAAAAGATGAGGTGTCCGGTGGCGTAATTGATTCGATCGGGGAAGGAGCCGCGGGTGTTCCCTGTGAGGAATAATTCGGTTCGTTCTGGGAAGGGGCATTCCCCTCGGCACGTGACAGCATGGTCAGGTTGTCGGCCAGCACTTCTGTTGTGTAGCGTGTGTTACCGTCCTTATCTGTCCAGGAACGTGTTTTCAGCCTGCCTTCCACGTAGAGCTTTGTTCCTTTCTTGACATATTTTTCCACCACTTCGGCCAGCCCTCTCCATACCACGATGTTGTGCCAGTCGGTAATCTCCCGGCGTTCACCGGTATTCCTGTCCGTATAGGTCTCTGTTGTCGCCATCGGGAAATTGGCTACAATTCCCCCGTTTTCCAATCTTCTTACTTCCGGGTCCCGTCCAAGGTTCCCGATGAGAATAACTTTATTTACACTTCCTGCCACGTTCTTTCCTTAAAATGATGAATGGCCCAGAAGAGCCAATAGAAATCAAAAATAAAAAAAAATCGGAATAAACACAAGGTGATATTCTAAAAGATAGGGGATGGTATTCCGGAAAAGGATAACAGCATCCTATTTTCAAAAAACCACTATATTTAAACCCGTAGAATTAAAAAATCAGATAAATGCAACGATATAAAAGCTATGCGCTTGGTCAGTGGATTGACGGCGAAGGAGTAGAGACCAACCTGTTCAATGCGATTACAGGTGAGCAGATCGGAGAGGTTTCCAGTAAAGGATTTGATTATGCCGCGATTCTTAACTATGGGCGCACCACGGGAGGAAAAATACTGAGAAAAATGACATTCCAGGAGCGCGGGCGTATGTTGAAAGCACTTGCTATGTACTTGCTGGAGCGGAAAGAAAAGTATTACCAGGTCAGTGCCTGGACGGGAGCAACCCGCGTGGATTCCTGGATCGACATCGAAGGAGGGATCGGGAACCTGTTTGCCAACGCGTCACTGAGAAGGCAATTTCCTGATTTACCTTATTATGTAGACGGTTCTGCGGCAAACCTTTCCAGGAACGGAACGTTTATCGGGCATCACATCATGGTGCCAAAGGAAGGGGTTGCTGTTCACGTCAATGCGTTTAACTTCCCGGTCTGGGGGATGCTGGAAAAGATCGCAGTGAATCTGATGGCAGGTGTCCCGGCGATTGTGAAGCCGTCCAGTGTAACGGGGTTTTTGACACAGGTCGTTGTGGAAGATATTGTCGCGTCGGGAATCTTACCCGAAGGATCCTTGCAGCTGATCTTAGGTTCTGCCCGGGATCTGATTGAGCATGTGACTGCTTCTGATGTGGTAACGTTTACGGGAAGTGCCGACACGGGATTGAAGCTGAAATCAAACCCGGTCATTGCCCGGAACAATGTTCCTTTCAACCTGGAAGCGGATTCACTGAATGCGACCATCCTGGGGAAAAAAGCCGTTCCGGGAACCGCGGAATTTGACTTGTTCGTAAAAGAAGCGGTAAAGGAAATTACCATCAAGGCAGGACAGAAATGTACGGCTGTACGCCGGATTTTCGTACCCGAAGAATTGATTGACGACGTGCAGAAAGCGATTGCGGCGCGTTTGTCATCAGTAGTGATCGGAGACCCGTCGGCAGAAGGTGTACGCATGGGGTCACTGGCTTCGCTCGGACAAGTACAGGCTGTAAGGGAAAGCGTTGAAGCGCTGACAAGATCACAGCAGATCGTATATGGAGACCTGGACAATTTTGAAGTAATGGGGGCAGACAGAAGCAAAGGAGCGTTTTTCTCCCCGGTATTGTTTAGGAACGATGACCCGTTTGTCAATACGGATGTTCACAACATTGAAGCATTCGGCCCGGTTTCAACGATCATGCCATACAAAGAGATCGATGATGCGATCGAGCTGGCGAAAATGGGGAAAGGATCCCTGGTTTCTTCGATCGTGACACCTTGTGATAAAGAAGCGAAGGAATATGTGATCGGTGCGGCATGCATGCACGGACGTATCCTGGTGTTGAATGAAAGCTGCGCGAAGGAAAGTACCGGACACGGTTCGCCAATGCCAATGCTGACACACGGAGGTCCGGGACGTGCCGGAGGAGGTGAAGAGATGGGTGGAAAACGAGGTGTGTTGCATTATTTGCAGCGAACAGCGATCCAGGGGCATCCGACTACAATCACGGCCATTACGGAACAATTCCAGGTCGGTGCGGCCATGCCGGAAGCAAATCCGCATGTGTTCAGGAAGCATTTTGAAGAATTGGCAGTGGGTGAAACGGTATTCACACACAAGCATACGGTTACGGAAACTGACATCGTGAACTTTGCGAATGTTTCGGGAGATAATTTCTACGCACACATGGATGAGACGTCGCTGGAAGGAACCATTTTTGAACGAAGGGTAGCGCACGGGTATTTCATTCTGTCAAAAGCAGCAGGATTGTTCGTCGATCCGAAAAAAGGTCCTGTTTTGCTCAATTACGGAATAGATGAAGCCCGGTTCACAAAACCGGTTTACCCGGGCACAACGATCGGAGTGCGTTTTACCGTAAAAGAAAAAGTGGACCAGGAAAAACGCAGCGAAGAGGATATTGCAAAGGGAATCGTAAAATTCCTGGTGGATATCTACGATGAAACAGGTGAAACGGTTGGCATCGCAACGATTCTGACAATGGTGAAAAAGCTGGATCAGTCGAAGTAATTAACGGAAAATAAAGAATGAGAAGGGCAGCGGAAGCTGTCCTTTTTAGTTGGGAACTAACAGTGAGTTAAATGCTGAGCATGCGCTTTAAATGAACGGATTGCCGGTCGCTTACCTCTACTTGTTTCCCGCTGGTTAACGTCAGTTTCAATTTGCCCTTGAACCATTTTTCGACATGAGTAATGTGCCGGATATTGATGATTTCTTGGCGATTGATCCGTACAAAAACAGCCGGATCCAGCCGTTCTTCCAGTTGATTCAATGATCTGTTCAGCAGCGGGGAATTGCCCTTGAAAAAGACCTGTGTGTAATTGCCTTCGGTGTGAAACAGCTCTACTTCTGTCAGGTGGGCGATGTAATAGTTATTGGCATCACTGATAAAAATGCTGTTTTCAAGCGTGAGAGGCTTTTGTTCTTCTTTCTTTAATTTAACCTTGTTTAAGGCAGTCAGCAAACGGTTTCCCCGTATTGGTTTCATCAGGTAATCAATGGTGTTGTATTCGAACGATTGAAGGGCGTATTCGTCGTAGGCAGTTGTGAAAATCACGTAGGGCAGCACCGTAATTGAATTCAGGACTTCAAAACCGTCCATATCCGGCAGGTGGATATCAAGAAAAATGAGGTCGGGCCGGTGTTCATTGATCAGCCGGATCGCCTGGATTCCGTTTTCTGCTTCTGCCAGGATTTCGATTTCAGGATGGGTTTTCAGCAAATTGATCAATTCGGCACGTCCCAGCTCAGAATCTTCAACGATGATTACACGCATGATACAATGATGATTTGTGAAACAACACTTTTTTCTTTTTCAAACATTTCAAATGTAACATTTTGACCAAAAACAGCTGTTAAACGGTGTTGCAGATTGGGAATCCCGATTCCTCCCTCCTCTTTCTGGCCGATTGTACCCGGGTTGGTCACTTCAATGATGCTTTTTCCCTCCTGCCTGTATCCTTTAACAGTGATGAGCGCATCGACAATCGAACCGTGTTTTAATGCATTCTCAACAAGCAGCTGTATGGACAATGGAGGAATGTGCAGATTCCTTAACGCAGGATCAATAGCCGTTTCGAATGTTATGTTGTTGCCCAGGTGGATGGAGTTGAGCTGCATATAGATCGTCACGATCTCCATTTCCTCCTCAAGGGTAACGGTCGTTTTTTTCTGGTAATTCAGCACATACCGCAACAAGTCGGAAATATTTAAGATCGCTTCCCGTGCTTTTTCCGGGTCGATCCGTATGAGCGCATGTATGTTGTTGAGTGAATTGAATAAAAAATGAGGGCTCAGTTGCTTGCGGAGATTGTTCAATTCCGCTTCTTTTAACTGCAATGAAAGCTTTAGCTGCTGCTCGTTGAGCCGTTGCTGGTTTTGAAAGAACAGGAAGCTCCCATACAGCAAGATCCAGATCAATACTACCAGCCCGAACTGGAAAACGTTTCTGAATATTTCTCCGATGGAAATGATTTGCCCCGGAAATACGCTGATGATCAGTCCTGAAAATGTGAACACACATAAGCACGTTGCCACAATTGTTATGATCAGCAGATAAGGAATGATGTAACGGATCGGTTTTTCAATGATACGAAACCTGAGAATGACATACCTGGTGAGAAATGTCACTCCGAAACTCGGGATCGTTATTAGAAATGAGTAGCCGATCGCTTCAAAATTTTCCGTGAAGTATTCCGTCTGGAAGATAATGTTGATGATTGTAAGGGCAAACCAACCCACACTGTTGATCCACCAGAAGGACGGACAGGGTTTTCGTAAGGTATGCTCGTCTGTCGTTTTCATCTACTTTAATTTGAATTCAAAGCCGCTGTAAAACAGGTTCCCGTTTTCCAGTATTCTCAGTGTTTCACCTGTATTTCGGCCGATTCCGGGTGTTACTGCAAGCTCATCCGATACTATTTCAAACCACAGATCACCGTTTACACTTTTATCATCGGTTTTCAGACGGGCAACCAATTTACCCTTTTTTTCCTTTAATGTCATTTTTATTCCCTTGAAATTCATAAACGGACAATCCGTACATGCATAGACTTCACCTGCCGGAACGTATTTTCCGAATTTGTTTTTCCAGCTTGCCGTGATGGGCTGCGCCTTGCTTTTTATAGCGGCATATTCTTCATTTCCTGTCCGGGTCATGATCACTTTCAGATAGATATCGTTATCCAGCTTCACAAATTTGAATTCCTGGTGTTTAACTTTCACAGGGATCAGGCTGAATAAGTAAATTTTACCTTTGTAGTACAATGAATCATTCACTTCATTGAGGCGGATGGTGTGCATGCCTTGTTTCATTTTGATTTTCGCTGGATTGCTGACACGCATGTTGATTCCTGATAAATAATAATCACCCGTTACTTCATTCCGGTTGCAGATCTGGTCGCGGGAAGTCGTTGAATCCTGCTCCTTTTTCTGGAGGATCTGCTTTTTTCCTTCCATTTCTCGCAGATAAATAGTCAATAATCGCTTGGCGCCCGACATGGCAATTCCTTTGTCCGTATTGGTCAGGACCACAGCTCCGATATTCAGCTCAGGAATAAATTGGAAATCGGCGTGAAAAGCCCATGTATCTCCTCCATGTCCGATTACTTTAACTGTAACGGTATCTGTTGACGATGCAAACGTCAAATGATCAGCATACAGTCCGTACCCCCATTCGGAAGAGGTCGGTAATGTGTTTGCTGCGATAGCATTTTGCTGCATTTCTTCCAGGGAAGCTTCGGAAATGAACGTTCCATCTGCACCATTGGACAGGAACATGTTGAGGTAGGTTGCCATATCACTGGCGCTGCTGGCAATCAATCCGGCTGCCTGGTCACGGATCTGAACTTCCTTAAACGGTTTGCCATTCACATAGGCAACAGACATATTGGGAGAGGTCGCATCTTTGTCATCGAGGTAGGTAGAGGTCATGTTGAGCGGTGTGAAAATGTGCTCCTTCAAATAATCTCCGTATGTCAGGCCGGATAAATCTGTGATCAATTTCCCCAGTATTCCGTATCCGATATTGGAATAGGAAGTATGGTAATTGGCGGGAGAAGCCATCGTACACTTATTGAGCTGTTCAATTAGCCAGTCAATGGATGGTGGGTTATCGCAGAAGAACCCGTTGAGCAGATCATTCGGTAACCCGGAAGAATGGGAAAGGATGGAACGAATGCTGATCTGATTGGTCGCGTCAAACCTGCTCTGGATGGTTAACTGAGGCAGGTATTTCTGGATCGGATCAGCCAGGTTGACTTTCCCTTGTTCCTGGAGCTGCAGCAATGATAGCGCGGTGAATGATTTGGAGCAGGAACCGATGCGGTAAACAGTATTCTCCGTTGCTTTGATGTTTCCTTCTCTATCCTGGAAGCCATATCCGGTGGCATAAATCACTTTCCCGTCTTTTACCAGGGCAATACTCGTACCAACCACCTTGTTGGCTTTTAAAAGCGCGTTATAGGTGCTGTCGATTTTCGCGATGCAGGCCGCTGAAATTAATGTGTCATTTTGATTCAATCCGGTGAGTGGCAGGATAATGCTGATGGATAATGCAGACAGAAATTTTTTCATTTTCAGATATAATTTGTATGTTGGAACATCAAAGTTATGGGAGCTGTTTGAATTGAAACAGAAAAAAATGATCAGCGCAGAATAGGAATGTTGAACGAAGATTTATGAGGTAAATGATCTTTTGCAAACGGGTATATACCATCATCAGTTCTGCCAGACTTTCAGGTGAATCGCCGGGTTGTCTCATCTTTTTTACTGTCGGCCTCCGACACAGCATCTCTGAAAAGAATAATACTTGTTGAAGGCAGTACCGGAAATAATGACGCAATTCATCCTACGCCGGTAGATTACTCAACTCCGGAAGGTATGGACTGCTTTCTGAATTACCAGTGCTTTCTTATCCTACTTCAGTTTTTTAATTCCCATTTCATACAGTGCAAACCCGATCAGGTCCGCGTTTTCGCTGATCACCTGCTCTGTTGAGCGCCCTGCTCCATGTCCTGCATTGACTTCGATTCTCACCAGAACAGGGTTGCCGCATGCTTGTTTTTCCTGTAATTCAGCGCCGAATTTGAGCGAATGTGCCGGAACCACCCGGTCGTCATGGTCGCTGGTGATGATCATCGTAGATGGGTAACAGGTTCCTTTCTTCACGTTGTGAACAGGAGAATAAGATTTCAGATACTCAAACATTTCCTTGTTGTCCTCTGCTGTTCCGTAATCGTATGCCCAGCCTGCCCCCGCAGTGAATTTGTTATAACGGAGCATGTCCAGTACCCCGACCCCAGGAAAAGCCACTTTTGCAAAACCAGGCTGCATGGTCATTGTCGCCCCGACGAGCAACCCGCCATTGGAGCGCCCTGAAATAGCCATGTATCCGGTTGAGGTATATCCTTTGTCTTTAAGGTATTCTCCGGCAGCGATAAAGTCCTCAAACACATTCTTTTTCTGCATTTTTGTTCCTGCATCGTGCCATTTTTTTCCGTATTCACCGCCTCCGCGGATGTTCGGGACTGCATAAATTCCCCCGTTTTCCATCCATACTGCGTTTACAACAGAAAAGGAAGGCTGTAAGCTGATGTTAAACCCGCCATAAGAGTATAGGATCGTCGGGTTTTTCCCGTCCAGTTTAATTCCCTTTTTGTAGCTGATGATCATCGGGATCTTCGTTCCGTCTTTCGAAGTATAGAACACCTGTTCGGAAATATATTCTTCCGGCTTGAACTTTACGTCCGGTTTTTGATACACTTCCGATTTGCCGGAGTCAGCATTGAATTGATAGATTGTTCCCGGGGTGATGTAGTTCGTAAATACGTAATACAGGTTTTTCTGCTGTTGTTTTCCGTCAAATCCACCGACTGTACCGCTTCCCGGAAGCTCGATGGTCCTGATCAGCCTGCCGTCATAATCGAACTGTTTTACAAAAGAAATTGCATCTTTCATGTATCGCGCAAAAAGGTATCCTCCTCCTGTCGAAATACCGAGCACATTTTCCGTTTCCGCAATAACGTCTGTCCATACGGAAGGATCGTTAATGTTGAATTTCTGCAGTTTTTTGTTGGGCGCATGCTTATCGGTAATGACATAGATCCAGTCGCCTTTTGTATCGATGATGCCGGAGCTGCAGTCGTAACCGGTCTGAACAGGAATGAAATCCGTTTTGTTTTCCAGGTCCTTGACATACAGTTCATTTCCATACGTTGTATTTGCTGCTGAAACGATCAGGAAACGCTCATCGTCGGAAAGATAGGCGCCAAGATACCTTCTCTTGAAATCATTCCCGCCTATGACCAGCTGATCCGCTGACTGCTTTGTTCCCAATTTGTGAAAGAATACCTTGTGCGTGTCCGTTTTTGCGGACAATTCACTTCCATCCGGTTTGTCGTAGCTGGAATAATAGAACCCTTCATCTCCCTGCCAGGAAATTCCGGAGAATTTCACATCGACAATGGTGTCTCCGATCTGCTGTTTGGTGATTGCGTTCAGGACAATGATCTTATTCCAGTCACTTCCGCCTTCGGAAATCCCGTAAGCGACCAGGTTCCCTTTTTTGTTGAAAGACAGGTTGCTCAATGAAGTGGTTCCGTCCTTCGAGAATTTATTCGGGTCCAGAAAGACCTCTTCTTTACCGTTCTTGTCCTTTCGGTAGAGTACAGACTGTGCCTGTAAACCATCGTTTTTGTAATAGTAGACGAAATCACCCTCTTCGAATGGCGCACTGATTTTTTCATAATTCCATTTTTCGCGCAGCTGGCTTTTAATCGCTTCCAGGTAAGGGATTTTGCCCAGGTAATTTTTTGAGAATTCAACCTGTTGTTTTACCCATTCTCTGGTATCGTCTGCCCGGTCATCTTCCAGCCACCGGTAAGGGTCGTCGATCTTCATCCCGAAATACTCATCCTGGTGAGTGATCTTCTTTGTTTCGGGGTAATTGTGCTGGGAATAACAGGCAAATGAAGTAACGGTCATTGCGATTGTAAATGGTTTTAGTATCATTTGTATTCAGATTTTTTCAAATATAAGCATTTCTTTCCAGCAGTAAATGATGTAAATATTCCACTGAATAATATAACGGAACAGAACCGGTTGTGTTGTAACTTTGTAACGATAAAAAACAACGGATTATGACAACAATAAAATTGCCACTGACGGTTCAGCTGTCTCACGGACAAATAGAACAATTGAAACAGATTCCAGGTGTTACTGATGTAAAATTATCAGCGGATGATCATATGATCATTTCCCTGGAGGAAGAAAAAAATGAATCAATTTCGCAGATTTTAAATAAAATAAGCGGTTTTGACCCTGATTTATCCATCACGGAATCCGATTTCCCGGTAGAGAAACTATCTTGTGATGGTTGTGCTTCGAGTGCGGAACGCCTGCTGAGCCATCAGCCCGGGGTAGTCACTGCTTCCGTGAAATTCCCTACACGATCGGCGAAAATCTATTACCTTCAGAACAAAACAACACCATTGAAGCTGAAAGTTGCCCTGGAGCAGCTGGGATATGAACTGGTGGTGGAGAATGGAAAAGCGGATTAATGGAAGTAAGTTTCCCTGGTTCCTGTCGGGGAAATGAGCGGAGAATACACATTGTAACAATTGAAAAATGGCTAAAAAAACAGTAACGGTAACCAATATGACCTGTGCTGCATGTGCAGGGAGTATAGAGCGTTTCCTCAACAACCAGGAAGGAGTTACCAGTGCTTCCGTTAATTTTGCAAATGAAACGGCAAACATTGAATTTACCGGAGCAACGGATCTTGATACGCTGAAATCTGCTGTTCAGTCAATTGGTTATGACCTCATTGTTACCGATTCCGAAGAGGGAAAGGAACAGGCAAGCCAGGCAAAGGAGGATGAGTACCGGAAACTCAGGAAACAGGTGATCGGTGCGCTGATTTTTGCGGTTCCTTTGTTCGTTATCGGGATGTTTTTTATGGACCTGCCTTATGCCAATTACATCATGTGGGCATTGTCCACCCCGATGCTGTTCTATTTCGGGCGCCGGTTCTTTACAGGTGCCTGGAAACAATTGAAACACCGTTCGGCCAACATGGATACACTGGTGGCAATGAGTACGGGAATCGCTTACATGTTCAGTATATTCAATACGTTAAATCCTCATTTCTGGCACAGCAGGGGGATCCATGCGCATGTATATTTTGAAGCCGCGGGAATTGTCATCGCATTTATCCTGCTTGGAAAACTCCTGGAAGAACGGGCGAAAGGCAATACCAGTGCTGCGATCAGGAAATTAATGGGGTTGCAGCCCAAAACAGTAATGGTCGTTCGGGAAAATGGCGAACAAGAGGAGGTCCCTGTAGGCAGCATTACAAGAAATGACATTGTATTGGTGAGGCCGGGAGAACGGATCGCAGTTGACGGAGAAGTAGTTGCCGGAAGCTCCTACGTGGATGAAAGCACGATCAGCGGAGAGCCCGTTCCTGTTTCTAAAAAGGCGGGAGAGAAGGTGTTCGCGGGAACGATGAACCAGAAAGGTTCTTTCCGGTTCCGTGCTGAAAAGGTCGGGGAGGAGACAGTGCTTGCCCAGATCATTAAGATGGTGGAAGAAGCCCAGGGAAGCAAAGCACCTGTACAGAAGCTAGTGGATAAGATTTCCGCTGTTTTTGTTCCCGTAGTCATCGGGATTGCTGCATTGAGCTTTGTCCTGTGGATGATTTTAGGAGGAGAATACGGCTTTGAACGGGGGCTGATCTCAGCCGTTACTGTGCTGGTGATCGCGTGTCCGTGCGCACTTGGTTTAGCTACTCCCACAGCCATTATGGTTGGTGTAGGGAAGGCCGCCGAAAGGGGAATATTGATCAAGGATGCGGAAAGCCTGGAGCTGGCCCGGAAGATCGATACGGTCATTCTGGATAAAACAGGAACGATTACGGAAGGAAAACCCGTGGTGACCGGCTTGAAATGGTTTATGGAATCGTACCGGGAAGAGCAGAACATATTGTTCAGCATTGAAACATCTTCCGAACATCCCCTGGCGGATGCGATCGTTGCCCACCTGAAAGACACAGGCGTTTACCTGGATGGAATAGAGGTAGAGAACATTTCCGGGCAGGGAATAAAAGGCAGTTTTGGAGGAAAAGAATACTTCCTGGGGAATGAGGTGCTGGCGAAACAGCGGGGGGTGGTCTTTTCGGAAGAACAGTCTCAATGGATCAGCTACCGTTTGGGAAAGGCACAGACAGTTGTTTTGCTCACCCGTGAAAAACAGCTCCTGGCAGCAGTGGCGATCGCCGACCAGGTAAAACCTACTTCTGCAAAAGCGATCCGTGAGCTGCATCAGCAGGGAATTGAGATCGTAATGCTTACCGGGGATAATATCCAGACGGCGAAAGCGGTTTCGGAAGAGCTCGGGATCGATGCATACCATGCGAATGTGCTTCCGGCCGAAAAAGCAGGTTACGTGAGCAAACTCCAGCAAGAAGGAAAGATTGTCGCGATGGTCGGGGACGGGATCAATGATAGCAACGCGCTTGCTCAGGCAGATGTGAGCATAGCGATGGGAAAAGGAAGCGATATCGCAATGGATGTTGCCAAAATGACCATTATCTCATCCGATCTGCTCAAGATCTCAGAAGCGATCCATGTATCAAAACAGACCGCAAGAGCCATAAAGCAAAACCTGTTTTGGGCATTTATCTACAACGTCATCGGGATTCCTGTCGCAGCGGGGATCTTATACCCTATCAACGGGTTTTTGCTTGATCCGATGTGGGCCGGCGCAGCGATGGCATTCAGCTCGGTGAGTGTGGTAATGAATAGTTTAATGTTAAAAATTAAGCGAGTTTGACCTGAAAATTAAAAAAATTTAAAATTTAGAAGCCACTGTTTGAAATAAATTTACGTCTGTATGATGTAAAAGCTTATTTTAAATGATCAGATCAACAACAGCGATATTAATTTCATTATTTGCAACAATCGCATATTCTCAGCAGACAACAATTTCGTTTGGACCGGGCAGCAACAACCAGACGTTCAATACCTGTAACGGATTTATCATAGACTCAGGAGGACAGGGAGGATCCGGTTACTCGAACAACGAGGATGTTGTCATAACTGTCTGCCCTGATAATCCGGGCGACATTGTGAGTGTTGTATTCAACTTGTTTAATCTCAGTACCGTTGATGATAATCCTGCACCCAACATCACAAATGTTGATTACATGGATGTTTACGACGGAACCTCCACCGCATCCACGCACATGGGAACCTATTCCGGTACCCAGCTGTCAGGAGTGATCATCCAGCCGACAGAATTGAACGCGACAGGCTGCCTTACGTTCCGGTTCCGTTCAAATAGTGCAGGGACAGGGAATTTCGCTGCTGCGGTAACCTGTAAAACACCTTGTTCGAATCCAATGGCGGTAGGAGCTATTGTAGGCGGAATTACCCCGGATTCTATCAGGGTTTGTATCGGTGATTTGGTTTCGTTCACAGATAATGGGTCATACGGGCAACCGGGATTTGCCATTGAAAGCTACGCATGGGATTTTATGGACGGAACAACAGCTGTAGGCCCTCAGGCTTCCCATAGCTTTGATAATCCTGGTATGTACATCGTGCAATTGACGGTAAAAGATAACAATACGGACACAGCCTGCTACAATACCAACTTAACGGAACTGAGAGTACTGGTTGCCACGGAACCGGACTTTTCTCCGCTGCCTACGGAAATTGATGTGTGTATAGGCGAATCTTATTCCATTACAGCCTACCCGGATGACTATGAGGTAGAATGGCAGGGATTCCCGGGTTCGACAACCGTAGATGACGGATGTATTACGGATGACCTGCTGGGAGTACAGCAATCCATTCCTTTGCTGCAGACAGGTTTTGAGTCCGGAACACAGATCACAAGCGCTTCAGATATTATAAGCATATGCATGGAAATGGAGCATTCATTCATTGGTGACCTCCTGATCACACTGACCTGTCCGACCGGGCAGAATGTTATTTTGCATCAGCAAGGTGGTGGTGGGGTAAATTTGGGAGTTGCCGTGCAGGCGGATAATGTTGATTGCAACATTCCCGAAACGATGGGAACACCTTTTACCTATTGCTTTACGCCAACTGCTAACCAGACCTGGGTACAGGCAGTCACTTCGGGAGCGGCCAACGGAAACATTCTTCCTGCCGGAGATTATGCTCCTGTCGGCTCATTAAATAATTTAGTCGGCTGCCCTACCAACGGTACCTGGTCGCTGAATGTAACGGACCTCTGGGCGGCAGATGATGGAACCGTGTTTTCGTTCTCTTTGAACTTAAATCCTGATTTCTATCCGGATGAAATTTCATTTAAACCGGAGATCGGACACTCCGCTGATTCTTCTTTCTGGAGTACAAGCACTTCGATCCCGTATAACCTTTCGAACCAGAACAGTACAATAACAGTAACCCCGGATACGCCAGGGCAATATGTCATTACCTTCCATGCCATTGATGACTTTGGCTGCGAAAATACGCACGACGTACTGGTGAATGTCAACGAACCGGCAATTGTAAATGCAGGGAATGATACATTGATCTGTGAAGGAAACAGCATCCAGCTGGATCCATCCGTTACCTGGCCGTCAACACCTTGTAATTATACACTTGTACTGATCGATTCATGGGGAGACGGATGGAACGGTAACACGATGACCCTGAATGTGAATGGCAACTCTTCCAATCATACCATCCCCTCAGGAGGATCTGAGAATTCCATTCCTTTTACAGTGAATAATGGAGAAACATATACCACCACATTCAATGCGACTGGTTCGTATGTAAATGAATGTTCTTACCGCATCCTGGATGGAGACGGAAATGTTGTTTACCAGTCTTCCGGGAACTTAGCCGGACACAGCATGACGTTTACGGCGAACTGTGTTTCCGCTTATGAATATACATGGACACCCGCAACCAACCTCTCAGACGGGCAAATTGAAAACCCGGTCTGGTCCCCGCAAGGAGATGAAACAATTGTATTGACGATCAATCCTGCCGGGCATCCGCTCTGCGTAAGTTCAGATAGTATTACAGTTACGGTTATTCCGCCACCATACGCGGGGGGAGACAGCTCACTGGTAGTCTGTTCGCAGGACACCCCGGTAGACCTGTTTACATTGCTGTCCAATAATCCGCAGGGAGGCGGTACCTGGACAAATCCGCAGGGGCAGGTGATTACAATGCCTTTCGACCCGGCTTCAATGCCTTCGGGGAATTATACGTACACCATCGGTGCAGCCGACTGCCAGGATCAGGCAGTTGTTGTGGTAGATGTGACCGATACGGAAATTACGGATCATGTCATCACTGATTCCGACTGTAACAGCAAGCCACATGGTTCCATTGCAGTTACCGGAACAGCGATTGACTATTACAGGCTGAACGGAGGTCCCCAGGTCAATGCTGCTTCGCCATTCACAATTGACAGCCTGCTTGCAGGAGATTATGTATTGGATGTGTATTCAGCAGGAGGATGTACTGACCAGTTAATGTTTAGCATCGGGGAACCGGATCCGCTGGTAATCCCATTTATTTCTCCCGATACGCTGATCTGCAGAGAAGGTTCAGCAACATTGACAGCGACAGGTGAGGGAGGAAGCAGCGCCTATTCGTATTCATGGTCGTTAAACGGGACGGTTGTAGGGAATACCCAGACGATAACGGTGTCTCCGGGAGCAGGATCTCACAATTATTGCGTTACATTATCGGAAGCGTGTGGTTCACCTACCGCAACAGCATGCACGAATGTATTTATTGAAGAGGAGATCATACCTGCATTGTTGCCTGATTTCCCTGAAGGATGTGAAGCACACAGTGTCATCTTTGATAATTTGTCGAACGGAAGCATTGATTCGGTCTTCATTTCTTTTGGAGACGGGACAAAAGATACCGTTATTCTTGGCAACGGATCGTTCGGGCATACTTACCAGTCCTATGGAGTGTATACGGTTGAAATGGAGGTGATTTCGTCTCTGGGCTGTTATTACAGCAGGACGTTCCCTGATTTTATCACGGTATATCCTGCCCCTGATGCAGATTTTCACGCTTCTCCGATGCCTGTAAGCATGTTTGATCCGAACGTGAGCCTGACAGATATTTCAACCGGGAACATCGACCAGTACCAATGGGTAATGCCAGGAGCGAATCCACCTTCTTCTTCGCTTCAGTCACCGAAGATTACCTATCCTCAGGGAGAAACGGGCGTTTACCCGATCACCTTGTATGTAACGACGGAATACGGCTGCGTGGATTCCATTACGAAAAATGTGGAAGTGGTCAACGATGTCATGCTGTTCGCTCCCAATACATTCACCCCGGATGGAGATGAATTTAACCAGACATGGAAAGTTTACATCCAGGGAATCGATGATTATTCGTTCCATTTGCAGGTATATAACAGGTGGGGAGAACTCGTATTTGAGTCGTATGACCCGGATTTCGGATGGGATGGTACGTTCAATGGAAAAATTGTTCAGACAGGTTCTTATACATGGACGATCTCTGCCCGTGATCTGTACAATGACAAGAAATATACGTTCAACGGACACATGAGCTTGTTGCGGTAAGATAAAAAGCTTAAAAAGTGTAAAAAACCACAGGTATAGTTAGGCGAATATCAATTCCCTTCGTTAAATTTGCGCTTTTCGTGTGAAAGGTGAAAAACATTAAATTATACCAGGTATTTCTTGCTTTGCTGGGCTTAATCGCTCTGCTGTTGACGGTCAGTTTCTTTATTCCTGAGGAGGGTGTACGACTAGCTGGTATCAACCTGAAATTCCCGACCATTGATCGGTTAATGCATCCTAAAAAACAGGAAACAGCAGATATCGACAGCCTGATCCTGGATATTGATACCACGTTGACCGATCCGCTGGTGCAGCATCAGAACGGGAGCAATGGAGACATGGGAGCTCCCAATGCCGGGGAACTGCGGGTGAAAAATTCGACGGTGATCCATTTCAACGATGCCGGAAGAGCGAGCCTGGATAAGTTTTTTGAGAAATTGAGCGGGGCTGCGAGCTCCAGGAAAAAGCTCCACATCCTTCATTATGGCGATTCCCAGATTGAGGGCGACCGGATGACCGGCTTCATGCGTGAGCGCCTTCAAAACCAGTTCGGAGGAAACGGTCCGGGGCTTGTACCTGCCAATAACGTCTACAATACCTTTGCTTTCCACCAGGCTTATTCCCCGAATTTTACCCGCTACACCTGTTTCGGAGGGGAGAAGCTCAGCAACAGGAAATATGGTGTCATGGGTTCTGCAGCCCGTTTTACGAGGGAATATAAAGACAGCGCTGAGATCGCGAATGAAACGACCGTGAAAACTGCCTGGATCGAGCTGGCAGCTTCTTCGCAGGCATTCGGAAGATCCAGGAACTTCAGCACCGTAAAAATGTACTATAACAGCTGTATCAAACCGTGTGCACTCAACGTATATGAGAATGGAAACCTGATTCACCAGGACAGCTTGAAGGCGGATGGAAAAGCGCACGTCTTTAAGCTAACGTTCCCGGGAACTCCCGGAAAACTGAAATTTGAATTTTCCAGCGCAATCAGCCCGAACATCAGCAACTTTTCCCTGGAAGGAGATTACGGAGTTCAGATGTCGAACATCGGTATGAGAGGTTCCAGCGGGACGATCTTCGGATCCATGGACAGAGGAGTTGCCGGAGAAGCGATGGCAGAACTGGGCGTAGAGCTGATCATTATGCAGTTTGGCGGTAACTCGGTTCCTTTCTTCAAGGATAGTGTTTCCGTACGGAATTACACCAGCTACTTCAAAGGCCAGCTGAATACGCTGAAATCAATGAGGCCTTCGGCAGCAATCGTTGTAATCGGTCCGAGTGATATGTCAAAGATGACGGACGGGGTGTATGAAACGTACCCGTTCCTGCCGTACTGCGTGGAACAGATGAAAAAAGCAAGCCTGGAAGCAGGTGCCGGATACTGGGACCTCTACGATGCGATGGGAGGAAAGAACTCAATGCCGGCCTGGGTCAATAAGGGACTGGCTGGAAATGATTACATTCACTTCAGCAACGGAGGTGCACGAATGGCGGCACAGTTGTTTTACGATGCGCTGATTGCCGAATACATACGCTGGAGCGGAAAAGGAGGGGCATAAATGAGAGGTTTTCGGGTACAGAAAAATAGTTGGTTGACCGGTTTGCTGGTGCTGGCCTCAGCGGTTGTCTGTTCACAAAAGAACGATTCGCTGAATGCATACGTTTATCCCGATTTTGTACGCATCGATACTTCCATGCGTTCCGCCTATCCGTTTGTTGATTTTTCCAGGAACAATTACAGGTTCTATACCGAAACGAGTCCGAATTTCGAATACCTGTATCACCAGCTGGATTCTATGATCCGTTTCCAGGACAGAAAACTGAATTTTTATCACATTGGCGGATCACACGTCCAGGCAGATATTTACACCAATGATGTGCGGATGTTCCTGCAGACAAATTATCCCCAATTGCCGGGAGAAAGGGGAATGGTATTTCCGTTTAGCCTGGCGGGAACAAACAATCCCGGGAATTACCGGTTTTACTCTCCATCCAGCTTTATCGGCCACCGGGTAGTGGTAAACAAAGATAAATCCGTTGATTTCGGAGTGCTTGGCGCAACGATCACGAGTGCTGATTCTGTTGTACAATTTTCCTTTCATCACCGGAATACCATGTCGAAACCGGGATTTTGCATATTGCGGGTTTTTCACAATAAAGGAGAGCTGCCTTATGAGCTGAATTTCGGCGCGGACGAGATCCTGATCACTTCCGTTAAAAGAAACCAGGAGATCGGGTATACCGAAATTGAGTTTTCAGATGAGCTGGATTCGCTGGACCTGCAATTTTCACGTACGATCGCTCAGCATACGGAGCTGGAAATTTACGGGTTCCAGTTCATGAATGAGCAGCCCGGGATCTCCTACAATTCCATCGGGATCAACGGTGCGGGGCTGTATTCTTACCTGGATTGTTCCCGCTTTGAGGAACAACTGAAAACGTATCCTCCTGATTTTTTCGCCTATTCCGTAGGAACGAACGATGCCAATGTTCCCTATGATAAATTTGATCCGTTGGTGTACAAGAGAAACCTGGAACAGATGATGAAGATCGCTTTGCGTGCAAACCCGAAGTGTGCGTTGCTGCTCACGGTTCCCAATGATGCCTATTACCGCAAGCGACATCTGAACAGGAACATTGCCCGTGAGCGGGAAGTGATCATTGAGCTGGCAAGAGAATACAAAATGGCGGTGTGGGACCTGTATGGTGTCATGGGAGAGTTGGGATCCTCCAAAACATGGCAGCGGAACGGCCTGATGCAGGCAGACCTGGTCCATTTTACATCACCGGGCTATCACTTTAAAGGAGACCTGTTTATTGACGGATTTTTGAAGTACATGATCCAGATGGGAGAGCGGTTCAGGATCGATTGATCGTTTAGTCTGTTCATTTCCAACCTTTTTCATTTTCCGATCGTTTCAGGAGAAAGTAACTATTATGAAAAATCTATATTCGTGTATTTTCCTGTTGTTCGCTGTGAATGCTTCAGCACAGATTGTAACTATCCCTGATGCCGCCTTTAAGGCAAAATTGCTGGAGGCAGATAATACCATCCATATAGCTCAGGATGCTGCCGGCCAGAATATCCGGATAGACCTGAATCAAGATGGCGAGATACAGGCAAGTGAAGCTTTATTGGTTTACAGCCTGTCCGTCGACAACGCGGGGATTCAAAGCCTGACGGGTATAGAGAGCTTTACGAACCTGAGACAACTGTACTGTTCGTCGAATTTGCTTGTATCTCTGGATATCAGCCAGAATGCGGACCTGGAGATCCTGAATTGTTCTCACAATCAGCTAGTACAGCTTGATGTGAGTAACCAGCCGGATTTACATTACCTGGATTGTTCTTACAACCTGGTTACAAGCCTGGATGTCAGTAGTAATCTGAGCTTAAGTACCCTGATTTGTCATGTCAACCAGCTGGCAACTCTGGACGTTGTCAATAATGTTAACCTGGTAAGCCTTACCTGCCGTAATAATTTGCTGACAGAGCTGGAGCTGGGAAATCATCCGTACCTGAATGGATTATCCTGCGATACCAATCAATTGACAAGCCTGTATCTGGATGGTTGCGATTCTTTATACTCTCTGAATTGTACCAGCAATCAACTGGAATCCATAGACGCAGGCAATAATCCACTTTTGGGAATTCTTTCCTCTTCAGGCAATGATCCGCTCACATTCCTGAATATTAAAAATGGAAATACAAACTACTTTCCAGCACTTTACCTCAACAATCCCAACTTACAGTTTATTTGTGCCGAGCCTGTTTTCCTAGGTGAAATTCAGCAAATTGTCAATTCCATGGAGCTGACCAACTGTCATGTCGGCATCTACTGTAATTTTACTCCGGGTGGAACATTCTATTCCATCCAGGGAACGGCCAGGATGGATGTGAACGAAGATGGTTGCGATGTTGCAGATATTGATTATCCGAACCTGAACCTTTCCATTTCTGACGGAACCGTATCGGGAACATTCATTGCCAGCCAGTCCGGCAGCTATTCTGTTCCTGTGCAGGAAGGGCAGTATACGCTCGTTCCTCACACGGAAAATCCTGGTTATTTCAATGTTTCACCTTCCGTTGTAACAATTGATTTTCCTGCAGATGCAAGCCCGTTTGTACAGGATTTTTGTATCACCCCCAATGGGAATCACTCTGATGTGGAAATCGTTTTCAGCCCGATCATTAGCGCCCGTCCCGGATTTGAGGCTTCTTACCGGTTACTTTACAGGAACAAGGGCAACCAGGTCGAGGACGGTACTGTTTCCCTGGCTTTTGACGAGACAGTGCTTGAGTTTATTTCCGCTACGGAATCGATTGACAACCAGTCAGGGAATATTTTTTCGTGGAATTATACTGGTCTGAATCCTTTTGAGTCACGAAACATCGATGTCGTTTTTAATGTGAATGGCCCGATGGATGTCCCGGCGATTGAGATTGATGACATTCTGAACTTTAATGCGGTGATTTCCACCGGAAATACCGATGAAACCCCCGATGATAATGTATTTGAGCTGAACCAGGTTGTTGTAGGGGCGTACGATCCGAATGACAAAACGTGCCTGCAGGGAGAAATTGTAGGCCCGGACCGGGTTGGAGCATACGTGCACTATCTTATCCGTTTTGAGAATACCGGGAATTATCCTGCCGAGCATATTGTTGTGAAAGATGAAATTGATGAGGCGAAATTTGACATCACATCTCTGATTCCCCTCGATGGAAGCCATTCATTCTATACGAAAATCAATGGCAATCAGGTGGAATTTATCTTTGAGAACATTCAGCTTGATTTCAATGATGATGCAAACGATGGTTACGTACTGTTTAAAATCAAAACGAAATCTTCTCTGGCTGTAGGGCAGTCATTTTCCAACTACGCGGACATTTACTTTGACTACAATTTCCCGGTTACAACCAATACATACGTGACGCATATTCAGGTGCTGGGACTGGAAGAACCGGGGTTTGAAAGCGGATTGCTGCTCTATCCGAACCCGGCAGTTGATTACTTGACCATCCGTTCACAAAACGACGCGTTGATCCGGTCTGTTGAGGTGCATAGTGTTTCCGGGCAGCAGATATTGACGAGTGAGCAACCGGTGATTGAGACCTCTTCCCTGGAAAAAGGTGCTTATATCGTGAAAGTCATTACCGATAAAGGGATCGGAAGCAGTATGTTTGTGAAAAGATAGGGCTTGTTTCAGCTAGTTAAAACAGATATTTTTTCCGTTTCTCCAACTATTTATTTCATCTTTTTAACTGTAATGATTCTATTTGGATAATTCATTTATTGACTGCACTACCGAGTGAAAATCTACTGCTTACCACCTACTGTAAAGAAAGATTGAATAAATCAATACGCCTAACAATAAGTAAAGTATTTTAAGATCCTTCCTTTTTACATAAGCAGAATAAACATTTTGAAAAATCAAAAGCCAGATAAACGTGACTGTTGCGAGTAATTTTATAAAATACAGCCAGCTGAATGATGGAGCTAAAACGATGATAACTAACTGAGTTGAAATATAAAGAGTACTTACTAAGAAAAAAAACTTACTATTTTTCCGGAATGAAATTCCAATGAGTGACATTAAAGATAATGTTAAAATGATCCATTCATGGTTCATTCGAGTAAGCACAATAGTAAAATCCAGTTCTTTTCCGGAATAGAAATACAGGTTTTTTAACCTCAAGAATCGCCAGTGTATAAAATTTAGATAGAGGGCTATCAATACAAGATTAACAAAAATCAAAAGATGTTGTTTCTTCATAATTATGTTTGTAAACGCTCTATTTACGTATATACATTAATTTGTGTTTATTTTTTCCTATTGAAATCGTGTCATTTCCTATAAACTGAACTCCGTCGTATAGCTGTTCCCATTTCCATTCCGTTGTAGCTATAGCGGTATGCATTTGCCACATGGTCTTTGCTTCTTTCCGGCATCAGCATCCCGAATGGGTAGTAATCCGCTGTTCTGATCAGAACTGTGTATTCAAAGAACGAATTTGTGCATGAAAGATAGTAATTTTTCATCAGTACATTGATGGCACTACCTTATACATTTCAAGAGAACAAAGGACTGTAACACAGGTAAATACATTTTAACCTGCTAATCTGATACGCGACCCAACACATTGGCGACATTACCGACCCTTGATTTGATGTGCAATTCCATTCACTATAAATCCAGGACCAGTAATGGATACACCAATATATGTTTCTATTTCAACTATCAATGTAACTCCATCTATGATCACAGAATATTGTTTAAACTCTTGGGAGCCACCAATCCCTTTTATCTCCTCAACAATCTTTCCCCCTTTATCAATCAGAATTTGTTTTAATTTTCGTATAAGATCATTATCGTATTCTGTACCAAGTACAATCGTTTTCAAATCATCCATACTTCTTATTTTTATTTTCTGCTCCTTCTTCACAATCTACAATAGAAACTACTTTAGGGTCTTTCAACGAAAATCTAATTAATACTGTATCTCCTACTTTGAATTTCTCAGTACAACTATTAAGTTGCACTCCGTATGGCCTATAGATTTTACCCTTTATCTTATATTCTACATATAGAGAATTGCTCCCTTTATATCCAGAAGATTTATTTGTAACAGTTGCTATAATAGTATTGGATTCTTCTAATAGTTTTTCTCTCCTAAGTTCCTTTAAATAAATAATTCCATAAAGAACTGTTATTACAAGAATAATATATAAAATACCACTCTTTTTGACAGATTTCAAATCCACCTTACTCATACCAAACCACAATATCATTTTAAAACTTTTATTATTTACCTTTCAAATGTTTGTATTTCTGCATGTAATACTTATCGATAACTTCTACTAATGTAGGGTCTTCTATTGCATATTTTATCAAGATGGTATCGCCAATATTTAAAAAATCATAGTCTCCTCCCCATATTTTTGCTTCAAGTCTTTTGGAGTTAACTTCAAAATAAACTGTTGCTCCTCCACGAACGGTTCTTCCCTTCTTTATAATTATTGCGGTACTATTCTGAGTTCTTTTTAATTGTTCTTCTCGTTTAAATTGAAAATAAATAGCTCCTATAAAAGCTAATACAAACAGAATTAGCACAATAATTATTTTTTTCTTTGACCCCAATTCATATTTTGGAGCTTTTCTACTAATATATGGCATATTTTTTATTATTTAGAATTAAGTTCTCCAAGTTGTTTTTCTAAGTTATTCATTACTCTACCACCTATAGCCTGTTGCGTATTACCAAAAATAAAACCACTAACAGGTCCGGTTAAATTGTATAATGGGGCAACTCCTCCATTAATTACATTTCCTAATGTAATACCTATATTTTGGTTAAATAAGTGTTTAATTTTATTTTCACTTGGAGTCCAGTTAATTAACCCACCTCCTGCACCAATAAGTGATTGATTGAGTATAGAAAATTTTCCTACAAAAATAGAAGCTGCGTATTCAAATGCATTATGATCTAAAAAAGGGTTCATACTACCACTTGAAATACTCTGAGTAATATAATTGCCACCAATATTTAAATATCCTCCATTCTTCCCGAATATGTTATGATAAGACCGTAAGGCCTGCCACGAATATTTACCTGTTAATCTGGCTCCCTGTAAGGCATAATTGGTTCCCGTTGTCAGGTAAGATAGCCAGATTGGTGCGGTTTCTACTGCTCCGGCAATGGCAATTGGAGCAGCAAGCCCTCCGATGAGGGTTCCTCCTATGATGTTGTCGGTAGCGCTGGTCTGAGCCCTCCTGTATTCCCACGATTCCCGCATTGAATGGTTCGGATTTGTTTTCAGTGGATCATGGAAAGGTCTCAGGTTGGAGCCACCGCCAAAATGGTTCTCCAAAGTCATCGCTTTTAGCCATTCTGAACCTTTTCCACCCTTATTAGATTCCAATGACGCTTTATATTTAGCTTCTCCGATAGCTGTGTCAAGTTTATATTTGAATTGACTATAAACAGTTGGCCTTTCTGCTTCCGTTCCGACTTCTCCTAAACTCCGTGTCCATACATTGTTTCCTTCTTCATCCGGGCCATACATGTAGGACTTGCCGTCATCTGCCGTTGCCACTTGCCCATTTTCAGCATTTTCCGGTAACCCTGTAGGTTCCCCCTCTAAGCCTAACGGATCGGTAAAATAGACCGGATTGTTATTAAACGCAACATACGGGCTCATCCATGGAAACTGATGCATCAACGGATCTAAACTCAGCCACCTACCCAATCGTGGGTCATACTGTCTGAACTCTGTGGTGTAGGAATTTCCGTTCCCCTTCACCTCGTTGTCCATTTCCATTCCGTTGTAGCCATAGCGGTATGCATTTGCCACATGGTCTTTGCTTCTTTCCGGCATCAGCATCCCGAACGGGTAGTAATCCGCTGTTCTGATCAGAACTGTGTATTCAAAGAACGAATTTGTGCATGAAAGATAGTAATTTTTCATCAACACATTGATGGCACTACCTTATACATTTCATACTGACTGATTCTTTATAGTATTGGATTCCCATCCTGTTTAAAAACCAACCACCTGCTAATCTGATACGCGACCACACATTGAATACATTACCCCGGCGACATTACCTAATTATAATAATAGTGATTTATTATAAATCCCCTGTCATCATACAAATCAAATACCGTCAAATTTTCATCACTATTAACAAACAAAAGAAGTTTGACTGATAACGCTGGCTCGTATGCTAAATCATGGTTATAATGTCTCTGCAAAAGTTCTTCGAAAAATTTAATGTCTAAATTATTATCATCAATGACAATAATTCCAGGATCTTCCTCACCTTTATATTCTTGTACTACAGTATATGAATTCTGTATTTGCTTAAAGAAGTCTATTATTTTATTATTTTCCTCCCAAAATTTAACTTCCATAGTAAATTCTTTTTTTACATAATTTTGTATTAGAGCTAATACAAAACCCACTCTTCTTGAAAAGCTATAATCATCAAAATAGTATCTACTCCATACTAATCTTTTATCTTCCTCAAACTTCTTATAGTTTTTATATATTTTTATAAATTTATTATACTTAGTCTTCATAATATCTACTTTTTAAAGATGTTCAAATTTTCATCTGCTGTACCTATTCTGTGCAATTTCCCATTGCGTTGTTCAAAAACTTTCCATACTCCTCCATTATGGCTTCCTCTATTATTTCCACTTCCAACATCTCTGGAATAATACTTTCCTTTATATTCATATACCTTTTGGCCGTGTTGATATCCAAACTGTTTTGTTTCATTAAAGCCCTTAGGAACAGATTTTAAAACTCCTTTTGCAGTTTTCTTAGTTACTACGGTCGCACATGGATTATCATTATGCACCAATATTTGCTGCTCACTAACAAAGAGATAATATTCATATTTTACAATAGTTAAATCTCAATTCCTAACGATAGTGCTTTGGGCGATGATAACACTACTCATTGGAATCTATTAAATATAGATCGAAATCAATTTCTGCCTTAAATAGGTTTAAAAAATCAAGAATCTTTCTATTCACATAGATTGCAGGCTTTACTTCATCAACAATTTCCACTACTACAAACAATTTTACTTCTAATTCAAGTTCTTTTACAAACGGAAGAATATAATCTATTTTTGTTTCTAAAATATGAACTAAGTGATCGGTTAATTCATCAAAAAAAAGTGTCTCAACAAATCCGGTAGAATAACTCCAACTAGTTTCTTTCCAAGTTAAATTTTCTCGATTTGGTATTGCATCTCCCTTTTTGTGAAAAGAAATTCCCTCAATGCCTATATTCTGTGTTAAGTGTTCCGGATTAAAAGAATCTCCGAAAATTGAAAATGTTAATTTAATTTTTGTTTGCTCCATAATTATGGTTTAATAAAAGTTCCTGTTCTTATAGGACTACCCTTGCCTCCTTTTGTGAAAATCATAATTTCCCCAGTAACGTTATCCTTATAAAGATCATATCTGGCAATCGGTGCTTTATCTCCAAGCCATTCTTTTTTCAATTCATGAGCATCTATGCCTGCTTTTTGAGGACATTACCCATTTTCAATTATTTCTTTTTCATTAAACCCAGAGCTTCTAAGCAAATCAATTATCTCTTTTTGGTCTAATTTGTATACACTTACAGGTAAAGAAAAATTTATTATACTAGACAACCTTTTGAGTAAATTCAAATTAAAAATTTCAGTATTACACTGATCTCCGCAGTAGTATATTTCTATAAAAAAGACTATTTCATCAACATAACATTCATCAATAAATCTATGATTCTCTTCTATGAAAGAAACATACCATTCTTCATATTTCCATTCATCATACTGCAACCCGAACTGTTTAGGATGCTGTATCGATAACGACCCAAAATCATATACTTCATTTTTATCATGCCAAATCAAATCAGTTGGATTGTTTTGATCGGTGATAAGATAATTACTCTTAATTCTTTCTCTAAATTGTGCAGGCCAAAAGTTCTTACCTGTTAAATTTAATGTAATTCTTGTTATTAACATATACAAATAATTATTCTAGAAATAAACCTGTCTGAACCCAAGCCTTCGTTTTATTTCCTTGTAAAAAAACTTCATTGGTTACTTTATCAATATAGAAATCAGCATTTGTTGAACCTTTTAGTTCTTTAGAAAATTTCTTTACTAATTTACTTTTTGTACCATTTTTATGCCAGTCTTTTCCTAATAATTGAGTAATTTGATTTTCTGTCATTTTTTTACAGTTCTTAGCAATCTCAGTAGCAGTTTTCTTAGTTACAGCCGTTGCACATGGATTATCATTATGCACCAATATTTGCTGTTCACCAACAAAATACGTATGGAAATCTTCCACTGCAAAGTTATAAACAGTTACCGTGGTGTCTATCCGTTCTTTGTAGGTGAGGATACGATACTCTCCATTCCTGAGTGTTAGGGTGTCACCAATCTGGAGGTTTTGTGCCTTCTTCCATGTATCGGAAACCCAGAACGGATGGTTGTCAGTGGTATAGATGGTGTCATTGCCGGCAATCAGTTTATCCAGGTGGTCTATTTCCTTAACAACGGTATTATATACTGTTTTAAGCTCAATCACTCCTGTTTCTTCATCAAACGCCCAAACCTTGTCACCTACCTTGATGTTTTCAATAGCAGCTACCCCTTCTGCAACTGCGACAGGTGTTCCCTCAACAAAGCACGCTACTTTAATTGTTGCTTCTGTAACATCTTCAACTACTTCTGTTCCACCTTTCATAAGCTTTACAAAAAGTTTCCCACCTCTTACAAATAATTTACCAAAGGGTACAAATTCTACTCCTCCGATAATCACTGCCGTAGCTGTAACTGTTTTTCCATTGATGACATCCTTTAACAGATCTCTTCCAGGAACAAGAATGCCAAAAGCTTTGTCATAAATAATCCCCGTTTGTATAGCATGTTCCGTTTGAGGATGTGTTTTTCTCCCTACGTAAGCTTTTTTCTTTTGAAATTCTGCTATTAAAGCAGCTTGTTTGGCTTCCTCGCTAGGTTCAGGGAGTGGCTCAGGAACTGCGTAATTTTGACGGGATAAATGATCTGTACCAACGTTGAAATTATCGTATGAACCATACTCCTTTTCATGTACTAATTGCTCCTTGTTTATTATTGAATTACCCTTATCAGGAGTCAACACAAAACCATCTAGTTCTACGGGGTTATCGTTAGTACCAATGACGCTGCCTTTTGAATTTGTTGGAGGAGGATCGCCCTCATTTGTAGAAGCCAGTCCATACGGATCTATAAAGAACACCGGGTTATTGTCAAATGCAACATACGGGCTCATCCATGGAAACTGATGCATCAACGGATCCAGGCTCAGCCACCTACCCAACCTCGGGTCATACTGTCTGAACTCTGTGGTGTAGGAATTTCCGTTCCCCTTCACCTCGTTGTCCATTTCCATCCCG
>JBBCIY010000005.1:0-653104 GCA_037189645.1 Crocinitomicaceae bacterium
GAACGTAGCGCTGTCACCCAACCCGACTACTGGAACAGTGAACATCACAGGCGTGGAAACGGACGATCTGGCGTACCAGCTATTCGATGACAAAGGCAATATGCTAACCAGAAAAGAAGCCGTGCCGGATGGTATGTTTTCAGCGGAACAATATGCTTCCGGAACCTATTACGTGCGCATATTCGCAAACGGTACTTATATCGTGAAAAAACTAATCAAACAATAAACCGTAATGATATGAAATATATGGGCAGATGGATGGTGCTGGCTATCGCCAGCACTATCCTAGCAGCCGCAAGCTGCAATAAGGAAAAACCTACTCCCCCTATTCCTGGCGAGCCAAAATTGTGGGAAAAATTTATAGGATCATATAAAGTATATGATACCACTGGCATATATTTATATGAAATGGAAATCTCTCGAAGTGAATTTGATTATCCTACTGGTGGAAAAGGTAATTTAATCCACATTCAAAATTTTGACAACAATTTTAATCTTTCTTTTGCTTACGACAATCAAATTCCAAACGATTTCTTACCTATTGGTTTTCACGATCCAATTTCAGGCATAAATGATGGCAAGACATGGCAGATATATGGTCAGGGAGGAGAAAACAAAAACAGATTAATAAATGATACTTTATATTTAGCTTTTGAAAAAACTAATATACAGTATTATTTGCAAGAACTCACTCCTTACTACCATTGCTATTGCGAACAGATCGCTGTCAAACAGCATTAAATACATGCAATATGATCAACACTGTAAAATATACAAACAAATGGATGGTAGCGCTGATTGCTGGTATCGCCCTGGCAGCCACGAGCTGCGAGAAGGAAGTAAAAGGACCGGATCTACCCCCGTTTCCAACCAAATGGGATTTCATTGCCGGAACATACAAAGTTTATGATACAACGGGCGTGTACCTATATGAGATGACGTTAACGCACAAGATAGGGTACAATCAATGGGGATTAGAAGAAGATTCACTTGTCTTTCAAAATTTTGACGGGGAGTTTGACTTTACTGTTAAACAGGAAGATTTTAGTGATTTGCCTATGTACATTTCACTTGGAATGCACAATTCTTTGTATGATAGACAGTCCAAAAGATGGAAACTTGGTGGGGGAATATACGATGCCCAAAGTAATATTTTTAAAGCCGATACTATACAGTTTCGGTTTAGTAAAACAAACATCAATTATTATCTGTCAGACTTGACGCCCTATTATGCCTGCGACTGCAAACAGATTGCTGTCAAACAGCATTAAATACATGCAACATGATCAACACTGTAAAATATACAAACAAATGGATGGTAGCGCTGATTGCTGGTATCGCCCTGGCAGCCGCGAGCTGTAAAAAGGAAGTGAAAGGACCGGATCTACCTCCGTTTCCAACCAAATGGGATTTCATTGCCGGAACATACAAAGTTTATGATACAACGGGCGTATATCTCTATGAAATGAAACTGACACACAAGATCGGATACAATCAATGGGGATTAGAACAAGATTCGTTAGTTTTTGAAAATTTTGACGGTGAGTTTAGTTTTACCGTTAAACAGGAAAATTATAGCGATATCCCTATGTATGTTGCTATTGGATCACATGACACATTGTACGATAGTGAGTCTAAAAGATGGAAGATCCACAGTGGTGCTGTTGATCATTATAATCAACTTATAAATGATACAATCCCTTTACGGTTCAGCAAGACAAATATCAATTACTATTTGTCGGATTTAACCCCTTATTATGCCTGTGACTGCAAACAGATCGCTGTCAAACAGCATTAGCGGCACTTTATTATTTCTGCCCCGGGGTATGGCAGCGCACCTTTCAATCGGAGTTCAGGAAAAAAGTGAAACGAACCGAACGGATTTCATTGCTACGAAGTATAGTGTATTAAAGTATGAAAATGAAGCAATGGTGGGGAATAAGAAATTCCATTTCAGATACTTTTCTTTCAAATTCGCTATATTTTAACATTGTCAATTCATATAGCTCAAAGCTATTTCCACTTTGAAGAATTATCAATTAAATAAAATTGTTATCCATCTGAATAAGTATTCGTTCATCAATTCAATTGTCATCTATCACGAAACAAATATTAGGCTCTAACTCCAAACTATACGTAACTAATTAAAATATAAGCAATTATTTGTCAGTACTGTGGACAAGTTTTGAAAAATGAGAAAAAGTGATTAACTTCATCAATAAATGAGTTAGCATGGGTACATTATGACTTATAAAAAAATGGACAATGGATTTATTATGATGATAACGGCAGAAAATTAAAATGGAAGAATATATTGATGATGTATTAGGAATAATAGCCGTCAGGCAACATCCAACGCTTTATTTAATGATATTTCACAGCTATGAAGATTAAGAGTATTAAAAATTTACGATGGCACTACAAAACTGTAATTAGAAAGCGAATAGACCCACACACAAATACGGATTTTGTAGGAGTATATCATGATGAAGGTGAGAAAAGGATAAACGGACTTTTTGAATTATTTCATGGCGATAAAAAGATTGACAAGTTTCTTCCTTCTCTTCTCAAAATAGCAGAAGATGGACAAGCCATTTATGAGTTCCTCCAAAATGCTGTTGACTGCAACGCAACACACTTTTTTATTTTCTATAATGAAGAATATTTTTTGGCAGTAAATAACGGACTTCCTTTTAATCATAAAGATATTATTTCAATACTCAATATTGCCAACACGACAAAGGAGTACGACTGCGATAAGATTGGAAGATTTGGCATCGGCTTCAAACTCGTTCACCGGCTGGTGGGAAAAAATGATGGCATAAAAGAGCTAATAGAAGATTATAAGGGACCAATAATTTTCAGTTGGAATAAAATTGATGAATTAAAACAATTTCTTAGTAAGTCCCCTATCTCACCAAATTTTATCGAAAATCCAAGTGACTTTGATAAAGAAGGTAATCCCTGGTTATTCAAAATACTTGTGACCAATTTCCCTTCTGAGCCAGGAGAAGAAGTTTGGGACATCAACTACAAGAAACGGATACTGTTTCCTATCACTGAACTGGAAGAAGTAACTCAATATCTTAACGAAAATTTCAAATTACATCAAGGCAGCTTTAATTTTAATCAACTTGATAGAGGTTCATTGTTTTTTCTAAAGTTAGGCGAGGGTAAGAAAGCACATCTTGATAAGGATTATGTTGACTTGCAGAAGGGAGTTCAATACTCAATGAACTTCCTAAAAAATTTGAGAAAAGTTTACATCAATAACCATTCTCTCAAAAAGGAAAACCTAACCTTAGCGGACTTTGAAATATCAAAAGGAACCGAAACATTTGAAAGTATCAACCCTGAATACAAAGATTGCAATATCAAGATCTCACTTGGTTATACTAACTATAAGAAAGCCTCCAACCTTAGAACTTCGCCTAACTTTTACAAATACTTTCCAATGGGTGATGAAACAAACGGTTTCTCATTTATAATTCATTGCGACAGTTTTGACATTGAAGCAAATCGTAGGAAATTGCATGAAAGTAACAAGAATAAAAATCTTCTTCCAGAAATCTCAAAGCGAATTGTTGAATTAGCAGAAAAATACAAAATGGAAAATTATGAAGAATTTACAACTCTTTATGCAAATATTCTTGTTTCAAAAATTCCTTCAAAGGATAACAACAAATGGTTGAATGAATATTTCTTTTCGGTGCTATTAGACTACATAAAAATTAACATCCCGATAACAAATGGAATCCAGAGTGAATCAAAAAATGTAAAAATTAAAACCTTTGATTTGGAAATTAACCTTGTTGATTTGGGCTTAGAAAACATTCATTGGTTTTATTGGGAGGACAAGAAAGATTTATTATTATTGACAGAAGCACAATCTCCTGAAAAACTTGGTCTTGAAAAGTGGAACATCCGTGATGTTTTTGTCAATGCAGATTTGGAATGTTTCAATGGCTGGATAAAAACTTTATCAGATAAAAGCTATAAGGTATTTCTTAAAGACCTCGACAAACATCATTTCACAAAGGAAGCAGTGGAAAGATTGCTTGAAGCAAAGCTCTTCAAATTTTCAGATGGTGAATTTTATTCTATTCAAGAAGCAAGTAAAGACAGCAACCTTGTTTTTCAATCAATAAAAGTTGCAGGAATAAAAGCGGAGCTCAATTCTCTCGGCTTTTTAATCTCTGAACTCAACATTTCAAAATTCAACTTTAACGAAAAAATAATTTCTATTCTGAAATCTGATGAAGAACTTTACAAAGAAATTGCAAAAAGAACTTCGACCAAAAATGAATTAACTGCTTTACAGAAATTAAATCTATTCAAAAACTTTATAAACCCTGAAACAAAATTCACAGGTGTTGCTGACGAAACATTAAAACAACTGAAGATGTTTTGCGATTATCAGGGAAATATTCTTTCATTAAGGGAATTACTTCCTTCAAATCTCAATACCCCCAACTGGCTTTTAGCTTTCAAAATTCATCCTGATGAATATGCTGATGTTTTGAAAAAGTATCTTCTTCAAGAAAAAGAAATTTACAAGAATTTAATTTTACCAAACTGGGAATCAATCATTGAGAATATTCAAGAGCCAAAATCATTTTACGAAAAGGTAATTCACTACTTCAATCTTGAAGAAAATAATGCTCCACTATCAAAGCAACCTTTCGTTTTTACTAAAAACGGGTTCAAAAAATCAAATGACGTTTTTTATAACAGTCGTTTCCCTCAAAATTCACACTACAGCTATTTCCAATCAGCAATAGAAAAGCTTCTTGAATTGGATATTCCATCAAACAGTATTATCAATTTCTTGAAAGATGTTCCTTTCAAATTAGATAATACAAATTTGTTTGATCATGAAATTATCACTGATGTAAGTTTTGATATTGAAGAAATCAAAGTTCTTGTTGCATTTGCAAACTCAAACAATGAAAACTTTTTTGAGAAATTCTATATTGAGGAATCAGATAACAAATTTATAATTTCAGAGAAGGACAATAATGTTTTTCAATATTACACAGGCGAAACCAACAAAGAACTGATAAAATTTCTATCCGATAATTATTTAGAAACATTCAAGTTACTTCCAAAAGAATTTTCAGAATACAAAAAACAAGTCGAGATTTTATCTGAACACCATTTATACAATGTAATACTTGATTTTGTTGATGTAGATGAAAAAATTGAAGAACTCATTGACCTAATAAGATACAACGACCCCAAGAGAAAACTGATAACACGGTTATCAAAAATCAGTTTTACAGTTGGAAAGTTGTATGAAGTTGATAGTTTAGAGTATAAAATTTTGGATTTAGCTTGTAAAGAACTCACAAAACAAGAACAAGAACAGTTCAGAAAAAAAGTTATCTTGGAAATTGAAAATCAAACTTTCACACTTGCAGATATCCCGAATTCCAACGATGAAATAACTTTTGAAAATGGAGTATTCAAACTGAGTTTGGCTCAAATTTTACCAGACAAATTTGAAAACAGTGATTTCCTTAATAAAATAATAAACTACTTTTCTGATTTAGGAATTCCCGAAGCAGGGCTAAAATCGCTTTTTGGAATCAGTAAAGAACCTAATTATGAAAGCATACTGAGGTTAATAGGGAATACCATTGACAACTCTCAGCAATTGGCATTCATTCTACTTTATCATAAGAACATTGCCAATATCAATTTTGCTGAATACAATATTGAAACACTCGAGGGAGAATTTACTCTTGAATACACGTATTATACGAAACCATATAGCTTTATAGATGCCAATGCTACGCTAAGTGACAAGTATAAAAGCATTAGAAAAATATTTGAACTTCCGGTTGATATTGACAAAGAGGCAGGTACTCAAATAATTTCAGAACCATTTTTTACTGATGATAAATTCTCTTGTGAATATCTCAAAACAGAACTTGACGATGACCAGAAGTTAGACTTGATAAAATTCATTTTTAATAAATGGCAGAAAAATAAAAAGACTCTCATTAAGAATATTGATTGGGAGAAGATAAACAATGTAGAAACAAATACTCTTATGAGGTTTAATCCAAATCTCTCTGTTTACCCCAACGAATTTTCATTGAAAAAAGAACAATTACCTGAATACTTATCTGAATGGATTATAGAAACAGAAGAAGCTATAAAATTTATTAGTGATCTGAAAGTTCAAACTGAATCTTCTTTGACTGTTACACTTAGAAAATATTTCAAAAGTAATGGCGATTTTCAAATATCACGAATAGCGAAAGAAGGAAATGAAGAATTATTGTTCAATACTTTTAATTGGATGAAAGAGAATGAAATTAAACTTCACTCTTGTGAAGGTGTCAAAGTGTTTAAGGAAATGGTAAATGTAATTAATAACAAACGAAAAGAAAGAAATCAAAATGAATTAATTCTTCAAAGTGAATTTGATTTTAAAAAGTTACAAGAATTATCAAAGGAATTGGAAGGCAAATATTATACAAAATGGAAAGCATCTCTGGACGATAAATATTCCATTTACTTGTTCAATGGAAGGCTCCCCAAAATAATAAATTTAAATGAAATAGAGAATTATATTTTTGGGGAGGATTATTATTCTTCAGAGGATGTCACTATTTCAAACAATAACATTATTTATATTAATAAGGAAAAAGATATTCAAGAACTCCTTCACGGACTTGTTATTCAGAATAAAATCTCTACTGAAGAATTAGTTCGATTCTATCAGATAAAAGACGAAGTAAACAAGAATAGTGAAATCGAAGAGTTGAAAGCGAAAGTTAAGCAGCTTGAAGAAAAAATTAAGTTCCTTACACCAGATGATGACAGAGACCCAAACGATATTACTACAAGGATTGATCAGTACACTAATGAAATTAAAGAGCGTAGTGAACGATATTTATTTAATTATTTAAAAAACCATTTTCCGAAATTAAATATCATTTGGCTAAATGTAGATGAGAATGAAAATTTTGTTGAAAGTTGGTCAAATTACGACTTTGAAATTCAAAACGAGAAAGGAGAGGTGATAAATTACATTGACTGTAAAGGAACACCAAAATCAAAAAGAACTTTTTACTTAACTGAAAACGAATGGGAGTTTTTCTTGGATAATACAGATAAGTACCAAATCTATCGTATCTTCAATGTTGGGGGAACAGAAAATGTCTTTGTCATCGATAATTTGCTGAAATGGATAATTGAGAGAAAAGTTGTTCCCTATTTGGAAGCAACTGAAACAATAAGAAGGCATAGAGTATTTCTGACAATAAGACAATAAAATGAAAAGCCTTCATAAAAAACACTCTCTTGAAAGCCACACAACTTATGACAGAAAAGTATTTAGACAGATTTGACCTGATAACATTTGAAAGTGTGCAAGGACAAAGATAGGGTATTCGCTAGCACAATTTTGAATCAGGTGGACTAACATGCAAACTTTAAGTTTTATGCTTCTATTCAAATTCATTGCTTATTGACAGTTAGTTTTATGCTCCACTCCACCCGAATGTAAAGTCCGAAAATGTTATTAATTTACAAACTACGTTATTTAACTAACTATAAACAATCTGAATCCTTCAACCCTTCTGAAATTAAATTTTAGATCTTTCCATTTTATTTCTCATCCTTCTTAAGGTTAAGAATTTCGAGTTCTTATATTTTCTTCAAATCCTCCTGCAAAAAATTCGATTCTTTCTCCTGTTTGGATCACAGAGTTGAAGCTAATCGAATAGATCATACTTTATAAATTATTTATTTACAACCACTAAAAATCCTGATAGAAGTCAGAACTGTTTAGTTTTTTGACCTGTAGCATCCAATATCAGTTCAGTACAATGAATCCTCTCGCATTAATGAAGAATGAGATACCTGATTAAGATTCGCCTGACATCCCTGTTATCCTGCCGGAATTCTATATAATTGAGGTAATCGTTCGGGGAAACTGCTACCGGGCAAAAACCAAAGCCCCTGTAGACACCGTTCTCTATATAGACCAGGCCGGTTTCTCCCTCGTGCCTGCCCGGGAGCTCAAACAACCTGGTGAACCGTTCTATGGACGAAGAGCGTATAAACTCTTCAACCCGCGCATTGTATTCTGAAACAGGCTCCCGGGAAATACACGCTCCGTTGCAGGCCTTTAACTGGTATTGGAAGCAGGAGCCAGTCGTCTTATACAGCCCGTTTATTTTCTGACACAAACCGTATTTTTCGGTAATACGAAAAAGGGCATTCTTTGCTTCGCTCGCAGAGGAAAAGCAGGTCACTTCATTATTTCCCTGCCTGATCTTTTCGATGCGCAGCCCCCTGTACCCCTCCACATCTACGATATAAAGCCCGTACTGGTAGATAGTCCTGCGCTGCGAACGGTTGTACAACGGCTGATGCTTTTTGATCAGATCGGACTCATACAGCAATGCGATCAGCTCGCTTCCCGTTACCTCGAAAGCGATACGCTTTGTAGACGCCTGTATCTTCAAGGACTTGCGGTCTTTACCACGGAAATGCTGCCGCACCCTGTTCCGTATATTGATGCTTTTACCCACATAGATCAGGTTGTCCCGTTCGTCATAGAAGAAATAAACTCCCGGAACGGCAGGAAGAGTATTGATCTGATCCATTTAAGCTCCCATATTTACATTGTATTCCTGCATGCTTCCATTTATTCCGGGAAACCTTAACGTGCAAAAAGCACTTGCAGGTCACTCCTCCCTGTTGTTACTTTCTTCCTGCTTCCCTTCTTCGATCAGCTCATTCACCTCCTGCATTTCTCCCTGTTCAAGGTCCTGGACCTGCTCCTCTTGCTCCTCAGCATGTATGTCCATGTGAAAAGTGCAGCCAACCGGGTAGTGGTCTGAGCCGATGGAAGGATAGATGAACAGCTTGTCGATGAAAATACCAGGGCTGTGAAACAGCAAGTCCAGCGGAATCCTGAAAAACCAATAGCGGGTATGAAACGTAGCCAGTATCCCACGTCCTATGCGGGCGTCAATCAACCTGCTCGTTTTCCTGAACAGGATGGAAGACTTCGCCCAGGCCACATTGTTGAAATCACCGGTTACGACAACCGGCAGCTGATAATCTCGTACCCGTTTGGCAACACTGAGCAGGTCTCCGTCCCGTTCTTTGGAATTTTCCTCTTCCGTCGGGCTCGGCGGCGGCGGATGCACGCCAAAGAATATGAACCGGTGTCCGTCGCGGGTTTCCAGCTCGGCTTCCATGCTTGGAACGTCCTCTGCCACGAAATAATGCGTCTGTACACGGTGTAATTTCAATTTTGTATAGAAATGCATTCCGTACGTATTTTCCAGCGTTACTTTTTCATAATTCGGGTAGTCTTTTTCAAGTACACGCATCTCCCGCTCCCAGTCACTGTTGCTTTCCATCGTCAGGAAGATATCGGGCTGCTCTTTTTGGATCAGTTCCACAAAACGCCGGTATTCGGTGTTGAACTGGTAAATATTGCAGGAGATCAGCTTTATTTTTTCTGAAGCTTTTCCCGTTCGCCGGAATTTCTGTCTTTTCCAGAACCTGGTGTACCGCATCAGCAAATAGACATGGTATACCATCAACGCTCCCTGGATCAGCTGAATTCCCCATAGCCAACCGGCAGCGTTTACAAAAAAGAAAGCGGCTGTAAATACAACAACCTGGAGAACGAAAAGCTGGAGTTTTAAAAATTCGGGAACACGGAACACCCAGTGCTGGTTTTGTATAAACGGTAAAACGCTTAATACAATCAGCAAAACAGATAAAGTTATAATGATTATCTCCATATCACCTGCTATATATAGTATAAACTGCCTGTAGGTTGGTCATGCAAAAAAACAGTTTTAATTTTCACGGGAAAAAGCCTCTTCACCTGGCCCCGTTCATTGATCGGCTTTGAAATGGATTCGGAAACCGCGTCCTTCACGGTGTTCTCAGCCCATCAAGCATCTTTTAAAGAATCTTCAAAAGCCACCCAGGTTTTATGCCTGCTTTTTTTACAGCCATCATTTAGTTGTTTTAAGTATTATACCAGCAAATATAAACAAGAGGGTTAAAACTCAATAACATACTGTGTTAAAATAGCATAACTGTCATTTTTTTATGCTATATTTGGTTACTATCTTCTGCAAATTATGAAAAATCCGAACAACTCAAAAACCGGCATGAATCTGAACTGTATAAAGATAAAACCAGCAGATGACGCCGGAAATATTTGGTAGTACAGTGGATATCAACGACAATCAATCTTCCGTATTTAACATATAAGCGATGCAAAAAATTGACAAACATATCTTCTCACACTACCCGATAGACACCTACGGAGAAATCTGGGACAAGCTCACCCCTGTCCATTTCACGAAAAAAACCGTATTGCCGAAAGACATCCTTTGCTTTCTTGAAAAAGGAACAATCCGAAAGTCAATTGAAATTACAACGACTGGAAAAGAATTTTCTGAAAGGAGTTCGATCGACTTTTACTTCAAAGGAGATATTTTTACGGCGAAGGCTGATACTGAAACAGAAAAGCAATTTATCTATGAACCTATCAGTGACGGGACTCTGTGGTATGTTGAGATGCACGAAGTACGGAAACTTTTCTTAGAATCCAGGCTGTGCAGCACCGTACAAAAAGTATTCCTGGAAGAGCAGCTTCGTGAGAAAACCATTCGTGAAATTCAGCTTTTAAAAGCATCTCCCGGGGAAATCTATTCGTACCTGTTGAAAAACAAGCCTCATTTTATACAAAATGTTCCACTTAAATATTTGTCGTCCTACATCGGGATCACTCCGCAGGCATTAAGCCGGATCCGGAGAAAAATTAATTAACCGGGGTTCATTGTTTTGTCCTGTTAGATTACCGTTCTTCGCAGAAACGTATAACCCCATGAAAAAACAGGAATTAATTGCGGATTTTATCAGAAATCACGAGGAGCTAATCCGGTATGTCGATCGTTTAGATAATCTTGAATTCAGCTATAGTTATAATAACAAATGGACGGCGGGACAACAACTGGAACACATTTTACGAACCATTATTCCATTTCCCAAAGTGCTGTCCTCAAAAGAATTCATCCTGGAAAAATTCGGAAAGATCAATCGTTCGGCCTGGGATTATACAACTGTTTTGGAAAACTATTCAAAAACAAGCTTAAAAGCACCTGAACAATTTGTACCCAAAGATGACATCCCAATCATTCAGAAAAACGAAATCATCCGGGATATTCAGGCGACCCTCAGAAAGATAGCCAGCCTGCTTGATACCTATTCAGAAGACGAGCTTGACACACTGACGTTGCCACACCCTTTGCTTGGGATACTAACGATCCGGGAAATGTTTTACCTCATGTCCTACCATCCATTGCACCACCAGAAACACATCGAAGCAATGCTTGAAAATGATTTCAGGTAATACACAGAACACCTTCAGCGCATTCTATCGGAAAAAGAATGGATGAAACGGAAAACCGGCCTTGTGCCTGTTTAGTTATATTATCCCTATCCGCCTTTACTTTGGTACTTTTTAACTAACTTAGCGAAAACGGAAGCGGTTCTTCTTACTTTGACGTAAAATTGGGAATTCCCTTTTTTCGCCATGCGCGCCACTGCCTCTTACAATTCTAAACAAAAAAGTGTGAGCAAAAGACCTGAAGAAATTACAAACGAATTCAATCGTATCCTGGACAGCCATTTAGAACAGATTGTGCGGGGAGAAGCAGATGTATACCCGGAAATTAAAGATCTAGCGGAAATAATGCACATCCATCCAACCCACCTCAGCAATACAATAAAGGAAACGACAGGAAAAGCGCCCTGTGATATCTGTAATGAAAAGACCATCGCTATTGCTAAAAATTTCCTGGATAATCCAGAGCTGACCATAGCAGCTATTGCTTATAAACTCACGTTCGAGCCTACAAACTTTACCAAATATTTTAAAAAGCATACCGGAGATACACCATCCGGATACAGGAAAAAAGCTTCCACCCTTACCTGAAATTCTGAAACCTTCACCATAAAAGTCATTTCCTCCTTGTTTACATTTGTCAGAGAAAAATTAAAAAATGACAGACTTAAAGAACAAAACCGCAATTATAACAGGCTCCTCCAGGGGGCTGGGAAAGAAAACCGCTGTAGCATTGGCTGGCAGAGGTGTAAATGTAGTCATCAACTATAACGCAAACAAAGCAGAAGCCGAATCAACGGTTAACGAAATCATCGCGAACGGTGGAAACGCCATTGCTATTCAGGCAAACGTAAGCCAGAGCGAAGATGTAAACCATCTTTTTGAAAAAACGATCGAACATTTCGGGAAAGCAGACATTATCATCAACAACGCCGGGATAATGATCACTAAATTCCTGAAAGATTTTTCCGAAGAAGAATTTGACAGTCAGTTTTCCGTGAACGTAAAAAGCGTTTTTCTGATGATGAAAACAGCAGCTGAAAAACTGGAACAAAACGGAAGGATCATCAACATATCAAGCTCCACTTCCCGGCTGATGATGCCTGCCTATTCCGTTTATTCTGCCACAAAATCAGCCGTGGAACAAATGACCAGGATTTTTGCAAAAGAAATCGGAAACAGAGGAATTACAGTAAACTCTGTCCTTCCCGGCCCGATGAACACGGAATTGTTTTTATCGGGAAAATCAGAAGAATTAATCAGTAGGATAGCGAGTTTGTCAGCATTCAACAGAATTGGTAATACGGAAGATATTATCCCGATCATCCTGTTTTTGAGCAGTAATGAATCACAATGGATTACTGGCCAGAACATAGGAATAAACGGGGGAATGGCATAAAATACTACCGATTCGGTAAGAATGCCTGAAAAATAAGAGCAATGCCAGCCGCATTATTTTTTTTCGTAACTTAGTAGTTAACAACAGAGTAATTAACAAAACGAATATTCAGGTGCGATGAAAAAGATGATATTCCTCGTGGTGATTAGCTTAACCTCCAGCCTTTCGTATTCACAAACTACTGACGATTTAACCAAAATAGCAAACGGACAGTGGATGTTCGAAGTGAACCCCTCCACTTTCCTTCAACTCTATAAAATGAACTTTTTCCTGGATCAAAGCGGCAGCAGAGTGACCATTTCGGAACTCCTGGAAAACGAGCAAATTGATCTGAACAACGCTCCTTACGGAAAAATCAGGTATGGAGCTGAGGAATATTTGGCAGTGAAAAGACGTCCCGACAGCGACATCCGGCTCTTTAAAATACTGAAAGAGAACAACGCGTATTTCATTTTATGCAGCGACGGTGATGACATGTGTGCGTGCAAAGCAAATACCTTCTTTTTCTTTAAAGGGACTTCTAAATTACAGCGCATTGAAAAGCCATTCAGTTTTTCATTGAAAAATAACCTGTTGAAAAGACTGGAGGAATACGACCAGCCCATACCACCCGCAATTGACTCACTGAGTTTTTGTGAAACGTTGAATGCGCTGTAAAACAACTGGAAACAATACAGATCAAAAATGTGATCGAAAGCCGGCATTTTTTACCGGGTGGTGATCTTAAAACCTCACCAGTTCATTCCTGAGAGCATACATCACCAGGCCCGCGACATTGCGGGAACCGGTTTTCAGTAAAAGGTTCGCCCGGTGTCCGTTGACCGTTTTTACACTGATAAACAGCTTCTCTCCTATTTCTTCCGCTGTGTATTGCTGGCAGACAAGCTGCAGGATCTCTATCTCCCGGCGGGTCAGTTCGGATGAGGGTTGCAGGATCGATTGTGTACGCTTTCCTATATTCCGCTGGATGGCCATCAGTGTCATTTGGTTAATATATGCTCCTTTTGTATGAACGGTAGTAATGGCCTGGTAAACTTCCAGCGGGTCACTGTCTTTAACCAGGTAACCATGAGCTCCGATCTCAATCAGGCGGGCAATGAATTTTTCATCCTGATGTGCCGATAAAACCAGTACTTTTATTTCCGGGAAATGTTCTGCAAGATCAACGGTCAGCTGTTCTCCCGAATAGGGTTTGTCACCGTCAGACGGAAGCGATAAATCTACCAGCATCACATCCGGGAGCTGCTCTGCCTTTTGCAACGATCCGACCACAGAGTATCCGTCGCCTGATTCATAAATGACCTCCAGGTTTTCCCAGCTGCTCAAAATGGCTTTTATACCATTCCTGAACAACACCTGATCCTCTACCAATCCAATTGTAATTTTCTCTTTCATAATGATCGTCCGTGTTTTCATCTGTCATTCGCTAAGCCGGGAAGTGTAATGGAAACACCAAACCCGCTTTTTTCCTTATCTATCCGGATCTCTCCGCCCAGAAAGTGTACCCGGCTATGCATGTTTTTCAATCCCGAACCACTTCCTGAATATCCCGGAACCATTCCTTTCCCGTTATCGCTGTAGCTCACTTCCACACCCGCCTTCGAACCGGAAACATGCAGCTTCAGCTGGGTTGCTCCCGCATGCTTGATCGTGTTATTAATCAGCTCCATGCATACCCGGTACAAAGTGAGGCTCATCAGTTCATCCGTAATGTACTCGCCGGTACGTTCATCTGCCGTAAACTCGCAGCTGATCTTACCCGTAGCGGTTAATTGTTCACAGGCCTGTTCCAGTGTTTCCAGCACTCCAAACCGTTCCAGCTGGGGAGGCATCAGTTCATGGCTGATCCTGCGCATACTTTCAATGGCATTTTCAGTCAGGCTGCGGATATTCTGCAGATCAGCCGGCAGCTCATCATTTAGCTGCCCGTACTTGCGCTCCGCCTGCAACAAGTGCATCCGGATGATTGACAGTACCGCTCCCAGGTCATCGTGGAGGTCCTGTGAAATACGCTTCCGTTCCTGTTCCTGTACCATTATGTTGGACCTCATCAGCTCTGCCTGGTGCCGTCTGCGGAGTTCTTCCTGTTCAAACTGCTCCCTGTACAGGTTCTTTTTAAACTGCTGTATCAGTACAATTACCCCCAGTGCGATCAGGAAAATGATCCCGACAAAAGGAAAAAGTGTTCCTATAAATTTTATATGCTGTTCTGTTTCCATAGCGCTCTCCAGAAACAATAATACATAATTACCAGGAAAAAGGAATGTAAAACCCAGGTATAACGACTCAATTCCGAAGGCAGCAGCTGGATGATGTACTTCCCTGAGTACATCAGGATGAGCGAGGACGAATAGTAGAGAAAGACTCCCGAATTGATCCACTCCACGGATTTGATGCAATGATCCAGGTGTTTCGTCATGCGTTTATCCATCAGGAAAATATAGGTCGATAATGACAAGATGATGAGCAGTGTGTTTTCTACTGTCATCGCACGTGCATTGAACGTATCCCAGGATTCCACAAACAAAGTATTCACGAGAGAATAGATGCTGAAACCACCTGCCAGCAGGTACAGAACCCATGACGGAATATAATTGCTCATCACTTCCTTATAAAGCAGGACAAGCAGCATAAACCGCAAAGGAACGAGCACGTGTAGTAAAGGTAGGTTATTCAGGTTCAGGAACCACAATAACAGTGATACAGCATAGAGTATTCCCGTAGCGGCCAGGTACCATGCAAGCGGTTTGATTTCCTTTGCCAAACGCTTGTAAATAGTCATCGAATAGACCATGACCGCTAACACCGGTACATGAGAAAATACCAGTATCAATTTGGTTATACTCATATTATCAGTAACAAATTAATTCAAAAGAGAGATGATCATCTCATTGTACTGCTTTCGTAAATTTATACAATGGGCTTTCCATATCACATGTATTAGGGCAGGGAGCGATCAGGTTCAGGACATAACTTAAGCTGTCAATTTCTCTTGATGCTGGTTTATCTTCCTTAAAACTCAGAAAAAGGTCGCGTTTATCCTCATCAACCGGAGTAAGGTACAACTTGAACTGCTGATCAGATCCCAACCCCAGGTATGCCCGGCATGCAGTATATTTACATGCTACGTTCGTATCCAACCCCATCACTTCCAGCATATCTATGGAAGAGATCGTATATGCCCTCACAAAATCAACCTTATGGCGGTCTCTATATGTAGCAATTGTATCAACAAAGCGCTTTATATCTTTCTGTGCATCCTTAATGGGCTCTTGCCGTGATGTCAGCATAAAGGAATGCTTCTTTGAAGGAATTTTCTTGTCAGGAATAAACAGTAGCACTGCAAGCAGTACGTTTAATAATAGTGAACCGATTAAAAAAGTCTTTTTCATAAGATGTAATATTTTAGGTTTAAGAATATAGTGATCTTCCAAATAAAGATCTTTTCAAATTTATGGAGTTTTTCCAGCTATTCATAAATACCCGGCCAAAAACAGGTAAAAATACCCGTATAAAAGATAAAAACAGGTAAATATAACTGCTCTGTCACCATCCATTCTTTTACATCCATCCACGGGATCCTGCTATCGTAAAGTGATGCAATAATGACTACTGCCGAAACCAGGCAACAGTAAGAAAATACTGATATACAAGTAAATCAACCCGCCGGCCAAATCGGTTAATTCTCCTCTTATACAGCAATTCTTTCATTACGACCTTTGTTACAAGCTACAGCTACTTAATTCACCAGATGTGGAGCAGCACCCACACTAAAAAACGGCTGTTCCTGTTCAGGAAATAACAGGAGGCGGTATCTGAAAAGCCTGATGAGTAAGAAATAACCTAAATTAAAAATTATGAGTACAAGTGAAAAACTGAACACCGTCCGTTTTGATGTCCTTGCAGGAGGATGGTCTGATTATGAAAAACCAACCGGACAAGACCTGGCAGTGTTTGAAGAAGCAATCCACGGCCTTATAGGTGTCCGTTATGAACCTCAGCTGGTTTCCAGACAGGTAGTAGCCGGAATGAACTATCGTTTCAGATGTATAGCAACGCCATCTACCCGTGAGCCTATACAGTACAAAGCAATTGTTCAGATTTATGCTCCATTGGAAGGAAAACCATTTGTGACACACATTTCTCCTGTGTTGTAACAGCACACTGCATTCCGGGACTGCTCTTTACTTAAAGGGCAGTCTTTGAATAAACCATGACCTGCTACTTCCTTAAAATTTTCTCCATCGCTTTTCCTTTCGCCAGTTCATCTATCAGCTTGTCCAAATAACGGATTTGCTGCATCAATTTATCTTCGATCTCTTCTACGCGATAACCACAGATCACACCTGTAATTTTTGAAACATTCGGATGAATGCGAGGTGCCCGGGTGAAAAAAGTCTCAAAATCAGTTTTATTATCGAGGTGCTGCTGCAATGTCTGTTCATTATACCCCGTGAGCCAGAAGATGATTTCATCCACTTCTGATTTTGTTCGCCCTTTTTTCTCTGCTTTATGAATGTAATGCGGGTAAACACTTGCAAACGACATCCTGTAAACTCTCGTATTATTACTCTTCATATTACCTGTTTTTTAATTTCCTGATACCTCCGCTATGCTTACGCCTGGTGCCAGTGCCTTATCTGATCCTGTTCTCCTGTTCCTCTCTTATCTGTTCGATTCCCTGCCGAAGCGTCGTTACCGGAAAACCGGGAAATCTCTTTTTAAATTTTGACGAATTAAAAATGTTATCATGCCGGTATCTTGGAAGCAATTCCTGGAGTTCCCGTACTTTTTTGCTGAATGCCGCACCGATTTTCAAGGTAATTTCCGGAATGACGGAATAATGCAGTTTTCTTCCGTAGACTTCAGATGTCAGTGCAATGAACTGCCCATACGTCAACCTATTGTCATCACAAGGCAGGTGCCAGGTCTGTCCGTAAGCATCCGGTGTGTTCCCGATCAGGGCAGTCGCTCTGCTGGCATCCGGTGTCCAGATCAGGGTTCTTAACGTATCATCCCTTAACAGCACTTTCAATCTTTTCCGCTGTTTGACCGCATCAATGATCAACGTGTTGGTAATGCTTTGAGTTTTCCCGGGACCATAAAATTCAGGGGCCCGGCAAATAACAGCTTCTATTTGTTTCGCCGCCATTTCCTCCAGAAGCATCTCAGCGATCTCTTTTCTAACCTTTCCTTTTTTCCCGACCGGGGCAAAGGGACTCTCTTCTGTGAGTACCTGTTCATTTTGAGGATACATATATGTATTGTCAAAAAATACCAGCTTCGTACCGTATTTTTTACAAGCGTCAATGACATTGCGCATAATAACGGGAAATTGTTCTGCCCATATGGCAGTGCTTATCGGAAGCCCCAGTGTAAAATAAGCTATTTCACTGCCCTTCACGGCTTCATCTGTTTTGGCAGCATCAAGCAGGTTTGCTGAAAACAAGGTATCCGTATCGTTCACTTTTTTCGGGTTCCTGCTCACAAGCCGGATATCGGAAGTATAATTCCGTTTTAATTCCCTTGCCAGTTCTTCGGCTATCTGTCCGTTCGCTCCAAGTATGGTCTGCATAATGATTGAATTTACCTAGTCATCACTTTTGTTACTTATCCTGTCTTCCAGCTGCCGCACGACCACTTTTGCCATTTCTTTTGAGCTGAATGGATTTTGCCCGGTAATTAAGTTTCCGTCGACGACTACTTTGGAAGTCATCGGAATCAATGCTTTTTTATAGTCTGCTCCCCTTTCTTTGAGCGATGCCTCAAGATTAAAAGGTACTTCCTTTCTCCGTCTTGCCAGGCGTTCTTCAAACCAGTTGAATCCCGTAAGGGTCTTTCCTTTGATCAGATACTCGCCATTGGAAAGCTTTGTGTTCAGCAATCCTCCTACACCATGGCAGATTGCAGCCACCATTTTATTACTCTCATAGTGATTTTTCACAATGGATTGCAGCTCAGCATCATCCGGGAAATCATACATGGTACCATGTCCACCAGCCAGGTAAACACAATCGAACAGCTGTTCTGACACTTCGGATAAGCTTTTTGTGTGCTGCAACAGCTCCCTGAATGCAGGATCTGCCCAATAGTTTCCGGAAATTTTATCCAGTGCTATCGGCTTCAGGCTTTCGGGGTCAATAGGTATGCTTCCTCCTTTAGGGCTCGCGATTGTTACATCATGCCCTTGCTCTTTCGCGCCATGATAAACATGAGTGAGTTCGCTAAGCCATAATCCTGTTTCAAAATTACCGCTCTCATACGTGCCGATACTTGTTACTACAATTAATACCTTTGCCATATCCACATATTCTTTAGCTATTTACAGTCTGGTAAAGTTCGAAAAAATACCTGAAAATCACAACCCGGAAAACTGATTTTATACGATCTGTTCTGTAGCCCGCCGGTAAAGACAGGTAAAGCTTTTTAGCTGAAATTTACTCGTTCACTCCGAACTGCAGGTAATACCTTGTATTCCGGACCCGTTCCTTTTCAAAGACCGGGCATCCTTCCTCATCCAGGCGGGGGTAATGCGGTGTATTCCGCTGCACTTTTTCCGGAAGCCATATCAGGTCATGAATCAGCCGGTTCTGGAAGAAATGGCGGAAATGTTCACTGTCGGCACCTACCCTCAGATGGGCAATGTTACCATAGGGAAGAAGGAACTGAACGCCTCCGTAGAAGATCCCGTGACTGGTTCTTCCATAGGGCAAATCCTCCAGCGATCGATAGCCGCCGGGCATATCCTTCGTTGTAACCGATCGATCCCAGAAAGAACCGCGCGTCTCCCCTGTCCAGATATACATGCCTGCGTTGATCTTGTACCAATCCGAACGGTAGGAAACAGAAAGGATCCCTGTCCGGAAACGGTCACGTGCCTGCCCTCCGAAGACGTCGTTCTCAAAGCGGACCGATACATTTTTCAGATGCAGTCCGAATGCCCCGGATAGCTGGGATGTTCCTGCATTATCAGTATACACCAGGTAGTTGAACGCTATTCCAATATCCTTTTTTGTCTGGTGATTCAGTCCGTCCAGCTCAAAATCAACAACGGAATTATTCTTCCCGGCCATCAGAACGGCTCCTGCATACGCCCTGTTCTCATAGAACCGTTTCCGGTTACCGAGGCTGTAAAATTTCCATGAAAAGGTATTTCCCAGATTGAGCTGCGCATAATCAAAACCGATGTACCCTTTCAACTGGACTCCAACAGCCAGTTCATGCGTTCCGATATTCAGCACTAACCCGGCCTGCACCCCGGTATTGGGTCTGTCAAAACGCAACGATTGCGCTGAAACAACGTGCGTTTCAGCCAGCAATAAAATGAAAATGATAACCAGTCGCTTCACATCTGCATTCGCTGTCAAAAAGTATTCCAAACAAAAGAACGGAAAATTTGCCACATAACATGTTTGAACAATCCGCGTATTTCGCCAAACGGAACTCATTTTTCATTCGTGCCAACAGCCATAACCGATTGGTTGTATAATCTTTCACAACTTCCGCCGGGAGTATATTTCGTTGAAATATCAGAACAGGATAAGACTACTGTAAAAAAGCTGGTTATAGAATAAGAAATACAGAATAGGTGCAACCGGCAAATTAAATGAACTTTCGGCTTTCCGTTTTTTGAATCAATAAAAATAGTAGATTTGAAACCCGATTGCTAAAACTGTTTTTTTCGAATTTAAACAATGGCCAAAATTACCCCGTTTCGAGCTGTTCGTCCTGTGCGCGATAAAGTGCACCTGGTTGCCACACGTCCTATTTATTCCTACAAGAAGAACGTGCTGGAATCCAAGCTGGAAGATAACCCGTTTACATTTTTGCACATCATTAACCCTGAATTCGGAGGGGAGCGGACAACACAGCCCAATACCCCCGAACGGTTTGAGCTGGTGAAACGGGAATACCAGTCATTCCTGAACGAAGGCATTCTCTTCCAGGAAGACACTCCGCGGATCTACATTTACCGGCAGACAAAAAACGGCCACCAGTTTACCGGGGTGGTAGCCGGGGCCAGCAATGAAGAATACCGCCAGGATAAGATCAAAAAGCACGAAGCGACCCTCACAAGCAGGGAAGAAATGTTCATCGATTACCTGGACATCGTCGGCTTCAATGCTGAGCCGGTCCTTCTCTCCTACCCCCACAATGAATCACTGGCAAAAAAAATCGGGGAGATCACTTCACACCGGCCGGAATATGAATTCACAACCACCGACCGGATCAAACACGATCTTTGGGTATTGAGCCAGCAGGAAACAGATGAAATGCAACAGTTGTTTGAATCAGTTGAAGCGCTCTACATTGCTGACGGGCATCACCGCTCTGCCTCATCCGTCGGGCTGGAAGACAGGCGGATCCGTGAGAACAGGAGCCGATACCCGAACGAATGCGCTTTCCTTGCGTTTATGATCGACGAGTGTGCCTTGCAGATACTGGAATTCAACCGGGTCATCCATTCCCTGAACGGGCTGTCTGAAAATGAGTTTATCCGCGCGGTCTCAGAATCATTCGAAATTGAACGATGCAACGAACTGCAACGTCCCGAAAAAGAACATGACCTAACCCTCTGTATCAAGGGAAACTGGTACAGGCTGACCTGCAAACCGCACATTATTGACAAAGCCCATCCTGTCAATTCCCTGGATGCAGAAATCCTGACGCAATACATCCTTCGCCCGGTCCTCAACATCCGGGATCTGAAGACAGACAAGAACATTGAATTCATCGGCGGAACAACTCCCGTGGAAAAGATCGCTGACTGGATCACGGAAGGAAAGTACGAGCTGGCTGTTTTTCTTTACCCTGTCACCATTGAGCAGGTAAAAAAAGTTGCCGACAACCAGATGATCATGCCTCCCAAATCAACCTGGGTAGAACCGAAGCTGCGAAGCGGTATGACAATCTACGCGATAAATGAATGACGATCGATTACCTGATTTCCCATGAAAGCAACCTATACCATTCTTCTCCTGATCCTGTCCAATATCTTCATGACAGTGGCATGGTACGGACATCTTAAATTCAAGGAATACAGCTGGTTTTCCAACTGGAGTTTACTGAAGGTTATCCTTTTCAGCTGGCTGATCGCATTCTTTGAATACCTGGTACAAGTGCCGGCGAACAAAATCGGTTTCGAAGGAAACGGCGGACCGTTTTCATTGTGGCAGCTGAAAGTAATACAGGAAGTCATTACCCTGGTTGTTTTCACCGCGTTTACGCTGATCATGTTCAAGGGGGAAGTATTGAGAACCAACCACATTATTGGTTTTGTATTCCTGGTACTGGCAGTGTATTTTATATTCAAGAAGTGAAGCTGACGGGATCTTTAATGTGTATGGTTATTTTTTAGATTTTTCTTCATTTCTATTTCCGCGACACTGTCTACGAAATATTCATATTTTTTCTTCTCTTCCGTGTTATTATGCTGCATATCTCCTATTATTTCGGTCAATAACATTTCCAGTTTATAAATTGTTTTTCTTTTGTCTGAATTTCTTCTGATAAAGAAAACAATCACCCAAAATATTGCAGAAAGTGAGATAACAAAATATCCCATATACGGAAAGGTTAACATCAATTCATTTTGTTCAGCTTCTGAAATTATTTTTCCCTTGTCCTGTAGAAATGTCAACCATTGTTCAGGAAACAAAAAGCTAACTCCGATCAGGAATAAGACGATTCCGATCAAATTAAACAGCCAGATCAATACGCTCGAAGAGACGTTTTTGGTATACCATATAATAAGATGCTGTTTTATCCGGTTATACTCCGCTTCGTATTCTTTAATTTTTTGTTCGGTTGTCTGTATCTTATACAGCTTGTATTGCCTGATTTCTTCTTCAATTTGTTTTGTGTTCATTATTCCAGAATAAAGCAGATCCGCACAACCAAGATTACAAATTCGTTCTCCTCTATAATTTATTTAGGGTTAGTTTATCATCAATTGCGTTGAGCAGTCATTATGCGCTTCAAAGCTACTCATCTTAACCGGGATAAGATTAAGTATTTATACCTGTTTTATGACCATTGTTTTTCAACTTTAAAAGATACAAACACAGAATCCATTTTAATCTGAGCAATTCGGAAATTGGCTGAACAATCGCGGTAAATGCAGGGACAACAGATTATCTTCGGATCAGGGGCCGGATCAAGTGCTCCAGTCCATTGGATTTTATTTCACAGATAAGCTGTAACTGTTCTCCTAATTTTCCTTTCGGAAAGCCGTTGTTCTTATACCAAACGAGGTAATATTCCGGCAGATCGACCAGATAACGCCCCTGGTACTTTCCAAAAGGCATTTTCATGTTGGCCAGCTCAATCAGCTGCTGATGGTGTGCTTCGTTTGACATGCTGTTGATATGTTGCTCTGAAAACAGATTTGAGTACTGTTTTTATTTATACCGGGAACACACATTTAAAACATAGTATTCCCGGCAAAATATCATCACTCGTTTTCAGAACAAGGTTTATTTTTTCAATGGAGTCTCCTTCAATACTTCCAGGAAAAATCCCCAGAATTTCTGAACGGAGGAAACCTGTACTTTTTCATCCGGTGAATGAGCGGCACGAATGTTCGGGCCAAATGAAATCATATCCACTCCCGGAAGATGCTTTCCTAAAATCCCGCATTCCAGTCCGGCATGACATGCTTTGACCTGGGGCTCTTCGTTGAAACGTTCCACGTACATCTTATGCATCAGGTTCAGGATCTCAGAATCCGGGTTCGGCTGCCATCCCGGGTAATCTCCCGTCTGCACAACAGCCACTCCGGCGGATTCGAAAGCAGAACGGACAGCATTTGCCACATCCGCCTTGGTTGATTCCACACTGCTTCGCTGCAATGACTGTGTAATGAATGTTCCGTTCTCTACGATCACACGGGCCAGGCTGGACGAAGTCTCCACCAGCCCTTCAATGTCCGGGCTCATCCGGAAAACACCATTCGGAACGGCATACAATACATTCAGTATTTTAACCAGGTCGTCATTGGAAACAGCTTTCGCTCCCGCGCCTTTTTCTTCCAGCGTAATGCTCAGGGATTGCTCAATGGTTCTGTATTCATGTTTCAAGATTTCCGAAATCCCGGAAACAGCCGATTTCACAGCCGCCAGGTCATCTTTGGCAACCGCGATCACCGCTGTGGATTCTCTCGGAATCGCATTGCGCAGACTTCCTCCGTCGATCGAGACCAGCTGGAATTCATGCAACGAGATCAGATGGTACAGGATCCTGTTCATCAGCTTATTGGCATTTCCCCTGCCCTTGTCGATATCCATGCCTGAATGGCCTCCCAGCAATCCCCGGATGGAGATCGTCAGATGGACGCTTCCTGCACGTACGGGTACCTCTTCATAAGTATATGTTGTATTTGAGTCAATCCCTCCCGCACATCCGATCGACAGCTCATCGTCATCTTCCGTATCCAGGTTCAGCAGGATTTCCCCCCGGAAATTGGATCCGTCCAGCTGCATCGCTCCTGTCATTCCGGTTTCTTCATCAATGGTGAACATCGCTTCAATCGCAGGATGCTGAATGTCCTTTGAAGCCAGGACAGCCATGATCGCCGCCACACCAATTCCGTTATCAGCTCCCAATGTCGTTCCGTCAGCTCTTACCCAGTCACCTTCCACGATCATTTCAATTCCCTGTGTATCGAAATCGAACACCGTATCTGCGTTTTTCTGGTGAACCATATCCAGGTGCGATTGCAGGATCACCGTTTTCCTGTCCTCCATTCCCGGAGATGCCGGTTTCTTGATGATCACATTCTGGATGGCATCCGTTTTTGTTTCCAACCCGAGCGATTTACCAAAATCGATCATGAATTGAATCACGCGTTCCTCTTTTTTAGATGGTCTCGGAACAGCATTCAGATCTGCGAAATGGTTCCAAAGTTCTTTCGGTTCTAAGTTTCTTACTGACATTTTCTGTGTTTTTGGCAAAAGTAATGAAAAGGACGGATAAAAGGCTGTCAAGTTTTCATGGGATTCCAATCTCTTTTACCTGCTGTTAATGAATATCTTACCGCCATACACTTCAATTATCTCTTGAAAATTCACTTTTTTTTGCGCTGAAATGAAACCTTTTTAACACTCCCCCGTTAATAAGGCAGGATCAATTATTAACGTCTACAGGTTAATGATAATTAGGAGGCTCAGGATTCTGGGCCTCTTTTTTGTTGACATATTTCCCTGAAAAAGCCGGCAGGATTTACAGTTTTACAGTTCATATTTTTATTTATCTTTGGATGCATTGCTAAAACGTACCCAACAGATGTTGAAAGTCGAACACATATCGAAGTCTTTTTTCCGGAAGCAGGCATTGGACGATGTCTCCATGGAAGCGAATAAAGGTGAAATATTCGGGTTGCTTGGTCCGAACGGAGCTGGAAAAACTACCCTGATCCGCATCATCAACCGCATTACAGAACCGGACAGCGGTGTCATAAGAATCAACGGAGACCTGATGGCCAGGAAGCACCTGGAAAACATCGGTTACATGCCGGAAGAAAGAGGGCTTTATAAAGCAATGACTGTTGAAGATCATGCTGTTTTCCTGGGGCGGCTGCGAGGGCTGTCCAGAGAGGACGTTAAGACCAAGCTCAATTACTGGCTGGATAAATTTGAGATCTCCGGCTGGAAAAAGAAGCGGATCGAAGAGCTTTCCAAAGGAATGGCTCAAAAAGTTCAGTTCGTCTGCACCGTCCTCCACGAACCGGACCTGCTGATCCTGGACGAGCCTTACAGTGGTTTCGACCCCATCAACACCGAATTGATCAAGAACGAATTAATCGCGATGCGCAACAAGGGAAAGACGATCATTCTTTCCACCCACAATATGAAAAGCGTGGAAGAGATCTGCGACCGTGTGGCACTGATCCACCATTCAAAAAAACTGGCTGAAGGACGGGTTTCAGACTTACAGGCAGAACGGAAAGAAGGCCTTTACGCAATAAAATTCCGGGGAAACATGATCGCTTTCGCTACAGCCCTGTGGGCCGGGTTCGAGGTCGTGGACACCTCCAATCCGTCTGATAATTTGTTTATCGTAAAAGTCCGGTTAAGGGGAGAAAACACATTTGATGACCTGTTAAAAGTCCTGATCGGGCACATCCAGATAGAAGCTGCCTGGGAAGTCCTTCCCTCCATGCAGGACATCTTCATCAGCATTGTTCAACCAAAAACCGCCGAAGCCGTATGAAAAACAGTTGGATAATTGCGCTTCGGGAAGTAAAGGAACGGATCGGTTCTCGCTCCTACATCCTCTTTTCCATTTTCGGCCCCCTGGTGATACTGGGATTGGTTTACCTTCTGTTTGTTTTCGGGGGAAGTGAAGCCGAAAAATGGAACATACTCGTAACAGATAAGGCGGGTATCCTTGAAAACAAGATGATGCCTCACCCCGATCCCGATGTGAGCTATTCGTTCGCTGACGATTACATTGAGCACGACGACTTCGCGGATGGAAAACGCTACCAGGAATATGACGCAATAGTAGAGATCAATGAAAAAGTTTTCAGCAACAAGGTTTCGTACGTTTTTTACCGCATAAAGCCATCGTTCGGCCTGCAGTCAAAGGTGCAGTACCAGGTAGAAAGAAGGCTGGAAGAAGTAATGATCCAGCGTTTTACGGACCTGTCCGTTGAAAAGTTCAGGGAGATCAAGCAGCCGATCAAATTCGCGTTCAGGAATGTTTACGATCCGTATGACCAGACTTCAGACGTAAGAACCTGGGTAGGTTTTTTCTTCGGGATGGTCATACTCACATTCATCGCACTGTTCGGAATGACCATTCTCCGAAGTGTGACTTCCGAAAAAAGCAACAGGATTGTTGAAGTACTATTGGCATCCGTGCGGCCCCGGGAATTGCTTTTCGGGAAACTGACAGGGGTCGGCATTTCGGCTTTCATCCAGTTCCTGATCTGGATCATCTTCATCGGGCTGGGCTTGTACCTCATGCGCGAGTGGATGTTTCCCAGCATGTATGACGCATCTGCTATGAACATCGCGGAAATGGCTGACAACGGCAGGATATTGTCTGTCCAGGAAAAATTATACGCCGGGAAAGAATTCAATGCCATCGTTGACCTCGTGTATGAACGTGTCAATTTCGGTGTAATGCTCACGTTCTTCATGCTGTTCTTCATCGGAGGATACCTGTTCTACGGTTCATTCTTTGCCGCGATCGGCTCAACATCCGGTACAGAAAACGACGGGCAGCAATTCATACTCCCGATACTCCTGATCCTGGCTCTGTCAGCTTATGCCGGCTATTATACGATCGGGAACCCGGAAAGCGACCTGGCAACGTGGCTGCACTACATCCCTTTTACCTCTCCCGTAGTAGTGATGGTGAAGCTGACACACGGCTATGACCCGGGAGAAGCCTACCAGATCTGGCTGTCGCTGGTTATCCTGGTACTTTCAGCATTGTTTTGCCTATCCATTGCCTCCAGGCTGTATAAGAACGGCGTATTGCAGTTCGGACACCGGTTGAAACTTCAACACCTTATTAAATGGCTCAGAAAGTAGCGGTCATCGATCTCGGAACAAATACGTTCAATTTGTTGATTGCTTCAGTGGAAGCAGCTGCTTTTCATACACTTTACCATACAAAAATCGGCGTAGCGCTCGGAATGGGCGGCATCAATGAACAGAAGCTGGCGGAGGAATCCATCCAGCGCGCGTTGGAAGCTCTGCGGATCTACAAGTCCAAATGCGATGAGTATGAGGTAGAAGAAATCCGTGCTTTCGGAACTTCTGCCATTCGTGACGCTAAAAACGGAGATGCGTTTTGCGAATTGGTACAATCGGAGCTGGGGATCAGTATCCGGGTAATTTCCGGCCTGGAAGAAGCAAATCTCATTTACCAGGGAGTGAAATGGTCGTATGATTATGCACAGCCGGCGATGATCATGGACATTGGAGGAGGAAGCACAGAATTTATCCTCGCAGACAAAAACGGTGTTCAAAAAGCGGTGAGCCTGAACATTGGTGTTTCACGCATGTACCAGCAACTGCAACTAAGCGACCCGATCACACAAAACGATATCCGGACGATCGAAAACTGGCTGGAAGAGCATGCGAAAGGGAAACTGGACGGAATCCGGTGCGATATCCTGATCGGCTCTTCCGGGACGTTTGAAACCTTGCACGAAGTATATTTCAGGAAGAAATTTCCCGATTCGACCAAATGCATTCCCATGTCAGCAGACGAGCTGAAAAGTGTCCTGGACGACATCATGCGGTCAACACTGGAAGAACGCACACAAAACCCGTTCATCATCCCGATCCGCCAGATCATGATCCCGATCGCTTCGGTAAAGATCCGCTGGGTGATGAAAAAGCTGGGAGTAAAACAATTGCTGATCTCACCATTTTCCCTCAAAGAAGGAGCATTAATGGTTAAAAAGACGAAGTAAACCAGCACATAAAATCCATGTACGTTTCCGGATCAATCCCATGTTGTTGCCTTCCGGACAGATTACTTTTATAACACACTGCAACCATTCATCATTGCAAACATCCTGTTCTTCACTATTCTGCAACGACCAACAGCCGTTTTCCTTATTTTTATTGGTGAAATCATCCGGAATTCTATGAAAGCCTTTTTATCGTGTTTCATCGTCCTCCTTTTAAGGTCCAACGGGTTCTCCCAGGAAAGCGTCAGAAGTTCCATTGAACAGCAGGTATCCTCCATGCCCGCAGGAACACAGCTTTCCATTGCGGTCATTGAAAACGGCCAGCCGGTTTATTACGGAGCAGTAAAAGAAACTGACAGCATCCGTTTTATTGAAAACAGCACCCTGCTCTTTGAGATCGGCTCTATTACAAAAGTGTTTACGGCAACCATTCTTGCACGGCTGATCAACGAAAAAAAGATCAAGCCGGGAGCAACTGCCAATCACTATTTCAATTTTCGCTTCAAGGACAGATCGCGGATCAGGCTCACAGACCTGGCCAGCCATACAGCCGGGCTTCCACGGCTGCCTTCTAATTTTGTTACGGATACATTCGATCCTGACAATCCCTATGTGAACTATGCACCTGAAGACCTTGAAACGTATTTAAAGAATGACCTGCAACTGCTTTCACAACCCGGCACGACCTATGCCTACTCCAATACCGGAGCCGGATTGCTGGGATATACACTGGGACTTTCTCAAAAGAGTACTTATTCCAAGCTGCTCCAGGAACTGATCTTCGACCAATACGGTATGTCCGGTTCATACACCTCACAAAGCCATACCGGCAGCCCCTCACGCCTGGTAAAAGGAATGAACGAAGAAGGAAAAGAAGTACCCAACTGGGATTTTGACGCACTGGCCGGTGCCGGATGCGTCCTTTCATCGGTGGAAGATCTTGTAAAATTTGCCCTGGCCCAGTTCGACCCTTCCCACAAAGAGCTGGAACTAACCCGGACTCCCGCTTTTACCATAAACGACAACATGAAAATCGCCTGGGGGTGGCACCTTGTCACCTCCCGGGAATCGGGCAGGGAATACATCTGGCACAACGGTGGAACCGGTGGGTACTCTTCCTGTATGGTGCTTGATGTGGAACGTAAAAACGGTATAATTATCCTTTCAAACATTCCTCCATCCAGCGGGAAAACCGATCAATTGTGCTTTGACCTGATGAAGCAGATAAAGTGATGAAGGCAGTCATCCGGTTGTGTGCCGCAAGATTCCATGAAGGCGTTTACACTCCCTCCCCCAGCCGGATCACCTCTTTAAAACTTAAAATATTCTTAATTTTTATCAAAAACTCAGTTGGAAACCTTATTTTTGGGCTGTTTGAAAATTTAAATACTCTATGAAAAAACAATTGTTGATTGCATTTGGACTGGCATTTACCGTAACCACATCGGTAGTTGCACAGCAAGATCCTGTATTGATGGAAGTAAACGGGAAAAAAATCACAAAATCGGAGTTTCTGCAAGTCTATCTGAAAAACAACAATGACCCCAAATACGATAAGGAAACATTGGACGATTATATCCAATTGTATAAGAAATTTCAGCTGAAAGTTGCAGAAGCGGAAGCGCTGGGATACGATACGATTCCAAAATTACAGCGTGAGCTGGAAGGATACCAGAAACAGCTGGCACAGCCCTACCTGACAGACAATGAAATGAACAAAGCATTGGTCAACCAGGCATATGAGCGGATGAAAAAAGAAGTGAGGGCTTCTCACATACTGATCAAGGCTGACCCTGCAGCATCACCGGAAGACACATTGAAGGCATACAAGCGTGCAATGGCGATCCGCGAACGGTTACTGAAAGGAGAAGATTTTGCCACCTTGGCAAAGTCAAAAGACGGATCGGAGGATCCTTCGGCGAAGGTAAACGGGGGCGACCTCGGGTATTTCACAGCTTTCCAGATGGTGTATCCTTTCGAAGAAGCTGCTTACAACCTGAAAACAGGAGAAGTTTCCATGCCGGTAAGGACCCGTTTCGGTTACCATATCCTGAAAGTGACCGATGTCAGGGATGCACGTGGCACCATGAAAGCCGCTCACCTGATGATTGCTGCCAACAAGGAAACAGACGATGCGGAAACGATTGAAAAAGCAAGAGCGAAAGCAAATGAGATCTACGAAAAATTAGCAGCAGGAGAAAACTTTGAAAGCCTGGTAAGGGCCTATTCCGACGATCCTTCTTCCAGTTCCAACGGAGGTGTTTTACCCGTATTCGGAACAGGTGCGACCACGCGTATGATCCCTGAATTTGAAGAAGCTGCCTTCGCCTTGAAAAAAGACGGGGATTACAGCAAACCCGTTCAATCCAATTTCGGGTTCCATATCATCAAACGACTGGAGCTGACTCCGCTGAAACCGTTTGAGGAGTTGAAGAAAGAAATCGAAAGCCGTGTGAATCGTGACGACAGAGCCAATTTAACCCAGAACAGCTATATTGAAAAGCTAAAAAAAGAATACCAATTCGAAGACAAATCTGCGGAAGCCTTAAAATGGCTTGAAAAAAACCTGGATTCTTCCATCTACAAAGGAGAATACGATATTTCCATCCGTTCAACGACGCTCCAGCCGTTGTTCGTGTTGAACGGAAAAACGTACACCCAGCTGGATTTTATCCGCTACCTGAATGAAAACCCACGATTGTCAAGGGGAATTGCATTAAATGAAATTGCAGGCAAGCAATACGCAGATTGGGTAAAACACGAAGTAGTTGAGCTGGAAAAATCACAATTGGCAAGAAAATACCCTGAGTACAAGGCATTGATGAGCGAATACCACGACGGGATCCTGCTGTATGAGATCATGAGCGACAAAGTATGGAACAAGGCAATGAAAGACACTACAGGATTAAAAGATTTTTACGAGGCAAACAAATCCAGCTACGTGTGGGACAAACGTTACGATGTGGTCGCTTATGAGTCTGTTTCCCCGGAAGTAGCGAAAAAAGTGCATAAGCTGGCGAAAAAGAACCTGTCTTCCGACAGCATCTCGAAAATCATCAACGCGGATTCTGAATTGAACGTGCGTGTCAGATCAGGAAAATTTGAGCTGTCAAAAACACCTTACCTACAGGATCAGAAGCTGAAAAAAGGAACCAACAAGCCTTACGCATTCGATGGCAAAAATTATGTAGTAGTGCTGAATGAAGTGATCGAAGCGAAAAACAAAGAGCTGAACGAAGCGAAAGGACTGATTACTTCAGATTACCAAAGCTACCTGGAAAGAGAATGGCTGAAAGAGCTGGAGGGAAAACATACGATAAAAGTCAACGAAGAAGTACTTTACTCTATTGGTAAATAATTATTCATATTGCTCATTCAAGGCTGGCGCAGTGGTCAGCCTTTTTTGTTCGTTACTGCTCTTTTCCTGCACGGACAAGGGAAACGAATGGGCAAAAGTGAATGATACCGTACTGTTGGAATCCGATGCCATTGTGCTGATGGAATACCTGGGATACGATCCGGCAAAGGATGAAGACAGGAAAAGATTTACCGGGGAGTGGATCAACCGGCAGGTATTCATCCAGGAGCTGGAAAAAGAAAATTACGCGGTTTCAGAACTGACGCGCCTGAAAACAAACTGGCACCAGGGAGAACTGGCACGTTTTTACCTGGAGGAAGCATACATTCAGAAAGAAATCGAAACAGAAATCTCCGACAGTATGATTATGGATTATTTCAACCGTCATAAAGAAGACTTCTCGCTCAACGATTACATTGTACGGGCATTGTATGTGAAAGTGCCCAAAGAAGCTCCGAACCAGGACCAGCTGAAACAGCATTATTTGTTAAAAAAGGATAAAGACTATTCAAAAGTCATTAGTTATGCTAAACTTTACGCTGAGAATTTTTATTACGATGACAGCACCTGGGTTTACTTTGATGAATTGACAAAAGACGCTCCGACTGAAAAACTGAATAAAGATAATCTGGTACTCAACCGTACAAAAACATACTTTTCAGATGAACAATTCGTTTATTACCTGAACATCATTGATTTTAAATTCAAGGATGCGACACCTCCGGCCGAATTCCTGAAGCCGGAAATTAAACAACTGTTAGTAAGCCAGAAGCTGAACGATTTAAAAGAAAAGAACAGCGCTTCATTTTTACAAAAAATTAAACAGAACTATGAAATTACCAGTAAGTATTAGCCTGATTTTTGCACTTGTCCAAGTGGGTTTTTCACAGCTCAACAGGGTACCGCTTGACGGTGTGGCGGCACAGATCGGGGATAATATCATTCTTAATTCCGATATTGAAGCCCAGGTAGTACAGGCCCGGCAGGCCGAAATGCAGATCACGCCGGAATTTCGCTGTAACGTGCTGGAAGGGATCATGTACCAGCAGCTTTTGGTAAACCAGGCGATCCTGGACAGCCTTGTCGTTACCGACCAGCAGGTTGACGCTGAAATGGAGAACCGTCTCCGTGTCATCGAAGAGCAGATCGGAGGGCGTGACAAGATGGAAAAGTTTTACGGGAAAACGATCTCTCAGATCAAAGCCGAATTCCGCGAGATCATCCGTGAACGGATGCTTGCCCAGGAAATGGAGCGTCAGATCACACAGGACCTGACCGTTACTCCAAGAGAAGTAAAGGAGTTCTTTGAAAGCCTTCCGGCCGACAGTATCCCGTTTATCAATACCCAGATGACCTTTCAGCAGATCGTGCTCTATCCTGAGGTAACAAAAGAGGACAAGCAAAATGCGCGGGACGAGCTGCAAAAGATCCTGGAACAGGCCCGCTCGGGCAAAAACTTTGCTTCACTTGCCCGTTCAAACTCCGATGACCTCGGAAGTGCCAGCAAAGGCGGAACGATTGAAGCCAGGAGAGGAATGATGGTTGCTCCGTTTGAAGCAGCAGTATTCAGCCTCAAAGAAGGTGAAATATCCGAAGTCTTTGAATCGGAATACGGTTATCACATCGTAAAGCTGATCGAACGGAAAGGAGACAACTACAAATGCGCCCATATCCTGAAAATCCCCACATACACTACAGAGTCACTGGAAAGGGCAGCCATCCGGATGGATTCCTGCTACAGGGAACTGAAAGCCAATGAAATTACCTGGGACGAAGCTGTCTTGAAATATTCCAACGACGAATCCACCCGCCTCAACAGAGGAATCATTGCCAATCCGTACACCGGCGACCAGAAATGGGACGCGGCGGCACTGAGCGAAATTGACAACCAGATCTATGTGCTGACAGATAAATTAAAGCCGGGAGAAATCACGGAACCGAACCTGTACGTGGATATGATGTCCAGGAAAGAAGGAGTCCGAATTGTCCGCCTGACACAACGTACGGAACCTCATAAAGCGAACCTGAAGCAGGATTACCCGCTGATCCAAAGTGCTGCGGAGAACGTTAAACGCCAGAAGATGGTAGACGAGTGGGTAACGAAAAAAATCAAGCTGGCTTATGTAAAAGTCAGCGAAAATTACCAGGGATGTATATTCAACCACGAATGGAATGTGAAGTAACGGAAATGCATTAAAAATCCATTTTTTTATGTAAGTTTGAATTCGTTAATGAAAATATAAAATTCTAAAGCATCACTTATGTCTGACAAAGAATCAATTGACCAGTTAGTACAACATTACCGTGAATTGAAAAACGAAATCCACAAAGTGATCGTCGGACAGGACGAAGTGGTAGACCAGGTACTGATCTCTGTTTTTTCAAGAGGGCATTGTCTGCTGGTCGGTGTTCCCGGGCTGGCAAAAACATTATTGGTCAACACAATTGCACAGACATTGGGATTGTCATTCAACAGGATCCAGTTTACCCCGGACCTGATGCCTTCCGATATCATCGGTTCAGAGATTCTGGATGAAACACGTAGCTTCAAATTCATACAGGGGCCGGTTTTCAGCAACATCATCCTTGCAGACGAGATCAACCGTACTCCTCCTAAAACACAGTCCGCACTGCTGGAAGCGATGCAGGAACGTTCGGTGACAGCCGCGGGAAAAACGTACAAGCTGCCTGCACCTTTCTTTGTCCTGGCAACACAGAACCCGATCGAGCAGGAAGGAACCTATCCACTGCCAGAAGCGCAGCTGGACCGCTTTATTTTCAATATCTGGGTAGATTATCCTACTTACCTGGAAGAATTAGCCATTGTACGCGCTACAACCACAGATACCAATATAGAATTAAAACAAGTACTCACAGGCGAGCAGATCCTGAACTACCAGGAACTGATCCGCAGGATTCCAGTTGCGGACAATGTACTGGAGTATGCCGTTAAGCTGGTAGGAAAAACAAGGATCAATTCAGAATTCGCCACCCCTCTGACAAAGGATTACATTACCTGGGGAGCGGGTCCGAGAGCCTCACAATATTTAATCATCGGAGCGAAATGCCATGCTGCCCTGAACGGGAAATATTCTCCCGACATCGAAGATGTCAAGGCAGTTGCAAAACCGATTCTGCGCCACCGCCTGGTGAGAAATTACCGTGCGGAAGCAGAAGGTTACTCCATGGAAAGGATCATCCAGGAATTGCTGTAGCACAACAGCCTGAACACTGGCCCTACCCTATTTATGAATAACATTAATACTCGAAACAAACTATGAATTTTGACACCCTGTTTCGCAAAAAAAGCATTGGTGATATTTTAGCAAACTCCGGATCCTCAAACGGTTCTCTGGCAAGGCATCTTGGAGTAAAGGACCTCACTTCATTGGGAATTGCCGCGATTATAGGGGCAGGTATCTTCACGACAATCGGGCAGGCCAGCTCCAACGGAGGGCCGGCAGTAGTCCTACTGTTCCTGTTCACAGCACTTGCATGCAGTTTCGCAGCATTCGCCTATGCCGAATTTGCAAGTGTCGTTCCCGTTTCCGGAAGCGCTTATACATACAGTTACGTAGCATTCGGAGAACTGTTTGCCTGGATCATCGGGTGGGCGCTGATCATGGAATATGCTATCGGGAACATTACCGTGGCCATCGGCTGGAGCGGCTATTTCACAGAACTGCTGTCCAGCATGAACATTCATCTTCCGGAATGGACGACCATTGATTACATCTCCGCGTCCAAAGGTTTCAGGGAAGTGGAACTGCACCTCTCACAGGGAGGAACAATTGAAAGCCTTTCCCACGGATTGCAGGAATCGTATTACGCCTGGAAGAATGCACCTGATGTGTTCGGGTTCAGGATCATTGCAGACATTCCCGCATTATTCATTACATTCCTGATTACCTGGCTGGTATACAGAGGTATCAAAGAATCCAAAAACGCCAGCAACGCGATGGTCATCATTAAAATAGCCGTTGTTTTACTGGTAATCGCTGTCGGAGCCTTTTATGTTGACACAAACAACTGGGATCCTTTTGCTCCGAACGGTATCGAAGGTATTTTAAAAGGCGTTTCCGCTGTATTCTTTGCCTATATCGGGTTCGATGCCATCAGCACGACAGCTGAAGAATGCAAGAACCCGCAGCGTGACCTGCCCAAAGGTATGATGTGGGCGATCATCATCTGTACTGTTCTGTATATCTTAATCGCATTGGTGCTGACCGGGATGGTGCATTACAGTCAGCTGGATGTGAGCGATCCCCTGGCATTTGTATTCGACAAGCTGGATCTGAAATGGCTATCGGGTATTATTGCCGTAAGCGCCGTTATTGCCATGGCAAGTGTATTACTGGTTTTCCAGATCGGGCAGCCCCGCATCTGGATGAGCATGAGCAGGGACGGATTGCTTCCGAAACGATTCGCAAAGATACACCCCCGTTTCAACACTCCGTCTTTCTCCACCATTATCACCGGCCTGATCGTCGGAGGAGGAACATTATTTCTGAATATGTCTACCGTCACCGACCTGTGCAGCATTGGTACTTTATTCGCGTTTGTGCTGGTATGTGCAGGTGTTTTGCGACTGGAGAGCATGGGCGTGGAGCGGAGCTTTAAAACTCCTTACATCAATTCACAGGTGATTGCCCCGGCCGGACTCGTGGCCGGAATTGTTTTAACGTATATTTACAACAAAGAAGGATTGATCCATTTCCTGACTTCCACTCCACAGGCAAACAGTGATATGACTTCCCTGAGCGTCTTTTTACACAACGTTCCCATGTGGATCTTTGTAATGATCACAATTGCTTTAACAGTGCTTTGCATTCGTAAGAAATACTCGCTGATCCCTGTGCTGGGATTGGTAAGCTGCCTGTATATGATGTCACAGATCGAATTAAAGAACTGGATCGGCTTCATGGTGTGGCTGGCAATCGGACTGGTCATTTACTTCCTTTATGGGTACAGGAACAGTAAGCTGGCAAAGAAAAGTAGCTGAATATAATTGAAGCATAAAAAAACGCAGACCAACCGGCCTGCGTTTCTTATTTAAAGATACTATCCTATCGCTGTTAGTTCTTCACACGCTCAACATACGTTCCTGTACGTGTGTCGATTTTGATGACTTCTCCGTTTCCGATAAACAACGGAACTTTTACTTCCGCTCCCGTAGCAATTGTAGCCGGTTTGGATGAGTTTGTCGCTGTATCTCCTTTTACTCCCGGTTCTGTATAAGTAACTTCCGAAATGATGTACATCGGCAATTCCACAACCAACGGCATTTCTTCTTCCGCATGATACAAGATGTTACAAATCATTCCTTCCTGTAAAAACAATGGTTTTTCAATCATTGCTCTTGGAATATTTACCTGTTCATACGTTTCATTGTTCATAAACACAAATGAATCCGCTTCTTCGTACAAGTACTGGTACTCACGATTTTCAATACGAACAGGCTCGATTTTATGACCCGCGGAAAATGTATGATCCAAAACCCGTCCTGTCTCAATCTGACGCATTTTCGTACGAACAAATGCAGGTCCTTTTCCCGGTTTTACGTGTTGAAATTCAATAATCTGAAACAACTTATCGTTGTGTTTGATACACAATCCGTTTTTAATATCAGCTGTAGTTGCCATTTTTTATTTTTTGATAGTTTATTTTCTTTTTCTAAGGTCGCAAAGATAATTCTTTTTTCAAAAAATGAATACTTCGCATACATTCCCATTGCAATTAATTACATGGGAATACTCACTTTAAAGGTCGTCCCTGATCCGGGCTGGGATTCCGTAACAGCCACCTTTCCTCTATGGTATTCTTCCACAATCCGCTTCACCAGGGTCAGTCCAAGTCCCCATCCCCGCTTTTTAGTAGTATATCCCGGCTTAAAGATATTGCGGATCTGTTTTGGCGTCATTCCCCTGCCCGTGTCTTTTATTTCAATATGCGCCCACTCCGGGGAAGTGGTCAGCGTGATCGTCAGCCTTCCCTTCCCTTCCATCGCATCAATGGCATTCTTAACGATGTTTTCAAGCACCCAGGAGATCAGCGAAGAACTGTGCGGGCTTGACACATGCTCCTGGACGAATGACTCGAACTCAACCTGCTTTGAAACGCGGGGGCGCAGGTAATCAATGATTTCGTTAACCGTTGCCGTCAAGTCCTTTGATTCCAGATTCGATTCACTTCCGATCTTTGAAAAACGGTCGGTCACTTTGTCCAGCCGGTCGACATCTTTCTGCATTTCAGCAACGACCATCGGATCTGCATCTTGTGATTCAAGCAACTGGATCCATGCCATCAGTGACGAGATCGGTGTTCCCAGCTGATGCGCCGTTTCCTTCGCCATTCCCGCCCAGACCTGGTTCTGCTCCGCTTTCCGGAAGGTACTGAACAGCACATACCCGATGAATCCGAACAACCCGATGATTAAAAACTGGATGTACGGGAAATACTGCAGCTGCTTCAATTCAGGGCTGCTGTCAAAATAAAGGACATTCCTTGCTCCGTTGTTAAAATCAATGATCAGTGAATCGTTGTTCCGTGCCATCTCCTTCGTAAGAACGGAAAGCTCTTTTCTCATCAGCAGCGAATCCGTGATGTTTGTTCCTACGATTTCCCTCGTTTCCTGGTTGATCAGCAATACAGGAACCAGCCCCTCGTTCTCGATCAACTCCTTGTTGAATGACCTGAACAGTGAGTCCCGCTCTTTTTCCAATCGTACGATCTCCCTGGAATCGTCATAGACATAGGTCATGAACAATCCTTGATAAACCTCTACCGTAAACGACGGATTTTTCTTCTTCCATTGGTCGGAAAGGCTTCTCAACGAATCTTCAAATACCCTTTCCAGCTTTCTTTTCGATAATTCCGGGTATTTTTTGCGCAGATCGGCCGTATCGAACGGAATGTTCCTGAACCCCGAGATATTGCGTTCGTCATCCAGCAATATCACAGGAATGTTGTTGTTGTCCTTCACGATCTGCATAGGAAATTCAGGGATTGAAAAGGTCCGGGGATTCGCCACTTCCTTGGAAGCCTCTACCCAAAGCCTCATCTTTTCCTGTTCCTTCTCACGCAACTGTGTAAACGTACGATTGGTCAGCTGGATCAGCTCCACTCTCTTCTTAATCGCTCCGGCCCACTGCCTGGCACGCTGCCGCTCCTGATCACCAACCTTTGCGACGATCTGGTTAGAGATAAACAAAGAAACCCCTACCAATAGCAAAGCGACTACCAGCAACCCGATTTTCCATTTCTGTTTGTTCGAATAAAGATTCATAAAACCAGTCCATTCACATACATCACTGCTCCACTCTGTTATTCCCTGCACCGGAACATTGATTGAAATGGCGCGTATGAAATTAATCAATAGTAACGAATTTCTTCGTGGAGTAGTATATTTTTGTTTTTTTAATTCAAAACAGCCCCGCCAATTCAGGCTACTATCCACAATTATTCGTGAATAAATCATTGTTACAGGTGGTTTTTCTGTCCGTTAGTTTATTAAATTTGTTAATTGCAGAAATATTTCATTTGAAGATGGCAGAAAATCAATATACCGAAGACAACATCCGGTCCCTTGACTGGAAAGAACACATTCGTTTGCGTCCCGGGATGTATATCGGGAAATTGGGAGACGGAAGTTCTGCTGACGATGGTATTTACATTCTTGTGAAAGAAGTCGTCGACAACTGTATCGATGAGTTCGTAATGGGAAACGGGAGACGGATCGAAATCAAAATCAAGGATGGAAAAGTGACCATACGTGATTATGGCCGGGGCATTCCGCTGGGAAAAGTAGTGGATGTCGTTTCCAAGATGAACACAGGGGGGAAATATGATTCAAAAGCCTTCAAAAAATCGGTTGGTCTGAACGGTGTCGGAACGAAAGCGGTGAATGCATTATCCAGCTATTTCATGGTCTACTCCGTCCGTGACGGGCAAAAGAAAAAGGCGGAATTTGAACGCGGCAACCTGGTGAAGGAATACGACCTGGAACCCACAACGGAACAGAACGGAACGCATGTGGAATTCATACCGGATGAAACCATCTTCAAAAAATTCAACTTCAAGACCGCCTACCTGACCAAAATGATGTGGAACTACTGTTACCTCAATCGTGACCTGGTCATTCATTTCAACGGGGAGCGCCTTCAATCCAAAAACGGGCTGAAAGACCTGCTGGAAGACAATATGGACGGAGACCCGCTCTACCCGATCATCCACCTGGAAGGAGAAGACATTGAAGTTGCATTCACACACGGAAGAACCTACGGAGAAGATTATTATTCCTTTGTAAACGGGCAGCATACCACCCAGGGAGGAACCCACCAGGGAGCTTTCCGCGAGTCCGTTGCCAAAGTGATCCGGGATTTTTACGGAAAGAATTACGAAGCATCCGACATCCGCCAATCCATCGTGGCATCCATCGCCGTGAAGGTGATCGAACCGGTTTTCGAATCCCAGACAAAGACAAAGCTGGGTTCACAGGAGATCGAGCCGAACGGAAAATCAATGCGGGCTTTTATCAACGACTTCCTGAAAGAAAAGCTGGACAACTTCCTGCACAGAAACCCGGAGATCGCCGAATCACTTGAAAAGAAGATCAAGCAGTCGGAACGTGAACGGAAAGAGCTGTCAGGTATCCGGAAAATTGCCCGGGACAGAGCTAAAAAAGCCTCTCTCCATAACCGGAAGCTCCGCGATTGCCGGGTCCATTTCACAGACACGAAAAACGAGCGCCACGAAGAGACCACCTTGTTCATCACCGAGGGAGACTCAGCGAGCGGTTCCATCACAAAATCAAGAGACGTAAACACACAGGCCGTATTCTCGCTTCGGGGAAAACCGCTGAACAGCTACGGATTAACGAAAAAAGTTGTTTACGAAAACGAAGAGTTCAACCTGCTCCAGGCAGCGCTTGACATCGAAGAAGAAATGGATAACCTGCGGTTCAATAAGATCGTCATAGCTACCGATGCCGATGTGGACGGAATGCACATCCGGATGTTGCTGCTTACATTCTTTTTACAATTCTTCCCCGACCTGGTCAAGCGGAATCATGTTTACGTGCTGCAAACCCCGCTTTTCCGTGTCAGGAACAAAAAAGAAACAATTTACTGCTATACAGAGGAAGAACGCATCAATGCCATTTCCAGACTTGGGAAAAATCCTGAAATAACACGCTTCAAGGGGTTGGGAGAAATTTCACCGGACGAATTCAAGAACTTTATCGGTGAAGACATCCGCCTGGAACCCGTTGTACTGTCAAAAGAAGCGTCTATTGACACCATCTTGTCTTACTACATGGGCAAGAACACACAGGAACGACAGGATTTCATCATCGGGAACCTGCGCTCAGATGCAGCCATCGATGGCGTAAAAGAAGAGGAAATCACCGTTTAAAAAGCAATAAAATTGATCCGGAAATTAAGAGATAACTTCCCTTTGTTGTCATTCCTGTTCCTCATTGCCTTTCAATACCTGGCAATCGCTTTCTGTCTGTTCCCCGCATCAGGCTTTGAAGCCGGAACATGCGACGATGAATTATGCAGGATCTGCTTTTTGGTCATTCAGTACCTTTCCTATTTTACCAGCTACACGCTGCTCTCGCCCATCGTTAATTCATTCCTGCTGGCATCCATCATTACCGTAATTCTTACACTCGTGCAAAAGTATGCCCGCAAGAATCCACCGGAACGCTGAAAAAACCGGCTTTACCGGCACCGAATAAAGCGAATTCACAGCTGACACTTACCAACACTCACTTTGTGGATAAATCCATTCATTGACAGCCCCTTTATCCGGGACAACTTATTAAATTTGTTAATTGCGTAAAATTTCATGGAAAAATGGCAGAGAACGAAGAAGAAAACGACCAGCAATTCGACGGGAACAGCGAAAATAACGAGCAAGACGAAACATCAAAAAATGATTTCAGCGGTGTTCATTCCCGTAATTCGGATGAGCCGGAGGACAGTTCCATTATCCCGGTCAACGGTTTGTACGAGAACTGGTTCCTGGATTATGCTTCGTATGTAATTCTCGAACGTGCCGTTCCATCTGTACACGATGGCTTTAAGCCCGTACAGCGGCGCATCCTGCATTCCATGAAGGAAATGGATGACGGGCGCTACAACAAGGTAGCAAATATCATCGGGAACACCATGAAGTACCACCCGCACGGAGATGCTTCTATTGGCGATGCTTTGGTTCAGCTTGGACAGAAAGACCTGCTGATCGACTGCCAGGGAAACTGGGGGAACACCCTGACAGGAGACGGAGCAGCCGCCCCCCGATACATCGAAGCACGCCTCACAAAATTCGCCAATCATGTTGTCTTTAACCCCAAAACAACCACCTGGCTAAAGAGCTACGACGGAAGAAACAACGAACCGGAGCAGCTGCCCGTAAAATTCCCGTTGCTGCTGGCACAGGGAGCAGAAGGGATCGCTGTAGGGATGGCGTGTAAGATCCTGCCCCATAACTTCATTGAGCTGATCGATCAATCCATCAATCATTTAAGAGGAAAGCGTGTGGAGATCTATCCTGACTTCCCGAATGGCGGGATGGCGGATTTCTCCAATTACAATGATGGTTTGAGAGGAGGGAAAGTACGCCTGCGGGCAAAGATCAAAAAAGAAGATTCAAAAACACTGATCATCAATGAAATACCGGTCGGAACAACCACTTCCCTGATCGACTCCATCCTGAAAGCCAACGACAAAGGAAAGATCAAGATCAAGAAGATCGAAGACAACACGGCCGCAATCGCGGAAATCATCATCCATCTTGCACCCGGGGTTTCTCCGGATAAAACGATTGACGCATTGTACGCGTTCACCGATTGTGAGCTCTCCATTTCCCCGAACGCATCCGTCATTGACGGTGACAGGCCCCGTTTTATCGGTGTAAGCGAAATTCTGAAAATCAACACAGACAATACGGTTGACCTGCTTCGCAGAGAGCTGGAGATCCGCCTGGACGAGCTGGAGCGTCAATGGCATTTTTCCACCCTGGAAAAGATCTTCATCAACGAAGAGATGTACATCGACTTCAAGCATTACTCTGACAGGGAATCACTCTACGAATATTTGTACAAACAATTCAAGCCATTCAAAAAGCAGCTGATCCGTGAAATTACAGACGAAGACCTGCAGAAGCTGACACAGATCCCGATGATCCGGATCACACGATTCGATGCATCCAAAGCGGATGAGCTGATCGCGAAGATCGAAGCGGAAATGGAAACCATCAAAGACAACCTGGCGAACCTGGTTGAATACGCGATCGAATATTACAAAGACCTGAAAAAACGGTTCGGTGAAGGAAGAGAGCGCAAAACGGAGATCAAGACCTTCGATTCCATCAACGCAACAAAGGTGATCATCGCCAATAAAAAACTGTACGTTGACTACGACGAAGGATTCATCGGGCATGGACTGAAAAAGGCGGAATACATCGCAGACTGTTCTGAGATTGACGATGTAATCGTGTTCTTTGCAACCGGTAAAATGATGGTAACAAAGGTCAGCGACAAGAAGTTTGTCGGGAAAGGAATTGTTTATGCCAACGTCTGGAAAAAAGGCGATAAACGGACCATTTACCACATGATGTACCAGGATGGGATCGGCGGACCGACCATGATGAAACGCTTTACGGTCGACTCCATTACGCGTGATACGGAATACGATCTGACACGGGGAGCAAAAGGCTCCAAATTGCTGTACTTCTCCGTACATCCTAACGGAGAACGCGAAATTGTAACCGTGATGCTCCGTCCTCGTCCACATATCAAACGACTGCGGTTTGACATTGATTTCGGTTCATTGCTGATCAAAGGAAGAAGTGCGGCAGGAAACCGGGTAACAAAGGAAATCGTTCAGAAAATTGTTCAGAAGGAAGTTGGCGGATCTACGCTTGCCGCACGAAAGATCTGGTACGATGAGATCGTCGGACGTCTGAATGACGAAGGAAGAGGCAAATTCTTAGGACAGTTTAAAGGAAACGATAAAATCCTGACACTGTATAAATCGGGCGAATACCGTTTGTCCGGCTTTGACCTGGCAACTCATTTCGATGAAGACATGGTTCATATAGAAAAATGGTACCCTGAGAGGCCGATCTCAGCGATCTATTATGATGCTGAAAAGGACCTGCATTTCGTCAAACGCTTCCTGTGCGAGGTCACAATGGACAAAAAAGTATCCTTCATCAGTGAATCGGAAGGTTCCTACCTTGACCTGGCTTCGACAGCATACCGCCCGAAAGCGCGGATCATCTACAATAAATTGCTGAAGGCAACAAAGAACCTGCCGGATACAATCATTGAGATCGCTGATTTCATTGATGTAAAAGGAATGAAAGCGCAGGGGAACCAGCTCACGAAGCTGAAGATCAAGGAAGTGCTTCCTGAAATCCCGGAAGGAGGTGAAGAGCCCTGGCCGGAAGAAAAACCGGAAGAGGTGGCAAACGAACCTGATGGTGAAAGCATTGACACCGGTTCAGAAGGAGAATCTCCTACCATGGAATGGGACCTGGCAAAAGACGATGATGACCAACCCAAGCTGTTTTGATGAATCAGCCAGTGAAAGCAGAGAAGGGATCCTTTCCCGGCAATTGTTATACAGTACGTTGAATTGATATGAGTTACATCCAGGATAAATCAATTGAAAAGGAAGACCATTCCCATTCAGTGCTTCCTTATACAGAATACGATAACTGTACATTCACCGACTGTAATTTTGAGGGTTGCAACCTGACAGGTGTTAAATTTGTTGATTGTTCATTTAATGAAGGTAATTTAAGCCTCTCAAAATTAACCGGTACCGCTTTCCGTAATGTCACATTTACATCCTGCAAAATGCTTGGGCTCCGTTTCGACGAATGCAATGATTTCGGCCTGGAATTTTCCTTTGATAACTGCCAGCTGAAACATTCCTCCTTTTACGGGTTAAAGCTAAAGAAGATCACATTTAAGTCCGCTCAGCTCGAAGAGGTTGATTTTTCCGGCTGCGACCTGACCGAATCGATCTTTGACAACTGCAACCTGAACAATGCAGTGTTTGACCGCACGATCCTCGTCAAAGCAGATTTCAGAACCTCCGATCAGTATTCCATCGACCCGGAAACCAACAAAATAAAAAAAGCGAAATTCACACTTCCCGGAGTGCTGGGACTGCTAGCCAAACATGATATTGTGATAGAACGGTAAACCTGTCACAAGGAACAAACTTATTTTCAAAAAAATATCATTATTATAAAAAATTGACCTACATTTACTTTATATAATGCTAATATATAATCAAATAGATAGTTTTCATCGTCACTGACAACAAACAGAGCGTGCTTACTGCTTACTTTGAGAATATAGCTTAACTACAGTTGAAAGACATACTATACACTATATGAATCGCTCTTTTGATAATCAAACAGACCATTTAACTGATCTGCTGGCGGAAGTTGCGTGGATAGAACGTGTACTGCACTATCAACTGACTCCCTTCAAAACTACTGATGACACTTCCCAATTCCCCGATACCCCCAGTCTATCAGGTGATTCAGCATATTCAGCATTCATCTCCGAAAACCAATTTGGTCTGGCGGAAAGAGTTATGCTCGGTTTAGTGATTGCCAACAGCTGGATGCCCGATAAATTACTTCCTTTTGTTGATGAAGCTGACAATCTCGCTTTAAGAACACGTTACGGAGGGGTAATAAAAGACAGAGCATTCAATTTTGTTCCGACATTAAGGACTGTATTATTTTTAATATCCGGGCAAAACGAAAAATTATTCGCAAAATTCTTTGATCTGCTGCATGTGAAACATCCATTGTTTACACAAGGTATCATTATCTTAGAAAATCATTACAAAGAGCAAAGCAGGCTCAAACAGCAAGTAATACTCAATGACGCCTTCCTGGAACATTTTCTTACCGGAAATCCTCCAAAACTTGATGAAGGAGAAAACTTTCCTGCCAAGCTAAGCCCTTCCAAAATAGACTTCGAAGACCTGGTATTAAACGAAGCCTGTTATATCCAGCTTACTGACGTTTTGAAATACCTGGAGATCAAACGAAAGCTGTTCTCGATAGAAGGCGTTTCAAAATTGGTGAGGAGCAGCTATGTGGCCGTTTTTACGGGAGAACCGGGAACAGGAAAAACCATCACTGCGAAGACAATAGGAAAAAAGCTGGGGATACCTGTGTATGTAGTCAACCTGGCACGCATAGTAAGTAAATACATCGGCGAAACTGAAAAAAATCTTGAGCGCGTATTCGATCGGTTCAATGACAAGGATTGTATTTTATTTTTTGATGAAGCGGATGCATTATTCGGTAAGCGCACGGAAGTAAAAGACTCTAAAGATCGCTATGCCAACCAGGAAGTGGCTTTCTTGCTCCAAAAAATAGAAGAATTCAACGGAGTCGTGATCCTGGCCTCAAATGTGCACGATATAAACCAGGTATTTGACAAAGCATTTCAACGAAGAATAAGAAGGATTATACGGTTTGATTTCCCGGAGCAAAATGAACGTTTGTTACTTTGGAAAAAAGCACTCCCACTGTCATTTAGCTATGAAAAAGGACTGAATGAATACCTGGCTGAAAACTATCAGCTTACAGGAGCTTCTATTTCTAATATTATTGCTGATACGCTAATAGAAGCCGTATACAACGATACTTTTAGAATAACGCGTGAACTACTGCTGCCTGCAATGGAAACAGAGTATAAGAAAACCGGACGAAAACTGCAGCATTGCAATGACTCCCAGGCAATGCAAAATCCCCATTTACGATACGGAATCAACTTTATGAAAGGTGATTTCGGTTAAGCCGGAAAAACAATACGACATGAAAGAGTTTGATGACGAATATCAATTTGATGAACAGGAATACAGTGAGTTGCTCCAGTATTATGAGGATCATGGAGAAGGCGAAGCGTATTTACTTGAGTTGCTCAACAGGTTCCCCGAGCTAAAAGAACGATTTATTACGGAAGACCAGGAATTTACCGAAGGGAAAATTTCCAAGACACTGTTTTTAGAAAAAATGGAAAGCCGGATAAGAGAAGACTTAAGAGCAACCTTTAAAGGTACTAAGTTCAGTGAAGCAGATTGTCCATGGCTTGAACATCTGTTCAGGCATTACCACAGAAGGGACGCCTGCTATCTGGAGAGCTCTTTACGTAAATACCTGCCAGCCCGTGAAAACATATACAAAGCGGAAGACTACATCCCCTTAATTTCCGAAAAAGCAAAGCATGCTGTCGATCAGTGGCTAAAAACAGGTGAAATAACAGGAATACCGGATGAAATACCTAAACGTTTTATGCAGACGGCAGAGCAATATACTGCCAACATACGTGCAAAAATGGGTGACGGGAAACCCTTGGAAGGCGGAACAAAACAAAAAATGGAAGATGCCTTTGGCAGCAATTTGAATGACATAACGATTCACACTGACAAACAAGCGGATAAAATTGCCCGGGAGGTGGATGCTGCTGCGTTAACCATCGGAAATGACATCGCTTTTGCAAACGACAGGTATAAACCGGGAACTCCTGTCGGCGATGCACTGATCGCTCACGAGCTGGCACATACCTTACAGCAAAAAGAAGCAAACAAGCCTGGCGATACCAGCAGCTACAACGCAATGGAAAAAGATGCCGAAGCATCTGCACGTGGTGTGCTTGGACGACTATGGGGAAATGTAAAGTCCGGAACCTCAGGCTGGGGTAAACAGGTAATGCCAAGAATGAAAAGCGGGTTGCAGTTGCAGAGGTGTAAAAGTGATGAAGAAGTAGACGTCGAAAAAATCCGTTTAGATGACTTGGCAAGAGAAAAAATGAAAGAGAATAAAATTTCTTTCACAGAAATGGACAAACAGGAAGGACACGATAACACTGTTTTTAATACATATCATTTGATTCGAGTTATGGACTATAGATATTCAAACTGGCAAAAGGAACAACAAAAAATCCCTAAGGGTTATGGGGAGGATGATTATCATGATTGTGTAACATCCTTTTCACATATGCTTGATGCATTATATAATGAAAGTTTTAAAACATTTAATTATGCAGATATGGAAGGTGGAAAAGGAAAAGCTTTTGAAAGTCTTCTTTCAAAAGGATATATAAAGTCATATAAAGATTTTACTCAATACACAAAAGAGGAAGTAAAAGGAACTGAAGATAACCCTAATGTTGTACAATATAAGGAGCAACCAATGGAATGGGTTCAAAATATATGTAAAAAAAGTGGTGTGTATATTTTTGGCGTCAGTCTAAATGATGGATTCCATGGAATGAACTTGATAGTTGACAATCGAGGTAGCACAAGTTACTATTATTTACAAGATCAGCACATGAAAACAAGTGCATTAGATAGAAGATCAGCATTGTCACCAAACGAAGTAGATGAATACTTTTTAGAGTTCTCTAGAGTTAATAAAAGTGCTAAAGGTAACAGAAAGGTAAAACTATTTGAGCTAAAACGAATTAATTAAAAACTTATGAAAAAAATCGTTTTTATTCTATTTTTACTGTTCATCATCGTTTCATGTAATGAAAAGGTAGAACAACTAGTGCAATATGAAGAAGTACAATCTGATTCATTTAAACTTTTATATCAAAATACCAAAACACACCTGAAGAGTAGTATAAAAAAGATTTATCCAATAAGAATGTTATCAGAAAATGAATTTCCTGAAAAGTTTAAAAATGATTCACTTAAGTTAGGTTACACATACACTGTAGAATTACCTAATAGAAGTAGGCTTGTATTTACAGAATATTCTTTTGATTATAATTATCTTCACAGATATGCTTTAGAAGCTACGTTTGGAGAGTTTTTGTATCCTGAAAACCGTGATAATTGCAACTATTGGGATATTTCGATCGCTCATAATAAATGCCTGGTTCTTACTATCCGGGATACAACGAATTTGAGTGTAGAATTTTTATCTAAAATTGAGGAACTGAATAAAATATGGAGAGACCAAATTACAACATTATGAAAAATAAATTATGCTCTTTTTATGTCGTCAGCTCCACAAGGTGGAGAAAAAAACAATACTTGTAATATATATGTTGGTGAAGTTCTATACAAAGCTGGTTTTAGTAAACTATTAAACAGTGAAAAAAAATATTACTCCGCAAAAGAAATATATAACGGAGCTGATGGTAAACTGGTTAATCTTGATAAAGTGCTGACTAAACCTGGAGATATTGCTGCTTGGGGAGGAACTCATGTAGGCATTGTAGTGAAAGTAAATCTAAATGATAATACCATCGTTACCAGAGAGGGATACCATCTGAGTGATATGGGAGGAGAGAGAACGAATACAGATGGAAAAAGAGAAATATTGAGTGATGAGCCGAGAATTTTCAGAGTAAAATAAATAACATCATGAAAAAATACACAATTGTTTTATTTGCCATGGGGCTTTTATACTTTTTAATTTCCTGTAAGGAAAAGAGTATAGCTATTCAAGCACCTATTAACAAAGATTTGAAAGCGGCAGCAGAAGGAGGAATAATATATGATAATCACTTTTATTCTGTCATAACAGACAGTAATATAACAATTTATACAAAAAAGGACAACATTTATAACCAAACAGATGAATTGTTGCATCGTGGAGATGTTATTGAAATAAAGAAAGCGATGAATCCGGATGGATTTTATTTAGTACATCTTCCAGATAAAGATCAGGTATATTATCTGAAAGAATTCACTGGTTTTAAACAACCAATAGAAGGAATGCGTTTCCCCATGGTCGGAATTATAAGTTCAAAAGGAGTTTATGCAAAGATTTACAACAAAGCATCTCAACGCTATGAAAAATTTGAAGACCTGGAGATAGGTACGACTTATTTTTTCGAAATTCAAAAAGATGCCCCTTACATTAATTATTGGAGTAACAAATTGAATAAGCCTGTTTCAGGAGCATTATTAGATGGTACTGAAACAAAACTTTCTATTATACAGAAAGAAGATCACCTGAAAATATTGAGAAAGCACGAAACTACCGTTAGAAACCTTTTCAAAACATGTTGTTTATAGTTGGCAAGACTATAATAAATAATAATCTATGATAAACTTAAAACGATATTCCGGTTACCTGTTATTCGGGATGGCAGGTATTCTATTAGGATTTATCGTTGTATTCCTGCTATCCTCTCAAGCCGGGCTCCGGTTTTACACCCTGATCATGCTGTTCATTTCCATTGCCGGCTTTTTATTGCTGGGATTGATCATCAGAATTTTATCCGGATCAGAAGATCACACAATGCTCAGAAGCTTTGTTTTTATTACATTGTTACAGGTGGTAGCAGCAAAATTGTTTGATCAGCCATTGTGGATTATACTGGATCTGTTTGCAATAGGATATGCTATTGCTGTCGGGATAGGAAGAATCGGATGCCATTCTGTGGGGTGCTGTCATGGGAAGCCGGTTTCAAAAGGAATTCTCTATACTAAAAAATATACAGTCAAAGGACTTTCGGGTAGTTATACCGGGATCGCCTTATTTCCCGTTCAGCTTACAGAATCCGCTGGTCTGCTGATACTTTCCGTGTTTTCTATACACGTTAGCCTTCATTACACCCCGGGAAACGCATTCCTGGTTTTCCTTTACGGCTATGGTTGTTTACGGTTTGTTCTGGAATTTTACAGAGGAGATAAAGACAGACCTTATTTATTCTCATTTTCCGAAGCTCAATGGACCATTTTCTTGTATAGTATTGCAATGAGTTCCTTATTGTATATTTCAGATCATAATTTATTTTCCTTTTGGATGCTCATTTACACCGGAACTCTTTTTGTTATTGTCCTGGTATGGGGAATAATGGGAAAAATCAATCCTGGCTTACGGTTTAATGAACCCTGGCATATTGAACAGCTTCTCAGTATCAACCCTCAAGACAGGAATTCATCAATAACAGTGTATAAAACAAGACTGGGTTTACTTGTTTCAGCATCTTACATTGACACAACGAGTGCTCTTTACACATTTTCATTAAAAAACAGCACACTCAAAACCAGATCATTACACAAAATTCTTAAAATTTATCATTTAAAGTACAGCAACCAGGAAATTATCCATCACTCTTCTGAAAAAATTCAGGTTATATTCCTCCAGTCATGATAAAAGTAGTTTCACTCTTTTGACTTTGGAGGGAAAAAGAAATGCGACGGCTTTTCCTTGAAGAATTTCCAGATGGATGAAGCTACCAGGCGCAATTCCAAAAGGGAGATATCTCTCGACCGGAAAGCAAGTATCAGAGAAAGTGCAAAGCTCACCAGGAAATTAACCATCCCGATGATCCCGATCCCCAGTATTCCCCAGACGATCATATCCGTTGATACGTTAAAATCATTCCCGTACAATCCCAGCGCCAGGTTCCCGCTGGCAAAGGTAATGTGGCGGATGTCCAGGTCCAGTCCCAGGAAAATACCGATCGAAGCCGTACTCCCCATGAATACCCCGAACCAGAAATTGGAAATGATCCCCGCCCATTTCTTTTCATAAAACCGGGCCAGCTTCAGCGTTTTTTCCTTTCCGAAGGTTTTCTTTAAGATCGGGTGCTCCTGGATCCTGTAATAAACCGAATTGTGCTTGTCCCTGTTGGCAATGCTCCCCGCGATGATCCCCGAAATAAATAAGAAACATCCCGCAATCGCCGCGTGGAGAATGGCCGGAGAAGAAACCGGGCTCAGGTCATTCACCAGCGTAAACCATTTTTTCTCCGCGATATTATAGTGAAAAAGCTGGTCAATTCCCCAGATCAGCAGCAACGCAACCGGAAATGCGACAATAACATTCCCGACAAATGCGATGAACTGCGAACGGAAGACCCTGGCAAAGAATACGGCAAAACTCCGGTATCTGTCCCTCTGCCCCAATGCTTTGTTTTTACTTCCCTGTTCCAGCGCGCTGATCAGTGCAGAAGCGGTCATTGCCGGTTGTTTGGTTGCAAGTGTACAGCCGAACAGGTAAATGGCAATGAACCCCATCGAATAATTCATGCTGTATAAAAAAGCATGGCCAAAATCACTGGCATCTACTTTTCCGAGCAATACTTTAAAAACACAGAGAAATGCTACGATCAGTCCTCCCCCGCTCGCGGTTCTCAGCATCTTAAAGTATTCTTTCTTTGTCTTTGTAATGTAATGTTCACCCGTATGCGCCGTGTGCTGGGTGATCTCATACGATAAAAGCTGTGTGCTGTCGCTTACCAGTTTCTTCACATTGCTTTTGACGCAATTGTAGCGGATCAGCTTAAACGCGAATTCAATGGTTTTACGATTGGCATCCTTGTCCTGATCCAGCACCAGAAAAGGCAATAGTTCTTTGATCCGCTCAAGCTGCTGCCTGATCCTCAGAAGCGATTGATTGACTTTTAATGAGATCCCGTATTTGTGTGAATTGTCAAATGCTGTCTCTACATACTTTTCACATTGTTTATGCAGCAAAAGTATCTGGCGGTAAGAAAGGTCATCAGAAGTTATGTATTTTTCAGAAGAAGCCATTAAACGCTCATTCAGGTCTGCAATTTCCCGCTGAATCGCAATAAAAGGGCTGTCAAAATTCTGGAATTCCGGCACCATTTTGTTGGCATCTGTTTCCATTACCCGTCCCGAAATGCGGTTTACCAGTACTTCGAGTCCGTACATGAGCTCGGAAAGCTCAAAATTCTTTTTCTCCCGGCCATAAATGGATTCCAGGTGACAGAGCTCAAACAGCTCAGCAATCTGAAAGTCGGGAATCGTGCTGAGCCAGTCCGGGTCGGAGCTGGAATAGAATACCTGGTTTAAAACATATTGAAGCGTGCTTTTCGGCGGCTGTACAGGAATCACTTTTTCAATGATCCGCTTCCGTACTTCGTACATGAAATCGGTGTCCTTGATAATTCCGGCGTCGGTAATAATCTGGTCCAGTTCCTTCTCTCCTGTTAAACCGGAAATATACGCCGAAAAGAATGCCTGGTAGCTGCTGTTTCCCGAAAGCAAACTGATTAAAGGTGTAAGATCTGCTGCTTCGGATGCTTTCAGATCTTTCGGCCTGAATACGTTCACAACATCTGCCAGGAACTCCACTCCCGGGTTCTGGTCTGTCTGTTCACTGTACTTTTCGAACAGCAGGCGCAATTGCATGGATGCATCTAAAGGTTGTTTCTTTTTCTGAAAAAGTTCGGTTATCTTCATTCCTGGCTGGCTTTCATCTGGTTTGTCACGAAATTACATTTTTTTGGCTGCTTTCGTACAAAATGTCCTTCTATTTTTCAAACGGCAATGAACAGCATGGAGAAGAAAAACCTATTCACTCTATGAAAAAAACCGTTTAGTCAATGATCCTCCCAGTTTACGGGAAGTCCGTATATGCACTAAAAAATTCACATAACTTAGACAAATATCTTGCATTTCATCTTAAAAAATAAAACAGACTGATTTGGCAGAATAAACAGCTGGTTATTCTGTCAAATCATTCATCTCCTGCCTCGTTTTCAGTCATATTTCCGACAGTTTGTCAGTTTTTACCGAATGGTATGGAAATTGAAAATTTCATTTTTCAAAAAATTGAACTTCATGAGAACAGGACAAATTAATGTACAAACGGAAAATATCTTTCCGATCATCAAGAAATTCTTATACTCAGATCATGAGATCTTCTTACGTGAATTGGTTTCCAATGCCGTTGACGCGTCACAGAAGCTGAAATTCTTTGCAAAGAACGGAGAATTCAAAGGCGAGCTGGGAGAGCTGAAAGTGCAGGTCATCCTGAATAAAGATGAAAAAACACTGACCATCCGCGACAACGGGATCGGTATGACAGCCGAAGAGATCGACAAATACATCAACCAGATCGCTTTTTCAGGAGCGGAAGAGTTCGTTCAGAAATACAAAGGGAAAGAAGGTGCGGAAAACATCATCGGACACTTTGGACTGGGGTTCTATTCTGCGTTCATGGTTGCCAAAAAAGTACAGATCAGGACAAAGAGCTTTAAAGAGGGCGCCCAGCCTGTTCAGTGGGAAAGTAACGGCTCACCGGAATTTACCATCACCGACATAGAAAAAGAAGAAAGAGGAACGGACATTGTTCTGTATATCGCAGAAGATTCTGCCGAGTTCCTTGAAAAAGAGCGGATCTCCGGCATCTTGAACCGTTACTGCAAGTTCCTGCCGATCCCGGTTATATTCGGAACAAAGACTGAGTACATCGATTCACCCGAAGGGGAAAAGGATGAAGATGGAAAGATCAAACGGGTGGCAGTCGATGTGGAAAACCAGGTCAATAATACCACCCCTGCCTGGACAAAAGCTCCGATCGACCTGAAGCAGGAGGACTACGATTCATTTTACCGTGAATTGTACCCGATGACATTCGAAAGCCCGTTGTTCCACATTCACCTGAACGTTGATTACCCGTTCAACCTGACAGGGATCCTCTATTTCCCGAAAATCAAAGAAAATGTAGAAGTACAGCGCAATAAGATCAACCTGTATTCCAACCAGGTATTCATCACCGACAGCGTTGAGAACATCGTGCCGGAATTCCTGACATTGCTGCATGGTGTGATTGATTCGCCGGATATTCCGCTGAACGTATCCCGTTCTTACCTGCAAAGTGATGGAAACGTGAAGAAAATATCTTCCCATATCACTAAAAAAGTAGCGGATAAACTGGCTGAAATGTTCAAAAATGACCGTGCTGACTTTGAATCGAAATGGGACGACCTGCAAGTGTTCGTTCAGTACGGTGCCTTATCGGACGAGAAATTCGCTGAAAAAGCGAAGAGCTTCAGTCTGGTTAAATCCACTGACGGAAAGTACTATACCATCGAAGAATACAAAGAAAAGATCAGCACCCTTCAAACGGATAAAGACGGGAAAGTGGTTGTCCTTTATACGAACAATCCCGACGCCCAGTTTGGTTTTGTGAAAAAGGCAACAGACAGAGGATACGATGTACTGCACTTTGAAAGTCCGCTGACTCCTCACTGGATCAGTAAAATGGAGCAGACCTTCGAAAACCTTACTTTCACCCGGGTAGATGCCGACACGCTCGACAAGCTCATCCGGAAAGAAGAAGAAATTCCTTCGAAGCTATCAAAAGAAGACGAAGAAAAGTTAAAGCCTGTTTTTGAAAACGTACTGAATGATAAAGACAAGTTTACCGTTCAGTTTGAAAGTATGAGCGCTTCCGAATCTCCGATCATCATTACTCAGCCGGAATTCATCCGCAGGATGATGGAGCAGCAACGCATGGGCGGAGGCGGATTCTTCGGAGCTTTCCCTGAGCGTTACAACATCGTTGTAAACAGTAACCACGATAAAATCTCTGAAGTGCTGAATGCTTCCGAAGAAGAAAAAAATAAAAAGGTAAAGCAGCTGACCGATCTTGCCCTGCTTTCCCAGGGAATGCTCACAGGGGCGTCCCTGAATGAATTCATTGAGCGAAGCATCGAGCTGGTATAAAACCAAATAGCAAAAACAAAAAGGGAGAGTACGTTGTACTCTCCCTTTTTTATACATTTCAGTCCAAGATCATTTACAGATTCTCCTGTTCTTTCTTTTCCGCTTTCCTGTTCGCAATAATGGAAGCGATCACTCCACTGATCAGTGCCGTCAGGATCACAACCAGTGAAATCCAGGAATGCTCTCTCAATATGGTGAGCTGATGGTGGAAGATCATTTTGCATCCTACGAACAACAGGACGAATACCAAAGCCACTTTAATGTATTTGAATTTATCCAGCATCCCGGAAAGGAAGAAGTACAGGCTTCGCAGTCCCAGGATCGCGAAAATATTGGAACTAAAGATGATGAATGAATCGTCGGTGATACTGAAAATAGCAGGGATCGAATCTACCGCGAACAGGATATCCGTAAATTCGACAACGATAAGTGCCGCCAATAAAGGAGTAGCAACGGTTTTCCCGTTCACTTTCTCCAGGAAATGCCCGTTCTGAATGGACCAGTCGATCGGGTAAATCTTACTTAAAAGACGAACTCCCAGGCTTTCTTTAAAGTCGCTGTTTTCGTCTTCTTCTTTCATCATTTTGATAGCAGACCAGATCAGGATACCGCCGAACACGTACATCGCCCATTCGAATTTTTCGATAAATGCCTGTCCCAGCAAGATCATCACCAGGCGGAAAAACACCGCACCAATGATTCCCCAGAACAATACCCTGTGCTGAAATTCGGGCCTGATCTTAAAGAATTTGAAGATCATCGCGATAACGAAAATGTTATCCAGACTCAGCGATTCTTCCAGTACATAACCCGTGTAGTATTTGGTAATTGCGTCTGCTCCGCTCGATCCGTGCGTATTCAGCCCGAACAGCTGGTTTTCATAAATGAAATAGACAGCGATCCCGAACAATAACGCCAACGTTACCCAAACAGATGTCCAGATCAATGAATCCTTCATAGAAACAACTGTGTTTTTCTTGTGGAAAACACCTAAATCCAATGCCAGAAAAATGGTAATTAGTGCAAAAAAGATAATCCAGACAGTCATTGTTTTGTGTTTATTTTATTTTTAAATTGAGAGCAAATATAATCTTAATTTGACGAAATAATGCTTTTTACAGATCTTCTTCTGTTCTTATCCGTGTGTTGATTTTACCTGTATCACTTATTTCTTTTATAGTTGTGTCACCGGTTCCGGAGCCATTGGTCTGAGGCAGGTCGACTTCCGGTTCCTGCGGCAGCCCGGATAACCGTTTTTCCAGGTTCGCTTTAACCGCCTGGTACATTTCTGCCAGCTCCTCCTGGTGGTGCGCATAATACGTCATGCTTTCCTCGTAAGCTTCCTTATCGGTCCCAAAAATCCTGAAGATCGAATCGGCATCCTGCTGCAATAGATAGCTGTATCGCGTCACCTGGATGTACTTCATCTGGTACAAGGCCTCTGCCACCGACAATTCCGTCATGATCCCGATCATTTCTTCTTTCCCGATCAGGCGGTCCGGTTCCGGGTAGGAGACAGACGTTTTATCATGGCAGGAAGCAAGACCGATGATGATAACAGGCAATATCAATAACAGCTTCTTCATTTCAACGGTTAAATTCCAGACGATCTCCGGTCGTTCCCTCAATGATTTTATTATCCCAGACCAGGTTCCCGTTTACAAATGTTTTCACGACAGCATAAGAGAATTCCACTCCTTCAAATGGTGACCATCCGCACTGGTACAGGATATTGGACTTGTCAACCGTGTTTTTCCGCTTTTCAACCACTACCAGGTCGGCATGGTATCCCTCACGGATAAATCCTCTTTTATCCAGCTGGAACAAAACGGCAGGTGCATGCGCCATCTTTTCCACCACCCGCTCAAGGGGGATGAATCCCTGCATGGACTTTTCCAGCATAGCCAGCAATGCATGCTGTACCAAAGGCCCTCCCGAAGGAGCTTTGAAATACGATTGCTGCTTTTCTTCTACTGTATGAGGTGCATGATCGGTAGCAATCACATCAATGCGGTTATCCAGCACAGCTTTCCAGATCGCTTCCCTGTCGGATGCCTGTTTTACAGCAGGGTTCCATTTTATGAAATTTCCTTTCGTTTTGTAGTCTTCCGAGCTGAACCACAGGTGATGCACACATGCCTCGGCAGTAATTTTCTTTTGTTCAAGTGGAATGGAATTATCAAACAACGATAGCTCCTTTGCGGTGGAAATGTGTAAAATATGCAGCCTCGCTCCATGTTTCTTAGCCAGTTCCACAGCCATGGAAGAAGATCTGAAACAAGCTTCCTCAGAACGGATCAATGGATGCATTTCAACCGGGACATCTTCTCCGTAGATCGACCTGTATTGCTCAACATTCGCCCTGATGGTCGCTTCGTCTTCACAATGAGCAGCGATCAGCATCGGAACCCTTGAAAAAAGGTTGGTCAGTGTTTCTTCATTATCGACCAGCATATTCCCGGTAGAAGAACCCATAAAGACTTTCACACCGCAAACGGTCGCAGGATCGGTCTTCAGCACTTCCCCGATGTTATCGTTGGAGGCTCCCATGAAGAAAGAATAATTCGCAATCGAAGTCTGGGAAGCACGCCGGTATTTCTCTTCCAGCAATTCCTGTGTCAATGTGTTCGGAACCGTATTAGGCATCTCCATAAACGATGTAATCCCTCCTGCAACAGCTGCTCTTGATTCGGAAGCAATGGTTGCTTTGTGCGTCAGTCCCGGTTCCCTGAAATGAACCTGGTCATCAATGCAGCCCGGGAGCAGGTATGCCCCGTTCAGATCGATCACCTCGTATCGTTCATTTCCCGAAAGACCGGTCCCTATCTGCTCAATAATACCGTTTTTGATCAGCACATCACCCTCCCGCGTTGTTCCTTCATTAACGATAACAGCGTTTTTCAGCAGGTAATTCTTCATAATTTCATTGTTCTCATTTTCCACACACCGATAAACGCCTCTTTGAAAATACTGGTGCTCATCTTTGATTCACCGTATACCCTGTCAATAAACGTGATCGGAACTTCTTTCGCTTTGAAGCCGTGCTTTATTGCGGCATATTTCATACAGATCTGGAATGCGTACCCTTTAAACGTGTTTCCGTCGAGGTTTATTTTTTCCAGTACTTTTCTTTTGTAACACTTGAATCCCGCGGTTGTGTCCCGTATACCGATCCACAAGATCATCCTCACGTAAATGCTGGCAAAAAACGATAACAGCAAGCGGTTCATCGGCCAGTTTTCCACCTTCCCTCCTTTGGTATACCTGGACCCGATGCTGAAATCAGCTCCTTCCACTGCACACGCCTGGTACAACCGCGCCAGGTCATCGGGATTGTGTGAAAAATCGCAGTCCATCTCAAAGATATAATCGTATTTCCGTGAGATCGCCCACTTGAACCCGTGAATGTATGCGGTTCCCAGCCCTAGTTTTCCCTGGCGTTCTTCCAGAAAAATCCGCCCGGGAAATTCTTCCATCAGATCCCGGATAATCAAAGCTGTTCCATCAGGAGAAGAGTCATCAACAAAAAGGAGATGAAATTCCTTATCCAGCGACATGACCTTCCTGGCCATCTTTTCAACGTTTTCCTTTTCGTTATAGGTCGGTATGATAACAACAGCGTCTGACAATCTTTTTACTTTTAGATGTCAAAAATAATCAATTTTGCCAATCCGGATAACCAGCCGGAGACTTTGCTTTTTATTTTTTACGCTTCAATCAGTTAACAAAAGGATTTAAAGGGAATTCAGCACAATCTGCTCCACGTCATCCGGTGTAATCGCTCTTCTCTCTCCCATTTCGGTCCAGCCTCTTTCTACGAAGCGTTTCTTAATCTCTGATGCCAAGAAACCGGTATTATCCGTGTAGTCGGTTATCCGGGTCTTTATTCCCAGTCCCTGGAAGAACGCTTCCGTTTTCCTGATCGCATTCTCAGCGATCTCGTGATCGGTTCCGCTTAAATTCCATACCCGTTTACCATATTGCACCAGCTTTTCAAACTTATTGTCAAACTGGTTCTCGAACAATCTCGGCGCGATGATCGCCAGGGTACGTGCATGATCAATTCCGTAAAAAGCGGTCAGCTCATGGCCGATCATATGCGTACACCAATCGGTCGGGACTCCCAGACGAAGATTTCCGTTCAGCGCATGGGTAGAGCACCACATCAGGTTCGCGGCAGCTTCGTAGTCCTCCGGACGCTGCATGACTTCAGGAGCAATTTCGATCAGCACAGACAGAATCGCTTCTGCCTGGCGCTCCTGCAATAAATTCCCGGTGGGATATGTAAGGTATTGTTCCAGGGTGTGCATATAGGTATCTGCAATTCCATTCGCAATCTGCCGTTCCGGCAGAGAAGCCACCACCTGCGGATCACAGACAGAAAATACAGGAAAGAACAGAGGTCCGCCCATCGTACGTTTGGCATTGATTTCCGACCGGCTGATCACAGCCCCCGAATTGGCCTCGGAACCTGTTGCCGGTAATGTCAGAACGGTACCGAACGGCACCGCTGCCTTGAAATCACATCCGGGTCTGCGCTCCAGCACATCCCAGGGCTCTCCGTCATACATGGAAGCTCCCGCTACGAATTTGATCCCGTCAATCACGGATCCTCCCCCCACTGCCAGGATAAAATCCACTTTTTCAGACTTTACAACTTCAACGGCTTTCATCAGTGTCGTGTACTCCGGGTTGGCTTCGATTCCTCCGAATTCAACGACCCTGAAACCTTTCAGTTGTTCCATTACTTTGTCGTAAACTCCGTTTTTCTTAATGCTTCCTCCTCCGTAAGCCAGTAAAACGGTTTTTACGGACAGAGGCTTCAATAGCTCGGGAATACGTGAATGCTGGTCTTTACCAAAGACAATACGGGTAGGGTTGTATGCTTCAAAATTGTTCATACTGCAAAAATACGAAACTTACCCATTACATTCAATGCATCATTCTTCAAATACCAACGCATTTTTCCTGCTCAGCTCATTCAAGTGCCGGTGAACATCCGTGACAGGAAAATAACCGTGTTTCCGGATTATTTCCTGCCCTTTCGGTGATAATTCAAATGTTACGAATTTCAGCAGCTTTCCCTGGGGCCAGCCGTTAAAATACTGGTACAGCGGCCGGGTGATCGGGTAAGCGCCGGATTCCACAGCTTTAAACTCGTACGGCGAATACGCCTGGTCTCCCTCCAGGTAGATGTACGTTGCCCAGACTTCCCCATTCGGTTTGTCTTTTTTATCGACCAGAGTGCCAACGCTCACATACCCGATTCCCCTGAGGTCGTTTTTCACGGAATGGATGATCTCCTTCGATGTTCGGAGGGCTCTGGAGCCGGATGCAAAATCGGATTTTAAAAAGTTCTTCCGGATGTAATCCCTGGTTCCCGAAGACTGATCACGCCCGTATATCACAATCGCCGTATCCACTCCCCCGACCTCTTTCCAGTTGGTGATCTTCCCGCTGAGGATGTCGCGCACCTCAAAGACAGACAGGCTGTCGATTCCCAGGCGGGGATTGGTGATAATGGCAATCGCATCCGTTGCCACAATGATCGGAACGGGAGTGACTCCGTTTTTCTCTGCCTGCTTACGTTCTTCACCTGAAATGATCCGCGATGAATTCGCGACATCGGCCTGGTTGTTGATCAATGCCTGCAACCCCGTTCCGGAACCTCCTCCCTGGACTGAAAAATCAGCTGAGATCCCTTCGTTTCTGGCACTTTCAATCAAAACCTTAATCAATTCCAGTTCGCTGTCCGAACCTTTGATTGTGTAGCTGCTCTCATTTCCGGCAGGTTTTCTGCAGGAAAATAACAGCAGGCTGATCCATAAAACACGGATGATTCCTTTTATGTTCATTCTTAGACTTTTTGGGGGCAAAGCTAAGAAGAAGCGACACCGGCAAAGGTTAAAGAATGATTAAGCGTGCAAGAAGAAATCCCGGTGGTGTTAACGAACCCATGTCTCTTAACCAGGATACGGAGCGATCCTACAAAAACATAAATAACTAAGTATCAACACCCGGCATATTTCGCAGGAGGTTCATCTTATCGTAATAGTGTGATGGGATCAGATTCAATCCTTCAACAGGTCTTCCACTGATTTCGGGCGAAGCGCAAAATTGGTAGCGAAATTCTGGACGAACTGGTCCTCTTTTTTTATTTTGTCCATCGGGTAGAAAATCCCGTCCGGCTGTTCATAATATGTTACTCCCACCACTTCTCCACTATCAAAGTAAACTTTTATTTCCGAGGCAAAAAAACGGTTCATTCCCATGCGTTTTATGGTTACAACCTGTCTCATCAAGGCAGAATCAGCTGGTAATCGCGCCAACGAATCAACGGTTTGGCCCGGATCGGGCAATTCCCCGGCCAGTGAATCAATGGCTGGCGGCTGCAGGGAATCCAGCGGAACATTCTCCACTGCCATGGAATCAAGGGGAAGCGACCTCAACGAATCATTAACGGCTACTTCCGTTTTTTCCTCTTCCTCAGGGAAATAAATCGTCTGGGCATTCCCGATCACCCTAGCCGTTTTCACTTCATTTTCGACAAAGTAAGCATACATTTCATTCCCACCGACCTGGTTGTAATACCTCCCCGAATCGACTTCCATCACGGCTGTCGCTTTTCCCCAGATTCTTGCTTCATGTACCAGTGAATCATCCAGGTAGACCCGCATCGAATCTCCTTTCAGCTCGCCATTCTTCGCCCATAAGATCGGTTTTTTATACAGCTCCATGTAGCCGTCGGGTTTTGCATAGGACAAGCTGTCCCCTATTCCCTGTATGTTACTGCTGAATATCTTTACTCCGTGATACGCCAGCGTCAGCATCCGGTTCCCCAGTGAATCGTTCACATTGTACAACGTATCCGCATGAATGTGGAGTGTGTCCTTATCCTGGTACTTGATCGCCATCGCGTCATCCGTAAGCACTGAATAGCGAAGGGAATCGTTCATCAACGCATAATTTCCCGAAAATGCCATCTTGTCCAGCGTATCGTATACATACACATTGCCGAATCCTTCCGCAACCTTTTCTTTTGGGGAATAAATCAGGGAATCTCCTTTTATGATCCGGGATTCCTGCTCAATGGAAGCATTCTTCATCAAGCTCCCTCCCTCTGTTTCCATATTGTACCAGCCACGCTCTCCTTCCAGCACTGCATCCTCGGTAAAAATGCACGAAGGTCCGAAGAAATAAACCGTATTCTTACTGTATCTGTACTGGAGTGAATCCGTTGTCATCCGCAGTTCATCGGACTCATAGACAACATTTGTCCGGAAGAAAAAGTTTTTGGCATTCGGATAGAAATAACCGATCTTGCTCGTGAGCACTTCTTTTTTCAGCTGGTTTTCGATCTTTCCTCCGTTGCGGTAGATGCCCTGCTCGTTCCGGGTATTGTAGATCATGGAATCGGTCGTCAGGCGGTACTGCGCATCCAGCGCTCTTACATTTCCCCACAAATGGGCCAGCCCGTTCGAGGAATAGTAGCACAACGAATCGCAGAACAGGTTTACGTTATCCGTCTTCCGGATGTGCACGTTCCCATAAGCGCGGACGGTCTTGTTTTTTTCAAAGTAATAAGCGGAATCGCAATACATGGTATTTCCCTGGTAAACAAAGTTGGCACCGTCCAGCAGCTTATGAACGCCTGCTTTTTCGTCGTAGATCAACTGGCTGGAACCGGGCAGCAGCTCGCCGAATGCCTGGGAGAAAACATGAAAGCACAAAAAAAATGCGCTCATTACAAGCGCAAATTTTCTGAATATGGAAATGAATAAATTCAATTTTTTGTATTCAATGTTTGCGTTCTGTCCGGACCTACGGAAACTACTGTTACGGGAACTTCCAAATTTCGTTCCAAATATGTCACATAATCTTTTAATTCCTGTGGCGCGCCGGCAAAATTAGTCAATTTTGTCAAGTCCGTATTCCATCCTTTTACCTCTTCATAAACGGGTGTTACTTCCACATCGTTAATGTCGAACGGGAAATAATCCACTTTCTCACCGTTGATCAGGTAATGGGTGCACACTTTTATGGTTTCAAATTTATCCAGTACATCCGCTTTCATCATGGCCAGTTCGGTCACACCATTTACCATGATGGCATATTTCAAAGCCGGCAGATCCAGCCACCCGGTTCTTCTCGGACGTCCGGTCGTAGCGCCGAATTCATGTCCTTCCTTTCGGATGAACTCCCCTACTTCATCTTCCAGTTCCGTCGGGAACGGCCCGGATCCTACACGCGTGCAATATGCTTTGAAGATACCGATCACATTGCCGATCTTTGTTGGTGCGATCCCCAGCCCTGTGCATGTTCCGGCTGTCACTGTATTTGAAGACGTTACGAACGGATACGTTCCGAAGTCCACATCCAGCATCGTTCCCTGGGCTCCTTCCGCCAGTACTTTTTTGCCTGCTTTCAGGGCTGTATTCAGGTATTGCTCACTATCGATCGCCGTTAGCTGTCTCAATACTTCAATTCCTTCGAACCAGGGCTTTTCCAGTTCTTCCAGCTGGTATTCAAATCCTTCATGATGGTTCAGGATCCCGATGTGCTTTTCAACCAGTGCTTCGTATTTTTCCTTAAAGTTCGGAGAAAAAATATCCCCGACACGCAACCCGTTCCTTCCTGTTTTATCCATGTAAGTCGGGCCGATCCCTTTCAGCGTGGAACCGATTTTGTTCTTTCCTTTTGACTGCTCCGAAGCAGCATCCAGCAGCTTGTGTGTCGGTAAGATCAGATGTGCTTTTTTGGAAATCAATAATGTTTTCCTGTAATCAATGTTGAACGGTTCCAGTTTCTCCAGTTCTTTCTGAAAAACTACCGGGTCGATCACCACACCATTTCCTACGATGTTGATCACATCGTTTCTGAAAATTCCGGAAGGAATCGTATGAAGCACGTGCTTGATTCCCTCGAACTCCAGTGTGTGTCCGGCATTCGGTCCGCCCTGGAACCGGGCGATGATATTGTACTCAGGTGTCAGAACGTCAACGATCTTTCCTTTTCCTTCGTCACCCCATTGTAATCCTAAAAGTACATCTACTTTCATTTTGCTGTTTTATGTAATGTTAATGCTTCTTCCAACGTTTCTGTCATTGTAAACACTTCGTTCATTTTCGAAATGGTTACGATTGTAAGCACGCTTCCCTGTGCTCCGCTCAATATCAGATCACCGTTGTTTACCCTTGCTTTCGTAAGTGTTTTTACAAAAAAATTGATTCCTGTGGAATTAATGTAGTCCAGCTTTGAGAGATCAATAATGATCTTTCCTTTTGCCTCCGGCAGCCTGCTGTCAATATCGGAAAGCAGTTGTTTCAGTACTGTTTCCTCCAATACCTTTCCTTCAAGAGAAACAATAAGAACAGTATCTTTTACAGATAATTCCGCTTTAAAATTCATCTCCTGGGTTTAATCTTTTTTCTTTATTCCGTAAAAATACAGGGAGTGGTGCTGGATTTCAATTCCAAACACTTCTTCAATCGTCGATTTGATCGTTTGAATACGAGGGTCACAGAATTCGATGACTTCTCCCGTATCGGTAAGAACAACATGGTCATGCTGCTTGTTTCCGTGTGATTTCTCAAATTGTGCGATGTTTTTACCAAACTGATGCTTGCGAACCAGGTTACATGCCAGTAACAGTTCAATGGTATTGTATAAAGTTGCTCTTGAAACCCGGTAATTCTGATTTTTCATTTTGATATACAGTGTTTCTACATCAAAATGTCCCGGGTAACTATAGATCTCAGCGAGTATTGCGAATCGTTCAGGTGTCTTCCTATGTCCGTTTTGCTCCAGGTACGCTGAAAAAATATTTTTTACTACTTCTTGAATATCCTGATTGCTCATAGCATTTGGTAAAGGGCAAAATTAGTTAATTTTCTTAAGTTGGGGCTTCAAAACCAAACAAGTTTTACACTATTGTTGACAACTTTTTGAGAGAACTCCGTTTTTTACCTTTTCATGTTCATCTGCGGGCAATCCATTATTTTTTTACCAGCCGGAATTCCCGTTTTCTTCCTGTTGCCTAACTTCCACAAACGATCTGCACCCGCTATCAAAAAAGGGAAGCCTTTTAACGAGACTTCCCTTCCTGTTCTATAGATGTAATGCCCGGCTTCCTGTCAATCGTCCAGTACATTCTTACTTTCATTCAGATCCTCAGCGCTTTTGATGACCGCATCTCTCAGGTCCTTCATGTAATCATCAATTTTAGCAAGAATGTGATCGTTGCTCGCCCCCAGGATCCTTGCAGCTAGGATTCCTGCATTTTTCGCTCCGTTCAGAGCTACCGTTGCCACAGGGATTCCGTTTGGCATTTGCAGGATCGATAATATGCTGTCCCATCCATCAATGGAATTGGAGGCTTTTACCGGAACCCCGATCACCGGGATAGAAGTCAGCGAAGCCGTCATACCCGGCAGATGCGCTGCACCTCCTGCTCCGGCGATGATCACATTAATACCGCGTTTCCTGGCATTCTGGGCATATTCTACCATCAGGTCAGGCGTTCTGTGTGCCGAAATAATATTCAATTCATAAGCAATTCCAAATAGTTCAAGCATCTCTGCTGCTTCCTGCATAATCGCCAAGTCCGATTTGCTCCCCATTATAATTCCTACTTTTGCCATCCTTTAAATGTTTGATTTGTTATTAATTCCGAAATGTCGGTTATTGTCTTATAGCCCTCTAAGTTATCAATTCCCCAGTTATCCAGTTCATTATCGGTCCATAATTCTGGAAAAAATATTCTTTTCTGGTATTGCGGCAGCATGTATTTCTTCCAGTCACTTCCGCCGGTTGCCTCGCCGGATCCTTGTCCGCTCTCGATATAATGCCTCGCAGCGTTGAAATGATGCATGACCCAGGAAATATTCACCGTATGGTCATAATGACGCATGGCATTTACCAGCTCCAGGTTATTCCGGTCTTCTTCCGGAAGCGACTGGTATTTTGCCAGCAGGTTGACGGTATTGTAGGCTTTCATCGCATCGATGATCTCCTTTTTGTATTTTTTCTCAAAGTTCTTCAGCAATGAGGATGTTTCGCCTGTGCGGGGATTGTAACCTGCAGCTTTCCAGTACATGTTATCGAACGCATGTTCATAAGGAGTGTTCCTGTCGATCGTAGCACGCACCCTGAAATCGATCAGGTTGAGCAGATCCGTCGACGCCAGCTCAATCTTCCTGTACTGTACACTTTGAAAGCCGCTTGCAGGAGTCAATGTATCACGGAACTTCATGTACTGCTCAATTTCCATCCCGCTTTGCATGATGTTAAAGGAATTGGAAAGCATGTCAAAATAACGGCTGATCCTTCCCAAATGCATCGAGAATTTCTTTGGGGTAATGTTTTCGCAATGTGCTACCTGGTCAATTTCCCAAAGGATCATCTTAAATAACAGCTCATTGATCTGATGATACATAATGAATACCATCTCGTCCGGTTCAGTCGTTCGTTGTACCTGCAGGCCCAGCAAAGCGTCAACCTGAATATAATCCCAGTATGTTATCGGTTTGGAGTGTAGCAGCCCAGATAAATAAACATCCGGATTTTCACGCATTGCCTGATACTTCTCATCTATCGCCCTCAATAATTCTTCTCTTGTCAGCATCTATGAATATTTTAATTTGAGTCAAAAGTAGAGGATTGATTCGGTTAATTCAATCTTTTTTTTAACATCAGCAATGTGTTTTGTTAAAAAATAAAAGCAGGTATTTTTCATACTCACAAAATAAGCAATAAAACACTTAAAAACAAATAATTACACAAAAACATATTTTAAAATATCTACGGGTCTGTGTAATCCTCTAAAAATCAAATGATAGAAATTATTTCACATGTCCGGAAACACATCCGGGCCATTGAATTGAAAAAATGAGCCATACTTTCTTAACTTTGCCAGTGTGATACTCTATCCTTCAGCAAAGATCAATATCGGGCTGAATATTGTAAACAAACGTCCCGATGGCTACCACGAACTGGAAACGATCATGGTGCCTGTTCCTGTTTTTGATATCCTGGAACTGATTCCAAGCCCTGATTTTGAATGGAGGCAATCGGGCATTTTAATTGACGGGAATACCGAAGACAATTTGTGTACCAAAGCGTTCCGGCTGGTCCAATCCCGTTACGGAACAGGTAATGTCTACATGCATCTCCGCAAACAGATCCCGTTTGGCGCCGGCCTGGGCGGAGGATCTGCCGACGCGGCCTTTGTCATAAAAGGGTTGAATGAATTGTTTGATCTCAAAATGAGTGCCGCCGAACAAAAGGAACTGGCAGGACAACTGGGCAGTGATTGTCCGCTTTTTATTGAAAATATACCTCAGCTGGCGACAGGACGGGGCGAACTACTTGAACCTGTCAACCTCAGTTTAGCCGGGTATCATCTTATTATAGCCAAGCCCGACATTCACATCAGCACTTCCGACGCGTATTCAGGAGTGCATATCAGTGGCGACAAAGGGCAGTTAAGGGAACAGATCCAGCTTCCCATAACGGAATGGAAACATTGTATCAAGAATGATTTTGAACAGCATATCTTCCGGCTATACCCTCCGCTGGAATCCATTAAAAACATACTCTACGAAAAAGGAGCGCTTTATGCCAGTATGTCGGGAAGCGGATCAGCTGTCTATGGAATCTTTAAGGAAAAACCTTCCGGGATGACAATGGACGGGTGTACGGTTTTTCAATTGACAATGGAGAACTATTACAATGTATAATTGACAATGGAAGTGAAAAATGAACGCGGTAAATGTCAATGAACCGTACTTCGTCACTTCTTCATTGTCAACTGCAATACAAACAGTAATTATTCCGGTCGTATTCTTTCGTGTGCTCAAACGGGATTTCCACATCATAGATCTCCTCAAACAGCTCTTTCAGCCATAAAGGGAACTGTTCCATCATCTCAGGGATCGTCCTGTCCAGCAAATCCATTTCACACACTCCGTTTTTCAGGCGTATCATGGAAACAACGCCTGCCGTATCCGGGTAATTATTGGTAGTACGGTAATACAGATAACAATACATCAGTAATTGCATGATGTGCTTCACTCCCATGTTCAGCTTCAGCTCAGAATTGCTGGTGCGGTTCGTTTCCTTTTTCAAACGGACATCCTCGTCCTTACAGCCTCCGGTCTTGTAGTCCACCAGGCGGATCTTACCGTTTACCTCATCAATCCTGTCAATGGTCCCGTTGAGCATAAACACTTTTTTACTGCCAAGGATCTCCAGTTCCAGCGGAACTTTCACTTTCTTCTCCAAGCTATGAACAATGACCGTATTGGGAGCTTCAATGAATTCTTTTTCCTCTTTCAGGAAATCGTGTACCATCTTTTTCGCCATCGTAAACGAAAGGTTGTTTTTCCCATACGTAAATGCACTTTCATCGCCATTGAAGTGGTCAACAAATGCTTCCCGGATAATCTGGTTCGCTTTCAGTGACATCTCATCAATATCGGAAGGACGAAGGGGCAATCCTCCGCCCGGGTTCAATGCTCCTTCTTTATCGTATTTCGCGTGCCTGGTATATAACGCCTCCAGTGCGGTATGCACAATCGTTCCGAATGTACTGGACTCCAGCTCCTCTTCAACGGTATCTTCTTCGCCGAATTCGAGCACGTAACGAAAATAAAAATCAAGCGAGCATTGATGATACTTGTTTAACGCTGAAATGGATGTGGAGCGGGCAAACAGTTCATCCATCCTTGCCAGGATCTGCTCATCTTTTCTTACCAGGCGAAAATCAACGTGCTTGTCTTCTTCCATGGGAACATTGTAGAATCTGAAATCCAGCGAAATGTTTTTATTCTGCCTGGCCAGCTCTTTTTCGATCTGCAGCAGGTACCTGCTTCGTTCGTTACTCCCGATGGATTCTTTGGTTCCCGCATAGGTTACCAGCAAATTCTCACAAGCGTGCAGCAAGCGATAAAAGTGATGCGCGAACAACCCTTGCTTGTCTCTCGGAACCGGCAGTCCTGCATATTTTCTCAGGTCCATCGGGAACATAGACTGGATCGGATTCGTTGGAGGCATTATACCCTCATTCAATCCCAGGCAAATGATCGTTTTAAAATCAAGCAAACGTGTTTCCAGCACTCCCATCACCTGCAATCCGTCAACAGGATTTCCATGGTAAGCGATCCCCTTGTTGCTCCAGTGCTGCGTGAACAATCCCCTGAAACTCCTGAGGCTCATTCCGGGAAGCCCTTCTGAAACAATGTTCTGGAATTCGATCAGTGCACTGTCGAACGAATGGATCAACGCGCGTTCAAACTGGTTTTCCTTTGGTAATTCCCTGAACAGGATGCGGTTGAGCAACCGTATATTCTTCATTGCCCTGCCCCAGTCTTTTTTCCAGTCCGTTCCTGCGATTTCAAGGATCTTTTCCAGGCGGTCTCCCAACCGGAAATTTTTAGACGAAATGAATATCCAGTTCCGCTGTATGATCGTTTCCTCCAGTTGCTGAAGCGCAATTTTATCTTCTGCCGTAAGGCAGGCAATGAAAAACGGATGATTCAGCAGTCTTTTCAGGTCATTGTGATAATAGGACGATGAACCAAACCGTCCTTTGGTTTCCTGGATGGAAAAAAGAATATCTACCCAGTTCTTCACCGCGGTACCTTTCATCGGCATCCCGAGCGTGATGTTTGTTTTCCCGACTTTTTTGGGAATGTTTTTCAACAAAGGCCCGATGAGGGATTCGTCGGCCAGCAGGACCAGTGTTTGTGACAGTTCATGCTCAGGCAATTCCAGCAAACGGGAAGAAGCGACTTTCACCTGTCCCGTCAATTGTGCGCATTCCACCAGCTCAATTTTCATTTCCTTGTGCAGCAGCCGGTCCTCTACATACGGAAATTCTTTCACATCCAGGTCCCGGAACTGTTTCCGGATGAATTCCCCCGCTTCATGATTGGGATCTTTCATGTAGAACCGGTCGGCATCTACCAGGATGTGTCCTCTTCCCAGCTTATACAATTGCCGCACAATACTTGTCTCTGCCTGTGAGAGGGCATTGAATCCCGCAAAAAGGAAATGTGCATGTTTATTTTCCCGGAAAACAATGTCGATGTTTTCGGCAACTGCTTTATAGGCCGCCCCCATGTAAACGGCACCTTCTTTCTTCAGTCGCTCGTTCAATTGTTTGTAATACCCGGGCAGCCGTTCCCAAAACTCCAGGAACCGCTTCCGGGCATCTGATAATTTATACTCTTCTTCCGCGTCGATCCGCCAGTATTCCAGCTCCTTGATATTGTGGAGGTCCTTAAACACCTTGTCTGCGTCGACCAGGTAGCGATCCAGCTCGTCAAAGTCGGAAAGCAGGATCGGGCCCCACTCCAGGAATTCATCAAACGACCGGTCCTCTTCTTTTTCAGCACCGGCAAGCTGAATTTCAAATAGCTTTACAAGTGCCCGTGTCTTATCAATGACCGCTTCTTTCGTGTGAGACCTTATCCAGGCATCCATGGTAATCATGCTGGGAGCGAGAACAGGTTTTTTATACAATCCGAACAAAGACGCCGCAACGTATTTCTTGGCACGCTCCGACGGCAATACGATCGTCAGATCTTTGTGATCCAGCCGGTTTTCTTCGATGTAGCGGGCTATTTTGTCCGTAAATGTGATCATTTTCTGCTGAGAAAAGTCCAGTAAGTGGAACGGTTTAACGTATGCGTCGGAACTCCCGGGTAATACTCACTGAACATGGGAGGGAACTTCAGCTTTTTTTTCTTTTCCCAGGTCGCTTTGTATGCGATCTTCTGCTCACCGCTTTCTTCCACCAGGTCAATCGTCTGCCTGGTGTGGGTACGCCAGAACCAGTATTTTACCTGCTTGCCATTGATCGTGTTCCATTTGATCCGTTCGGAAACAAGCCAGTTTTTCCATAAAGCGTCCAGATCCATCCGGACAGCCGGTGGGTTGAAATTGTTGATGAGCATATTTCTCAAGCCTGTATCTACGAAATAGATCAGCTGGCTTTTCTTCAATTCGTAGCGCTTATCGGTTGAATATGAAGGAACCCGGATCAGGACATAGGCCTTTTCCAGCAGCAGGACATAACGTTCCACGGTTTCATTATCCAGTCCGCAGCGTTCAGCGACTTCGTTGCAGGAAACAGGTTCCCCGATCAGAAAAGCCAGGGTTTGCAGCACGCGCACCAGCTGCTGTTTTTTGTTAATGCGGTCTGTCACTCCCAGGTCCGTAACCAGAACCGTATCCAGGAGATGAGAAAGGATCTCCTGCGCCGCATCGGGAGCCAATACAACAGAAGGATAATTACCGTAGATCAGCCGCTGTTCCAGCAACTTTTCCTCTTCCGGCAGCCCAAAATGAGATGCCAGCTCATAAAATGCGGGGGGATAGATGCGGATGTGCAGCTGCTGTGAATCCAGCACTTCCATTAACAGCTCATCCATCAACGGTTCAAACGAGCAATTCAGCAAAATACCTGACCGGATGGACTCTGAAAGGATCAGCTCAATGATCTGTTGCAAATTGCGCAGGTATTGCGCTTCGTGGATGACCACCAGCGGAAAGGCTGAGAATGTATCCGCCAGCCCTTGTTCATCGGCTTCCTCAATCGCTTTTCTTTCTTTTTTATTTCCCGCATTGATCTGTAAAGCGCTAACGTTTAATTCCGCCAGCACCTCTGAAATCAACTCTTCTTTTCCGGAAAGACGGGGACCGGAGATAAGCAGGACTTTACTTGACTGTAATTGCTGAATGATCTGTTGCTGTTGAATCCGTTTCATTGCTATTCCTGAATGACATGAAAGATTTTGTTTTCAGCCACGAATATAGGGATTCAATTTCAAGTTACAGAAGGAAGGTTTTTATTTTTATACACTGCCTTCAATGATCAGGTATCAATTATGAAGGATGAAAGGAATGCACTCCTGATGTATTCGTATTTTTGCCTTTAATGCCATATCGTCATATTACGATATGACGGCCAGGAGAATTTTAGGATTTATTTTTTATACAGTCCTGTTCATCAATCGGTCTATTCACTATTTTTACACCTTAATTTTTAGTATCATTTATGATCAAATACAACCCCAAATCCTGGTTTGCCCTCATATTCGCGCTGGATAAAAGCGATACCATGCGTATTTTGTGGAAAGAAATGGTCTACATCGGGCTACTGGCGGCAGTTATCGCGTATGTTGAAATCACTTACTTTCCCGATATAAAAGCCCTGGCGAACCTGAACATCGTCTATTCACTTGTCGGTTTTGTCATCTCCCTTCTGCTCGTGTTCCGGACAAATACCGCATACGACCGCTGGTGGGAAGGCCGGAAAAAATGGGGAGAGCTGGTCAATGACTCCAGGAACCTGGCCGTTAAATTGAATACAATGAACCTGGGTGAGGAAAACAATCAATTCTTTTCCCGCATGATCTCCAATTTCGCCATTGCTTCAAAAGATCACCTCAAAAACGGGATAAAATTTGAAAATTTAAACCTGCGGGATGAGGAAATCGCCTACATTCATAAGGTCAATCACGGCCCGGTAGCCATTGCGGAATTGATGTACGAACGGTTAAAGGAACTGAAAAAATCGGGAATGATTTCCTGGGAAGAATACATTGTACTGGATAAGAATCTCAACGGCTTTATTGATATGATCGGAGCCTGTGAACGCATCAGGAACACTCCCATCCCCTATTCCTACAGTCTGTTCATCAAGAAATTCATCTTTTTGTACACCGGAACCCTGCCAGTCGCTTTTGTCGGAATTTTAGGTTATTATTCCGTCGCTGTTACCGTATTGGTATTTTATATCCTGGTAAGTATGGAAATCCTCGCAGAAGAAATAGAAGACCCGTTCGGAATGGATGACAACGACCTTCCTACAGAAGAAATGTCCCGACGCATCAAAGTGAACGTAATGCGGATCCTTGAATGATAATTCCACACCTGGTCCTTTAAACCAAAAACATGGACACGACCCGGTTTTAACCTTTTCCTGCTGTAAACTCGTACGGTAACTGCTCCTTGTACAGGTACCGCTTCTGGATCGACTCCAGCGGCCTGTAGACATAATACACAAAATTATCGTGCACAGCGACCTTATCCACCCACTGGTACTCCAGCTGAATCCGCTCTTTGATCTCCCCGGTGTCCGTATCAATCAAGCCGATGTAAGTATACCCGTTCTTTTCAAACCGCGCATAGATCTGTCCTGTAACCGGATCCTGCATGACGTCTTTTTTCCAGCCGGTGGATTTGGGCTGGTAATGATGGAAAATAGCCACCGAATCGACCGGGTTACCCAATATATCAAATTTCAGCAGCTTATCCTTGTAATAATCAAATACGAATAACGTATCGTTCCTGTGAAACATGGGAGCATATAATTCTTTGTAATAAAGGGAGCGGGTAAAATAATTAGCTCCTACCCATATCTCAGCGTCTATCCCGGTTTCGATCTCTTTCTGTTTCGCCCATATTTTCGTACGCACATCCACCCATTTGTACTCGGAACGGTACAGCTCCATCATGAATTCGTCTTCGATGCTGATGATTTTTGAATAGGCGGAATCGATCTGGTCAAAGCTGAAATAATCAAATGCCGGATAATCGGGATTGAAATTCGAGAAATAGACTTTCGATTCGTTGGTATCAACGATCGGCATCACGTATTTCGTAAAATATTCTTTCGGAAGCGTCGCGACTTCCACTTTGTTGTTCCTGACGTTGATCCCAAACACGTTTTCAGCGCATACAATGTGCGCGTTTCCCCGGAAATCACGTTTCAGCTCTTTTGCGACTCCCGGAACCTGGAAGGAATTAATCACGTCCTTACCGTCGTAGACTAGCAATTCGCTTCCTTTGGTCAGGCGTTTCGGATAAGCGAGCAGGATAAACGTTCCATTCTTCTGAATTTCAAAATCGGCTACGCTCAACCGTCCAGACTGGTAAACCGTGTACGGAGTACCGATCGGCTTTACGACCACTTCACCGATGTATGTTACTTTTTCAGACAATAAAAGCATTTCCACTTTCAGCGTATCCTCACCACGCAAGGGGATTGAAATGTCCCTGCTCGCAGCCTGGTAGATCGGGTGAGAGCAACTCGCCTTGACTGTCGCTCCCCTCGGAGCGTAAAAGCCCAACAATCCTTTATGGCTGGATGTCAGTATCCGCATGCGTTGGGTTCCCACCGTCAGCGTCACATTTACGTTCGGAACGACATCCGATGTTCTTCTGTCGATGAGTTTCACCTGTACATACGACGAATCCTGGGACCAGCAATGCATGGTTCCGGTCAAAACGAAAAGGAGGAAGATGGTTGCTTTCATACGCCTGTTTTCAATTGAGATGCAAAAATGCGGAATTTCCATAAATCAGTCATATCGCACTATTGCGATATAGCAATTTTTGTTCCTTTTATCACATTTCATTGTTTATAAATCCCTTTTAACGATTGTTTTCACAGAATCCGAATCCGTAACTTTAATTCCTGATTTAATCAACGGAAATGAAAGTACATTTTATAGCTATCGGAGGGAGCGCCATGCACAATCTTGCCATTGCGCTGAAAAGAAAAGGTTATATCGTCACCGGTTCGGATGATGAAATTTTCGAGCCGTCAAAATCGCGGCTGGAACGGGAAGGAATTCTGCCAACGTCCATCGGATGGAATCCGTCCCGCATCACTCCCGGACTGGATGCCGTTATCCTGGGAATGCACGCCCGGGCAGACAATCCTGAATTGCTAAAAGCAAAAGAACTGGGATTAAAGATCTTTTCCTATCCCGAATACCTGTACGAGCAAAGCAAACATAAAAAACGCATCGTAATCGGAGGAAGCCATGGAAAAACCACCATTACCTCGATGATCCTGCATGTGGTAAACAAGCTCGGGCTGAATGTGGATTACATGGTAGGCGCTCAGCTGGAAGGCTACGACTGCATGGTGAAATTGAGCGAAGACGCCCCGATGATGCTACTGGAAGGCGACGAATACCTGAGCTCCCCGATCGACAGGCGCCCAAAGTTCCATTTGTACCAGCCTGACATCGCCATTTTAAGCGGAATTGCGTGGGATCATATCAATGTATTCCCCACCTTTGAGAATTATGTCGATCAGTTCGATATCTTCTGCTCACTGATCAATGACTGCCTGATCTACAACCTGGAAGATGAGGAAGTCCGGAAGCTGGGAGAAAAATACGGCAATAAAATCAAAACCATTCCCTATACCACTCCCGATTACGAGGTGACTGAAACGGGAACGCTTTTAACAGTTGAGGGTAAACAGTATCAATTACAGGTATTCGGACAGCACAACCTCCAGAATCTGATGGGGGCGATGCACACGGGTATGCAAATGGGAATCTCCCCGGATGACTTCCTTACAGCCATCCAGACGTTCAGCGGTGCCGGAAAGCGTTTACAGAAAATAAAAGAAACCGGTTCGTTTGTCATGTTCAAGGATTTCGCCCATTCCCCCTCCAAGCTGAAAGCCACTACCAAAGCAGTAAAGGAACAATACCCGGACAGAACGGTCATTGCATGCATGGAACTACATACATTTTCGTCGCTTAAAAAAGATTTTCTGCCTCAGTACAAAGATGCCATGAAAAGCGCGGATGAAGCCATCGTTTATTTCAATCACGATGTCGTAAAGCACAAAAAGCTGGAGCCGATCACTGAGCAACAGGTAATGGAAGGATTTAACGGGGGAATAACCGTCATGACCCAAACGGAAGATGTGCTGGCGTTCATCCGGGGTAAAAACTGGGACAACGCCGTTTTACTGATGATGTCATCCGGGAATTTTGACGGGATCGACTACGAGGAGCTCGCAGAAGAAATTACAAAAAGTTAACACTCAGAATGAATTGCTTTTTTTAAATTTCCTTTACCTTTGGTATTCAAAACAGACTAACAGACAAAAAATTGCTTAGATACATATTTATATTTGTGTTCGTAGGAGCTTTGTTCGCACATTCGCGTTCCGGGCATTTTTTTGGCATCAGTGAAGCTGACATGATGGACGGCATCCGCCTGGAGACAGTGATGATGCATGATCCCGAAAGGGCCAGGCTGGTCCCTGTAGCTATTTATACCAGCTATGCAGACAGCATAAAAGACAGCCTGCCGGTTGTTATTTTCAATCACGGGTACGGGAAAAATCAGGGAGACAGCTATCTGACGTACTCCTATATCAATGAATTCCTCGCATCAATAGGTTATTGTGTCATCAGCATCCAGCACGAAGTAAAAACAGATGCCCGGCTGCCGATGGAAGGGAATTTACAGGAGCTGAGACAGCCTTTCTGGGACAGAGGTGTGGAAAACATCCGTTTTGTCATCCGGGAAATGGATTCTTTACGTCCGCAGCTCAATTTTCAGCATATGACCTTAATCGGTCACTCCAACGGCGGCGATATCGCTTCCAGCTATGTATCACTATACCCTGATTCGATAAAGACACTTATTACCCTGGATAACCTGCGCAAGCAGCTTCCGAAAAACGGTTCCGTTTCCGTCATGTCCCTCCGGGCATTCGACACCGAAGCAGATCCCGGGGTTCTCCCGGACCTGGAAGACCAGGAAAAGTATGGCATAAAGCTGGTTTACCTTCCGGCAACGGCTCATGGAGACATGAACGATAAAGCGACCGATGATCAAAAGCTGGAGATCAAACGGGAGATCGAATATTTCCTGACCGCCAAACGCTGATCATTTGACGGAAAGAAGCGTCATTCCAGCTCTCCGTTGTTTCTAAATCCCCCGGTTTTCATGATTATTTTTACCTTTTCTTTCACGAAAGAAGCACCTCTGAAATCCTCAAAATCCCTGTAAACAAGCAGTTCTTGCCCTACTTTATCAACAAATGCACAGTTTTTTCAACAAAATCACACTTTTTTAGGGCGAAACTATTGATAGATAAGGATATTGAATATATTTGTTTGGTTAAAATTAGTAATAACATTTAAAACTATTATCTATGAGTAAGTCTAGATTTATTGACGCTATTGCTGCTGATGCAGGTATCTCTAAAGCGGCTGCAAAGAAAGCATTGGATTCTTTCTTGACAAATGTTTCTTCTGACTTGAAAAAAGGAGATCGCGTTTCTTTGGTTGGATTTGGTTCATTCTCAGTTTCTAAAAGAGCTGCCAGAACAGGTCGTAACCCTCAAACTGGTAAAGAAATTAAGATCGCTGCTAAAAATGTAGTGCGTTTTAAAGCAGGTGCAGAGCTTCAAGGACATGTAAATACTTCTAAGAAGTAATTTATTTCCTTAACAAAATCTAGGAGGGAAACCGGTTCGGTTTCCCTTTTTTGCGCGCGATTTTATCCTAAATCACTATATTTGCACCCTAAAAATTTAATATGAGCGATTTACTCCAGAAATTAGAAGCAATCCACTACAGATTTGTTGAAGTCGGAAAAATGATTGTCGATCCGGACATCATCGCCGACATGGACCGCTATGTTAAATTGAACAAAGAATACAAAGACCTAGAGGAAGTTGATGCGATTTATCATACGTATAAAAATCTCCTGGGAAATATCCGCTCTTCCAAAGAATTGCTGGAGGTTGAAACAGACTCCGAAATGAGGGAGATGGCAAAAGCTGAAATTGAAGACCTGGAAGAAAAAAAGCCGGAGCTGGAGGAAAAAATCAAGTTCATGCTCATCCCTAAAGATCCGGAGGATGACAAGAACGCTATTATGGAACTCCGGGCAGGAACAGGAGGAGACGAAGCATGTATTTTCGTGGAGGACTGTTTCCGCATGTACACCATGTATTTCAAAGAAACAGGCCTTCAGTACGAAGTCATCAACTCTTCCGAAGGAACAGTAAAAGGATACAAGGAAATTTCAATGAGCATCACAGGCGCGGGTGTTTACGGAACCTTAAAATTCGAATCGGGAGTGCACCGTGTACAGCGTGTACCTGAAACAGAATCACAGGGGCGCGTCCATACTTCCGCTATTACCGTTGCGGTGTTACCTGAAGCAGAAGAAGTGGATTTTGAACTGAATATGAACGACGTGCGAAAAGATACATTCCGGGCATCAGGAGCCGGTGGTCAGCACGTCAACAAAACAGAATCTGCCATCCGACTGACACATATCCCGACCGGTGTCGTTGCAGAATGCCAGGATGGCCGTTCACAGCACAAAAACCTGGAAAAAGCGATCTCAATGCTTCGCTCCAGATTGTATCAAATAGAGTTGGACAGAGTACAGAGCGAACGTGCAGAGCACAGGAAGACCTTGGTATCGACTGGTGACCGCTCGGCGAAAATCAGGACTTACAACTACCCGCAGGGACGCATCACAGACCACCGGATCAATAAAACGATTTACAACCTGTCTTCTTTTATGAATGGCGATATCCAGGAAATGATTGATGCGCTGAAACTGGCGGAAAACGCCGAAAAGCTGAAAGGACAGGACAATTAACCTGGTACGATTAGCAGTGTGCAATGATGAGATTTACGACAGGGGAAAACTGTCGATTGCTCATATTGGAACCATTGTAATCGTTAATATGCTCTCTCGTTGATTCCTTCTTTCCAGTTGACAAACGCCTTATTGACTACTTTGTTACCTCCAGGGGTCGGGTAATCTCCCGTGAAATACCAGTCTCCCAGATTATCAGGGCACGCTTTATGCAGGTTTTCCACCGTCTGGAAAATAATGCATACTTCGGCATTGATGTCCTCCGGAGTAAGCATCTGCGCGATCTTAGCTGAAATTTCCTCGTCTGTAAAAGGCGCATAAATCTCTTTCACATAGTTCCTGATCTGCTCTTTCGGGTATTGCAGCTGTTCTTTACATTTCCTGTAAACATCTTCAATGACCTGCTCCCTGCCGCTTTCCTTCAGCAACTCGATAGCGGCGTCGAACGCGATGAAATCCCCCATCTTCGCCATATCGATCCCGTAACAGTCCGGGTAGCGGATCTGAGGAGCAGAAGAAACCACTACGATCTTCTTCGGATCCAGCCTGTCCAGGATGCGCAGTATTGATTGCTTCAAGGTGGTACCGCGCACAATACTGTCATCGATCACCACGAGGTTATCCTTTCCTCTTTTTACACTTCCATAGGTAATATCATAGGAATGAGCAACCAGATCATCCCGGGAATCATCCTGGGAAATAAAGGTGCGCAGCTTCGCGTCCTTGATCGCTATTTTTTCGATCCGTGCACGCTGGAACAGGATCTTTTCCAGCTTTTCCTGTGTGATGTCCGTTCCCAATGCCATCACCTGCTTCAGCTTTTCAGCGTTCAGGTAATCTTCCAGCCCTTTGATCATTCCGTAGAATGATGTCTCTGCCGTATTGGGTATGAATGAAAAAACAGAATTGTCCAGGTCATAATCCACTGCAGGCAGTACCTGCTGAACAACATATCTTCCTAAATTCTTACGCTCCTCGTAAATTCCCGCATCGTTCCCTCTTGAAAAATAGATCCGTTCAAAAGAACATTGTTTCAGTTCTTTCGGCTCATTGATCAGTGTTTCCGATACGTTTCCATTCTTGCGGATGATCAGCGCGTGGCCTGGAGCCAGTTCCCTGATCTGCTCTTTCTTCAGCTTGAATGCCGTCTGGATCACCGGACGCTCAGAAGCAACGATGCATACCTCATCATCTTCATACCAGAAAGCCGGACGGATCCCTGAAGGGTCGCGAAGCACAAACGCGTCTCCGTGCCCGAACAGTCCTGCCATCGCATATCCTCCGTCCCAATCGGCGGAAGCTCTTTTCAGGATACGTTCGATATCCAGCTTCTCAATGATCTTTTCGGTGATCTCAGGATTGACGTATCCTTTGGCTTTCAGCTCGTCATACAATTCATTGTTCTGCTCGTCCAAAAAGTGGCCGATCTTTTCCAGTACCGTCACCGTATCCGATTTTTCCTTCGGATGCTGCCCGATGGAGGTCAGCACTTCGAACAATTCATCGACATTGGTCAGGTTGAAATTGCCCGCCACGACCAGGTTCCTGGTGATCCAGTTATTCTGGCGCAGGAACGGATGGCAGCTTTCAATGGAATTGCGCCCGAATGTACCATAACGCAAATGCCCCAGGAACAATTCACCTGTAAACCCTGCATTTTTCTTCAGGTAATCCGCATCTTTCAGTAACGCGGGATCCTCTTTCCCGATCTCTGTAAACCGCTGATTGATGTGGCTGAAGATATCCTGGATCGGTTTGCTGTCAATGGAACGGTAACGTGAAATGTAACGCTCTCCCGGTTTCATATCCAGCTTGATATTCGCCAGACCAGCCCCATCCTGCCCGCGATTGACCTGTTTTTCCATCATCAGGTGCATCTTGTTCAGTCCATAAAATGCTGTTCCGTATTTATCCAGATAAAATTGAAGGGGCTTTTTCAGCCTTAAAAGTGCAATTCCACACTCGTGTTTGATAGCATCGCTCATCGTTAATCGGCAACTAAATTGAGGTGCAAATTTACAGATTTTAATTTAACCGTTTTAGGAAATAACAAAAAGTTTAAAAATGGCGCTTCAAAAATAGAAAAAGAATAAATTTGTCCATGTTCAATCCACAGATCAACCCCAATCAGAACAAATTCATCCTGTCTGGAATCCTTCTTGTGGCATGCGCACTGCGTTTTCACGATTTCATGAATCTTCCGTTCTTTCACGACGAATACAGTGCTGTTTTAAGGACCTCATACACTAGCATTAATGACCTGGTGGAGCAAGGGGTAAAGCCTGATTTTCATCCTGCCGGAGTACAATTCTTCCTTTATTTCTGGGTAAAATTGTTCGGTTCCGATCCGTGGATAGTCAAGCTCCCATTCGTTCTGGCGAGCATTGCCAGCGTGTACCTGGTCTACCTCGTTGCAAAAAAATGGACAAACGAAACCGTCGGGCTGATCACCGCCGCATTTCTTGCGACATCCCAATACAGTATTACCTACGGCACGTATGCACGCCCCTATGCTACCGGGTTATTTTTCACACTGTTGCTCATCCTGGCGCTCACCAATATCATCCAGCGCCCGGATCATAAATTCCGCAAAAACTGGATCCTGTTCGTCATAGCCGGAACAGCCTGCGCGTATAACCAGTATGTCAATATGCTCGTTGCAGGCATGATCGGCGTCACAGCACTTCCATTGATTCCCCGCAAAAGATTACTCCCCTATTTACTGGCAGGAGTTGCGATCGGCATCCTTTATCTCCCGCACATCCCGATCCTTTCGTATCACATGGGCAAGGGAGGGATCGGTGGTACAGATGGCTGGTTAGGCGTTCCCGGACCAACGTTCATCGTGGACTACCTGTCCTACCTCTTTCATCATTCGGCCTGGTCGGCTGGATTGATCGTTTTCATCCTGCTGGCGGGATGGTATTGGGGAAGAAAAATAAGCTACACACCTCCATTCTCAGCCTCAAAACGTATTTACTTATTCGTTTGCTGGTTCCTGGCCCCTTTCCTGGTCTGTTATTTTTATTCCGTTTATACAAACCCTATTCTCCAGTATTCCGTTCTCATCTTTACCCATTTTCTCATTTACACGCTCCTGTCCGGACACATCAAACCGCTCAAACCACTGGCCAATTCTGTCATTGTTTCAGCGATTGTACTGACAAATGTCCTTACGCTCATTTTCGTGCGGGAGCACTTCCATGTACACTATCATGTCGGGTACGAAAAAATACTTGATCAATTAGCTTCCGAACGGAAGAAGCATCCCCAGCTTCCGGCACTGATCAGCACTGATTTTCGCTTTACCGACTATTTGCAGAAAAAGCAGAACAGTCCCATTCATTTTGATAAAAACGAGTTTTCCGGTTACACGGAATTAGTGCATTACCTGGATTCCGTCTCCCAAGAAAGCGACTACCTGTACTATGTCGAATCGGATTATGACAAGCCCAATGTACCTATTATCCAACGCTATTTTCCAAAAATCGAATGGCAGCTGAACAACCAGGTCAATTCAATTTACCTGTTCTCAAAGCACGGAGAAAAAAACAGTCCGGGAACCATCTTCCGGTGGGACACGAAGAACAAATTGTCCCGGGAATGGAAGAACATCCGGCCGGAGCATTTCATTTCCGAAAACGGGACCTGGCGCTATCGCATCGATTCGCTCACAGAATGGGGCCCCGGAATCTCATTTGACCTGAAAGACATTGTAGCGACCACCAATAATGTCATCGACATTGAAGTGGCTGTTGCGGATTTATTGCCACAGAAAGAGGTAGTGGTAGCCGCCATTATCAAAGACAAGGATTCAACTATTCTCTGGACGGGCAACAGCTCCATTCATCAAACCTTCAATGGGGAATGCCACATCGTTCATCACTCGCTTTCCATTCCGGAAATGGATTACATAAACAACTACCAGCTGGAGGTCATGATCTGGAATCTGGGCAAAACCACATTTGATGTAACCGGCATAACCATCAGCCTCCGCGAGGGAAATCCATACCGCTACACCCAGTTTGATCCCATTTACCCGACGGTTATTTCAACATTAAAAGGTCTTCAACACCGATGAATCGTTCTACTGTAAATCCTTCTCCGTATTCAGCACCGATCGGGCGTCCTAAGTTGGTCATTCTTCCTTTGATAAAATCAAAGAATTCCTGCCCGGAAATCGGCGTGTCCGGTTCATCTGAATCCGGGTCAAAGAATTGTGTACTGTAAGCTTTGAGCGCTTCCATTTTCCGTTCTACGTATTCCGTAACGTCCACAACAAAATCCGGCTTGATATAACGGTCCTGGATGTAGTGATAAACCGCTTTGGGGCGGTATGCCTGTTGTGGTTCCCCCTCCCATTCCGTTTTTATTTTTTCCAGGCCGGCATAAAAGCAGGCTTCGGAAACCAGCTGTGATGCTCTCCCATGATCCGGGTGACGGTCAGAAACGGCATTCGCCAGAACGATTTCAGGGCGGCATTTCCTGATTTCACGGATAATTGCCAAGCGGTTCTCTGCATTGTTCTCAAAAAATCCATCCGCCATTTTCAGGTTGGTGCGGTAATGAATTCCCATTAATTCAGACGCTGCTGCTGCCTCCCGGTGCCTTGTTTCAATCGTTCCTCTTGTTCCCAGCTCTCCCTGGGTCAGGTCAACAATACCAACCTTATTTCCCTTGTCAATATGTTTCATCAACGTACCGGAAGCGGAGATTTCAATGTCATCCGGGTGTGCGGCAAAAGCAAGAATATCTAATTTCATGTTTGATCCTTTGAGACCACAAAAGTACACAATCCTGTACACTTTTCTTTCCATTATTTACCGGAGATTACTTACTTTTATGAAAATTTATTCATCTATGCAACGAGTCGCCATTGTTGATTACGGAATGGGGAATTTATTCTCAGTGGCAAAAAAAACAGGTAAGGTCCACTCTCAAACGATTGTCGCTTCCTCTGTTCCGGATATAGAGCAGGCAGACAAGATCATTCTTCCCGGAGTCGGGCATTTCGGAAAGGCAATGAACAATCTTCACAGCTCAGGACTAATGGAAATCTTACACCATAAGGTAGTGGAGCAAAAAACACCCGTTCTCGGAATCTGCCTGGGAATGCAGCTGATGTGCAATGAGAGTGAGGAAGGGGGCCTGGAAGGGTTAAAATGGATCGACGCAACTGTAAAGCGGTTTGAAATAGCAGATACATTGCGCTACAAAGTACCGCATACCGGGTGGAACAATATCCGTATTGAAAAGAAGAGCCCGCTGATGGAAGGGATTCCCGATAACAGTGAGTTTTATTTCGTCCACAGCTTTCGGGTCATCTGCAATGATCCCGGCGACATTCTGAACACCACGAACCATGAAACGGACTTTACTTCGGCATTTCAGAAAGAAAACATATTCGGTGTTCAATACCACCCGGAAAAAAGCCACGATACCGGCTCAAGGCTGATTGAGAATTTCTTGAAGCTGTAAGGAAGATCGACAAAATAAAAAAGGTTGTCCGACCGAACAACCTTTCACTCTGTAAACAGAAATTTTATTATTTAGAAAACGAACGTTTTTCTTTGATTCTTGCAGATTTTCCTGTTCTTTCACGGAAGTAGAAAATACGAGCACGACGAACCGCACCTCTTTTCACCACCTGTACAGACTCCAGAAACGGAGAAGACACAGGGAAGATACGCTCTACGCCAACGTTACCCGACATCTTACGAACAGTGAACGTTTCTGTGGTTCCTTCACCACGTCTTTGAATAACAACCCCCTGGAACAACTGAGTACGCTCTTTGTTTCCTTCTTTGATCTTATACGAAACGATAATTGTATCTCCTGCTCCAAAAGTTGGAAGCTCTTTACGTTCTACCAATTCGTTTTGAATTTCTCTGATAATAACATTATTGCTCATGACTCTAAATTTCTTTCTTAATTCACTCCGCCTGAAACGGGGTGCAATATTACGAATATTTTATTTAATAAAGCACTTTAACGGAAAACTTTTTTCAAAAAAATTTTTACGCCGTTAAAAATCTTGGTAAAGTTACTTCATTTGGTATATTTATCCCTGAAAAATAAATTAATTCTTTTGATTTTTCCACACTTTATGGATAAGCGAATTATAGGAAGACAAGAGACTGCCGACTTACCCACTTTCGGGTTAATGGGTAAAATTGTAAAAATCGACTCCGGAGCGTATACTTCCAGCATCGACGTTGTTAGCGCACGGGTTGAGAATGATGAGCTATATGTTCTGTTCGAAGAGGACAGCGAGGAAAAAGTATTCCGGAAATTCAAGACAAAGCGCATTAAAAGCTCCAACGGGATCACCCAGGAACGATTTGTAGTGAAAGGAGTCATCCGGCTGGGGGAAGAAGATTACACCACTCCGTTCTCACTGACGGACAGGAGCGGAATGCGTTACCCGATCTTATTGGGAAGAAAGCTGCTGAATAAATTTTTCCTGATTGACACCAGCAAGGTCAACTTACTGAAATAAGCGTCCTGAGGCGATCAACTTTTGAAAAAAATAAGTATCTTTAAAACAAAATTATAAAGCATGAAAAAACCTGTGTACCTAGTTCCCGTGGATTTCTCAACTGTTTCGATAAGCGCGTTAAAAACCGCTATCGGACTGGCTCAATTCAATAACGGCTCCGTCCTGGCGATCCATATCGTAAACAAACGGTCGGAACGGGATGAAGCGAGAAACAAATTCTCCTCCATTGTCAAGGATTTAAGCAAAGACGAACAACAGCTGATCGAAACAAAAGTGTTGATCGGAGGAATTTATGACGACATCGCAAAAGCGGCGGAAATCATAGGAGCGAGCCTGATCGTTATGGGAACACATGGTGCAAAAGGCATGCAAAAGCTGTTTGGCAGCCATGCACTGCGGCTGGTCAGCAGCACGGGAACTCCATTCGTGATCTTACAGGAAGGGAGCTCCCTTACAGATATCAAATCCATTGTGATGCCGTTCAATTTTGAAAAAGAAAGCATCCAGATCGCGAATTTCGCAGGCTACCTTGCAAAACAATTCAACGCGACCATCCACCTGGTAGGATACCATGACAAAGACGAATGGCTGAAAGGGAAATCCTACTCCAACCAACTGGTCGTAAGAAAACTGTTCGACGATCACAACGTCAAGTATGAAATCGTCAACCTGGACAATTCCAAAAATTACATAAACGAATTACTGGACTATACGCATAAGATCAACGCCGATCTGATTGCATCATCGTTTTTCATTGACACCATGCTGCCAACCATGAATTCGTTTGTACAGGCATTGATCGAAAACAACCGTCAAATTCCTCTGCTGACGGTAAATTCGGAAGAGCTGACATTATCCTCCGGGTACTCGTTCATGACCATTTAACACAAGGGACTGTTCCCGTTTCTGGTTTCTGGTAACAAAAAAGCCTGATGAGTGATCATCAGGCACCTAAACCAAAAACAAATGAAAACAATCTATATGTTTTCTATGGAACTTCTACTTGCTGTTAAAGTTACTAAATCATTTAAACGTTTTAGTGAAAAACATTTTATCTGTAGTTTTTATTGATTAAACGGTAGGGGTATCATCAAATAGCAACCATACAGCAATTATCTTTGTAATCTAATTTCATTTTCAATGGGCAAACGGATCGTCATTATCGGTTTTTTAATTGCGGGAGCAACACTGGTATATATAAAACGTGCAGAGATCAGGCAGCTGTTTTTCGGGGGAAAACGAACCAGCAACACCACAGAAGTAAACATCCTGATCAAGGATGATTTAAGTCCCGATTCGCTTGCAGGGCTCCTGATCGCCAAAGGCGTCCTTGAAAGCAAGAAACCATTCCTGAGAGAAGTCGAGAAGCAGGGATTGGCAGACGAACTTTTCGATGCGGGAAAATACTCCGTTCTCTCCGGCACGAAACTATCCAGCCTGGTAAACGGGTTCAAAAGAGGGGAAAACGGTCATGGGATCGCTGAATTAAAAGTAAATGTCATTTTCAACCGCTGCAAAACAATAGAGGACATCGGGATGAACATCTCCAAATGCATCTCGGCAGACAGCGCTTCACTGGTCGATTATATCCGCGCTCCGAAAACACTGGAGAGCTATAAGTTCACCGTCCAGCAGATCCCTGCATTGTTCATTCCCGACGAATATCAAATGTATTACGATACGGATGCGGAAGAATTTGTATCGTTCATGGCAGAGCAGTTCAAAACCTACTGGACGGAAGAGCGAAAATCCAGGCTGAAAACACTTGGCCTTACCTATCCTTCCCAGGCCGTCACTCTTGCCAGCATTGTTTATTCCGAACAGGGACGTGTCGCATCCGAATGGCCTGTCATCGCCCGTTTGTACCTCAACCGGATCCAGAAAGGAATGAAGCTGCAATCCGACCCGACCTTTAAGTTCTGCTGGGGGAACACACTGGACGGAGTGCAACGGTTAAGAGGAAAACACCGCAACATTGAATGTGAGTACAATACTTATAAGATCAACGGACTTCCACCGGGACCGATCTGCATTGTACCTAAAAAAGTCATCGACGCGGTGCTGAATCCCGATACAAATGATTACCTGTTCATGTGCGCAAAGCCGGATTATTCCGGAGAACATAATTTCACTCACTCCGGGGTCGTGCATCTGAAAAATGCCGCTGAATATCAAAACTGGCTGAGCAAACAAGGTAGGAAATAAAAGATTTCACCAAAAAGCGGAACATTTTTTGCTTTTTTACGAATACAGAGTAAAATGAGCAGAACATTTTCATTGATAGCATTCATCCTTTTCCAGTTCATGGTCTATGGCCAGACTTATTCCGGCTTGTGGAAAGGAAGCTATTATCCGAACGGCACCTCTCCTGAAAAAGGCAGGATCATTTACCTGGAACTAAAAGAAGAAAAGACAGGAGAAGTCCAGGGAAGGATCAGGAACGAGGTGTACAATACCGAAGATCACGCTTTCAAACAGGCAAAAGGGAGCTCCAGCGGGGAGAAAGTTCCGGTACTGAAATTAAACGAAACCGTTGTTACCAAAAAAGCCGCCGGCAGCAGGACAAACTGGTGCCGGGTGCAGATGGAGCTGAAATATGATCCTGAAACCGGTTACCTGGAAGGAACCTATTCGAGCAGTGAATGCAGGAATTACATCGGAAAAGTTATTCTGTACCGTTATACGGGAACTTTCCCTGACGAAGCTGTAAACCCGGAATCCCATCATTGGTTCGATCTCCTGGCAAAGGACCTTAAAAAAGGGTTGAACGCACCTGAAATAAGAAAAAAGGAACGGGATAATTTTGTATTTAAACCCATCTATTTCGACTATGACAAATCGGAGATCAGACCTGAATTCCACCCTTTCCTTGACAAGCTCATTCACGTAGTGGAAGGACATTCCGATCTGCGGGTAAAGGTCACAGGCCACACCGACTCGGACGGTTCAGACGCTTACAATGACGATTTATCCAAACGGAGGGCACAGGCGATCATTGACTATTTCGTTTCAAAAGGACTGGAAGCAGACCGGCTGGAATTCGATTTTAAGGGTGAAAAAGATCCCGTGGATACAAACCAGACTTCCGAAGGTCGCCAGCGGAACAGGCGCGTCGATTTTCAGTTTATTTAACTAGTTCCCGTTCTGCCGGGCTGGATTCTTTATCTTCAATCCCTCTTTTTTCACTGCGATCTCAAAATCAGGGGAGGCCTCTATCAGCAGCTGGATATTGTATTTTGTGAGCTTTAGCCGGACATCATTTATTTTCAGCTCCTTGAGAGTAACGTCCGCTTTCTGGGTAAGCTTTGACTTTTGCAGTTCATCCCGTGCCAGTCCGGGCAGTTTCTTAAACAACTCTCCCGTATTTATCGTGGACTGCTGATTCAGAACAAACAGGATCTCATTTATAAACAACCCTGCCGCCGTATTGATCAATTCTTCATTCAATTTACTCTCCATTTCCAGCTTTTCAACTGTAATGACCTGTTTTTCTTTTGAGAAGACAGGGAGTCCTTTGATCCTGATCTTTCCATTGACATCACCATAGACATCAATATCGCCAACCACACAATCTTTTCCTGTGACGAGATCAATCGATTTAATCCTCACATTGGTTCCCTTCACATTCAGCTTTTTATCCTTTAATGCTCTGCATAATGTTTCATTCAAGGTGTGTAAAGGCAAAAGCGCGTGCAGGTGTAGCCTGCTTTCACGTTCACCACCGTATTCTTTCAATACGTTTGTTTTTTCCGGCAGCGGGATTTTTTTAATACCAGCTGTATCGGAAACATGCCGCAAATAAAGCTTTGACTTCACTATCAGGTTCAGGCGTAACGAGTCCTGCCTGGTCTTATCTACATGTACCGACAGGTTCCAGGGTTGTATCTTCACAACATATTCCCTGTCTTTTTTATCCACACATTTGTTGTACTGGAGCTTCGTCCAGATCCTGTCAATCGTTTTCCTGAGGTTGATCTTATCCCTGATAATGTCATTCAGCCGGTCTGTCAGCTCCGGCAACTGCTCTTCCAGGTTCTTCTCGACGATTCGTTTTACATTCAGCCTGACACCGGCAATTTTTACTTCTGGTTCCTGTTTCCACCTGATCTCGGTGATCGTGGAATTCGCCTTTATCCTGATCTGTTCATCCAGATCCACCAGCACAGTTGCATAAACTCCTGCTTCAAAGTTCAGGGGATTGTTCCTGAAGAATTTTATTGTCCCTTCCCCTACTTTTCTTATCACACTGATCTCAGCCCGCAGCGGCATAAAAGCGTATATCTTTTCATCTTTGAGGTGAAACTCCAGGTCACCGGTCCTGATAATTTTCACATCCAGTGAATCTTTCCGGTTGTCCATCGCATGTACTTTATTGACCAGTACCTTTCTGAGCTTTTGATTGGCCAGCTGCTGGAGGTCGTCAACTGATAAATAAACGGGGAAATATAAAGTAGATAATTCCGGCTCGTACGTTTCTTTCAACGTGTTTTTAACGTACCTGATCTTTTTCTGGTTGTACCTGAAAAACCAGATCGCAATCCCGGCGAAGACAAGGATCCAGAGTATTCTGTTAACGACTTTCTTTCCTTTCATAGAGCAGGGATTTCCTTTCAAAAATACAACTATCTTCAGGATAATTTACAAATCGCCCGGAACAAAGTCAGCTACCTGATCCACATCAGTTTTTCTCTTTCTACTTTCATTCTCAGGAAACCGAACGAAACCGTGATCTGATTGCCTGAAACTTCTTCAACTGTCCCCGATTGCTTTGTTGAAATAAGCTTTACCGTGGACCCTACTGTGATTTTGCCTTGCTGAAATTCGTCCTTTTCGGCGACTGCTTTTTTCTTCTTAGCCGGTTTTGCAACTGATACGGCTGCCTTTAATTTCTCTTTCCGCTTGTTCTCTTCCATTTTCCCTTTTTCCAGGGCGATAAATGTCCGCACGTCTTCAAGCAACTGTTTGTTGACATCCTTTTTCCTGCTATTGGAATTGTACCTGTCAATAAATTGCTGCATCTTCTTGCCCAGATTGAGCCATTTATTGTTCTTGTCCGCAATATCCTGCTGAACGGACAATCGTTTTTCCAGGTGCTTTTTCTTGTCGAGAAAATACATCCTTGCTTCATCAGCCGCCTCCTGTGCGTCACGGTGTTCTTTGTTGAGCCGTTCAAAGTAGTTCTTCTCCTTTTGCAGCTCATTCAGCAAATGGTCCATCTTTACTTTCCGTTCGTCTAAACGCAATTTTGCTTCATTGATTATCCGCTGAGGAATGCCGTTGATCTGAGCAACTTCAAATGTAAAGGAACTGCCCGGCTGACCCAAACTAAAACGGTATAACGGTTCAAGTGTTTCCGTATCAAACAACATGCAGCCATTCACAGCGTGTGGCAACTGGTCCGCTTTCAGCTTGATATTCGCATAATGCGTGGTAATAACAGAGAAACATTCCGTTTTATACAATTCTTCAAAGAAAACTTCCGCCAGCGCGCCACCCAGATCCGGGTCTGAACCTGTTCCGAATTCATCCAGCAGAAGCAATGTCCTCCTGTTGGTTACTTTCAGGAAATGTTTCATCCGCTTGAGGCGGTAGGAATAAGTGCTCAGCTCATTTTCTATTGACTGGTTATCTCCTATGTCTGACAAAACCTGCTGAAAAAAGCAGATCTTGCTGTTCGGGTGAACAGGGATCAACAATCCGGACTGCAACATGATCTGCAACAGCCCGACGGTTTTCAACGTGATACTTTTCCCTCCCGCATTCGGGCCGGAGATCACCAGCATTCTCGATTTCGGGTTGAGCTGTATCCGCTGCGCAAAGGTTGGTTTCCCGGCAAGCTTGTTACTTTTCCACAAAATCGGGTGATAGGCGTCGATAAGCTCTATGTTCATCTGGCGCACAATTCCAGGCAGATTACAGTCCAGCTCAAGTGCCAGCTTTGTTTTCGCATTGATGAAATCCAGCTCTGTCAGCACCGACTGATAAGCAGCAATCAAAGGAAGGTGGACCGCTATTTCAGCTGTAAGAACCTTCAATATCCGGTAAATCTCCTTGCGTTCTTCATCAATCTGGATCTCCAGCTCATTGTTCAGCTCAACATTTACCTGTGGCTCAATAAAAACCAGGCTTCCTGTTTTACTGGATCCCACTACATTTCCCGAAACCACCCGTTTATGGGATGCTAAAACCGTTAACACTCTTCGCTCATTGTAAAAGGTCTCACGTGTATCCCCCAAAACATTCTCGCGGATGAGCTTTTTCATCTCACGGTCAAAATTACGGTTGATCTGGTTGCGAAGCACTTTGATTTCTGAACGTATTTCACCCAACACTGGTGATGCACTGTCTTTGACCTTCCATGTCTTGTCAAAGACGCTGTCGATTTTTTCGATGATCTCCCTGGTATATTCCATCCCGGAGAACAACCCGTACAGCAAGGGATAATCTGTTTCGCGCTTGTCAAAGAAATAGAGCAGCTGGTTACACAGCTCCGATGCTTTACTGATCCGGTAGAATCCTTCCTGCGACAAAACCGAATTCTTTATTGGCAATAGCCTCAATTCGTCTGTCAATTCTTCAAAGTCCAGCTGAGGAAACGTTTCTCCCGATTTCCGAACGGACATCAATTCATTCGATTTCAGCAGCTCTTTTTCTACCAGCTGAAAATCATTTCCCGGTTCAAGCTGCCTGATGCGTTCCTGAGCGGTTGGTCCGATGGCATATTTTTCCAGCCAGGATTTAATGGCAGGAAATTCCAGATCGACTAATGTCTGTGCATCAAAGGGTGAAAACATAGCGCAAAGTTAGTGAGGAAATCAAAACCGAAGGAGTTATGTAAAAAATTATTGAAAAAGAGCTTCCTTTTGCCTTATCGTAATATTGCGATATGACGATATCGCGGTTTCATCTGTTTATCATACCATAACAGAACTAACCACCTTGAATAATGCCTCTTATTTTATAGGTAATCCTCAACGGTAATCCCGCTTTATACTTTATAACTATACCAGACTATCAGATTCTTCAAGCATTTACAACCAATTATATAATTGAACATAACCAAAAGAAAATGAGGCATAAATACGGAGCGTCAACGTTTTCGTTTTTACGTAGAATCGTTATAAATATAATCTGGTCATTAAATAATAGTTACCTGATCATAAATAATCTGAAAAATATCAATACATTTACGATAAGTGATTAAATCTAAAAAACGAAAGTTATGAAAAAAATTGTGTTATTGGCTTCGGTATTATTTGCCGGATTTACAGTAAAAGCTCAAGGGTTTTATGGTGAACTAAACGTAGGTTACGGAATAGGAATGCCATCTTCCACGTTGGGTACAGATACGTATGTGGATCTGAATTCCGGATCAGGATCTTATACGAAAGCTATTCACGGAACTTTGGGCGGAGGGCTGAACCTGACACTTGCACCAGGGTATATGATTACCGAACACATTGGCGTGGAACTGGGGCTTAACTATTTCATGGGAGCAAAAACACTGGTATCAAGTACCACTACCTCAAACAGTGGTGTTTATGACAAAACAACAGCTCATTCCAATCAATTCCGTTTGTTGCCATCTGTTGTTTTCAATACCGGAGGAGAAAAACTTTTCGGGTTCGCCAAAGCAGGACTTGTTATTCCTGTAGCAGGATCTACTAAAGGATTGCGTGAAGCTTCAACTGCAACTCCGCTAGGTGTGGTAGAAACAAATGTGGAGACTACAACAGCTGGTAATGTTACTGTTGGATTCAGGGGATCTGTAGGTATCGGGTACAAAATCACCGATATGATCTCTTTAAGCCTGGAAGTATCTCACACCAGTCTGACGATCAAGCCAAAGTCGAGAACGATCGATTCCTATACTGTTGGCGGGCAAGACATCTTAGGGCTTGTATCTACGTATGATAAGGAAACAACGTATGTTGATGAGTTGAATACTTCGTCAAACAACGATGGTATTAATCCCAATTATTCAACAAGTTCCGCAAAAGAGGAAATCGGGCAGAAAAGCAATTTCAGCCAGTTAGGATTAGCACTGGGAGTGAAGTTTAATTTCTGATATCCTGCTTTAACCTAAAATGATACAGACCTGCTATTTCTGGCAGGTCTTTTATTTTAACACGAACCATAATAATGACTTTTCACTATGTTGTAATCGTGTTATCGCAATATTGCGATATAGCAATCAGCTGAGCAAAATTGAAAGATGGTCACAAAATAAAGTGATCATTTCTTTTTATTTCATAGAAATAGACTATCTTTGCACCCAATTAATTAATTATTAACCGGGGTTTCGTACTCCAGACAATAAAACAAAACAGTATGGCAACTCGCATCAGATTGCAAAGACACGGTAAGAAAGGATACGCTTTCTTCCACATCGTAGCTGCAGACAGCAGAGCGAAAAGAGATGGTAAATTCATCGAAAAACTGGGAACATACAACCCAAACACAAATCCGGCAACAATTGACATCAACTTTGATCGTACTCTTCACTGGGTACAGGTTGGGGCAGAATTGACGGATACAGCACGTGCTATTCTTTCTTACAAAGGAGTACTTTACAAAAACCACTTGATTAAGGGGATTGCTAAAGGAGCTTTGACAGAAGCGCAGGTTGAAGAAAAATTCAACCAGTGGCTGGCGGAGAAAGAAGCAAAAATTACAGGTAAAAGTGAAAACCTTGCTAAAGCAAAAGCTGAACAAAAGGCTTCTGCTTTAAAAGCCGAAGTTGCTTCCAACGAAGCGAAAGCGAAAGCAATTGAAGCTAAAAATACTCCGGAGCCGGAAGTAACTGAAGAAGCTACAGAAGAAGAAGTAGCAACTGAAGAAGCTCCTGCAGCAGAGGAGGCTGAAGCTGCTTCTGAAGAGGAAACTTCTGCTGAGTAATTAAAACGTCTTTAAATGAACAAGGCAGATTGCTTTCATTTAGGATATGTCGCGAAACTTCACGGATTCAAAGGTGAAGTTTCGCTGTTTTTAGACGTTACCAATCCTGAGGATTATACCACATTGGATGCTCTATTCGTAGAAATCAACGGTCAATTGACACCATTTTTTATTGAGTCATTAAAACTGAAAAACAAAGGATTTGCCGCAGTAAAATTAGAAGGGGTCGACAATGAGAACGATGCCCGTTTACTTTTACGTAAGAATATTTACCTACCTGCCTCCATTCTACCGGAACTGGAAGGAACAAATTTCTACGATCATGAAATTGTCGGATTCTCTGTTGAGGACAGCCAGCATGGAAATATCGGAAAAGTGGTCCAGGTGATTGACCTTTCTGCTAATCCGCTGATCCAGGTTGACAAAGACGGAATCGAACTGCTTCTCCCGCTTCAGGATGGCGTGATCCGTGAGGTTGACCGAAAAAATCAAGTATTGAAAGTCACTGCTCCCCCGGGACTGGTGGAACTTTATCTCGGATAGAACAAATTTTCCGTGAACATCTTTCAATTCAAATACTTTACCATACACCAATCCAACAGTTCCTTAAAAGTCGGAACAGATGCTATGATATTAGGAGCGTTCATCGATGGTCATTCCTATCAAAACATTTTAGATATTGGTACCGGAACAGGTGTTCTGGCTTTAATGGCCCGGCAAAAAAATCCATCAGCGAAAGTAACTGCAATTGATATTGATGAACAATCGTTGCTTGACTGTAAAATAAATTTTGAACATTCTCCCTGGGCAACCGATCTGGGGTGTTTTCAGCAAGATTTTATGAGTTTTGATCCACACACAAAGTTTGACTGTATTGTATGTAACCCTCCCTATTATGAAAACGGAATGTTATCACTATCCCATTCCAGCAACCTGGCAAAACATACAACAGAATTTTCGCTGGAAACCCTATTTCAAAAAGTGAGATCATTATTACAGCCCCACGGAAGCTTTTGGTTGATCCTCCCCTATTCTACCGCTGAAAAATGGTGTGATTTTGCCCAATCAACCGGACTGTTTACGAGCAGGAAGATTACCATATTCGGAAAGACCGGTTCACCAAAGCGTACGATCTTAAAAATGAAACTTCTGCAAGATGACGAATTAACTGAAGATACCTTCATTATCCGAAATGCAGATAACTCATACACTGATGCGTATAAAGAACTGACAAAAGAATTTCATGACAGAGAATTGTAATAGCACTGAAAGATCAGGATAATCATGTCATTTCTCCTTTTCTTAGCGTGATTTTTTTCCGGTTTATTACGTTAATGCCGTACGTTATGCCATATCGCAATATTGCGATATGGCGATATGAGCACCTGATCTACACAGCCACGTTGTGTTCTCTCAACGCATCATTCAAGGACGTTTTCAGATCCGTAGATGCCTTACGTTTCCCGATGATCAGTGCGCAAGGAACCTGAAAATCTCCCGCCGGAAAAGATTTTGTATAGGACCCCGGAATAACCACGCTTCTTTCAGGAACGTATCCGCGTATTTCAACAGGTTCATTTCCTGTAACATCAATGATTTTTGTTGATTTTGTCAAAACAACATTTGCTCCGAGGACAGCTTCTTTTCCTACCCGTACTCCCTCAACAACAATACAGCGGGATCCTATAAACGCGTTGTCTTCAATGATCACCGGTGATGCCTGCAACGGCTCCAGAACACCTCCAATTCCAACACCACCGCTCAAGTGAACATTTTTACCGATCTGCGCACAAGAACCAACCGTCGCCCAGGTATCAACCATTGTTCCCGAATCAACATATGCCCCAATATTTACGTATGAAGGCATCATGATCACGCCCGGCGCAACATAAGATCCGTAACGTGCAACCGCATGAGGAACCACACGCACTCCCAATTCAGCGTAATTGCGCTTCAAAGCCATTTTATCATGAAATTCAAACGGGCCAACCTCAATTGTCTCCATCTGCCGGATGGGGAAATACATCACAACAGCTTTCTTTACCCATTCGTTCACCTGCCATTCTCCATTTTCCAGAGGTTCGGCCACACGCAGCAATCCTTTATCTATATCTTCTATTACCTGGTTAACTGTATCAATTGTTTCCGGGTTTTTCAATAATTCCCGGTTTTCCCAAGCTGCTTCTATAATTGATCTCATCTGACTTAATTTTGGTCGCTAAAATTAACGATTAAATGTCAAACATTTCCCTCCAAACCATTCTTCATTGTATTTTAACTCATTTTCATTGTATTTTTACAGAAAGATCTTTCAATCAAGAGGTATGCTGACAGAATCGATACATGACAACCTGCTCCTTCAACGGGCATTTTTCAATGACAACAAGACAAAAGACATCCGATTCAGGATTTCCCAGCTGAAAAAACTAAAATCGGTCATTCTGAAACATGAAGACGCAATTTGCCAGGCACTGTACAATGACCTTCACAAATCCCGGGAGGAAGCATATTTAACAGAAATCGGGATCGTACTGAGCGAGATAGATCTTCACATCAAAAAACTGAAAAAGTGGAGTAAACCTCAACGGGTTCGCTCTCCGTTGGCGTTGTTCCCTTCATCCAGCAGAATTATCTATGAACCTCTCGGTGTCGTTCTAATTATTGCTCCCTGGAATTACCCGTTTCAACTACTTTTTAATCCATTGGCAGGAGCAATTTCAGCCGGGTGTTGTGCCGTTTTAAAACCATCTCCAGATGCCCCTGCAATTGAAAAAGTCATGGAAGCAATCATCCGGGAAACCTTTGCTCCCACTTATGTCCAGCTTATTTGCGGAGGCATTGATACCAGCAATGCACTATTGGCCCAACGATTTGATTTGATCTTCTTTACCGGAAGTCCGCATGTAGGGAAAATAGTGATGGAAGCCGCAACAAAATATCTTACGCCTGTAGTTTTAGAATTGGGAGGCAAAAGCCCCTGCATTGCTGATGCAGATTGCAATATTGCGATAACCGCAAAAAGAATAGCCTGGGGGAAATTTGTCAACGCAGGACAGACATGCATTGCTCCTGACTATCTATTTGCCCATGAATCCATAAAAGATGAATTAATCGAAAAGATCAGAGAATATATTATACTGTTCTTTGGAGAAAATCCCCAACAGAGCGAATTCTTCGGAAGAATCATCCACGAACGGGCATTTGACCGTCTATCGGAACATTTAAAGCAAGGCATCATCACATACGGAGGAATCACCGATAAAGATGATAAATACATTTCCCCTACAGTAATCGATGGTATTTATCCCGATTTTTCAATTATGAAAGAAGAGATTTTTGGTCCTATCTTACCGGTTATGACATTTCAGGACATCCGGGAACCGATTGATTACATCAAACAGCATGAAAAGCCTCTGGCATTGTATTTTTTTGGCACTCAAAATGCAGAAAGAGTATTAAATGAAACGAGTTCCGGGGGTGCCTGCATAAATGACACGCTGATGCATATCGTCAATCATAACCTACCATTCGGAGGTGTTGGACATAGCGGAACGGGAAAATATCATGGAAAATTAAGCTTTACGGCTTTCAGCAATGCTAAAAGTATTGCAAAAACTCCAACCTGGATCGATCTACCTATGAAGTACCCTCCTTATAAGTTTTTCAGCTGGATAAAAAAGCTAATGTAGGGCTATTTTCTGTACAAAACAGCTTTTTGAAAAACACCGATCAGATGACTGGATACTTCCGGTGACTCTTCTGTATCCAATCCTGTTTTACTTATCCCTTCTTGCTTTACCATATGGATCTCCATGTTCAAAGCATCGTTTTCAATCCAATAATAACAAATAAGCAAGTTTCCCATTACTGAAAAAGAACTTGCCATTCGCCCTCCGATAATGGTCTGGGGTAAAATAACTCCATTCTTTTCATCGATCTTCCAATTTCCTTCAGAGTCTTTTATCAACTCATAATTTCGGGGAACTTGCCCGGGTGCTTCATATGATAATACCCAAGACCAACGCTCTTCACTAATTGGCCTTATAATCAGACTTACAGGCAATACCTGAGCAGGATTCGTTCCGGGATTACTGCCTGGGTAAATGGATATATTTCCACTCCAGTCACCTTCCCAAGACTTCGGAAAATCACTTTCCTGGGATATCGCAATATTACGATATAACAAAATGAATAAAATCAGGTATCTCATCATGTTTGTAAAAATTCTATTGTAGCCTGTCGCACTTTGTTTAACTCATCATCCGTTATGCAATAAGGAGGATTAAAGAAAAAAATATTTCCCAAAGGACGAATAAAGATCCCATTTTTCAAAAAATGACTCACAATTTCATCTCTCATCTTTGAATAATAGGAAGAGCCTTCTTTTTCTTCCAGCTCTATTGCCAATATCGTGCCTTTATATCTTATATTCTTGATTTTCGGATGTCCCTCCAGCTCTCTGGTTAAGCTTTTATTCCACTGAACAATCCTGTCAATATTTTCCCATGTTGAATCCCGTTCAAATAAGTCAAGACTGGCGCATGCACATGCACATGCAAGCGAATTCCCGGTAAATGAATGCCCGTGCAAAAGAGCATTGGCTTTGTTATCGCTCAAAAAAGCATTGTAAATTTCATTTGTTGCGACTGTCAATCCTAACGGCAATGTTCCTCCCGTTAATCCCTTACTCAAACAGACGATATCAGGGATTTCTTCACAATGTTCCATTGCAAATAATTTCCCGGTCCTGCCCCAGGCTGTCATTACCTCATCCATTATCACCTTCACATCGAATTCCCTTGCAATCCGAATCAGTTGATCTAAAAATTCAGGACGATACATCCGCATCCCTGCAGAACCTTGCACCAAAGGCTCGACAATCAAACAGGCCACTTTTCCTGACCGCATTTTTTGACGGGCATCCTCCAAGATATCCTGTTCTTTATCAGTAACAGGAAAATCCAGAAAATCCACCTCGAAAAAATAGGGTTCAAACGGAGTATTGAATCCTCCCCTCTGTCCCACTGACATCGCACCAAACGTATCACCGTGGTAAGCTCCATCCAATGCCAGTATCCCAGGTTTATTGATTCCCTGATTATACCAGTACTGTACTACCATTTTCAAAGCTACTTCTACTGCTGTAGAGCCATTGTCAGAAAAAAATACCTTTTGAAATGAATCCGGTAGTTTGGAGCAAACACGTTCCGCCAGCTCAATGGCTTTATGGTGTGTCGCATCAGCAAAAATAGTATGATCAATTCTCGCAAATTGTTCCATTAAAGCTTTTCCGATGTAGTCATTACCATGACCGTGTACATTTACCCACCAGGACGAATTCACATCTATATACTTATCCCCATTCGCTGTGTAAAAGCTGGCATCTTTTGCGGAAACCACCTCCAAAGGAACAGCAGCGGTTTTCATTTGTGTAAACGGATGCCACACGTATTTTTTGTCTTTTTCTAACCAAGTAGCCATTGCTGAATTTTCTCTTTGTTTATTGCTGCCTGCTGCACGACGAAATGTTTATCCACTTCCATCGCATGAGGAATGTGAAGATTGACTTTCAACCCTGTGATTTTCTCAATTATTTTCTCTGATTCATCGTGCGGATCTCCTGTCACAACAATCCCGGTAACCGGAATGCACCGTTGCTTCAGGTAGTTCAATGTCAACAATGTATGATTGATGCTTCCTAAATAGTGCTTGACAACGACAACAACAGGAATTTTCCAATATTCCAGCAAATCAGAAATGGTGCTTCCTTCATCATTGATCGGCACCATTATTCCTCCTGCTCCTTCAATCAACAGGTTATTTTCTGTTTTCGGAATGGGAAATCCGGAATTAATAACAACTCCATCCATCCTGGCACTGGTGTGTGGTGATAACGGGTTATTCAACCGAAACTTCTCCTCCAAAACACGGACGTTATCTGTCCATCGTTGAATTTTCCGGGAATCAGAATTGTCGAGGTCACCAGCCTGAATCGGCTTCCAGTAATGAGACTCTAATGCCTCAGCAAGAATTGCAGAAACAACTGTTTTCCCGATATCCGTACCTATTCCCGTTACAAAAAATGTCTTTACCGCCTGGTTGTCATTCATCTGTTTACTATCCATGACATTCAACAAATTGTTTTGATGTCGAATTTAACGGCAAAGATACATATTAATGACTTCAATGACCTGTTTACTGCCTTGGTTTATCTCTTTTGGGAAATTATAAATACTTCTGATTTTATCTATGTCCTGAAATACATTTGCCAATCAATTCCAGGCTGAAAAGAAGAGTAAAACCCGTCCCCCATATAATTATTGCCATTCCAGTCTATACTCTCATGAATAAACTCTAAAAATTGCCTGATGAACTCAATCGCTTCTTTATTCAATCGATACCGCAGACAAGTTTTGTTGTTACTGGAAACAAGTTTTGTCCGGATAATCCCCGTTTCTGTTAATTTCTTCAGATGCTGCGACCTGGTTGATTGCGCCAGATCAATCCCATCAAACAATTCATCAAATCCAGCTTCATATCCAACGGATTTCATCAAATTCTCCAACGCACCTATCCGGGCGGGGTGTCCCAATGCTTTAAAGAATTTTGCATATTCAATCTGTCTCTGGGTATACACTTCAAATTTAGTTGCTCCCATAATTAATGTATTTTAAAAGGTAGTATAATGAAATTTCTATTGAATTTAAGAAAGAAGTTTTGATTGCGCAAGCACTTAGTTGTTTTTTTCTCTTAAAATCATATCGCAATATTACGATAGAACTACAGTTTTTATTTAGCATTATTCCCCGATCTTTTGCTATTTTTGTGCCATGCAGGACACATTTAAACACAAAGGGATGAGGAGGCAGCTCATCAATGAGTTGCGTGAAAAAGGGATTGAAAATGAACTGATTTTGGAAGCTTTTGATGCTATTCCCAGGCATTTTTTCCTTGATCTGGTGTTTGAACAACAAGCATATAGTAATCAAGCATTTCAAATTGGTGCCGGACAGACGATTTCCCATCCTTATACAGTTGCATTTCAAACACACTTACTGGAGTTAAAAAAGGGAGATAAAGTCTTGGAGATCGGTACCGGATCCGGATTTCAGACGTGCATCCTGTGTCAGCTTGGTGCAAAAGTGTTTTCCATTGAACGCCAGAGAGAACTCTTTTTAAAAGCAAAAAAGATCATTTACCATTTCAATTTTAATCCCCGGTTAGTCTATGGGGATGGTTATGCAGGACTTCCTGCATTAGCTCCATTTGACAAGGTACTGGTTACTTGCGGTGCTCCCGAAGTTCCCGAAGCATTGGTGAGTCAATTGAAGGAAGGAGGAATCATGGTAATTCCTGTGGGGGAAGGAAAAGACCAGGTCATGCTTAAAATAAGAAAACTCCCTGACGGAGAAGTGGACATTCAACAATACGGAGTATTCAGTTTTGTTCCAATGTTGGAAAATAAAGTAAAATAAAACAATTTAATACAATAGAATGCAAGCAATTATCAAAACAAACAAGGGTGAAATGAAAGTGGATCTATACACTGAAGATACACCAAACACCGTTGCTAACTTCGTTAAATTAGCAAAAGAGGGATATTATGATGGTTTAAAATGGCATCGGGTTATTCCTAATTTCGTGATCCAGGGAGGATGTCCGAATTCCAGAGAAGGGGCGAGTGGAGTTCCCGGCACAGGCGGACCTGGATACAAGATTGATTGTGAATTAACCGGTGGGAATCAATATCACGACAGAGGTGTTCTTTCAATGGCACATGCAGGAAGAAATACAGGAGGTTCTCAATTCTTCGTGTGTCACTCCCGCGATAATACTGCTCACCTTGATGGAAATCATACTTGTTTTGGAAAAGTTGTTGAAGGTGTTGATGTAGTGGATGATATCCGTCAGGGAGATTCAATCGACAGTATCATTATTCTGGATTAATAAATTGAGAAAAATCAAGCCCTTGTTTTCAAGGGCTTTTTTATGAATAAGTAAAATTGTCATATCGCAATATTACGATATAACCCTTAGACAATCTCCGGAGGAAAACTTAGGCTTATCTTCCTATAAGGATACCAGGCCCAATGATTCATTGAGAACTACAATGATCTATATTTAATAATGAGAAATTTTCATTTTCAAAAAGGCTAGCTATTATGAACACATTTTCCATTAGAAAAGCACAAAAATCAGATGCTTCAACGATTGTAAATCTCATTAACCAGCTGGCAGATTATGAAAAGCTTTCACATGAATCTGTTGTTACCACTAAACTGATAGAAGAAAATGTTTTCGAAAAAGAGTTTGCCAGCGTTCTTTTAGCTGAAGAGAACGGAACAGTTATAGGATTTGCACTTTATTTCTTTAATTTCTCAACATTCCTGGGAAAACCTGGAATGTATCTCGAAGATTTATTCATTGAACCACAATATCGCGGAAAAGGATACGGTAAAAAGTTACTGGTTGAATTAACCAAAATAGCTGTAGAAAAAGCGTGTGGAAGAATGGAATGGATGGTTTTGGATTGGAATACGCCCTCTATTGAATTTTACAAATCGTTAGGAGCGCTTCCCTTAGATGAATGGAGTATTTTCCGGTTAACGGAAGATAAAATGAAAGCATTGGCGCAACATCATTAATCCATAAAACCAGGTTATCGTAATATTGCGATATAGCGAAAACAAAAATTATCCTCCCTTCAATGCCTTTCCATAAACTTTCAAGGCCCTTTCTCTCGCAAACCGGTGTTCAACAATTGGAGGCATTGATCGCAACTCAAACTCAGGGTTCCATTTTCTGATGTATTTCAATTCTTTGTCAAACTTTAAGGTTTGTGCCAGTGGATTGAAAATACGAAAATAAGGAGCTGCATCGCAACCAGAGCCTGCTGCCCATTGCCAGTTGCCATTATTGGCACTCAGATCATAGTCCAGCAAATGTTTTGCAAAGTATGCTTCCCCCCAACGCCAGTCGATGAGTAGATGTTTACTTAAAAAACTGGCGGTGATCATACGCACCCGATTATGCATAAAGCCCGTTTCGTTAAGCTGACGCATCCCAGCATCTACAATCGGGTAACCCGTATTCCCTGAACACCATAATTCAAACTCTTCTTCATTGTTCCGCCATTCTATCGAATCATAGGGCGCTTTAAAACTGCCGGATACAACGTGTGGAAAATGATACAGTATCTGCATGAAAAACTCCCTCCAGATCAACTCGTTCAGCCATGTTTCATTATACTTTACGGCGAAAAGCACGCATTTCCGGACAGAAATGGTTCCAAACCGCAGAGCTACCCCCAGATAAGTCGTGCGATCCAAGGCAGGATAATCCCTGTTTAAATGATACTCTTTGATACTGCTTTCATCCAGTTCCGGAGGAGCAAACAACACTCCTGCCGGCTTAAAACCAATGGATTCCAGCGGGTAAATATCTTCTTCAATTCCTTTCAGGAAATACTGAAAATTGATCTTTGCTTCCACATAGTGCTCCGGTTTCAAACAATTCTTCCACTTTTTAGAATAAGGCGTATAAATTGTATACGGTTTTCCATCATCTTTTGTTATTTCCGCTTTCTCAAAAATAACCTGGTCTTTAAAATCATAGAAACCAATGTGCTTCGATTGCAAAAAATCCTTCACCGAACGATCTCTCAGGATGGCCTGCGGCTCATAATCCCTGTTACAGTAAACAGCATTCACTTCATACTGCTCCGTTATCTTTTGGAAAACTTCAAGCGGTTTACCTAAAAATGTTTTTATCCCCGATTGATATTGCCGTAGTGTTTTATTCATTGAACTCAACGCCTGGTGAATATAATCCACACGCCGGTCCGAATCCGTATCCAGCTGATCCAGGATAGTCGTATCAAATATAAATACAGGCAATACCTCATACCCGGAAGACAATGCCTGCTGCAACCCTACGTTATCTTCCAAACGCAGATCTCTTCTGAACCAAAAAACGACTATTTTCTTCAAGGTGGATTAATTAAATCTTACTGCCTTTGCCGGGCTGATTCTTGTAATTACCATACTTGGAATAATTAAAGCAGATACACACACAACCAGCGTTCCAACGTTGAGCAGGATCCAGTTTCCAAAGGTCAGTTCAATAGGCACTGTATTCAGATAATACACTTCGGGATTCAGCGGTACGATGTTAAAGTAATATTGCAATAAGGCGATCGTAATTCCAACCAGATTTCCGATCAGCATACCTTTCAGAATCAGGAACGAAGCCTGGATCAGGAAAATTTTCCGGATGGTCCAGTTCGTTGCTCCCATTGATTTAAGAATCCCGATAAAATTCGTCCGGACCAGGATCAATACTAATAAAGCCGATCCCATGTTGATGATCCCGATCAGGATCATCAGAACAATGATAATCAGCACATTCAAGTCCAGGAATCCCAGCCATACAAAAATGTCACTTTCTGTTTCGCGGATGCTCTCCACACGAAACACCTCTCCCGCTTCGGAAGGAATAAATTCCACTTTAGCTTTCACCTGCTTTTGAATCTCGTTCAACCGCTCCCAGTCGTTCACCTTTACTTCGAAACCGGCAACATAGCTGGACTGGCTTCCTTTTCCAGGAGTCTGTTCCACCTGGATGATCTTATTCCCGGAAGTGAGTGTATAAAACGTCCCATCATCATTCTTATAATTTTTCACCAGTAACCCATCTTCTGTTTTAAACCGGTTCACTCCATTCTTATCTCCGGTTATTGTCACTTTCAGATAAGTGGTATCTTCCAGGGAAAGTGATTTTTCATTCAACAGGCTCGTTGTAAAATCGGAAACGACAATTCTGAAAATAGTGTCTTTATCAGCATTAAATGTTTTCGCACCGTAGATCTCAGGGCCGTTTCCCCAATCGTAACGGAACTGTCCCTGACCTCCCCTGGCCTTCACACGTATAATCAGCTGGTCTTCATAACCCGGAACTCTATACAACGAATCTTCAATTTCTGCCGACGCCTGGATTCCCCAATCATTTAGTTCCTGAACCAGCCTCAAATCTCCTATTGCAATTTTTTTATCGTGTTCTTCTAATCCTGTACCGTATATCCCTTTCACAATCAATTTTTTCAAAACCGGGACCGAACGCACAAAATATGCCCGGATGGTATCTCCTACTTTGAAATTTAAATCCACAGCCATTTTTCTGGAAACAAGAATCTCTTCTGACACCTTCTCTTTATGAAAGACAGGAATCTCTCCTTCCTGCAGGTTTTCCCTGAAAAACTCCCAGTCGTATTGATTATCGACTCCTTTAAGCAGTCCTCCGTGAACGTTCTGCTCTGTTATGGTCGTATCCCTGCTGTCTGACAACCTCACAGTTCGCTGGTTTCTGTCGCTCTGGAACAAAACAGGCTTGTAAGCTACCGGAGCAATATTTTTCACTCCACTGATTTTCTTCACTTCTTCAAAAAAGGCCTGGTTTTTGAGTATGGGAGTTGATTCGTGCATGTTTCCGCCCGATGCGGATAAAATGCTGAGATGCGCTCCAAATCCGGAAACTTTTTCACGAACCTGGTTTTGAAAACCTTTGACAACAGCAATTGTAATTAAGTTAACAACAATCGCCAGTGCAATACTTATCACAGATATACGTACGATCGCCCTGGAAACTTTCTTACCTTGCGATTCATTTTTAAGGATGCGTTTTGATATGAAATATTCGAATGACAACGATATGCGATTTGGGTTGCTAAAATACATAAAGGTTTCCGGCTTGAAAAGATTTTGCCTGATTTTAATTCTGATCTGCAGCAGCAATGGTTACGCATCGGACATACCTGACAACCTCGTACTGGAAGAACACAATGAAGAGATCCTTCCCGGAGCATACCAAACAGAAGCATACATTCCTCTTCTGGAAAACAAACGGGTGGCAATTGTCGGAAACCAGACTTCACTGATCGATAAAACGCACCTGGTCGATTCTCTCCTGAGCAGGAAGGTGAATGTGACAAAAGTATTCTCTCCTGAGCATGGTTTCCGGGGGGATGGTGATGCAGGAGCGACAATTCATGATGATACCGATAAAAAAACAGGGCTTCCTGTCATATCGCTATATGGCGATAACAAAAAACCAAAGTCAAAGGATCTGGACAGCATCGACTACATTCTATTCGACCTGCAGGATGTAGGGGCTCGCTTCTACACATATATTTCCACGCTTCATTACGTAATGGAAGCTTCGGCAGAAAAAGGGATAAAAGTGATCTTGCTTGACCGTCCGAATCCGAACGGGCATATTGTGGATGGCCCTGTAAGAAAACCCGGGTTTGAATCGTTTATAGGGATGCATCCTGTTCCTGTTCTGTATGGAATGACGATCGGGGAATACGGACAAATGATCAATGGAGAAAAATGGCTGAAAGGTGGCATCACATGTGATTTAACGGTCATTGAGATCAAAAATTACCGCCATAAAGATGAATACGCCCTCCCTGTTCCCCCATCTCCGAATTTAAGAACAGATAATTCCATCGTCTTGTATCCGAGCCTGTGTTTCCTGGAAGGAACGATCGTAAGTGTCGGCCGGGGAACTGCTACTCCATTTGAAATTTTCGGACACCCGGATTTTTCCGATACCGGTTTTTCGTTTACCCCCGCTTCACAACCGGGTGCAACCGATCCGAAATTAAAGAACAAAAAATGCTTTGGAATTGACCTGACGGGGAATGAACGAAGGTTTAAAACATTGATCCTGGACTATCTTTTTATGGCCCGGGACATTCTCTATCCGAAATATGGCGAAAAGTGGATCGACAGACCTCGCTTCTTTAATTTACTGGCCGGAAATGATGTACTGATACAGCAGCTGAATTCTTTCTGCAGTGAAGATGAAATCCGTGAAAGCTGGGAGGAAGATCTGAAGGAATTCAGAAAAATCAGAAAAGAGTATCTGATCTACAAATAAGAAAGTACCGGAATAAGTAAACAATTGAAAAACGTTTCATGTTGTTACATTTGAGAAAATACAGGTTATAGGTAAAATGCTGGACAAAAAACAATCTTCTGATTTATAAAAGCTTAAAAACAATGCAGCAAACGAACCAATTAAGAAAAATAATAAAAGGCACAGGACAAGCAACCTTGATTTTTTTCGAGTTCATCTTTCTTTATGTCATTGCGGGAATATTTTTATCTTACGTTTCGGTAAATAAAAATGTCGATGATCCGGATGATGTTGCCATTTATATTTTATCCAATGGAGTTCACACTGATTTGGTCTTACCTATCAGAAATAATACGATGGATTGGAGTAAAACAGTGAAATCAGAGCATACAAAAGGGAAAGATACGACTTTTCGTTTTGTGGCATTTGGCTGGGGTGACAAAGGATTTTACCTCGAAGCACCAACTTGGAGCGATTTGAAAATAAGCACTGCTTTTAAAGCTGCATTTGCTTTGAGTGAATCTGCTATCCATACCACTTTTTATAATGAAATAGCTGAAGGTGATCATTGTATAAAAATCAACATCAGTGAGAACAACTATAAACGATTGGTCGATTATATCCATAACAGTTTCGAAACAGATGTCAATCACAACCTGATCAATATTAAAACATCGGCAGTGTATGGGGAGAATGATACTTTCTATGAAGCTACCGGAACTTATAACCTGTTTTACACCTGTAATACGTGGGCAAACAACGGGTTAAAAGCTTGTCAGCAAAAAGCAGGTTTGTGGACACTTCTTCAAGGTGGTATTTTTTACCATTACCGAAAATGATCAGATTTAATAGCTGGTCTGTCTTGCTTTACAGATCATTTCGCCATATCGCAATATTACGATATTGCAAAAGAAAAGGTGCAAAAGAATTACCTTCCTGCACCTCTCATATCTTCTTAACTTTCTGATTACGCTATTCTCCTTTAAAAACAGGAGCTCTCTTTTCCAGGAATGCGTTTACTCCCTCATTGAAATCATATGTTTGTCCTGCCAAGGTTTGTAATTCCCCCTCTAACGCCAATTGCTCTGTCAATGAATTCATCATACTTTGATTCAACGCTCTTTTTGTCAATCCCAAACCTTTTGTCGGCATCTGCGCTAACTTTTCCGCCAGCGTTGTGACTTCTGCCTCAAAGTTATCATCGTCAACTGCCTTATAGATCATGTTCAGAGCTACCGCTTCGTCTGCCGTTACCTTATCCCCCGTCATCATCAAAGCCGCCGCTTTCTGAAAACCGATAATTCTCGGTAAAAAGAATGTGCCAGCAGAGTCCGGGATCAATCCTATTTTGGAAAAAGCCTGAATGAACGATGCGCTTTTCCGTGCGATTGTAATGTCACAAGCCAGTGCAATATTCGCACCTGCTCCGGCAGCAACTCCATTCACTGCACCGATAACCGGTTTTTCAATATTTCTGATCCGTTCAATAATCGGATTGTAATGATCTTTTACTATCGTCGGCAGTTCGGGGCCATCCGGGTCTGTCACTTCTGCCAGATCCTGCCCGGCACAAAATGCCTTCCCTTCACCTGTAATCACAATCGTGCGGACAGAGCTGTCTTTTTCCGCCTTATCCAGCTCTTCATGCAATGCAAAAGCCATTTTCTGATTGAAGGAGTTGAATACGGTCGGGCGGTTTAACTTCAAGGTACGAACGCCGTTATTCGTTGAAACAATAATTTCCATAGATCTTTTTTTGCGAATAAATATAGTGTAATTCCTCCACATCCGGCATAACGTCCAGGGATTTATCCCTCCTCCAATGCCGCAAACGCCTTCTTATTTTCAGAAAATAAAACCAGGAATCAGATCAATCCCAGACACAATTTCATGCGGATGATACGTTTTACTGAAGCATCTGCCTTTTCTCTGAATGCATTATCGGATTGGTATCTTTTCAGGATTTCCGCGTGTGCCTTCTCCGCATCCAACGGCATCAGTAAAATATCACAGCCAGCTTCAATTGCGGCACTGTTTGAATTCGGCACCTGGGTAACACCTCCCATATTCATGGCATCCGTTACAATCAACCCCTGGTAATTCAGCTCCTTTCGAAGCAGATCTGTTACAATTACCGGAGAAACTGTAGCAGGAAGCCCGTTAGTGGCATATTTCTCATTGTTTTTCACAGCTAAATGTCCAATCATAATGGATGGAACATTTTTAACAGCCAGCTCCTTGAAAATATGTAACTCTTTCAACTCACCGTCTATCACCTGCAACGACTTATGTGTATCTCCCGAAACCAATCCATGGCCTGGAAAATGTTTCGCTGTAGAAATAATATTTGCTTTTCCTGACTCTTCGATAAATGCCAGTGAAAACGGAACAATGTTTTTCGGATCCTTTCCGAATCCACGGTAACCGACTGTTGAATTCGAAGCCATATCTGAAACCGGTGCGAAATTGTAATTGATCCCAATTTCGTTCAGATCTTTTGAGATCGTCCTGGCTACTTCACGGACTTCTGCCTCCGTCGTTATTTCTGCCGCTTTTTTCACAGGAACAGAACCCGTAATTTTTCTATTGACCAATGACGGTTCTGCATCCGCACTATACAAAAACGGTAATGCCCCTAATTCCTTATTCCTGGCATTGATGTCGGAAATCCATTTTGTGAACTGCTCTTTAGTACCGTTAAGCATCAGGATTCCACCTATTTTCTTCTGAGCAACCAGTTTCATGATTGTTTCTTCCGATTGCCCCAGACGCCCCATAGCCGGCATAATGAGCTGGCCTACTTTCTCTTCATCTGTAAGTTTTGAGAAAATAGAATCAACCTCATCTCTGACAAAAGGAATTTCTTCAAAATAATGTTGAATGGTCAAAGGATTATTTACAGGTCCTGTTTCTTCAATTTGTGCAAATGTTCCAGACGATACTCCTGTACAGAACAGGTATATAAATAGTTTATTCATACTTCGCAAATACATAATTCCAATAAGCATCAAAGTTAAGCTGGGAAAATGCTCCCCTGTTTCTGATGCGTTCCGTTTTTTCCACAATTCCATTGTCAACAATCAGGCCAAAGCCAAAAACTGGAACTGTCACCTTTCCCCCGGTAAGTTTTGTTGCAGTGCCAAAACGCATGTCATAAAAATTGTAGAGTGAGTCTTTTTTCTCAATTGCATAGAATCCTTTGGATATGAATTTTAATAACTCAGGGTAATGTTCCTCCCCTTTCTTCCACTTCAGCTCATCCAGCAACTGATGATTTTTTGGAACGGTTTCCAGATCCTCCGGCTTGTATTTTCCAAAAACCGATTTATAATTGATGTAATAATTTTCTTCTCCTTCCCCGACTATTGCCCAGTAAAAAGTTGTTGCAGGCATCGCTGTAACCAATGTACGGTTAACCTGAACTCCTGACGCAGCAAAATAACTATCCGTATTTTTTGAAACAGAATACTGGGCGATTATTCCCCAGACAAGATAAAGCGACGAACAGACAATCCCTGCCCAATTGATCCTGCTGCGCCACCTGGCCGTCCGTCTCATACAAATCGCCACCACTACACAAATCAAAAACGGGATGGTATAAAGCGGATCAATGACAAAAACGGAATCGATCGATAACCTTGCAGGACTTGGCCACAGCAAGGATGTACCATAATTGGTAAATGTATCCAGTACCGGATGAGTAACAATTCCAAAGAAAAACAACAGTAACCACGTCTTGTAGGTATACTTTCGCCTGTACAACCGATACAGCATCCATGCGAAAACCGGAGAGAATACTACTGCGAACAAAATAGAATGTGAAAACCCACGATGCGCCAAAGCCGCTTCAATCGGATGATAAAAACCATTAAAAAAGACGTCCAGATCAGGGATCGTACCTGCAATCCCTCCCCAAAAAGCCGCTTTTACTCCCATTTTCCGCCCCCCTACCGCTTCGCCAACAGCTGCCCCAAGCACAACCTGTGTCAATGAATCCATAACATTTATTTTGCCGTGAAATTAGTGAATAAAACAAACTCTTGACAGAATCATTTTAATTATAATTTCAGGCTGAATGTCTTTTTTTATCTCCAAACTTTTCATATCTTAGGATAAACCTATCAAAATTTTACAATGGAAATAAACCGACCTATCAAAGACTGGGCAGAAGACGACCGCCCACGAGAAAAAATGCAACTCAAAGGAAGAAACGCACTTTCAGACGCTGAATTAATCGCTATCCTGCTGGGTTCGGGAATACCCTCCCGCTCTGCTTTAGATGTTGCAAAAGAACTATTACAAATCAATGGAAACAATCTCTATTCGCTTGGACAAATGAGCATCAACGAACTGAAAAAGATCAGAGGTATCGGCACTGCCAAAGCTATTACTCTATGTGCTGCCATTGAACTCGGAAAACGCAGAAAGAGCGCAGATTCAAAAGAGCGGACAAAAGTAACATGTTCAGAAACAGCATTCAACACATTATCTATTGGCTTGCAGGACCTTCCTCATGAAGAGTTCCATGTACTGTATTTAAACCGGGGAAATTATATCCTGCAGAAAAAACAGATTTCAATCGGCGGAATAGCCGGAACCGTTGCAGATGGGAAAATCATTTTTAAAACAGCCCTGGAATTAAATGCCTCCGGAATCATCCTTGCCCACAACCATCCAAGCGGCAGGCTGATCCCAAGCGACCAGGACAAACGCCTGACACATCAACTCAGAGAATTCGGAAAATTAATAGACATTGATGTGCTTGACCATTTAATAATTTCAGACAACGGATACTACAGTTTTGCAGATGAAGGAATGATATAACGTCATCCCCGATCCAGCCCTTTCCGAAACAATCACATGGCAAAAAATCTTGTGTTTTTTCCTTGCAATTTGATTTTGATTTTCATTATCTTTGCTCCTGATGGAAAAACAAGTCATTCTGAACAAAAGGCACATTGATCTGACACTAAAACGCCTTTGTTATCAATTGATTGAATCTCACAACGATTTTTCCAACTCCATTCTTATCGGTCTTCAACCCCGGGGAATTCATGTAGTAACACGTCTGAAAAAAGAACTGGAATCTATTTTGGGAAAAGAGGTTGTCTGTGGAAATCTGGATATAACTTTTTATCGTGATGATTTCAGGAGGAGAGAAAAGCCGCTAATTCCAAGTGTTACAAACATTGATTTTGCGATTGAAGGTAAGAAGATCATTATTGTGGACGATGTGTTGTTTACAGGACGAACAATCCGGGCAGGACTGGATGCATTACTGGCATTCGGCAGACCAGCCCGTGTGGAATTGCTCGCATTCATCGACCGTCGCTTCAACCGTGACCTCCCCATTCAGGCGGATTACATTGGAAAGACAGTTGACACGCTGTCGGAGGAGCGTGTTTCCGTTGAGTGGAATGAAACTGAAGGAGAAGATAAAGTCATATTGTTTACACCGGAGATAAATGAATAATTTAAGCGTAGAACATATTACAGGGATTAAAGATCTTACACGTGAAGACATCGAATTGATTCTGAATACAGCAGAAACATTCAAACAGGTTATCAACCGGCCAATCAAAAAAGTTCCATCGCTTAGAGATATTACTATTGCCAATCTATTTTTTGAAAACTCCACCAGGACACGTCTTTCGTTTGAGCTGGCTGAAAAACGCCTGTCGGCAGATGTTGTTAATTTCAGCGCGGCCAGCAGTTCAGTAAAGAAAGGCGAAACACTGATTGACACTGTCAACAATATCCTTTCAATGAAGGTAGACCTGGTCGTAATGCGCCACCCGAATCCCGGAGCTGCAAAATTCTTGTCCGAACGCGTGGATGCCAGGGTTATCAATGCAGGAGACGGCACTCATGAACACCCTACCCAGGCATTGCTGGATGCTTTTTCCATCCGGGAACAGCTGGGCTCGCTGGAAGGGAAAAAAGTTGTGATCGTCGGAGATATTCTTCACTCACGTGTTGCCTTGTCCAATATATACTGCCTGCAAAAAATGGGAGCAGAAGTAATGGTCTGTGGCCCGACGACATTGATCCCGAAATACATTTCCGAGCTGGGTGTAAAAGTAGAGCACAACCTTCGCCGCGCACTGGAGTGGTGTGATGTTGCCAATATGCTCCGCATTCAGCTGGAACGGCAGGACATTAAGTTCTTCCCATCACTCCGCGAGTACAGTATGCAATTCGGACTGGATAAAGCACTGCTGGATTCTCTTGAGAAACGAATCATAATCATGCATCCCGGCCCGATCAACCGTGGTGTAGAAATCACCAGTGATGTAGCGGATTCAGATCAATCAATCATCCTCCAGCAAGTCGAAAACGGTGTCGCTGTACGAATGGCATGTATTTACCTGCTGGCTTCCAAAATTGAAAGATAATTTGAGTAGTATCAATTATCGGATGAGCTTATGATTATTCAGATCTGAACACTCATAATTGAGAAAAAATAGTATTTTTGAGAAAATTAGCTTACGAATGAATTTTGAAACTACACAAAATCGCAATACTGCCATCGTGAAAACGCTGGTCGAAAAATTAGATGCTTCCAATGCATCTTCACTGAAAGCAGAGTTGATTGTATTGAACAAAAATGGCGTGAATACCGTTATTATCGATTTTTCAACGACAAAGTATTGTGACTCATCCGGTTTAAGTGCAATTCTTACAGCTAACAGATTGTGCAAAGAATCCAGCGGAAAGTTTGTTTTATGCGGGTTAAACTCCACTGTCAACAAACTAATTGAGATCGCCCAGTTAGATAAAGTTCTTACCATTACAGAAAACCTGGAAGAAGCAAAGAAATTAATTTAAGTGAAGTTTGAAGTCACCATCCTTGGAAGCAGTGCTGCTTTACCTACGCTACTCCGTAACTCCACGTCACAATATGTAACGTGCTGTAATCGACATATCCTGATCGATTGCGGAGAGGGTACCCAAATGCAGATGCGTAAATTCGGGGTTCGTTTTCAACGACTGGACATCATTCTTATCTCTCATTTACACGGAGATCATTTTTTCGGGCTGGTAGGCTTGCTCAGCACCATGCGGTTGTTGGGAAGAAATGCCAACCTGACAATCATCTGTCCAAAAGGACTTCCCGAAATACTCATAAAACAACTGGAAATAGGCCATACAAAACTGGATTTCGAAATCCAGTTTATCGAGCTGACGGGAAAAGAAAATCAAATGGTATACGAAGATAACTGTATCGAAATAGAAACATTTCCGTTAAAACATAAAATACCGACCAATGGTTTTATTATCCGTGAAAAAACGAAAGAGCGGAGGTTGAGAAAAGAAGCAATGGACCATCCGTTGATGAAAATAGAGTACATCCACCGGCTAAAAAAAGGTGAAGACGTTACCTCTGATTCCGGGAAAATACTAAAATCTGCAGACTTTACGGACGAAGCTCTCCCATCCTACTCTTATGCTTATTGTTCTGATACAATGTATTCGGAAAGCATAGTGAAGACTATCAAAGGATCAACGGTCTTATATCACGAAGCCACTTTCGTGGAACAACACGTCGGACTGGCTAAAGCAACAATGCATTCTACTGCAAGGCAGGCAGCTGAAACAGCAAAGCAGGCAAACGTATCAAAACTATACTTAGGACACCTGAGCGCCCGTTATTCCGACGGAAAACAACACGAATCCGAAGCAAAACATATTTTTGAAGCTACGGAATATGTGAATGACGGAATGCGTTTTATTGTGGGAGAATAAAACCACCGTTACACCTTCTTCATAACTTAAAATCATCCAGGTGGATTTCTTTCCCGAAAACAGGGGCTATGCATTGAAGAGCGACTCCACCATCATATAAATTAATGATTTTTAACACCTTAAAATTTAAAACATCACCTATTCTTTATATCTTGGTATTAATAACAATTAAACCTTATTCTCATGAACAGAAAAGCATTCATATTGATCGCACTACTTTTTTCTTCTATCGGAATGCAGGCCTGTAAGAAAAAGACAACCGGAATCTGTTACTGTAAGTACCTCAGTGGAGACAAAAAAGAATTCGATCTGAGAGATTTACCTCGTTCACAGCAAATAGACAGCTGTTATGTGTACAGCCAGAACGCCTCTCATTTTGCCGGAGAATGTGATTTGAAGTAAGAAAGTAAGAAATTAAAACAATAAAAGCTCTCCATTTCAGGAGAGCTTTATTTTAATATGAATGTCATATCGCAATATTGCGATATGACTATTTTACTACAAACTCATGAATGATCAATTCCGCCAATTCAGATCCAATCCGATCCTGTGCTTCAACAGTCGCAGCACCAATATGAGGTGTACAAGCGATTTTCGGATGACAAAGCAACGCCTTGTTTGGTGTAGGTTCGTTTTCAAACACATCCAGCGCGCAAGCAGCTACTTTCCCGCTATTCAAGGCGTCCAGTAAAGCCATTTCATCAAATACACCCCCACGCGCAGCATTAACCAGACGAACACCGTCTTTCATTTTCGCGAATTCATTCGCTCCGATCACAGCACTTCCGTCCGGTTGCTTAGGGACATGAATTGAAATATAATCACATTTTCCCAAAATCTCGTCCAGGTCGGTTATTGTAGAAATCAGTACCGGAACATCGTGCGAATTACCGATTCTCACGGAAATTGTTGCCGTACACTCTCTGCTGTCAACTGCCAGCACATCCATTCCTATACCCAGGGCGTAAGAAGCCAGGCTTTGCCCGATTCTTCCGAAACCAATAATTCCAAGTGTCTTACCTCTCAGCTCAACTCCCTTTGCATAATTTTTCTTCAACGTATTGAAGTCTCCTTCCGCCATGTTCCTATATGAATCGTAGAGAAACCGTGAGATGGAGAACATTTCTCCCATTACAAGCTCTGCAACAGACTGGGACGACGAAGCCGGAGTATTGATGACAATAATCCCTTTTTCTCTCGCATAAGCAACATCAATATTATCCATACCGACACCGCCACGACCGATCAGCTTCAGCCCCGGGCAGGCATCAATGACCTCCCTTCTTACAGTCGTTGCGCTTCTTACCAATACAATCTCATAATTCTCCCGGTTGATCGCGCTGATCAGATCTTCCTGGTTTACTTTATCCGTTACTACCGTAAATCCGGCATCTTCCAAAAGCTGCTTACCGATCGCAGAAATGCCATCGTTTGCTAAAATTTTCATTTATTATGCGTTTTTTGTTGCAAAATCTTTCATTACATCCACCAACACCTGTACGCTTGACAAAGGAAGCGCATTGTACAGCGAAGCCCTGTATCCTCCTGTGGAGCGGTGGCCTTTCAGTCCAACAATACCAGCATCGTTCCAGGCTTTATTGAATGATTCTTCCAATGCCGTGTATTCATCTTTCAATACAAAGCTGACATTCATCTTAGAGCGGTCTTCAACTGCCACTTTTGATGTAAATAATGGATTCGCATCAATTTCAGAATACAGCAACGCTGCTTTTGCATTATTACGCTCTTCTGCAGCTTTCACTCCTCCCGTAGCAATCAGGTCCCGAAGGTTTAACATGGAAACATACACTGAAAATACCGGCGGCGTATTCAGCATGGATTCTTTTTCATGCTGCTTTGCCAGATTCATGTAAGTAGGCATGAATGGCGTTTTGAATTTACCCAATGTATCCTCCTTCACAATGTATAGCGTTGCACCGGCAGGCCCCAGGTTTTTCTGAGCTCCCGCATAAATCAGGTCAAAATCACCGACATTGATCTCTTTGGAAAAAATATCTGAAGACATGTCACACACCAAAGGAACGTTGACTTTTAACTGTTCCTGGAATTGTGTCCCGTAAATCGTGTTGTTGGAAGTATAGTGCAGGTAGTCCAGATCAGAAGGGATATCGAATCCTTGTGGAATGTAGGAGAAGCTCTTATCTTCCGAAGAAGCAAGCACCTGTACGTCAACACCTGCCACTTTCGCTTCCTTGATCGCTCCGCTGGCCCAGGTTCCTGTATTGATATATCCTGCCTTTCCGCCACGTGTCATGTTCAATGCCGCGATTGTAAAGCCGAGTGTTGCACCTCCCTGCAGAAACAGTACCGTATATCCTTCAGGGACATTTAACGCTTTTTTCACCAATTCACGTGCTTCTTCCATCACGGCAACAAAGTCTTTGTGGCGATGAGAAACTTCCAGGATAGAAAGACCGTTAAAATCCAATACACCTTTTGCCGCTTGTTCAAATACCGTCTGTGGTAAGATACAAGGTCCTGCTCCAAAATTATGTTTCATTTCTAGTTAATTTATTTGTGCAACATTCCTTTTGCAAAGTTGCTTGTTTTTTTCATTTCGGGAGGCAGTTTTTCCAGAAAAAAAAGTGTGTTAACGTAAATATAAAATAGAGTGTTACTCCTCAGCAGCTTTTTTAACAGTTTTTTTAGGTGCCGCTGCGGTAGTTTTAGTAGTTGTCTTTTTCTCCACCGGTTTCTTCTCTGCTGTCTTTTTAGCTGCAGGCGCTTTTTTCGGTTTTACTTCCACCTCCTTTTTTTCAGCAACTTTTTTTTCACTGACTACTGAAACAACTTTTGAATCGGAAGCAACTTTTTTACGTTTTCTGGTTATTCCGTAACTTCCTCGTACACGTTTACCTTTAGCGGTTTTTTTATCACCTTTTCCCATAACTAATAGTTTTAAAATTACCAATACTCACAAATATACCAAACTTTTTCAATTGACAGTCAATAATTACAGATAACAGCACTTGCGTGCTAAAAATTAACTTCCAGCCGCCTGATAACTTCCGGAACAACCTTACTGCCGTGGGGAATGATGCGCGTACACCACTTGATTTTAAGCTTCAGCAACTCTTCTTTGCTCATCCTCCAGCTGACGTCCGATTTTTCCAACCGGGTCCTTAAAGCATACATCGAAACAGCTGCGGAAACTGAAATATTAAAACTTTCGGTAAAACCATACATCGGGATCTTTACAAATTCATCCGCCATATCAATGACATCCCGGGAAATTCCGTCACCTTCCGTGCCAAAGACCAAGGCCATTGGCTGGTCTATCGGAACAGTATCGATCGTACAGTCTTTTTCATGCGGAGTGGTTGCCAGTATCCGGTATCCTTTTGATTTCAGGTGGTCCAGGCAAGCAACTGTCGGATTTTCATTATTGTAGTGATACATATCCACCCATCTTCCCGCTCCTCTCGCAATATCCCGCTGTACCTGGTATTCCCTGTCTTTTTCGATGACATGCATACTTTGAATCCCAAAACTCTCACAGGTTCTTAGCACAGCAGAAGCGTTATGCTCCTGATAGATATTTTCCAGCACAACGGTAAGATAATCTGTTTTCTGGGGAGCCAGCCGCTCAAACATTTCCACTTTTGCCGGGGTGATCATTCCATATAATTCCTCCAATAATGCTTCATCAAATGTCTTCATTGTCTGCAAATATTGGGAAAATAAAAGAAAAAATGAAATACCGGTACTTTCCGACCATTCTCATTCTGATTATCCTGCCTCTTATTTTTTCCTACTTTTGATGTTCAATTACTACATGTAATGACAGATCTATTTGTATTTATAGCGGTTCCTGTTACGGGTATTTTCCTGCTGTTCCTGAAAGACAAAGATAAAGACCGCAGGTTTTTATTAAATGCGCTGATCGTCTTCAATAACATCATCTACTTCGGACCAATCCTACTTGCCTTTCTCAATACTCCCAAAGAAGAAAGCATGTGGAATGAAGCAACAGGAGGAGGGAGCTGGCTATGGGCTTACATCCTTGTTTTTCCACTCTGCGCGGTCATACAACTGATACTATTCATTGTAAAACTATTGATCCATTTAAGAAGCTGAAGACTCCGAAAAAATGTATCTTTACATTCATAAAAATCAAGTTATGAAATATTTACTGCTCGGGCTATTACTCTCCTTTCCCGCCCTTGGTTTTAACCAGGAAAAAGATTGCCAGCGTTTTAAAGACGGAAATTTCATCATCAGGGATAAAAGAAATGGAGCGATCTACCTGAAAAGGAAAGGCAACCTTCAAATTGAAACCGCTGAACGCGATAAAGTGAAGCTGAAATTCAAGGTTGTATGGCTGGACGAATGCACCTACACACTTACGCTCACAAAAATCGCAAGGAACCCGCAAAAAATCCCATTCGACAAGAGCATGATCCTCACAGTCCAGATTCTTGAGACAAAGAAGAATTCATACATTCAAAGATCTACCTCCAACAAGAGTGAGACCGAATATGAAAGCGAAATCTTCATCATGGAATAATCATAAACACTATTTTTCAATGCATCAATTATTCATCATTTCATTCTTGCTGATCGCTTTTTGTTCTTCCGGGCAGGATCTTGATACAACGATCACGATCAAAACAGAAAACAGCTATATCCAACTGGTTTACAAAAGGATTCAATCAGAAGACAGAAGCTTTACAAGTTCCACCGCATTTGGGTTAAGCTATAGTTTCGGAAGTAAAGTGATGTGGGAAGCCGCAACCAAGAACATCGACAAAGACCAGCTTGTTGCCCGGTTAATCGTAAGTGAAACATGTGAACCGGAAGGCTTTGAGATTACAAAGCATGCTGCACTGGAAAATCTCAACACTGAATTTCTAAACTATTTTAAAGAATTCAGACAAGCATTCGATGATCACCAGCTGTCACGTTTCTTTATTTCACAACGTGAACAAGGAGGATGCTCGTTGAATCAACTGGTTTTCGAGGTGGATTTTAAATACCCCGACTAACTCAGCTCCTGTTATTTTGTCATATCGTAATATTGCGATATGGCGATTTACGTTCTCAGAATTATTCTGGCTGGCAGTATCCTTATTGAGAATCAAAAACCCATATTCGTAAACAATGAAAAAATTACCCGTTATTATCTTACTCTTATTGGGATCAGGGTGTTCTGAACAACAAGAAAGCTTACCGAAAGCAGAACAGCAAATCAATTGCACTGCTTCGGATTTCTTGAACCTGGCGAATATGGCAACTGAAACCAGTTTTTTTCATCAACGTGATTCCGTTCTAAGAAGCCAGTATCCCCATGGTGACAAAGACACATTCAACACTGTTGATATTACCCGCGAAATGCTGCGTCAATTTCTGAGTGAAATTAATATTGATTCCTTAGCACTTTCCGGTTCCATTGAAAAAGTTTATTTTTTCAACATTTCTCCTCCTGCATATTCAGACAGTAAATTATGTGAGGACAAGATAACAATACAATATTTTGAAGATGATTGTACCTACAGGATGACCATTGATACGATTTACATGGTGGAAGGTGATTGCATCGGAGGTTCACAGGTCAGCTACGGATTCCGTATAGAAGGAGATAAAATCGTCGACTTTACACGGCAGGAAGCAGGGTAATTGAACCAAATTCAAAATCAGTTGTACTCATACACATAAAAGAACAGTATGAAATCAATTACGCTTTATTCCGTTATCACGATCATTTTTTTAATCAACCCAGCCCATTCTCAACCACTTTCGGATACTTCCTTCATCCAAAAGCACCTGTCCAGTATTACCAAGACCAAGGGATTCCGCAATTACCAAAACACTGACCAGCTCAATGAGATCGCGGAATACATTAAAAACGAGTTTCTGAAATATACCGACCATGTTTCTTTCCAGGAATACGAAGTGGATGGAGTAACCTATAAGAATGTCATTGGTTCGTTCGGTGCACAAAACCAGAAACGGATCATTGTAGGCGCCCATTATGATGTCTGTGGGAACCAGGAAGGAGCAGATGACAATGCTACAGGTGTTACCGGGTTGCTGGAACTGGCACGGCTGCTGAACGGGCAACCGCTTGCTTACCGGATCGACCTGGTCGCATACACCCTTGAAGAGCCGCCTTATTTCAGAACGGAAAACATGGGAAGTTATGTCCATGCGCAATCACTGGCGGAAAACCATACTGATGTTTACGGAATGGTCTGCCTGGAAATGATCGGTTATTTCAGCGATGAAAAAAAATCACAGGATTATCCGTTGGGAATCTTATCGCTGTTTTACGGCAATAAAGGAAATTACATTACGCTTGTGAAAAAATACGGAGCAGGGAAATTCGCAAAGAAGTTTACCCGTAAATACAAGACTGCAGCAACAATACGAACAAAAAAATTCACCGGCCCGGAAGGATTACAGGGGATCGACTTTTCAGACCACCTGAATTACTGGAAATTCGGATACAGTGCAATAATGGTCACCAACACGGCTTTTTACCGGAACAAAAATTACCACCAGCCGACCGATACCATGGAAACACTGGATATTCACCGCATGAGCAAAGTGATCGACGGAGTTTTTAAAGCATTGACCGGCTTGTGATTACCTGTCATCCTTAAAACAACCTCAGCTGACTGCCCGGTACCCGGAACAGGTCTGTCCTTAATGGAGGGGAAACGGCAGTGAGCCTAAACTTTGTTTTAGCAAGCGCAACCTGCATCCGGAGATTGGTCGCAAAAACTCCTTCTCCCCTCATTCGTTCCATGAAGCGGGTACCGGAAACCGTTCCGCCATGAATTTCCCGCAATTGATTCAGCACCTTATCTGCCCGGTCCGGAAAATTTCGGGTAATCCAATCGGTGAATATTTCTTCATTAGGCCCGTTTAACCGAACTACCTGGTAATACATTGTTCGCGCCCCGCTCTCCGAAACCATTTTCGCAACAGAGAAAATCTCATCATCATTCAAGGCCGGTATAACAGGGGCCATCATCACACTGACAGGGATCCCTGATTTTGAAAGCAGCCCGATGGTTTGTAATTTGCGTTTTGAACTTGCCGTACGGGGCTCCAGAATCCTTCTCAGCTCTTCTTTCAGGGTCGTGAGACTGACATTTACAGCGACCAGCCCTAAACCAGCCATTTCCTGTAAAATATCAATATCCCTGCAAATCAACGCGTTTTTGGTGATGATTGATACAGGCTGTCTGAATTCCAAACATACTTCCAGTAATTTCCGGGTAATCTCATATTTTCTCTCGGCTGGCTGGTAGCAGTCGGTGTTTCCCGATAACCCGATCGGGTGCACTTCCCACTTTTTTCCGGAAAGTGTCCGCCGCAACAGTTCAGGCGCGTTCTTCTTTACCAGGATCACGCGTTCAAAATCAATTCCCGCACTGTACCCCCAGTATTCATGTGTCGGACGGGCGTAACAATACGTGCAGCCATGCTCGCACCCCTGGTAAGGATTCATGGAATAATACATGGGCACATCAGGACTTGGAACCCTATTGACAATCGATTTCGGAAATACTTCAATAAACCTGGTTTCCCGGGCTTCTGCTTCATCCGGGCCAATATCATCATAGTCTTCACCTTTCGAATTTCTAAAAAAACGATTGGCGGGATTCAACTGTGCTCCGCGGCCTTTCAGGTATTGTTTTTTGTCTTCCGGCATATTTTTATCCAATGCATCAAAGATAATAAATTAATCATAAAATGATTATTATTTAATCAAAATGATTTCAAATAAAAAAAGAGGTTACTTCCGCAACCTCTTCTCTCTTCTTATTTTTATATGAAATTAATAGGTTTCAAAGATCAGTCTGAACTGTCCGTTGGTAATTGATTTGTTTCCTCCTACCGTGCAGTTAAACGTACCTGTAACTTCTCTCTTGACTCCCATCATGTCTGTTTTATCAACAGAATTCGTTACCTGAAAACCGGATGTTCCCGGCTGGGTAACGTCATCAGAGGAAAGCCTGTTGGAAGGTCCGTTATTGAATACAAACCTTACTCCCTGGATACCGGAGTCTTCAGTCGTGTAGATACGGCTTCCGATCGCTGTGATATTTGCCAGTGCTCCGCTTTTATCGTCGTAATATTCAGATCCCTGCATGTAGAAGTTTTCCAGGAACTCAATGGATGCGGACGGAGCATCATCGTCATCGTATTTCATCATAAAAGCGCCTGTTTCAACAGTACACGGATCACTGGATCCGCCAAAGCTTCCTCCCGTGGAGGTCCCTCCGGCATAGTTGTTCTGTCCTTGTGCATAGCTGTAGTTAACTCCGTCCATCGTAAAGGAAATGTAATAGCTTGTCGGGGTCGGAGCTGGAGGATCCGGAGTTGGTACGGAAGGAGTTACCGGATCATCCTGACAGGCACTGAAAAGGGTCAGCGCAAAAAATAAATAAACGACTTTTTTCATAAGATTAATTAAATTAGTGAGCATTAAATTATATACCTTTTAACTTCAAATATACTAAATAGTTACATTTTCCCCCATAAAATTCAGTTTCCGTCAACCAGCTGTCCGGTTCCGTACCGGATAAAATTCATCGACTGGGGTGTACCAACATACACAACATTGCCCGAACCTCCTATCTCTACTGTTGTCTTCGCGCCGTCTGCATTTATTTTTGAGGAAACAGGTGTATTGGAAATAACGATTAACTCATTGGCAACGGTAAAGCCCGATGCATCTCCAAACCCATTGCTGGTGATCCGTAAAGTAGCATTATCAGCCGTTCCGTTCAGGACAAAATCCCCGTATCCATGCCCCTGGTTAATTTCCGCAAAATCACAATTTAAATTCAAATATGCCGTAGATCCTGCATCCCGGATGTCCAGCTTAAAAACGGATGTATGGATGGTTCCGCTGGTAGCCAGGTCGAAAGTACCTTCAAAAAGCAACTCACGGAGATCCGTAAAATGTACTTCTACTTTTATCTTATTCTTCTCGTAAGAGCGTAAAAAATCACAGCGGTTGTTGTTTTTCAGGCTTAAAAAACCATCTTCATTCAGATCAAAAGAAATGTGTCTGATCAAATTATCTCTTCCGTGAATGACCAGCTTATGCTCTGAGCTCTGCACCAGAACAACCTCTATTTTCGCACCGATATGCAACTTATCAAACGCTGGCAGTGCTACCTCCAGCGAGGTCTGTTTCCCGGCCGCTTTCATACATTCCCGGTCCTCCGCTTTTTTACAGGCAAACAGGAATAGTACTGACATGAAGAACAACAGCTGTTTCATTTCTTCTCTTTTTTCAGGTTGAAAAGACTATACCCGATTCCCCATTCCACGTAATCGGCTTTGCCCCAATGCGATTTCAGAACCAGGTTAAAATGCACACCGTTCTTCAGGTAATAGCGCATTCCGACCCTGTGATACAGCAATCCGTCAGGGTTGTAAAAATCGCGGACATAGGCTCCCATCCCCACGACAAAATGAAATTGATTCAGCGGGAGTAAATATCCTGCATACACACCAAATTGCATGATCTTCCACTGTGTTTTTTCCACTTCTACCCTGTAGCCTAAAATCGCCTGTTTGGAAATGATGTCAAAAGCAACTTCCCAGCCTACTTTAGGCTTCATAAACATTCTCGCGTGCAGATTCAACGCATATACAGGGTATGCTCTTCCATTTGTAGGAAATACTTCTTTGACGGAGGCAATAGCTGTTGCTCCCAGGAGCAGCCTTCTTTGCGGAATGGCTGTTGGCCTTTCGACCGTGGAACGTTCTTCCGTTTTAGAAACAAAACGCCCGTAGCCAAGTGACAGATATGGAAGATTGAGCCCTAAATTCGGTACTTTAAATCCACCGTTCGAAAAATGCGTCAGGTCAATGCCCAAGGCGATCCAGTTTTTTCCAAAATAGGTCTTCGCGTCAAGGCCTATATTGATCAGAGCATTGATGGGAGTGGATATCGCGACGTTCTTTTTATTCATTACTTCGTCATATACTTTATTTGTATAGGACAACCCACATCCCAGTTTACCATTCAGCCGGAACCGTTCTTTATCTACAAAAGGAATAGCGATAGAGCCGTAAACTCCCCCGAAATTCCCCAATACCTGCGTATTTCCTACACTTCCGTAAAACAGGTTAACCGATAATTCCGGATACCTGTAATGCCTGTGCCAGGATTTTTCCCCGTTGGTACGAAATACATAGCTCAATTCTGCCGCATAGGCGTGTTCCTGCGCCAGATGTCCCATCACGACCCTGTGTCCCAGCAGGAACCCTGCTTTCATACGTGCCTCCAGTCCCCAGGCAGAACGGTTCTGGGCATGTACAACAACACTTGTTAACAGTAAGAAAGTCAGCAGGATGTGACGCATCATTATTTTTTAGTATTTCTTTTAGCCGTCGAAAATTAGTAATTTTTTACATCAGAGCAGATGATTTATCATGAGATTCAGTTATTTCGTTCTTTTTTCCATTTACGGATCCTGCCTCTCGCGTTCGCATATGGAGAAGAAGTATTGAATTGAATCATTCTTCCCAATGTCCATTTTTCATACCAGGCTTCCTCATACAATTCCTTGTTGGATTTGCTGTCCACCAGTAACAATACCTCATTGACCACACGCTCTGATCGCTCGATCAGCTGGTTAAAATCCATTTTTTTATAATCTTCATAAAATTTCCGGGCAAGCTTCCCCAGCTCGTTCCATTTATACCCTGTTTCGGGAAAGTCAACGGGTTCGTTCCTGTCTTTCTTCCTGTTCCACTTCAGTACCAGCTCATTCCAGCCAATAAGATACGCGATCAGGTCATTGATGCTCATCAAAGTTCCCCTGGTATGCCCTTCCAGCTCTTTTTTTGTCGTCAGCTCATAAGGAATTGTCAGTAATTCCTGCCGGAGTTTCTCATAATTAGTGGAAATCGCTTTTTGTAACTCTTCTTTATTCGTTGGAACTGCCATTTTTTTTCGCTTTATCCATGTTCTGCCACAACTCCTGATAGATCCCTCCGGGCTGGTTATGCAGTGTTCATTATCCTTTTGCGTCTTCACTAACGATGTATGATTTGATTTATTTTGAACCGGAGGCTTTTATTTTCAGTATCACCGCACCAGGCAGGTACACTATCATTTCCTGATGAAACATTCACCAATCAATGATAGATCATCTTACCAGACAAAACAGCCCAGCCTTCCAGCTGAGCTGTAATCAACATAAAGCACAAAGAATAACCATTAAATCGAAATCTGGTATTGCAGTACCAATTGTCCACGCCGGGCGCTTTTGCTTTCCACAATATTTCCTGATCCATCTTGCAAAAACACAGGCCTGCTCTGGTAATCCAATGATAATTTAGAGCTGTGCTTCAATAACAGCCAGTTGATTCCTACCGAAAAAATATTCACTGGATCATTCAATTTCTGGTATAAAGCAACAGATGCTGCTGCATAAGGCTGAAGCGTACCCCAGGATCCCAGCAGGTTATTCCTGAATTTGTAGCCGAACTGTGTGTAGAACACATTCCCCGTTCCGATCAGGGGAGCATTGTTCCCCGCTCCGTTAAAACTTCCGGAGCTGTTTATTCCATTGGCCGGGTTCATCGCACCTGCATTCCGGATGTAATTCGGCCCGAAAAAGTAATTCAGGTAAGCCGCGTAAGCAGTGATGGCATTTCCTTTTTCCTTACTCAGGTAGCTGTCATAAAAAATATCTATTCCAAACTGACGGAGGGGAGCCTGGATGGTATCTAAAACGGCGTTGTGATACCAGAATGCATCTTTTTCAAACTGGAAACCTGCTCCCAGGTTCAGTATTTTTTTCGCCCCGAGGTACGTCCCGGTCATGTACGGCAACTGGTTGCTTTCTTCTTCAAAGAACTGGTAGAAAACATACCCGGCAGTGTTCACTTTCGGGGCACGTGTGGAACTATATGCCCTGTTGATCTCTGTAAGCGGCAATTCATCAACTTTGGACAAAGCGGTCTGAACGGGAAACGGTTTGGAAAGTGAAAAGCGATAGTCGACTTTCCCGATCTTTCCTTTTGTGTAGATCCCCAGTTTCCTGCCGAACTGGTCCATGACATCATTGGTCGTTTCCTCAATGGCCGGCAGGTCCATGCCTAAAATCGTCCCTACACTGGAGGAAGAATAACGGCTTGTTCCATTCCATCCGTTCAGCCCGATCCCGATCTCCAGGTATTTCCTGTACACGTTCACTTCCGCAGTGACGTCGTGCATAAACAGCCCCTGCTTACGTCCTGCGATGGTATTGATGTTGTTTAGGCCGACCTGTGTGTAGAAAAAAAAGCGATCGGTCACCTGCGACATCAGTGACAAGCGGAACCTGCGGATCCCGAAATCATACGAATCCCTTTCCGGTGTTCCGAAAACAGTTGATCCAGGGTTATTACTGTTGTATCTTGCCCAAAATTGCCCTAAAACGGTCGCTTTTACATACGAAGCGCTGTCTCTGCTTATATAAAATTTCAACCCTTCGGGCAGCTTTTTATCCAACGACTGGGCATTCAGCTGGTGGATGCCGGACAGCGCCAGCACCCACATAACGATTATTTTTCTCATAACTACTTTAAAACTCTTGAAGAAGTATGCTCTTTTCCTTTCGATCTGTGCCTTTCAATGCCAATGAATTTAGCGTGGCCGCTTTCATAGTTATCGACAAAATCATGAATGGTAACCATTGAAGTATGGTCGATCAATTTTGCATGAGAAGCATCGATCATAACCTCTTTTCCTGCGGGAATCTGAGACAGCTTTTTCTTCAGGCTCAATACATTGGAAAACACCAGACTTCCCTTTACCAGTACTTTGATTCTGTTCTCTTCCCGGGAAAGGTGGATGTCCGCATGGAAAACATGCTTCGTTTCCAGTCCGCTCATAAAATTAATGATCAGCTCCAGCACGATTCCCGTCCCTACACCGATAAGCAGGTCTGTTGCCAGCGTCACTACAACTGTAGTCACAAACACCAGCAACTGTTCTTTCCCGATCTTGCTCACATGGATGTATTCACGCGGATGTGTCAGCTTATACCCGACAAAGATCAGCATGGCGGACAGAGCCACGTTCGGAATCATCTCTATCAGGGAAACGGCGAACAATAAGGCAAGCAATAAGAATAAGCCGTGAAAGAAGTTTGCCCAGCGTGTACGTGCTCCATTGGAAATATTCGCGGAGCTGCGCGCCACCTCACTGATCATCGGCAATCCTCCGATAATTCCCGACAAGGTATTTCCTATTCCCACAGCGATCAGATCCTTATCGAAATTTGTTTTGCGCTTCCACGGGTCCATGTCGTCCATCGCTTTCGCTGTCAATAGTGATTCGATACTGCCAATCAACGCGAATAAAATCACGTATTGAATGAACATCCCCGTATGGGTAAACATCCCGGAAAAATCCACGTTGATAATCCCGTCTTTGAACGCTTCCGAAATGCTCCCGATCTTCACCAATGCGAAATTGGCGATTCCTTCTTCGTCCTTAATGTGCAATGCATATCCCAGGGGAATGGCTACCAGCAGCACCACTAACGGAGCTGGAATTTTCTTTATTTTCTGGTTTTTGATGTACCCCATAAAAATCAGGATCAGCAGGCAGGCAACACCTATTTCCGTCATATGCGGGTTTTCATGGACAATGCTGCTCGGAATCATGGCGATCAGTTCCAGGGTCTCTTTTCCTTTCAGCGTTGCAGGATCGATTCCCAGCAGCAAATGAATCTGCTTGGACATGATGATAATCCCGATCGCGGCCAGCATTCCGTGGATCGCCGCCGAAGGGAAGAAATCAGCCAGTTTTCCGAGCCTGAACACTCCGAACAGTACCTGGATCAACCCTGCGAAAACAACAGCTCCAAGTGCCAGGTGCCAGCCTTCTGCCCCGTCACCAAAAGCGGTTACCGCACCGGACGCGATCACAATCAATCCTGCTGCAGGTCCTTTGATCGACAGCCGGGATCCCATGAAGAAGCTCACGACAATCCCACCGATGATTGCCGTAACCAGCCCGAAGAACATCGGGAAATTAGAAGCTTTGGCGATCCCCAGGCTCAATGGCATTGCAAGCAAAAACACAAGGAAGCCGGACATCGCGTCAGCAGAAAAGTTTTCTTTCAGGCCTGCCAGACCATCTGCAGGCACCCATTTCTTATTTTTTGATTCTGTTTTCATATTGATTTTTTTTATGATTAAACACACTGCTTTTATTTTGTTGCCGTGTGTGATTTCTAGGCGGAACGTTTTCCTTTTATTTTTTCCGTATATGAATGATTCCCAAGGTAAATTCTTGCGTACATTCTCACCAGGGCCAGCCCGTTGATGATGAATGAGCAGGCCATCAGGATCGCCAGGAACCATTGGTGGGGTTCGAGTCCCGTGAAGAACAGGTCCTCTCCTACAAACGTTGGCGTAATCGGGAAACCAGCCATTCCCAGGCAGGCAAGTAAAAACACACCTCCCTGCATGTAATTCCTGTGGATCAATCCCTTGAATCCGTACATTTCTGAATAGCCATGCTGGTCTTTCAGTTGTTTCAGGCAGAGTATTCCAATGATGAACGAAACAACTACTCCCGATAAATACATGACAAAATGCTGATCATCGTTGTGGTGGTGAATGAACACCGCGCAAACGGTCAGCAGGTGATTCGCAAATACAAGCACCCAGTTGTAAAAGAAATTCCGTTTTCCGGTAAACGCCTGAACCGAAGCCAGAAGCGCTGTCACCAGGTAAGTTCCCGTTATTACGCTTTCGGTTGTTCCGGTATAGACAACCCCGGCAGCTTTTGAAACAACGGCAACCATTAACAATATCCCGATGACGGTATAAGCAAACCAGATAGGAATGCGGTTCAGAACACGTCCCGCTTTCCTGAACGGATTCCACAGGAACCGTTCCGTGAGGTAATCCAGGTTCCATTCTTTTAAACTCAGCAGGTAAATATGGTGTTCCAACTTTCCAGGTAATCCCTTCCACTTTCCTGGTTTCGCTTCACTGCTCACCACGTATTGCTGTTCCCTGATCTTGTAGCTTACCATTGACGGAGAAGCCAGTAACTGGTAGCTGCGCAGGAATGCATTCCCGACAATATGAACCAGCGCAACTGTTTCCAGTCCCAAACCGATCTCTACGAAAATCAACCCGATCTGTGTCAGCGAAGAATAGGCCACCTGGCTTTTGACGGAAGACTGGACTCTTGCCGTAAAGACACACGTCAAGGTTGTAAGCAGGCCGGTAACGACAATAATTGCGCGGATGACGTACTGGTTTTCCCAGAAGCTAAATGTCCGCAGCAGTAGGAACGCACCGACATGCACTGCCAGTGAGCCGTAAAAAATAGCTGACGAAGGTGTCGGCCCTTCCATTGCCCTCGGCAGCCAATAGCTGAACGGGAATTGAGCTGATTTCGTTATGGCAGATAGAAGCAACGCCAGGGAAATGGCCATCCCCACCCATGAATGTTGCTGCAAATGTTCGTGAACCAGCTCTTCATTGCGCAGGCTTACAAAACTCACATTGGCATGCCACAGGATATGGCTCAGCCACATTGCCACAAGGATCCCGACGTCTCCGATGCGATAGATCGAAAAGACCTTCAGGCTGTTCTTTACCGGACGATACCGCTCTCTGTAAAACCCGATCAACAGGAACGAAGAGATCCCCAGGATCTCCCACCCGATGAACATTGTTTCCAGGTTCCCTGAAACGACTACCAGGTTGTACCCGGTAAAAAACAGCAGGATCACATTGAAAAACCGCTTGAACCCAGCTTCCCGGTGCATGTAAAACTTACTGTAAGAAAGAATCAGGTAGCAGAGAATCGCTCCCATCAACGCGTAAGTAGCCGAAATGCGGTCAAAAAATAAACTCAGGTAGAATTTATAATTTCCCGATTCGTAAAGTGTCAGATCAGTTGACTGGATGGTCGCATCACGTATGAACAGCCAGTTGATACAGAAATACACTTCTACCAGGAATAACACTGCGATCGTCAGCTTGGCTGCCCCTGCGATCCCTTTTTCGGATTTCGCCGGAAGCACCAGGCTGATAAGGTACCCGAAAAACGGGATCAGCACAAATAAATAAATGAAGTATCTCATAGCACTTATTTATGATAGTTGGAAAACAGGTAAATTTTCATGGGATGACTCAATCACCGGGGCAAGATCACTGATAACCTCCGTTTCCGCGTGAAAAGGGATATACTCTGAAAATCTTCCTCCTTTGAACCTGAGGCATGTTCTGTCATCCGGATCAAGCACAACCAATTGCATCCAGTCGTTCCTGTACCATTCAAACAGGTGAGGATTGTTTTCCAGGACAGAAAGAACGACTTCCGGTTTCTGCTCAATGACCACCAGCATCCGCAACGGATCATGCACCTCGATCATCTGTGAAGGCAGTCCTGTACGCAGATCGCTGTCTACTCCGTTCGCCACCCCGATCAGTCCCATTACATTGTGAGGCAATTTCGTTCCTGCGCCGAAATTATCGTTATCGACCCGGGAAAAATAGTATTCCAGGTTGATTCCCCCGACAACAGGATGAGCTGCACCGAGGATCCCTGCCAGCGCTTTCCCTTCCGGATCCAGTCTGCAATCGTAGGAATTGAGAAATGAGCGGCGGTCCAGGAACAATCCTCGTGACAACCTGCGGGGCCCGATGATCGTCACGGTATTATTGGAGTGGTTCAGTTCCGGCCGTGGTTCAAACAGAGAAACAGTTCGTGTACGTACATCTTTATGCACATAGGAAGCCTTTCGCCTGGTATCAATTGACATGAACCTGCGGGAACGTTCTTTTGCAGTGAGATCCAGTGCTTTTAAAAACAAGCCATGGTATTGTTCGTGTTCCTTCTTCTGAGCTTCCGTCAGCTTATCCGTATCAAAAAACTGCATATCGTCACGTGCGGTATCGTGCAATGCACCGATAAAAACCGTGTCACCGGGAATGACAATTCCATGGTGATTTTTCAGCTGTTCACGAACTTCTTTCATATTCGCAAGCGCACTGAATGCACGTGCGTTTACCGATCCCGGACGGCCGGAGCAGGCACCACAGTTATATCCCGCATAATGTGTGTTATTCGAGCTGGAAGAACCATGTCCGACCATATAGATAACTGGCTTGAAACCAGAAACACATCCTGTACTTTCCAATACTCCGGCGATTCGTTCTGCGGCCTGCTCAATCGTATATCCGACCTGTAGCCCGTCCTCTTCTTTCCAGTCATTGTCGTGTAAAATGGTCAGCTTTGATTTCGGGTTCATGTGGTTGAAAGAAGAAACGGAGGAGGCATTTTCAGTGGGATGAAATACATTCAGCATTAGCTTCAATCCCGACCAAAAGCCTACGGTATGCGTATAGATCCATCCTTGGACCAATCCGTGTGAACGTTTGCTGTAGTGAACATCCGACTGTTTCTTTTTGTCCTTGCTGATCTCTTTAATCAGGAACTTCGGCGTCATCGGTGCAGGGCAGCATTTGGTATAGAGCACCGCCTTTTCCGGCTGGAAGTAAATATCCAGGTTAAAATGTCCCGGTGTTCCGAATGTTTCCACTTCCGGCGCGACGTATTCCAGATTTCGCCGGATGGAGCATTCCCGGTCGTCCATGCAGAAAAAAGCCTGGAAAGCAGTTTCGTTCTTTTTGGGTGCATTCGACTGAAGCCCTTTCAATACCTCATCGTAATAGGTCCACTCGTAAGCCGTCTGCCAGATCTCAGCCAGTTCATCTTCTACTGATCCAGCCATTGGTACGTCAAGGTTTGCCGGTAATTCAGTTAAATGAGCTGCCAGCGGCTGCCACCTGCCTTTCAGAACCGTTTCCAGTGCATCCAGCTCCAGCAGGCATTCCAACAGTACCAGCTCATCGAACCGAATCGTACGTTTATTGATCAGCGCATGCGGCTTATCCTCCAGGACAGCGACCATGCCACTCCACCCCGGGTGAGAGAACTGCTGGTCAAACAAATAGTTTTCGAAATACCGTTCATCTCCCACAATCAGCTTCAGTACCTCCCGGATGGACGCATTGCTGTGAAATAGCTGCTTCGCTCTTCCGGTCTTAAATACCATACCTGCAGTCGCTTTGTCCAATTCTCTCAGAGCCGGCAGGAATCCTTTATCTGTGTGCGGAAATTTCCAGATGGCAATCCCTTGATCCAGGTAGCTGTTAAGCAGACGGAACAAAGTCGTATTGACCATTCCTTCCAGGTCGATCTTATAAACCGATTTCCAGGTCGGACGGATGCGTCCCACAAGAGGCTTGCATTCCTGCGTAAACGAATCAGACTGCATCAGTAACCGGTACCAGTGCTGAACAGATGGTTCTCCTTTCAGGTCAGTAATGGTGTTGATCAGTACTGTTTCATCGATTTTACCTTCGCGGAACAATGCCAGGTATTCGGAAGGAGTCAATATCGTTTTGTAGCCAAAAAGTGTATGTACTTTACGTACTGCATCAAAAAAATCAAGCTGTTGAAAAGCGTGTAATGTATTGTGATGGACAAAGTCCTTCAACGGAGCCTGAGATGGAAGATAGTGCCGTATCTTCCTCAAGGTCTGCTCCATATCCGGCAATCCTTTGTGTGTATTCATAAAAATGTGATTATGTAACCAACGTAGCCGGCTACTGTTTTTGAATTAATTCAACGTGCACGGAGCCTGGCTCCACGCAAAAGCAGCAATTGAAGCGATTTTCAATTGTTCTGAATGAGCTGAATTACAAAATCACAGAAGGATTTTCCTCGTAAAGATCCAGACAGGAATGTCCTGGTAAAAAACAGGTGGGTCATAACTATACCGGCGGACCTCTTCGACCGGCTCCGCGGCAACACTGAACTTAAATTCTGAAGGAACGACGTACCAGCAGGTAAACAGCTCAAGCCCTTCCTCCAGTCCGTCTTTCTGAGGATTGAAATCGACATCCAACGTGCCCGCATCCTCATCATTCCAGAAATAAAAAGATTTATCGTCATCGGGTGCCGGGTGATCCGTTGCCTGGCGTTCGTAGGAAGTGAAGCCAACAGCTGTAAAATTACTTACAAGCAGTAAAAATAACAGCGATGTAAGAATTTTTCCGATGATTAATTTAGATTTCATTTCTAATGCAAATCAAATTATGAGGCAAATGTCCGAAAAAAGGAAATGCGTTTCAGAATTTAAGAAAAATTTAACGTTGGAAACTAAAAAAAGGAACGCACAATTTTTCCCGCCCCGTATCTCCCCGGCTATAAATCATTATTTTTACATCCAAAACACAAAAAATGGACGAACGGTTAGCGGCTTTTAAACGCCTGCTGGATATAATGGATGATCTGAGGGAAAAATGTCCCTGGGATAAAAAACAGACTTTTGAGACATTGCGTCACCTGACCATTGAGGAAACCTATGAGCTGGCGGATGCCATTCTTGACAATGACATGAAAGAGCTGGAAGGGGAAATCGGGGATGTTTTTCTTCACATGGTGTTTTACAGCAAACTGGGAAGCGAAACCGGTGCATTTGACGTCACCTCTGTTCTGAACCGCATTTGTGATAAGCTGGTACACAGGCATCCGCACATTTACGGTGATACGGCTGCCGAAACAGAAGAAGAGGTAAAAGCCAACTGGGAAAAGCTGAAATTAAAAGAAGGAAAGAAATCCGTTCTCGAAGGTGTTCCTATATCACTTCCGGCTATGGTGAAATCCTCCCGTATACAGGAAAAAGTGAAAGGAGTCGGGTTTGACTGGGAGCATCCCGGACAGGTGTGGGAGAAAGTACAGGAAGAGCTGGGAGAGTTACAGGAAGAAGTTCAGTCCGGCAGCAACAGGATAGAAGAAGAATTCGGAGATGTTTTGTTCTCCATGATCAATTATGCACGCTTTCTGAACATCAATCCTGAGAACGCACTGGAGAAGACCAACAAGAAATTCATTGCACGCTTTCAGAAAATGGAAGAAATGGCATCCGGTAAAAACCTCCAGATAAGTGATTTGAGTTTCGATGAGCTGGATGACCTCTGGAACCAGGCGAAAATTGATTTAACATCCAAATGAATTCCACTCAATCAATAATCTGTGCATTTTAAATTTATTTCTGTTAACGAACGTTAATAATCAAACTGAAAATCGTACATTCGTGATTTCGTTATTATTTTATTATTAAGGACTGTTTATGAAATTTTTCCTTTCTTCTGTAGTGTTTTTTTTAATTGCAGCTACCTCATTCGGACAGAACCATACCATCCGGGGTTTCTTATACGACCAGGATAACGGCGAACCTGTTTCGTTCGAAAATGTGCGACTCTTCAAACAGGATGGAACTATTTTCGGTGGTTCCACTACAGATATCAATGGTCTGTTTTCCATTCCAAAAGTACCTCAGGGAGAGTATTACATCCTGATAGAAGGATTTGAATATGAACCGATCCAGCAACCGGTAAACGTAACAAAGGCCGAAGGGATCACCGACTTAAAATTCAACCTGAAAAAGAACAAGAACGTACAGAAATTAGAAGGTGTTTCGGTTACGGCAGAAGGACAGCGCAGCAAAACACACGTTCAGACATCCGTAGTTACACTTGACAAAGCAGCGATCGAACGCATCCCGACAATCGGGGCGGAAAACGATATCATCGGTGCGCTGAGCATCACTCCGGGAGTCATCACGACAGGTGACCAGGGAGGGCAGTTGTATGTGCGTGGAGGTACGCCCATCCAAAATAAGATTTTACTGGATGGTATGACCATCTATTCTCCGTTCCACTCCATTGGTTTCTTTTCCATCTTTGAAACGGAGCTGATCAAATCGACAGACATCTATACCGGAGGGTTTGACGCAAAATACGGAGGAAGGATCTCTTCGATCATGGACATTACTTACCGTGACGGGAACCGCCAGAAATTCGGAGGAAAAGTATCCGCTTCTCCGTTTATGGCGAAGGCGGTAATAGAAGGTCCTATGGGAAAAAAGAAAGCGGACGGTTCTCCGCGCATGGGATCCTACATTTTCTCTGCGAAGCACAGCTTGCTGGATTATACATCCAAGACGATGTACCGCAATATCAACAACATGAGCTCTGCCGGAACAGTAGGTATGCCCTACACGTTCACGGACCTATACGGGAAACTGACCTTTAACGGAGACGCCGGAACGAAATTCAGCATTTTCGCGTTTCACAACAGAGACAGCGTCAACTACGCCATTGCCGACCTGGACTGGAAAGCAACAGGGGGAGGTATGAACTTCCTGCTGGTTCCTGCAAGTTCCAAGACAGTCATAAAGGGGCGCCTGACCGGTAGCCACTATAAAACGACATTCCAGGAAGCTCAAAGCCCTTTGAGAAGCAGTGCTATCGGAGGTTTTGAACTGGCGTTTGACTTCATTTACTACCTCAGAAAGGAAAGTGAAGTGAATTACGGGATTAACATCGGAGGCTTTAATACCGAATTCATTACGTACAACGAATTGAACAGGAAGATTGAGAACTCCAATTTCTCAACGGAGATCGGTGCTTATGTGAATTACAGGTACGTAACCAGCAGATGGGTAGTTCAGCCGAGTTTCCGGATCCAGGCCTATCCTTCCGTTTCCTATATTTCACCGGAGCCGCGACTTGGAGTTAAATTCAACGCGAACGAATCCATTCGTTTAAAGATGTCCGGGGGAAGATACAGCCAGAATTTCACATCTGCATCTTCCGACAAAGACATCGTGAACTTATTCAACGGAATGCTTTCCGCTCCCACCAACCTCCAATCCAACTTCGTGAATCAATTCGGGAAGGAACGTTCTCCAAGACATGGATTGCAGACAGCATGGCACGCCATCCTGGGAGCTGAATTCGACATCATGAAGAACCTGACGATGAACGTGGAAGGATACTATAAATTCTTCGACCAGCTGAGCAATATCAATCAAAATAAGATCTACGATGATACACCTGAGTTCTCAGATGTTGACGATGTGTATAAAAAAGACTTCCTGATCGAATCGGGAGAGTCCTTCGGAATCGATTTCCTTTTAAAATATGACCTGAGCCGTTTCCACTTATGGGCCGTTTACTCTCTGAGCAAATCGACCAGATGGGATGGTTTTGTGGAATACTTCCCTGTCTTTGACCGCCGCCACAACATCAACCTGGTTGCTTCGTATTATTTCGGGAAGAAGAAAAACACAGAGATTGATGTCCGCTGGAACTTTGGTTCGGGATTACCTTTTACTCCGACTGCAGGTTTCTACCAGCCGGAAAATTTCGGGGACGGGATATCAACAGATTATACGACAACAAACTCTTCTAATATCGGGATTTTGCTGGGTGATTTCAACTCCGCACGTCTTCCGTCTTACCACCGTCTGGACCTGACAGTGAAGCACCGGTTCCTGTTCAAGAACGCAATGGAACTGGAGCTGATCGCGAGTGTGACCAACCTGTACAACCGTAAGAACATTTTCTACGTGAACCGTGTTACAAATGATATTATCTACCAGTTCCCGATCCTTCCAAGCTTTGGATTGGGCTGGAAATTCTGACGAAAAGCACCTTACGAAAAATCCCCTGAGCTGAAAGCACCAGGGGATTTTTAGTTTATAACGTTTCCTGTCTGAACAGTCTTCTTATTTGTTCAGGCTGTCAATGACCGTATACAGGCGGTTTGTAATCTCATCTACCGTCCCGATCCCGTTGATCTCAATAAATTTATCCTGCTTCTGATAAAACTCTTTTACCGGTAATGTTTCAGCTTTGTAAACGTTGATGCGGTTCTGAATAACTTCCGGGTTCGCGTCATCGGGCCTTCCACTCACTTCCGCACGTTTTTTCAAACGGGTTTTCAATTCTTCTTCTTCTACATCCAGTGCCAGCATGACGGAAATAGCTGTTCCCTCCGAAGCCAGGAAAGCATCCAGGGCTTCTGCCTGCGCATTGGTTCTGGGAAAGCCATCGAAGATAAACCCGTTGGCATTTTCAACCTTTTTAAATTCAGTCTGCAGCATTTTGATAGTCACTTCATCCGGCACCAATTGCCCTTTATCCATGTAGCTTTTTGCCAGCTTACCAAGCTCTGTTTCTCCTTTGATATTTGCTCTGAAAATATCCCCGGTAGATAAATGTTTAAGTCCGTATTTTTCGATGATCCGCTCTGATTGTGTTCCTTTTCCTGCTCCGGGAGGTCCGAATAAAACAATGTTCAACATATATGTACAATTTAAAAAACTAATTTACTACTTAACTTGATAAATTTCTTTCAGGTTTCTACCAGCCTCATCATAATCCAGTCCATACCCGACCACGAACTTGTTTTCAATCTCAAACGCTACGTAATCCGGGACAACTCTTCCCTGGTGAGCCTCTTTTTTGTACAGCAATGTACAAATTTTCAATGATTCAGGCAATTGCAATTCAATTAATTTATGGATTTTATCCATCGTAATCCCCGTATCTACAATGTCTTCCACGATAATAACATGCTTATCCGTCAGGCTGGCATTCAGCCCGATCAGCTCATCTACCCGTCCGGTTGTGGCGCTTCCCTTGTATGAACTCACTTTTACGAAGGTAATTTCGCAATCCAGGTCGATCGATTTCAGCAGATCTGCGGCGAACATAAACGCACCGTTCAATATCGCTACAAAGGTGACCTTCTTACCTCTATATGCTCTGTTTATCTCATCTGCCAGCGCTTTCACTTCCTCTTGAATGGATTCGGCTGAAAGAAATGGCACAAATGATTTGTCGTTAATTTGAATCTCACTCATTTTTGGTATCAAGAAGTCACAAAGGTAGTATTTTTTTAAAGATTTTAGCCGCAAAGCTCATTTTGAAGTCAAAATCGCTTGTATCTTTGCCGGATAATTGAAACTCTGTCAACCGTGATAAAAAACGTTGAAAAAAAGAACCAAAACCTCGGAATCCTGGGAGGCGGCCAGCTGGGCAGGATGATCATCCAGGAGGCTATTTCCTACAATATTGACATACATATCCTGGACAATGATCCGAATGCACCCTGCAGCTCGATCGCCACAACGTTTCAAACCGGTCCGATCACGGACTATGACACTGTATTGAAGTTCGGGCAGGACAAAGACATCCTGAGCGTCGAAATAGAAAATGTCAGCATTGAAGCACTGGAAGAGCTGGAGAGAAAAGGTAAGAAGGTCTTTCCACAACCTCATGTTTTGCGTATTATTAAGGACAAAGGCCTGCAAAAGCAATTCTACGTTGACAACAACCTGCCCACTGCTCCATTCCTGCTTGTAAAAAACCTGGAAGACCTGAAAAAGAACACGGACTTCCTCCCTGCCGCCAACAAGCTCCGGACCGGGGGATATGACGGAAAAGGAGTGGTTTTGCTGCGCTCGGAAGAAGATGCGGAAAAAGGCTTTGACGCCCCGGGCATACTGGAAAAATTTGTTCCATTCAGCAAAGAGCTGTCGGTGATCGTTGCCCGGAATGAACAAAAGGAAACAGTCGCTTACCCGGTTGTGGAATGTGAATTCAATCCGCACCTGAACCTGGTGGAGTTTTTATTCGCACCTGCGGCTATTTCCCCTGAAACCGAAGAACGGGCAAAACAAATCGCGACAGATGTCATCACCAAGCTGGACATGGTCGGTATTCTTGCCGTCGAATTCTTTTTACTGGAAAACGGAGAGCTGCTCATCAATGAAATTGCTCCCCGCCCCCACAACAGCGGCCATCATACAATTGAATGCAATTATACTTCCCAGTTTGAACAGTACCTGCGGGCGATTCTCAATTTTCCGCTGGGCTCAACAGACATCATCCTGCCGGGAGTAATGATCAATTTACTCGGGGCAGACGGGCATACCGGACTTGCGGTATTTGAAGGAATGGAAGAAGCAATGCGGCAAAAAGGAGTCTTTTTCCACCTTTACGGAAAAAAAGAAACCAAACCGTTCCGAAAAATGGGGCATGTCACTGTGGCGCTGAAAAATATTGACGAAGCTAAGCATATCGCCAGGAACCTGATCAGCAGCATAAAAGTTATTTCTGAGTAAATCATCTCATCTAATTTCTTTTTGCTATCTTGGCAAAGATGAAGATCAAACGGTTGCTTATTGTATGCATACTGTTATTCAGCGCATTGAATAACAGCATTGATTCTTTTGGTCAAATCTGCTCTTACAGGAACATTACCCACCGGGACGGGCTTCCTCTCAATTCTACATCTGCTGTAAAAGAGAAGGAAGACGGCGGTATCCTGATCGGAACGCAGGGAGCGGGAATCGTAGAGTACGATGGTTATAAATTCATAGAGGTCGTTGCACCGGATCAGGACAATCACCACATTGTTACCGGTATAGAGACGATCCATAACGACATCTATTTTTCGTCAAAGTACAAAGGAATTTATAAAATTGATGCACGTGGAAAAGTTACATTCCTGTTTTCAAAAAAAGGATGTGGTGACTACATGGACCTCATCGCTTTTGGAAAATACCTGCTCATTACAACATCCAAAACCATTCTCATTTTTGATCCCAAGGCTGAAAAAGAGCTGGATCATTCCATTCAGCCTGTTGACCGGTTAAAGATCACTCAGACTATCCCGACAAAAGACGGAATTATTTTTCTTTCCGGGCAAGGCCACTGTATTTTCACTTCCGGCGCTAAGCTGATTCCTCTATCAGACTATTTTCCGGGCACTCCCCCACTACTGAAGCAAATGAGATTCGGCTATTACCGGAACGGGAGATTACACTTATTTGACCAGGAAATTGAAAAAGGGGTGACAATTAAACCCGACGGAGATTCATTTACATTCGAAGAAAAGAGAACTGAAAAGAAATTCAAGACCGTCCCGATGGGGATTTCGGGGGCTGTTTACAACCATAAAAAAGACTGTTTTACCTTCTTTACAACAAACTGTGAACTCTTTGAAGAAAGACGGTTTGTGATCACCTCCCTGCCGGATAACAGTCAGAAAGCGAATGTATCAGCGAATAAAGCTATCTGTGACTACTACGGCAATTACTGGATCACAACGCATCATTCCGGGATCTTTAAAATCGGGCGGGAACCATTTACCAAAATTGATTTCAGCAAGGATTTCCTGGATCAGAAAATCTCCTTTATTTTCAAGACTTCCAGCGACAATATCATTTTCTCCAGCATCTCGCAATCGAACACATGCACAGGAAAACTCCTCAGCAAAGATTTAAACTACCATGACCTCAAGATCATATCAGGTACCTCTGTGAAAGACAGGTTGTATTTCGGTACCACCTCCGGGCTTTATGAATACATTGAAGCCACTGATATGTTTAAAAAAATTACGATCCCCTCTATTAAAAAAGACAATAAGATCCTCTTCATAAGCTACCTTTCTCCGAACATCTGGATCGGTGTTGCTGAGGAAGGGCTTTATAAGCTGGACGAACAGCTGAATGTTGTAAAACATTACAAAGGAGAGAAGAACAGCCCTAAAATGATTTATACGGGCCAGTTTTCAGGTGACGGCAAGTACCTGTACATGGGAACGGACAACGGCATTATCCGGCTGGATATCCAGAAAGAATCGTTTTCCCGGATAGGCGATCATAAGCTGGGATATTACTGCGGATTATCCGTCAAGGACGTTTTTGAAACGAACTGGTTCGCCATGGAAAGAGGCATCATAGGAATCAGCAAACGCGGTGAATTGTTTACATTAAGTTCTCCGTCATTGTTTCCAAGCTGGCTGTTTTATACCTTCAATTCCGATAGTTACGGCAACCTGATTATCGGGACCAACAAAGGATTGAATGTGATCCAGGTGAATGAAAAAGGAAAGGTCATTAACCAGCGGATCTTCAGCTCAAAGACCGGTTTTGAAGGATATGAAACCCATATGCGCTCCTCCTTCCAATCCAACAACCATAGCTTTGTAGGAACGGTAGAGGGTATGTTCTTCCTCGATTTCGATCTCTTGCACAAGCTGGATCCCCCGATAAAGCCCATCATCAGGCAGAAGCATAAAATCATAACAGGCGATGCATCCAACGTAGGGTTTGAATTCCTGTCCAAAAATCCACAGATCAAAAATGTGCAGTATACCTACCGGGTACTGAATCAATCGGATAAATGGTCACAGCCAAGTTCCGTCAACGAAATTTTTGTATCGGACCTGACAAACGGGAACTACACGCTTGAAGTGCGGTCAACCTACGATGGTGCCACGTTCAGCCCCATCAGTGCTTATTCATTCGAAATAAGCAGGCCTGTCTTCAGAGGAAATGTTTTGATTTTAAGCATTATCACAGTCGTACTGGGGTTAATTATCTATTTCTACAGCAAATCCAGGGACGAAGCATCTGTTCAGCTTTTTTATGCCGACGAACCTCTGCTCGCCCAAAAGTATGCTCCTCCTTTGGTCCTGTTCGCCTTACTGGCACATCTCATTTCCAACGAATTGCTGCCCTTTATCACATCGGAGATCCAGGTAAATCATGTATTGGTGATCCTGGTTTCCTGTTTCCTGGCTGTTGTTTTCTTCCTGGTTGTGCAGTACAAAAAACGGTCAGAAAACCGGAAAGTAACTTCTTCATTGATCATCGCCTACATTGGATTGATGCTGTTCTATATCTACAGCCTTTATGAAAGCTCTCTCCATCCGTTCTATGGCTTTTCTCTTATTATTGTCAACAGCACCGCCCCCTTCATCATCGAAAAGACCAAATCCGTCATCATCTTTTCCCTCATTTACATCGGGCTGAATGCGGTCGTCATTTTTTCTACGGAAGGATTGAATTACGACAAGAACCTGATGATCATTCCCATTGTATTATCCGGGGTATTGTCCATTTTCATGAGCCTGGTGCGCCACGATTCCCTCCGGCAGCTGGCATTCATATCATCCATTATCAACAAAAGCAGTGTGCTGGCCATGGCAATGAACAAAGACGGAAAGCTGAAGTATGTCAGTAAAAACATTTCCAATTACATCAATACGGATGCGGCGTCACTGATGGATCAATCCATTTCGGTCATCAACCAGTTCATCCCGGAGGGGGTTTCTTCAAGAAACATTGACCTGAAGACAGAGTTCAACGACGGGAAGCGTTTTATAACTCCTTTCATCAATACGAACAACGATATCTTCTGGTTTGAATGGTCGTGTAAAGAATTCCCGGGAGACCTGAAGGTAGTGATCGGGCAGGACATCACCGAAAAAATGAGCCTTCAGAGTACTTATGAGATCCTGGTAGAAAATGCCGAGGACATCATATACAAAGCCGATATCAACGGGAATGTCCAATTCATCAACAACCGCTTTTACGACTACCTCTCCCTTCATAAGGAAATGCTTACCGGCCGGAATATCCTGGAAATTATCCCGGAAGCGTACAAAGAATCCGTTGCGGAGCAGTATACAAAACTGGCAGAGTCCAACGAAAAAGTATCTTATTTTGAGATCCCGATCCTGGATAAAAACAACCAGCTCCAATGGTTCGGCCAGTTCGTAACACTACTGTTCGACCCGGGTTCCCAATCAACGGCAACCGGTTTCCTGGCAGTCGGAAGGAACATCACTGAACGGATCAAAAAAGACCAGATCATTGCCACTCAAAGCGCAAATATAAAAGCCAGCATCAGCTATGCAAAGCGCATCCAGATGAACCTTCTTCCACCGGAGGAGAAGATCAGGGAATATTTTTCCGAAAGTTTTGTCATGTACCAGCCGAAAGATATCGTTTCCGGTGACTTTTACTGGTTAAACCAATTTGAGAACTACACCATCCTGGCTGTCGGTGACGGAACAGGCCATGGCGTACCCGGCGCTTTCCTGTCCATTCTCGGGATCAATTTACTGAACTCGATCATTCTTGAAAAACAAATTCATAATCCGGGAAGGATCCTGGATGAGCTGGACGCACGTTTGAGACAGATGCTTTCCAGTGAAAAGCAGGAAGATGCCGTAAACGACGGAATTGAGATCGCTATCTGTGTTTTCAATGAAGAGACAGATACGCTGGAATATGCGTGTGCCGGGGCAAAACTGATCATTCATGACGGGCATTCCTTCAGTGTCAGGAAAGGAGACAACAAACACATTGGCGACTACCAGAAAGATTTCCAGGGGTATGTGACACACCATAGCTCCATCGAAAGCGAAATGACCATTTACCTGTTCACAGACGGGTTCCATGACCAGTTTGGAGGAATACAGAACAAAAAATTCTCGGTAAAACGCCTGCTTGAGCTGTTCTTCCAGAACATCAGCCTCCCGATGAGGAGCCAGAAAGAAATGTTCGAAAAAGAATTACAATCCTGGAAAGCAGATACGGAACAAACCGATGACATCACCATCATTGGTATCCGGAAAAAAAGAAAAAATAAATGAAAGCACCTGATTGTGTCATACTTGTTGATCAAAACGACCACCCCACAGGTATTGAGGAGAAAATGAAAGCCCACACCGAAGGGAAGCTCCACCGTGCGTTTTCGGTGCTTCTGTTCAACGACAAAGGAGAAATGCTCCTGCAACAAAGGGCATTGTCGAAGTACCATTCGGGAGGATTGTGGACCAATTGCTGCTGCAGCCATCCAAAGCCGGGAGAAGACAACCTCACTGCAATAAGGAGAAGACTGTACGAAGAATTGCAGATCAGGCAGGAAGAGCAACCCACACTGGAAAAGATCGGTGAGTTCATGTATTACGTGGAGCTGGACAACGGGATAAAAGAAAACGAATTCGATCATGTTTACATCGGCCGCTATTCCCATACTCCCGGCATTAACCCCGATGAAGCGATGAGTTACCGCTGGAGCTCTCTAAATGTATTGATCCGGGAACTAGAACAGCATCCCGGGCAATTTACATTTTGGTTTAAAGAGATAATTTCCCAATTTTGTAATCAGATACAACACTATATTGATGAAAGTCTGCAGAAGAGAAACATTTAATGCTGCCCACAGGTTGTTTGTGGAGGGTTGGGCCGATGAGAAAAACCTGGCTGTATTCGGGAAATGCAGCAACCCGAATTATCACGGGCATAATTACATCCTGGAAACCTGGCTGGAAGGTGAAATCGATCCGGTCACAGGATATGTATTCGACCTCGGGGAGTTGAAAACAATCATCCGGCGTGAGATCTGTCACCGCTTTGATCACCGCAACCTTAACCTGGATTGCCCGGAATTTGAAGGGAAGAACCCAACAGCCGAGAACATTGCGCTGGTGACCTGGCACTTACTGAGAGCAGCGATTCCTTCTCACCTGAAATTAAGCGTGAGGCTGTCAGAAACGGAAAACAACTGGGTGGAGTATTCCGGTGAATAAATTACAATCAAATCAATTGGATACACTATAAAAAAATCCCTCTCAGAAACGAGAGGGATTTTTCATGTTTATGCAGGTAAAAAAGAAACCTGTTATTTCAACAATTTGCTTCTTTTCTTATCCAATTTACTTTGCGACTCATTCAATTTAGAGTGCTGAAGATCAATTTTTGAAAGTTTTGTCTGGATCTTCGTTGCGTCTCCTTTTCCTTTGCTCAGGTCTGAATTCAGCTTATCTGTCTGCTTTTTCAGTTTAGCGCGGGAGTCATCTAGCTTTTTCTGTTCTGCATCGAGCTTAGCAACGCTGGATTCCAGTTTTTCAGCCTCTTTCTTTGCCTTCTCAGCAGCTTTCGCTTCCTTTTCAGCCTCTTTCGCTAATTTTTCAGCTTCTTTTCTTGCCTTTTCAGCTTCTTTCTGCTGTTTTTCCGCATCTTTTCTTGCTTTCTCAGCTTCTTTCTGGCGTTGCTCCTCTGCTTTTGCAGCATCTTTCTGTGCTTTCGCCGCCGCTTCCGCTTCTTTCAATCGTGCTTCCTGCTCTTTCTGCTGAGCTTTCGCATCTTTCTCAGTCACTTTGGCATCTTTTTTAGCATCTTCCAGGCGGTTCTTTTCCGCTTCCAGCCTGCGGGCTTCCGCTTCTTCCTGCTGCTTTTTCATTTCAGCTTCACGAGCGGCCTTGTCGGCAGCCATGCGTGCCTCATACTCTTTTTTCTTCGCTTCTGCATCCTGCTGGGCTGCTTTTGCTTCTGCACTCTTCTGCTCTGCAAGCTTTTTGGTTTCCTCAGTCTGCCGGGCAGTTTCATCCGTTGTTTTCGCTATTTCTTCTTTTTGCTTCGCTGCGTCTTCAGCTGCTTTACGTGCCGCTTCCTGACGTGCAGCCTGCTCAGCTTCTTTTGCCGCTACGGCATCCAGTGATTCTGTTTTCGGCTTCAGGTTAAATGTAAATACTTTGCCCTCTTCCAGCACAACATCTGTCAGCTTGTCGTCCTTGTACATCGAATGGGTCACATCAATGCGAACCAGCTGTTTGTTATATGAAGGAATTGAAAGGGAAGCATTTCCGGTAGCATCTGTCGTACCGGCTCCGATCGTCATTCCATTGTGAGTAATTTTAACCATTGCTCCGACAACAGGTCCCCTTTCACTTGAAACGGTAACTTTTACGGAGATGGCTTGTTTAACGGTCTCTTCAACAGCAATCTCGCTGCTTACTTTTCCAGCAAAAGCAGTTACTCCTATACTTGCAAAAAATAGTGACGCTAAGAATACTTGTTTTTTCATCTTGTTCTTTTTTAGTTCAGTTGAAAGTTAATAAATCTTTTTCAATATCAAACTGCAATTTTACAAAAACTATTCCATTTTTCCTTATTTTTACCTCATGCAATTTTCGAAAGTAGTCGGGCAAAAAGAATTAAAGCAGCATTTAATCCAGGAAGCAATAAGTGGAAAAATAAGCCATGCCAGGTTATTCCTGGGCAAGGAAGGCTACGGGACGTTACCGCTGGCATTGGCATTTATACAGTATTTGTTCTGTAAAAACAGGACAGAACACGATAGCTGCGGTACGTGCGACTCCTGCCTGAAAATCTCCGATCTGCAGCATCCCGACGTACATTTTTCATATCCGACGGTTCTTTCAGAAGCGAAAACATCCAGGGAAATTTTTTCATTATGGCGAAAAAAAATACTGGACGATCCCTACTTTGACCTGAACGGGTGGACAAACTTCATTGATCCGAAAGGGAGGAAACCGGTCATAGGAACAGATGAAAGCCTGGAAATCATCAAGGCTTTGTCGCTCAAATCATACGAAGGTGGTTACAAAGTAATGATCATCTGGGGAGTGGAGGAAATGAATACGGTTTCTGCCAACAAATTGCTCAAGATCCTGGAAGAGCCACCGGCAAAAACACTTTTCATCCTTATCGGCACTTCCAGGGAACGCCTGCTTCAGACGATCCTCTCCAGGACCCAGGTTCTGCGTGTACCCCGGTTATCGACAGAAGATTTGAGCCTTTACCTGCGGGAAAACTATTCCATGGGAATTTCCGGGGCCGACTCGATCGCGCTCAGGGCAGAAGGGAACCTTGTAGATGCAAAGGAATTTGCGGACAACAGCAATACCCAGCTGAATGAAGACCGGGAAATGTTCATTGAACTAATGCGTTCCTGCTATAAAAAAGACGTCATCCAGATGATTGACTGGTCTGAAAAAATGGGCGGAGAAACAAAAGAACGTCAAAAGAATTTCCTGCAGTACTGCCTGCACATGTTCCGGCAAAGCCTGCTGAAGAACTATACCAACGAGGTGCTCCTGCGTGTTTCCGGCGAAGAAGCTGATTTCTTAAAGAATTTCGCGCGGTTTATCACGGGCAATAATATCGTTGCGTTCAACGAGACATTCAACAATGCGCATTATTACATTGAACGGAACGGCAATTCCAGGATCATCTTCACCAATGTGTGTTTCAATGTAATGAGATACATACACACAGCCTGAAAAAGCGGCATTGTTTTAAAATCCTGTTAAAAACGGGCCGATCCCCTGTTTTCTTCATCATTTCATTACATTTGCACTGATAAGAACAGAAAATGAAGACAATTTTAATCCTAGGCGCAGGTCTCTCCTCCTCATCGCTGATCCGCTATGTTTTGCAGCAAGCTGAAACATTCCATTGGACCGTGCGCATTACCGACCAGAACATTGACATTGTAAAATCGAAGATAAACGGTCATCCGCATGGCATCGCGCTGGATTTCAACGCGCTCGACCCGGAACAGAGACGTCCTGAGATCGAACGTGCCGACCTGGTGATCTCCATGCTTCCTGCCCGTTTTCACATCGAAATAGCAAAAGACTGCATCGACCTGAAAACACACCTGATAACACCGTCGTATGTTTCCAAAGAAATGAAGGCACTCAGCCGGGACGCTGAAAATGCAGGGATCATTATCATGAATGAAATTGGCGTAGACCCGGGGATCGACCACATGAGCGCCATGAAGATCATTGATGAGATCAAAGCCAAAGGCGGGCATCTGGAAAGTTTTAAATCATTCTGCGGAGGATTGATCGCTCCGGAGTCGGATGACAATCCCTGGAATTATAAATTCACCTGGAATCCCCGCAATGTAGTACTGGCCGGGTCAGGGGGCGCTGCCTGCTTTATCCGGAACGGACGCTACAAATACATTCCGTATTCCAGGCTTTTTTCACGCCTGGACTACCTTTCAGTGGACGGATACGGAGACTTTACAGGTTATCCGAACAGAGATTCATTGTCATACAGAAGCATCTACGGACTGGAAAACATCCCGACCATTTACAGGGGAACCCTTCGGAGGCCCGGATTCTGTGAAGCATGGAGCGTATTCGTAGAATTGGGAATGACGGATGACACCTATACCATGGTGGATATGGAAGAATGCTCTCCACGTGTATTCCTCAACGCATTTTTACCCTACCATTCGGTAAAATCAGTAGAAGATAAATTCAAGGAATTTTTGCGTGAAGACCGCATGTACCTGTATCCTAAATTTGAGTGGCTGGGCCTGTTTGATGATGAAGTCAACCTGAAAACCCCAACCCCTACTCCTGCCCAATTGCTCCAGATCATCCTCGAAAGAAAATGGGTGCTTGGAAAGGATGACAAAGACATGCTTGTAATGATCCATGAATTTGAATACGAGCTCAACAACCAGCGTCATAAAATCACTTCCAGCATGGTAAATATCGGTGAAGACCAGGTATATACTTCCATGGCAAATACGGTCGGTCTTCCGGTCGGAATCTGCTCTAAATTAATTCTTACGGGAAAAATCAGTGATACGGGTGTAATGCTTCCGATCAGGAAGGAAATTTATCAGCCGATCCTGGAAGAGCTGGAAAGCTTCAATATCCGGTTTATCGAAAAGGAAACAATACTGTAATTATTAAATTACTGTTTTTCATTTGATTTCATGCGTCCGCAGGGCTGCAACCCGGATCATTCCACTTCAACCGCGTTTGTCCGCATGTGGATGATCTTCTCCGCCTGCTGGTTGAACAATTCAGCGCTTCCCGATGTATAGTAATGTACCGTTCCGTTCCGGGATAGCTCCCTGTCAATAGCAGGATGCCTTTCCAGGTAATCAACCAGGCTCGTTGCGACAATTCCTCCCTGCGATACAATCCGGATATGGGAAGGAATGACCGTCCTCAGATAGCCGGCAACGATCGGGTAATGCGTACATGCCAGCAACACTGTATCAATTTCGGGAGACATCGCCAATAACTGGTCAACGTCCTGCTGAATCAGCCTCCTTCCTGCTTCCGTATCCCAGGAATCGTCTTCAATTAACGGTACCCAGGCCGGGCACGCCTGCTGGTACAGGATGGTTTCGGGGGAAAATTTCTGAAGCTCCAGGCGATACGACTCCGAACGAACGGTACCCTCCGTTGCCAGTAAGCCAATGTGATGCGTCCCGGACATCGCTCCTACGATTTCCGCGCTGGGACGAATCACCCCCAGTACACGTTTGTCGGGAGCATGCAGGGGAAGGTATTTTTGCTGAATTGAGCGCAACGCTTTTGCAGAAGCAGTATTACAAGCCAGGATCACCAAAGGGCAACCTCTTTCAAACAGCTTCTTTACGGCTGCAAGGGTATATTCATACACCTCTTCAAATGTCCGTGTTCCGTACGGGGCTCTGTCATTATCCCCGTAATAAATAAAATCATACTCCGGCATTTTTTCCAAAAGTGATTTCAGAACCGTAAGCCCTCCGTAGCCGGAATCAAACACGCCTATTGCACCCATGAATTCAAAAATACGCAAAAGAAAAGAATACCATGACAATGCGAATGTATTTTTTACGTTGTTATAGTCATCCGAAATAGCGTAGTTTTTATAAAAGTTCATGGTTATAAGCATTCAAACCATTAAATTTGTACAAAATGAGAATTACAATACTTATTATATTACTCTTTTCAGTTCAGAATTGCTTTTCGCAGATGAGCTACAACAACTGCGACTCTCCGTTGGAGCTATGCCCCAATGTTACTGTCACGGTCAATAACATCGGTGCCAATAAAACACTTTGCGGCGGATGCGAAGACGATTTTAATTTCTGCTTCATTCCTGCCAATACCATCTGGCTGACGTTTACCACCAATGACCTGGGGGGAGATATCCAGATTTCCTTTCTGAATCCTGCGTTTGAAAATCAGCCAGGCCAGGGAACCAGTTACAATGCCAACCTCATCGAGGCTGCAATTCCCTGTAATTCGGCCAGCTATACCCTGATCGGGAATTGCATTGCAGGCGCAACGGGAGGACAGACCATTAACGCTACAGGGCTGGCTCCAAACAGCACCTATTACATCGCCTTGAGCGGTGACCAGTCAGGAACAGGAATCACGATCCCTGCGGAATTCAACATGGATGTTTCAATTGCGGGAACGGCTGTAGACCGTCCTGTCCCTTATATGAATCTGGGGACTTCTGCCATCGTCTGTGCCGGAGAAATCACCACGATCATGGCGGAACGGTTCAATTGCCCGGATTCCGGGGCTTTCCGCTGGTTTGTAAATGGAAACCTCATTGGTGTTACCAATCCGGATTCAATGTTCTTCACATCTGCTTTACAGGACGGAGATGTCATTCACGTGGAGACAAGCTGCTTCGCGAGCTGCCCGGTAACCCTTACCCAGACACTTCCTCCCGTTACTGTTGTTACTGTCCTGGCGGATGCAGGAGATGATGTGATCATCTCAGAGGGAGAAGTTACTCAACTACAAGGAGCTGCAGGATTGAATTCAACCGTCTTGTGGACTCCCAGTTATGCTCTTTCCGACCCGACCATACGTTTCCCAATCGCAAACCCGGGAGAAACAACCACTTATACACTCACAGTAACCGACACCATTTCAGGATGCACGGCCACTGATTACGTTACGGTAACAGTCAATAAAGGATTATTTATTCCCAACACGTTCTCTCCCAATAACGACGGAGAAAACGATACCTGGGAAATCCTGGGAATCGAAACATATCCCGATTGCCTGGTGAACATTTACAACAGATGGGGACAGCTGGTCTTCCAGTCGACAGGCTACAATAAAGAAAAAGCATGGAACGGAGAAGGCAAAGCAGGCAAAGTAAACGAAGGAGTCTATTTCTACGAGATACAATTACGTGACCCTGAAAAACAAATTGTGAAAGGCAGTATCACATTAATACGTTAACCAGATGAGTAAAATTCCGGCACTGCTTTTTCTTATCCTCATTCCATTTGCTGGAAGCTCCCAGCAGACTCCTCAGTATTCCCAATGGGCAAGCCACCAGTTCGCGATCAACCCGGCACATGCGGGGATCAAAAAGTGCATTGATCTGCACACACTGTTCCGTGCCCAGTGGATCGGGCTGGAAGGGGCACCGTACAGCGGTTTTGTTACAGCAAGTATCCCACTCAGCAGCAAGCGAAAAAGGTACCTGAGCGCCCGTCATGGGATGGGAGCAAAATTTGAGGCAGACAGGATCGGACAGCTCGGAACCAACCGGTTTAACCTTGCTTATGCCGGGCATTTCAATTTCAGCGAACACAACCGCCTTTCACTGGGAATATATGCAGGAGTGGTGCAATTCGGGTTCAATCATTCCACCGCAACGACCATTTCTCCCGACCCTGCAGTAATGCGGGAAATGAACATCCTCCGCCCGGATGCGCATTTCGGAGCCTGGTGGAACGGGAAAAATTATTACATCGGGCTAATGGCCAACCAGCTCATTACTTCCAAATGGGAGATCGGGTACGATTCCAGGTTCCGGTTCAATTTTGCCCTCAACGGAGGATACCGGTTCATCTTAAACGACAACGTCGGTCTGGTTCCGTCGGCAATGCTCCGGGTACCGGTCACAGGCCCTGTCAATATGGACCTTAACCTTAACCTCGATTTAATGAATACGATCAATATAGGAATCGGTTTCCGGACACAAGACGCGTTGATATTTATGGCCGGGTTCAGGATCAACCAGCAGTTTTCATTACAGTATTCATTCGACTATACCATTTCGGGCCTGAATAAAGTGAGCAATAACACCCATGAGATCGGGATCAGCTTCCTGACGTGCAAGCCGGAACGTATATCTACTTCCAGCTGCCCGTTATTTGAATGATGATCAGGCAACAATATCCGGTTCTATCACATTCTGAAGCCTGAGGGTGAAAACCGTCCCGTCCTCACTTTTATCAATCGCCATGTTACCATCCAGCTGGTCAACAAGGGTTTCCACCAGTACCATTCCAAAGCTTTTCCGGAACACCTGCGGTTCTTTCCAGGCACCATTATCCTTGTAGGTGAGATTCAGCCAGTGTTTCTCCTTTCCTTTTTCAATCGTTAAATCAATCTGTCCCTTTTGGTCATCTTCGAACGCGTGTTTCAGGGAATTCGACACCAGCTCGTTCAGAATCAACCCGATCGGGATCAACGATTTAAGCCCTACCTTATCGATCTCGGAATGAATCTTAAAATCGACCCGCCGGACCTGCGCATCCGTTTGCAGGATCGTTGTAACCAGATCGGTGGCATAATCCGCGAATTTCACCTGTGACAAGCTCTCATTCTGGTAGAGTTTCTGGTGGATCAATGCCATCGCCATGACACGGTTGATGGATTCCTGAAAATGCTTTTTGATCTCCTCATTCCCGATCTCGGAACTTTGCAGGCGCAGCAAGCTTACTACGATCTGCAGGTTGTTCTTTACCCGGTGGTGGATCTCTTTCACCAACATGGTTTTTTCATCGTTCTGAAGCTGGATCTTCGCGTTTTGCTCTATCAGCTGCTGATTCACCTCTGTGAGCTTGTCTTCTGAATAACGATAAGCAGTTGTAAACAAATAAAAGAGATAGAAATTGATCCCAAACCCGGAGACCATTTCAAAGACGAGGGTCAGTTTCTGGAAAAAATTCCTCGGCCTGACTGTCTCAATGTTGATGTTCAACGAATAGAAGATGAAAAACGCGATCGCGATCAGTGAATAGACCAGCAGCACCATTCCAAATCGTTTTCCTATGCTGAAAAATCCCAGGGAAACTCCTGCCAGCATCCACAATACATCTACCAGGTGGATTGTTTCATGAAACGTGATCAGCGCAAAGGATGTTCCCCCGATTCCCAGGATACTGTACATGCAAAACACCGGCCGGTACTTTTTCGTGTAGTGAAGATAAATAATGCCCGTCAAGCAGATCAGCGCACCGAAGGCCATTGTGAGGCAGCTGATCAGCGAATCAAACGAGTACGCATACGTCATTGCTATAAAAACAATAAGGAATGCAATTGACATCCGGTATCCCAACTTGATACGAAGTTCATCAAAGTACCTGCGAACGTCTTCTGAGATTGCCGTATTATCTATGGTAGTTGTCAACGAATAAAAATTCAGTCCGCAAATTTGGTGTTTTTTTTCCAATAATCCCTTCTACACGGCAACTTTCACAATGATTAACTTTTTCTTATCAATTGTGGCATCAAATTCGTTAAATTTGCGATATGGATTTGCGAAAATACGTGTATATACCACTTTTTACGATGCTGTTCATGACGGCATCCGACCTGCATGCGGGCAGAATTGAAAAGGCATTTGACGCACTGGAATCGTACGATTATTTCCAGGCGAAAAAACTGTTTACAAAAAGCCTTAAGTCTCAGGAAGCGATCGGCGCTTACGGCCTGGCAACTATTTTCTACAGGAAAGACAACCCCTTCCACTCCATTGATTCTGCATACGTTTACATCAACCGGGTGAAAGAAACGTATCCGCTGATGAAGACCAATCCCCGGCAGCGGTACCTCGCTTTTGTCAATGAGCAGAAGATCGACAGCCTCCGCCAGCTGGTGAGTACACAGTTCTTTATCATCGCTCTGGAAGAAAATTCCATTGAAGGCTACCAGCGTTTTATCGATCGGAACGGCTGGGCATTGGAAGTTCCGAAAGCGGTTTACCTGCGTGACAGCCTTGCTTTTGAAGTGGCCAAAAAGGAGAACAGCTCCATGTCCTACTCCACGTACATCAGCGAATACCCGGTTTCGGAGTTTTCCGATGAAGCTCTCCAATTGCTGATGAAAACCCAATATGCGGAGACCACTGCCCCACGCACACTGGAAAGCTATGAGCTGTTCCTTCAGGCATTTCCGGAAAATCCCTACCGTGAACAGGCAGAATCCGCCGTCTATGAAATCGTAACCAAACCGAATACCATTGAAGCACTGGAAACGTTCCTGAATAACTATCCCGACAACCACCTTAGAAATACCGCCTGGGAACGGTTATATCACCTGAATGTATATGAATATTCCGCGGAAAATATCAGCGCATTCGCTCAAAAATACCCGGACTACCCTCATCTGGAAAAGCTGCAGCTGGATCTTTCCTTCATGGAGTTTTCCCTTTATCCGTATGAGCATAACGGACTTTACGGGTTCATGGACTCCACGGGCACAGCGGTAATCCAGGCGGTTTACAATGCTGTAAGCCCGTTCAAGGAAGGGCTTGCGCTGGTCTCCAGAAATGAAAAATTCGGCTATATCAATAAAAAAGGAGAAGTAGTCATTGATTTTCTTTATAACGGAGGATATGATTTTGAACAGGGAAGGGCCATTATTGAACGGTATGAACGTGTAGGAATGATCGACCGTACGGGAATAACCATTTTTGAGCCGGAATTCAAAGAACTGGGAAGTATATCGGAAGGGTTGATCTTTGGATTGAAAGACAGCCTCTATGCTTATTACAACACCACCGGGGAGCAGGTTATCCCTGAGCGTTTCACGGAAGCATTCTCCTTTTCCAACGGGAAGGCGAAAGTAGAAGAAAAAGGCCTGCAGGCATATATCGACAAAAAAGGCAACTACGTCGTGCATCCTGCCTTTGAAGAGATCGACTACTTCACAGACTCCCTTTTGATTTACGGAGACGGAGATACTTACGGCTTGATGAAACCCAGCTGCCAGATCGTAGTACCCAACAAATATGATAAGATCGGGCACCTCTCCGAAGGACTCGCAATCATCGTTTATGACGGCCGGATCGGTTACATCAATGAACGGGGAGAAGAAGTCATCGCGCCTCAGTTCGACCTCATCCCCAATTACCTGAACAATTGCCAGTTCAAAGAAGGAAGCGCTGTCGTTGCCAAGAACGGAAACTATGGTGTGATCAATACCAAAGGAAAGGAAATCATCCCTTTAAAAAACGAAGGAATCGGGAAATGGGCCGAGCTGACGGCAGTAAAACGAAAAGGAAAATGGGGATTCATCAATCGTGCCAACCAACTGGTAATTCCCGCTACATTTGATTTTGCGGAAAGCTTCACCGGCAATATCGCCCTGGTACAGGAGGTATCACTCTACGGTGTCATTGACAAAACGGGGAATAAAATCATTGAAACGGGATACAACAACATTGAGCTGGCCATGAACAACTACCTGATCGTTAACAACGGCGCTTTATACGGAGTTGTTTCTTCCAAAGGAGAGGTTGTGGTACCAATGATTTACAGAAGTATTCGCATTTTTGATGAAAATTTATTAATTTTAACCGATAAGAACGGGATCAGCTATTTTGACTGTTCCAAAAAGCAACTGTTAAAACCGGACAGCGATGAATGATTTGCTTTCAAGACTGGATAAATACAAATATGGCTTGTTTGTCATGGTTGCTTTCTTTATCATTTTTTCAAGCATCCGCATACAGTATGGCTTTGTAGAACGCCCCGATATCAGCCACCTGCTCAATAAAAAGCAGGATGACGTGATCGAGCTGAAGCTGGAGCCTGTAGAAATTGTCGAGCAGCGCATGAATGCCACAGGAGAAGTGAAAAACGTGGCACGTGATGAAAACAGCGATGGCTCGGGAGGAAGTTCGGGAAATAACCACTACGAAAGCTATTCTTCCGCCAGATCACTGAATGATGTGGAACAGAGCGTGTATGATCTTGAAAAAAGCTACTTCGAAGAAACCGGCGGTGAGCAGAAACGGGCAGACATCCAGAAAGAGATGGAGCAGCGGAAAAAAGAACAGGAGGAGCTGAACAAGAACAAAGCGAGCAACGCGAATTCAAACAACAATTCAAAAAATTCGGTCGGCAACTCAGCCAAAGGAAATGTACTGGTCAGCTACAGCCTGAAAAACCGCAACGGGCAGTATGTCCCGGCTCCCGGGTATATGTGTCCGCAGGGAACCACCGGCAAAATAGTCATCAACATTAAGGTCGATGCAAGCGGAAAGGTAATTGAGGCCAGGGTAAACCCTTCTTCCGCTTCGAATGAATGCATGACTTCGTACGCCCTGGAGTTTGCAAGGAAATCAAAGTTCAATTACACCAGTGATTCCGGCCTGCAGGAAGGAACGATCACCTATACGTTTGTTAATTAATGTTTGAGTTCCCGGCATGAAAGACCTTACCTTAAAAGCTTTTTTGCTCAAGAACAGTACGATGGATGAAGATACCATCGACCGGCAGCTAAAAAAACAGGAAGCAAAGATAAAACGCATCCAGGTTAAAAAAGGAGAGTTTCTGATCAAGGCCGGAGATATCTGCCACCATTCATTTTTTGTCGAAAGCGGACTGTTGCGCTATTATTCCATTGATGACAAAGGGAAAGAACATATTCTGCATTTTGCTCCCGAAGGCTGGTTCCTGTCCGACCGCGAAAGCCTGTATTTCAATAATCCGTCCCATTATTTTACAGAAGCGCTGGAAGACAGTACAGTAGTGATGTTCGAAAAGGATTTTTTCATTCTCTTCCTGGAAGACACACAGGCGATGGCTTTGCTGAACGAGCGTTTGCTCCAGAATCATATCCGGCATTTACAGAAACGGATCACCCAGCTGCTGAGCGCTACTGCCGAAGAACGTTACCTGGATTTTGTAAGCATTTACCCGGATATCATGCTCAGAGTGCCTCAATGGATGGTTGCTTCCTACCTGGGAATCGCTCCTGAAAGCCTGAGCCGTGTCAGGAAAGACCTGGCCAATAAATGGAAAGAAAGCAGGTAAACCGGGAACGACGTCTTACCGCTCTGCTTTTTTCTTCTGCTTTTCCGCCTTTTTAGCCGCTTTTTCCTTTTCTTTCTTCGCCGACCGGATCGCTTTGTATTTCACTCTTGCTTCTTTTTTCTCCTGTCGGTATTGTTTCTGGGATTCTTTGAATGTCTCTTTCGTCATTTTATCCATTTCCGGGTTGAACTCTACCTGCCCGCTCAGGATATCGTTAATGACGATTTCTGTCATTAAATTGGTCTTTTCCGTATCGTATCTGGATTTCAGGTCCTGGTCAAACATCTTCGCCATGTTCCTGTAAATAAATGCCTGAGTGCCTCCTGAATATTGCGTGATGATCTCATCGACTGTCTTACCTGTTTCACGGTGGATCAGCTGCATCAGTAGCCGCCCCTCGCTGGTATACAGGTCGCGGATCGAATAGGTGAACTCTTCTTTCAGGAATTTGTTCATTTTCTTTGAGTACTGCCTTGTCTCGCGCTTGGTATCCAGCTTTGCCAGCTCCGCTTCATATTCAATCATAATCGCCTTCGCTTTCAGCGCCATCGGGTACACCCGTTTAATCCGCTCGAGCTCTATTTCGTACTGTTTCTGGAAAAAGCGGTTCACGACGAATTCATTCAATTCCCGGTAGACAATTGTAGAATCTTCTCTTTGAGAATACAGGTTTGCTAAAGAAAGTAGCAGGAATGTTAAAGAAAGGACGCCATTTTTCATTTTACTTTCTATATTTACGGTTGTAATCTCAATATATCAAAGTTATTGCCAAAAATGGAAACCAACGTTAAGCTTACCCTATTTTTAACATTTTTAACGATTTTATCCTGTGGCAGAAAAACTAACAATCAGGAGGTTATTACCGGTGAACCGGTCGCAAAAGAGCAAGGTCTGGCAGACGCCCTGGCGGCAGACACGGCACAAAAAATCCATGAAATAAAAGAGCAGAAAGAGAACCTGGAAAGGATCGAAAAAAAATATGGCGAGCAATGGGGATTCTGTGAATGTGTCACCGTAAACGATTCCATTGACAAAGCGGTAAAAAAACTGGTCGATTTTGAAACTCCGGAAGCGGAGAGATTACTTGAACGATTTGAATACGTATCCAATAAGTGCCAGGCTTTCCTGGGGATGGATGCCAACAGGACTCCGGAAGAACGTGAAAAGCACGAAAGAAAGGTGAAAAAATGCCTTGCGGAAGCAAGAAATAACAAGTAAGCTTTATATCTTTAATTTCAGGATGTCCTCCAGTTCGGAGAGCGGCAGCTCAACATAGAACACTCCCATAAAATAAGGAGCAATCTCATACGCATTAAAAACAAACGTGATCGTTTCAGTGTCGAAATAAAAATTCTGGTTCAGATGGAAGGTATTCTCCTGGAACCAGAACTGATGCGCAGAAAGATCCGCCCCGGGATCAATGCTGTAGAACCGGCGAAAGTAAACTTCCGCCCTTTTTTCCAGCTCGGAAACATCGGAACAGATATCTTCCACTGTTAAAAGGGAATTTGTTCCGGCATCAATCATGTAATGCATGAATTTTGTGTTTCCGTGCGCTCCTCCCATGTATACTTCCGTTGAAAAATCAGCTTTCACATACCGCGAGCCGATATGGCAGAAATCAATTTCGATGTTCAGTGTCCAGGGAAATGTATGCGACGAATCTCCGGATACAAAGAACGTGTATTCCCGGAGGAATTCATCCCCATATTGACGGAACACCTGGTGATCTACGTTCATGGTATCAATAACTCCCAGGTTGGACAGAATCAGCGAATCTGTCAGCTGTTTCAACCCGGATCCTGACGCCGGAATGGTATATTGAATTGAAACCCGGGCCGTATCCGAAGGATTTTCCGGATGAACGGTAAACGAGCGGACAGTCCCATATTCCCACAGCTCATCCTTAGCAACGCCGGGGTTCAAATGCCGGGAAGCCCCACACCCAACGACACCTGTTCCTGTAATAAGAAGCGCTATGTTAAAGATGAAATTTCTCATTTCGCGGCAACAAATGCAAAAGGCAACAAGTCTCGTACACTTTTCAGGCGAACGGTCCTTTCATTCCCGCTCACCAATATGATTTCGATCGGTTCATCCTGCCGCTGCTCAGACTCCAGCATCACCTGACGGCATCCTCCGCAAGGCGAAAGAAGGCTGTCCGGATCGGCAAAATCTCCTTTAGCGACTACAGCTATTTTTTTTATCTTTTTATCCGGGAAATTGGCTCCTGCATAGAACACGGCCGTACGCTCGGCACAGGTTCCCGAAGGGAACGCTGCATTTTCCTGGTTATTTCCCAGTACGATCGTTCCGTCTTCCAACAGCACCGATGCTCCTACAAAAAAATTGGAATAGGGCGCATAGGCTTTCTCTGACGCCTGGTACGCTTTCCCAACGAGCTCTTTGTCTTCCTCCGGAAGTTCTTTCCAGGAATCCAGGTATGCGTATCGTATAATCAGTTCTTTCATTCGATCAGGTATTGTAAAAGATACATTCTGCCTGCCCCGGTCAGTTGCTCAGGAAGTCCAGCTCACCTCGTTTCATTTTATGGTATGCCTGGGACAAATAAGCGAGCATGATCCGCATGGAATCAAATGCTTCTTCCGTTTCCGGTGAAATTTCCTTTTTCTGCAAGCGCAGCAGCAGTTTCATGTACATGGCTCCGAACAGCAGTTCGACGTCATTCTTATCTTTCAAATTCGATTTTTGCTTGAATTCTTCAATGTATGGTTGTGCCGCTTCCACCAGCCCGGTATACTTCGTGTCATTCACCTGTCCCAGCAGGGTATTGTGAAGAAAGCTCAATTCAACAAGGATCTCATTCAGCTCAAGCAGGTGTCCTGATTTCTGTTTGCGCTGGTCCTGCATATCCCGGATCAGCCCTTTATACCATTTTGTATATTGGGGAATCAACGTTTCATCCGGTAATTGCGGCCGGACGAACTGGCTGATAATCACATCCACATCAAAATTATAGGCACGGATAATGTCTTCTACCTGGTACATATAAAGAATGTATTCGGCAATGTTTTCCTCTAATTTCTGCTGGGCAATCAACATACGATCAATTTACTATTCTTTACCGGAAGATTTTTCCTTTTCGTTCATAAAAGCGACAAATTTCACAGTCATGTCCATGGATGGATTTCCGTAACCGACCTGTGAGCCTGTTCCGCTTACCAGGAACAGGTCAATGCCATTCTCTTTAGCGAACTCCTCGCTGTACCTGGAAATCTTATTCTGGATCGCAGCTGTTGCATCCAGTTGCTTTTTCTGGTATGCCGCCATCTTGGTGTTTTGAAAATCAGCCATCTTTTGCTGTAACCCTCCCAAACGCTGCTCATAATTCGCAATCTGGTTTGGTGTCAGTGTCTGCTGACGGACCCCGGTCTCGTAATTTACATACACACTTTCATATTCTTTCTGAATGGCTGCAAGCTGGTTCTGCAATTGCGTCCCTTCCTTTTCAAAGGCTTCCATTTCCTGTTTGTACACTTCAAACGTTTCTGCGACAGAATCCAGCACATAGAATGCTATTTTAACGCCTCCTTCAACACTGGCTGCTTCTGTGTGTGCAACAGGTTTCGTTTCGTTCTCCTTTTTCTTTTCCGATTTACAGGCTACCAGGGAAAGAGCTACTGCTCCTACAAGAAATAGTTTCTTCATTTGGTTTTGTTTTTATTTTTAAACGCCAGCTCCCAATCGCTGCGCATCTGCACAAAACGATGAAGCGAATTCATTAATAGTTCTTCTGTTATCATGCGTTCTACATCTTCGATACCGAAAACATCCGTATCCCCGATCTTGAACGTCTGCTCAAACTGGCCCAGCTCGATCTTTACAATGTATTTCCCGTTGTACTGAAAAATCTGGATCTTGTATTTCTGATGTGGGATGTCTTTTACTAAACGCATAGCACAAAAATAGTAAAATAATAAAAAATACGGGGCCGAATTGCAACCGGCCCCGTATTTTAAACATTTTTAATGAAGAAATTCGTATATCAGGTCTGGATCACTCCTACGTTGTAGGGCTTTTCCGCTTTTTTGTGACTGGCCATTTCAATTCCCATAGAGATCACTTTACGTGTTTCCACCGGGTCGATAATTGCATCTACCCACAGGCGGCTTGCAGCGTAGTAAGGTGAGATCTGCTTGTCGTAACGGCTTTTGATCGTATCGAACAATTCCTTTTCACGCTCCGGTGTAATCTCCTCCCCTCTTCCTTTTAACGTTGCCACTTCGATCTGCAGCAATACTTTCGCAGCGGCAGCTCCTCCCATTACTGCAATTTCCGCTGTCGGCCATGCAACGATCAGCCGTGGATCATAAGCTTTTCCACACATCGCATAATTTCCTGCTCCGTAAGAGTTTCCGATCACCACCGTGAACTTCGGAACGACCGAATTGGCCATCGCATTGACCATTTTCGCACCGTCTTTGATGATGCCGCCGTGCTCACTTTTAGAGCCGACCATGAACCCGGTAACATCCTGGAGAAATACCAGGGGAATGTTCTTTTGATTGCAGTTCATGATAAACCGTGCAGCTTTATCGGCAGAATCGGAATAGATCACGCCTCCGAACTGCATTTCACCTTTCGCATTTTTGATGATCTCACGCTGGTTGGCAACAATTCCGACGCTCCACCCGTCTACCCGTGCATATGCGCAAACAATGGATTTCCCATAATCCGCCTTGTATTCCGTAAATTCCGAATTATCAGCCAACCGTTCGATCACGTGCTTTACATTGTAAGGTTTCGAGCGGTCTACCGGGATGATGCCGTATATTGATTTCGGATCGAATGCAGGAGCAACAGGCTCTTTCCTGTCAAACCCGGCATTCTCCGGCTGCCCGATCTTGTCCATCAGATCCCGGATCGTCGCCAGGCATTCCTGGTCATTTTCCGTTTTGTAATCACAAACTCCTGAAATGGAGGTGTGTGTTGTCGCCCCTCCCAGTGTTTCGTTATCAATTGATTCCCCGATCGCTGCTTTTACCAGGTAGCTTCCGGCCAGGAAAATAGTCCCCGTTCCGTTTACAATCAGTGATTCATCGGACATGATCGGAAGGTAGGCCCCACCCGCGACACAGCTTCCCATGACAGCCGCAATCTGGACGATCCCCATGGAGCTCATCACCGCGTTGTTCCTGAAAATCCGGCCAAAATGCTCTTTATCCGGGAAAATCTCGTCCTGCATCGGGAGGTACACTCCGGCACTGTCGACCAGGTAAATGATCGGTAACCGGTTTTCCATCGCGATCTCCTGCGCACGCAAGTTCTTTTTTCCAGTGATCGGGAACCATGCGCCCGCCTTCACTGTTGCATCGTTTGCAACGACAATGCACTGTTTTCCTTTCACATACCCGATTACGATAACAACGCCTCCGGACGGGCATCCGCCGTGTTCCGGGTACATTTCGTAACCTGCCAGCGCTCCGATCTCGATCCGCTCTGTATTGGGGTCCAACAGAAGGTCAATCCGCTCACGGGCAGTCAGTTTTCCTTGTTCATGGAGTTTTTCGATCCGCTTTTTTCCTCCACCTTCGTATATTTTCGCTAATGTTCTTTCGAGCGCGCTGATTTTCAGGCGCATGTCATCATCATTGATGTTGATTTCCAGCTCTTTTGGGGATATTGCCATAATTTATTTCGATTAACAGCAACAAATTTAATTAATTTTCAGATGAAAAATCCGGTTTCACCGATACATTCCGTTAATTAAAATGCCCAGACTTTACAAAAGAGGGAAAACAAATTCCAATGACTGACCGGATTTGTTTTTTATAAAAGCTAACCAACTTTTTGTAGTTTTACACGCAATAATTAAATGATCTATGACCATCGAATATAAAATCCAGGAAAAAGATTTATTAACGCTTCAGCAGTTCATTGCTTCCAGCTCCGAAAGTGTCAAAAAGAGCCGGCATAAAAACAGGATCACCGTTCCCTTGTTTTATGTCGCAATTTCTATTGTCGGTTTTATCCTTGACGACATCGTATTAACCCTGCTATTTTTAGCTGTCGCAGTTCTATGGTCGCTATTTTTTCCTGTCTGGGAAAGAAAAAGATACCTCAACAGCTTCACGACCTATATCAACGAATACCTGAAAGACCGGATCGGGGATACTATTTCTATTGAAATAAACGATGATTTTCTACTGGAAAAAGAAGGTGAAAATGAAGGAAAGACAGCTACTTCCAATATCCAGTCAATAAGTGACATTCCCTCACTGATCATTATCCGGCTGAGAGGAGGCCTGGCACACGCCATCCCCAAAGAGCAAATTCCGGACATTGAGAGTCTGAAAACCAGGTTACAGGAACTGGCTGCCCATTTGGGCATCGATTACCAGATCAATGAGAAATGGGAATGGAAATAAGCTCATGACGGAAGGAATAGTGTGTAATTATTTTTGATCGGAAAATAATTTTTGCTTGCGATCACTCCACCACTTTCCGGATGGAATCCTCTGCTTCTTTGATGGCTTCGCTGATATCCCTTCCTTTGATCTCGATCGGGGAAAGCACTTCCCATGTCATTTTGTTGAAAGGCAGCAAAGGAAACATTCCTTTTTTCGCCATCTGGAAAGAACCTCTGATGGCAACAGGAACAATCAATGCTTCCGGGCAGATGGACGCAATGGTTGAAATTCCTCCAACCTGGAAGGCCTTCATCTTTCCGTCTTTTGAACGGGTCCCTTCCGGGAAAATAAAAACAGACCACTTGTATCTCTTCATCCGCTCTGCCAGCTTCCGGATCTCGCCTTTGGATTGCTCCGGGTCTTTGCGGTCAATGTTGGCTCCTCCTCCATATTTCAGGTTAAAAGCAATGCTCGGAATCCTGGATTTTGCCAGCTCAATTTTGGAAATGAATTTTCCGTGGTATTTCCGGAAGAAAAAAATCAACCCGGGAATATCAAATGTACTCTGGTGATTGGAAACGAAAATAATGGACCTCCCTTTGGGAAGCCTGAACGCATTTTTCAGACGTGGGAAATTGAACAAGATCAATGAAGAGTACGTCAGGAAGAAATTCAACACATCAACACTGCTTTTGTGAGCTTTGTACCCGAACACTTTATAGCTTACCCATTGAATGGGGTGAAAAACCAGCAAAAAAATACTGAATACAATATAGAACAGTGGGGTAAGGAGAAAACCGAGAAACGTACGCATAAAAAGAAAAAAATTAAGCGAACTCCGTTTCCTTGTACATGATGAATTCGAAAGGAACCTTTACCATGTACGCATAATCATTCCCTACTTCGAACATATCCTCATCATCTTCACGATAATACCACTCCACTCTGACACAATCCGGGTTTTTCGCCAGGTTGTTCAGCTTATACAGCAGGAACAGTATTCTTTTGGATGAGGAGATATTGAAATATTCCAGGTCGATCTTGAATACCGTCTGTTCCGCGGGCATCTGAATATAGGTTTCAAACCAGTTTAAGACGGGAAGCCAGAAATCATCTGCCTGTTCAGGGATAGAACGCCCTTTTATTTCCATGATCCCTGTCTGGGAATTAAATGATACGTACGGAGTATGAGGTGTCGACTCTACTAATAGTTGTTCCATTTTCTTTTGGTTTCAAAAGCGCAAGTTGCAAAAAAATATTCAATTAAACGTTATAAACAGGCTTCAAAAAACCGTTTATTTACCAACATCTGTGCTAACAAACTACAAAACAGAGCACTAACGATCAGGACAGAAAATCTTTTGCCAGCACCTCGATCGGCCGCTCAATAAACCCCGGAACTTCGATCCCTCTCGTCTGACAGGCCAGCCTGAAATAATCCTGTAAGTAGAATGCATAGCTGCCGACAAAAACTATAGAAGAGCAACCTCCCGCATAGAGTTGTAAAAACAGCTGGATATTCTCCATATGCACCCCGGCGATCAACGGATGCGACATGTGGCCGGAAAACAATGCGGCTAACCTGGCATATTCGCTTTTTGACTCCGGCTTGCCCTTGATCGAAATCAATGCTTCCACGCTTTTCCATTTTTCGATCACGGTCCGGATTTCCGGATAATCCCCCGGATGGTCTGCCAGACGCTGCAGCAGTAATTTTCCAAAATAAAAACCTCCGCCTTCATCCCCCTGGTCCCAGCCGAGGCCTCCTCTCAATTCTATCAGCTGCTCGTGCTCCACTTTGAACAGCACACTGCCTGTGCCGCAAATAGCAATCATCCCCTTTTCATTATTCACCGCTTTTGCAGCTGCAAACAAATCCGATTCCACAAAGGCAGCTGCAAAGCCGATCTTCCGGAAAACAGCTTTCATTTTCTCCTGCTTTTCTTCCTGCAGGCACCCGGCTCCGTAAAAATGGAGGATACAGTCACTGATCGTATACTGCCTCCAGAATTGTAACTGGCGGTTGATAAATGCTTCATCTACCTGCAACGGATGATACGACCCGGTAGTGAACCGGTGTTGATTCCCCTGGTCATCAACCCCGAACCAATCGGTTTTTGTGCCGCCACTGTCAGCAATGAGCTTTGTAAATTTCATTGAGGTCTTATTTAGCTGTAAAAATATGGTTTTTTCTTCAATCATCACGATCCGGAAACCGCACAGAAACAGATGCAATGATCCATGATTCAGAACATATTTGCTACATTTGAGAACCGATGAATCTTGATCTGCAACATATCGCTCCGCTGGGAAGCGGCAAAAAACGAAAGTTCGGGACTGTTTTCCTGGTCGGGGATGCAGATACGGGAGAGAAGTATGTACTGAAAACAGCAAAAAAAGACCAGGTTTCGGAACGTGCTTTGCAGCAACTGAAAAATGAGCACCGGTTTTCATTTTCACATCCGGGGTTGCCCCAGGTAATAAGCTGTGACGAAACGAACGAAACAGTTGCTTTGCTGCTACGTCATAAAACAGGAATCGGGCTGATTGATTTCTGGGAGGCTCTCCCCCGTAAGAAACGGCTGGATTTCACGAAGCGGCTGGTTGCCAAAACTGCTGTATTACTCGATGAGATCCATACGCAGCAGATCTATCACTGCGATATAAAGCCTTCCAATCTTCTCATTGAAGAAAAAGAAACGGATTTTGACGTTCACCTCATTGATTTCGGAATGGCGGTGGATAAAAAAGAAGGTCTCTTCCAACAACGGGAACTTATTTTCCCGTTGGGGTTCGCTGCGCCGGAACTGATCCTCAACCGAATTGAGCTGGTCAATGAAACGACCGATTATTTTGCACTGGGCATTACCGTGTACCGGTTATGGACGGGAAAACTACCACTTGCCCATGCCAACCCGAGTGTATTTACAAACCTGCAGCTGGCACATCCGGTCCCTTTCAGTTCTTCAATGCCGAAAAAACTAAACGAATGGATTGCCAACGTATGCGCCAAACCTCAATGGCGGACCGCTCCGAATTTAATGACAGGAGATGAAGTTACCGCAACATTGCTGCAATCGTTCGAAGAACGGTATACCAATTCAGCCGCATTGGTTGAAGCAATTGAGAAAGTAGAGAAGAAAGGGTGGTTTTGGTAATTAAATCACGAAAGGGGTAAATAAACATTTATCGTTATATCGTACTATTGCGATATGACGAAAACAAGGATCAATCCAGCATCTTAATCTCTGACTACTCCTGCGTGGCTTCTTTGATATGCTTCAGGATTCCGACTTCTTCCTTTGTCAGCTCCAATCCCCTTCTTCGCATCATGTTGTTGGCATATTCCACTGCTTTTTCAAACTTGAAAGGAACGGGATTTTGTCCACCCCAGGAAAATGAAGGGATGTATTTGTCCAGGAAATCCGCTCCGAATACATTACACGAAACACCTACCACAGTTGCCGTGTTGAACATCGTATTGATGCCGCATTTGGAGTGGTCACCCATGCAGACTCCCATGAACTGGACATCTGTTTTTATTTCCGATTTCGTTTCATAGGAATAAGTGGAAACATCGGCATAATTGTTCTTCAGGTTGGAAGTATTGGTATCCGCTCCCAGGTTGCACCATTCGCCGATCAGCGCGTTTCCCAGAAAACCGTCATGTCCTTTATTGGAGTACGACTGGAAAACAACATTATTGATCTCTCCCCCGGCTTTGCAGTGAGGACCGAGCGTTACCGCTCCGTAAATTTTTGTTCCCAGTTTCAGTGTGCTGTGCTCTCCTAACGCCAATCCGCCACGTATCATACAACCTTCCATGATTTCAGCGTCTTTTCCGACGTAAACCGGCCCGGTCCTGGTATTCAGTACCGATGCCTCCACAACTGCTCCTTCTTCCAGGAAAATACGGGAAGGATCCCCGATCACCGTATTGGCTGGAGACAATGGTTGGCTGACCCGCCCTTCCGTAATCAGCTGAAAGTCGTTTTCCAGTGCGGCATCATTGTACTGGTACAAATGCCATCGCCGGGAAAGGATCAGCGGTTTTTCTCCCAGCCATTGTACTTCTTCTGTACCGTTTCCTTTTCTTGCCAGCTCGGCACCCTCGTATTTTAAAACTGCATCTTCCGGTAATGAAAGAATAACCTGAGCAATGGCTTTAGAAGGGATCAATGCAGCGTTTATCGTGATATCGCGATAGTGCGATGTGAGGAATCTATGTTGTAAATACGCTTCCGTATCGTAATAGATTTCAGCGCCTGCCAGCAGCTTCCAGCGCTCTGTATTGGTCATAATCCCGATTCTCAGGTCGCCCACAGGCCGTGTCAATGTGAGCGGTGCAAACCGTTCGTGCAAACCATTATCTGACAATACTATTTTCATTGTGCTGTAATTTTTTCTGTTGTTGGCCGGCGGGAAATCAGGTACAACCCGGCAAATGTAAGCATTCCGTTCAAGATCAGCATCTCATAGCTGAAACGATAACCATTCAGCCACTCCACGGAATTCTTATCCAGTACGTAGCACAGCACCGGAATTAAAATACAAATAAACGGAACCAGTACTTCGTTTAATTTCCTCCGGGTCAGAATCCCGAAGAAGAACAATCCCAGTAATGGTCCGTAGGTATAACCTGCCAAAGTCAGGATGAGGCCGATCAGGTCAGTCCCCGGGTTACTCTGGACATACCATCTTGTTCCGAGAATGATCAGCAGGAAAAGAACCGAAAACCCGATATGTACGATCAGCTTCAACCGCTGGCGCTGCTTTTCCTCACGTTTTGAGAAATTCAGGAAGTCGATGCAAAACCCGGTCGTAAGAGCCGTCAATGCACTGTCGGCCGAAGCATAGGACGACGCGGTGATCCCCAGCAGGAAGAAAATCCCTGCGACCAGCCCAAAATCGTTGAGCGCCAGCGTAGGGAAAACGTGGTCGGTGATGATCTTACCCTCTTTCATCGGCAATTCCGCTCCCGTTTCGAAAGCATACACATACAACGCTCCTCCCAACAACAGGAACAGGAAATTGGTGATCACCAAAATGGTCGTGAATGAATACATGTTCTTTTGCGCGTCCCACAGGTTCCTGCACGACAAATTCTTTTGCATCATGTCCTGATCCAGTCCCGTCATGGCAATGGCAATGAACATTCCTCCGAAAAACTGCTTCGGAAAAAACAACCTGGAGTTCGGATCATCCAAAAACAATACCCGGGACATCGAATGCCCGTTATTTGTAGTCGTCGAAGTGATCTTTTCATACAAACCGGCAAAATCCACGTTCAATACCTGTGCAATGATCACCGTACAGATGATCACCGAGCTGATCAGAAAAATAGTCTGGAACGCGTCTGTGATCACAATGGTCTTGATCCCTCCCTTGAATGTATAGATCCAGATCAGCAGCAGGGTTACCACTGCTGTTATCCAGTACGGAACATTCATCGGTCCGAACAGGAACAGGTGCAGGACTTCCGTTGCCAGGAAGAGCCGGATAGCAGAGCCCAGCGTCCGCGACAACATGAAGAAACTGGCCCCTGTCTTGTAGCTCACCACTCCAAACCGCTCTTCCAGGTACTGATAAATCGAAGTTACCTGCATCCGGTAATACAAGGGCATCAGCACCTGTGCGATGACAATGTACCCCAGGATATACCCCAGAACGACCTGGTAATATCCCATTCCGTCATTGATCATTGTCCCGGGAACAGAAATGAACGTTACTCCCGAAAGAGAAGTCCCGATCATCCCGAAAGCCACCAGGTACCATTTATTCTGCCTGTTCCCGGTAAAGAACGTGTCGGAATTTGCTCCTTTTGAAGTGATCACCGAAATCACGATCAAAACGGCAAAATAGACTGCCAGGATGGTGATAATAAGTGCAGGGCTCATACTTTAATTTTGGGGTGAATTTACAAAAATGACCACAGTCCGGTCAACCGCAATCAATACACAGACAGGCCATACCTGGTCACTTGCGATCAGTTTCCTTTAAACTTTTTGAGATTGGCTTCCAGCTCTTCCAGTATCGGGTCATTTGTTTGCTTTGCGATAGCAATTGCCCTCTCTTCGTGCTTAACCGCCTCTTCCTTCTTCCCCAGAGCATCCAGCAAATGTGCGTAGGTATCGAGGTTGTAAACGTTTTCATTGATTCTCACTGATTGTTCTGCCCAGCCCAGTGCTTTGTTCAATTGCTTTTTATCCGTAATGTTCTTGTACATTGTCCAGGAAACTTCATTGAGCAAATTGTAGTTTTCCCCGCCATACGAGCGGATGTATTCCTCTGCTATTTTTGTATAAGCTTTCCAGTCTTTTTTTCTTCCGGCAACCCTGAGTTCTACTCCCAAAACAGCTTTTTTCGCTGTGCTGTTCTTACGCGAAAGCAGTTTCTTTTTGGACGCTGCATAAGCTTTTTCATCGCCCGTATACAAAGCCTGGTACAACAACTCCGCATAAACCCCCTCCATTTTTTGCTCTACATTGGTCTTCCCGTAAAGATTCTCGAAAACAGTACGGTTCTTTTCCAGGTATTTAAATTCCCTGGAATCGATATCGTCGACCGTCGCGTAAATGACATTCCAGTTCTGTTCACTGCTTAGCTCCTCTTCTTTCTGCGTACTGAAGTACTCTTTAGCTACTGCTGCTCCATCCATATAAGCACCTGAAAGCAGGACAAGGTATTCTGCCAGGAAAGCCGGTTCACGGTTCCCCGCTTCGTATTTTTTAATGAATGTTCCGAGCTGTTTTTCAGGATTCAGCGCATCCTCTCCCAGAGTAACAAACTCTGCGGCATTCCTTCCTCCTAACGTCTGGTGCATGAGCTCCCCTTCCGGCGTAAAATAAATCAATGTCGGGTATGCCTTTATCTCCCATTTTTTTGCCAGATCAATCCCTTCTCCTTTTTCCATATCCATCTTGACATTGATGAATTTCTCATTGTAGAAATCAGCTACGGTATCGTTGGTAAAGGTATTGCGGGACATCACCTGGCAAGGTCCGCACCAGACAGCATAAGCATCCACAAAGACGGGTTTGTTTTCTTTCTGCGCTTTTTTAAGCACCTCCTCCCAGCTTCCTTTTTCAAATTGAATCTCCCTGTTCTGTGCGGATAAGTCCGTCGTTAAAATCAATAACACGGCTACCAGGAAATAAGGAATGATCGTTACTTTTTTCATATTATTTTCTATTATTTTTCTACATTGAAGATTGCCAATTTACTAAATTATGGAATACCATGAACCGAATTTCACCAGGGTTTGTGTTACTTTATTAAAAAATCGTATTCCAGTTCATAAAAAACAGGATGATTGATCCAGGATGATCAAAAATCGTTATTTTCGTTCTACTTTAAATTAAAAACAGTTATGAATTGGGAAGAAATCATATTTCAGATCTCACTGATTATTTTACCTGCCGGGGCAGTATTGATGACGACATTATTCTTTTTGAGAAAAAACGCGGAAAAGGAGGATAAGCAGTACATGCGTCAACTTCAATCCGAATTAAAGAAGCAACGCCAGGAATTTTTTCTTCCGAACCGTGTGGAAGCTTATCAGCGTGCCGTTTTATTAATGGAACGGATCCATCCGAACAGCCTGATCATGCGTACCATCAACCCGGGCTTGCCGGCGGCGGCGTACCAGGCTGAATTGCTGAAAGCGATCCGGGATGAATATGATCACAATGTCGCACAGCAGCTGTTCATTACTACAGGATTGTGGGAAATGGTCAAAAACTCGAAGGAAGAAACCGTTAAGATCGTCAATATCGCAGGAAAACAGATGCCCGCAACAGCAATGAGCACAGACCTCGCGGCAAAGATATTTGAGCTCATCGCGGAAATCGGCGAGCTTCCGAGTGAAATTACCGTTAAAGCATTAAAAGAAGATCTGCAGCGGTTGTTCTGACAGGGTCGTTACGACCTGTCCTCCTCGTTCAACAGTTTGGTGTAGTGCTTCAATGAACGAAGTATCAAGGTAATGGAGAATGCAATGATCAGCACGATCAGATGGCTTTTTCTCCACTGGATCTCTCCTGACGTAAACCAGGTACGTAAGAAGTCGACAAAGACAAACCCCAGGATCGTTGCCGTAATCCCCGAATATTCTCTTCTCAACGTTGTTTTGAATGAGAACGGAATATCGGATTTTACTTTGTTTCTGAAGCCTGGAATGAATGCCGGAACTTTCAACGACCAGTTCACGTAATCGTCGCCGAACTTGCGTTCCAGAAAACGTTCTTCCGCGAACATGATGCGTTCATAGTACAACCAGAACAGGAGGGAAACGATAATCACAAAATAAATGTTGTAAGTATATGCCACAATACCGATCCACATCAGGTAATTTCCCAGGTACAGCGGGTGTCGGACAGTAGAGTAAATTCCTTTTGTGTTCAGCGCTTCAGCAACCTGACCTTCCTTTGTGTTCCGCCCGGAAGTGTGCTTGTTCGCCGTTCCGATAGCTATCGACCTGATAACCTGCCCACTAAAGGAAACTAATGCACAAGTTATCAACAAGCATAAATCCAGTTTCGGGTTTTCATCAACACATTTATAATCAGTAAAATACACAAACGGAACAGCCAGCAAAAAAAGGACTACAGGAATCTGCCCTCTGTATCTAAACAGCTTATTTCCACTTGATTCAAAAGAATGTACTAACGCCATTAAAAAAGAATTATGTATATTGCAAAAAATCTGTTGCGAAGTTAAAATAAATAACAACAACAATGAACGTTAAATCTATTTTTGAACTCGAATATATTGTAAAGACCTCCCCGAAAGTGCTCGATAATGTGCTCTTCACCCCCAGCGGACTGGCAGAATGGTTTTGCGATGATGTAAATGTCAAAGATGACATTTATTCCTTTGAGTGGGATGGCTACATCGAGGAAGCACGGCTTCTGGGGATCAAACAGGGGCAGTTCATCAAATGGCAATGGCTGGAGGATGAAGAAGAGGGGATTGAAACTTATTTTGGCTTCCGCTACCACATTGATCCTGTTACCAATGCAGTTGTCCTGACAGTGACAGGTTTTGCCACAGCCGAGGAGATGGAGGAGTCAAAGGCATTATGGGAGCAGCACATCAGTGACCTGAAACGGTTAATCGGTGCATAATTCCTATTTTTACACAAAAAAACGCCTTGCCAAAAAAGAAAATATACCTGATGGGATGGGTGACATTGCTGCTCTTTCCGATTCCTGCTTTCCTTGTACTTTATTTTTTTGAAGACAGGAGCTTCGTCGAGTTCCTGGAGCCGGATTCATTCAAGCTATCCACGTTGATCTGGGGAACAGCAACCGGTGTCCTGTACGCTTTCCTGGCCAATCTCCTGATGAAGTTCAAGGTGTTTGAAACCGTTCCTTTGCGGGTAGACCAGCTGGTACGGTCCATGAACCTGAATATCTGGGATGCCCTGTTCCTGTCACTTTGTGCAGGGATCGGTGAAGAACTGCTCTTCCGTGCAGGCGTTCAGTTTTACCTGGGAACAATCCTCACTTCCATTCTTTTTGTTGCCGTGCACGGCTATCTCAATCCATTCAACTGGAGGCAGTCATTGTATGGGATCGTCGTTCTTCCGCTCTCATTTCTCCTGGGGTACGGATACGAATGGTACGGACTCTGGTTCTCGGTCGCGATGCACAGCGCTTATGATTTTACCCTGTTCATTTCATTCCTGAAAGAAGAATAACACCATGGCATCCAACCTTTTTTGCATTTCTATCGTCTTATCTCTGAAAACATTAACACGCTTAACCACGCAATAACGTTCGATATTGTGATTTCCATAGGTTAAAATAAAAAGAGGATCGAAAGGTCCTCTTTTGCTTTTTGTTGTATTTTTACACAACAAATACTTGTGATGAACGCGTTATTTTTAGCCATAGGATTGATCTTTTCAGCAACCAGTTATGCACAGGACCAGTACATTGATTCCGTGCAAACACTCCGGGACGATCATTTCCGTGAATTGTTTGATTCCGAAAAACAGGTCCTGAACGACGAAGAAAAGCAGCACATCCGGTCGCTGGATTATTTCCCGATCGACATCAGTAAAAAAGTAAAAGCGAAGCTGACCGTTAAAAACGGTCGCCCGTTCCAGCTTCCAACCTCATCGGGATCATTCAAAAGCTACAGGAAATACGGACATATCACCTTTGACTGGAAAGGAGAAACCGTACAATTGAACATTTACCAGGACATTCAGCTTTCTACAAGAAAAGGATTTGAAGAATACCTCATCATTCCCTTCAAGGACGCCACAAGCGGAAAAGAAACCTACGGAGCAGGAAGGTACCTGGATTTCAGAATGACCGATCATAAAACAGTGGAAGTTGACTTCAATCTTGCATACAATCCTTACTGTGCCTATTCCCACCGGTACAACTGCCCTATTCCGCCTGAAGAAAATCATCTGAGCGTGCGCATAGACGCAGGAGAAAAAACGCCGGTTGGGCAGGAATGACCGCACATTCTCAAAGAATCCCTGAATCGGTGTGCCTGATAATCAAAATTAAGAGAATATCATTACCTTTGGCGTATGAGATTTGTATATCCTGAATTTCTTTGGGCGTTATCGTTGCTGATCGTACCGGTGCTCATTCATCTATTCAGTTTCCGGCGTTACAAAACACTCTATTTTTCAAGCCTTCAGTTTGTCCAGCATGTGGAGCAGCAGAACAAATCGGCGCAAAAGCTGAAAAATCTCCTGGTTCTCATCTGCAGGCTGCTGGTCATTGCATGTGCCGTGCTGGCATTTGCCCAGCCGTATTTCCCGGCATCCGCCCGGCAGCAGTCAGAAGGAAACCCCGTCCTGGGCATCCACATCGACAATTCATTCTCAATGACCATGAAAGGCGTGGAAGGGGAATTGCTATCGGAAGCTGTGGAAGCCTCCCGCCAGCTCATCGGCAAAGCACCTCTCAATACGAAGATCATGCTTTCAACCAATTCAATGGATGGGATCGAGTCCAGGTTATGCACCAAGACAGAAGCGTTGGAACGTCTTGACAGGGTACAACCGTCCCCGATGGTCAGAAGCTATGACGAAGTCGTTAAATGGCAGAAGAACAACCTGAAAAACACGATTCAGAATGAGCATTTCAGCCAGATTCAGCTGGTCTATCTTTCCGATTTTCAAAAAGCGACCAACCGGTTTGAAAAACTGGAAGCAGACTCAACCGCCAAATACATACCGATCCGGATGATCAGCCAGAACCAGAGCAATTTAAGCATCGATTCGGTCTGGTTTGGTTCGCCGCTTCACAAAGTCGGTGTGAACAATGAATTGTACGTAAAGGTTTCCAATCACGGGCAGGTTGATCTGCAGAATGTGCAGCTCCAGTTCCAGTCAGGCGATATCAGGCGCGACCTTTTTGTCGATATTTCCAAGCAGGGATCTGCAACCGCTACCCTCACTTTCTCCGCGAAAAAAACAGGACTCCAGACAGGAAGCGTCAGCATTGCCGACAAACACTTTTTTGCAGATGACGAATATTTCTTCTGCTACACCGTAGCGGAAAAATCATCAGTACTGGTGCTGAACGGTCCCGATGCCAACAGAAGCGTCGCTTCCATTTACAGGCTGGACAATTTCTACGCTGTCAACGAGGTGGACCAGGGAGCATTTACCCAGGGGTTATTGCAGGGCGTCAACCTTGTGATCCTGAACGGAGTGAATGAAATTCCATCGGGGCTAAATGCCAATTTAACGGAATATTCAAAAAACGGCGGGACCATCGCCCTGTTTCCGGGGAAAAACATTGACAGGAATTCTGTAAACGCATTTCTTTCCCAGTTGAAAATGCCGCTGCTCACAAAAGAAGTGACACAGTCTACCCGTATCAGTAAGATTAACTATAAAGATCCGTTCTTCAGGGGCGTATTCGAAAAGGAGAAAGACAACCTGAGCCTTCCGGGAGTAACCAGGTTCTATCTTACAAACGAATCCGGGTCCACAGGCGGGCTGGGAATCATACAGCTCCAGAACGGAAAAGCGCTTTTGTACAGGAGCAACCTGGAACAACGCTCTTTCCTCTTTACCAGCGTGCTTTCACCCGACTACGGCTCATTTGTATCGGACATTCTGTATACAACTGTTCTGCTCCGGATAGGTGAATTATCGTTGATGAACCCGCCATTATCAGTTACGATCGGGGAAACGGCGAATTACCCTGTCTACAGCCAGATTGACGTCAATCAGCCGGTCTACATCAAGGGAGAAAAAACGGAATTCATTCCCGAAAAACGCATTTCAGGAAACGTTACCTACATCGACCTGAGCGGGCAAGCAGCGATTTCAAACCTGCATTCCGGGATCTTTGACCTGGTCAACAACGGTAAAACGGCAGGAAAAATAGCCGTCAATTACAACCGGAAAGAATCTTCAATTGAGACCTGGAGCGAAGCGGAAATAAGATCGGCACTGGACCAGTCAGGCATTCAGCATTCAAGCATCCTGAATGTGGATAAAGGCGTAAGTTCTGTTAATTTAAACATTGAAAAACCATATCCGTATTGGAAGATTTTTGTTTCTTTTGCGTTGTTGTTTTTCCTTGCGGAATTACTGATACTGAAATTGTGGAAAAATAAAACAGGAAACGGATGAGATTACTGATCAAACAAGTAAAAATAGCAGACCCTTCATCGACACATTACAACAAAACGGCGGATGTACTTATTGAAAACGACACAATTGTTGCCATAGACACGTTGATCAACAATGAGGACGCCACCGTTATCCAACACGAGGACCTGCATCTTTCTCAGGGATGGGTTGATCTGAAAGCACATTTCTGCGATCCGGGAGAAGAGCACAAAGAAACCATCAAAAGCGGACTGGATGCCTCTGCTTTCGGAGGATACACACACGTGGCGGTACTTCCCAGCACCACACCTGTTATTGACGGAAAAACACAAGCTGAATATCTACTCCGGAAAAGCGAAGGACATGCCACACAGCTGCACCCGATCGGGGCGATCACGGAAGGACTGAAAGGAGAAAACCTGGCTGAAATGTACGACATGTACCAGACGGGAATCAGGCTCTACTCAGATGACCTGCACCCGGTTTCCTCTGGGATTATGTATCGTGCACTGCTCTATGCTAAAAATTTCGGAGGAAAAGTCATTGGTTTTTCCCGTGATTACTCTCTGGCGGGAAAAGGAATGGTCAATGAAGGCACCGCAAGTACCAGGACGGGATTAAAAGCGGATCCCTCCATTGCGGAGATCATACAGGTTGAACGCAACCTCCGCCTGCTCGAATACACAGAAGGAACGCTTCACCTGACAGGAATTTCCTGCGCAGAAAGTGTGGAATTAATCCGAAAAGCAAAACAACAGGGACTTTCCGTAACGGCAGATGTTCACATTGCAAACCTGCTGTACAACGAGGAAGTAATGCCGGCATTTGATTCCAACTTCAAATTCATGCCGGTCCTGAGAAGAGAATCCGACCGGAAAGCGTTGTGGGAAGGAGTAAAAGACGGAACAATCGACACCATTGTTTCCGACCACCGCCCGCATGACAAGGAAGAGAAAGATGTGGAATTTGACAATGCCTCCTTCGGAAGCATTCAATTGCAATCCGTTTTCGGAAGCCTCGGAACCTGTCAGGAATTCGATCTTCCTACAGTCATAGACGCACTGAGCAGACGGGCGCGAACCATCCTCGGTATTGATGAACGGCCGATTGAAGCCGGCAGCAAAGCAGACCTGACCCTGTTCATCCCTTCCAAAAAATGGGTCTTCGAAAAACAGGACGTTATTTCCAACACATGCAACTCCGGCCTGATCGGAAAAGAATTGAGCGGATCTGTTGCAGGAATCGTGAATAATGGTAAATTCGTATTGAAAGATTAACGTTATATGTCGGAAAAGAAAAACTTCCGGAAACAATTCTGGAAAGACAGGAAAATGGTTGGTTCCATGACGCCCAGCTCGCGTTTCCTCACCCAGAAGATGCTGGAAAACATCGATTTTAAGTCTGCCAGGGTATTGGTTGAACTGGGGCCCGGAACAGGTGTCTTTACCGAAGAGATCATTTCCCGGATGGACGATGACTGTGTTTTGCTGGTCTTTGAGGTGAATGATTCCTTTTACGAAGACCTGTTCGCCCGGATAAAGGATGAGCGCGTTCACCTCGTACACGATTCGGCAGAAAAAATAGACGATTACCTTCAGAAATACCAGCTGGATAAAGCAGATGTGGTCATTTCCTCCCTTCCCCTGGCGGTTTTTTCCAATGAACTGCGCAAAAACATACTGGCAGCAGCAGAAAGCTCACTGAAACCAACGGGAAAATACATCCAGTTCCAATACAGCCTGCAGGCTAAATCGGGCTTAAAAAAACTGTATAAAAACGTTGACATAACATTTACGCCCTTCAATTTTCCTCCTGCGTTTGTATATACATGTAGTAAGTAGAAAAAAGCAACTTCATCCTGAATTTTAGCTGGTTAGTCGATTTTTATCAACTATTTCACACATTCTTTCACGCTTTACAATTCAGGTGATGTTATTTTTTTTATTTTTGTTGATACTCTTTAAAACAGGAAAATGGAATTCTGGCGAACGACTACGATAAAACGCGCTAAAAAAGTTGGCAGGTTAGTTCCTTTCCTATTCATACTCTCCCTCATTTTTTCATGTAACAAGGGTAAATCAGACAGCATTATCGTTCCTTCAGAGCTGGAAGATTATTATGAATTTCAGGGATTTGACCTGAGCGAATACGGAATCCCGGCAACCATCATGCTCCCGGATGAGACAGCCAATATCGGGGCTTCCACCACACCGGAAGTACAGCACCTGGAAAGTGATTTTTACTGGAATATCCTTGTCGGGCAGAATTTTCACCTGTACATCGAAGACTACGGTGACAATACAAATTTAGTTGAGGAACACAAACGCAAGCTGGAAAACACACAGTTCTACGAAGTTAAGTATTTACTGGAAGAACCGGACCTGATCATCTATGAGATCACACTGAAAGTCCGGGGCCATGCCAATGCGTCTAAAAGCGTGGGTGTGGACCACGTATCCTACCACGTTTACGGAGAACGTGTTGTAAACGGCATCCATTACGAGCTGAGAAGCCGCGACGAAGGATTTGCACGTAACATCATCGAATTGATGGCGAAATCCATCCGTTCTTTCCAGGACAAGGATAAATCGAGCAACGGGAATAGTAACAGCTGATCCGTATTTTATCACCAGGTATCACCTGAAATATGAACTGTTCCTTTGAACAGAGCCACCGTTTTATTCTCCTGGTTCGTGACCGTTACTTCATAAATTCCGATTGTTTTGCCCCGATGCTTTTCAACAGCTGCAGCTGTTAACACATCTCCTGTTTTCGTCGGGCGGATATGGGAAATCGACGTTTCAATGCTCACACACTTATTCCCTCTTGAATTGGAAGCAAAGGCCAGCGCAGAGTCGGAAAGGGAATAGCTGATTCCCCCGTGGGTAATGAAAAAACCGTTGAGCATTTCCGGGCCAACCTGTAACTGTAACGTGCATGTCCCTTCCTTCACTTCCAGCACCTCCACTCCCATCCATTTGCTGAATGCATCGTTTTCCATCATCAGGGCAACGATTTCGGACGGTGTTTTCATTCCGGGAAGCATCGGGTTTATGCTTTGATCGAGTTGGATAACAAGGTAATAACAGCAAGTGTAACAATGAACAACTGAGTCGCTGTTTCATCATCCAGCTCCGTTCCGTCTACATCAGGAGTGGAAATTTCCATTGCCATGAACTGCACCAGGTGCGGCTGGTCTGTATATTCTTCCAGGTCTTCCATTTTATCTGTCTGGAAAAAGCTGTCCAACGCGTCGAAGAAAGGCTCTTCGAACTCGTCTACATCCTCTTCTTTGATCTCACCAAGAGCAACTCCTTCCTGGCTAAATGCTTCAATCAACAGGCAGAAATAGTAGATCAGCAACCCCTGCAAGCTGTCATTTTCATATTCTTCTGCGGCAGACATGGCATAGCCAAGCAATACCGGCTGAGACAATGCGAATGTTTCCGCTACTCTCTCCAGTCCGTCTTCATCCAGGTTATCGATCTTCGCGATCGCTTTTTCGATACTTGCCAGGGAAATGTGCTTCATAGAAATAAATTTTTCGGCAAATCTACTAAAAAATGTAGAAGCCGGGCATGAAGAAAAAAGCACAGTGCCGGAAAATAACTCAAAACGATGCTATATGAAGGCCTGTTCCGGGAATTTTATAGTATTCTCTCAGACGCCGGAGCGCAACTGTTGCACTTCTGTTACCATTTTTTCCAGCTGTACCAGTAAAGGACGGTCATCGTTGTGTATCACAACATCCGCATGCTTTCTTTTCGTTTCATCGTCCCATTGTTTTGACATCCGTGCAAGAACTTCTTCGCGTGAAATGTGGTCTCTTTGCATGGTCCGCTGAATGCGCAACTCTTTATCGGCTGTGACAAGAATTGTGACATCGAGTGTTTTATAGGCTCCTGTTTCAATCAGGATGGCTGCTTCATTGAACACGACCGGGCTGTTCTGACGCTCTGCCCATGCATGAAAATCCGCTCTTACGACGGGATGGATCAGCTGGTTGACCTGTTCGCGGATATGATCATCCTGGAAAATCCTGGAGGCAAGAAACGGTTTGTTCAGCTCATCTCCCCGAAATACCTCTTCCCCCAGCAAACCGATCAATCCCTGCCGGATAACCGGGCTCGCCGCAGTTAAACGTTTGGATTCGTTATCGGAATAATAAACAGGGTATCCCATTTTTTCCAGTACCCGGCACACATACGATTTACCGGAACCAATTCCTCCTGTTATCCCTGCTTTTACCGGCATAGCATCAGATCTCTTCCACTTCGATCATATAGAACGGCAGCCCGACAATCGCCTGGTAATCCTCGCCCGCCTCTTCCATGTCCTCATCACCTGTTTCGTAGAACCATTGCACCGAAACGTTGGAACTGTTCCTGTGCAGCGCTTCAAATTTCCTGAACAGGTCGAGGATACACTTCGATGAAGAGGTATTAAAATATTCCAGGCGGATCTGCAGCGTCGTCTCTTTCTGAGGGTGCTGACAGTATTGTTCCACCCAATTATTAATTGGCTGAAAGAAATCAATCGTATTTTCAGGTATGGCCCTTCCCCGGAACAATAGCACTCCGGTATCTGCATCCAGTTCAACAGTGGGCGTTTTGGCAGATGCCTCTACAACAAACTTATCAACTTCACTCATTACAAACGTAGTTTACACTCTTACTCTTGTCCAACGAATTTATTATTTTTTTTGAGCAAAATCAAATTTCGATGCAAGATTTCATAAAATCTAAACCTGTGTTTAATAAACCACTTTTCTTACAGAGTCAGCGGTCAATCCACTAACTTCATCTTTTTCAGCAGGAAAGAAGCATTCATGTTCTGGCAGACCCCGTCCCTGATCTTATAGTCGAAATACAATTCCTCCCCGTCAATCGTAGAATCAAAATAGACATTCCGGAACGAACCGGATTTTCCCGCCAGCTCTGTCAGGGATAAATCGTGCGTAGCGATGATCCCTTTCGCACCTATTTTCCTGAGCTTCTCCAGGAACCCGGCAGAACCGATCTCTTTGTCCTTACTGTTCGTTCCTTTCAGGATCTCATCCAGGATCACAAATACTTTTTTACCGGATTCAATGGCATCCATTATGAACCTCAAGCGTGTCAGTTCAGCATGGAAATAAGAGCTTTCTACCGTGAGGTCATCACTCGTACGCATACTCGAGTACAGCTGCATATCCGGAATACAGCATGATTCAGCCAGTATTGGGAATCCCGCATTCGCAGAAATGATCGCCAGCCCCACGCTCCGGAGATACGTACTTTTCCCTGCCATATTCGGCCCTGTAATGATCAGGAACGATTCTTCCGGGTGAAGCAGGAAATCATTGCTGACCTGCTTTCCGGATGCCACAAACGGATGTCCCAGGCCAATAATCCTGAACTGTCCCTGTTCATTTCCGGATGCGAAGCACGTAGTTCCCCTGTTGTAACGGTAAATCGCTCCCGAGATCCACACTTCGATCTCAGCCATATGGTTTTCCCAGGACTCCAGCTCTTCCGCATACTTCCTGTGCCATTTACTTGATTTCGCAAGAATATGAAAATCCCACGCGAACAGGTAATTGAGCAGCAACCCGACGATCACATTCATCCGGTATTCAGCCTGCTTGCGGATAACGATGAGTTCACTCAGCCCCTGGTGCATTCCTGTTTTCCCGAACAACATTTCCTTGTACCGCTTCCCTTCTTCAGATGATACATCCAGGGAACGGAATAATTCCAGCTGTTTGTACAACGCCTCGATCTTCTCAGAACGATTGCTCAGCAGGTGCATCCATTTATTGGTATTTTTCAGCCTGCTCCCGATAACGACAAGCACACCAATCCCCAACAGCATCAGCTGCGAGGAAGAAATAAGGTTCAAATTGTACAAAACGATTGAAGCAATGGAAACAACCGGAAGGATCCACCGCAGGTAATGAACAGCATTGCCCCCGAAATCACTTTCCTTCAACGTTTTCAGTGACTGCTGCCGTTCCTCGTTTTTCAGGTACACTTTGGATTCCACGACAAAACGCTGCGCCCATTCCACATGCCCGGACAATTCCCGGATCATCGACTGGTTCATTACCTTGTCCTTTGCACCGGAAGAAAGGGTTTCTGCCAACCGTCGCGCTCCCATCGGAAGCACTGTACGGTTAAGGTACTGGTAAACACTCTTTGGTCCAAACAGGTCCATATCGTTGGCGAAAGGATGTTGTGCCGACCTGAATTCGCTCCCATCGGGGAAGCCGGACCAGTCACCTGACAAGACGTTCAGCTCATGCCTGTTCAGTTCAATGTAGAGCTCTTCTTTTTCCTTTTCAATTTTAGCATCCAGCCATTTATTCACCAGGTAAAAGAACAAAGCTGTTTCCAACACCACAACGATCAGCAAAACCGTTCCCCAGCCTATGAAATACCAGCTGGCAACGATCAGCAGGAAAGCCGCCAGCCTTGCGAATGTGAAAAACCGGTGCCGCTGTTTCGCCTTATCAAGCAAAACCGTATGCTTTTCTACCTGTTCCCTGTAAAACAGCTCCTGAGCTCCCTGCATGGCTGTCATTTTCGGATCATTTTAGCAAAGTCTTTCGCGAAATAGGTCAGGATCCCATCCGCCCCGGCACGTTTGATGCTCAGCAGGGTCTCGTATACCGTCGCTTCGTAATCCAGCCAGCCATTCTGTGCGGCAGCATAGATCATGGAACATTCACCGCTGACATTGTACGCTGTAACCGGAACCGGGAAATTTTCTTTCAGCATGTGAATGATATCCAGGTAGCACAACGCCGGTTTCACCATCAGCATGTCTGCCCCTTCATTTATATCCAGCTCCGCTTCGATCAGCGCTTCACGCTTGTTGGCCGGGTTCATCTGGTAAGTCTTTTTATCTCCCGATTTCGGAGCCGAATCCAATGCATCTCTGAACGGATTATAGAACGCACTCGCGTATTTCGCGGTGTAAGATAGAATGGACGTATCCTTATAACCGTGCTCGTCCAGGTATTCCCGGATGCTTGCTACACGTCCGTCCATCATATCCGACGGGCCGATGATATCGATTCCCGCCTGTGCCTGCGCCAGTGCCATCTTGTTGAGAATGGGCAGCGTTTCGTCGTTCAGTATCTTACCGTTTTCCACCAGGCCGTCGTGTCCATCGGAAGAATAAGGATCCAGTGCCACATCGCTCATCAGCATCACTTCAGGAAAACGTTCCTTGATCACACGAATGGCCTCCAGATAAAAGTTATCGGAAGCATAGCTGTAAGAGCCTGTTTTATCTTTCAACCGTTCATCCACAGCGGGAAACAAGTCAAACGACATTACCCCCAGCCTGGCACATGCTTCTATTTCAGGCAGCAACTGGTCTATTGACCACCGGTAGTTCCCCGGCATAGATGCTACTTCATCTTTGATATTCTTCCCATCCTTTAAAAAGATAGGGTAAATTAAATTTTCTACTCCTAATTTGGTTTCTTCTACCATTGCCCGGATAACGGCTGATTTTCTGTTTCTTCTAGGACGAATGTTCATTGGAATATTTTTGTTCACAAAGGTAGCAACAATTTGAAGCAGTAACGAGCCATCTACTGTTTTTAATTTGTTATATTCGTCCCTCAAATCCATACTGGTAGCATTTATGAAAAACGGTTTATTTTATTTTTTCCTGCTTATTTCCTGCTGTATTTACGGACAACAGGAAGACAAGCTTGACCTGATGATTGATCAGATGTGCACGGACCTGGAAGAAAATAAGGGTCTCAACACCGAAGAATTGCTCGCCTACATCGGGGAAAAACATATTTCGGCTTACCTAAGCCAATTTCCTGAGAAAGAGAAGGAGGACAAGTATAATTTATTGTTTTTCAGGTTCCAGAAAAGATGTGAATTATTCAGGCAGCTGCTCGAAGAAATCAATCCGTCCCGTGCCGGCAACAATTGGATCAGCATCGATCACGAACCGGAAATAACACTCAGCGAAGCGGAACTATCGACATTAAAGAATGCCCGGAAATTATACTACATTGAACACAGCGGAGAAGTTACCCGTGTAAATCTCAGCAAGAAACACTGGACCGAACATTTTGCGGACAATACCACTTCAAAGCTGTATATCCATTGGAAAACCAACCATGATTTTGAGCTGGAATTTATAAAAAGCGATAATTTCACCCGGAAAAATTTCAGTAAAAAGGGGGATGTATACTACTACAGGGCCATTAGCAAAGAAAATAACTATTACTGGATCATGGTGAGCATTCCGGGGCAAAATCAACGCCTGCTGTTCAAGTTATACCTTGCAGAATAGTGTTTCTCATCATGGATGAGCGTCCATCTTTAACAATTTGGGTTCGCTGTATTTTTTCTTGATTAATTTAAGCCTATAATTTTGCCAAAACCAAATCAAAAATGTAAATTTGGACGATTTTTAATTACTGATTTTATTTAAAACTGCAAATATGAGCGTACTGGTTAACAAAAACTCAAAAGTAATTGTTCAAGGATTTACGGGAAGTGAAGGAACATTCCACGCTGGACAAATGATTGAATACGGAACAAATGTTGTTGGTGGCGTTACTCCCGGAAAAGGAGGACAGACTCACCTGGACAGACCAGTATTCAACACTGTAAAAGATGCTGTTACAGCAACAGGAGCGGATGTTTCCATCATTTTTGTTCCACCTGCATTCGCTGCTGATGCAATCATGGAAGCTGCCAACGCAGGAATCAAGGTGATCGTTTGCATTACAGAGGGAATTCCTGTTAACGACATGGTTCAGGCAAAAGAATACATCAAAGCTTACGATTGCAGGCTGATCGGGCCTAACTGCCCGGGAGTCATTACCGCGGACGAAGCGAAAGTAGGGATCATGCCTGGATTCGTTTTCAAAAAAGGTAAAATCGGTATCGTTTCCAAATCAGGAACGTTGACATACGAAGCGGCAGACCAGGTTGCAAAGGCTGGGCTGGGAATCACAACAGCAATCGGTATCGGAGGGGATCCGATCATCGGGACAACTACCCGTGAGGCTGTTGAATTGCTGATGAACGATCCTGAAACAGAAGGAATCGTTATGATCGGTGAGATCGGAGGGAACCTGGAAGCAATCGCAGCACGATGGATCAAAGAAAACGGTACAAAACCTGTTGTCGGGTTCATCGCCGGAGAAACAGCTCCGAAAGGAAGAACAATGGGGCACGCCGGTGCGATTGTTGGCGGAGCGGATGACACTGCCGAAGCTAAAAAACGCATCATGAGAGAATGCGGGATCCATGTAGTGGATTCTCCTGCTCACATCGGGAAGAAAATGGCTGAAGTATTGGGTGTAACTGCCTGATCGCTTCCATTATTGATACTGTACAAAGCCGCTTTTTGCGGCTTTTTTAATTGTGTGCTATGAATGATCTGGAATACCTTTACTTATTTCGTGACGCTGCAATGCGCCCCATGGTCATGCACTATTTCCTGGAACGGAAATACGGTGTGGAAACATTGATCAAATATGCCGCTTCCAACGAAGATTATCCTCTTCCCGACTACTCTTCCTGGGTGGTAACCCATCTTGTGAAAAATTTTCCTGGTCAGATGAAAGATCACCAGCCTCAGATGATCGATGCGTTCCTGGAATCAGGCAATCAGACCGTCCTCCGCAATCTTTCCGCAGGATTCATACTGCTGCCGCTGACCGAATACAGGGAGGGAGAGCTTTATGACAACCTGCTAAAGCACCTGATGAACCCGGATGATAAAGTGGCACTGCATGTCAACTGCATCTACAAGCTGATCCAGTTCGCCAGGAAATATCCTGAACTCATTCCTGAAATGGAATCTGTTGTGGACATCCGTACAGAGCAAAACAAACAGGCTTCGTTACTGTCCGTATCTAAAAAATTCAGGAAAATTTGCTCAAAGATTAAATCGCTGCCTGGATAACCTCCCGCACAACTTTTTCATACAGACCTTCATACATTGGGAGGATTGCTGACAGCTCAAAGTTTTCCGATCGCTTTTTCGCATTCAGCTTAAACTGGTTCAATACCTCATCCGATTCCAGGATGGAGACGGCATTTTTTGCCATGTCCTCCACATCTCCCACATTGGACAGGTACCCGCTAAAACCATGTTGATTCACTTCCGGGATACCTCCCGTATTGGAGGAGATCACAGGAACGCCGGCAGCCATGGCTTCCAGAGCAGCCAGACCGAAGCTTTCCGTCTCCGAAGGCAGTAAAAACGCATCACACATTTCCAATACCCGCTCCGTCCCTACGATTTTCCCGGTAAAAATAACCCGGTCTTCGATTCCCAATACCCTGCAGGTACGTTCTGCCAGCAACCTGTCAGGCCCGTCACCGACCAGCAGTAATTTGGACGGTACTTTCTCATTGACCAGCTTAAATACCTTCACCACATCCTCCACACGCTTTACAGGCCGGAAATTGGAAATATGGCACAGGATCTTTTCCCGGTCGGTTGCATATTTGCTGCGCTGGCAAGGAGAGGTGGTATCTTTTTTTACCGGAGGGACAAAATTCGGTATAACGTGGATTTCCCGTTCGGTATTGAAATGCTCATAGGTAGATTTTTTCAGGCTCTCAGAGACCGCAGTGACAGCAGTCGACTGGTTCAGGCAGAAGGTAATGACCGGCTCAAAAGAAGGATCTTTTCCTACCAGCGTAATATCCGTACCATGCAACGTAGTGATGAACGGGATGTCAATTCCCTGTGTCTTTAATATTTGTGTTGCCATAAACGCGGCTGAAGCATGAGGGATCGCGTAATGGACGTGCAGCAGGTCCAGCTTTTCATGCTTGACCACGTCGACAATCTTGCTTGCCAGCTGGATCTCATACGGCTGGTATTCAAACAACGGATAATCGCTTAAAGATACTTCATGGTAAAAAATGTTTTCACGAAAGCTCCCCAGCCGGACGGGCTGGGCATAGGTAATGAAGTGGATCTCATGTCCCTTCTGGGCCAGGGCTTTCCCCAACTCCGTCGCCACTACTCCACTCCCTCCAAATGTGGGATACAACACCATACCTACTTTCATACACTTATTTTTTACGTTAAATCACGGATAAAATTAAAGATTCATCTTGTGCCGGGAAGGTCAAACAATCGGCTATTCTTGCATTGCTACCTGTCAAAAAATGAAGGGCATCATTTTTTCCTTCCCCTTATCATCCTGTTTTTTCCCTGCAGGTCCTGCTTTAATTCTACTTCTTCAAAACCGTACCGGTGAAGCAGACCGGTCATTTCGTTTCCATATTGTTCATTGATTTCAAAATACAACCATCCTTCCCGTTTTAATTTTACAGCAGCCTGCCGGGCGATCCTGTCATAAAAAACAAGGGGCGCATTATCTTTCACAAATAAGGCCAGGTGAGGTTCATGAGAAAGTACATGCGCTTGCATTCCTATCTTTTCGTTTTCCAGGACATAAGGAGGATTGGAAACAATTACATCCAGCGTATCATTCCCAAAAGGCAGGTCATCAGTCAGTACATCCAGCTTTTCAAACCGGACGTCCAATGCGTTCACCTGCGCATTCTCTTGCGACAGCTCCAGCGCTTCCTCCGAAATGTCCAGCCCGGTAACAGATGCTGCAGGGATTTTACTTTTCAGCGCCAATGCAATGCATCCGCTTCCTGAGCAGAGATCAACGATAACCGGCTTATCTGAATGACGTGATGCAACGATCCAGTCAACCAGCTCTTCGGTTTCGGGACGCGGAATCAATGCCCGCCGGTCGGTCTTTAACCGCAATCCATAAAATTCAGTTTCCCCGTATATGTATTGAAACGGTTCGTTATCCAGCAAGCGTTTCACAACCGAACGAAAGAACAGTAAATCGGATTCACTTAGCTTAAGCGCATCCGACAGCAGCAGATCCGGGGCTGATAAATTCAATCGTTTTTGTAAGGACAACTGGAACATCATCCTTATTTCCCGCTCTGAAAACACTCCCTTTAAACGATCACTGAAATAATGTTTTGCCGACTTAACGGTATTGTCAGAAACAAACATGTTTAGTTTTTCTTGTTCCCAAAATAATAGGTGTATCCCAGTCCAAAGGTAATAAACTGAGTGCCTTTTGATAATTCTTCGGCTTCCCATCCACCGTTCATTTCCGTTCCGAGCTTAAATGGCGAGAATGCATATCCCTGGAACGTGTACCCGATCGTCAGGCGGTAGGAAGAATGTTCCGTAGCGCTTAATATAAACCCGACCATTGGTTCAACAAAACCTGAATCAAAGCGGTACGCGCCTCCTCTTTTACTTTTGTTCAGATCTGTCACGATCAGGTTTTCATTGTACCCAACTTTTACGGAAAAATCCATCGCAAAACGGGTTGTATAGAATTTTTCGTAACCAACCTTGATAAATCCGCCAAATGAATGCATCACTCCATCCAGCGGTTCGGGAACACGAAATTCATTGATGGCAAAATGCATGTACCTTAAGCCTACACCAAAGACAATCGAATTGGGCAGAGAATACTGGTAATAGGGATTCACATCCACAATGCCCCTCATGATGCTCTCAAAAGGTTTGTTAACAGTACCATTCGGCAATCCTACAACCACATTGAATGTGTGCTTCGGAGTGATCTCACCAACCGGCACATACGAATTATCAACATTTATCTGTATCCCCTCATCCTGTGCAAAAAGAGAATGAGCGCTCAACACAGCAATAAACAAAAGACTTCTCACCATATTCATAATGCTAATCTATATAAAAATACGTAAATTCTCTTCATATGTTGCCTTTTTTAATGAGAGTAAAAAGTGAATAAGCAACAAAAAACCGGTTGAGCAATTGATTGTCTCCAACAACTTTTAACGTTTAATTTATAGCGGCTACTGCCAACTTTATTATAATTTTGCACCATGGCAAAGCAATCATACATTGAGATCAAAGGAGCACGTGTTCACAATCTGAAAAACCTGGATGTTACCATCCCTCACGGGAAATTCACTGTCATCACCGGGTTATCCGGATCGGGAAAATCATCCCTTGCTTTTGATACCTTGTATGCAGAAGGGCAGCGCCGGTACATTGAAAGTTTGTCTTCCTACGCCCGCCAGTTCCTGGGAAAGCTGGACAAACCCGAAACGGACTATATCAAAGGGATTGCTCCCGCTATCGCCATCGAGCAAAAAGTCATTTCCAACAATCCCCGCTCTACGGTAGGGACCACAACGGAAATATACGATTACCTCAAGCTATTGTTTGCACGGGTGGGAAAAACATATTCTCCCGTCAGCGGAAAGGAAGTAAAACGCCATTCTGTAACGGATGTTATTCACTTCATCGAATCATTGCCGGACGATGAACGGATCCTGATCCTTTCTCCTATTCCCAACATCCGGACCTATGGCATAAAAGAGCAATTCAAAGTGCTTATTCAGCAAGGATTTTCCCGGGTTTACCTGGACGGGGAAATGCTGGAGATCGCAGACATCCAGGAAGCACCTCCCAAAGGAAGTGAACAAGCAAAGCTGATCATCGACAGGGCAACGGCTGATACTTCCGGAGAAGAAGCCCTGGGAAGGCTGGGAGACTCCATTCACCTGGCATTTACCGAAGGAAACGGGGAATGCAGCATTTTGACAATGAGTGACAAAAAGGAGCACGGATTTTCAACGCGTTTTGAGCTGGACGGAATGGAATTCCAGGTTCCGAGCGAACACCTGTTTACATTCAATAACCCGTTCGGAGCCTGCAAGACGTGCGAAGGATACGGGCAGATCATCGGGATCGATGAGGACCTCGTTATCCCCAACAAGAACCTCAGTGTCTACGACGGCGCGATTTTGCCCTGGAAGGGAGAAACAATGGGTGAATACCTGAACCAGCTGGTTTATAATGCATCCAAGTTCGATTTCCCGATTCACCGCCCGGTGAAAGACCTGACTCCTGAGCAATACCAGTTGCTGTGGAAAGGGAACAAGCACTTTACCGGGTTAAATGAATTCTTCAATTTCCTGGAAACCCAGGCATACAAGATTCAATACCGTGTGATGCTTTCCCGTTACAGGGGGAAGACCCACTGCCCGGAATGCCACGGGACACGTCTGCGCGGAGATGCAAACTACGTGAAAATAGACGGAAGATCAATTACAGATATTGTGCTTACCCCGATCGACCAGGTTTTACCGTTCTTTCAGAACCTGGACCTGGGAGCATACGACCGGCAGGTTTCAAACCGCATCCTACCTGAAATTACCAATCGCCTGGATTTCCTGTGCAATGTCGGTCTGGGCTACCTGACCCTCAACCGCCAGTCCAACTCCCTGTCGGGAGGAGAATCCCAGCGTATCAACCTGGCAACTTCACTGGGAAGCAGCCTGGTCGGATCCATGTATATCCTGGATGAGCCGTCCATCGGGCTGCACCCGAGAGATACCGAACGCCTGATCCATGTATTGCACCGCCTCCGCGACCTGGGAAATACCGTCATTGTTGTGGAGCACGAAGAAGACATCATGCGTGCGGCAGACGAAATACTGGATATCGGCCCGATGGCCGGCGTTTATGGCGGAGAGGTCGTTTTCCAGGGAACCCACAAAGACCTGGTAAAGGCTCAAAGCATTACTGCCGACTACCTGACCGGGAAAAGACGGATCCCTGTACCTGCGCAACGCAGAAAACAAAAGAATATGCTGAAATTTTCAGGTGTAAGAAAACACAACCTGAAAGATATAGAGGTCAGTATCCCGCTTAACAACCTGGTGTGCATCACCGGTGTCAGCGGTTCGGGAAAATCAACCTTAATCAAGGATATTGTTTATCCTGCCGTTCGGAATAAGCTGGGAGAAATTTCACTGGCGACCCAGCAGTTCGAAACAGAAGGAGACTGGAAAATGGTGAAAGCGATCGAGCTGGTTGACCAGAACCCGATCGGGAAATCATCCCGGAGCAACCCGGTTACCTATGTCAAGGCATTTGACGAAATACGTGAGTTATTTGCCCGGCAGCCGGTGGCAAAAGCGCGCGGTTACAAACCCGGTTTTTTCAGCTTTAATGTAGAAGGCGGACGCTGCGAAATGTGCGAAGGTGAAGGGAAAATTACCGTTGGAATGCAGTTCATGGCCGATATTCACCTGACCTGCGAAGCGTGTGGCGGAACCCGGTACAAAGCGGAAACACTGGAAGTGGAATATAAGGGAATCAATATTTCGCAATTGCTGGAAATGGACATTGAGAACGCACTGGCATTTTTCAAAGAGAATACGGGTACCCTGGAGCAAAAAATCGTTGAGAAAATCCAGCCGTTATTTGATGTAGGATTAGGCTACCTGAAACTGGGACAATCGTCCAGCACCATGAGCGGCGGCGAGGCCCAACGCATCAAGCTGGCTTCGTTCCTGGCGAAAGGGAGTAAAGTTCCCTCAACCCTGTTTATCTTTGATGAACCGACAACAGGACTGCATTTTCACGACATCGACAAATTGATCATTGCTTTCAACCGCCTGGTAGATGCGGGACATTCCATTATTGTCATTGAACACAATGGAGAGGTTATCAAATGCGCTGACTGGGTGATCGACCTGGGTCCTGAGGGAGGTGTGAATGGCGGACAGATCGTATTTGCAGGAACACCTGAGGACCTGGTAAAGTGCAAAAAAAGCCATACCGGTCAGTACCTGAATTTAAAGTAAAACCAATCGGTACAGCAGCTGAACACCCGGGGCAATTTCAGGGGATCGGCATATCGCAATAATACGATCGAACGGTTCTGTTCTTTCCGCTTAAAGATTTCTCTATTTCATTTGAATTATACATTTTTGCACCGCGATGAACAAGAAATTAAAATTATGGGAACTGGACCGTGTGTCCGAAGAAGCATTCAGGAAGCAGGAGAAATTCCCGTTGATCATCATCCTGGATGACATCAGAAGCCTGAGCAATATCGGTTCATTTTTCCGCACAGCAGATGCATTCAACGTGGAAAAAATCTATTTATGCGGAATCACTGCTACCCCACCCCACCGCGAAATACAAAAGACAGCGCTCGGTGCAACGGATTCAATCGAATGGGAATACCGCCAATCAATTACGGAGCTGGCAGCTGAGCTGAAATCGCAAAACATCCACCTTGTTTCCATTGAACAGACAGAAAAAACCACACTTTTACAGGATATTCACCGGCTGAACGGTGAAAAATTTGCTTTGGTTTTCGGCAATGAAGTCAACGGGGTGAACCAGGCAGTGATCGATCAGTCGGACACAGTAGTTGAAATCCCGCAGTTCGGCACCAAGCACAGCCTGAACGTTTCGGTATGCGCCGGAGTGGTATTGTGGGAATTTGCAAAGAGGTATATCCGTGAGTAAAGGAATTGTTTATTTTCCGGCGGACTTTCAGGGCATAAAATAAAAAGCTGATTATTTTGTTTACCTTTCCAATATCTGAACACAACCAATAAAATTCAGTAATGGAAAAAACAACGTACCATCCAAAGGAAGTGAAAAAAGAACTCTCAGTTCTGTACAGGCACTTTCCGGAGGTTAAAAAGTTGCTTCGTTCGTTTGGTTGTGATAATTATACTGCCGAAGACATTTTTCAGGAAGCACTCATCATTTACCTTAGAAAGAAAAATGAACCTGATTTTGAATTTCAATTAGCACCTGTTCATTTCATCAAACAAACCTGCAAATTGTTGTGGTTTAATCTGGCGAGAAAAGAGCAAAAGCAATTCGCCGTGGCATTGGAACACGATACAGCGGACACAGCTGACCAGTGGATGGAAAAAGAATTCCTGTACAAACAGCTCGAAACAGCGCTTACAAAAATCGGTGAAAAGTGTAAGGAATTACTCCATCTGTTCTACGGGCTCGGCTGGAATATGGCTGACATCGCCAAAAAGCTTGATTTCAGAAGCGACAAAGTGGCAAAAGCCCAAAAGTACCGTTGCATTCAAAAAGCGAAAGAGCTGGTACAGGAAGCGAAATTAACTGTTGAATCAATTAAATTTTAGGACGATGGAAAAGAACTGGAATCAATTGATTGAACGTTATCTGAATAACGAGCTTTCAGCAGAAGGAAAAACGGCTTTTGAAGCGGAATTGCAGCAGAACAAAGCATTACGAAAGGAACTGGAACTGCATCAATTAACCATTGAAGTCATTCAACGAAATTCGTTACGTACGCTAGTGAAACAGTCTGGAAAATGGTATCATCTGAAAAAAATGGCTGTAACGGGGAGTATTATCCTTGGGATCGTTGCCATCCTGACAACTGTTATTTACCTTATTGCAATACAAATAAAGCAATCATCTAACAACCAAACTATTGAGGGAATAGAACAGACAATGTTGGAAACAATGGAAAAACACCTTGCGTTTGACAACATTCCTGCGCAATATTTCGCATTTACGGGAGCGTCTGATGTTTTTCTGTCAAAAACAGGCGTTTTACTAAGCTTAACCGAACAATCCTTTTTACTCAACGGGCAACCCTATTCGGGTGAAGCAGTTATACAATGGCAGGAAGCACAGACTTCTTCCGATTTTGCGAAAGCAGGATTGAGTACCAAAGCAGGAAATGAGCTTCTGGAAACACAGGGAATGTTCAGCCTAAACGCTTTTACACCCGACGGGAAAAAACTGGAACTAAGCAAAAACGGGGCATACATTCAGGTTCCCGTTGATGAAGTAAAAGAAGGAATGAAACTGTTTGAGGGAGTGTCTCAACCCAACGGAGATGTGGACTGGCAGAATCCTGTCGAATTGGAACGATTACCGAAACCAAAAAATATGTCGGAAATGGATTTATATCCTTTGAAATATGAGCCAAAATTGAATGAACTAAAATGGCATACAGATAAAAAGAAACGGGATAGTTTGTATTTGAGCTTTGAGGATAATACATCCATTAATATGGTTGAATCTATTGTTGAAAACCAAACCTCCGCTCCAAGTAATGAAAACGATAGCAATAAAACAGACTCTTTTCCTAAAATTAAACAAAATTATAGAAAGCCAAACGGAGAACTTCTGTTCACAAACAAATGTGCCACTTGTCACTCTCCTCATAAGGAAAGAACAGGTCCAAAATTACAAGGTGTTCGTTCAAAATGGATAGAAGGAGGGGCAAAAGAAGGAAGCATCTATCAATGGGTTCGGGATTGGGAAAAAGCTGCCAATAAAGACCCTTATACTGAGGGAATAATGAAATTGAAGCCAACTTCTATGTGGAAATTCCCTAACTTATCTGATGAAGAAATTGATGCTATCTTTGATTATGTAGATACACAAGAGCGTATCATACCTCCCTCAAAAGTTCTTGCAATCTGGAGTGAAAAATTCAACAACACGAACCTTGCAACACAGGATTTTGAAGACAGAATGCGGCTTATACACGAAACCTGTGATGAAGCGTTGCTGGATTTATACACCAAAAACCTCAATGAACTACTGTGGAAACTGGATGAGCGTGCTGTTGCAATGGGTTACCCGCAGTTTCAGCAATTTGCAAATCAGCGTGTGGGAAAAATTACCATTGACGATACACATCAGAAAAACCTGAACGTGTTTTATGAAAAATCCATTCAAGAAATCCGAAAAATGGGACAACAAAACTTTGAAGAGGCATTGAGAAAAGAACGGAAGTGGGACAATGAACTGCAAAATGAACGAAGCAAGGAAATTGTCAGAAAAGGAATGCGTGAATCACAGAATTTAGAGGAAGAATACAATTTCAACCACAAAAATGTCCGCAAACAGCTGGGATTTACAGCAGGATTCAGAATGACTTCAAACATTGGGAATATTGACAAATACGTCCGGGAAGCTACCATTGCACGGAAAACAACGGAAATTGAAAATCCATTTACAGGAGAAAAAGGAAAAATAACCTACGACCCGGTAGCTGCCGAAGTGAAAAACGCAAACGAGTACGGCAAATTATACCTCTATCTTTTCTCCAAAGAAATCAACAGCTACCAGCGCCTGGATTTTGAAAACGGAAAATTGGATTACAGTCTGAACGGTGATATGAACTATTCGGCCATGATTGTCGGCATCAATGAAAAGGGTTATTTCTGTCATCAGATCAACGTGGTGAGAGCCGGAGATCTGGGAATCATTACCCTGGAAGAAACCAGCGAAGAGGAATTTGACAGGCGCATCAGTACAATGAACAACACCAGAGTGGAAAAGCCAATGACCCTGACAGATGAACTGCGATGGCTATTCAAAGAAAAAGCGAATTATGAAGTTCAGAAGCAACGAAAAAAAGAGGCAGAATTCAGAGCAATGATACGGCCAACAGTATTTCCTTGTGCACAATCCGAAGTAGAAGAAGGAACAGGAATACTTAGCCCGTTCGATTAATAAAACCGCAGAGGTGCGCAGGTTTCCGGGATATAAAATAAATCCCTCTCGCACCTCTGCGGCCAATGCTTTTACTCTGCTATTTCAAACACACTGTGATACGCATTGATCTCTTCGAAATAATCCAGCATTTTGGAATAAAAATCATCCGCTCCTATGGTTGCGGAATCGCCGATGATGTAGAGTTGTTTTCGCGCACGCGTCATGGCCACATTGATACGCCGGTAATCGTTCAGGAACCCGATCTGTTGATCAGGATTGGAACGAACAAGCGATAAAATGATTACATCGGCTTCCTGCCCCTGGAAACTGTCAATGGTAGAAAACCGCCGGAACGGAACATCTTTGAAAAAATCTTTTGCCTGCTGCAATTGCCCGTTGTACGGCGTAATAAAAACAGCCGATCCCGGATCTATTCCTTCAGCATCCACCAATCGCTGGATAAAGTGAAGCTCTTCCAGGTTGTACAGTGAGGCTGAATGCTCATCTTCCTGTTCGGCATAATCAGCACCAGCGGTATCGTAGAAAAAAACGTGATTGCTGTCGGGTAAAACAGGTTTATCCGATCTGAGCTTTCCTTCGTAAAAATAACGATTGGAAAATTCCGCAATGACAGACTCCATACGGTACTGTGTATCCAGTAAATGCACCGGGAAATTGTCAGCAATCAAGGTTTCCAGCAGGGAAATATTCAATCCCATCCGCTTCGCTTCTTCGGAGATCACTGTGGGAGGCAACTGGAACGGATCTCCTGCGAGGATGAGCTTTTTTGCCAGCGGAATCACGGTCCAGGCCAGTGGCTCCAGGCATTGACCGGCTTCATCAATTATCAGGACATCGTACGACTCTTCTGCGAAATTACAGTCATACAGGCCGATCGGGGTTCCCAGAATGATCGTTGTTTTTTCATAATTCGATTCTTCAAAATGCCGCTGGAGGGCCTTTATTTCCTTCCGGATGGATTTCACTTCATTCAGCAGCAGCTTGCGTTGCTCACGTTCGTCACGGCCAAAATTCCGTTTATACTGGTGCGCCATCTTCCGCAATTGCTCCGATTGAATCCGCATCTTTCTGATCGTCTGCTTCACCGGGCTTTCTTCTATTTTTCCTTCAATCGTATAAGGCAGTAATTCTTCCCGCACTTTAACGTTGTTCCCTACACGGAGAAAATCTATTTTTTGTTCTGCCAGCCGCACACCAATCGTGTCAACGGCAGTATTGCTAGGTGCCGATACCAGGACTTTTTTACCTTGTTCACTCAATTGGCGGATCAGCTCCACCAGCGTAGTCGTCTTTCCCGTTCCCGGAGGTCCGAGTATGACTTCCATGTCATCCGTATCCAGGCACGCTGTGATCGCCTGCTTTTGAGACTCATTCAGCTGCTTATTCTGAACATCAATGCTTCTGTTTTCATTGGTTACTCCATTTCCCGAAAAGGGTTGATGCAGCCGGTTAAACAATGCCAGGTATTTTTTTGATTGCAGGATGGATTTTAATGTTTCCAGCTGAATCTCATTCGTGCGCTGATCGGCAACCAGCTGAACCCCGATCGCTTTGTCGTCGATCCAATCAGGAAAATCAGAAGCATGCAGGCGGATTTCACCTCTTTTTCCATCCAGGTACAGTAACACTCCCGGAACAGGTTGTTCGTCTCCCGAAAACAACTGAATACTGCAACCGTTCCGAAACTGGCTGGTCTCCGAAGGAAAAGGCAGCACAAATTCAAATTCGGGGTAATCGGCAAAACCATAGCTTCTCCGATTAATGCGGACAGGATGCAATAAATGCCCTTCCGCCCGAAGCTGCCTGAGATTCATTCCGGGAGATAAAGCGTAGCGTTCGTCCTGTGCTTTGGCTTCCGTTTTTAGCGCTGAAATTAATGCTTCAATTGTCATAAAGCAAAGGTAGAAAAATCACTACTTATAGCCATCTATACGGTGTCATTTACTATTTTGTAGCGTGCTATTTAAATAAAAAAGGAGGGAAATTCCCTCCTTCAGCTCAATTATTGAAATTTTTAATTATTTCAATGTACACATTCCATCGCTGCCATCTTCACACTCTGCCTTAGCATCTGCTTTTGACATTTTTTCAGTTTTAGCAGAAACTTTCATTCCCATAACCTCACATTCACAAGTCCATTCTTTTTTGCAAGAAGCCAAAGCTAAAACTGCTACTGCAGCGAAAAATACTTTTTTCATAATTTCTAAATTTTTTATAATAGTTTACGGGACAAAAATATATATTTTTAATGATAATAACCTGATTTTTTTATTGTTTCAGTATTAAAAGACTTTGGCCATTGGAAGATAACGTTCTGTTAAAATATATTTATTCCTAACTACCGGTTCGTCTTCCAGACCTCAATGTACTCATTTGAGTTACGGGGATTCATTTCACGCAGCAAGACATCCAGGTTACTCGGATAGCACTGTTTATGCAAAGTCATACCCGGATAGATATTCTTGTAAGCTGCAATCCGGTCTGGCAATCTTTCTTCATCAAAAAAGAAAATGTAATCATACTCCATCCCTTCCACAACACGCAACGGCTGGCTTTCATCCGTCCGGTCAAGGTACGCTCCTGCCCAATCCTTGCTGTAGAAACGGGGCATCAATGAAACCCGGTTGCTACCCGTTCCTTCCATCAGCACATTTTTAGGAGATGCGGATGGCTCGTAAATCGAGTACATGGCCTCCACCCTTGATTTTTTGGAGTACATCGTCGTCGCAAACAGCAACAGAGGAATATTCACTCCCCAGAAAACAATCCATGAATAACGCCACAACTTACTGTCAAATCCTTCTTTTTTCAAGGATTGAAAGCCCATTACCCCAAGCATGATAAAAACAGGAAGTATCGTTAAAATAAAACGCTCCTGCCTGTTCGGATACCAGGTGTGAAAAAGCAAAAACAACAACGCGGGAATGAATAACAGCAGGTATTCTTTCCTGGTTTTAAAGAAACCGGCGAAAACAAGCAATCCAAGCGGGAGCAGCAGGGAGCCGATCAGCACATAGAAATACATCAGGTAATTGGTATTCGGCAGGTACTTCGTCCCTTCATTCATATTGTAGGTTACATAACCGATCATTTCCGCGAAAGGATATCCCCAGATGAAGAAATCGACCACTCCCTGCGTCAGGGAAAAGGCTGCAAGAACTCCGGCACAGAACAGGAAGAACGGCTTCCATTTCCACTGGAAGAAATAAACAGCGGCAACCCCCACAGCAAACACCCCGATCTGGTAACGGAAAGAAGCAGCCAGCCCCATTAACAGTCCCGCATACAACATATTGATCGTGCGCTGTTCATCTTTCAGCAGGAACCAGATACCCAGCATCAGGAACGGAACAGGCGTAAATTCAAACAACTGGCGAACGGATAAGAACGGTATGATCCACAATGCAGCCAGCAGCCACCCGACAATCCTGGCAGGTCTTTTTCCGGACAGTTTCTCCGTTATCTTGATCCCGTAAATGACCGTCAGCATGGATAACAGGGCATGCACGATCCGAACCAGGAGCATCATCAGCTTCGGATCAACGATCCCGAGCAGCTTCATAACCGAGAAGAGCAGGAAATTCAGTCCCACGTATGTAAATGAATGCCCTTCCGGCCCATTATTCTGAGGGTGCCAGGGAAGCCATTTGTTGTAATCATAGCCCTCTACCCAGGAACCCGAAGCTTCGATCACCAGGAAATGGTCATCGTGCATCCCGTATCCCTGGGAAAATACAGCAGCAATGAGCCGTAACAGCAATGCCGTCCACAAAATACTCCTGTAATCCGACCAGACGGACGTTCTGTTTATCCTATAATTGTTTGAATTCTCCATAGATCAACGCCAGAAGTGATTGACAGATTGTAAATTCCTTATCGAAATCCGCTTCAGAAAAACTATTTTCCACCAACAGTTTATTTTCCATGTGATAGGTGAAATTCCCGTTCGGAGTCACCCATCCGTAGCCACGGTTAATGGTGTGCAGCGCAAACTCCGGTGCATTCGGGTTCAATAGGTCCTTCGCCCAGCGGTATCGTTTGTAATCTCCTCCCATTTGATAGAGCAATGTACGGACAATATCCGCCTGCGAGCCTAATTTACGGATATTTTTTCCCCGGTACTCTTTTTTCAGAGGTTCCCCCAGGATCAGCAGCGGAATCCGGTTATAGGCGCTTGAAGACGGGTTTTGCACCGTATTCGAAGCATGTCCATGGTCTGCTACAAAAACGAAAATGGTGTTGGCGTACCAAGATTGCTCTTTTGCTTTCGCCAGGAAATCATGCAGGCAGGAATCGGCATAGGACATTGAGTTAAGGAATGTTCCTTCTACTCCCCCAAACCGCATAAATTTTTCCTGGTCCGGAAAATCATACGGAGAATGGGTGCTTCCGGTAAATCCGCATTGCATGAAAGGTTCCGGCAAGTTGTTCATCTTCCCGATCAGGATATCGTACAGGTCTTCATCGAAATAATTCAATTTTCCTCTTCTCAGCGAATTGGGGAAATCCTTTTCATCTTCTACGATATCAAAGCCATGATCGGTGAAATAACCGCCGATATTCCCGTATTTCAGGTCTCCGCTGAACAGGTAAGCGGAAGTATACCCCCATTTCTTCAGGTCTTCATTAAAGCAAGGGATCTTCCGGTGCTTATCGGGCTGCATCGTAATCGATATCTCCGGAACTCCCGGGTAACCGCTGAAAATAGCCGAATTACCGATTTCAGATGTCCCTGAAACGCCATAGATGTTGGAGAAGAACAATCCTTCTTTTGTCAACGCGTCAAATTTAGGTGTAGCGGAAGTCGTTTTGGTCATGCACCCCATGGCATTCCCTGTCCAGCTTTCCAGAATGATGAATACAAAGTTGGGGCGATTGGTGTCAAAAATAAACTGATCGTGCTCAAGATGATAGCCAAACAATTGCTGTTCAACAGCTTTCGCCTGCTCGTCCGTAATTTCGGGAATGTATTCATCAATGTCCGTGCGGTTGTACAGCAGGAAGCTTTTCGCAAAATAATAGGTCGAATTGACTGACAGGTCATTCGCGACGTAGCTATTGGTATAGATAGCCGCATCCGTATTGATCGGGATCTGCTGAAGTCCTCCCCTGGCAAACAACAGGCAGACAAACAGGGAAACAGGTAGGGCAACACACGCAACCAGTACTTTTTTCAGCGTACCGTCCGAGTTAACCTCTGACCTGAAAGGAAATAACCATTTACACAGCTTGAAAGCAAAGAAAATTTCCAGTCCCGCATAGATGATGAACCAGAAAGTCATCCCGAAATCGGCTGTTCTGAAAACCTCATCGGGGTTGGACAGGTGCATGAACACACGTCCTGTCAGCTTGTGGTTCCATTCAGGATAGGCATTGATCTCACCTGCGTGAATCAATGAACTGACCACTGCTTCTGACAACATTACCACAACAAATACACGTTTTGCCCACTGCTTTCTCCAGATCAAAGCGATGATAAGAAAGGTGGCAGGCAGCAGTGATAAGAAGCCGGCTGTTGCCAGGTCCAGACGGATGGAAAAAAAGAAAGCGCCCAGCCAGTTCAAAAACCCGACTTCCGAAAACTTACTGAAATTATGTACCGTAAACAGGATGCGCTGGAAATCGAACAGCAAGATCCAGAAAGCAAACAGCAGCAACAAGCCGGCCGTTATCTTCCCGGTAAGTGAACCTGTCAATTTATACCCCATAGCAACTATCCTGTCCTTCATCTTTACTCCACATATACCTTGTGAACACGCTCTGAAATCGAAGTCATTATTTCGTAAGGGATCGTTCCCAGTAATTCAGCCATTTTTTCGAGTGAACAATGCTGCCCGATGATTTCCACTTCGTCTCCCACCTTCACTTTTGCTTTTGTAGCATCCACCATCACCATATCCATGCAGACCTTCCCGATGATCGGGCATTTCTCTCCGTTGATGGTCAGGTAGCCTCCTGCATTACTCAGTGAACGGCGCAAGCCATCCGCATAACCGACGGGAATTGTCGCTACAACCGTATCTGTTTTGCAGAAATAGGAACGTGCGTACCCGACACTTTGGCCCGCGGGGACGGTTTTCACCTGTGAAACAACACTGTACCAACTGATCACCGGTTCCAGCTTTCGCCTGAAAACAGGATTGGAAGAAATACCATACATCCCGATTCCCAGGCGTGCCATTGAAAAATCAACGGTGGAGTAATTCTCAATTCCCGGAGAATTCAATATGTGCTGCTCAAACGGGTAATCAATCACCTGGCTGATCCTGTTGACAACCTGTGCGAATAATTTTATCTGGTGTTCGGTAAAACGTTTATCGCGCAGATTATCCGATTCCGCCAGGTGCGAATAAACACTTTTGATCTTCACTTCCGGCTGCGCCCGGATGATTTCCAGCACCTGGTCCAGCTGTTCAGGCGCAAACCCAAGACGGTGCATCCCCGTATCGATTTTCAGGTGGACCGGGTAATCCCGGACTCCCTGGTAAATGCATTCGGAAATAAAATCATCCAGCTGATGGAAATCAAAAATAGCAGGTTCCAGCTGATGGCGGATACATGCTTCGTAATTGTCTTCCTCTGTGTTCATCACCATGATCGGTTTGGTAATGCCCGCATTCCGGATCACAACTCCTTCATCGACAAAAGCCACTCCGAAATAATCAACTCCGTAGCCATCGACAAACTGGACCATTTTGTCCAGTCCCGACCCATACCCGGACGCTTTCATCATTGCCATGATCTTTGTACCTTCGGGCAGTACCTGCTTGTGAGCGGCAATGTTCTTCCGCAGGGATTTCAGGTTGATTCTTAAATGTGTATGATGACGTTTTTCTTTCAGTTGGTTGGCGATCCGCAGCAGGTGGTTCGATGTGCTACCCTTAATCAGTATCACCGTATCGGCCAGTTGTTCCGTAAATGAATCGTTCTCATTCAGCAGGAAGAAATAATCGGGATTGAATTCGGAGATAAGTGCTTCCAGCTCTTTCCTCTTGGGCTGATCTGCTTCCTGCAATCCCAGGATAACTGCCCGCTTTTTATCTTTTGCTATGGATTGCTGAAATTCCAGGGAGTTCCTGAACGCATCCACATCCAGGTTATACAGGTCATTGATAATGAAATTCCCGTTCTTACCGTCAAATGTTTCCATCCGGAGCGCCAGATCGGGCAACTGCTTCATTTTTTGCTGCAGCTTCTGTTCAGAAATGCCTAAATTAAGAGCCACAGCATGGGCAAGTGCTACATTTTTCCGCTTTGCCTCACTCGGGTATAATTCTTCTTTGAGTGGGTTCACGAAGCGAACAATGGATTTAAGCTGAAGAAACGAACGCTGCCGCTCCGCGTGAAATAAAGCAGTACATCCCTTGTACAGGGCTTCAAAATAAGCATCCGGGAAGATCGTCCCGTCAGCTTCTGTCGTAGTTAAAACACCCAGATCCGGGCGAAGCAGTTCATTGATCTTTTTCGGATCAAGTTCCGCATGGGGCTTTACCTCAATCAGAACAGCACCCGATCCGGGATTTGCTTCCAGTACGGACAGTGCAATTCCCAGGTTGGAATTATAGCTTTTCGGGCTTCTTGAGACAGTCAATTCAGGGCTGAGCAAGTGATACAGCCATTCTTTAACGCTTGTTTTCCCGATCTTACCGGAGATCAGCACCACTTTTCCCTGGAAGAACCGGCGATGGTAGGCAGCCAGGCGAAACAAGGCCTCCATCACATCATCCACACGGATAAAACAGGCGCCCGGAAAAGCCGTTTCATCCGGATTTTCACTCACTACAAATGTCCTGATCCCTTTCCGGTAAGCATCTTCCAGGAATAAATGTCCGTCGGAATGGATGCCTTTCAATGCAAAAAATGCGCTGGAAGAAGCCTCTCCGACTCTCCTGGAATCATAGACAATGCTCTGGATCATTACAGCAGGATCACCGGCAGCATGAGTACCACCAACGATTTCAGAAAGTTGCCGATTCGATAACGAGAGTTTCAATGTCTTACCAGATTGATGTAACTTAAATGAAATGTGAAATTACTATTAATTCCCCATACAGCAAGGTTATTTTGCACGAAAGATGCCCCTGTGGAACACAACGTGGTATTATCCTTTTGAGAAAAGGCTCTGCAATGAATATTTGCCTGCTCCCAGCAATAAGATAACCAGGTAGGAAATAAGATAGAACAGACCCAGCTCCTGCTTCGCGAAGCCATCATTGGCATGTACGATGAACACCGCTACCAGCATCGTAATGCTTAACGGGATAGCAGCTAACCGGGGCAAAATTCCCAGTAAAATGAAGGAAGCGCACAACACTTCTGCAAAAACAGTCAGCACCAGAGACACTTCTACTCCCAGACCGATCGGATCAGCGAATTCAAACGTCCCGTTAAACAGGCGCACCATTTTCCCATATCCATGGGTCAGCATAAATCCTCCGGCCGCTATGCGCAGCAACAAAAGTGACAGATCAATAGTTTTCCCGTAAGACGGGTTTTTCAGAAGCGTTTTAACAATACTCATAGTTTTGGTTTTATGAACAACAAAGGTAGTAGAAAATTAAAAATCGGGATTCACTTAAAATCATTTACAGACTTGAACAGATCAACCGGTTTATTTTTTCCGCCCCAACCCAAACGCTTTCTTTCCGGCTGAAATGACCAGCACAGCGATCAGCCCTGCAATCAGTCCGAACAGGATCTCCTTCACAATGCCCGGAACCTGAGGAAGAACGTGATGCAGGTAATCAATGTTGTGGGCGAAAATTCCTCCTGAAACCAGGATCAGGGCAATCGTTCCGATCACGGTCAGTGATTTGATGATAACGGGCAGGGCACTCACCAATACCTGTCCCAGCTTTGCTCCAAATCCCTTGTTACCTGATCGTTTGATCAGTTTGAATCCCGCATCGTCCATACGCACAATAAGTGCTACGATTCCATACACTCCTATCGTTGCAATGACAGCCACAACGGAAACGGTGAGTATCTGTACCTGCAAAGGCTGATCCAAAACGGTTGCCAGTGCTATGATGACAATCTCGATCGAAAGAATAAAGTCCGTAGAAATGGCTGCCCTGATCTTCTTTTTTTCATTTGCCAGGCCCGCTTCTTCTGCTTCCTCCAAAGGAGACGAATGGCCTTTTTTATTCCTGTGAAAAAGGTATTCGATGATCTTTTCCACGCCCTCATAAGCGAGGTAAAAACCACCAGCGACCAATATGACCGTCACAGCATCCGGTAAAAAGAAATTCAACAGGAATACAGCCGGAACGATGATGAGCTTATTCAGGAAAGAGCCCTTTGTAATGGCCCACAAGACCGGGAGTTCCCTCGAGGACAGAAAACCCGTTGCTTTCTCCGCATTCACAGCCAGGTCGTCTCCCAGTATCCCTGCCGTTTTTTTCGTCGCCAGCTTGCTTGCAACAGCCACATCGTCCATCAATGCAGCGATATCATCCAGAATTGCAAAAATACTTGATGCCATTTTTACGGTTTTAGGAGGCAAAGGTAAAGAAATAGAACAGATCAATAAGATACCTGCTGTTTTTTGAAACATTCCTTTTTCTATTTCCGCTTTAACAGCATTGTCAAAACCGCCATAATCACTACCTTTGCAAAAATTTTTTTATACGATGGAAATTCCGAAAACATACGAACCGCAAAGCGCAGAGGCGAAATGGTACAGACACTGGTTAGACAAAGGTTACTTTCACTCCACTCCGGACGAACGTGAACCTTATACGATCGTCATTCCACCGCCAAACGTAACCGGGGTGCTGCACATGGGACACATGCTGAACAATACGATCCAGGATGTATTGGTCCGCCGTGCACGTATGTTGGGGAAAAACGCATGCTGGGTTCCGGGAACCGATCATGCTTCCATTGCAACAGAAGCGAAAGTTGTTCAGAAGCTGCGTGCAGAAGGGATCAAAAAATCGGACCTGACACGTGAAGACTTTTTGAAGCACGCCTTCGAGTGGAAAGAAAAACACGGAGGAATCATCCTGGAGCAGCTGAAAAAGCTGGGAGCTTCGTGCGACTGGGAACGCACAGGATTTACAATGGATCCCGAATATTCGGAATCGGTTATTAACGTATTCATCGATCTGTACAACAAAGGAAAAATTTACCGGGGTGTCCGCATGGTCAACTGGGATCCTGAAGCAAAGACAGCACTGTCGGATGAAGAGGTAATCCACAAAGAAGTCAATTCAAAATTATTCCACCTGCGGTACAAAATCGCGGGAGCAGATGACGAATGGCTGGTAATCGCGACTACGCGGCCGGAAACGATCCTGGGAGACACCGCGATCTGTATCAACCCGAACGATGAACGATACAAGCACCTGCACGGAAAACAGGCGATTGTTCCGATCGCTAACCGGACCATCCCGATCATCCTGGACGAATACGTAGATATGGAATTCGGAACGGGATGCCTGAAAGTGACTCCGGCCCATGACGTAAATGACTATGATCTAGGTATCCGTCACAACCTGGAAACGATCGACATCCTGAATGACAACGGAACATTGAACGAACATGGTCTGCATTATGCCGGGCAGGATCGTTTTGAGGTACGTAAAGCCATCGAAAAGGAACTGTACGATAAAGGTTACCTGGTAAAAACTGAAGACCACATCAATAAGGTTGGTTTCTCTGAACGCACAAACGCGGTCATTGAACCGAAGCTCTCACTGCAATGGTTCCTGTCCATGAAAGAGCTGGCGCAGCCCGCCCTGGATAATGTTATGAACGGAAACATCGCATTCCACCCGGATAAATTCAAAAATACCTACAAACACTGGATGGAAAACGTAAAAGACTGGTGCGTTTCCCGCCAGTTGTGGTGGGGACACCGCATTCCAGCGTGGTATTACGGCGAAGGAGCTGAGGATTTCGTAATTGCGAAAACCATTGATGAAGCAGTAAAACTGGCTTCTGAAAAAACAGGAAAGACGATTATACCGCAGGACTTGCGCCAGGATGAAGATGTACTGGACACCTGGTTCTCTTCCTGGCTGTGGCCGATCTCTGTTTTCAACGGACTGACGCAACCCGGAAACGAGGAGATCAAGTATTACTATCCTACGAATGACCTGGTAACGGCTCCGGAAATCATGTTCTTCTGGGTTGCCCGTATGATCATCGCAGGATATGAGTACATGGGAGATCTGCCGTTCAGGAATGTATATTACACGGGAATTGTACGTGACAAGCTGGGAAGGAAAATGTCAAAATCCCTCGGCAACTCACCCGACCCGATCGAGCTGATTGAGCAATACGGAGCGGATGGAGTCCGCATGGGAATCCTGATCTCTTCTCCTGCAGGAAACGATTTACCGTTTGACAGTTCCCAGTGCGAGCAAGGACGTAACTTTACAAATAAGATCTGGAACGCGTTCCGCCTGGTGGATAGCTGGGAAGTGCACGAGATTGACCAGCCGGAATCGTCCAGAAGGGCGATCGAATGGTTTGAATCCCGTTTCAATGAAACATTGACAGAAATCAATGACCTGTTTGACAAATTCAAGATCTCAGAAGCGTTGATGACGATCTACAAGCTGGTATGGGATGACTTCTGCTCCTGGTACCTGGAAATGATCAAACCGGGATATAAGCACCCGATCGATCCGAAAACGCTGGAGGCAACCAAAGGTTTCTTTGAGAACATCCTGAAGCTGATCCAGCCGTTCATGCCGTTCATCGCGGAAGAATTGTGGCACCTGATCCGGGAACGGAAAGCAGGAGACGATATCGTGATCGCGTCCTGGCCGTCGGCAGGAACGGTTAACCAAACCGTTTTAGACAACTTCAGACGCATGGAGGAAGTGGTTACAGGAATCAGGAACATCCGTAAATCCAACAATATTGCCAACAAGGTAAAAGTTGACCTGCTGATCAGGAAAAACAACGATTTCGATACAAGCTTTGACCCGGTTGTCATCAAAATGGGGAATCTAAGCTCACTGGAATACACTTCGGACAAAGTCGCCAACGCGAACAGCTTCATTGTTTCCAATAATGAATATTACATTCCTTTCGGAGAAGCGATTGATGTTGAGGCGGAAAGAGCCAAACTGGAAGAAGAGCTGAAATATACCAGAGGATTCCTGGCAAGCGTACAAGGGAAGCTGCGCAATGAGAAATTTGTTTCCGGAGCACCAACCCAGGTTGTCGAAACAGAACGGAAGAAAGAAGCGGATTCATTGAGTAAGATTGCCATCCTGGAAGAAAAGCTGGCAATGCTGAATTAATTTTAAATAGCTGTGTAAAAATGAGAGAGGAAGAGCTTCTCTCATTTTTTCATTTACCGATCATTTTGGAAATCCAGACTACATACAAGACCGTCAGGCAGCAATCGGAAGGACTTTACAAGGAAAAAGGCTCTAAATTCATCGCCTATGCAGTTCCCTGCTATACGGAAGAAGAGGCCAGGCAATACCTGGAGCAATGGCGAAAAGAGCATTATCAGTCACGCCATGTATGCTGGGCTTACCGGTTCGGGCTGGACAAAAAACAGTTCCGGGCAAACGACGACGGTGAACCATCCAATTCTGCAGGCGCACCGATCCTGGGACAGATCCAGTCCTTTGACCTGACAAATATCCTGATCGGAGTTGTCCGGTATTTCGGAGGGGTAAAGCTGGGAGTGGGAGGATTGATCCACGCGTACAGAGAAGCCGCACAGGATGCTCTTCAACAGGCAGAGATCGTAGAAATCGAAGTCTTTCATCACATCCAGGCCCGGTTCAGCTATGAAGCCATGCCAGAAGTAATGAACTGGCTGAAACGGATGAACCTGGAATACAACAACCAGCAATTTGAACTGGATTGCAAACTGGAAATTAAATTACCGCTGGACAGAAGTGAGGCATTAAAAGCAGAACTCACCGATATAGGAGACATTGACATTACTACGCTGGGAGAATACTAGCAGCGCATGTTATCTCTACCAGCAGCACAAAAACAAGACAATAAAGAATGGAATTATTAAAACAACTGACAGCAATAAGAGGAGCAGCAAGTGACGAAGGGGCAATTGCCGCATTCATCATTGATTATATAAAAAAAGCATCGGGTAACTGGAAGGTACAGCCCGAAATCATTTCAGGAGACGGGTTCCAGGATTGTGTGATCCTTGTGTTCGGAAAACCCCGCACAGCAATTTACGCACACATGGATACCATCGGTTTTTCCACCGGTTATGACAAGGAGCTGATAAAAGTCGGAGGTCCCCGGCTAATTGACGGAATCCAGCTCGTAGGAAGCGATTCCAAAGGAGAGATCGAAACCGAACTGATGGTCATCGAAAACGAAGACGGTTCCAAAGACCTGCAGTATGTGTTCGACAGAGAGATCGACCGGGGAACATTATTAACATTCAAGCCGAATTTCAGGGAAACCGACGAATACATCCAATCCCCCTATATGGATAACCGCCTGGGAGTATGGAACGCGTTGAAAGTTGCACAATCACTGGAAAACGGCGCTATTGTATTTTCCACGTATGAAGAACATGGAGGAAACAGTGTGGGTTTCTGCGCGAAGTACTTGCTGGACAACTACGGTGTACGGCAGGCGCTGATTTCGGATATCACCTGGGTCACTCCGGGAGTGCCTCACGGAAAAGGTGTGGCAATCTCCATGCGTGACAGTATGTTGCCGAGAAGGTCCTACCTGGATAAAATCATTTCCCTGGCGAAATCATCCGGGATCGCTTTCCAGCTGGAAGTAGAATCTGCCGGAGGCAGCGACGGTGGCGTCCTGCAAAAATCCGATCTCCCTGTTGACTGGTGCTTTATCGGTGCTCCGGAAGATCATGTGCATACACCGGATGAACTGGTCTACAAATACGACATCATGTGCATGGTCGAGTTATACCGGTTCCTGATGGAAAAAATGTAAGCGCCATTTCTGTACGTTTTTCGTCGTATATTTCTGATTTTACAAGCGTTACAAAGAGTTGTTCCCGGTGAAGGCAATACTTTTAGACCATAAACGCTTAAAAATTAAAATTATGAAAAAAGTAGTATTCGCTGGCGTTACCATGCTGGCTCTTGTTTCCTGTAAAAAAGACTGGACATGTGAATGTAATTATTCCGGAGAAACTCATTCTTATTCCATCAATGGAGCTAAGAAAAGAGATGCAAAGGCCCACTGCGAAGGTAAAGTATCTGTGGGAATTGTTTCTGCCGGAGGAAATAATGGCTGTACCCTGAAATAATCAGGAGGTCAAAAAGGTATCCCGAAGACGACAGGAAAACAATGATCATTTCCTGTCGTTTTTGTAAAAAAAGCTATGCTCTCTTACGGTTGCGATCAACCTGGTTTCTGTCCATTGGATAAATAATGGTATTGAACGCAAAACGAATCATTTCTCTACTTAATATTAACTGACTTATTTTCAGTACAAAACCTGAAAAATAGTGACTTTCTGCATCCTATCGTTTTTATCTTTTCCCGTCGAAACACTCACTGATACATGTACGTATTTTTACGTAGATGTGCATTATTTTGATTGATTTTTTCACAAAAAAGTTGCTATTCTGAAATATAGCTATATCTTTGCCCCGTAAACTATTATAAAAAATTTAGAAATTATGAGAAAAGTATTTTTCGCTGCAGTAGCAGTTTTAGCTTTGGCTTCTTGCAAAAAAGATTACACATGTGAATGTACAACTACAGGTGGTGGTGTTAGCGGAACAGTTTCAGGAACTGTAAACGGTTCTAAGAAAGACGCTAAAGAAGCTTGTGAAAAAGGATCTAGCACTGTTGGTGAAGTTAAAACAGAATGCAAAATTAAATAATTTCTAGTGAGATTATTAAAAAAGGAAGCTTCATACGAAGCTTCCTTTTTTGTTTTCTTTCCTCCCGATCCTACGCATTCATCTACTGCTGCAGGAGAATTTTCAGAATTTTCTCCGGTTTCTTTTCCTTTCTTACCCGTTTGTCAATACGTTTCGCATGCGCGTCATCTTTTGCTGCAAAATCTACCAGGTAATTAAAAACAGTAAACTGCCTTTCCCAAAGCTCGCACCATGCAGCCCATTCGTTTTCTTCCTGGATCTCATTCAGCAGGTACGGCCACAAATTCGTCAGAACAGCATTTAAAAAACGCTTTTTATTGGTAACCGCTATACTATTCTCTCCGGTATAAGGATTGTACACCAGGTATGTATAGCTTGATTTCAACAATTCGGGCATCCTGTCAAACAGCTCGATTTTACTTTGCCAGCTCTCCAGCGAATCCAACCTGACCAGCACTTCGGAACCTATGTTCAATGCTGTTTCGTATTCATCACTTCGCGCGTATTCCTGGATCAGGTGCTGCACTTCTCCCCTCACCCATTTGTCATGGATCAACGCACCTATCCCCTCTTTATCTTCATAGAAAAGCTGCTGTTCAACAAAACGTTCTGCGATCTTATTTTCCAGTTCCTGTAATTCCCCTTCCTGCTTCACTGAAATATGAGCGTTCTCTACTTCCTGAAAGTAACGTGGTAAATCCGCCTCATTCCGGGACAAGATGTGGTATATTTCCCGGAAGAAATATACAGAATCACCAGCTGCCAGTTCAATAAGGGGCAATTCCACGCGCAGTGAATCATACACCTGCCCGTTCGCATAACGGAACTTGTTCAATCCTTCGATCCAATTACGCGAGTCCACACCATACCTGTTCTTATACGTAAAGAACGGCAGCTCGGACCTGTCCAGCAATGAATCCAGGTAATTCAACCGTAAAAGCTGCAGCTGCAGGTATGAAATAGTAGTATCCAGCTCTCCGCTCCTGGAACGATGAATAGAAATATTACCTGACAGCAACTGCTCAATCGTATCTTTCTGTTCGGTGATCAGGCGGCGTGAACGTGTCAGGTCAGCGGTTTCCTCTTCATTCAGCGGGTACTCCAACCGCCGGAATGATGGAATAAAGCGGTCGAATACATATGGAAATACGTCCAATTTCCATCCCTTCTGAAAATACTGGGATAAATTCTCATGATACAGTTCCGAAGCAATTCCCCCGTGCTCATCCTGCCCGAACGAAAGTCCGCCAATCCTCTTTCCATTGACCAGTGCAAGGTTATCGCCATTCTGAACAAAACGCCTGTTCCCCTCAAAATTCAGCTCTGATTTATTCGTTCCTTCCGTTCTTTTCACAGCAATCAGCAATCCTTGCCTGTACTCGCGTTCTTCTTTCACAAGAACACCCTGTTCATTTTTATAGGTATAATTCCAGGTACCAGCCGCTCCTCCTGTCGTATCACACATCCCTCTCACTCTCAACTCGTAGCTGCCTGTGTTATCCGTTAATGAAAAAGCTCCCGACGGCTTTCCTTTCCTGAACGTCATCTCTACCCTGATCAGGGAACTAACCGGCTTCCCACTACCGGAAATACTATCCACATTAAATATCCACTTACCGTCAGGTTTCCCGGCAACAAAAGCTCCTTCCCATTTCATGCGCTCTCCTTTTGCCTGGAACAGGGGAACAATGCCTGCACCGGCACTGACCTTATAATCCCACTGCGCTTCTTCCCAGGTCCATCGTCCGGCAGGCAGGTGATTGCTGGTTTGGCCTTTCACCCGGTACGTTTTCAGGTACCCGCCTGACAGCTCTCTCCAGCGGATCTCTAACGGACCCTGTCGGGGCAATACCGTATCCGTGTATTCACCTGAAAAACGGTATTCGCCCTTCACTCCCAGCTCATCCTCAAAAACTTTCAGATTTTGTGCATCCACGTCTAACGAAAGGGCGAAAAAAGCCACTGTCCATATCCATCTCTTCATCATATATCCTGTTTTTTCCTGAAAAATGACTGCATCAGGTCATCCATGTTATAAGAAACACTGAATTGAAGCACGTGGTCGATCTGCGCTTCGGGACTTCCTGCAACCTGGGCAAACTGGTTCAGGTATCCCAGCTGGAAGTTCATCTTAGGGCTTACCTGGTAGCCGATCCCGGAGAAAAACCTGTTCCTGTCAAAGATCCGTGAAGGATTACTCCTGAAATTGACCATCACCTCGTTATTCACAGCCACAAAGAGGTGGCGCAGGTGCGGGGAAATGGAATACAGTGGAAATAATGTCTGAAAACGGTACCTGAGCCGGTAATCATCCCGCTTTGTACCGGTGTTGAGATTCTGGATAAACCGCTGTTCCAGCCGGTAACGGTGCTCCATGAAAATATTCCTTGTCTTTTGCCTTAAAACGAGCTGCTGCCAGATGCGGTGCTCGGATGTTTCTGCCCCGGCTACTTCTCCTCTTGAAGGAGTACTGTAAAAATAGCCGTACCCGGCCGTCGCCATGGCATACGGCTGAATGTAAACATTCAAGCCTGTCCTTACCAGGAAACTCTCTACCGTACGGTCTAAAAAAAAATTACGGAACTGTGCTTCAGAGTGGATCCCGATCCGAGCATTGATTTTATTGTCACCTATATAAGAAATCCAATAGCCTCCGGGGTTAGGCGCAATTTTATCTTCCTGCGAAAAAACGGAGTTCCTGACCAGTGAAAAGACAAATAACAACCCAACAGCAATACTATGAAACAAATAATGCCGATTATTCAAAACGTTAAATTTATCGTGAATTACAAAGTTAACCTTTTCCGGAAAATAAGTATACTCCGGCTTTCAGAAAATTCAGGGAATCATGGAAGGAATGCGGGGCTGCATTTTTGGTTCAGCAGAATCACCAAAAATCCGGGCATAAAAAAAGGACTTACTTTTTAATGTAAATCCTGGCGGAGAAAGAGGGATTAGCTACGCTGGTCTCCGCTGCGCTACGGCACGAACCCGGGGGATTCTCATCCCTCGGTTCAGCAGAATCACCGAAAATCCGGGCATAAAAAAAGGACTTACTTTTTAATGTAAATCCTGGCGGAGAAAGAGGGATTCGAACCCCCGGTACCTCGCGGTACGCCGGTTTTCAAGACCGGTGCAATCGACCACTCTGCCATTTCTCCGGGGCAAAGGTAGCAATACTTTGAAAACTGGCAACACCTGGCCTTGATTTTTTTTCTGTTTTTTTTCCATCCCGCTGAAAAACAACATTTTTAATGACTGAAAAATGTGGGAATCATTATTTTTTCATCAATTTCCGTTGTCAATGAATATCCAGATATGGATGGCTTTTTCATGTAATATTCTTTTCATATACCTGTTTTTTAATTGTTTATTCACATTAAATTTAAGATGAAAGTCAAAATGATGCACGGAAAAATATTTCAACTGTTCCATTCGTTTAGTAGAATGACCGAATTGATTTTTAAACAGTAGGTAATTTCGTTTCATCAACACGGGTTTTACCAGTAATAATTTATTAATATTGTAAATTGAGACCATAAACCATAATTTGAAAGCTATGAAATTACGAGCATTAGTTGTCGACGATGAAGAGTTTGCCCGAAAAAACCTGGTCATGCTCCTGGAGGAATTCTGCCCGGAGATAGAGGTAATCGGAGAAGCTGAGCGAAAAGAACAGGCTAAAGCCATTATCGAAGCATCAAAACCTGACGTGGTTTTCCTTGATATCCGGATGCCGTCAAATGCAGAAGGGTTTGAACTGCTGGAAGAGATCGAAGAGAAGAACTTCCAGGTCATTTTTGTAACTGCTTTTAAAGATTATGCCATTAAAGCTTTCAATGCCAGCGCTGTCTATTACCTGTTAAAACCGATCGATATTGAAGAATTGCAGACAGCCGTTAAAAGAGTGGTCGAAACACGGGCGATCTATACGGAAAACCCGGAGGGCTTCTCCACGTATTTCCGGTCCCTTCGCAATTTGTCCGATAATTTACTTCGCAACAAACCGAATAACCGGATAGCCGTTTCCCACACAAAAGGACTTAAGATCATTGAAGATGACACCATTCTTCACCTGGAAGCATCCGGAAACTGTACAACGATCTACTTTAAAGACGGAACACGCTACCTGGATACGCGTACTTTAAAAACGTATGAATCCATCCTGGATGAATCCAAGTTCGCACGTATTCATAAATCACACATCATTAACCTCAATGAATTGTCCGAATACCTGAACGAGGACGGGCATTTTGCCGTGTTGAAAACAGGCTTGAAAATCCCTGTGGCGCGCAACCGTGTAACTGAATTCGTAAAAATGCTGAAGCAGTAATGAAGTACCTGGTCTTATTCCCGGCACTGTTATGGTGCTCACTTACTTTTTCGCAACGTTATCTATTCCAGTCCTATTCCACATCCGAAGGGCTTACCCAGTCACAGGTAACGTCCATCTGCCAGGATAGCACCGGCTACCTGTGGATCGGGACACTGGGTGGTGTTTCCAAATACAACGGGAATACATTTAAAAATTATTCAACGGATAATGGCTTGCTGAACAACCGGGTCAATGTCGTGGAATGGATCGATTCAAAGGTATTCATCGGGCATCAGGGTGGTATTTCGGTCATTGACAACAACAAAATAACTGCCATATCACTGGCCAGGCCCTTCCAGATGACCAATGTCACCGATATCATCAAGTACAACGGAAGGATCATCGTTGCTACCAACGGAGCGGGGCTTTATGAACTAAAAAACAAGGTATTAACAGCGCTTCCTTTATTAAGGGACGATTATGCCTTTGTCCGTGACATGCTGGAATGGAAAGGTGATCTGTATTTTGCTACCAGGGGGGGAATGGCACGTTCGAACGACCTTCTGAAAAGCGATTTTTTCCTGGAAGACAGAGAAATCAGCATCTCAGCGCTTGCCGTACGCAACAATCATTTGCTCATTTCCAGTTTTTACGACGGCCTTTTGTATTACAGCAAAGAAAAAAACGCGATCGTTAAAACCAGGTTTGAAAACGACGGACACCTGTTCAATGACATCATTGTCGATTCCCGCAACTACATCTGGATCTGTACCTCCAACGGCATCATCAAATTTAATGAGAAAGAATCATTTTTCTTTGACAATAAAGTCGGGCTGCCGCTCAATATTACCAGCACAGCCTATGAAGATGCCGATAAAAACATCTGGATAGGCACCCAGGGAAAAGGGTTGGTAAAAGCGGCGAACGGAGACATTTCGTTTTTCGATAAATCGACCGGTTTGCTCTCAGACCTTGTACTGAGCGGGTTCCAGAGCAGTGATGGCGTATATTATTTCGGAACAATGGACGGGAGCGTGATAAAAACCACGGATTTCAAATCATTCACCTCCATCCCGATTAATCCAACCGTCTGGTGTGCAGTGGGAAACGTTGACGGCTATCACTGGTTCGGGACAAAATTCGGGCTGTATTCCGTAGATAAATCAGATCGCTTTAAGCTGTATGACCTGGACGACGGAGCGCCCGGGTTTAAAATAACCGCCTTTCATAAAATTGATTCCAAATCAATGTATATCGGGGGGTCTCACGGCATCGTCAGGTACTCCGAAGGGAAATTCACTCCTATCGGAACAAATGTCAGCGATATCGGTACCATCCGGAATATCACCTATTTCAAAGGTGTGCTGTTCGTCGCTACGGATATGGGATTGTATTCCCTCGGAAAAAATAATCGCTTTGAACTGACCGGGCAGTTGAACCGAACGGTCTATTCCATTGCAAAGATAAACTCTGAACGGCTGTTCGTAGGTACGGAAGACGGACTGTACGAGCTGGTGGGGAACAACGAAATGAAACGGGTCCGTTTCTCAAGCGATGTCGCCTCCAATTACATCAATTTCCTGAGCGTAGACGGATCCGACCTGCTTGTCGGAACCAATAACGGTGTGTACATCATCGACACGAAAAAACAGGAGAAAAATGTGAAGCGCATCGGCGTATCGGATGGACTGATCGACCCGGAAACCAACCTGAATTCCAGCTTCATTGACAAAACCGGCGCCTTGTGGTTCGGCACAGCATCCGGCCTGGTCCACCTAAACCTGAAAACACTCAACCGGCAAGCACAGAACGCACGGCTGAAACTGAATAACATCCTGCTTAACTATGAACCATTCGATTACAAAAGTTACGATGGTGAAATGGAGCGAGGGATTCCTCAGAACATGAAATTCCCGTACAACAAGAATAATCTGCAGTTTAACCTGGACGGTGTTTCACTGAATAACTACGAAGACCTGTCCTTTCAATTCAAAATAGAGGGATTGGATGACACCTGGATGCCACCTTCCAAAGCACCGTATATCACTCTCTCAGGGCTTTCAGCGGGAAATTACGTCGTACATGTAAGAACCTTGCTGGATGATGGCAGCACCGTCGACCAGCTGGCAATCGCGTTTATCATCAAACAGGCATTCTACAAAACATGGTGGTTCATTTCCCTGCTGGCGCTGTTTGTTGCTATCCTGATCTTTCTTTTCATGAGGATGCGGATCAAACGGGAACAGGAAAAAAACGAGCTGGAGCGGACAGAGTTCAAAGCCCGGCTGATCACGCTGGAGCAGCAATCACTGAATGCCAGCATGAACCGGCATTTTATTTTCAACTCGCTCAACAGCATTCAATATTTCATCAATATTTCCGACAGGCTTTCAGCCAATAAATACCTCTCCAACTTTGCAAAGCTGATCCGGAAGAACCTGGACTCTTCTACCGAAGAGAACAGCATGGTAACCCTTGCTGAAGAAATAGAGCGGATAGAACTGTACCTTTCTCTTGAAGCTATGCGGTTTAACGGGAAATTCGATTATCATATCCTTACCAACGATGTGGACCTAGAATCAGTACTGATCCCTGCCATGATGATCCAGCCGTTCGTGGAGAACAGCATCATCCACGGCGTGTTGCCTCAAACAGACAGGAAAGGAAAAATTGACGTTGAAATAAAGAAAGAAGGCAATTACCTGTCGATCAGCATACTTGACAACGGGATCGGTATTGAAAAAAGCATTGAGCAAAAAATCGGTTTCAGCGGCGATCATAAATCACAGGGAATGGAAATCACCATGAAACGGATCGACATAATGAAAAAAATATCCGACAGAGACATGGAGCTGATCGGCCCGCAGCAGCTCTATGATTCCAATGGAAATATACTCGGGACAGTTGTAAAAATAAAAATTTCACTAAATAATTTGGAGGATTAAAATAAAGGTAGTATATTTGTTATGTAGAATGCAATTCAAGTATTATGAGACGTTTAATTCTTTTGGGTGGTATTTTTATATTGACGATCGTTGTATCCTCATGTAAAAAGGAAGTTATTCAGCCGAATAGCAGGGCAGCAGAAGCAGGTGTTGAACAGTCTCACCAGCAGAAAGCAGCTTTCGGATCAGGTGATGTAAACGGAAACAACGGAGACATTACAGATCCCAATGATGATGACTACACACGCAAACCTAAGAAGACAGTAAAAAAATAACAATATAGAACTAGATGAAAAAAAGGTTGTCTGTCGACAACCTTTTTTTGTGCCTTATTTCCGGCAATCAGGAATAAATTCACATGCATCGTATGCTCTTTTTAATGAATTTGCCTATTTTTACACGATAAAATTGAACTTATGATTATTCCAATTGGTTGCGATCACGCAGGTTTTGAATTAAAGCAGGAATTGATCAGGCACCTTGAATCCAAAGGTCATACCGTCAAAGATTTCGGAACGTATTCCGAGGAAAGCATCGACTACCCGGATTATGCACATCCCGTCGCTGAAATGGTGGAGCAAAACGAAGGAACGCTGGGAATCTTATTGTGTGGTTCGGGAAACGGGATCAACATGACAGCAAACAAGCACCAGGGAATCCGCTCCGCTCTTTGCTGGCAGCCTGAGATTGCCAGACTCGCACGTGAGCACAACAACGCGAATATCATTACCCTACCGGCACGGTTCATCACCAAAGAAAACGCCATCGAAATGATCGATGTGTTCTTTTCTACTGATTTTGAAGGAGGAAGACACCAAAAGCGCATTGAAAAGATACCTGTATGTTAACTATCTTTTAAAAAAGTTAATACAGATGCGCCAAAATTCAAAAAAACTTTATACATTTGTCGCCCGTTGATGAACGAATCTGCGGTTAAAATTGAAACAATGCGAGAATAACTCTCCCGATAGCTATCGGGAAGTAGAGTACGATTTTCAGATACGATCTGAAATATCCAAAATAAGCGAGAATAGCTCAGTTGGTAGAGCACGACCTTGCCAAGGTCGGGGTCGCGGGTTCGAATCCCGTTTCTCGCTCTACTCTGGGAATGAGAAGAAGAATAAGAGGGTTCACCCTCTTTTTTCATGTCTTGCAAAGAACAGGATGCTCGAGTGGTGGAATCGGTAGACACGCCGGACTTAAAATCCTGTGCCCTTTTGGGCGTGCGGGTTCAAGTCCCGCCTCGAGTACAAAGGTCATCTTCAAACGATGGCCTTTTTTTATTCATGTCTTTTTCAAAATTTGCAAACAATGACCAAAGTCCCTGCTGAAATTTACATCCATGTCTGATGAATTTTCCCGAAACGTCAAAGAACTAATCAACTGCAATTTACGAATATTTACCACTTAGTTTATGGTTTATAGCCGGATACCGACAATTTCCCTGTTAACAGAAAGATAACAAAAAAAGTTACTGCCGGTTATTCTCTGAGAGCCGGAAAATGAATAGCTTTGCAGCGTTATGAACATTTCTTTCCATACAACAATGATCGCTAAGCCCTGGATTGCCTGACCGGAGGGACAGGGATGCACCTCCGATCTCCTTTGTATGAAGACAACTTCCGGTTGGTCTTCTGTGTTGTAGTTTAAAATCATTTCAAAAAAATTATGGAAAATAATCATTGGTTTCGTACCTATCTATTTATATGGGCTGGTCAGTTTGTGTCCATGATCAGCAGTTATTCGGTTCATTTTGCAGTAATCATATGGCTCAGCCTGGAACATCAGTCTGCCGAAGTGCTGGCACTGGCCGGTATCGCGGGCCTGCTTCCCCAGGCAGTGATCGGGCCGTTTGCAGGTGTGTTCATTGACCGCTGGAACCGAAAGCTGGTAATGATCCTGGCCGATGCGTTCATTGCCCTGTGCACCCTGGTCATGGTCTTTGTAATGAATGACGGAGACCCGAACCTGGGGCTGGTCTATTTCCTGCTGGGGTGCCGCTCCGTCGGAAATGCCTTTCATTCTCCGGCCATGCAGGCAATAGCTCCATTGATCGTTCCTGAAAAAGAACTCCTGCGTGTATCAGGAATCAACCAGATGCTGCAATCAGTAAGCGGTATCGCCGGGCCTGCACTGGGAACCATTGCCATTACCTATCTCCCGATAGCGAAAGTACTCTATATTGACATCGTCGGAGCCCTTGTAGCCATTACTTCGTTGTTCTTTGTATCGATTCCTCACCTGAAGCGGGAAAAAACAAAACCTTCCCTCTCCTCAGTCATTACTGAACTGAAAGAAGGGATGCATGCTGTTTATTACAACAAAGGCCTTGCTTTCCTGTTCCTGTTTGCCATGATCGCCACTTTCTTTATCATGCCGGTAGCAATTATGTTTCCCCTGCTGACTACCGGGCATTATGCAGGCGGAAAATGGGAAATGGGGCTGATCGAGATCATCTGGGGTGTCGGTATGCTCATCGGCGGTTCGATCCTGGGGATCATGCGGGTAAAAACTTCCAAGATCATCCTGGTGAACACAATGCACATCATCCTGGGGCTTACTTTTTCATTCTCCGGGCTGCTTCCGGGAGCATGGTTCCTGGGGTTTGTCACGCTCACCGCTTTCGGAGGTGTGGCATTATCCATCTTTTCAGCCGCCTTTATGACCATTCTGCAGGAGGAAGTCGCAGCGGATAAGCTGGGCAGGGTATTTTCACTCTATTTCAGCATGGCGGTCCTGCCCAGCATCGTCGGACTTTTGTTTACCGGTATCATCGCCGAAAACATTGGTGTTGCCTATGCCTTTGTAATATCCGGCATTCTTGTAACACTCGTAGGTGTCGTGTCATTCCTGGTGCCGTCACTGATGAAGCTGGGAAGCGGGAAAACAGATTGAAAGTATGCACAGAGCGACTCAGAATCTTTAATTTCCGGGTTCTGCTCTGTGCATTATGAAAATTTAAAATCAGGTAAAAATACCTTATTGAAATCTCGCTGAAATAGCTTAGATTAGTCCTGGTTAAAATAACTTTCACTATGCAAGAAAACATTCAACTACTGCTTGGTAATCTGGAAGATAAGCGTTTTTTCCCCCTGGGAGAAGTGGCCCGGATCCCGTTACCAGACCTTACCTCCACTCTGAAGAAAGAAGGTAAGAAAAACAAAGACAGAATATGGGGCACACTCGGATGGGAAACCGACATTCCGTTTACTCCTTCCGGGGACCTGGTATTCTCCAAAGCAGGCAATTCCGATGAAGGAATCCATGAACGGGATAAGCGGAACAAGCTGACCCGGCAGGAAATCAAAGACCTGAAAGCTGTTAATCCCGAACTCAGCATAAGAAGAAGAAAAGAGGTTCATGAATACTACATCAATTTTGACGAGGTACATTTCGAACTTCCCGAGGTATTCAATCCTGTTGAATTGCCCCGCCTTCGCCTGACGGTTTTCCTGGAGCCGGATGAAGGTGCTATTGTCTATTTCCAGCATAGTAAAAAAGAAGATTTTTTAGATGAAGAGGCGTTCTCTGAATACATTTTACATGAGCAGGAACGAAATTCCGGCAGGGACAGGCTGACGTATTATTTCCCGGTGGAACCCAAACACATCCTGGAACCTGTAGACGGAGAAGAAAACCTGTACCGCGAGTCCGAACAGGAAACGGGAATGAGCTTTATTGTAAAAGTGCTGGTGTTCAAACAGAAAAAAGGAACAGAGAAACAGCTTTACACCAGTTTCCTGAAAACAATCAATACGTCCGAAAAAAAAGGTTCCAAAACAGCAGGGAAGGACAAATATGCCCTCCTGAAATTTGCACCGGACCAGGGAAGCGCGGGGAAATTCATCCCGGTAACAGCAAAAAGCCAGCTGGCAGAACATGCAAAAACACTCTTGCTCATTCATGGTACATTCGTAGATACCCTGTCTTCCTTTGAACATCTGCTGACACCCCGTCCGGGGGGAAAGAACCTGCTCCAGGAACTGATCCTGAAAGGGAAATTTGAACAGATAATAGCCTTCAATCATCCCACCATATCCGACAACGCGGCCGGAAACACAGCGTGGCTGGTTGCTCATTTAGGGAAGCTGAACGTGCGGTTCTCAAAGCCCCTGCAAATCGTCGCTACCAGCCGGGGAGCATTGGTCGCGGAGTACATGGCAGCTGATACGGTGATCCACCAGTATATACCGGCGATCAGCAAGATCATGTTGTTTTCGGCGGGGAACGGATGTGGTTATTTTAACTTAGGCCACAAGATCTCACGGGTATTGTCGATATGGAAAGCTGTTTCGCCCGGACCTGCCGGGAAAATTATCTCTTCCTTTGCCCAATTGTCCGTACAATGGTTCCTGTCACAGCCCGGGTGTAAGATGATGACGATCAACAGCCCTGAGCTGAATGCGATCCTGTCCGGATCTCCTGTCAATCCGTCGACCAGGTATAAGTCGGTCATTGCAGACTGGCATAAATGCCTGGTGGATGAAAAAGGATTCTTTAAACGTGTCGGAAGTACCAGCCTTGACGCAGTAATCCGCATAGCGCTGGGCCGGGAGCACGATTGGGTGATCGGTGCAGAGCAGCAGAAACGCATCCCCGTGAATTCCGGTTTGCCTGACCAGGTCATCCGGCATTGCACGCACGGACGTTACCTGGAAGCAGGCTATGTACGGGATGAGCAGTGTGAAGTCATTCCTGACCCGTTCCGGATCCTATTCGACTTTTTCGATTAATGAACAACAATGGTATGGTGCAGATTCCGGTACCATACCATTCCTGTAAGATCCAATCAACCCGGGCATATACAAAAGAAAGCCGGCATGATGAGTATCATGCCGGCTTTCCCATGTGAACAGTATCAGGTTATATGTCAGGCGTTCAATGCCTTTTTCTTAGTTGCATTCTGTGCAAGGAAAGCAAACAGAGCAAATAAAACAACGGGGATCACTACCAGTAAAAATGAAAACAATGGATTTAAGGACAGTTTCTGTACACCGTATCCAAAAAACAATACAATACCCACAATTGCCAATAACGGGATAGTAGCACGTTTTTTGACATACACCATGATTAACGTCGCTATTACCGCTATTATCAAAATAACACCAACATAAATCAAAGCGGATATAAACCCTTCGGATGGAAGGTTATTCAGTTCTTCCGAGAATGCCGATACTCCCATATCTTCCAGACCGGTGTTCATTTGCTGGACTTCAGCCAGATCCTTTTTTTGTTCCGGAAGAAAATTAAATGACATAAGGCACAATATCAGAACAGCAACAACGGTAGATAATGTGCTCAAGACTAAAAATAAAATTCTCATGATAATATAGATGTAATTTAATATTCCTACTCTGTTGAAGGCTTTTCGGAATCCGCCTGGATGATAAAGTCAATTATTTTAATTCGATGAGCTCTCCACCTATTTCAATTCCCCGTATTTTATAGGGAGGAATGCCATAATACAGAGAAAGAGACACCTTCTCTCCTGCTTTGACCACTTTAGGAACGCTTTTGTCAATAGGTAAAGAATGACCGTATTCCGTCACAAGATAAACGGACTCCATATATTCCAGATCTTCAGAAGTTTCCACGTCCATATCCAGTTTAAAAAACACATCGCTATTTGTTAAGCCATACGCTTCACTTTCTTCTTTTATATGTTCCTTTACAAAATCATCATTCACATAGGAGGTAAAATCCTTAAACGTATACGTACGTTTACCTTTCCAGTCATCAGCTTTTTTTACGGTGTTGAGAGCTACCTTTTTTTCTGCGGGAATTTCAAACGGCTTCAAAGGCAGTAAGTCATTCACATCCTTTTTAGACCAATCGAGCTCTTTATTAATTTCCGCTTTCAGGTTTGACAAATCAACTTCTTCTTCATCTATACCGATGTATAAATTATTGATATTTGTTTCTCTGGGAACTCTGTAAACCACATAACCGCTTTCACTGGTGCTGAATCCTCCTTGAAAAGTAGGTTTCATTTTTGTAAGGGAGCTCAGACCTCTATAGGCCTTTTTCGTAGAGGCGTCGTACAAAATGATCATAGCGCTGTTAATTCCGCCGAGGTCTTTTCCGGACAAGGAGCTGCTTACACTTCCGTACAAATCTACTTTTATGATTTTTTCATTCTTGTTGTCAGGTTTGAAATAATCATCTCCTCCACCATCCCAATCATCCGTGACCTGGGTCAAAGTAAACAGATTATACACAGGGTCACCATCTTCATCATTGGAATTGAAAAACCCTTTCGTATTATACAAATAGTCAGTCGTTTTATTTTCAAAGTTTCTAGAACATGAAAAAAGGCCGGAGCTGAGTGCCACAAAAAACAAAAATTGTTTGATCTTCATAAAATTTATTATTTATCCCTTTTTCCTACTCTCTTATCTTGAAGGCTTTTCGGAATCCACCTTTTTCTTTTAAAACCGGAATGAAATCTCCGCCGTTTTAACGGGGATGATTCATTTATTCATTACTATTACTCCTGTGTTGTATGGTCTTAGTCAATTTTGATACAACCGTTCTGAATGGTGATCTTCGCGCCGTCTTTTACTTTTACCCAACCACATTCTGTTTTAATCTCCACTTCGGAAGCGCTTGTCTGAACCGATGCCGTACTGGTAGTGGAAGAACTGAACTCAATTTTTTGAGTAGAACCGTTGGAGCGCACTTCCATGGTGTGCTTTTTAGAGTCTTTGTTGTAATAACGAATCGAAAATGCGTTCGCTGCATTCAAAATAAACAGACAGACAGCTGTCAAACAAATTGCTTTCATGTTTTTAGATTTTAATGATTAATAATTTTATTGAAATGATCTAGTGTGCTTCTGAATATAGATTCACCAGGGTGCTTACAGTTTCCTGCCATGCGTTTTGCATGGCTGGAAAGCGGTCTGTTGTTTAGCAAAAAGCTACACGATTTCCCGTACTTGCGGGCATTTTTTCCTGAAAAAACCATCATGAATTCCCAAATAAATCTTGGCAAAGATAGAGCTGTTTTCACTCATGAATGGGTGTAATTGATATTCGTCCGGATCTTTTTGGTATGCGTAGTAAGTTACGCAATATCCGTATCAGTGCAGGCTGTTCATGTATTCAAGAACCGTTTCTTTTTTACGTATGGATACAGGAATTGATTGTTCCCGGTAGACAATCAGGTTTCCTCCGTCCCCTTTTTCGTAACGGATCACCCGGTTCATATTGACCAGGAAACTCTGATGCACCCTGATAAAATGCCGGCTATTGATCATTTCCTCGTATTCCCCCAGCGACCTGGAGACCAGGATCGGCTTTTCATTGGCAAGGAAAAAACGGGTATAAGCTCCTTCCGCCTGGCAGTAAATGATGTCTTCAAGCTGGATAAAAAAGATGGCGTCCGCTGTTTTCAAAACCATTCTCCTGTTGCTCTCCGCCTCTTTGAAGTGCCGTGTGAATACCTCCAGCCGGTCTGCTATTCGTTCTTTTTCGATCTTCTGCTTTGCTTTCAGCACCGCTTGCTGCAACTCATCGGGATCGATCGGCTTTAACAAATAATCGATCGCAGAGAATTTAAACGCCCGGATGGCAAATTCCTCGTATGCTGTGATAAAAATAACCGGGATGGAAATTGCATCCAGCTTCCTGAGAATATCAAACCCGCTCCCGTCTTTCAGCTGGATATCCAGCAGCAGCAGATCCGGATCTGTCTTGTAAATGACATCGACAGCGGAATGCACACTTTCGGCCTGGTAAATGATGGTGTCAGCCGGAAAATAGAGCTCCAGCAAGGTAACAATCGCTTCTCTTGCGTTCTTTTCATCATCTACGACTAAGACTTTCATGCTTTATAAGTTAAAGGAATTGAAAAAACGACCGTGGTACCTTCACCGGGCTTTGAAACAATTGTAAAATCAACTTTCTGCTTTCTTTTACCGATGAGCTGCAACCGTTCTTTTGTGATTTTTATCGCCAGTGATTCGTGTTCCTGAAAGTGCCGCAGGTGCTCACCCTGGAGAAAACCGATCCCGTTGTCTTCTACCCGGACAAGTAAACGGTCATTCTCCTGTGCATAAACAACGTTGAGCTCTCCTCCTTTATCCAGCTTACTCAAACCGTGCTCAAAAGCATTTTCGATAAACGGCTGGATCAGCATAGGAGGGACGACCACATTGTCGGTATCGATCTTTTCATCAATTTCCACGTGGTATTGAATGGTATTGTCAAAGCGAAGCTGCTGGATTCTGACATAATTGTCCAGCCAATCCAGCTCTTTTTGCAGGGAGATGGCTTCTTCCTGTGTGCTTTCAAGGGTCATCCGGATCATCCGGGCAAAAGCGGTAAGGAATTTCCCGGTTTCCTGGGCCTCTCTCCTGTACATAAAATGCTGAATGGCTGATAATGCGTTAAAAATAAAATGTGGGTTCATCTGGCTCCTCAGCAGCCGCTGCTTCAGGTACATTTTCTCTTTTTCAGCACGCATACGGCTGTTTTTGATCATCAACAGGGAAAAAGCAGTCACCACAAGAATCAGGAAGAGCAGTCCGTACAACAGGTACCGGTTCTGCTGTAATTTTAAGGCAGCGATCTCATTGGTTCGTCTCAATTCAAGATTTTCCCGTTCTTTCTTTTCTGTCTCATACTTTTCTTTCAATTCGGAGACCTTTTCCTGGACAGCAGACAATGATTGTTTCTTTTCCAGATTACGTATTTTTTCGTGATACACCAGAGCTTCCTCCGTATTTCCCATTTCCTTATACGTCGTGGAAAAGTTTTCCATCAGGCTTATATACAGACCAGAATAGGAAGGACGATCTTTTATGAGAGATTCCGCAATCTTTAAACGGCCGACCGCATCATCAAATTTTTTCTGCCCCCTGTAAGAAGTAGCCTGGTACATCAACGTGATGACAATGTTGGTGGTATCGGCATTCTTAACATAATAAGCATAGCACTTTTTTGAGGCTTTCAGCGATTTGTCGTACTGTTTTTTATCATTATACATGCTCGCCAGATTTGCCTCACAGTTAATGATGATCGCTTCGTCATTAAACTCTTTCTGAATGGCCAGTGCTCTTTCCAGGTAAACTATCGCCTCATTGTATTTTCCCTGCTCTCCCAGCATCGCTCCCAGATTGGCAAGAATGACAGACTCCCCCCGCCTGTCATTGACTTCTTTTTTCAAGGAAATAGCCTTCACATAATATTCTTCTGCCTCATCATATCGTTCCAACTTCGCCAGGAGCTGGCCAATACCACCAATTGTCTTTGATGCTCCATTTTTTTCACCCTTTTTTTCATAGCTTCTCAGTACTGCGATCTTTTCGTGCAGAGCCTTTTCATATTCTCCGATAGCCATGTAATAACTGGCGTATACATTTTTTACTGAGATGAGCCTAAGTTCGTCTCCAAGCATCCTGTAGATGCTGTCCGCCTTGTTTAAATTCAGCTTCAGCTTTTCCCAATCCGACTTCCTCAGGTAATATTCACTGTAGTACTGGTAGGCCTTTCCTTTTCCTTTGTGAAAATTAATTCTGGAAGAAAGCATTAATAATGAATCTATATATGATTTTGCTTTTTCCTTATCGGAATAAAAATAGGTAACAGCGATATCCGCAAGAATGTTGGCCTTTATCGTATCTTCTTTCTTATACTCGGACAAGTCTTTCAATAATTTATCAACGTTCTGCACCTGGGAAAAAGCCGGTTTATAGCTGAATACTAAGAAAAGTACCGGCAGGATGTACATCTGAAACAGTATGGTTCTATTAAATTTCATGCTGCAAAAGTAAATCAATTTGCAGAACTTAAATCCTGCTGCAATAAAAAGTCTTATTCGGATGTCACCTTTTCCTTTTTCATTACACTTACCTTTGTGAGCAGACTTTATGAGTAATAAAAAGAAAAAAGAATTCATGTCCCTGTACAAACCCGTTCATGCTCAATTTGAGCGGTTTTGCAAAGCGCGCGTATACGGGGAAATGGATTTTAAGGACTTAATGCAGGAAACAGTTATTGTTGCTTTTGAAAAATTTGAAGGACTCAGGAACAAAGCTACTTTTCTTCATTTCCTGTTTGGTATCAGCACCCGGATCCTGGCCAATTCCAACAGGAAGATAAAAGAGGAGCAATGGTCGAACAGTTTTGAGAACCGTTCGTCAACTGTCCCGGAAGCGGAGAAGCAGCTGGAAGTGGAAGATTTGTACAAAGCATTGGGCAGACTACCCGATCATCAGCGGGAAGCATTGATCCTGTTCGAAATTTCAGGTTTTTCAATTAAAGAAATAGCAGCCATCCAGGAAGCCGGGGAGGACGCCGTGAAAAAAAGATTGTCCCGCGGAAGACAGGAATTGGCAAGGCTATTATCCGAACAAACTGTTCTTGTAAAAAATTAAAGGTATGTCGAGAGAAGAAAAAATAATCAATAACCTGTTTGAACAAGCTCGAAACGAGAAGGTTGAAACAAGCATCCACGATATCCGGAAATGGATCGGATGGATCACACTCGGAACCGTGCTCACTGGTTTGCTCACCAAAATGAAAGTAGTATTTACCAAATCAGTAATTATGTATTCAACAGTAATTTTAACAGCAGGAATCGGATTAGGAACATTTTTCCTGTATGGTACAGGAAACGAATCAGCACAGAAAAAAGTCCCTGCGGACCTTGGTAAGGGCATCGTCCAGGAAGAAAAGGAAATTCAGCTTCAAAATGAAATTCTCCCGGAAGCTCCGGCCAATGCTGTACCAAACGCGGTAACCCCGGAAATCCCCGATCAGGAACAACCGGAGGAAGCTTCCGAAATGACGTTCTTCCCGTTTGAACTTCCGGTCAGGAATCCGTTACCGGTCGGATCGCCCGCTGACCAAACCATCATCCGCCCTTCAGCCGGGGATGAAGTCTATGGAACATTCAACCGCCTGAAAATATACGGCGCTGTGAATGTAGTCATCACACAAGGAACCAAAGAATCGGTAAAGGTCGAAGCGGATGAAAAAGGAAAAAGCATCCTGGTCATCGACAATAAGAACAAAACGCTGGAAATACATACCAATAATAAGAAAAACATCAAGGATTTCCATATCAAAGTTTTCGTAACTGTGGCCGACCTGGAAAAACTGGACTTATCCGGTGCTGTCAACGTTTCATCTGCAGGAGAATTAAAATCCGACAACCTGGATCTGGATGTTTCAGGAGCATCTGACGTGAACCTGCACTTAACCGTTACAGATCTGAACATAAACATTTCCGGCGCATCTGATGTAGACCTCAAACTGAACACTTCAAAAATAAATGCGGATATCCATGGTGCAAGTGACGTGGTCCTTTCCGGAACAGCATCAGTCATGGACCTGACCTGTGGCGGAGCATGCGACCTGAAAGCGGAAAAGCTCAAGGCCAGGAGCGGAAAAATAACCTGCACAGGAGCCAGCTCTTCAAAGGTGCACTTCTCTGAAAGTTTAGACATCGATGCGACGGGAGCCAGTGATCTCCGGTACAGCGGTAATCCGAAAATCGGTGCCAAGTCAGTAACAGGCGCCGCAAAAGTAAGGCAATTTTAACGTAAGTTGTATTCATAAGTCAGTCAAAAGAGGTGCCCGCCAATGCACCTCTTTTATTTTTTAAATTGAATATCAAAAAAAATGCTACATTTGCTACCGTCTTGTAGGAGAACAAGTCTAAGCTAAATTGCTATTATTTAAAATCGTTATAATTCGAAAAAATGAGTACACCGGCAAACTTGAAGTACACAAAAGACCACGAGTGGGTTCGTGTTGAAGGAGACACGGCAGTTGTGGGAATTACTGATTTCGCTCAAAGTGAATTGGGAGACATCGTTTATGTTGAAGTCGAAACAGAAGGAGAAACACTGGATCAGCACGAAGTGTTCGGGACTGTTGAAGCCGTAAAGACAGTTTCTGACCTGTTTTTACCTGTTTCCGGAGAAATTGTTGAGTTCAACACAAACCTGGAAGCAAATCCTGAGCTGGTCAACTCTGATCCTTATGGTGAAGGATGGATCATCAAGGTGAAAATTTCCGATGCATCTCAATTGGATGAGCTGCTGGATGCAGATGGGTACAAGGCTGTGATCGGGTAATGAAATAAACTGATTGAACGAATAATAAAAAACCCGGTAAAATATTACCGGGTTTTTTATTTTGATCCGTTATGAAAAAGGGAGTGTATCTGCTACACTCCCCTTTCTTTTTGAATTTCTGCCAATTATTCTACAATCAATTTTACGGATGAAGATCGATCGTACAATTCATGTACTAAAAAGTAGATCCCTTTCCCCACATCCGAAAGGTCAAGTGTCGTCGCCTGAGACAGGTCAATCGTTTTTAACCGTTGTCCTTTTATGCTTACCAATGTTGCTGTTCCATGTTTCACAGAAGCGTCAATTGTTACATGATTGACAGCAGGGTTGGGATAAACACTCCATGTTTCCCCTTGTACTAAGTCCAGGCCAACTGTTGTCAACGTTGTGAATGAAACCGTCTCCCAATCGGAATAATTCCCTGATCCACAATCCGTGCGAACATGGAAGTAATACGTTGTTGCGGGAGATAAACCTGATGCATTATAGGAAAGATCGGAAGTAGCTGTACCGGAAACGGACGGTGCGGTGCTGTTCTCATCCAGAACATATTCAAAGGTGTTGCCTGCACTCGCGTCCCATGATAAAACTGCTGATTCATATGTAATATCAGCAACATTCGTATTCTCAGGTTCATCACAGCTTACGGAGAGCGGGGACACAGTACCTGAAATACTCAATCCTCCACCCTTCTGCACATAAAAAGTTCCTGTAGAACCTGTTCCTGCTGATGGAGCAAGGCGAAAACGGATCACTGTCCCTGCAGGTACATTCTGAAGGTCCGCAACTGCCGACAAGCTAACCGGCGCATGGTTTGCCCCTGACGAGCTGGTGCTGGAGAAAGTTAAATTAGCGACCGTCATGTAGCTTCCCGAACCGATCGCGTACTGAAGAATTCCCGAAGCCGGCCCGGTACCTGATCTCCTGTAGCGAAGATTAAAAGAAGAAAGTGACTGCTGGTATCCTGCATTGGCAGTCATCGTCCAGGTAATATCGTCATTGGCAGCACCATCCCATCCATTTCCTCCCCAGGCATCGGCTGCTGCCGAACCAGATGTTGTCACTCCGCTCCCTCTCACCAGTCCTGTCACTGTCAGGTTCGGATCTGAAGACGCAGGTGGAAAAGGGGAAACACCAAACCCGCTTTGACCTTCCGGCGCCCAATACGCCAGCTGGGCATTCAATGCACTCATATAAATAATGAATGTAGTCATCAATCCGTATAACTTCAGAAACCGGATTGATCCTTTTTGTCTGTCATTTTTCATTGTATATATTTATTATTTGAATAAAACACGCTATTATCTGACGAGCTGGAAAAAGCCCGACAAATTATATGTCTGCTGATCGATCCCTACGGCTTCTATCCTGTAGAAATAGGTTCCTTCGGCGGACGCTTTCCCTTCAGAATTCCCGTCCCATCCTTCACTTGCATCCAGGATCGTAATGATGTGATTCCCCCACCGGTTCAGAATCTGCATTTCAAACCGCTCCAGGTTTTCGGACTCCACCAGGAAATAATCGTTCACATAATCACCATTCGGTGTAAATACATTCGGAACGGTCAATGAAGAAAGAGGAGACTGTACAATGATATCCTGCGCAAAAGCATCCGTACATCCCTGCTCATTCGCTACTGTAAGAACAACAGTATAAATTCCCGGGACGCCAAACACATGATCCGGGTGCACCGCAATAGAGCCGCTCCCGTCTCCCATATCCCAGTCATAAGAAATTGAGTTCGAAGAGCTGTTGTTGGTGAAATTAACAGTCAACGGAGCGGGGCCTTCCGGTGGACTGGCATTAAAATCTGCTGTTACTACAGAGAAATGAACCTGGACGAAGACTGTATCCACCCCACATTCATTGAAAACCATTACCGAATATACCCCGGCATCGTCAACCAATATTGAAGCCTCCGTTGAACCGGTCGACCATAGCCGGGAAGTTCCTCCCGAGACGGTCAGTGCCGTCACTTCCCCGTGGCAGATGAGCGTGTCCCCTGTCAGGAGTGCCACAGGAGGCTGGTTCATCACCACTGTTACCGGGTCAGAGACCACCTGTCCGCATTCATTTGATACAGTTACGGTATATATGCCTGCGGTGCTGACAACGATGGACGGAGTCGTCTCCCCTGTCGACCAGAGATTTCCTGCCGGGCTGTCCGACATCAGAGTAACTTCTTCTCCGGGGCAAAGTGATGTTGAACCGATCACGGTAATATTTGCCTGCGGTTCCGGAATCAGTGTTACGGTATGTGTATCTGTTTCTGTTCCGCAGCTGGTCTGTACTGTAACCGTATAGATTCCTTCACCGGATACAGTGATGGAAGGTGTCGTTTCCCCGGTTGACCACTCATTCCCTGAGGTACTGCTTGATGTAAGCATGATCACATCACCAGGGCAAACAGTTGAAGGGCCGGTAATAACAACCGGATCGGGCGCCACATTAATGGTTACCTCCAGTTCCCGCTCAGGTCCGACACTTCCGCATACGCTGGAAGGAGTTACAACCAATATATATGTACCGGGAGCAGCTGTTCCCCAGTTAACGGTAATCGTGTTTGTTCCGTTAGGAGTATCAAATACTGCTCCTGGGGGCAATCCCGACCATGTATAACCGATACCGTTTTCCTGGATTACACTGTATGTTGCCGTGTTTCCTGCGCAAACAACCGTATCACCGGCAATGACAGAAGGCTGATCCACCGGCTGGTTCAGTTGAGGAGCAGTCAGTTGCACGTCATCAATGAACAGCAGCTCATCAGCCCGGTTGGTCGTAACACTTACCACGAAATAAAACTGGTTCACACACGGTGGTACAGACCACGAATACTGGTTGGCATGAATGCTGAAGGAAGCATTGTTATAGCCGACTGCTAACGTTACGGGAGCCTGGGCAATACCATCGTGGTAAGCCTGGAAAACAAGATTCTCCCCGGAGTCCCAGCCCGTTCCGTTGCAGACAGGATAACGGTTTCCCCAGTTGAAGGTCAGTGTACGCACCTCGTTATTACTGGATGATATGTCAAGGGGAGCGAAGGTAAAGGTCCGCGCGACATTCGGCCCGTTGCCACTTCCCGACGCAAAACAATTTCCTCCCCCCGTGTCTCCGCCGGCTACCAGGGAAGTTGTTCCGGTGATCTTGTTGGGTGTCAGCATGGCCTCATTTTGCGCAAGCGCACTGGCCCCTGTAGAAGTATATCCCCAGCTATCTCCTGGCTCTCCTCCCTGAAATCCGATCGTAACCTGACTGAAAACAGATACATTGCAACAGCCAGAAAGAAAAAGGATTAAACATGACCTGAAAATAAAAAATAAGTTCATCCGGTGCTTTTTCGGGTAAAGCTAGATGATCCCTTTTCCAATCCAATTAAGTACGGGTTAAATAAGCATTAAAAAACAATCAACCATATAAAAATCAACCAATTAAACGGTTTAGCAAGCTATTTCAATCATGGACTTACAATCAGAACTACAGCTTTTCAACTCCGGCTTTTCGTAAGCAGCTCATTTCATCGTTATCCGGCCAGTCCCTGTTTTAAAATAACAGGCCATACATTCTGTCCTGCTGTAATACAGGTATAATTTTTCCCATTTTCGCAACGGAAACACCTCGTATTCAACCTGGAAAACCATTACAGATTACCTGTTTTTTGGCTACTTCTTTATCATCTGAAAGATGATCTTGCTTTAAACGGATTACCGCTACTTGCCTTTTACTTTGTTCAAGGTCGCGTTGGGCTGGGGAAAGCTTCCTTCACGCAGTATCGTTTTCTTTTTTTCATTCAGGATGATCCGCTCCGTTAAAAGATCTCCTTCAAAAAAAGCGTCGATTACGTAGTAATCTTTTCCTTTAAACAAAATATGGTAGCTTCCTTTCTTGTTCAGTCTTCCAATGGTCATATTAACGGATTTGTCTGCGATACGGATCTCAACAGGAGCTGCATCTACCACAACGGTCATTGTATCGGACAGGTATGTATACCCCGGGATCTCTCCCCTGTATACTCCGTAATTTTTCTTTTTCAGATCTTTTACCAGAGTCTGGGAAACTCCCTGGAACGAGATAAAGGCAAATAAAAGGAAAAGGAGCTGATGTGTTTTCATAGTCAGAGAAAGCTTTTTCAAACCAATTTTTTTGATGGAACGAATATACACTATTTTTATGTTATTGAAGGCCTTACCGTATCTCCTTATTTCTTTTCCATCAGTCGTTTCAGCTGCCTGAATGCCTGCTGGTTCAGTTCACTGTAAAACGCCTGTTGTATCTTGTTTTTTTCCTGTGTACTCAGGTGCCATGACAACGAGATCTGGTCGTTCACTTTTTCCCGCAGGTTGAAATTAATCACGTCAACCTGGTAAGGCAGCTGCTCGGTACCGATCTTGAACAACTGTTCCTGGTCAAAATCCTGCGTTTTCGGAAAATTGGAATACATGTTCGCAAACGGAAGTGTGAACTTATCGATCAGGGAGACCTGGCGATAAGTCGTATTGTCAAGCACTTTCTTGGTATCCCGGATCTGCAGGATGATCACTCCTGAGGTATTCTCTTGTATCCAGTCCTGGATGTGGTACAGCAACTCCATTGTGATCTTCCCGCCGTAATTGTCCCGGATCCCCGCATCCATTAACTGTACTTCAGGTATGGTGGGAAGTGTCACCATCGGCGTCACAAAAGGAAAGGTAGCGCTGGAACGCAGGACACTTGAAAAGCGGATGTTCTGCGGGTTTACGCTACTAAAGAATGTCTGGTAATCAATGTTTTCATTTGTTTTCGACAATGCTCCCAGTGAAGACGGATTGGCCGTCAGGAAACAAAGCGACTGGGAGCTCATGATCAATCTCCTGCCGTCATTCACAATGGTCGGAGTGATTACCATGAGCGGAATTTCAGCTGACTGCTCATACGCCGCATAATACCCCAGCGTATGATCCATCAGGTAATCCGTATTAGCATGCAGCTGCTCTTCAAAAGCCTGCCCCCTGTCCTTCGGGTATTCATATCCTCCGTATTCAAAATTCTGGATCCGCATAAACAGATCGCGGGTGGACGCCGAAAAAGCCAGCTTGTTCAACATGTCCCTTCCCAGCTTTTCATAGTATTCATTCGAATAAATGGATTTGATCTCGTTGTTGGCAGCTCTCAGGCATAGCTCCCGGAAATATCCCGCGCCGATCATTCCTCCCGATGCGCCCGTATACAAGTGTATGTTCTTTTTCAGCTTGCCGTTGAATTCCTGATCCAGCTTCTGCAATACTCCGAATGTCCATAAAGCGCTTCTCAATCCCCCTCCGGAAGAGTTGATAATGATCAGCTTGGGCCTGGATTCCCCGGTCGTTTTTTTCCAATTCTCCAGCAACCGGATATAATTGTCATAGGATTCCGAGGTGTTCTTGTCCGATTCGCTGAATGCGTTCTGCTCGATCGCCTGTATGGAATAGTGCGGACTTTTGGCAGAAGCATAGTCCAAACCGTAAGCGTAATTCCTGTAAGAAAAATAATTCGAATGCTTGCTGAGGAAATTCATTCCGAAGATCAGCAATATGAACAAAATGGGCGTCCACCTGCGAAACCAGGTCTGAAGCACAGAATACAGCATGAACACCAATGTCACCAACAATACAATACTCATTGCCGCCGGAAGCTCAAATACCTTGTAATCGGGAAACAGGCTCAACCCTACAAACAGGATTACTGTCATCAGTTCAAACAGGGAAGTGTTGATCCTGTTCCGCATCAATACTTTCTGCACGATCTTGTCATCGATATGGGCTACCGGCCTGCTCAGGAACATTTTAAAGCCACGCCCGAAATACAGGTAGCGCTGGTCTGTCCTGGCGAATATCCGGTGATACCAGTTCCCCTCGCTCTTCCTGAAAACTGCCTGGAAAGGATAACTGCCGTCTTCATCCGTTACCAGGTTAACCAGGCGAAAGCGCTGGGAGATCGGGAAAAAATAAAGCAGGGAGAAAGCAACAAATAAGATGATCCCTATAATAAAAGAAGAGCTGTAATAGATCGCCGTCCAGACAGAAGCATATTCTTCCCGCCATTGGTAACCAATCATTTTTACAAGGTACAGAATGAAAAAGCTGAGCGGAATGATCGAATTGTTCTTGCAAAACCTCAGAAAAGGGCGCCTGACAAAGATAAGGAAAGGGAAGCGCCTGCCCAGCTTGCTATACGAATAGGTATTGAAAGCCATCATCAGACCACCGAATCCAAATCCGAGCAAACCGAATGATACATAGGAAACCTTTCCAAGGTATTCCGGGGAGAAGAACAGGATCGGCAATCCGAACCTGGCACCTACATTCCCGGTTACAATTAAAAAGAATAAGAGCCATGCCAGCACCCCTGCCAGGTTATGTTTGAAATGTGCAACAACCAGTTGCAGAGGGAAAAAGGAACGGAAAAAGTCAACTATGTTAACACGAAAAATCTCCATAGGGCACAAGCATTCCTTAAAGATAGAAAAACACCCGGAACCTCACAAGTTTATGTTAGTTTTTTGCGCAAAGCGACAAAGAAAACTCCTGCCAGCAGGATCACAGCACCCACATAAAAAGGCCACTTGTTGTTTTCACTCACGAATCCGCTCTTACGGATGCGTTCGCTTTCCCGCAATTCAAGTGTCAGCAGCTCATCTAATTTTTCCTGGCTTTCATTTAATTTTGAAAGATGGGTGGTTGCATCCTCCATCATTTTGCTGACCTCAACCAGCTGCTTGTCATCGTACCCGGTATAGGCTTCTTTCAGCGCTTCCAGCAATTCGATTTCATTGGAATACTTTTTGTGCTGCTGTGCAACCCTCAGCCCTTCCTTGTAATACTTAATCGCTTCTTCCTGCTTCTGCTGTTCAAAAAGGATTCCTCCGTAATTAAGATAGGCATCGCACAGCATGGAAATGTGGCGGACTTTTTTCCTGTATTCAAGTGCTTTCAGGAAACATTCCTCGCTGGCTTCCTTATCTCCCTGGAGGTACCTTGCGATCCCGATATTTGTGTAGGCATGCCCTTTCCCCGCGTTATCATCCATTTTCTCGGCAAACTTGTAGCATTGCTCAAAATAATAGACCGCCCGGTCATATTTCTCCTGGTCCAGGGCGATGCTTCCCAATACGGCAAAAGCGTTCGATACAAAATCAAACGCTCCCAGCTTCATTACCCAATCCTTGTATTTCTCCGCGTTCTCTATCGCCGCATCGTACTCTTCCATCGCCTGCTGCGCCTGTGCAAGGTTGATCAGTGCCATATTGGTAACATATTCGTCTGACGCCAGCTCTCCGTATTTCAGCGAATGCTTATACCACTTGCTGGCTTCTTTATAATTCCCGATGTGCTGGTATGCAATTCCGATCGCATTGTAAATCCGGGTAATTTTATTGTAGTCCTGGTTGCTCAGGTAATGGTTTTTGGCTTCCCGCAACAGCTCAAGTCCTTTTTGCTCTTTAGCTGTCCTGGTAAAATAATCCCCTAGAATGTAATAAGCCAGGTTGATCCCTTTCTTATTCTGCTTTTTATTGGAAAATGCCAACAGGTGTTCACCGGTCATTTTCATAGAGTCCAGGTCCAAGATCATATATCGCTGGGACAGTTCATCAGCCAGCCTGCATTTCTTATCAACATCGGTCTCGTTTACAAAATCCTGGTAGCTCTGACCAAACGCAGCTGAACATAACAAAAAAACTGTGATCAACAGAGAAGGTAGCTTGAGAAGAAGTAGTTTTATATACATGTTTACTCTAAATCTATTGCAAGGATACATAACAATCGCTATTTTTGCAAGAAAAAAACATGGCAAACGCATTTTTCAACGTACCGGTTCCGGTAAACGAACCTGTGAGAGCTTATGCTCCCGGGTCTACAGAACATAAAAACCTGATCGACAAATACAAAGAACTATATAATCAGCCTCAGATCGATGTTCCGATGTACATTGGAGGCGAGGAAGTACGGACAGATAACAAACGCCCGATGTCACCTCCTCATGACCACCAGAAAGTACTGGGATACTATAACCAGGGAAGCGGTGTGCACGTGGAAAAGGCAATCGAAGCAGCAATGAAAGCACGCGAAGAATGGGCAAATACTCCCTGGGAACAACGTGCAGCGGTATTTTTAAGAGCGGCAGAATTGCTGGCGGGTCCTTTCAGGGACCGAATGAACGCGGCAACCATGCTGGCTCAATCCAAAAACGTATTCCAGGCGGAAATTGACGCTGCCTGCGAAATGATCGATTTCTTCCGCTTCAATGTGCATTACCTTACGGAAATCTATAAAGACCAGCCGATCTCTTCACCCGGAGTCTGGAACAGGGTTGAATACAGGCCGCTGGAAGGATTCATCTATGCGATCACTCCTTTCAACTTTACTTCCATCTGCGCGAACCTGTGTGCATCTCCTGCATTGATGGGGAACGTGGTGGTATGGAAACCGGCTGCTTCGCAGGTATATTCCGCACAGGTGATCATGGAATTGTTCAAAGCGGCAGGTCTTCCTGACGGAGTCATTAATATGGTGACAATTGATGGCCCTTCGGCAGGAGAAGTGATCTTCAGGCACAAGGATTTCGGAGGAATCCACTTTACGGGATCAACCGAAGTATTCAGAAGCCTGTGGAAAAACATCGGTGAAAACCTGGATAAATACAAATCATATCCCCGCATCGTCGGTGAAACAGGAGGAAAAGACTTCGTCATGGTACACAAATCCGCAAAAGCAGCAGAGGTGGCGACAGCATTATCCAGGGGAGCGTTTGAATACCAGGGGCAGAAATGTTCAGCCGCATCAAGAGCTTATGTCCCTTCCGGGTTATGGACAGATGTAAAACGGATCTTGGTGGAACAGGTTTCTTCCATGAAAATGGGAACACCTGACGATTCTTCCAATTTTGTAAACGCAGTCATCGACAAAAAAGCGTTCGGTAAAATCTCCGAATACATCGATTATGCGAAAAATGCCTCCGATGCTGAAATTATTGTCGGCGGGAACTACGACGGCAGCAAAGGATATTTCATTGAACCGACTGTTGTGGTCACAACCAACCCGAAATTCAAAACAATGGAAGAAGAGATCTTCGGCCCTGTTTTGACGATTTATGTATATGAAGATGAAAAGTATGAAGAAACGCTGCGCCTGGTAGATGAAACTTCTGAATATGCATTAACAGGATCCATCATGGCCACCGACCGCTATGCCATCACTACGGCAACGGAAGCACTGCGCAATGCCGCAGGTAACTTCTACATCAACGACAAGCCTACCGGAGCTGTTGTGGGACAACAGCCATTTGGAGGGGCCAGAGGTTCGGGTACAAACGACAAGGCAGGTGCCGCAATGAACCTGATGCGTTGGGTGTCTGTCCGTACCATTAAAGAAACGTTCGTATCTCCAACGGATTACCGCTACCCGTTTTTAGGGTAATCCTCACCAGATAAAATCATTCCCTTGAGAAATCCCGTTTCGGTCTGAAACGGGATTTTCTGTTTTTGGGAATAAACGGATATTCATCACCCAAAGGGTTTTATACCTGATCAACACCATAAACATTCATTTAGCCATTCAGAAAAGCATTTTACACGTAACTTGTAAAAGAACTTTTATAATTAAACCAAAACACTATGAAAATACAATTTCTACTGCCTGTATTGTCATTGTTCACAATGCCTCTTCAGCTGCTGAGCCAGTCACCGTACGATTCCCCCAACCACAACAGGGCACTGCTCAGGAACGTTCCTTCTCAGAACGTAGCTTACCTGAAGGCGTCCGAATCCGTACACCTGGAAAAATTACTCTATTACTTCAGCCAATCATTTGAAGTATCGCAAACCGGATGTGATTCCTGCCCGGTCGACGCATTTCAATTTTTCAATATCGACCTGTTTGACATTACACAATATGAGCATTTACGCGCTGAAAATGAGCGGGCCAGCTTTGTTTTTAAGAATAAATACCTGGTTGAGCTGCATTCGGTTTCCGAATTGCCCGATGCATTCCCTGCAAATGAAGCGGATTACCAGGCGTTCATCCATCACGTGCCGGATAGCGGCCTGCCAAAGTGGAACATGGAGTGGGATTCCGATTATCAGTTCATAAGGTACCGTGAAAATGTGGATTTCTACATCCAGCATTTTCCCCATGCTTACGGATCAACATCTGCATCGCCCGGATTTATTTCAATCGCATACAGTGACTTTAAGCTCTTAAGTCCGGAAGAAAAGCAGAGCATCCTGGAAAGTGAGAGCAGCTATGAATTAATCAAATAATCAATACCGGATCTATGAAAAACTTATACACATTACTTTTACTGCTTTCTTTGAGCCTGTCTCAGGGAGGGCATTGCCAGGGAGTAACTGCCGGAGACTGTGATGAGGCAGTCAGCATCTGCACAGACCACAACTTTGCCATTACCCCGAGCGGTTTTGGCGATACCGATGAGCTGTGTATCGGTTGCATTTCCAATCCTACCGTGAACCCTGCCAGCGCGAATGCAGGCTGCCTGTTAAACGGGGAACTGAACAGCACCTGGTTCCTGGTAAATGTACTGACAGCGGGAGACCTGGAATTCAGCTTTGGAGCACCCGGGGGCGGAAACTGCTACGACTGGTCGATGTGGACATACTCGCCTACTGCATGTGGTGATATAGCTGCCAACAACCTTGCGCCGATCCGGTGCAACTGGAATGCCAATTGCCAGTCTTTCACGGGGATTTCAGGCGCCCCCCTGCCCGCAGGAGGACTGGCAGGAGATTTTGAGCCTCCGTTAGCTGTGGGATCAAATACTCAGTTCCTCATCTGTTTTTCTAATTTCAGCAGCAGCACGACCAATGTTCCGCTGAACTTTTTTGGCTCCGCAGGTATTTCCTGCACACCTCTTGGAAATTTTTCCATTGACATTACCGGGAACAGCGAAACAGGAAAGAACATCATCAACTGGTATGTGGGCAATGAAACCAACAATAGTCAGTATATCATTGAGCGGCGGGATGAAGCAGGAAAATTCACTGCAATCGGAAGTACCGCAGCATCCCAGGAGGAAGGTAACCTGAAAAAATATGCATTTACAGATGAAGAGCCCAAAAACGGGATCAATTATTACCAGGTTACACAGCTCAAACCAGACGGCAGCATCGTACAGTCCGGGATCATCGGGATTGAGCAAAAGCTCAGCGAACTATCCATTTTAAGCGCATATCCCAACCCGGCCGGCCATACATTGAATCTCAAAATCAGCACACAGGCGGCTACAACGGCAGAACTGTCGGTAATTGATGTTATCGGTACACCCGTATTTTCCACCTCCCTGTACCTGAATGAAGGAGTATCTCTGACACCCCTGGACGTGGAAGCTTATGAAACCGGTACTTACCTGGTACAGATCCGCACAGCAACGGACCATGAAACAAAAGTCATACGCTTTACAAAATACTGATCACTAAATAAAGTGCAAAAAAAATCCCGCTTTCAATAAGCGAGACTTTCTGTTATAACGATTTTCCTGTATTACAATCCGAAAGCGGATTTAACTTTGTCTACATAGTCTAATTTTTCCCAGGTAAACAATTCCACTTCTTTTTCAACGACAGATCCGTCAGGACCGACAAATGTTTTCTTTACGATTTCATTTTTACGTCCCATATGCCCGTAAGCAGCCGTTTCGGAGTACATCGGGGTTCTCAATTTCAGTCGTTGCTCGATAAAGTAAGGGCGCATGTCAAAGATTTCACCCAGTTTCTTCGCGATTTCTCCATCTGTCATATTCACTTTGGAAGTCCCGTATGTATCAACAAACAATCCGCAAGGTTCCGCAACACCGATCGCGTAAGATACCTGTACCAGCATCTCATCCGCCAATCCTGCCGCAACAGCGTTTTTGGCAATGTGGCGTGTAGCGTAAGCTGCCGAACGGTCAACCTTGGAAGGATCTTTTCCTGAGAAAGCACCTCCACCGTGAGCTCCCTTACCTCCGTAAGTGTCAACAATGATCTTTCTTCCTGTCAGCCCGGTATCTCCGTGAGGTCCTCCGATAACAAAGATTCCCGTCGGGTTGATATGGTACGTAATGTTGTCAGTAAATAACTGCTGGATCTCCGGGCGCAATTTTGCTTTTACGCGTGGAATCACGATCGTGATGATGTCGTTTTTAATCCTGGCCAGCATTTCCCTTTCGGAACCAAAATCATCGTGCTGTGTTGACACAACGATCGTATCAATGCGCTGAGGAATATTGTCATCCGAATATTCAATGGTCACCTGGGATTTTGCATCCGGGCGCAGGTAGCTGATCACTTCCGGCTCATACCTGCGGATATGTGACAATTCCTGTAAAATCTTATGGGCAAGGTCAAGCGCCAGCGGCATGTAATTTTCAGTTTCTTTTGTTGCATACCCGAACATCATCCCCTGGTCACCAGCTCCCTGGTCCTCAGGATTCGAACGTTCAACTCCCTGATTAATGTCTGCTGACTGCTCGTGAATTGCTGACAGGATACCGCAGGAATTAGCGTCAAACATATATTCGGAGCGTGTATAGCCGATTTTCTTGATTGTCGCACGCGCAATGGACTGAACATCCAGGTACGTCTTTGATTTAACCTCTCCTGCCAAAACTACCTGTCCGGTTGTTACCAACGTTTCACAAGCAACCTTTGAATTCGGGTCAAAAGCCATAAAGTGGTCTATTAATGCGTCAGATATTTGATCCGCAACTTTATCGGGATGCCCTTCAGAAACGGATTCAGATGTAAACAAATATGACATTTTTATCAGGTTTTAAAATGATTGGTTGCAAAAGTAGAAAAAAATTAAGAATTATCAATTTTCAAATATTAATTATCCAACTTCCGGTCGTTGATTATTCAGTACCTGTTGACAGGAAATCATATTCTGAAAATGGTTCGGTTTTTGAGTAAAAAAATACCATACATTTGCCCTATGAAAAAATGGTTGATTTTAGGCTTCTCCTTTTGTACGCTGATACTCACCAGCTGCATTGATATTATTGATGATTTGACGCTGAACGCCGATGGTTCGGGATCGTTTAAATATTCCATCAACCTTTCTTCCAGCAAAGCGAAAATCAATTCCATCCTGGCATTGGACTCGCTCGACGGAAAACCTGTTCCTTCCAAAGATGAGATCAAAGAGAAGGTTGCGGAGTTTAAAACCAGGCTTGCCCAAAAGGAAGGAATCAAAAACGTGGTGATCGAAGAGGATTATACCAACTATTTCTTTAAGCTGCATTGTGATTTTGAAAATGTCGGCCTGTTACAGGATGCGCTCAAGAAGACCATTAGCGAAATTGTCAAGCATGAAAAAAACACATACGACGAACACCAATGGATTACACTGACGGGAAATTCACTGTCCAGGTCCATACCTCAGACCATTGTCGACCAGGCGAAGAAACTGAAAAGGGAAGATTCGGAACTGCTGAAGCAGGGTTCCTATACCAACATTACCCGGTTTGAGAAAGAAATAGAAAAATTCGACAACGAATCCGCCCAGCTGTCCAAAAACAAAAAAGCGCTGATGCTTCGTGTCAACACGCATTCACTGCTGAATAACGTATCGTTGATGAGCAACAAAATCTACCTGGTCGAATGATCCGGCAGCGTTGATACTCGGTAAAAGTAAAATTTGACGATTTCGGCGTGCCATTCGGCGAATTTAATTTAACATTCCGGGAACTTTTGGTTAAATTCGTTTAAGTCGAATAAACCATAAGGCGATGAACGAAACTCACCGGAAAACGGATAAATCGGAGCCTCTGAAAAAGATCTGGCAGCAGATCCCTAAAGCAGTAGCGCAACAGATCGATCTTTCTCAGAAAGAGATCATCGACCGTTACATGGATGCCGTTAACAACATAGACGGCTTTTATATCATTTTCAATACCCAGACTGCAACGTCAGAATTTATAAGTCCTGAAATGCCAAAGGTGTTGGGGTATCTTCCGGAAGAATTCACCCTTGACCTGGCGATTAACAATATCCATCCGGAGGACCTTTCGTATTATTACCACTATGAAGCCAGTGCCGTTCGTTTCTTTTCAGAGCTTCCCCCGGAGCTGTTCTTCAGCTACCAGTTCTCCTATGATTACAGGATCAGGACCAGCAAAGGAAGCTACAAAAGATTGCGCCAGCAGGTCATACCCGTCTATTATTTTCCCGAAGGAGGAGCGCGCACCCTGGGGATTTTTACAGACATAGACCATCTTGGCCTGAAAGGCATCCCTAAATTGTCATTCATTGGAATGGAAGGCGCTCCCTCCTACTACAATGTGCACCTGGACAAAAAATTCAGCCTTGCCGAAAACCTGCTCAGCAGCGATGAATCTGAAATCCTGGCATTGATTATGAAAGGGATGGAAAACAAAGCTATCTCCTCAACATTGAACCAAAGCATGAGGACCATCAATGAACGCCGCAGGAATATCCTTCTGAAGTCAGGATGCAAAACCGAAGACGACCTGATCGTAAAAGCGGTCCGGGAAGGATGGATCTGAATCCGCTCCGCATCCCAAACACTGGCACCTCATCCGGAATTCTATTATCTTTGTTCGTATGAAGATTCTCATCATTGAAGACGACCCCATCCTGGCGCAGAACATCAACGAAGCGCTTACTGCCGAAAATTTTGTGGCAGAAAATGTCTACGATGGTACGCTGGCTCAGAAAATGCTGGCAAAGCACCTGTACGACTGTGTTGTGATGGATGTCAATCTGCCGGGAACAACCGGGTTCGATGTCTGCCGGAATTTCCGGAGCTACAATACACATACGCCTGTCATCTTATTGACGGCTTTCGGAGAACTGGAGGACAAGATCAGAGGTTTCGACAACGGAGCCGATGATTACCTGACCAAGCCATTCTATATGCGGGAACTCATTCTCAGGATCAACTCGCTGATCAAACGGAGTGAAAGCAATCCCTCACAGGGAAATGAGCACCTGGTACTGAATGATATCAGCATCCATCTTTCACAAAAAAAAGTGGAGCGCAGAGGGAAAGAGATCAGCCTGACTCCACGGGAATTTCAGATCCTGGTAAAATTGTGCAAAAACCGGGGCGATGTCGTTTCAAAAAGCGACCTGATCAAAGAGATATGGGGCAATTCCGTGGACGCCAGCACCAATACGATCGAAGTGTACATCAACTTCCTGAGAAACAAGATCGACAAGCCGTTCGGCGAAAATTCCATCAAAACAAAGGTAGGATTCGGATATTACATTGAAACGAATGAAGATCAGAAATAAAATACTATTCTATTTTTCCAGTGCGGTTATTGCTCTCACAGCCATATCGCTTGCCATCATCTATTATTTGTTTTCGGAACACCGGGAAGAGGAATTCCAGCAGCAGCAAAATGAAAAGATCAAGCAGACAATCGACCTGATAAGAGAATTCAAGCAGATGAGCGTTGAAATTTCCAACGCGATCGACAAGCAGCGGATCCACGATTTCTATGATGAAAAGATGCTGATCTTCGACAAGAACAAAAACCTCATCTTTTCCAGCCTGGACAACCTCTCAATTGCCCGTGCCAATGAAATACTGAACCAGCTTTCTCCATCCAAACGGTGGATCGAGACCAAGGACGGTGATTATGACCTGATCGGTGTTTACATTGAGAATCAGAAAGAAAGCTACTACGCTGTCAGCAAAGCGTATGATGCATTCGGGTATTCCAAAAAGAACTTTTTAGGGAAGATCCTGATCGGGATCCTCGTCGCGACGACCATTATTGTTGTCTTACTCTCTCTGTATCTTTCCAACCTGATCTCCAAGCCCATTACCGACCTGTCCGGACAACTGAATCATTACGACCCGAACAAAGAGAAGAATGAAGCGATTTCACTCGAAACTTCCACATTCGAGATCAAAAACCTGGAGGAACGGTTCAACGAACTGCTGAAACGTACCAATGATGCTTTTGCCTACCAGAAACACATCGTCAACCACATTTCGCACGAGCTGAAAACACCGCTCGCCATCCTGGTATCGGAACTGGAAAAAATGAACAATTCCAACAACATCGAAGCAATCAAATCAGGATTGGGCCACCAGATTATCCGGGCAAAATCGCTGGGAGGGATCATTAACGCGCTGCTGGAAATCTCAAAGCTGGAATCGGGGCAGGAACCTGCCAAGCAATCCATCCGGATCGATGAATTGTTGTTCGACATCGTTGAAAAGATCAATATCCTCCACGGTGACTTTAATTTCGAATTCAATTACTTTCCCCTGTACTTTGACGAAAAGCGCCTGACCATTGAGGTAAATGAAGACCTGATCCGCCACGCTTTCCAGAACCTGCTGATGAACTGCATCGTCTATTCCGACAACAAAAAAGCGGAGATAAAAATTGACTGCTCTGAACCGGACCAGCTAAAAATCAGCATTCTGAATACAGGAAAAACAATCGAACAGGAAGAAGAACAATACCTGTTCACCCGTTTCTTCAGGGGGAAGAACAGCAGCAACAAAGCCGGGTTCGGGCTGGGACTGGTACTGACACAGAAGATCATCAGCCTGCACAATGGCCGGATCACTTACAGAAGCGAAGACCACCTGAACGTATTCGAGATCGTTTTTTAACCCCTCTTATCAGCCTTTTTTCCTGTACGCCCAGTAGAATACCTGCGGCAGCACTGTCAGTGAAAGCACCATGCAGATCAGCAATCCTCCTACGATCATAATCGCCAGCGGTTTCTGGATCTCAGAACCCATTCCTGTTGACAACGCGGCCGGCAGCAGCCCCAGCGACCCCATCAGTGCGATCATCACGATCGGACGGATCCTGCTGTAAACACCTTCTGAAATGGCATCCTTCAGCTTCATCTTCCGCATGTTCTCTTTCATTACCGCAATCAGGATGATACTATTGATGGTATTTACCCCGAAGAGAATGATAAAGCCGATTCCCGCCGAGATCCCAAAGACAGTTCCCGTTACCCAGAGGGAAATGAATCCACCGACGAACGCGAACGGGATCGTGCTGGCAGCGATCAGCGTATCTTTAATGGTACCGAAATTGAAATACAACAGGAACAGGATCAGCACCAGTACCGCCGGAACAATCACCGCCAGCTGCTGCGTGGCCCGTTCCTTGCTTTCAAATTCTCCTGCCCACACTACCTTGTGCTTGGCCGGAATGCTTACTTCCCGCGCTACTTTTTCTTTGGCTTCCGCGATCACGCTCCCCAGGTCACGACCTTCAATACTGAACCCGACAGCGATATAACGGCTGCTTCCCTCCCGGTAAATGAACGTCGGGCCTGTGATATAGCTGATCGTGGCGATCTCCTTCAGCGGGATCTTCTTACCGTCCTCGGCAGGGATAAGGATATCCCCGATCTTTTCGTCATCGTCCCGGTATTGCTTCTCAAAACGCAGGCGCACGTCAAACATCCGGTCATCTTCGTAAAAGGTCGTTGCGGCGCGACCTCCGATCGCCATCTCGATCACGGCCTGCGCATCCGCAACGTCGATCGCGTAGCGTGCCATTTTGTGATCGTGCAGCTGGATCCTCAGCTCCGGCAATCCGATGTTCCGGTAAACATTCAGGTCTTCAATTCCTTCCACCCCTTTCAGGCTCGCAGCCACCTGGTCGGCATACTCTTCCAGCTCAAACAGGTCGTCTCCAAAGATCTTGACAACCAGGGAGCTTTTAACCCCTGCAACGTACTCTTCCACGTTATCCTGGATCGGCTGGCTGAACCCGAAGACCACTCCCGGGTAAGTTTGCAGCTTCGTCCGCATCTCCTCTACCAGCTCTTCCTTGCTGACACTGCGCTTCCATTCTTTCTCCGGGTACAGCTGAATGTGGAATTCCACATTGAAGAAACCCGTCGGGTCCGTACCGTCATTCGGACGCCCGACCTGGTTCAGCACAAATTTCACCTCTTTGAAATCCCGTATTTTTGATTTCATTTCTTCCGCCAGGCGTGTCGATTCCTGTATATTGATACTGTTCGGGAGCGTCGCCCGCACGTACAGGGCCCCTTCGTTCAGCTTCGGTATGAACTCAGAGCCGTAAAACAGGAAACTGGCTGTGCAGATGACGATCAGGCCGATGAACCCTGCAATCGTTGCCTTCTTGAAGCGGTTGCTCAGCAAAAACAATTGGTACATGGTATTCTTGAAGAACCGTGAGATGACGTTTTCTTTTTCTTTTATGTTCCGGGTCAGGATCAGCTTACACATTGCGGGAACGTAGGTAATGCTCAGGATCAGGGAACCGATGAGGGCATACCCCAGCGTAAATGCCAGCGGTGAGAACATCTTTCCTTCCACCTTCTGGAACGAGAAGATCGGGATCAATGCCACAATCAGAATGATCTGTGCAAACACAATGTAAGTGGCAACACTCCCAGCGCTCTTCTTGATCAGACCGGATTTGCTGATACGGTTGAATTTCTCCATCCCCAACTTGTGCGCTTTTTTCTCCATCGATACAAAGACGGTTTCCACGATGACGAGCGTCCCTTCGAGCAGGAGCCCGAAATCGATCGCTCCCAGGGAAATCAGATTGGCAGGGAGTCCCTGGATGCGGAGCATCATCAGTGCAAACAGGAACGATAACGGAATTACTGTGGCAACGATCAATGTTGTACGCCAGTCGAACAGGAAGATGAATACCACGAGGGAAACGAAGAAGATCCCTTCCACCAGGTTCTTTGTCACCGTTCCGACGGTTGCATCAACCAGCTCGGTGCGGTCAATGAACGGTTCGATCTTCACATCGCTCGGCAGGATGCTCTCATTCAGCTCGGCGATCTTTTCCTTCAGCCGGGGAATGACATCGCCCGGATTTTCCCCCCTTAACATCATCACGATCCCTTGCAGCAGGTCGTCATCATTCTGGAATCCAACCTGTCCAAGCCGTGGTTTCGCCGCGATCCGCACCTCCGCCACATGCTTCACCAGGATCGGTGTAGTTCCCTTTACTTCGATCAGGATGTTCTCAATGTCTTCGATCTTGTCCAGCAATCCGACACCACGGACCACATACGCCTGGCTCCCTTTCTCGATCACATCACCGCCGACATTGATATTGCTTTTTGAAACAGCCTCAAAGACCTCCAGCGGTGACAGGTCATAATTCGCCAGCTCCGTCGGATTGATCTTGATCTCGTAGATCTTTTCCTCACCCCCAAAGCTCACCACATCCGCAACGCCAGGCACAGCGACCAGCTCCCGCTCGATCACCCAGTCGTGGATCGCCGTCAGTTCCTTGATCGGCCGGTCGCTCTTGATAACGTAACGGAAAATTTCTCCCGTTGCTCCATACGGCGGCTCGATCGCCGCATCGGCCCCTGCCGGCAGGTCAACGCTTTGCAACCGGTTGGACGCATATTGCTGCGCGTAAAAGTCCTCCACATCATCATCGAAGATCACCGTTACAACGGACAGACCAAACAACGAGATCGAACGCACCTGCGACTTCTTCGGGATGGTATTCATTTTTTTCATGATCGGAAGCGTCACGAATTTCTCGACCTCTTCGGCACTTCTTCCGGGCCATTGCGTGATGATCCGCGCCCGCGTGTTCGTTACATCCGGGAATGCTTCAATGGGTGTATGGATATAGCTCACTATACCCGCCACTACCAATAAAGCGGTCAGGAAAAATACGATGATCGTGTTCTTTAGTGAAAAAGCAACTACCGACTGGATGAATTTTTGCATAACTGTTTTTTCTATCTGATTTCTTCAAATACCAGCAGCTGGTTTTTGGAAATAACCGGTTCCTTATCGTTCAATCCTTCCGAAACAAACGTTTTATGGCTGTTTTGGGCCAGGATCACTACTTTTCTGACCTCTACGTGGCAATCGTCTTTGTACACCAGTACATAATCCTGGTTGTCGGAAAAGATGAGCGCCGAGGTAGGAATGCTGACAGCCCTGCTCCGGGATTCCTTTAACGCATGGATGTCTACCAACATCCCCGGCTTGAGCTTCAGGTCTTTATTATCCAGTACAATCCGTGCCTTCAGGACCTTCGCCTCTTCATCCAGGACCTGGGAAACGACCGAAATCTTACCGTCAAACACTTCTTCACCGTAAGACAGGGTAGTCATTGTCACTTTCATTCCTTCGTGGATGTTCTTCACATTCCCCGCATATACATTCGCCATTACCCACACATCGTTCAAATCGGAGATGGTGAATAAGGTTTCGCCGTCCGGGGTAACGGACATCCCCGGAGTGACGTTCTTTGCCGTGATAAATCCCGAGGTGGCAGCCTTTACCTGGAATACGCCTTTTTCAGGGCTTGCCTGGTACAATGAAAGGTCACTGCTGATTTTCAATTCATTCGCTTTGAGTACATTCAGCTCACTTTGAGCCGAGAGAAGCTCCTTTTCGGACGATATTCCCTCTTCATACATGGACTGAACGGATTTTAAATTGCGCTCCGCTACCTTGATCTGTGATTTCAAAGCGCTGTATTCCGCCTGCAAAGCACTCAGCTCAGCGCTTCTCAGTTCGATCAGCACCTGCCCCTTCCGTACGTGGTCTCCCAGGGAGAAATGTGTATTTACCACGACACCGCTCACCAGGCTCACAAAACTGACCACTTTGTCAGGATTGGCCTCAACGCTCCCCGTCAGGTGAATGGTCTCGGAAACCTGGTCTTCCGCTGCTTCCGTAAAAGCGATCTTCTTCCTGAAATTTTCATCCAGGCAGAACCGCTCTTCTTTTTCCCTTCCGTTCTCAGGCGATTCTCCGCCACATGAAGCAAATACTCCAAGCAACAACACATATAAACCGATGTTCTTCATACCTTTTTTATTGTTTAAAACGCTTTTTCTTTTCTCTTTTTAAAGGCTGGAAAACTACTCCAGCACTTCTGTTCCCACTGCATAATTCAGCTCCTCCAGCTTCTGAAACACGCTTTTCTCCGCTTCCAGGATAATCTTTTTATTCTCCAGGTAAGCATCCATAAAATCAATGAATTCGATCATACTGATGTTCCTGTTCTGGAAATTTGCCGTGTAATGCCCGAGCAAATCATCCAGGGTTTGTTCGTAGCCCGGGTCGATGCCAGTGAGAAAATCAGTGGCAAGCAGCAGGTTCTGGTACGCCGCAACCACTTCATTTTCGACACTCAACTGTACATATTCGTTTTCCAGCTTCGCAATTTCCATCCCTGCCTCCGCATACCTGACAGCTCCCTGGTTGCGGTTGAAAAGCGGCAGATCCATTGTAAATCCAAAGCCAATGAAATCCAGCATGGTATTACCGTTTCTGTCATACATCGCTTTTAAGGAAAAATCAGGAACACGCTGCGCACGCTCATATGCGTACAACTTGCTGTAATAATCTTTTTCAAGCACCGACAATTTCAGGTCCTGGCGGTTTTCCCTCGCTTTTTCGATCAATCCGGCAGCCGTCAGCCCGGAATAATCGCGGGGTGCTGCCCGGTCTTCCGCAATGACCAGCGTTGTAACAGGATTCATCCGCATCAGTGATTTCAACTCACGCTGAACGGCATTCTTTTCATTTTTAAGGTTGTTCAGCTCACCCGTCAGCTCCAGCTCCAGCGCTTTCAGGCGCACATATTCTCCTTTTGAGATATTTCCCTGCTTCAATTGATTCTGAAACGCGGCTGTCAGTACGGAAACAGAAGTCAATTGTTCGCTGTATGCCGATTCTACTCCCTGCATGTACTGCAATTCGGCTATCAGGCTGCGGAATTCCGTTTTCAGGTTGCGCAGCAACTCCTCAAAATAAACACCAGCCTTGTCCACTCCGACTTGCTCCAGCGCGATCAGCTTCTTGCGCTTACCCGCTGTTAAGATCAACTGCTCGATCTCCATCCCGAATTGCTGGTTCCTTCCGAAATTGCCCCAAAGCGGCGGCACAACTTCCTGCCCCTGTGTCTGGTGGCTGGTCGCCCAGAAATTCACCTGGTCCAGCGTAAAGCTCGGATTGGGCCATAGCTTCGCCTGCTGTACAAGCGCTTCGGACTGGGATAGCTTCAGTTTTTCCGCAATCAGCAATAAATTCTCTTTCAGGAAAATACTTTCGCATTCTTCACGGCTCAGCGACAGGGTATCCTGAGCCTTCAGGAATGAACCAAGCAGTATACATGTCAAAACCAATAGTTGTCTCATCTGATAAAATTCAAGTGGTACAAAAGTCACCTGAACGACCTTAAAAAAGGCTTAAAGTGAATAAAATTTGGCTTAAGGAAGGGGAATGCGCATACACGGATCTGTGTACGAACGACAGCAAATCAAATTATTGGTTGTTTGATTTCACTATAAATGAATCGACCGGCTTTGATAAGACACAATTAATTCATACATTAGCACTACTAATCATTCAACATGAAGCGCATCATCTTTTTTTACTCACTCATGCTGTCTTTCCCTTTCTGCAGCTATGGAAGCACAGGCAGCCACCAGTTCAAAACCGCTTTGCCTGAGAGCGTTTTCCGGGACACCGTCATTGAAACAGTTACCAACTACAAAAATGGTACTGTTCAGCTCAGAACAATGTCCTTTATCGATCAGGCAGGGATCAACTATAAAGTGGTCAGGGAGGGCTACCGTAAAAACGGTTCAAAGAGATATATCTCCATACTGGATAGTGGCGTTCTTCTGCTTTATCAGGCAAGGTATGATAAAAACGACCAGCTGATCGTTGAAAAAACATACTACTATAATTTCAGAAATACATTGATTCAGATTGAAACAAAAAGAGACGGAATCAGCACATTCCAGACCTTTGATACAGATATTTACGGCGATTGATGCTTTTTCATATTAAATTCCTATTAAAAAACTGCTTTTCAGATGCCCGTATGTGCTTTTTATGTAGGTTCGTATCGTATTGAAAAAAGATGAAAGCCGTTATCCATAAAAAATACGGACCACCCGAAGTCGCGCAGGTAACGGAGGTTCCCAGGCCGCAGCCAAAGGCGAACGAAATCCTGGTAAAAATCCACGCATCTACGGTCAACCGTACCGATTCGGGATTCCGAAGCGCGGAATATTTTGTTTCACGCTTCTGGAGCGGGTTGTTCCGACCGAAACACCAGGTACTGGGATGTGAATTCGCAGGAATTGTTGAAGCGACAGGCAGTGAAACGACCATTTTCAAGGCCGGGGACAAGGTTTTCGGATACAATGACAAAACCTTTGGCGGTCATGCGGAATACATCACCGTTTCGGAAAATGATGCGGTGGCAACGATCCCCGGAAACTTCACCTTTGAAGAAGCGGCCGCCCTGACGGAAGGCGCTCATTATGCCTTGTGCAACATCCGGGCTTCCAAAATCCGGGCGGGACAGCATGCGTTGGTATATGGAGCGACAGGAGCGATCGGCTCGGCCGCCGTTCAGCTGCTGAAGCATTCAGGTGTGCACGTTACGGCAGTCTGCAACACGAAAAACGTTGAGCTGGTAAAGTCATTGGGAGCAGATATTGTCATTGATTACCAGACAGAAGATTTCACCAGGACCCGGCAAAAATTTGAGTTCGTGTTCGACGCCGTAGGAAAGAGCTCATTCGGACAGTGTAAGCCATTGATGACGAAAAAAGGAATCTATGTTTCAACGGAGCTGGGAAAAAACGGGGAAAACATCTATCTGGCGCTTTTCACGCCTTTATCCGGCGGGAAACGGGTCATTTTTCCCATCCCGGTCATGAACAAAGAAATAATCGGCTTTTTAAGAGAACGGGCACAAAACGGGGATTTCAGACCGGTCATCGACAGGACGTACCGCCTGGAAGAGATCGTTGACGCCTACAAATATGTTGAAACCGGGCAAAAAACAGGAAATGTGATCCTGAAGATCATTGAATGATCACCCCTCCAGTTCTTTCAGTATCTGGTTTACATCCTCCTCGGTGGTCACCAGCTTCTTTTTGCAGATCTTGATCAGCTCGGAAGCCCGCTTTATTTTCAGCGATAATTCATCCACCGATATCTCCCCGTCCTCCAGGTCGGAGACAATTTGCTGCAGCTCATCAAAAGCTGCTGTATAGTTTAATTCCTTACTCATTGTAAAATTTGTTCTAAAGTTAATCGTTATTCGTGGTTTTCACCTCATCCACCGTTGCCGAAATCCGGTAATCGTAGGTAGTGATCTCCAGGTGTTCCCCTTTTCCGGGAGCAACGGAGCCGTTAACTGTTTTTCCACCGATCCGCACAATGCTGTATCCACGTTTCAACACATTTTTAGGGTCAAGCAGCTGGATCTGCCGCTCCACCTGACTGATTTCCTCGTTCTTCTTCTGGACGATCCTCAATGAATTCTGCTTCAGAAACAGCTCGGCATCATGGAGATAAAGCGCCTTTTCAGTATGAAAACGCTTTGCAAAAGCCGCCAAATTCTTTTGCAGGAATCCCAGCCGTTCGTGCTGCCGCTGGATGGATAATTCACTCCTGGAATTCAGCTTCCTGCTCAACACCTGCCATTTATTGTGATGGGTCAGTAAGCTGTTCTGAACGTTTCCCTTCAGCTGTTTGACCGTCTGGGAAAAAGCCGTATCGGTACGCTCCAGGATCGTCCGTGAAGACCGCCTGATCTGCTCAGCCGCCCGCTCAACCGGAACACTGAATTCATGAACTACCTGCAGCAAATATTCCCCGAGCTCGGTCGGCGTAATGGCGTTCCTGTAAGCCACCATTTCCGCTACCGTCAGGTTCGTTGAGTGGCCGATCCCGGTCAGAACGGGAAGGGAGCATTCAGCGATCGCTTTGCACAGCCCGTAATTATTGTAACACGACAATCCCACTTCTCCCCCGCCACCACGGACAATAACGACGATATCAAAATGATGCCGGACCCGTTCGATCGCGTTCAACTGCTTCCGGATGGAATCAATCGCTGCGTCTCCCTGTAAATAGGCAAAGAACAGGTGGGTAAAAAAAGCGTACCCGAACTGATTCTGGTTCAGCACCTTCATAAAATCCGACAGCCCCTTGCTCGTATCGGCAGAAATAACAGCGATCCGCTGAGGAAGTAACGGAAATTCCAGCTGCTGGTTCTTGTTGATCAGTCCCTCTTTCTGCAGGCGCAGCAGTGTTTCCTGGCGTTCACGCTGCAGCTCTCCCAATGTATAGCTGGGATCAATATCGAGGATCTGCAGGCTGATGCCGTATATCTCCGAAAAAGAGACCTTTACCTGTAGCAATAAGGTCGTACCTTCCTTCATCGGTTCTTTCAGGACTGTCATAAACTGCCGGTTGATCCGCTGAAGGTTATGGTTCCAGATAGCACCGTTGACCTGGGCCACGATCTTCCCGTCCTCTTTCTGTACCAGCTCGGGAAACGCATGCCCGCTGGGATACAGGTTCAATTTATGCATCTCTGCCTTTACCCAGTAATGACTTTGATAGCGTTCTTCGATTGTTTTCCGGATGGAAGACACGACTTGCCTGAGTGAAAAAACCTGCCGCTGCTCGTTCATAAGCTGAAATTAATCATTTTTCTTTTCATTACAATCGTGAATATGTGTAAATTCGGATTTTAAATACTTGTTTTATGAAAATATGCCGCTTACTCGTGTTTCCCTTATTCGTACTGGTTTTTTCAACCGGTTTTTCACAGGATGCCAAAAAGATCACCGGTATTCTGAATGAATGCAAATGTAAAGAGATCGTAATGATCACCCGGGGCGTCGAAAAAACGTACACCGCAACCTGGCTGGAAGGAATTGAAGAAGAAGATGAATTCATTGTCTTTTCAAAAGGGGAAAACAAGCACCGGTGGAATACAAAGCAGATCACATTTATTGAAAAAGGGAACGGGTTTATCCGAATTTACCTGAACTAATCAATGCGCATCATGCCGAAAAGCCATATTTCCAATAGTGAAATTCCCATTGCCGAATCCGTAAAGGGAAGGGATATAAGAAGAAGCATCGCGGAGCTGATCAAAACCGAACACCCGGATTTTAATGATGACAGTATCATTTCCATTAACGAGCTGAACAAGTACAGGAGGCTGTATCTCACAACGCTTGTGGAGCAGGAAAAAGGAGAACTGGCGTCCATTGACATGGATGTATTGAAGGCAATCAACAGCAATTCGATCTTAAGCGAGAACATCGAACCTGAGATCGCCTCAAAGCTGACGCTCGGTGACCGCCTGTCCGATAAAATAGCTGAGTTCGGAGGAAGCTGGACCTTCATTATCTTCTTTTTTCTCTTCCTGGCTACCTGGATGGCAATCAATGTGTGGATACTGGTCAGTCAGCCGTTCGACCCCTACCCGTTTATCCTGCTCAACCTGATCCTGTCATGTGTCGCAGCGATACAGGCACCGATCATCATGATGAGCCAGAACAGGCAGGAAAAAAAAGACCGGCAGCGTGCAGAGCAGGATTATAAGGTCAATTTAAAGGCAGAGCTGGAAATACAGCTGCTCAATGAAAAGATCGACCACCTGCTCATTCAGCAAAACAGCAAATTGCTGGAGATCCAGGAAGTACAGATCGATTACCTGGAAGATCTGATCAAGAAGATCAGCAGCTTAAAGTAAACAGATAAAACACCATTCAGCAGTCATGATCTCCAGAAAGGAATTCATCCAGCACCTCGAAGACCACCTTTCGGGTAAAATCCAGGTTCTCCAGGCAGAAATAGAGCAGCTTCGCACCGATATTTCCTCCGATTCCAAAAGCACGGCCGGGGATAAGCACGAAACCTCCCGTGCAATGGCCCAGCTGGAAATGGAAAAGCTGGGAAGCCAGATCCAGGATTACCAAAAGCAGGCACGTTGGATCAGGCAATTAGGCCTGACAGAGAACGAGAACACAGGTGCGGCTGCAATCGGATCGCTCATTCAGCTGGAAAACGGCTGGTATTTTCTCGGACCTGGGTTGGGAAAAATTGTGTTTAAGGATCGTCCCGTCTTTTGTATTTCGGCGCAATCCCCCCTGGGGCAGCAACTGCTCAATAAAAAAACCGGGCAGGAAATCAACCTGCCCAATCTGAACTTAAAAATCATACATATCACTTAACAAGTTAAGGTGATTACAAGTAATTTACAGGTAAATATACCCTTCCGGATCATTTATTCAAAATCAATTTTTTGTCGTTTTAAACAAGTCTAACGCACCTGTCATATGTCAAAAAGTCACTAAAATCCATAAAAAGCCTTACTTAAACAAGACATTTTTTCCGGTTTCCGGCTTTTTTTTCTCATGGTTTGAAATTTGACGAACAATAAGAAAATTAAAATTATGGACATCCAGAAATTCACAATTAAATCACAGGAAGCAATTCAGCAGGCTGAGCAGCTGGCTACCGCCAAAGGTCACCAGGCCATTGAAAATGCTCACCTGTTGAAAGGAATTTTGACTGCAGACAAGGATGTTGTACCTTACCTGTTCTCAAAACTGAACGTAAATACCGCCATCGTTGAACAAACATTGGATAAGATCCTGGACTCATATGCAAAGGTCAGCGGCGGACAACTCTACCTGTCATCCAATGCGCAGAAAACACTGAACAACGCGTTTAACGAGATGAAAAATTTCGGTGACGAATACCTCTCCATCGAATTGCTGCTCTACGCCATGCTGGATGGAAGCGATAACGTCGCACAGCTATTGAAAGACAATAAAATCACAAAGAAAAATCTGAAAGAAACCATTATGGATTTAAGAAACGGAGAAAAAGTTACTTCTCACTCACAGGACGGAACCTATAAATCGCTGGAGAAATATGCCAAGAACCTCAACGAACTGGCAAAACAGGGAAAACTGGACCCTGTCATCGGGCGTGACGAAGAAATCCGCCGCGTATTGCAGATCCTCACACGGAGGACAAAGAACAACCCGATCCTGATCGGTGAGCCGGGAGTTGGTAAAACAGCCATCGCGGAAGGGATCGCACACCGTATCGTTGACGGAGACGTTCCCGAAAACCTGAAAAGCAAAGTGGTATACTCACTGGATATGGGGGCACTGATCGCAGGCGCGAAATACAAAGGAGAATTCGAGGAACGGCTGAAAGCCGTTGTGAAGGAAGTCATCGCTTCAGACGGAGAGATCATCCTGTTTATCGATGAGATCCACACCCTTGTAGGAGCCGGAGGAGGTGAAGGCGCGATGGACGCTGCGAACATCCTGAAACCTGCACTTGCCCGTGGTGAGCTGAGAGCCGTAGGAGCAACAACGCTGAATGAATACCAGAAATATTTTGAAAAAGACAAAGCACTCGTGCGCCGTTTCCAGACGGTATTGGTAGACGAGCCCAGCACAGAAGATGCCATTTCGATCCTGCGTGGAATCAAGGAAAAATACGAAAATCACCACAAAGTGCTGATCAAGGACTCTGCAATCGTTGCCGCGGTTGAATTATCCCAACGCTATATCACAGACCGGCACTTGCCGGATAAGGCCATTGACCTGATCGATGAGGCGGCTTCGAAGCTGCGCATGGAGATCAATTCAAAGCCCGAAGAGCTGGATGAGATCGAACGGAAGATCATGCAGCTGGAAATTGAACGTGAAGCCATCAAACGGGAAAAAGATACGGCAAAAATTGAAAGCATCGAAAAAGACCTGGCAGAGCTGAATTCACAACGGGACGCTTTCAAGGCAAAATGGCAGGCAGAACGGGATGTGATCGATGCCGTACAACGGTCAAAAGAGGACATCGACAACTTCGAGCTGCAGGCGCAGCAGGCAGAACGTGCGGGTGACTATGGGAAAGTGGCGGAACTGCGCTACGGGAAAATCAAAGAGGCCGAAGCAAAACTGGAAGAAAGCAAAGCGAAGCTGGCAGAGCTGCAATCCAAGTCGAACCTGATCAAGGAAGAAGTTGACTCGGATGAGATCGCTGAAGTGGTTGCTAAGTGGACAGGCATCCCTGTTTCCAAGATGCTGGAAAGTGAAGTTGCCAAATTGCTCCGGCTGGAAGATGAGCTGGGCAAGCGGGTGGTAGGACAGGAACAGGCCATCGAAGCATTATCAGATGCCGTACGCAGATCAAGAGCAGGGTTACAGGACAAACGAAGACCGATCGGTTCGTTTATTTTTCTCGGCACAACAGGTGTCGGTAAGACAGAGCTGGCAAAAGCGCTGGCTGAATACCTGTTCAACGATGAGAACGCAATGACACGCATCGATATGAGCGAATACCAGGAAAAGCATGCTGTTTCCAGGCTGGTGGGAGCTCCTCCGGGATATGTCGGTTACGATGAAGGAGGGCAGCTGACAGAAGCCGTGCGCAGAAGACCATATTCGATCGTCTTGCTGGACGAGATCGAAAAAGCACATCCGGACGTGTTCAATATCCTGCTGCAGGTTCTTGACGACGGACGTCTGACGGACAACAAAGGTCGCCTGGTAAACTTCAAAAACACCATCATCATTATGACTTCCAACCTTGGATCGAATATCATCCATGAAAAATTCGACGGTGTTTCCGAGCTGGAATACCCGAGAGCAGCAGAACAGGCGAAAACAGAAGTGATGGAATTGTTAAAAGCAACCATCCGTCCCGAATTCCTGAACCGGATCGATGAGACCATTATGTTCAACCCGCTCTCAAAAGGAAACGTACGCCAGATCGTAAGAATCCAGCTGGACTCCTTAAAAGAGCTGCTACACGAACAGGGGATCAGCCTGGTTGTTTCACCGGAAGCATTCGACTGGATCGCCGATACCGGCTATGACCCATTCTTCGGTGCAAGACCGGTAAAACGGGTGATTCAGCGCTCAGTGCTCAACGAATTATCAAAGGCACTGCTGGGAGGAACGATCGACAAATCACACAATGTCGTGATGGATCTTTTTGACGGAAAGATCGTGTTCAGAAAACCGATCAACGAACTGGAAAAAACAGCAGAATAACTGCACACGGTACTAATGGACCTCATAGTAAAGGGAGCATCTTCACGCTCCCTTTTTTCGTTTCAATTATTCGCACAAACATCCACAGTACGGGCGGTTCTCGGGTAATTGTACTATATTTGGAGAACTAAAAATCTTATAAAAATATGAATACGATTAATTACATCAAGGGAATCACCATGTTAGCCGCTTTCAGCGCAACAAGTTTGTTTGCCCAGCAAAAATCTGTCGAGGCTCCGAAACATGCAACATCAAAGATGGGCACGCTGAAACCTCACCTGATCCGTACAAACAATCCGGCAAAAGCTTTGTGCGCAGTCGCGATCGACTGTTCCGACAATGATGCGATTCTGAATGTTACCTATTCAACGATCGATAATACAACAACCTGTTCTCCGAATGGATATGGAGATTACCAGGCCATGATCGCTGATGTTACGGCAGGTGTTGCAACGCCTGTATCGGTAACCGTAGGAGACGGATGGACGACCGAAAGTGTCGGTGCATGGGTGGATTACAATGGCGACGAACAGTTCGGCGAAGATGAATTCATCTATATTGGCGAAGGTTCAGGGAGTACAATCACATCCAGCATAACTATTCCGGCCAATACACCGGCAGGTGTTTACCCGATCCGGTTCATGGTATATGCAGGACCAGTAACTGCAGACCTGGGTTGCTACAATGAGCCTGAAGACTATGGTGAATTTGAGGATTACACAATAAACGTAATAGCGGCGCCTGCATGCAGCACTTTGCCAACAGCCATTGAATTAACCGCATCTTCCACATCTGTCTGCGATGGTGAGTCCATTCAGCTATCAATGGATTATCTGCCGGATGCAGCCGGATTGACCTACCAGCTACAGGCATCGGTAGACGGAACGAACTGGAATGATATACTGGCTCCGACGGAATCCGATAATTTTACTGTTTCAGTAACCGAAAACAGTGAATACCGGGTAGTTCTGACATGTTCTGAAAATGGAGAGTCGGTAACATCCAACGTTGTTTCCGTAACACTTAAAACACCGTTTGAATGTTTATGCATCCCCGTGCTTGATTGTATGGACGATGATGTCATTACCAATGTAGCATTCCCTGACCTGGGATTTACCAATTCTTCAACTTGTGGAGTTGACGGATATACGGATTATACATCTCTCACAATACCTGACTTTTCAGCAGGATCGTCTGTAGCAATTGATGTGACAGTAGGAAGCGGATATACAAGTGAATCTGTTTCTGTGTGGATCGATTACAATGACAACGGTATTTTTGAAGCTTCCGAATTTTCATTGATCGGAACAGGATCCGGAAGTGTGGTAAGCGGAACGCTTTCAATTCCGGAATCAGCTCCACTGGGAACACACTTGATGCGTGTACGTGTTGCTGCTGTGGTTGGTGAAGGCGCTACAGGTGATTTAGCATGTGATGAAGAACAAGTCTACGGTGAAACGGAAGATTACAGCATCACTGTAATTGAAGAAGAAGAATTGGGTACAGGATCTGTTCAGTTACAGAACATCCTTATCTCTCCGAACCCGACAAACGGGGTCATTACAATCTCTTCCATCCCGGCTGAATCAACTGTTCAGGTACTGGACCTGACAGGACGTTCCATTTCAACGACTAAGGCAAAAGCCGGTATGGCCACAACAATTGATCTGAAAGAATTAGCATCCGGTACGTATCACGTTCTCATTTCCACTGCAGACGGATCATCGGTACAGAAAATTGTACGCAACTAAAAATCTGGTGTACGAACCAATAAAAGAAAACCCGGTGAATTGATTTCACCGGGTTTTCTTTTTCAAATAGGACCGCCATAAACAAAAAGACCGCCTCTTGCGAAACGGCCTCTTTGTTGCTCACTACTACTAAATCAGCGTTTAGAAATCTTCTTTGTAATTGTTGTATCCTCCGAAGTGATCTTTACAAAATAATATCCGGTACTTTGACCGCTCAGGTCGTATTTCTTTTCAACGGAGCTGCTACCCGTGATTTTGGTCGTCTCCTGGCCAATCACCTGCCCCAATATGTTTGTAATCTCAATGGTCAGCTCTTCATTTTCAAATCCGTCTATCAACAGAGTAAACTCACCGTCAGCCGGATTCGGGAACACCGTTACTTGTCGCTCAAGCTGCTTGAAGTCATTATTGATCCCCAACGTATAACCTACGGTAAAATAGTACTCGATTGATGTACCGAAATCAGGCTGAAAAACATGTGCCGTATTTCCGCCACCGGGAATCACCAGCCGGGCAAAACCGGATCCTTCATTGTTTGCCCACCACGACAATCCATTTTCCGCGCTGTCATCGATCTTCAGCAAATAGCATCCCGGTTCCAGGTCAAAAGTATCCCGGTAAATTACGTTTGCTGCCATTGTTCCATTCTGGTCAATGATATTCCCTTCAGAATCAAACAGCTTCCAGGTTGTCTGTGCCGGCTGGCTGTTTGTTTTGAACTGGAACTCTATCGGGTTTGGAAGCATCGGTGACGTTGTAAAATGAGAAGACATGCTGTTGTTCAGCGAATTCCCGTCCTGCTGTCCGTTCGGATGCTCAATCTCAGCGGTAAATTCCGAAACGGATCCTAATCCTCCCCATTCCCATGCCTCGGTCAGCGGAAGGGTTACGATCTCAGTTTCATCGAACGCTAAATTTCCCTGCCATTCGTATGTTCTCCAATGGTTATTATTAACTGCATACCTGATTGTCGCCGATGTCAGGTTCTCTGATCCGTAATTTCTGATCTTTACTGTCGCATGATTGCAAACCGGGTTGAACCGCTTGTAATCGTCTTTCAGGGAAGGAGAAATGATATCCTCAATGGCAGCATCGTTCTGGGATGACTTTTCACCATAAATGAACAACTGTGTCTCCAGAATATACACAGGAGCCTGTGTACCGCTCCAGGAAATCGTCTGGATATCAATGTCCATATTACGGGTAGTACCCGCTTCCACCAGGCCGGTCAGTTCGTGGTCGAAATGATGAACCCGTAAACCAGGGCACCAGTTGGCACGGTCATACAGCCAGGTTCCACCTTGCGGATAGATCGGGTTTGAACCACACTCACTGTCCCACATCAGGTTTGAGCCGATCTGGGTTCCGTCCAGCTTGAGGTAATAATTCCGCTCACAAAATTCAGCACAGCCCGTATTATTGTCAAATCCATGCCCGGAAGGAATGAATCTCAGCTTAGCCTCCTGCATATCTGCCGGGAAATCTACGGACAACTGGTGAAGGTAGTTCTGCTCGAAAGCGCTTTGGCTCTGGTACGTCCATCCGTCACCTCCCGTCTGCCATAAATTCCTTACTTCAAGAACTTCACGGGGAGGAGTTCCTTCGATGAATTCAAATTCGATCGTTACGCTGAAACCGCTCGACCATCCTCCGTAAAACGCACGGATCTCTTTATCTCCTTTCAGCAAAGGCGCATAATCGGTCACATCAAATGTATGAACGTGTTTCCAGTTGGAATTATAACCGTTTGAACCAACCCGCATGTATCCTCCGTAAGGAGTGATCACACGTGCCAGCTCAAAGGATTCTTTTACTTCAAATACATTCCATATCGTATCGATCTCCAACGGGCTGGTAGAAACGGTATCCACACTCGCGATCGTAGAGTCCATGTATCCCAGCGGGTTACGCAATTCAATTTTTGTCGTATAATCCCAGTCACTGCATCCTGTCGAAGCACATCCCATCGTATAATGCATCAGGATTTTTGAGTACGTTGTGTTCGTATTCGGAAAAGAAACCGGCTGATCATAATTTTCATACCAGACCATATCCACCGCGTTGTGTACCTGAATACGGGTGGTATCACCGGGTGCTGCAAAAACCGCAGCGGCAATGAACTGGATAAATAAGGAGAGTAAAATTACTGTTTTCATTTTTTTAACTTTAACTTAATTAATACCTGCTCAAAGGTTGTTTTTTTATGCTTATTTCAGCAGAAATGGCACAGGACAAAAACAAGACAACCTGTTAAATCAATAATAATCAGCAACATCGAACAAAAACATTACATCCGTTTTTATACACTGCCAGCCCGGAAACCTTGTAAAATAAAAGCCTCTCAATTGAGCGTGAAATAAAAAAATTAATTATATTTGAGTTAAACAATTGAAGCTACTTACCCTTTATGAAAACAATTTTATACCTTGTACTAGACCTTGTCCTGTTTCATGCAGCCTATTCCCAGAGCGTCGTAAACGGAAGCCTGGATTGTGTTTCGACAGGAAACAACATGATCAATCCCTCCAATATTGCCGGTTGGACAGTATGTGCCGGAAGCCCCGACCTGACCGATAACGGATTCGCTTCTTATGTCGCCGGAAGCCAGGTTACATCCTGCAGCTCACCGGACGGCGATCCCCGGCTCGGGCTGGCCTCTCTTTCAAGCAGTGAGTGCGCGCAAACCTCCATAACAGGTCTGACAGTCGGCGAAACTTATTACCTGTGCTTTTACGGTGCATGTTTCGGCACAGGCACCACCCTGTTCAATAGCGGTCCCGTTGAACCGGTTGTATGTGTCGGAGGCACCTGCATAACGCTGAACATCCCAATGACAGCATGTAACTGGGAGCTGTATTCGCTTACATTTGTCGCAGACAACACCACCATGGTCTTAAGGTGCAGCTACCAGAACGCGACAAATTTCGGATATGCCAGCCTGGATGGATTTCACCTGTTTACAAATCCTTCCTGCGTCGTTCCTCTCGGATCCCGGTTTCAATCCTTTGAAGCACACTCCAACGATGAAAACTATGTTTTGCTGAACCTGGATGTAAATTCCTCTTCGGTCGGAGATCAATTCATCCTCGAAAGGTTCACCGAACAAGACAAAGCATGGACCGTTATCGAAGAGCAGCTGACCACTCAGGAGCACCAGGCAGATTACCGGTTTATTGACTATGCTCCCCATATTGGCGAGAACTACTACCGTGTCATGAGCATCGGGAAAGACGGCGAGCTGAAAGAAACAACAGATATCAGAATGGTCCGCATTGATTATTCCAAGCATCAGAAAATAAGGGTTTTTCCCAACCCGGCAAAAGATCAGCTGAACATCCGCATGCAGGCAACAAACACACACCTGGCCGTTTATTCATCCCAGGGAGTCTTAGTATATGAAAACAGGTCTTTTTCAAAGCAGGATACCATTGACGTCTCCGGGTTTGAGCAAGGTATTTACCTGATCAGGATCAATGACAGCTATGAGCGTTTCGTAAAAGAATAAAATACGGCTTCAATAGATAACCTGCTTTAACAACAGGATGGCGCGTTTCATACTTCGGCACCGGCATTTATCAGGTGAATTGAAAGGAATTTACCCCCAAAGGATGTAACATTTTCTCCTTTTCACTAATTTTGCGGCGAAATGGTAAATCAAGAACAGCTAAAAGCCCTTTCGGAAAGGGTACACGCAATAGAAGGTTATTTGAATATTCCGGCAAAGCGACTGGAATTAAAGGAAGAAGAGCTAAAAGCCCAGGATCCTGAATTCTGGAATGACGCAAAGGCTGCGGAAGCTAAAATGAAGCACATCCGCGGATTGAAGCATTGGGTCAGTTCCTACGACGACCTGATCACCAAGCTCGGCGACCTGGAGGTAACCATTGAATTCGTCAAAGAAGAAATGGCTACCGAAGAAGAAGTGGACAACCTGGCTGCAGAGCTGGTCAGCGCTGTAGAAGACCTGGAGTTGAAAAACATGCTTTCCGGTGAAGAAGATTCACTGAATGCCGTTTTACAGATCACTGCCGGAGCCGGAGGAACGGAAGCACAGGATTGGGCAGATATGCTGTACCGCATGTATAAGATGTGGGCAGATAAAAACGGTTACAAAACACAGGAACTGAACTACCAGGAAGGCGATGTTGCAGGAATCAAGACCGTTACGATAGAGATCGAAGGAGATCACGCGTTTGGTTATCTCAAAGGCGAAAACGGGATCCACCGGCTGGTACGCGTAAGCCCGTACAACGCACAGGGAAAACGGATGACTTCTTTTGCTTCGGTGTATGTTTACCCATCCGTTGACGATACGATCCACATTGACATTAACCCTGCCGATATCAGCTGGGATACGTTCCGTTCGGGAGGTGCCGGCGGACAGAATGTCAACAAGGTGGAAACAGGGGTCCGTCTGCGCCATGCTCCTACAGGTATCATCATTGAGAATACCGAAACACGTTCCCAGCTGGGAAACAGGGAAAAAGCAATGCAGCTCCTCCGTTCCCAGCTATATGAGCTGGAGCTTCGGAAACGAATGGAATCACGGCAGGAGATCGAGGCAGGAAAGAAGAAAATTGAGTGGGGATCACAGATCCGTAGCTACGTGCTGGATGACCGGCGTGTGAAGGACCACCGGACGGATTACATGGTGAATGATCCTGACAAAGTACTGAACGGCGACCTGTTCCCGTTCCTGAAATCATATTTAATGGAATTCGGCAATTAAAACATGGCAAACATTCAGATTTACCACAACAAGCGCTGTACCAAAAGCAACCAGGCGTTGAATTACCTGAAAGAGAAAGGTTTCAGGGAAGAAGACATCGAAGTGGTCCTGTACATGGATCAGCCGCTTACCCGGGAAGCCGCCCGGCAGATCGTTGACCTGCTGGAAGACAGCCTAGACGAACTGATCCGGAAACCGGATGCAAAGAAGCTGGGAATCGCTGTTCCGGAAACACTGACGAAAGACTGGGTGACGGAACAGATCATCAAAGAGCCTAAAATCATGCAGCGTCCTGTTGTAATCGCCAATGGAAAAGCTGTGATCGGGCGCCCGGCAGAAAAAATAGACAGTATTGTGGTATGATATTTGGGAACAGATATCCCCACATACTAAAAATGAACGTACATTTGTTTTTGACAAAATAAGAAATGAGGACAAAATACATAGACCTGATCGACCAGACATTTGACTTCCCACAGGATGAATTCAACCTGGTGGACGACCGTTTGATGTTCCACGGAATTGACCTGATGAGATTGGTAGAGAAATACGGAACGCCTCTGAAATTCAACTACCTTCCCCAGATCTCCCATAACATCCAGCGAGCGAAAGGCTGGTTCAGAGAGACAATGAACAACATCGGTTACCAGGGAGCCTATCATTACTCCTACTGTACGAAAAGTTCTCATTTTTCTTTCGTAATGGATGAAGTGATGAAAAACGATGTTCACATTGAAACTTCTTCCGCTTTTGACGTTGCGATCGTAAAGAACCTCTATGAAAAGGGAAAGCTGAAAGACGGGCAATTCGTTATTTGCAACGGGTTCAAACCTCAGCGGTATATTGAAAACATTGCCGAGCTGATCGAAGAAGACAACCTGCGTGTCATCCCGATCGTTGACAATACACAGGAAGTTCAGGACCTGCTGGCCCGGACGGACAAAGACATTCACATCGGTATCCGGATCGCTTCGGAGGAAGAGCCGAAGTTTGAGTTCTATACTTCCCGACTGGGAATCCGTTACCGTGAAATCGTACCGTTCTACAAAGCGATCCTGGAAGGAAACCCACGCGTGAACGTTAAAATGCTGCATTTCTTTATCAATACGGGAATCAACGACAACGCTTATTACTGGAACGAGCTGACAAAATGTCTCCGGGTTTACTGTGACCTCAAAAAGGTATGCCCTACCCTGGACTCTCTGAACATCGGCGGGGGATTCCCGATCAAACAATCTCTGGCATTCGATTATGATTATGCTTACATGGTCCGTGAGATCCTGATGCAGATCAAACGTGTGTGCTCCGACAATGATATTCCGGAACCAAATATCTTCACAGAATTCGGTTCGTTTACAGTAGGAGAAAGCGGCGGCGCCATCTTCCGGGTATTGCACCAGAAACAGCAGAACGACCGGGAAAAATGGAACATGATCGACTCGTCTTTCATGACCAACCTTCCCGATACCTGGGCGATCAACAAACGCTTCATCATGCTGCCGATCAACCGCTGGAACGAAGATTACGAACGTGTCCTCCTGGGAGGCCTGACCTGCGACTCGGACGATTATTACAACTCCGAACAGCACGCCAATGCCATCTATTTACCCCGTTTTGACAGGAATGACCCGCTTTACATCGGTTTCTTCAATACAGGAGCTTACCAGGAAACAGTCGGCGGATTCGGGGGCCTGAAACACTGCCTGATTCCCGAGCCGAGGCACGTACTGATCCAGCGGGATGAAGAAGGAAAAATCCATACGGAAATTTTCAGTGAAGAACAAACAGCAAATGACTTTTTGAAAATTTTAGGCTATTAATTTTTCAAATCGTCACTCAAATTAAATCTATTCATTACATTTGCCGGCTGATTCCAGGCGGATCATTGCTAAGATAGGATATGAAATTAAGAAAGATATTTATTAAACCGGGTTCTCCATTTGGCGCATTAATTGCCGATTGGGCAGCTGGAAATCAATTGGAAGTGGAAGAACTTTCTCTTGAAGACGGATTTGATAAGGTTGTAGACGGACTTGTGATTTTCAACCAGAATTCAGATGTGGAAAAGGAATTACTGGATATTCGGAAGGTTTTTGATGACACATTGAAGCCTGTCCAGCGCATCGATATCAACGGTACGTTGATGGTAGGTGTATCCAATTTCTCACTGTGGCTGGAACGCAACGGGTGTACCAACGTTCTTTTTATCGGAGCAGAAAACTTAAAAGATAACGCCAACTTGTCCCGTTACCTAGAAGCGATGAAGGTGTCTTAAAATTCTCCCAAAAGCATTTTTGGCTGAATTTTTGCTTCTGTTCCGTTGTTCAATAAAAACAGACAATTATGAAAGTGCTTGTATTCTCCTCATTCTTTTTTGCCCTTCTTTTAGGCCAGGTTTCCTGTGCTTCCAAAAAGGCAGCGCAAGACATAAACGCGACAGATGTGACAGAGCAAACCTCCAACACCACGAAGGTCAGCAAATCCGATACGCTTTTTGCGTCCCTTGACAGGAGCTTCTGTTTTGGAAAGTGCCCTGTTTACAAAGTTGAGATCTACCAGTCGGGTTACGCAGTATACACCGGGCAGGCAAATACCGATATGATCGGCACATTTACCAGCCATTTTTCAAAAGAACAGCTGAATTCGCTGGTAAAAGTTGCGAAAGAGATCAACTACATGTCCCTTGATGACGTATACGACAACCCGGGAATCACAGATATTCCCAGCCATATCTCATCCATTGTCATTGATGGAAAGCGAAAAGAGGTGAAAAGAAGAGTAAAATACCCGGAATCAATCCTGTCTTTTGAAAACCAGATCGACCAGATCGTTTCAGAAGTCAAGTGGACAGAGAAAAAATAATTCATTATCCCGACGAAATTTATCAGATAATGCAGCAGTACGACAGTTTACCTGCTGCATTTTTCATTCTGTCATCACTCATTTATGAAAGGTCTGCGTAAATCCGCACGCCGACCCGTTAAAAAAATCAGGGATTCCAGGCAGGAAAAGTAAACCGAAGTTCCATTTCTTTCCTCAATATTCGTTACTTTCGCACGAAACAGAATTTATAAGTCGATGGGAAAACCTTTGATATTAGTAACCAATGATGACGGGATAGGCGCGAAAGGGATCGAATCACTGGTACAGTCCATGCTGAAATTCGGAGAAGTGGTAGTCGTTGCTCCGGATAAGCCCCAGTCGGGAATGGGACATGCCATCACGGTCAATCACCCCCTGCGTATGACACGTTCCAAAGTGTTTACGGATATTGAAGCTTATTCAACGACCGGAACTCCCGTAGACTGCGTCAAGATGGGGATTTACGAAGTATTGAAGAGAAAACCGGATCTGCTGGTATCTGGGATCAATCACGGGGCGAATTTTTCGACCAATGTGCTCTACTCCGGAACGATGTCCGCCGCAGTGGAAGGAGCCATGGAAAACATTCCGTCTGTCGGGTTCTCCCTGTGCGATTTTCATGCCGATGCAGATTTTTCCGGGGCGCAGAAGATCGCGGAAGAAGTTACGGAGCTGGTCCTGAGAAATAAATTTCCCCACCACATCTGCCTGAATGTAAATATCCCGAAATTACCTGCCCACGAAATAAAAGGCATTCAATTCTGCAAGCAGGCAGCCGCCTACTGGGACGACCGCTTTGAAGAACGGCAGGATCCGTTCGGGCATTCCTATTACTGGCTGACAGGAAAATTCCGGGAAATTGAAGCGGAAAAAGATACGGACCTGTACTACATCGGCAAAGGGTATGCAACCATTGTCCCAACTCAATTTGACATGACAGCGCATGCTGCGATTAACGAATTAAAAAACTGGAAATGATAAATCTAAGAAACTGGTCTAAAGAACATACAAAAGGACTGATTGTGGGATTGCTGACAATCATCGGGTGCATTTTCATTGTCATCTGGATCTTCTCACTGCAAAACGGGCAATCCTATTCGATCAACTTTCACCGGTTCACGTTTCTTTATGACTTCACGGCAAAAGTCATCTCACTGGCAGCACTCGGAAACCTCCCGTGGTTTCATTTTGTTTCGCTGCGTAAAGGCAAATGGGCATTCGGACAGGGGTTGATCATGGCAACAGTGATCGATCTATTGGCAATGATCTTCTTCAAATTCGTTCTTTAATGAGCAAAAACTACTATATCATTGCCGGGGAGGCTTCAGGAGACCTGCATGCAGGCAACCTGATGCGGGCGATGCTGGAAGAAGACGCAGAATGCAGCTTCCGTTTCTGGGGCGGTGATGAAATGTCAAAGGTTGGAGGTGTGTGTGTAAAGCACATCCGCGACCTTGCGTTTATGGGATTTGCGGAAGTGCTGATGAACCTGCGTACCATTTTAGGCAACCTCAGGTTCTGCAAAAACGACATTCTCCTGCACAAGCCCGATGCGCTGATATTGGTGGATTACCCCGGCTTTAACCTCCGGATAGCCGAGTGGGCGCACGAGCAGGGAATAAAAGTGATCTATTATATTTCTCCCCAGGTATGGGCGTGGAAACAAAACCGTGTCCGTACCATCAAGCGGGTAGTAGATGAGATGTATGTCATCCTTCCGTTTGAAAAGGAGTTTTACAAAAAATTCGATTTCGATGTCACGTATGTCGGCCACCCGCTGCTGGATGCGATCCAACGCTACAGGTCGGCCTCTACGGGAAACAGCTTTATTGAACGCAACAACCTGTCGGAAAAGCCCATCATCGCGGTACTTCCCGGAAGCAGGAAGCAAGAAGTGAGAAAAAAGCTGCCGATCATGCTGGAAGCGGTCAGTCAACTGGAGCAGTACCAGGTAGTAGTTGCCGGTGCTCCCAGCCTCGACGCTTCTTTTTATGCTCCGTTCCTGCAAGGTTACTCCAATGTTCACATTGTCCATTCACAGACCTACGACCTGCTTTCCAACTCCGAAGCCGCTATTGTCACTTCAGGCACTGCCACCCTGGAAACAGCATTGTTTGAAGTTCCGGAGGTGGTCTGTTACATCGGCTCTCCCCTCTCCTATCTCATTGCTCGGCAGCTGATCAAGATCAAATACATTTCGCTGGTGAACCTCATCATGGACAGGGAAGTGGTCAGGGAACTCATTCAAAAAGAATGCAATCCGAAGGCAATCCGGGAGGAATTGAACAAACTGACAGAAGGAGGAACCAAACGCGGGCAGATGCTCGATGATTACCGGAAACTAAAGGAAATCCTTGGCGGAGGAGGTGCCAGCAAGAAAATTGCACAATCACTGTTGAAAACTAATGCATGAAGTCTCCGTTTGAATGTTTCACGGATGTATTTTTGTAATGTGAAACATTTATTTGCCATCGTTTCTGTGCTCCTGTTGAACACATTTGTAGCTGCCCAGCAAATGCGCATCGGTGTGTTTCGCGATTATACCATCAAACGCATCGTGGTCGCCTACAATTCAGGGAGTTATTCGGTGTATGGCGATACCACTCATTTTGGATCCATCCTACCCAATGAATTCATTGATGTATCTGTGGAAGGCAGCAAGCTTCGCCTAAAACTGGGAGTTGTTGACAAGGGAGTCTATTCAAAGATCGTGCTGCATCAAAACAACATCGGTTCTTCCATCACCCTTGACCCACGTACCAGCTCAAGCATCAAATCCCGGAAATACGAAGACGACATTGAGCTGTTTGCTTCCAATAACGCAATCACAGTTGTCAACCTGGTGGATATCGACCATTACCTTTCAGGCGTTGTGGAATCGGAAGGAGGAGGAGGACAGCACATCGAATACTACAAAGTCCAGGCACTGATGAGCAGAACTTACGCGCTGAAATATGTGAACAAGCACAACAAAGAAGGCTTTTCATTGTGTGACAGGGTGCACTGCCAGGCCTATCACAGCATGCTCCGGTTCACCCCACTGATCCGGGAAGCAGTCCAATCCACCTCGGGAAGCGTCATGCTGGATGATAAAGACCAGCTGATCGACTCCTATTTCCATGCCAATTGCGGAGGGCAGACAAGCGAGCCCGATTACGTGTGGAACAACTCCATCCCCTACCTCACCACCTTTGTCGATACATTCTGCATCTATACCAAACAGGCAAAATGGGAAAAACGGATTCCAAAGACCGAATGGGAAGATTATTTCGTAAAGCAATTCAATTACCCGATCCGTGACAGCAACTGGGCTGAAAAATTATACACGTTCGAACAAACAGAACGGAAAGCATTTTATATTTCTCCCGCTTTGGGGATTCCGCTGAGAGACATCCGGCAAAAATTCGGGCTGAGATCTACTTTTTTCTCGACCCGGCTGGAAGGCAGCGAAGTGGTTGTTTCCGGGAGAGGATATGGCCACGGAGTAGGATTGTGCCAGGAGGGAGCAATGAAAATGGCCCGTTCTGGATTTGATTTCCGTCAAATTGCGAAATTCTATTTTCCGGGCGCACGCATCATTGACCTGACCGAAAAACAATTCTTTGAGCAGCTCGCACGGACAGGTCCGTTCAAACTTTAACAGAAACTTATTCCCGGGCTTTCAAAATGCCGCATTCTTAAATCTCCTTTCTTCAAGTTTCAATCAACAAAACTTACACTTTAAGAGATCGAAAAAAATCTGAGAAAAAACAGTCTTAACTTTGGACAACTGATTTATTACTACAAGAAAATTAACATGTCTAAAGTCATACAAGATCACTTATTTGAGCTGATAAAATCACTTTCCAGATCGGAAAAGCGCTATTTCAAGCTGTACATTTCCCGCCATAAGGCTACTGATAAGAACAACTATGGATTGTTGTTCGACTTTCTCGAAAAAAAAGAAACCTACAATGAGCAGGAAGTTTTTAAACAATTCAAAAAAGAAGCTTTTCTGAACAATTTTTCCATTACCAAACGGCGCCTGTATGACCAGATCCTTTCCGCTCTGGATGCTTTTCACACTGTAAACTCTGTCGATGCCCAGCTGTATAAAATGATGCACGGAGCCGATATCCTGTACAAAAAATCACTGTATCCGCATGCTTCCAGGCTGTTGAACAGCGCCTGTAAACTCGCGAAAAAAAATGAACGGTACTCCATCCTCTCTGAAATAGAAGACAAACAACGGCAATTACTGGAAACCCGCCATTACAGCTCCATCAGCAAAGGAGAACTGGAAGAAATGCAGCTAAAGAGCAATCAACTGCTGGAGCAGGTAACCCTTCAATCAAAACTATGGTTCGCCAAAAGCTACCTGTTCATCGATCTGAATAAAAAAGGACAGGAACAGGAACAGCTGAAGCAGCACCATTCATACATCAATGAGATCACACGCAATTGTGAGCTTTCCGTTTCCAACACTTATTTGTTCAACCACATCGAAGCAGCTTATTATTTTGCCGTAAATGACTATGAAAACAGCTGGAAGCACCTGGAGAGCAACATCATCCTCCTGGAAAACAATACTTTTTTGCTGGAAGAATTTCCAAATTATTACATCGGCACCCTTACCAACGCTATTTACGTCAACGAAAAGCTGGGCAACACGGCAAAGGCAGATACCCTGCTGAAAAACCTCAAAGAAGTCACCGGCCTGCTCAGGATCGGGCTTTCAGAAGACCTGCTGTTAAAATTATTCCTCAATACGAGCAGCATTGAGCTGAGCATCCTGACCTCCAGGGGAGAGTTCGAGCAAGCACTCCATTCCCTCCCATACATTGAGAACGGGCTAAAGCTGTACGAAGCAAAAATTCCACAGCAGAGACAGTTGTTTTATTTCTTCCAGTTTGCCGGAGTCCACATAGCGCTGGAAGAATATGCAGAAGCGCTGAAATGGATCAACCGGATCCTGAACACCCCCAATATGGACAGCAACGAAGACATCATCGCTTACACTCACATTCTGAACCTTCTGGTTCATCTTGAATTAAAAAATAACCAGCTGCTGCCCTATACCTTAAAAAGTACACATCGTTTCCTGAAGACCCGGAACCGGCTCCATTCCTTTGAGCAACTCATCCTGCAATTCATTTCCAACTTCAGCAATTACAGGGAGATCGACAAACAGGAAGCATGGGAAAAGCTGTACAGCAAGCTGATTTCGCTCCGGGATACAAAAGATTACCAGAGCTTCTCCTCCTATTTTGATTTTGAAACCTGGGCAGAATCAAAAATGACCGGCAGGCCGTTTGGCAAGTTGAAAAAAATGAAAAATAATCCACAAAAACCGCTTGTTGATTAAAAAACCGTAAATTAGAAAGCAGGCTTATTTTTCAGGCAGACAGAAAAAACAACACCAGATAAAGATTAGTAAATAATCATTTTTTTGATAAAAATTTTGTCAATTTGAAAATTAATCCTACATTTGATTATAATTTAATCGGAATAATTACAATTTTTTAATCAATGAAAGAGTTAAAAACCGGCGATAACGCCCCCTTGTTCTCAGGGCTTGATCAAAACGGAAACAAGATCAGCCTGGCCGACTTCAAAGGAAAAAAAGTCGTTCTATACTTTTACCCAAAAGACAATACGCCCGGATGTACCGCACAGGCATGTAATTTAAGGGACAATGAAGCCATCCTGCTGAAAAAGGGGATCGCGGTCATTGGCGTCAGCGCCGATTCTGTCCTCTCACATAGCAAGTTCAGCGAAAAATATGCGCTGAAATTTCCATTGATCGCCGATACCGACAAAGTGATCCTGAATCAGTACGGTGTCTGGGGAGAAAAGAAATTCATGGGGAAAACGTATGACGGAATCCACCGGACCACATTCATTATTGATGAAGCGCAAAAAATTACGGCGGTCATTAAAAAGCCCAATACCAAGAACCACACAGAAGAAATTTTAAAGATTCTGGAAAATAATCCCACAACGTAAAAAACTTACGTTCTTAACCCCGCATATTTGCACTACGATTTAAAAACAATAAAAAACCAACGATTATGGCAGCAAAAGATGTAAACCAGGAAAAAATGGAAAAATTGAAAGCTCTTCAGTTAACAATGGAGAAGCTGGATAAAACGTACGGAAAAGGTACGGTAATGAAATTAGGCGATGAAGCTGTTGAAAAGGTGGAAGCAATTCCAACGGGTTCACTCTCACTTGATATAGCGCTTGGCGTAAACGGTTTCCCGAAAGGAAGGATCGTTGAAATATACGGCCCGGAATCATCCGGGAAAACGACCCTGGCGATTCACGCAATCGCAGAAGTACAAAAACAGGGAGGAATCGCCGCGATCATAGATGCGGAACATGCTTTCGACCAGTTTTATGCCGCAAAACTAGGAGTGGACATCGACAATCTGTTGATCTCACAGCCCGACAATGGTGAACAGGCGCTGGAAATCGCGGACAACCTGATCCGTTCAGGAGCGATCGACCTGCTGGTGGTTGACTCCGTTGCGGCACTTACTCCAAAAGCGGAAATCGAAGGAGAAATGGGAGATTCTCAAATGGGGTTACAAGCCCGCCTGATGTCAAAAGCACTTCGTAAGCTGACAGGGTCTATCAATAAGGCGAAATGCTGTTGTATCTTCATCAACCAGTTACGTGATAAGATCGGCGTAATGTTCGGGAATCCCGAAACCACCACCGGAGGAAATGCGTTGAAGTTTTATGCTTCCGTCCGTGTCGATATCCGCAGAACAAGCCAGATCAAAGACGGCGAAGATGTGGTAGGAAACCGCGTAAAAGTAAAAATTGTAAAGAATAAAGTAGCTCCACCGTTCAAAAAAGCGGAATTCGACATCATGTACGGCGAAGGGATCTCTAAAGTCGGAGAAGTAATTGATCTCGGCGTGGAATTGAATATCATCAAGAAAAGCGGATCCTGGTTCTCCTACGGAGAAGTCAAGCTCGGACAAGGAAGAGACGCCGTAAAGTCATTGCTCCAGGATAATCCTGAGCTGATGGACGAGCTGGAAGGAAAAATTAAAGATGCTCTTGGCACTACAGGTACACCAGAACCTGTGGAACAAGCCTAGCTGCAATCGTTGGTTAAGAAGCGAAGCCTTGCGGCTTCGCTTTTTTCTCCATCGACCGGAATTACTGCTAAAACCATAAAAACCTATCTTATGAACCACATCGAACTCGGGCAATTTGGAGAAGAACTCGCTGTCCGGCATCTGCAGGAAAAAGGCTACCACATCCTCGAACGAAATTTCAGGTTCAAAAAAGCAGAAGTAGACATCATCGCCGTGAAAAACGATCTGCTGATCATCTGTGAGGTGAAGACAAGAGAAACTGCCGAGACAGGGGAACCATACAAAGCGGTAACCCGAAAAAAGCAACGCCAGATCATCAATACCGCGGACCATTACATCCGATTAAAGAACGTGCACATGGACGTGCAGTTTGATGTTATTTCCATTGTCCACAATTCATTCAGAACAAAGCTGGAGCACATTCCGAATGCGTTTGTTCCATTGTTATAGACCCGCAGCGCACGAAATTCATGAAAATTCCGTTTCTTTGAAGTACTGAACAAAATGATCCGATGAACAATGCCATTCCTTACATCCAGCCAGGTGACCTGATCCAGATCGTAGCTCCTGCAAAAGCAATTGAAGAAGACGTTGTCCGCTTCGCTAAAATGTTCCTGGAAAACGCCGGGTATAAGGTAGAGATAGGAAAACATTGCCTTGGGAAAAACAATTACTTCTCCGGAACGGATGAAGCGCGCGCGGAAGATTTTCAGGAAGCCATCGACAACCCGGATGTGAAAGCGATTATCTGCGCAAGGGGGGGATATGGGGCGATCCGCATCGTTGACAGGATCCGGTGGGCGAACCAGCTGCGTTTTCCCAAATGGATTGCAGGATTCAGCGACATCACCGTATTTCACCAGCAGCTCCAGAAATTTGAGCAAAAAAGCATCCATGCGACCATGCCGCTGAATTTTAAAGAAAATACGCCTGAATCGCTTGAAACATTGCTTTCTGCCCTGGAAGGCAAGCCCTATTCCATCCAGGCTCCCGCTCATCCTGCCAATAAAAAAGGAAGAGCAACCGGGCAAGTCATCGGGGGAAACTTAAGTATCGTTTACAGCCTGATCGGAACGGACATTCAACCCGATTACACCGGCAAGCTGTTGTTCCTCGAAGAAGTGGGAGAACAGCTTTACGCGATCGACAGGATGTTTTTTTCATTGAAAAAAGCAGGTATACTGGATGCTATTTCAGGGCTCATCATCGGGGGAATGACAGACATTAACGATACAACTGCCTCCACGATCGGCATGACCATAGAGGAGATCGTCCTGCAACATTTTACGTACAGGAACATTCCCATCTGTTTTGATTTCCCGGCCGGGCATATCAATGACAACAGGGCACTCGTATTTGGAGAAAACTCACAATTGAATATCGATGAAAGCGTAAGCCTGGCATTCGAACGCCGGGATGAAATCAGCTAACATTTTTACCGTTCTTCCGTATACAAACCAAGAATTCCGAGAATAGAGAAATATGCAGAAAAAACAAACAAATAAACTGTGGATCGTCTTCCTGTTATGCCTGGCAGGATTCATCGGTTATTACCAGTACGTTTTTTCTACCAACTATTATCCTGAGCTGAGCCGTATCGAGAAAAATGTTGCTTCGATGGAAGATCAGCTGGATCAACGGCTTGAGACCATTTCCAGGCAATTGGAACACGGCTACAAAACCCCGGAGATAGCTGACAATTCTCCTTTTTACATTCACATATACCGCAATGATACACTGATATTCTGGAGTACGAATAAGCTTCCGGTATCGAAGTTTGCCGACCTTCACTTTCCAACTTCCGGGATCACGAAGATGCAGAACGGGTGGTATTTTGTAAAGACGATCGAACAGGGTGACCTGACCATTTCAGGCTCTTTCCTGGTGAAACGGGAATACGCATACCAGAACAAACATCTGAAGAATGATTTTGCAAAGCCGTTCAGGGGAAATTTCCAGTCCCATATTTCACTGGACGAGGCATCCGGGTTTCCTGTTTATTCAAAAGACAAGCAATACCTGTTTTCCATTTATGTAAACGATTATCAACCGGCAAGTGAAACAGAATCGCTGATCCTGATGGGGCTGCTCCTGGCAGCAATCGTCCTGTTCTTATGGCAGGTTTCCCTGCTCATTCAAAGGTCTTCATCAAGATGGGTATGGCTCTTTCCTTTATCCGTATTTATCCTCCGTTACCTTTCTCTGGAATTTTCATGGTTCGCCTTCATGCAGGATACTGCGTTATTCCAGGCAAGTCTTTACGGTACAAGTTCGCTATTTCCCAACTTTTTTGAATACATGGTAAATATCTGCCTGATCCTGATATTGTCCCAATTCTTCTATGCACGCCTTAAACGATTCAAGAACAGCTATTCAAAGATCGTTTCCATCCTCTTCATCATTTCACTTTACCCTACCTGGATGGGGATCATCTATCTTTTCAAAGGATTAGTGGAAAATTCCAGTATCCCGATGCGGATCGAAATTCTTTTCAGGCTCAATATCTATTCAGCACTCGCAATCATAAGCATCGCCATTCTGGGATTTATATACTTCATTATAGGAAAATCGATCATTCAGTTCATAAAAAAACAACAATTAAACCTGCGGCAGGCAATGCTGATCAATGCTGTTTCAGGTATATTGTTTTTCTTCCTGGAATCCTATGCCATCAACCGGTTGCCGTATGCGGGACTGTTCCCGTTCATTTTCATCACGCTCATCATAATCCTGGAATATAAGAACTTCCAGCAGAAACACCTCATTATCGGGATGGGGCTGCTTGCTCTTTATTCCTTCGTTTGCGCCGCCACGATCGGAGAATTCAATAAAAGAAAGGATAAAAGCGAGCGTGAGCTATATGCAAGCCAGCTGGTAACTGAGCGCGATATCAATACCGAAATCGAATACAACAGCCTGGAACGATCCCTTCATGAAGATAAATTCCTTCAACGCATGATCAGCTCCGGTAAGCAATACAACCTGCGTGACTTTGAAGAAGGAATGGAGCGCCGGCATTTCAACGGCTTCTGGGAGCGTTACGAATGTGCGTTCTACCTGTTCAAGGAGAATAAAGAATCATTACTGCTGATGCAGGGAAATGCCTCCGATGACATGGAAGAGCTCAACCGGCTGATCGAGTACAATTCCGAACAGTCGGAAATAAACCGTTTCGTTTTTTTCATCAAAGACTATACGGACCAGTACAGCTACATCATCCGCCAGGAATTATATGGAAGAAACGGAGAAAAAGCGTATTTGTACATTACCTTAAAGTCCAAAAAGATCCCGGAAGAAATCGGTTTCCCACGCCTGCTGATCACTTCCCAGACATCGGTTTTACAGCACCTGGAAAACTATTCCATCGCCAAGTACCATCGGAACAAGCTGGTATCCAAATACGGGAATTTTAATTACCCGACCACACTCAGTGCCTTTAAAAAAGCCGGGCAGGACCGTCACAATAACTTTGACTACAATGGATACAATCACCTGGTCTACCATACATCCGGAAGGGATGTTGTCGTCTTATCAGGTTCCAACCCAACCATTGTTGATGCCGCTACCTCCTTTTCGTACCTGTTCTGTATCTTCGGCCTGCTCCTGCTGCCTGTGTACATCCGTTTCTACTCCAATTCGTACACACGGAAAACGCTGGCTTTATCCGCCAAGATCCAGGTGGCGCTGATCGGGATCGTGCTGATCGCACTGATCGCTTCCGGGCTAAGCAGCGGATTCTTTGTCCGGAACCAGTACAAACAATATACGGCGATGGCCATAAAGGAAAAAACGCATTCCGTGGAACTGGAGCTCAAATCAAAAATAGGGAAACTGACGGCTCTCAGCATACAGGAAAACGGTTCTTCACTCAATTTTCAGCTGGTCAACCTCTCAAAGGTTTTCAATACCGATATCAATCTCTATGACCCGGACGGGCACCTGGTCGGAACTTCACGTCAAAAAGTATTCAATTTCGGCTTACTGAGCGAGCAGATCAATCCCATAGCACGCAAGGAACTGTCAGAATTGAAGCAAAGTGATTTTGTGCACCAGGAAAATATCGGGCTGCTGAACTACGATTCTGCTTATTCTCCCTTATACAACAACAGCGGAAAGCTGCTCGGCTATATCAACCTCCAGCATTTCGGGCAGCAGGAAGAAGCGGAGCAACAGGTTCAGCAATTCCTGGTATCAGTCATCAATATCTTTGTGCTGCTGCTGGCGATCTCCGCTGTAACCGCCATCTTTGTAGCCAACTGGATCACCAATCCGCTCCAGATGCTCCAGGAACGATTCTCGAAGCTCCACCTGGGACACAACCAGCGGATCGTTTACAACCACGATGACGAGATCGGCGCGTTGGTTGCCAGCTATAATCAGAAGATAGAAGAGCTGGAAACCGCGGCAAGGCAGCTCGCACAAAGTGAACGTGAATCTGCCTGGAGGGACATGGCAAAGCAGGTCGCACATGAGATCAAGAATCCGCTTACGCCAATGAAGCTATCCGTCCAGCACTTGATGCGTTCCTTTGATCCTTCTGATGACAACGCCCGGGAAAAGGTCAATAAGGTCAGCCAGTCACTGATCGAGCAGATTGACGCGCTCACCAAAATTGCGAATGAATTTTCCAGCTTCGCAAAAATGCCGAAACCGCAGTTTGACACGATCGACCTGGTACAGGTGATTTTAAACGCCACTGAGCTGTTCAAACAAAGTGCATCAGCGGCAATCGTTACAAATTTACCCGAATCCTGTTCTATCAACGGGGACAAAGAACAATTGCTCAGGGTGTTCAATAACCTGATCAAAAACGGGATCCAGGCCACATCCGAAAAAGCAAAAGGCGTTGTGATGATTTCCCTGAAAAAAGAGGACAATAAGGCCGTTATTATGGTTTCTGATAATGGTATAGGGATGTCTGACGAACAGCAGCAGAAGGTATTCACACCTTACTTTACAACCAAATCTACCGGGTCAGGAATCGGGTTGGCAATGATCAAGCAGATCATTCTCAATCATAAAGGAATCATCTATTTCGAGTCGGAAGAGCATGTGGGTACCAGCTTTATCCTGGAGCTTCCGTTAACCGACAGCAGTAACGATTAATTGCTACCAGTCGATACAATGTAATAGGTCCATTCGCCTATTTTTTCCGTTTCAAGGATTTTTACCCGTTTGTCTTTGTTGAAATCCACTTTCCCTTTGGACAGGTAATGGTGATAAAGTCCGGTTGTTTTACCCGGATCACAGTCTTTACTGGTGCACATTTTCAACTGATAGACAACAGTACTGTCCGGAGTAATAAATACGTTTTCAATGATATTGTGCGTGTAACCTTCGTAGAGGTTCATCATTTCTCTTTTCGTTACCTTGTCCCTGGCAAGCACCAGGTCAACCTGGAATGCATCCGGGTGAACCTCCTCCTCACCAAACCAACCGTTCAGTCGATCGAATTTCCGAAGGATTTCTTCATTGATCGCCTCATAGCGCTCATCGATCAGTTTTGTAAATTTAGGATCTACACCCGACCTGTCACACGATACGAAAAGTGCCGCTCCTATCATAATGACAATGAGCGACACTCCATATGTGATTATCTTTCTACTCTTATTCATCGTATCAGATAATGTTTTATTCTTACATTACAATTTTCTTGCTACTTCTACCTCCTGGAATGCTTCGATGATATCTCCCACCTGGATGTCATTGAACTTATCAATGTTCAATCCACATTCGTAGTTGTTCTTCACTTCTTTCACATCATCCTTGAATCGTTTCAACGAACCAAGCGTACCTGTATGGATAACAATTCCATCACGGATCAGGCGGATTTTGGAAGTTCTCTTGATGATTCCATCAAGCACATAACAACCTGCGATCGTACCAACCTTTGAGATATTGAATGTTTCCCGCACTTCTGCAGAACCGGTTACCTGCTCTTCAATGTCAGGAGACAACATTCCTTCCATTGCGGCTTTGATCTCTTCAATTGCCTTGTAAATAACTGAATACAATCGAATATCAATCTGCTCATTTTCAGCCAGCTTACGGGCTGAAACAACCGGTCTCACCTGGAATCCGATGATAATCGCATCTGATGCAGAAGCCAGGTTGACGTCTGCCTCGGAAATCGCACCGACTCCTTTGTGAACGATATTGACCTGGATCTCTTCTGTTGAAAGTTTCAATAAGGAATCTGACAATGCCTCTACCGAACCATCCACGTCTCCTTTCACGATGATGTTCAATTCCTTGAAATCCCCGATCGCCAGACGGCGTCCGATCTCGTCCAGGGTAATATGCTTGGTGGTACGCAATCCTTGCTCACGGTACAATTGCTCACGTTTGGACGCGATCGTTTTCGCTTCGCGCTCATCGTCCATTACGTTGAATTTATCACCTGCATTCGGCGCTCCGTTGATTCCTAAGACAGCAACCGGCGTTGAAGGTCCTGCTTCTTTAATGGCATTTCCTTTTTCATCGTGCATCGCACGTACTTTTCCGTAATTCCGGCCTACCAGCACTACATCTCCCACTCTCAGCGTTCCCGCCTCTACGAGCATGTTGGTGACATATCCTTTACCTTTGTCCAGTGAAGATTCGATCACAACTCCAACCGCGTTTTTGTCCGGGTTTGCTCTCAGGTTCAATAATTCCGCTTCCAGCAATACTTTTTCCAGCAGCAGGTCGATATTGATATTTTGCTTCGCTGAAATTTCCTGTGACTGGTATTTTCCTCCCCAGTCTTCCACCAGGATATTCATTTGGGACAACTGCTCCCTGATTCTGTCTGTGTTCGCACCCGGCTTATCAATCTTATTGATCGCGAATACCATTGGTACACCCGCCGCCTGTGCGTGAGAAATCGCTTCTTTTGTCTGAGGCATCACATCGTCATCCGCCGCAACGATAATGATTGCAACGTCCGTCACCTGTGCTCCACGGGCACGCATCGCTGTAAAGGCTTCGTGTCCCGGTGTATCCAGGAATGTCAGCTTCTTGCCGTCTTTTACCACCGAATAAGCTCCGATGTGCTGTGTGATTCCTCCTGCTTCCCCTTCGGTAACATTCGCATTCCTGATTTTGTCCAGCAATGACGTTTTACCATGGTCAACGTGTCCCATTACCGTAATGATCGGCGGACGAGGGATCAGTTCTTCTTCTTTGTCTTCAACAACAGGGATCGCATCCTGTACTTCCGCACTCACGAATTCAGCTTCAAACCCGAATTCATCGGCAACGATCTGTATAGTCTCCGCATCCAGGCGCTGGTTGATCGAGGCGAAAATACCCAATGACATACACGCCGCAATTACTTGCGTCGGTTGCACATTCATCATGTTCGCCAGCTCAGATACCGTTACAAACTCCGTCAGTTTAAGGATCTTGCTTTCCAATTCAGCAGCGAGTTCTTCCTCGTGCCTTCTCTGAGCAAAGATATCACGTTTCGCACGTCTGTTTTTAGCTCCTTTGGATTTCGATCCTTTACTGGATAAACGGGCAAGTGTTTCCTTGATCTCTTTCTGGATGTCCTGTTCAGATATTTCAGGTTTTTCTACACGAGGTCCTGCTCCTTTTTTGAAATTCTTGTTTTGGGTCTGCCCTTGTCCTCCTCCTTGTTGCTGCGCTTGCTTGTTAACATCAATTTTCTTGATGCGTTTACGTTTCTTACGATCAGCATTGGAGGCTGCGTTACCGGGAGTTTTTGGCCGTTCAACCGGTAATTCGATCTTACCCAATACCTTAGGGCCTGAAAGTGTCTGGCTTTGGACACGGATCGTTTCAATATCCGGCGCTGAAGTTTTTTCTCCTTCTACGGTTTTCGGTTCCTCTTTCTTCTCTTCAACCGGTTGTTTTTCCTCTGTCTGCTCCGGCTTTTTCTCCTCCGCTTCCGGCGTGGATTCAACCTGCTCGTCTTTCTTCTTTTTGTCCGGACGGGTCTTCGTATTCAGCGCATCCAGGTCGATCTTGCCGATCACCTGCACTTTTACGTCTCCCTCTCCGATGGTTTTCGATTCCGAAGCAGGCTCCTCTTCCTTCTTCTCTGCTACTTTCGGCTCTTCTTCCACCTTCTTTTCTTCTGGTTCAGTATTCTTTGGAGCTTCAGCAGTTCTGGGAGTTTCTGTAATGGTATCATCTTCCGCTGTACGAGTGTCCTTGAGCGAAATTGTTTCCCGCTTTTCTCTCTTAACAGGGTTTTGTTTTGTCTGCTCCTTTAAGTCATGATCAGCAGCAAATTCCTGTCTCAAAAGAGCATAGTGCTCCTCTTCCAATTTGAAATTCGGATTATTGTCTATTTTTACCCCTTTGGAGTCCAAAAAGTCAACCAATGTAGGAATCCCTACATTTAATTCACCTGCTGCTTTCCCTAGTCTTATTGGTTTTCCCGCCATATAAATTGTGCGCCCTTTTGCTATTTTTTATTAATACTGTCTAAATATACGTTTTGTTTTCAATTACTCGAACTCTGCACGTAGTATTTTAAAGACTTCTTCAATTGTTTCTTCTTCCAGATCCGTACGGTGAACCAGGTCTGCAACGCTGATCTCCAATACTGATTTTGCTGAATCACAACCGATTGCTTTCAATTCATCAATGATCCATCCGTCGATTTCATCTGCGAATTCATCCAGGTCAACATCATCGATATCCACTTCACCTTCCCGGTAAACATCCAGCTCATACCCCGTTAAACGACCTGCCAGCTTGATGTTATATCCTCCTTTACCGATTGCCAGTGAAACCTGGTCAGGACGAAGGTAAACCCTTGCTCTTTTTTCTTCCTCTTCAATTTCGATGGAAGAGATTTTAGCCGGTGACAACGCGCGCTGAATGAACAGCTGCGGATTGGTCGTAAAGTTGATAACGTCAATATTTTCGTTTCTCAGCTCACGCACAATACCGTGAATACGGGATCCTTTCATCCCGACGCATGCCCCTACCGGGTCGATCCGGTCGTCGTAGGACTCAACTGCGACTTTCGCTCTTTCTCCCGGTTCACGAACAATTTTCTTGATCGTGATCAATCCGTCAAATACTTCCGGTACTTCCAGCTCGAACAGGCGTTCCAGGAACTCAGGAGCTGTTCTTGAAAGGATAATGGTCGGCTGGGAATTTCTCATGTCCACCTTCGATACCACTGCACGGATCGTTTCGCCTTTCTTGAAGTAATCAGACGGGATCTGCTCTGATTTCGGCAGGATCAATTCATTTCCTTCATCATCCAGTACCAGGATCTCTTTCTTCCATACCTGGTAAACTTCTCCCGTAATGATCTCCCCGATCCGCTCTTTATATACCTTGTACAGGTTGTCTTTTTCCAGCTCCATGATCCTTGAGATCAGGTTCTGACGAAGCGACAGGATATTTCTGCGACCGAAATCCTCAAATTTGAATTCTTCCGTTACTTCCTCGCCGATCTCAAAATCCGGTTCGATCTTGATCGCGTCAGAGTAAGCGATCTCCGTATTCGGATCTTCTACTTCTCCGTCGTCAACAATCTCTTTGTTCAAGAATATCTGTACGTCTCCTTTATCAATGTTCACGACAATGTCAATGTGTTCGTCCGTATTGAACTTCTTTTTCAACATGGCACGGAAAACATCTTCCAGCACGTGCTGCATCGTTTGCTTGTCGATGCTTTTCAACTCTTTGAACTCCGAAAACGACTCTACTAATTCAAGGCTATTCATATATTACCTATTTAAATGAAATAACTATTTTAGTTTCCTTTATATTACTGAATGGCAGCTCATGCCGCTCGACAATAACTTCTTTCTTCTTTTTTCCTTCGATCTTCTCCTTGCGGGAATTCTCAAGAATGATCCGTTCTTCATTGGCATCCACCAAGACACCTTCAAGCTTCACTCCATCCTGCTTCACGACTTTTACCGTTCTGCCGATATTTTTCCTGTACTGGGGAAGCACTCTCAACGGGCGGTCCAATCCTGCCGAAGAAACGTTCAGCTCGAAATCCTGCTGTTCACGATCCAGGTTGTGTTCGATATTCCGTGAAACAGAAATGCAATCCTCCACGGAAACCCCTCCTTCGTACTTATCCAGCTCAACGGTAATGACATTGGATGAAGAAATGGAAAGTTCCACCACAAACAAGCCATTGTCCAGCTCGGCAATGCGCTCGTTTATCAATTCCTCTACTTTTCCTTTGCTGATCATCTTTAGTTATAAAAAGAGGGGACTTTCGTCCCCTCATTCCTGCTCTTTATCTTAAATACGGTGCAAATATACGTATTTTTTTGAAAACTGCAATAATTTGTTGAAAAAATGTACGGAAAGCACTTTACCCGGAGCACTAAAAACCAGACTAATTTACTTTTTAACTACTTTTGAAACGTGAAAATTCTGATTGTCCGTTTTAGCTCTATTGGTGATATTGTACTCACAACCCCGATTGTGCGTGCCGTGCATGAGCAATTACCCGAAACAGAAATCCACTACATCACAAAGAAAGGATTTGCTTCCCTTTTGGCTGAGAATCCCAGGATCACAAAGCTGTATACGATCGAAAAATCTGTTTCCGAAGTCATTGATGAGCTGAAAGCAGAGCAATACGATTATGTAATTGATTTGCACAAGAACATCCGTACGTTCCGCCTGAAACAAAAGCTGGGTGTGAAAAGCTATTCCTTTGACAAGCTGAATTTTCAAAAATGGCTGCTGGTCAACTTCAAGCGCCATAAAATGCCGGATGTTCATGTCGTGGACCGTTATTTTGGAGCTGTTCAACCCATCGGGGTGAAAAACGACCACAAGCCATGTGAACTGATTTTCAATGCTTCCCATACAGTTGACACCTCTTCCGCTTTCGGACTGGATGCGAAAAAATACCTGGCGGTGGCGGTCGGAGCCCAGTTCGCAACGAAAACAATGCCGGAGCAACTGTTAACCACTGTTTTAGCCAACGTCGGTTACCCGATTGTTCTTCTAGGAGGCCCTACCGACACAGAACGGGGAAAAGCCCTGGAAGAAGCATTAAAAACTCATCCCCATCCGGTTGTAAATGCGATCAACCGGTTTTCACTGCTCCAATCGGCTTCCATTGTAGCGCAGGCAAAAGCCATCCTTACACACGATACAGGCCTGATGCACATTGCAACGGCGTTCGGCGTTCCGGTTATCAGCGTATGGGGGAATACTGTTCCGGAGCTGGGGATGTATCCCTATTATCCCAACAATAAGGAGCGGTACAGCATTCACGAAGTGAAGAACCTGCCCTGCCGCCCGTGCTCTAAAATCGGTTATCAAAGCTGCCCGAAAAAACACTTCAACTGCATGACCCTGCAGAATGAAGCGGCAATCATAGCGGATATAAACGAACGGATGAGCTAACAGCGGGGCCATTCGTTGTGGCAGGATGAATTTTCATTCTAAAAAATAACGCGAAAGAGGTTTTCATTATCTTTGTGGAAAATCAGCAACCCGATGAAACAAGTCATTCTTACACATACGCAGATCGAGCAGAAAATCAACCGGCTGGCCTTTCAGTTAATCGAAAACACATTTGAATTGGACACGATCTACATCGGGGGAATTACCGGGAACGGGATCATCCTGGCTGAAAAACTGAAAAGGATCATCGAACGCAATTCGGAGCAGAAAATCCTTCTTTTTGAAGTGATCCTGGACAAGGAAAACCCGCTTTCAAAGCCGATCGAACTGACGATCGATGCAAATGAGCTGGAGGGGAAAACAGTGATCCTGGTTGATGATGTACTCAATTCCGGCAAAACGATGCAATACGGATTGATGAAAATATTAGAACAACCGGTCCATAAGATCTATACGGTCGTACTGGTGGACAGAAAGCACAGGCGATACCCGATCAAAGCGAATTTTTTCGGATTGCGCCTGACAACTATTTTGAAAGATCATGTAGAAGTATCACTGGCTGATGAAAATTACTCGGCACAATTATTTTGAATCCGGGGCAAAAGTTTAATGTTCAGTGTTGAAAGTTTTTAAAGTTATAGTGCCAGCGGAATGAAAAAAACAACCGAAGCGGATTCATTGTACGACGGGTTGGAAAACCTCTCCACCCTGGAGTTGCTGACCAATATCAACCGTGAAGATAAAAAAGTAGCGGAAGCCGTTGAGCAGGAAATCCCCAACATCAAAGCATTTGTAGACGCCTGCTGCGAACGGATGAAAAACGGGGGGCGTTTGTTCTACATCGGAGCGGGAACAAGCGGGCGCCTGGGAATTGTGGACGCAAGTGAATGTCCGCCTACGTTCGGAGTACCTCACGGAAAAGTGGTCGGGATCATTGCAGGTGGAGATACAGCTATCCGGAAGGCGGTGGAATTTGCGGAAGACGATACGGAGCAGGGCTGGAAGGACCTGCAGGAATATGACATCAACCCGGCTGATACAGTGGTGGGAATCGCGGCTTCGGGAACAACACCCTACGTGATCGGGGCAATCAAAAAAGCGAATGAAAACGGCTTACTGACCGCTTCTGTTTCCTGCAACCCGGGGAACCCGCTCGCACAGCTGGCACACTATGCCATCACACCGGAAGTCGGGCCTGAATTCGTCACCGGGAGCACACGCATGAAATCGGGAACGGCACAAAAACTGGTGTTGAACATGATTTCTACTTCATTGATGATCAAGCTCGGCCATGTAAAGGGCAACAAGATGGTAGACATGCAGCTGAGCAACAATAAGCTGGTTGACCGGGGAGTAAAAATGATCGTCAGCCAGACCGGGATCTCTTACGAAGAAGCTGAAAAGCTGCTGAAAACGCATGGATCGGTGAGGAAGGTGGTGGAACTCTTAAAATAATCCTAATTCTCTCTTTTAATATCTTGAAAAATATGAAATTTACGTTCTTCTTATTTATACTGTCAATTCAAAGTATATGGGGACAAATGTCAATCCTTGATATCCGTGAAGGATTATTGGGGCAACCGTTAGAAAATACGGTCATATACATCAAAGACTATCATACTCAATCCATGGATACGGTTTATTTACTGAACGCAACAAGTTATGGAATCAATTTTCCCAATAACACGACAGTATTTGACATTACAGTTTCACACCCTTCTCTGAAATACAAGTCCAGAAGTTTTCAACTAACCTATTATCACCGTAACAAACAAATCATCTACCTTTATCCAACTGATGAACTGGAACGGGAATATACTGAGCAACGGAAAAAAGAATCAGCCATCCTTAGCAATGCAACAGGAAATCAATTCAATACTGCATCTTATCAAGAAGCTGAATTTATCGGAGGAGAGAGCAAAATGCGTGAGTTCTTAAACCAATCTATCGTATACCCAATAGAAGCGTATGACAACAATCTATCCGGGAAGTCTGTTATCCGGTTCGCTGTTGAAAAAGATGGGAGTATTTCAATAACAAACACACCTAAAACTTCTGGTATTGAACTATTTGACGACGAAGCAAAACGGGTAATCCGTTCAATGCCCAACTGGAACCCGGAAACTGATGAAAACGGAAATACGAGGAAAGCATTTTTTTCAATACCTGTCAACTTCAGCTCTAAATTCTGAATCACAATATACCCGTGTGATTACATGGCTGTTCCCCGAGTAATCATTCCCCACCTGGAGGATGCCCATCCATGAACCGGATTTTCCCTATCTTTGTACTTCCAAATTTCAAGCTATGTTTACAGGAATCGTTGAGCAGACAGGAATCATCAGAAACATCACAAAGGAAAATGACAACATCCATTTTGAAGTTGCTGCCGACTTTGTCAATGAATTAAAGATCGACCAGAGCGTAGCGCACAACGGCTGTTGTTTAACAGTGGTCGCACTCACAGAAGACAGCTATACCGTTACCGCGATCCGTGAAACATTGAACAAAACCAATTTAGGGGACTGGAAAACAGGTACACGTGTCAACCTGGAGCGCTGCATGGTAATGAACGGACGCCTGGACGGACACATTGTGCAGGGGCATGTGGATACTACCGCAGAATGCATCGCTATTGAACCCCAGAACGGAAGCTGGAAATTTACGTTTGCTTACAACACCCCTGACGTAACTGTTGAAAAAGGGTCGATCACCGTCAACGGGACGAGCTTAACGGTTGCCGATTCGAACGACCGGTCCTTCTCAGTCTACATCATTCCGTACACATACGAATTCACAAATTTCAATCAATTAAAAGTTGGTGATAAAGTCAACCTGGAATTCGATATTATCGGGAAATACGTCGCAAAGCTGTTGAACAGGAATCAGCAGCACTAACGTTTCGGAGGGTGTATTTTCATCTTACGGAAATTCATTAACGAAAATACAGGATCTGTTTATCAGGTCGTTGAAATTTGTCCGCGACACTGGCATGGCTATGTGCCCGGACCGGTTCATTTCCGCTCCCTATTCTTCTTTCCTGAACTTGAAACTTGCTTTTCCCTGGAAAAAATCCATTTCTTTTTCCTCTGTCTTAAAGATCATTTTGATTTTGGCAGGGTCAAACCTGAATGTATGGTTTTCATAAGCATCCAAAGGGAAGGCGCTTTGCCCTTCTGCCTGTGCCATTAACAAATTACCTTTTTTGAAAACCGTTATCGCAAGCGGTAATTCCCCGCTTGTATAAATACCGGCATATTTTTCCAGCTCTTCGGAAGTAAGGTTCACGGATCTTAAATTTTCTTTATCCAAAGGCTCATTATACAGTATGCTCCTGACTTCCGGTGCTGGCAAAGCTGTAAGCCCGGTAGCATTGTTCTGAAGAATAATGATTGTTTTGTCGTTATCCAGATGCCGCTCTATGAAGGTGACATAACCTGCCCATCCTCCTGAATGATTGACGATCTTCCCATATTTTTCCGGATTCCCGACTGTCCATCCGAATCCATACCCGGTTTCTTTTCCATCCCTGGTGGTCACAGAGCTAAAAATAAGCGCTTTATCTTCTGAATTTACCAGCTTTTCGGAATACAAGGCCCTGTCCCACTTCAACAAATCCCCGGTTGTGGAATTGACCATTCCGTCACCTACGATTCCGTCCAGGTAATAGGTATAAAATTCCTTTCCGAACGTATTGGTAAGCACTTTGTTGCCCAAGCTGTCACTGACATAACCCAGCGCATAGTTCTCAATTCTTTTTGGTTCAAACCGGCTTCTATAGACCAACGTGTTCTTCATCCCTAATGGCTGAAAGATCGTTTCATCCAGGAACTGTCCAAATGTCTTACCAGAAACCTTTTCTATGATCAGTCCCAACAACGCGTAGCCTGTATTGCTATACTCGTATTTTTCGCCCGGCTGGAAATCCGCGTTTGGTTTGTACTTTACCAGTTCACCAACAACATCCTGATTGGCAGCAAATTTCGTTTTGTCCCATTTTGCTTCAAAAAGCTCCATATAATCAGGCAGTCCTCCTGTGTGGTTAAGCAGGTTCCGGATGCTGATATCCCCGTAAAAACTTAATTCAGGAATGTATTTTGAAATGTGATCATCATAGTTCAACTTGCCTTGTTTTTCCAGCAAAACTATCCCCATGGCAGTAAATTGTTTTGAAACGGAGGCCAGTTCGAAGATTGTCTGGCTGTTCAGCTTCTGCCCTGTTTCCTCATTGGCCAGGCCATAGCTTTTTTCAAACAGTATTTCCCCTTTGTCCGCAACCAGGACATTTCCATTGAACATTCCCTTGTCAAAGAGTGTATTAAACAAACTATCAAGGCGCTCTTCTCCTGGAGATTGACCAAAAGCAACGATTGAACTGCATACAACAATGATCACTAAAACGGTTCTTTTCATCTCGTGCTGTATATTTTAGTATGCCTGTCGCTCATTTCAAAACTTTTTCATTCTGAATACTGCGCGACTTACCGCTTCCGGAATTTAAAAAACTACCTCCATTGCTTCAGGATCCTTTTCTCGGAATTCTTTACGAAACGTTTCATTACTGAATCCCGGTCAGAAATATTGTTGCATTTGATCTGGTCGATCGCTACAAACTCCCCGTTGCGGTAGAATGCGAATTCGAATGTCACGGAAACCGCCGCGTTGCGGTAAATCTCACGCAAGGTTCCCTGGTCCAGCTTTTCAGCAAACGAATAGTTTGTAGTTGACGGCTTGTATTTCCGGTCATACCCTCTTACCGAAACGATCACATACGTATCAAACCCTTTTTCTTTCAACAGGGTGGAAAGCGAATCACTTGCCAATACGGTAGAACTTTCACCTGTACGGACGTAATTTACCGAAGGTGTCGCCTTTACATTGTAGTCGTTGAGCAGGCTCGTCAATGTACTTTCGATGGTGAAACGGTCTTCAGGCTTGTCAAACTGACCCACCACTACGACGTTTCTCAGTTTTAAGTTCTTCAACTGCGAGAAGGAAGTTACAGAAAGTAACGAAAACAATAAGATCACAGCATATTTCATATCAGAAAATTTCTTTAGCGATCGCCTTTACGGACGATGAATTTGACATTGTATAGTAGTGAATGCACGGCACTCCCTTTTCTTTCAGTTCCCTGGACTGGTGGATTCCCCACTCGATCCCGGTCTGTTCGGCATCCTGGTTTGTTTTGCATTTCAGCAATTCCCTGGACAGCTCTTCCGGGTAGTCAATATTGAAGAACTTCGGCAGGAACGAAATATGATTCAGCGTTTTGATCGGTTTGATCCCGGGAATGATCGGCACTGTAATCCCGATCTCCCTGCATGCATCCACAAACTGGAAATACTTTGAATTGTCGAAAAACATCTGTGTTACGATGTAGTCTGCTCCTGCATCCACTTTCTTTTTCAGGTATTCCAGGTCGGTCGCCAGGTTCATGGCTTCAAAATGTTTTTCGGGATAGCCGGCAGCACCGATACAAAAATCGGTTGGCTCCAGGTGAATATCATCCATGAGATACGTCCCCTTGTTCATGTCCGTGATCTGGTGAATCAACTCCACCGCGTGAGAATGTCCGTTCCGGTGCGGACGGAAAGTCGTTTCGGTCTTAATGGAATCACCTCTCAGTGCCAGTACATTATCAATGCCCAGGAACTGCAGATCGATCAGGGCGTTTTCCGTTTCCTCCTTTGAAAACCCGCCACAGATCAAATGAGGGACCGCGTCAACATGGTATTTGTTCATGATCGCCGCACAGATCCCGACTGTTCCGGGACGTTTCCTGACAGAGATTTTTTCCAGCAGCCCGTTTTCATGTTCTTTATAGATATACTCCTCCCTGTGATAAGTTACATTGATGAACTTCGGTTTGAATTCCATTAAAGGATCAATCCCGTCATAGATGGATTGAATGCTTTTTCCTTTTAATGGTGGTAAAATCTCAAACGAAAAGAGTGTTTCTTTAGCCTGAGCGATGTGTTCGGTTACTTTCATTGTAATTCAAAGATAGATAATCCTTCCTCAACAGCTAATTTTACAACGTTTTTTATGAAAAATAGTTTCGGGATTATCAATTGCTGTTCCTCATTATTGTTTAATTGCCTTGATGCCCGGCAGCTCTATTCCTTCCAGGTACTCCAACATGGCGCCTCCACCTGTTGAAACATACGAAACTTTGTCTGCCAGCCCGAATTTATTGATCGCAGCGACAGAATCACCTCCACCGATCAGTGAAAATGCTCCTTTTGCAGTTGCCTCAACAATCGCGTTTGCCACATCCGCCGTTCCTTTCTGGAAATTTTCCAGCTCAAATACGCCCATCGGCCCGTTCCACAAGATCAGCTTTGAACGGGTGATGATTTTTGCAGCATCCTCCGATGTCTGTGAACCGGTATCCAATCCCATCCACCCATCCGGGATTTCGTCGATCTTCACCTCACGGCGATTGGCTTCGTTATCGAATTTATCTGCAATGACCGTATCTACCGGGATGTATAAATTGACTCCTTTTTCCTTTGCTTTGGAAATGATCTTCAGCGCAACGTCAATGTAATCGTCCTCAACAAGAGAGTTCCCTACTTTTCCACCCTGCGCCTTCACAAACGTATAGGCCATTCCCCCTCCGACGATCAGGTTATCCACTTTGTCCAGCAAACGCTCGATAATCGTAATCTTGGAAGATACCTTCGCACCTCCCACGATCGCTGTCAATGGTTTCTCGGAGCTGTTCAACACCTTATCCACCGCCTTGATTTCTCCTTCGATCAGGTAGCCGAACATTTTGTCGTGGGGAAAATAATTTGCGACAATTGTTGTGGACGCGTGCGCCCTGTGCGCTGTACCGAAAGCATCATTCACATACACATCTCCATGTCTGGACAAAGCTTCGGCAAAGCTTTCCGTACCTGTTGTTTCCTGTTTGTAAAAACGAACGTTCTCCAGTAACAGCACCTCCCCCGGCTGCAGATTTTTACTTGCTTCCAGCGCTTCTTCATTGATGCAGTCGGAAACAAATTTTACCGGAACTCCCAATACGCCGGAGACCTGCCCTACAATGTGCTTCAATGAATATTTTTCTTCCGCTCCGTTCGGACGCCCCAGGTGTGACATCAGCACAACGCTTCCCCCGTTTTTCAGAATGTGTTGAATCGTAGGCGCCGCAGCACGGATACGCGTATCATCTGTTACTTCAAAAGTCTCTTTGTTCAACGGAACATTAAAATCTACGCGGACAAGAGCGCGTTTACCCGAAAAGTCGTACGAATGAATATCAGCCATTATAGTTTTATAATTTATTGCCGCAAATTTAGCGTTTTTTTAATTGTAGGAAAGCGCTTTTAAAACGAAAAAACAACCATGTCAATCAACTGGAAACAAGTAAAATAATCGGTTAAAACAGCAGCTACCGGAATTTTTGGCACATTTTTTATTAAGATTAACGTAAAAATTAATTAACTTTCAGAGGACTAAAAATTAAAACTATGAGAAATACATTTTTTATACTGGCATTCACCTTGATTTGTTCATTGGGATTTGGGCAATCTTCTATTGGTAAATGGACAACGATTGATGATGAAACAGGAAAAAAGAAATCCATTGTAGAGCTCTACAAGATTGACGATAAATTGTATGGAAAAATCACTTACCTCTATCCCCGAGAAGGGCGTGAAGACAACCCTAAATGTAAATTGTGTACCGATGACAGGAAGGATAAGCCATTGATCGGATTGCAGATCGTGCGCAACCTGAAATGGGACGGTTCTGTCTGGAAAGGCGGCACGATCGTGGATCCTGAAAACGGGAAGGTTTACAATGTGAAGATCTGGGTGGATAAAGACTCTCCCGATAAACTGAATGTAAGAGGATATGTCGGTCCTTTTTACCGGACACAGACTTGGGAAAAAGTGAAAGACTGATAAATACAGACCAATACTGGTATGAAGGGCTATCTTGCGAAAGGTAGCCTTTCTTCTTTCCGGCTACCCGCTTCCTTGTAAAAATTACCTATTTTTGTAGCATTCAATTCATTTAGTACAACATACTGTGAACAATAAAAACAAAAAGAAGATTTTCAACGATCCTGTTTACGGATTCATCTCCATACCCAACGAATTCATTTTTGACCTGATTGAGCATCCGTACATGCAGCGGCTCCGGAGGATCCGCCAGCTGGGCATGTCGCACCTGGTTTACCCGGGGGCTTTGCACACCCGCTTTCATCACGTTTTGGGAGCCATGCACCTGATGAACATGGCAGTACAGGTAATCCGGAGAAAAGGGCATGAAATTACCGACGAAGAAGAACAGGCTGTTCTAGCAGCAATCCTGCTGCACGACATCGGTCACGGGCCTTTCAGCCATGCGTTGGAGCACGATATCGTCAACGGGGTAAGCCACGAAGACATTTCAGGATTCTTCATGCAGCGGCTGGAAAGCGAATTCGGAGAGAAGCTCCGGCTAACCAGGGCGATTTTCACAAACAATTATCACAAACCGTTTTTATACCAGTTGGTTTCCAGCCAGCTGGACATGGACCGGATGGATTACCTGAACCGCGACAGCTTTTATACGGGAGTCAGTGAAGGAGTTATCGGCAGCGACCGGATCATCGAAATGCTGGATGTTCACAACGGTCAGTTGGTGCTGGAAGAAAAAGGGATCTATTCCATTGAGAAGTTCATCACCGCGAGAAGATTGATGTACTGGCAGGTTTACCTTCATAAAACGGTCGTTTCCGCGGAACATCTGCTGATCAATACACTGAAACGGGCAAAGCACCTGTCGGTAGAAGGAAAAGACCTGTTTGCTTCCCCCGCCCTGCACTACTTTCTCAAAAACAACATCACACGCACAGATTTCGAAACCAATCCCGAAGTGCTGGATACCTTTGCGCAGCTGGATGATTATGACATCATGGGAGCGATAAAAGTCTGGCAGTTCTCCGATGACCGGATATTGGCGGACCTTTCCAGAAGGCTGATCAACAGGAAGCTGTTCAAGATAAAAATTTCCAAAGAGCCATTTTCCCCGGAGGATGTGGAAGAAAAGAAAGCGGCGCTCTCTCACAGAATGGGCATCCCGATCGATGATACGGATTACTTCATTCACTCATCCCGCCTGGTGAACAATGCGTATAACCAGGAGAAGCAAACCATCCATTTGCTGATGAAAAACGGGAAAATAACCGATTTGACCGAGGCTTCTGACAACCTGAACATATCAGCGCTTTCCAAACCGGTTGAGAAATTTTTTATCTGTTATCCGTCCTGATTAATTTATCGAAATAGCATACATTTGCAGGTAATTATAAACTGTACACAATGGAATCATTTTTTTTAAACCTGGGACTTTCCTACACGTGGAGCAAGGCACTGCCTTACCTCATCCTGATCATTCTCGGGATCCTGATCGGAACGATCCTGTTCAAACGCTCCAAATCACTGGGAATGAAGATTGTTTCCCTGGTGACAATCATCATTCCGTTTGTTATTTACTTTGCCATCCATCCCATTTACCAGGGAGATTTTTCAAATGACTCCAGAATCATAGAACCATCGGAAAAACTGGCAGAACTGTCGGGGAAGAAACTGGTTGTCATTTCATTGCCTGGGTGTGTCTTCTGCAAACAATCCGTTGCACAGATGAAAGAAGTCAAAGAACGCAATAAAAACATTGCAGTGGAATACGTCGTTGCATCAAGCGACAGCAGCTCCCTTGCATTTTATCAGGAAGTAATAAAAGGTGAGTTTCCTTTAACCCTGGCGCAAAACCCGGAAGCGATGGGAATTGCCGCTGAAGGGCGTTTCCCGTGCTTCGTGCTGGTAGACAACGATAAGCCAATGCAGTCCTGGAATAATAACACATTCGGAGTTGCTGCGCTGGACGTGGTCGTAAACAGCTTCCAATAATTTAATTTATTTTACCTGTTTTTTATGGAAACACTGTTTCCAATGCATCCCTATTGTATAAAATCAATGTTTCATTTTGTTTAAGCGCAAAAAATACCGTAACTACTCCGATGAGGAACTTGTTGCTAAAATACAGCAGGAGCAAGACATGTACTGTATCGGGATATTGTATGAGCGATATGGGCACTTGGTTTTTGGTCTGGCTTTGAAATACCTTAAAAACACAATTGAAGCAGAAGATCTGACGTCGCATGTATTTGAGCACCTTTTCCGGAAATTGCAGAAACACACAGTGCATCATTTCAAATCCTGGCTGTATGCGCTTTCCAGGAATGAATGCCTGATGGTGCTTCGTAAACAGAATCATACCGGGGATATTGACGCGGTCGTGATCCAGGAAGAACAAGGTGATCACTCCGAGGAAAAAGAGATCAGGCTTGAGCTGCTGGAAGAAAAAATAGCATTGCTGAAGGACGAACAGCAACAATGCGTCCGCCTGTTCTACCTGGAAGATAAATCATACCAGCAGGTGAGCGATGAACTGGGTCTGCCTCTGGGCAAAGTAAAAAGTGCCATTCAGAATGGAAAACGGAATTTAAAAATTTTATTGGAACAACATCATGAGTTCAAATAAGCAATACCATAAGCATCTGTCGCGGGAAGACATCCGTGTCTATCTTTCCACACAGGATGAACGCCAAAAGCGGATCATTGAAGGGAAAGCCATGGAGCACGATTTTGATGCAGAAGCATTGGACGGGTGGGCGTCCGGAAATGCAGGAATTTCCGACCTGAACCGGCTGGATAAACGGTTCAACCCCCGCAAGCCAAAAGGACGGATCATTCTTTCCGTTACAGTGATCATCCTGGTCACCGCAGGGCTTCTTCTTCTGTTCAACAAACAGCGACCAGAAACACAGACGATCACTGCCGTAAATGTTGAAAAAACCGATGTCATTCTACCCGATTCCGTGGAAAATCTTGTAGAACTGCCCAAAACCGAATTGATCTCCATCCGGGAAGTAAAACAACAACACAAGACAACGGTACCTGCACCGCATACCGACGAAAAGAAGCAAGCTCCGAAAGAACAGATCAGCGTAAACCAGCTTCCTTTATTAAAACCTGAGTTCCCGGCACACACCAACAGGCTCAGCAAAACAGAAGCAAAAGAGATCTATCTCAATAACCTGAAGCTGGTTGACTACCGGGTTTACCGAAAACGCCCGAACCTGATGGTTGAATCCGTTCAGTTAACGGGGGTTCCGGCAGACCAGGAAAAGCAGGATGAAACAGTAAGAGAGCCAAAGGTAGCTGACCTGGAGATCGCGTACTACGATTATATCAAGAAAACAACGGATTTACTCAATGAAGAGGATTTCAAACAGGCGCTGGCCCGTTGCAACATCATCCTGGCTCATTACCCGGACGACCTGAACGCGCTATTCTATTCCGGCCTGTGCTACTATAACCTGGCGGAATACGGCAAAGCGGCAGAACTGTTCAAACAATGCCTGACCAATAAATTTTCCAACTTCGACGAAGAAGCTGAATGGATGCTTGCAAAAAGCTATGAAGCTTCAGGAGACACGGAGAAGGCAAAAGTAATTTTCCTGCTGATCAAAGAAAGAGGTGGTTTTTACAGTAAAAAGACAGACAGTTCTAAGTAAGTAATCAAAATTATTACTTTTTTAACCAGTCAGGGGGCACGATATGCCCCCTGATCAATCATTGATTATTTCCTGATCGCTATCTTACTCACTCTCACAGTTGATTCGGTGGCTGTTACAACCTGGTAAACTCCGTCAGTAAATGCAGACAGATCAATTTCCTGTTGGTTTACCCCCGGATCGGGCAGATCATACACCAGGCGACCAGCATGATCAAATACCTGGATGTTCAGCAGCTTTTCAGAAGAATGGACCGCAAAGATCCCTGAATTCGGGTTCGGGTATACTTCAAACCAGATTTCCTTCGCACCAATTCCCAGGCAGGCATCTACGGTCACAGTCGTTTGAGCTGAAGCAGAACAGCCATTAAGATCCGTATATTCGTACGTTATCACTGTTTCTCCCAATCCTGCTGCTGACGGGTCAAACACTCCCCCGGAAACACCGTTGCCGGTGTATGTTCCTCCTACCGGAGTTCCCGCCGTCAGCGGGAATGCATCGTGATACGAGCAAACAACCGGGATTGTATCCAGAATAATCACCGGATGTTCCCATGGTGAAGAAGTAACAACAGCTACCGGGCTTATACATCCATTTACGACCTGCGAAACAGAAAAAGTTCCTGCTGTCGTCACAACAATGGAAGGGGAAGTTTCTCCTGTTGACCAGAGCAGGTTTGTCCCTGTTGCCGACAACCTGGAAATTCCGCAGGAATCCGTTACCGATACCAATGGAGCAGGAGGTATTACACCCGGGTTAGCAGTAGCAGATGCTGCAGCACTTTCACAGCTTCCGACTGTCTGGGTAACGGTATAAGTTCCGGAAGATGTTACAATAATAGAAGCCGTTGTTTCTCCCGTTGACCACAATAAATTACTGCCCGTAGCTGTCAGAACAGATGAACCGCAATCATCCGAAACGGAAACGACCGGCGCCGACGGAACGGCAACCGGATCAGCTACCACGGAAGCCTCGTCACTCTCACAACCTCCGACTGTCTGGGTGACAGTATAGGTTCCGGAAGATGTTACAGTAATAGAAGCCGTTGTTTCTCCCGTTGACCACAATAAATTACTCCCTGTCGCTGTCAGGATAGATGAGCCGCAATTGTCCGAAACAGAAACAACCGGAGCGGGTGGAGCTGAACCAACAGTAACTGTTACAGATGCCGGGGTGCTTTCACATGTTCCCACTGTTTGAGTGACGGTATATGTTCCCGAAGCAGTTACAGTAACAGAAGCTGTCGTTTCTCCCGTTGACCACAATAAATTACTCCCTGTCGCTGTCAGAACAGACGAACTGCACCCATCCGAAACGGAAACAACAGGTGCGGAAGGAACCGCAAAAGGAGCAGCAGTAACAGAAGCAGCAGCGCTTTCACATCCTCCAACCGTTTGGGTTACTGTATATGTTCCGGAAGACGTAACCGTAATAGAAGCTGTCGTTTCTCCCGTTGACCATAATAAATTACTGCCCGTGGCTGCCAGAACAGATGAACCGCAATCATCCGAAACGGAAACTACCGGCACTGACGGAACAGCAACAGGGTTCGCAATAACTGAAGCAGGCTCACTTTCACAGCCTCCCACCGTCTGGGTAACAGTATAAGTACCGGAAGACGTAACCGTAATAGAAGCTGTCGTTTCTCCCGTTGACCATAATAAGTTACTTCCCGTGGCTGTCAGAACAGATGAACCGCAATCATCCGAAACGGAAACGACCGGCGCTGACGGAACAGCAACAGGGTTCGCAATAAGTGAAGCAGGCTCACTTTCACAGCCTCCCACCGTCTGGGTAACAGTATAAGTACCGGAAGATGTTACGGTAATAGAAGCCGTCGTTTCCCCGGTCGACCACAGCAAGTTACTCCCTGTCGCTGTCAAGGTTGAAGAACCGCAGTTGTCTGCAGCAGAAACCACCGGAGCTGCTGCTGTATTTACCACTACTGTTTGTGTCGCTGCATCTGCCCCGCCATTGATAGAAAGCGTTACCGTTTTGGTTCCCAGAGTAGAATAGGTAACCGTATGAGGCCCCTGACCTGTAGAGGTCGCCGGGCTTGCGCCCGCTCCAAAATCCCAGCTCCAGGATACCGCACCTGAAGAATTATCTGTAAAAGTAACTGTCTCGCCATTGCAAATCTCCGGCTCAGAAAGCGTAAAATCCGCCTCGATGACATCCGGAACACCGTTAATATTGATATTATCAATGTACAGGTATTGCCCATAACCTGAAATACCTCTGAATTTCACATCCACTTTACCATTACCGATATAGGGCGTTAAGTCAATGTTTTCGTTCCTCCAGGTCGCCGGGTTCGTGTATGCAGTAGTTTGATTCGGATCTGTAGCCAGTGTTGCCCCGGATTTGGAATACACTACTGTGTAGCTTTGCCCGCAGTCAGTGGAAACCAATACGTCCAGCTGGTCAAAATAAGTCGCATTGTACCGGGCATAGGCCACATCAAACGTCAAGGATGCAGAAAGATAACCATTCAGATCCACTCCGGGAACATTTAAATCGTCTGCGTCTCCTGACGTATCCGGGCTGGAAAAGAAATTAATAAAGGCCGAATTCCCGGCTGTTGGAGCAGTTCCGGCAGTTCCGCTTCGTTGCCATGTATTTGTATTCCCTCCATTGTCAATCGTCCAGCCGGCTGGAGGAAAAGTTGTCCCGGTAAAGCCTTCCGTCAGCGGCAGTACCTGTCCTGTTCCCGGTAAGACTGTGATATAACCTGTCTTGGTTTCCATATCGGTTCCGTATGGATTTGTAACTGTTAATTCTACAGGATAAGTTCCCGGAACAGGATAATTGACCGTATGAGGTCCGGCTGTCGAAGCAGTGGCAGGTGTCCCTCCGGTAAAGGTCCATGACCAGCCGGAGGCCGCGGTGGATAAATCTGTGAATGTAATGTTTCCATTCTGGCAGATGGTGGTATGATCTGCTGAGAAATCTGCTGCCGGAGGAGTCACCAACCCGGAGCCTGTCAGCTGAAAATCGTATGTTCCTTCGTCGCAATCACTATTCTGAAACGACAAGCTGGCAGTAAAAGGTCCCGCTCCTGTAGCCGTAAAGCTGACAGTAAAGGTCGTAGAGCCACCGGCAGGAACGGTTGTCACTCCGAAAGAAGTACCAACAGTAAAATTGGTCGCTCCCGTAATCGTTATCGGGGGAATCAGCGTCAGGTCGGATGTTCCGCTGTTTGATACCGTAAATGTATGCACAACCGGGGTTCCGATCGGCTGCGGCCCGAAATCATAAGCTCCGCCATCCAGCACATCGTTTCCATTTACGGATACATTGATCTCTTCCGGCTGAACCGCAGTGAAATTAATATTATCAATGTATAAATTACCTCCGTTGCCTGCGTTCGTTGCCCTGAACCGGAACTGAACAGAAGAAGAGGATGATCCGACGAAAGTCCCCAGGTTTATCACCTCATTCCTCCACTGCCCTGCCGCTGTCGGAATCCAATAGCTGTTGGATGTGGTGGTGACTGTCTGCAATGTGGTTCCGCTCTTGTCATAAACCGGAGTACTTTGCCAGGTTGCCCCGCAGTCAGTAGAAATTTCAACCCGCAAACGGTCGTTGCTTCCAGCTACTCTTCGCTGATAAGCAACATCAAAGGACAACTGCGCAGAAGCTGCATTACAAGGCAAAATAAAGAATGGTGTGTACAGGTATTCATCCTGGTTTGTACCGTTTTCGTAATTGGTCATCACGGCACACGCATTGTTGGTAACGCCACTGCTCGAAACCGCTGTTGCCCCGACCCAGGCAAAGCAGTCAGCATTCGGGTTGATAACCGTCCAACGGACATCCGGCGGAAACTGCCCCCCGTCAAAGTCTTGTGAATAATTTGGCTGGTAGCCGTTTGAAACCGCGAAAGTAATCTCAGATGCGTCGAATTCCGTGTGAGGATCTGTTACTCCATTCGGCAGTACAGAGACAGCTCTGAAAGTATGAATTCCCAATGTTGTCGTAAATGCAGGGAGGTTCACGTTGGCATCACCTCCGGGCGCAATACTTCCCGTCCAGCTGAAACTCACCGGCGCGCCTCCATCGATCGTGTACTGGATCGTAGCAGAAGTCAGGTTCGAACTTCCCCTGTTTCTCAGTACTACGGTCGGTGTGATCGAACCGGGACAATGGTCTCCTTTCGGACTGATGATGTTAACGACCGAGGCATCACTTACAGCAGGAGGAACACAGGCATCTGAAGTGATCAGAGAAGCCCGGATCGGGCTATTTTCCAGAACCGTACGCATCCGCATGCGCTGATCTTTGGTAAAGATATTCATGCATATATCATCCGAATAGTCCATGTAATTCTGTACCATGTCCAGTGAACCACAGGACTGGTGAGTCGTAGCACATCCGTAATTCGCGGCGTCAGAAGGAGGAGTGTCCAGGCAATAATCATCTACCGCACAATTCGGGCTGTCTCCCCAGATGTGCCTCAATCCTAACCAATGCCCGATTTCATGCGTTGCGGTTCTTCCTTCATTATAAGGCGCGGGCTGACCTGTCACGGTGCTTTTCCCGATACTGGAATAAAGCATTACGACTCCATCCGTATTGGCACTCTGAGTACCGCATCCCATTCCTCCCAGGACTGTAGTGGGAAACTGGGCATATCCCAGCAGCCCTCCACTTAAATTGACTGACCAGAAATTCATATACCTTGCCGGGCTCCAGTTCTGGGTTACGGTGCAATAGGGTTTTATCGTTGCGTTCACGTATGCACTGCTGTATGGAGGAGCAGAAAAGCCGGCAGTATTCCGGTTGATCCGGTTCACGCCGTCTTCACCGTTTGGAAAAGGAGAACCATCGGGCCGGCGTTTGGCCAGACAAAATTCAATGTGGGTATCCGCTCCGTCCGGGTGGGTATTGTAACCATTTGTACCCGCAAGCCTTCTGAAATCTTCGTTCAGCACATCGATCTGAGACTGAATGGCAGCATAGGAAATATTCGTGCCCGTGCCAACCGCTTCACCATTGTGTACAACATGTACGACAACAGGAATCTGGTACACTCCGTCGATGATCAGACCGACAGCTTCCAATTGCTTTTTCTCTTCGATCTTACCTGCAAGCCAGGTTTCAAATTCCTGTTCGGATTGTAATTCCGGGTATTGTGAACGCAGCTGTTCATCGTTTTCAACTGTACCGCAACGGATCACCTGCTGCGCGAAAGAATGGGTAGAAAAAAGAAGAAGGAACAGTACCCAGGTGTTCGTTAGTTTTAAGAGTAGTTTTGTTTTCATTTTAACTGTTTTAGCGGTTCAAGTTAAAAATAAAAACCTAATAAATCAAAAAAATCCGCCATATACCAACGTGATTTCACCGAATCTCCTGGTAATAACGGACTAACAATTTGTCAGAAGCTGTGCTCTAAAACCCGGAGAATTATTCCATAGGTTCTGATTCAGAACATTGTATCAATCAGAAAAACCTATTCTGAAAAAAGGGAATCCACAAATTCCATTTTGTTGAATACCTGCAAGTCTTCCATTCCCTCTCCTACTCCGATGTATTTGACAGGAATCTTCATCTGGTCGGAGATACCGATCACGACACCACCTTTTGCTGTACCGTCCAGCTTCGTAATTGCAAGTGCCGAGATATCCGTGGCAAGGGAAAACTGCTTGGCCTGCTCGTAAGCATTCTGCCCCGTTGAGCCATCCAGTACCAGCAGGACTTCATGAGGTGCTCCCGGGATCACTTTATCCATCACGCGTTTTATCTTCGAAAGCTCGTTCATCAGATTGACCTTATTGTGCAAACGGCCTGCCGTATCAATGATAACGACATCCGCATTCTGGGCCTTTGCGGATTGCAGTGTATCGTATGCCACAGAAGCAGGATCCGCTCCCATTCCCTGCTGCACGATCGGCACACCGACACGCTCTGACCAGATGATCAGCTGATCGACAGCTGCCGCACGGAACGTGTCTGCTGCTCCTAAAACAACGTTTTTTCCGGCGCTCTTGAATTGATGTGCCAGCTTCCCGATCGTTGTCGTCTTGCCGACTCCATTCACTCCTACCACCATTATGACATGCGGATTGCCATCGTGCTTTTCAATTTCAAAGCTGGTGCCGTCGGAAGATCTGTTCTCTTCCAGCAATGCGGCGATCTCTTCCTTCAGAATGCGGTTCAGCTCATCTGCGCCCAGCACCTTATCCCGTGCCACACGTGCTTCAATGCGTCCGATGATTTTCAGGGTCGTCTCAACACCCACGTCGGATGTGATCAAAATCTCTTCCAGGTTGTCCAGCACCTCTTCATCCACCTTCGATTTCCCGACGATGGAACGCGCAATCTTACTCAGAAAACTTTGCTTTGTCTTCTCCAGCCCTTTGTTCAAGGTCTCTTTTTTCTCTCTTGAGAATAATCCAAAAAATGCCATGGTTCAAAAATAAGAAAAGCTTCCATTCAATGAAGAACGGAAGCTAGTATTTTTTAGAATCTGTCAATTAAGAATCAGTTTTTAGCAAACCACTCCTTAACTTTGTCATTGTGTACAACTTCTTCTTTAAATGAATAAGAACCTTTATCCGTCTTAACCATTTTAATCACTTTCGTGTGCTCTTTTCCTCCACCTTTCTGAAGGGATGCTACTACTTTCTTTGCCATAACTCAATATTATTTGATCTCCTTATGAATCGTATAACGCTTCAAAATCGGATTGTATTTTTTGATCTCGATTCTGTCCGGTGTATTTTTCCTGTTCTTCGTTGTTATATAACGAGAAGTCCCCGGCATTCCGGACTCTTTGTGCTCAGTGCACTCAAGAATCACCTGAATTCTGTTTCCTTTTGCTTTCTTTGCCATTTTCGTTTTATTATCGCTTTACCCTGTTAAGCATCATTGGGGCAGAGGCGGATTAATTATTTCAAATATCCTTTTTCGCGTGCTTCTTTCACACACGCAGAAATTCCTTTTTTAGTAACCGTTCTCAACGCAGAAGTTGAAATCTTCAACGTGATGAAACGATCTTCTTCCGGAAGATAAAATTTCTTAGTTACCAGGTTTGGTAAAAATCTTCTCTTTGTTTTGCGGTTGGAGTGAGAAACATTGTTTCCTACCATTACCGACTTTCCTGTAAGCTGACAAACTCTTGACATTTCTTAATTGTATTAATCCTAAAATTCTAAAATGGGGTGCAAAGAAAAGTATAATTCAATACATATCCAAATTAAAATCCGTATTTTTTCAACTTTCCAAAAATTATTTGTTGATAACTTCCGGTTTCAACACGTTTTATTCTCCTACTGACGACAGGCTCCCGGCTGTTTCAGGCGCTTCCATCTTTCCCGGGTATTGCTCCAGGGCAACCCGCAGGCATTCCACAGCATTTACCAATGATTCCTTGTTCAGCACATAAGCAAGCCGCGCTTCATCTTTCCCTGCTCCTTTCGTAGAATAAAACCCGCTCGCAGGAGCCATCATTACCGTCTGTCCTTCGTGCTGGAATTCTTCCAGCAGCCACTGACAGAACCTGTCCGTATCATCCACCGGGAATTTTGCCACACAGTAGAACGCTCCGCTCGGTTTCGGGCAGAATACACCTGGAATACTGTTCAGTCCGTCTACAAGAACGTTTCTTCTTTCCACGTATTCCGCGATCACCTCATCAAAATAAGATTGTGGCGTATCCAGAGCGGCTTCCGCTCCGATCTGCTCAATTGTTGGAGGAGACAACCTCGCCTGCGCGAATTTCATGACACCAGCCATTACTTCTTTGTTTTTTGAAATAATCGCTCCGATCCTTGCTCCGCACATAGAATAACGTTTGGAAACAGAATCGATCATGATCACATTGTCCTCGATTCCTTGCAGGTTCATTACTGAGTGAGGAACCGCTCCATCATAACAGAATTCACGGTAAACTTCATCTGCAAACAGGAAAATATCGTGTTTTTTTACAATCCGGGCCAGTTTATCCAATTCTTCCTTGCTGTACAGGTATCCCGTCGGATTACCGGGGTTGCAGATAACAATTGCTTTTGTCTTTGCTGTAATCTTCCTTTCGATCTCTTCAACAGGAGGCAGCGCAAACCCGTTTCCGATCGATGCCCTTACCGGAACGACATTCATTCCCGCCATCACTGCAAATCCATTGTAATTCGCATAAAACGGCTCAGGGATAATGATTTCGTCGCCAGGATTACAGGTGGTCATAAAACCAAAGACCAATGCTTCGGATCCTCCTGTGGTAATGATAATATCTTCGGCGTTGACATTGATCCCCGTCTTTTGGTAATAAGCGGCTAACTTCTCCCTGTACGACGCAAACCCGGCGGAATGGCTGTACTCCAGCACTTTAATATCCGCGTTCTTCATGGCGTTAATGGCTGTTTCAGGAGTTGCGATATCCGGCTGGCCGATGTTCAAGTGATATACTTTCAATCCTTTCTTATACGCTTGTTCTGCGTAAGGAACCAATTTACGTATTGGCGAAGCAGGCATATCAACAGCCTTTTGAGACAATTCTGGCATAATTTTCAATTATTAGAACTGCAAATATACGCTATAAATTACAATTTGAAAATTAACTATCCCAATTATAAATCAACTAACTTTGTATTTTCCAAATCGGCATTACCTATGAGATACATCCTGTTAATAATACCTGCTTTGTTTTTCCTTTCCTGTTCCGGACAAGGAGCGGCAAGTCCTGATGAATTTACACCTGACGATAGAAAACAGACTTCCATTCGTACAACCTCCTCTGAAAACGCAGCGGGTGAACGGAATACTAAATGCGTGGATTCTGTTTTCGCCAGCTACAACTTAGTGGATATACAGTCGATCGATCCAACGATCCAGGTAGATCTGAAATATGCCTCAGCAGATAATTTTATGAAACAGCGGCTTTATTTTTCACTGGAAAAATTGTACCTGCAAAAAGACGTTGCCGAACGGCTATCAAAAAGCCAGCACTACCTGAAATCACTTCACCCGGACTACAGCTTGCTGATTTATGACGGTGTCCGCCCGGTATCTGTCCAGCAGCGCATGTGGGACGCACTGGATACCATCCCCGTATCACAAAGAAGCAAGTTTGTCTCCAACCCGAAAAATCACAGTATTCATAATTACGGAGCGGCTATTGACCTGACCATTACCGATGAAAACGGTACACCATTGGACATGGGGGCAGGATATGATGACATCCGGAAAATCGCCTATCCCAGCATGGAAGAATACTTTTTAAAAACCGGTGAATTAACGCCCCGGCAGGTAGAAAACCGGAAACTGCTCCGCAAAGTGATGAAGAACCAGGGATTTATCAACATCCCCTCGGAATGGTGGCATTTCAACGCGTACAGCCGGAATGAAGTAAAAAGAAGGTACCAGGTGGTGATGGAAGAGCCTGTATGCGACTGAGCAACCGCAAAGGTGCAAAACGTTGATCCCTTCTGCACCTTTACGGTACTCTACTATTTTGTTACTTCAGCAATTCAATTACCCCGGCAGCACCCTGTCCTGTTCCCACACACATGGTTACTACTCCGTATTTCTGATTGCGTCTTCTTAATTCATTGATGATCTGAACTGTCAGTTTCGCTCCTGTGCATCCGAGCGGGTGCCCCAGCGCGATTGCTCCTCCGTTTACGTTCACAATACCGGGGTTCAGTCCTGTTTCCCGGATCACAGCCAGGGATTGCGAAGCAAAGGCTTCATTCAATTCAACTAAGCCGATGTCGTTCAAGGTCAATCCTGCCTGGCTGATCGCTTTCGGAATCGCTTCAACCGGTCCGATTCCCATGATCCGCGGCTCTACACCTGCTACGCTGTAAGAAACCAGGCGGGCAACCGGCTCCAGGTTCAGCTCTTTTACCATTCGCTCAGACATTACCAGCACGAATGCGGCTCCGTCGGAGGTCTGGGAGGAATTTCCTGCCGTTACACTACCTCCGTTGGCAAATACGGCTTTCAGCTTGCCCAATGCTTCAATTGTACTGGCACGTGGGCCTTCATCCGTGTCAACTATATAGTTCTTTACCTGACGCTTTTCGTTTTCATCCAAAAAGATATGCTCGATATTGACTGGTACGATCTCGTCTTTAAACCGTCCTGCCTTGATCGCTTCAATTGCTTTCTCATGTGACTTCAAAGCAAACTGGTCCTGCTCTTCCCTGCTTATGTTGAAATCTTTGGCCACGGCCTCCGCCGTCAATCCCATGCCCCAGTACCAGGTCGGGTTTTCCTTCCCTACTTTCGGGTTCGGAACGATACGCCAACCTCCCATTGCCATCACGGACATGGATTCAACACCTCCGGCAATGATACAATCGGCCATTCCGTTCTCAATCTTTGCTTTTGCAATCGCAATTGTTTCCAGACCTGAAGAGCAATACCTGTTGACAGTCATCCCGGGAACTTTGTCCGTACCTAATCCCATCAGGGAGATCAGGCGTCCGACATTCAATCCCTGCTCTGCTTCCGGGGTAGCATTTCCCACGATCACATCATCAATTCTCGTTTTGTCGAGCTGTGGAACGGAATCGACCAAATGCCTGATTACGTCCGCCGCCAAATCATCCGGCCTGTAAAAACGAAAACCACCTCTGCCTGCTTTTCCGACTGCTGAACGGAATCCCGTTACGATGTATGCTTCTTGCTTCATATCTTTCATTTACTACTGTTCATTATTTCGTGTTCCGGCAAACTGCCTTGTGAGTAAAATTAATCATTTTTATGACAAATTTATTATGTATGCATATTTTTTTATTCTTTTTTAGAAAACTTAATCTCCCCGTGAAGCCTGCTTAAAAATATATTTTCGTTTCTTTACATCTATGAATATTATCCTGATAGGCTATATGGGTTCCGGGAAAACGACCCTGGGGAAAAAACTGGCTGTAAGGCTGGGTTTAACATTCATTGATACCGATAAAATCATTGAAGAAGAATCGGGGGAACCGATCTCCGTGATCTTTGAACAGTCGGGTGAGAGCTACTTCCGTGAACTGGAAAAAAAGCTGGTTGACCGCTTAAAAGGCCAGGATAACCTGCTCATTTCAACCGGGGGAGGAATGCCTTGCTTCAATAACCTTATGGAAGAGCTGGTTGAACTGGGGCTGACGATTTACCTCCAACGCCCGGCAAAAGAACTGGCACACCGTATTTTCCATTCAAAGAAAAAACGCCCGCTGACAGATGGTAAATCAGAAGAGGAGCTGATCGGGCTGATCGAAAACGCGCTTTCAGAAAGAGAGGTCTTTTACAATAAAGCTCATATCATTGCTGACAGGGATGTGCAGCATGTGACAAGTTTGGAGATGAGGATAAAAGGTTACCTGACAGAACAGCGCCGTTATCAATTGTAATACAAATGTTTCGCCATTACGAAAAAACTAACAAAGAATAATAGTATCGTACCAATAACGTAGCTGACAATTATTTTTCTGTTTGTATCAAAGACGATCTTCCGGTAAATAGAAATACGTTTTTCATAGGTTGTAGTGTTTTTAAATACCGAGACGCACATTAACAAACCAATGGCAAATAAAAGTCCTATGATTCTTCCCATCGCTCCATTCGCTCTTTCAGAGTTCCATAAAGATGTATAGCCAGAAATATCCAAATAAACATCCAAAAAAATCAGCGTGGAATGGATATTCAAAAAGAGCAGTAAAAATCCAAGCACATATCCACTTTCATTTGCATATTTCTTCTTTTTATACAGGCTTTTCACGAAAAACAGGTACCTGAGCAGTAAAGTAATTAACAACACGATTTTTTACTCAAAATTACAAAATCAAATAATTTACTTTTTGCTGTACCGGTAATGCCCGATGATCTTAAAATCGAATAAACAGTCTTCCAGCACCTGCCCCCTGCCGATGTTATGAATGATCAGGTATCTTTTTCCATCAGCGGATTTTTTACCCGACACGATCCCGATGTGCGTCAGTCCTTTTCCCAGGTCCCAACAGACAACATTCCCGGGTTGATAGTCCTTTGCATCTTTCGACTGGATCAGTTCTGTCCCGTGACGGGAGAAAAATACCATCAGGTTCGGTACTCTACGGTGGTCGATGTTCCTGTCCGTTGTTTTCAACCCCCACTTTTTCGGGTAGAGGCTGAAATTCTTTTTCATGTCCTCGTGCACCTCTTTCTGCAGATCGATCCCCATTTTCCGGTACGCACGGATCACTACATCCGTACAGACGCCTTTATCTTCCGGAACGTCCCCATTGGGATAAGATAACGAAAAGTAAGCGGGGTCGTATGTCACTTTCTGCTTTGTCAGCGTCAGTGCGGAATCTGCCAGGCGGCTGTAAAAATCCGCTTGAGAAAAACCAATTGAAGAAACAAAGAGAAAAATAATGAGTGCTTTCATTGGTTGCATTTTAGGAGAAATTATTGTTGGGTTCAAGATCAAAATTCATGCCACCAAACCGCTATGCAGAATCGTGACCAGGGTCGTATTCCATATAGCATAAATCCAGTCCTTCCGCCCAAAAATCTTTTTTGGTATCAACCAGGCGAAAGCCATTCTTTTCATAGAATCTGTAAGTCAACTGGGAGGTCCGTACCGTTATCCGTTTTACACTTTCCGTATTTTTCAAAAAATCGAGGCGGTACTGCAATAAAACGGTTCCTATCCTGTTCCCATGCAACTCCGGGTGAATCATTCCCCAGCTGATGATCCCGACCGACCTGTTTTCAGCATAGTTCACCCCTCCACAGCCAACAATCTCCTCATTCCGCTCCACAACAAAGTAATCTTCGATTTCATTGTCCAGGTAACTGACAAAATCCGCTTCTTCTTCAGGAGCAAAATACTCCGGGGTATTCGACCGGATAAGCTGAATGAGCTGCGCTTTATCTTCCGCTCTATATGGCCGGATGCTGATCATTTTCGTCATCTTCTCCTTCATTCATCCGGATAATATATGCCAGCGTAGTCAGTATCTTGTCGTGTTTCTTCACGAATGGGTTTGTCTCGTCCCAGACGTATCCTGCCAATACCGAACAAATCTGCTTCATAAATTCTTCATTTTTCTCTTTGCTGAAAAAGATCGTCGGGAGGCGCCCGTCGTACCAGGCATTCACATAACTTCTGAAAACGTTGATCCCCTGTTTCATGTGATTGCTGTATTCATTTTCCCAGTCAACCTGTTCTCCGTTGAGCTGCCGGGCTACCAGCGCCGCGGCTTTATACCCGGAAGAAATGGCAAACATGACTCCTGAGCTGAAAGTGGGATCTAAAAATTCAGTGGCATTCCCGCATAAAGCATACCCTTCTCCATACAATTGTTTTACAGAGACGGCATAATTCATTACTGTTCTCGGCTCAAACTGGATGTCCGGGTCTGCAAAACGTCCTTCCAGACCAGGGAATTCCGCTATCAAACGCAAAAATTCCTTGTTGCTGTCGGCTGCACATTCCTCAATGAAATCAACATCGGAAACAATTCCGACGGAGGTAGTGCCATCGGAGAACGGAATCGACCAGAACCAGGCCGTATTGTTCCTGAAAATGTGAACAAAAATGTTCCTTCCTGCATTTTCCGTACGTTTAGCATCTTTGATGTGGGTGAAAATCGCTCCTCTGGGTGGAGTACTTACAGGCACTTCCAGGTCTTTTAACCGTGGCAAAACCCGTCCGTATCCACTTGCATCCAGCAAGAAACGGGATGTGACTTTCTTAGTGCCCATTTCCGGGTGCTCAAAATGCACCGTCTGGGTCGTTGCATTCGTTTCCACTGCTGTAACGGAGGCTTCAAAAATCACATCCGCACCTCGTTTTTCTACTTCTTTGATCAGGGCGTTGTCAAAATCGGCCCGTTTCACCTGCCAGGTATATTTCCATGCTCCTGTATTGAATTGCTCCTGGAAAAAAAACGGGCAGGTATCATTCTTATGATGGAAACAGACCCCGCTTTTAATCTGGAAATTCTGCGCTTCCAGGACGGGAATCAGATCCAGGTCGTCCAGGTAATCCATTACATGGGGGAGCAAACTTTCACCAATTACAAACCGTGGAAAAACCATTTTCTCCAACACCAGCACCGACTTCCCTTCTTTCAGCAATTTCGCCGCAGCGACAGAACCCGATGGCCCTGCCCCGATAACGATTACATCGTAATGATTTTTCATGATTTCACAGCATTTATTTGTTTGACAATTTCCCCGGAATCGACAAAGTTAAAACTTGTTACCAATGCTCCAATGGTTGCACCAAGAATTCCGTGAAAAACAATGTTCTGTCCCGTTAAATATAAGTTCGGGATCCGTGTTTTGGGATTAATGACCGTCATGGCCGGGTTATTAAAATCCTTTTCGATCCCGTACATTTCTCCCTCCGGCGTTCCCAGGTAATCCTTAAATGTGAGCGGTGTGCTGCTATACACATTCCGGATGGAGGACCTTAAACCGGGATAACGTTCGCATAGCCGGTCCACCACTTTTTTTTCAAAATACCGTTTTGCAGCTTCGTATCCTTCCCCTCTCTCCGAAGGTTCGGCAATTGTATTGAATGTATCGTTCCACCGTTCAAACTCATCGCTTCTCAGGTACACCATCGCGGACAGGCTTTCAGCAAAATCCGACTGCCTGGAAGAAGCGGCCGTACAGCTGAAGATCACCTGCGGCCAGCTTTCAGCATCATAATCTACCGTATCCCACACATCTTCTGTAAAAAAATCGTAAAAATTGTGATTAATGTATGGAAACGCCCCTTCCTCTAATGAAATGTTCACCACAAACGAAGCAACGGTATTTCTCAACGAGGCAATCCGCTTAACCGTAGCCGGCATAAAATGTTCCAGCCCGATCATTTCCATTGTTTTATATGGATGAAGATTGGAAATAAAAGCCCCTGCTTCATAGGTGTCACCATCGGCACAGAAAACAGCACGCAGGTTGCCCTGCTCATCTTTCACTCCTCCGGTCACTTCCTTTCGCTTGAACAAGTCCCCTCCATGACTGCGGATCTGCTTCACCAACGCTTTCGCCAGCTGTGCTCCTCCATCAGCCAACCGGTAGCTTCCTTTGATGTAGCTGTTCAGGATCAATGCTACCACGTATAAAGGGGTGCGTTTTTTATCACCTGCATATAAGATCCCGTTCCCCAAAAGTGCAGCAATGAGCTCCTTGTTATCAGTCAGCCCGGAAACAAATTCCCAGGCACTGATTCCCAATACTTCAGGATGGGAATAATAGGCCTTTTCCCCCTCGAGACGGAGGTTGTACAACGGAAACCATGTACAGACTTCCTGTATCTTCTCAACAAACGCATGGATCGCTTTCGCTTCACCGGGAAAATCCTCCAGCAAATAACGTGTGAACGCCTCGTATCCTTGTCCCTGGCGAAATGTTTTTCCGCCGGGCAGCCGGATGACGTCAAACGCTTCATCCATCCGTACCAGCTTCAGGTCATCGTAAATTCCCAGGTAATTAAAAATCTTATACAGGTTCTCTCCTTTATCCAAACCTCCGATGTAGTGAACACCTGTATCAAAAATACGTTTATCGCGGCTAAAAACCTGTAATGCCCCTCCGACCTGGTGATTTTTTTCAAGCACACACACCTTGCGGCCGTTCATAGCCAGAACCAGTGCAGCGACCAGCCCCCCGATACCGCTACCGATTACAACAACATCATATTTTTGAATTTGTTTACTCATTTGCTTTGAATTTTCCTCAGGTTACACACTTCCGTGCGCATCTTCTGAGAAAGGAAAATCAACTGTTGTCTTTTCTTAAAATAAACAAGACATTGGAAGTCGTCCTGGAATGCTCCACCAGCTCGAATGATAAATTATTTGCCGATGCGAACTCCCTGACCCGTGAAACCTGCAGGAATTCCAGGTCGTTTTCAGTTTTGTTGAACCTGAAAAGTTTTGTTGACAGCCGCTCTGTCCGCTCCGTATTCCTGATCCGCCCGTCCAGGTCGGTTACACCATCGCGGATGAATAAAACTCCTCCCGGGTTTAAAACATCCAACAGTCGGTTCAATGTATTTTCCTGCTCTGCTCCGGGCAAGTAATGCAGCACATCATTCAGGAATACGGCATCGCAGGGCTGGAAGTCGTATCGCTTAATATCTGCACATTCAAAACGGAGGTTGTCATTTTTTTTCAGGGAATGTTCAGCCGTCAACACTTTTTCCTCGTCATAATCCAAACCGATAATTGTTCGTGACGGTTCCCTGTAGTGCAGGTAGTAGCTTAAATACCCGTATCCGCAACCGATGTCGTAAATCGTTTTTCTCTCCCCGATCAGCTCATCGTATGCTTCAAAATTTTTGCGTTCCAGGCTGAATTTAACGCGGACATACCATTCCAGAACAGGGCCTTTCAGTACGTAATTCCGCATGACAGACGAGAACCAGTATCCCGATTTCGCATATTTTTTCCGGGTGTCGTCAAAACCTGCCCGCATCAATTGCTGAGCACGGCGGGTATATTCTTTATCTGTTTCCGACTCATCCGGGTAAATCCTGTCCAACGGCTGCACATACAAATGCCCTGCGTTGATCATCACGTCGTTTTTGGGGTTGATCTCATGCAATCCAACCAATACGACCGGCTGAACCGGGACGTTCAACTGCTTTGACAGCACAAATGCTCCCTTGTGGAACCGATGAATTTCTCCGTCAGTGCTCCGGGTTCCTTCCGGGAAAACAACCAGGGAATATCCTTTTTCAAACTGCCTGCGGACCAGGTCAATGTTGGTTTCCGTGCCTTTCTCTACGAAAATATAGCCTGCATAACGGATAAACGGACCGAATACAGGAGAATTATACACCCAGCTTTTGACCATAATGATCGTTTTAGGATGCAGCATCAGAACAGCCAGGATGTCCAGGAACGAAGTGTGATTGGCGATGACGATGGACGGCTGCGAATAATCCAGCTTTTCGGGGTTTAAAACCGTTTTCCGGAACTGGAATCCTGCATACAACGTCGATTTTGCCAGTTTAGAGATCATATAATTCATAAACTGCTGTTTTTTCGCCTTCCTTGCCGGGAACGGAATGACAAAAAATAGCAGCAGCAGTGTGAGGAAGATGCTTCCTAAAAAGAAATAGGTAAACAGCATCAGGCTGTAGATGAAAATGAAAAACGTAATCGGCCCCCTCCTTTTCGCTGTCCTTCGTGTTACGAACCAGTGGAAAACTCCCGGCTGCACATACAGCGTAATCAGCATAATGGTGCCGATACCGATCACACTGACCAGCGCAATGGAGTGAATGGACGGATGCTTGGCAAAGATCAATGCCCCCGTACCGATGATTGTTGTCACTCCCGAAAGCACAATCGCGGATTTATAGGAAGTGATGCTGTCTTTTTTCAGCTTGTACTTCTGGATCAGCCCGTCTGTGATGAATATACTGAAATCGTCTCCCAGTCCGAAAATGAATGTTGTGATAATGATGTTGACAAAGTTAAACTGGATATCGAAAACGGAAGTGATCCCGATGATCCATATCCAGGAAAGCAGCATCGGGAAAAACGCGAACATGGCCAGCTCGATCCGCCCGTACACCACAAGCAGCGACAGGAAAACAATTGTTGAAGAAAAATAGAGCAGGAAATCGAAATCGCTTTTCACAGATCTTAACATTCCCGAAGCGATTTCGGAAATATCCATGATGTAAATTCCGTCGATGCTCCGGATTTCCTCTTTCAGGCCCTCCACAGTTGATTTTGAGACAATGATGCTGGTGAGCAGAGAATGATTTCCTCCTCCGGAATGGATCAACCGTGTCATTCCCATCTGCCCGATCAATGTTTCCCCTACTCCTGCAATTTCTTCCGGCTGTTCAATGGATTTAAAGAACGGTGCGAATGCCGTTTCCGAAAAACCAAGCTCTGATCCGTACCTTGTGATCTCCTGTTTGATTCCGGCATGTTGCTTCCAGAAATCAAGCCATTGAGCATTTTTCAGGTTCCAGCGCTCAGAGGAAACCAGGTAAGGAGAGGGAGAAATAATTTCGGAAACAAGGTACTTTTCTTTGTTCTTTTCCAGTGAGGAGTACAGCTTTTCAGAAACGGTCTTTGCTACTTCCAGTGTATTTCCGTTGGAAAAAATATACAGCCGTTTTTCTTTTTGCGGATGAATTCCCGTAAATGATTTTTCTTTTTCTTTCAATTCTTCCGGATGAAAGGAAAGGTTATTCAGGTCACCATCAAAATTAAGTCCCTGTGCTTTCAGCAAGCAGAAGGTTGTAAATGCAACGATTGCCAGCAGCAATAAGCGGAAAGCAAGTTTTGAAGGTTTTTTCGGCTGTTTTCCCGTTTCTTTATTTTTCAGCTTCAGCTTTGCCGTGTCCAGAATGACAGGCAAGGCAAATAAGGTGAATAAGGCTGCGCCCATCAATGTAAACAAGGCAATCAAACCGAAGTTTTTCAGCACGATCGATTCAGTAAACAACAAGGCCGCAAACGCCGCGACAGTTGTAAAGCTGCCGACAATCATCGGGGTTCCGATCTCCCGGACGGTTGTCAGCAAATTTCCCGAATGTTTGTAATGCGTATAAAAGTGAAACGCATAATCGAGCACTATTCCCAGCAACACACTCGCTGTGGCGACAGAAATTGCATTGATCCCGGGGTTAATGAATCCCGTCAGCCCCAATCCCGACAAAACACCAAAACCGGCAGGCAACAAAAAGAAAAACGGGACAACAATGCTCCGGTAGTAAACAATCAGCAGCAATAAAATCAGCGAAACACTGATGATGGATGTGATCAATGTATCTTTCTGGATCTGTTCCGCATTCGCCAGTGAGATCTGGTAAACACCGAATACATCAAAGTCAATGGAAGCATCCTGTTCACGGATGAAATCGTTCAGACGCTTATCAAATGCCTTGAGTCCATCATTGTCTTTGGAATCAATCAATAAGTCTGCAAAGAAAAATACCCGTTTTTTGTCCGAGCTGTAGACCACGCCATTTTCAACCGTGTAAGCGCTGGAATCCGACTGCACGTTGAACTGGTTCATTTTCGCACCGAGGACGCCCAACGGGTCTTTGGCGAAATAGCTGCCAATAAACAATGAATTCGCCCCGGTCAGCCGCTGCCTAACATCTTCCAGCTGGTCACGGACCGCTTCGGGGGACAGCTTTTCCCGGATTTTCCCGTAATCCTCTTCATCCAGGTAAGCAATGGAAGCGCTTTGCAGGTATTCAATCAAAGCGGCCTGGTCCACCATCCGGTATACCTGGAAATTCCCGGTTTCCTCTCCAAACCGCTCTTCCAACCCGGCAGAAATCGCATCCAACCGATCAAAATTTTCGTCTTCATCTTCGGATGCATTGAATGAAAATACCAGTTGCTTATTGAGGTTATTTTCCTGGATGACTTTACTGAATTCCGTGAATTCCTTTCCTTCCGGAAAAATGGAATAAATGTCCTTTTCGATTCTCAGCCGGCTGATTCCTGCAATAAGTACGCTGATTACACCTGCAAACAAAATCCAGAACAGGATCTTATTCCGCAGAAAATATCCGGCGAATGAAGCAAAAAATTGTCCGAGCATTATTTAGTTAAGAATCTGTAATTTTAACAGCACGAATTTACAGATTTGTTATATTGCTCTGACAAAAAGTTGAAAAAGAGGTAAAATAGTTGATAATTCTACGGAATAAACGGTTTTTCAGCTACCTGAAATCACAAAAAATGTTGTCTGCTTTAGCAAAAGACACTATTGAGACCAGGTTTGGAAATGTGATTCCGTATGGTTATCCGGGTTCATGTATTCGAGCAGTCATTCTTATACATCCGACGCCCTGATTCCCGTTAAACTGGTATCAGTCTCTGAGCAAGACAATTCTGCTTTGAGAACGGCTGCCATTCCTGAGCTCGAATCCGACCAGGTAAACGCCATCCGACAACCCATTCAGGCTCATCTTTTTCGTTTGCAAGTCAATCGGTTTCCTCAGCAGTTCCTTTCCGTTAACATCATACACAAACACGGATTCCACGTCATCAGAGTCCCAATGAACCATTCCTGAAGTCGGGTTCGGATAAACAAGCAACTGATTCGATAATTTTTCCAATGATGCTTCTCCCAGGCAGAATTCCCGTTCAAAGGAGTATGTAAATACCGACTGGGCTGTTGTCATTTCCGCCAGCACGACATTTCCGGTGTTTGTGATCTGGTATTTCCCGGAATCACAGTACCTCATTCCGTCTCCGTAGGAATCATAAATGATGAAGGTATAACAATCTTCGGACAGACAGAAAGAGTAGTTGTGTGTCCCTTCATCTGAATTCATATAAACGGGACTTTTATAAATCACTACATCTTCCGAATTGATCAGCTCCCAGCTTGTTTCGCTTGCATAACATTCCAACGTGAGGGTCAGATCAATTGCTTCCGGGTCTTCCATTATGTAAAATGAAGAAGATGCCGTATTATTATCCCCTATCTCGTCCGTTCCGCCATTGACAGCAGTGATCGTTGCCGAAAAAGTGTGACTGCCGCCCGAAAGCGTAGCAACAGGCAACGTGATCTCTTCCGCTCCCAGAAAAGGCAGGCTCCCTGTCCAGTTATAGGTAAAGCTCTCTGTACCGTCAAATCCGTAGGATATGGTTGCAGACAGCATAGCTGTCACTCCCATGTTTACCAATGTGAACTTAGGGGCAATAGCATTGCTGCAAAACGTCCCTTTTGCATCTTTCACCAACATCAGTGCGCCATCATTTACAACAATTGTCCCGGGCTCGTGCCCATCCACTACGAACGCGCCTGTCCCGGAAGGATCCAGCCAGTATTCCAGCTGGTTGGTCGAATCACTTCCCGATGGATTCCAGGAAGTAAAAACACGTCCGTAAAAATCCGGCCCTGTAAGGTTCGTGCAAGACGCCTGTCCTCCCCACAGCTGTCCGATGATCCGCTTGTTTTGGTCAAATAACGGAGATCCCGAAGAAACCTGCTCGGTGGTTGTGCTCCTGTCCCAAACTACCTTCCATACACCATACGGATCGCTGGTGGCTGTGATCGTTGCTTGCGTTGCGGGTGAAGCATCGTCATCGAAAGAAATCTTTTTGATATCTCCTCTCGGGTGATGAATTCCAAATGTCCGGTCAGGTTCTTCTCCCGTTCTGTCCCACCCGGAAAAATAAGCATTGTAAGACGCAGGAATTGTTCCCGATTCCAATCCGCCCGTGATCTCAACCAGTAAAAAATCCGAACCGATCCTGCGGGCTTTCAGCTCAGCACCTGATAAAGAAGAATAAGACGGAGATGTTGAAGGATTATTGCAATCCGGGGATTCCCAGTTGAACCGGAATACCCATGAAGGAAGATTTGAGTTGTAACAATGGTTGGCCGTCAGCACGTAAGGTTTTCCATCATACTGTGTATTGTTGATCAAAGCACCTGAGCACAGGCCGTTAGACCCCGAAACCAACAACACAACACTTCTTTTCTGATTGGCGAAAGGCGCTCCGTCAGGGCAGTTTACATTCATGTTACAAGCTCCCGCCTGTCCGAATGACTTCGCGTAGAATTCATCAAAGAAACGGTACCCGTGTGTAACAGTCGAGATCGTCAGCTCTCCGGGGTTATTCAGGTTTTCAGGAGCAACATAGTATTCCACGATCACGGATTCCCCTGTCAGCAGTTCAGTTCCCAGCTGGCCCTTGTAAAGATGTTTCTGCGTAAATTTTCCCAGTACGGATGATTGATCCGTATTGTAAACGTATAACCTGTTCCCTTCGGGAATGTATGTATTTTCAAACGTAAGATTAACGGTCTGCGCGTCCTGGCATCTGATCTTTAACAACCACACTTTTCCTCCATCAGAAGGGAACCATGTTCCGGAATTTTCCAGTGTGAGGTTTGTTTCGTGATTGAATCCGAATCGCCAGGGACCGGTTCCTTTTTCATCATTTACCGCATCTTCTGCACGCAGCTTTTTAATGTCCGGTTTCGGAAAAACAACCTGCTGAAGGCCCGTATTCAACAGGTCTGCTTCAGCTTGGATTTCCTGTAAAGCAAGAAATGAAGGCGCTCCCCCATCTCCCTGAACCTGGGAATTACTCCAGAAAGAAAGCAGTAAAATCGCAAAAGAAACGGCTGTTTTTTTCATTGATCTGTTATTTTGCTACGCGTTTAATGCTGCATCCGCGCGGTTCTGATTCTTTCACTGTGATCTTCCCGTCGAACTGGTTCAACGCATTGGTCAGGTAAGGAATGTCCTCTTTTCTTTTCGGATCCCATGTGTTGTCAATCGATCCTGTGTAAATCAGCTTATTTTCCTTGTCAAAAAGGTAAATGTGCGGAGTTGTTTTCGCGCCAAAAGCGTCTGCCAGCTTAGAATCTTTGTCCAGCACATAAGGGATCGTATATGATTTTTTCTGGGCACGCTTTCTCATTTCATCCATCGTATCTTCCGAATCATCCTGTTTGCGCTTCGCTTCGTTGGAATTCACCAGGATCACTCCGAATCCCTTTTCATCAGCCAGCTTATGGATGTCGTCGTAATCCTTTTCCCATCCCGGAAAGCCCCCGTCTTTCATCCCTACGACAAACGGGCATGTATTGCAGGAAAAAATAACCAGTGTTCCATTCTTACCTTTCACATCATTCAGTGAAAGCTTTTTTCCGTCAGTGGATTCCATCTGGTAATCGGTCAACGGCGCGGAGTCAGAGATCTTCAACTGTCCAAAAGAGAAAAATGCAGCGGATACAGCTGACAATAGTGTAAAAAATATAGATTTCATCCTTGTTTTATTTTTATAAATGTTACTAAAAATTACTGTCAATTATTGTCTTCAATAATACATCAAATTTACTGATTTTTTATAAAAATCACCAGTAATTTATTCTGCGGGGGCATTTATTGAGTAAATTTGTGAAAAGACCATTTTCTACATTGATGGAATTATAAACCGAAGAGAAAAGAAGTTGAATGCAGTTATTTTTGAACCCGGGATTAAAAATGCTTCTATCAGTTGTCTCAGCGCTGCTGCTTTTTTCGTGTGGAAATATGAAAAGCATCCCGGTACAGCAGCTCAGGCAGGGCTCCTGTTACCTGGAGAATAAGCTTCCTCATACTTCTTCTGTGATCCCGTCTCCCTTACACGAGATCGAGATCGACTCTATTCTTACCTCCATCTTTTCTTACACCAGCCTGAATATAGCCAATGGAATCGGAATCCTTGACCTGCTGACGGAGTATGTTTCCCACGAGGAAAATCACAGGGACCGTCCGACCACTGAATCCCGGCTAAAGTCACTGGAATTGTTCCAGAAAATAGATTACCAGATCAACTTGGCTTCTTTAGAGATTTCCGCCGTTGCCTCTGAGCTGGATTGTGAAGAGGAGCGCATTTCCCAGCTGGCAGACTTTATGAAAGAAAAGGAAGGTGAGGTAGAAAAGAGACTGACCGTTGCCGCGATCGTTGTAGGTGCATCGGGGGCTATCCTGGCAGGGGTCCAGACAAGTGACAGAGGAGATAAAGTCGTTGGTATTACAGCCGGTATAGCCGAAGCAACACTGGGAACCCTGATCCTGCTCAACAAGAAAAAAGTGGATTTCTACCACCAGCGCAATGCCCTGGGAGAGATCTGGAAGGGGTTGGAAACCTCTGAAATTTTCCCGCCGGCAGTCTGGTATTATCTTTGTTACTTCAATCCTGATTCATCGGAAAACAAATCGATCCGTTACCAGATGATACAACGCTGGCTGGGATTCGAGCAGATTGAGAACGCAAAGAAAAAGAAACGCCGGGCATTGTTCAATCTGTATTTCGGTGAAGGAGGCCGTTATACAACAGAGCAATTGTACAACAGGGCCAATATGTATGACCAGCTGGAATCTTATATTAAATTAATGAAGCAGGAGCTGACGATCCTGTCGATGGAATTAAATAATTACAGGTTGAGATGAAACGATATTTCACATTATTGACTGCATTAGTTGCAGCTTGTTTTTCCACCTATGCGCAGGAACTGAAACCGGAAAAGGTGCCGGAAGCAGTTCGCGCGGAGTTTGCCAGAAAACATCCCGGAATGTATGTCTACGAGTGGGAATGGAAACGGAAAAAGGAGTTGTACAAGGCCGAGTTTGCTGTAAACGGCTCAGAGCATGAAGCATATTTCAAATCCAGCGGAGAATGGGTATATACCGAGAAAGAAATCCCTTACACACAAGTGCCTGATAACGTCATCCGTGCACTCAGGAACAGTGAATATTCGGAATGGAAAATCGATGACACAGAAGAATTGAGCACCCCCGAATATCCTTTACTGTATAAAATCGAGGTGGAAAAGGGCAAATCAGAAGCTGACCTGTACTTTCTTCCTGACGGAACACGCATAACAATCACTAACTTTTAATAATGTATATGAGAATCGTTCTATTTTCCTTCTTTATGAGCGTATTTACGGTATCTGCTCAAAAATTCACGATCGTAAAAACGAAACAGCCTTTCTATGACATCATCGAATGGAAAGGAATGGGAGCCCTGCTTTTAAGCAAAGATCCCAGTGGCAACAGCAATCAGATCTACCTGACACTGGTCGGTGAAAAGGATAAAAGCATCTGGGAACAGCAAATTGCTCCGCCCAAAGAGCAATATCACTACATTGCCAGTGAAAATGCGCGTTACGTTTACTTCCTGAGGAACCTGAACCCTGATAACGGCAAGGTCTACTTCGAGCAGCTGAATTCAGCCGGAAATGTGAAGAACACGAATGTTTCCCTTGTAAGTGTGATAAAAAACCTGGGTTATGATGTCAACCTGCTGGAACTGAAAAACGTGGTAGTGACCGATAAGGCGCTGGTGCACCATTTTCGGTTCCTGGACAAGAAAGAAAAAGTATATACCGAAATCGCAACGTTCATTACCCATCACAACATGCTGGTCTATGCCGCAGAGCTGGGAAAAGTAAAAGAAGATGACATAAAGGCGGGCAGGAACAATCACTTTCAGTACATCGGCTTTACGGGTGATGAAATCTGCTTTGCGGATTATGCCACGTCCAAAGACGGAAAAGGATGGAACATCATCAAATTCAATTCAAAAGGACAAGAACAGAGCCGTGTATTCCTGAAAAACAAAGCTGCGAACCACAGTGTTTTCAATACTTCCGGCTATGGAACCAACGGCGCTTATTACCTGGGAACAGAAAAAGACCAGCAGAACGGATTAGTAACCTTTCACAATGGTCATTTTTATTTCACAACGCTGAATACTTCAGAGGGAAAGCAGATATTGGAGCTTTACGGATTGAATGAAAATGAGTGGAAAAAAATAAACAGCCACACGATCAGCAACTCTGTTTCCAAAAAAGGGGTTTCAATCGGGGTTTACCCGTTGAATGAAGCTGTTACATACCGCATTTCCGATGAATCGGGCAGTAAAACCCTTGCCTTATTCCTGGATGGAAGCACACCTATTGTCAATAATTTTACAGAATCTGTCATTTTTAACCCAAGTCGTATGATAATTTCCGATAAAAAAGAATTGTTTGCAGTAACTTTGCCATCGGGAAACTTGTTTTTTGACCGTGGTCAATTAAAAACAGCGACTGATATGGAATTTGAAATGATTAAAAAATGATTATAGGTATTTGCGGAGGCAGTGGTTCCGGGAAAACAACGTTGCTGAAACGCTTGGCAGGAGCATTTTCAGACAAAAACCCAAGTGTTTTCTCAATGGACAATTATTACTTTCCCATTGAAAAACAACTCAACGATCACAATGGGGTTGTCAATTTCGATCTTCCTACTGCGTTGGATGAAAAACGTCTGACAGAAGACCTGCATACGCTGGCAAACGGGCAGCCGATCGAAGTAAAAGAATATCATTTTAACGCTCCTCCCGGTAAAAATGTGCTGATTACATTAAACCCATCGGAAATCATCATTGTGGAAGGGCTTTTTTTATTTCACTACCAGGGAGTGCGCGAATTGCTCGACTACTCTATTTTTGTGGATGTGGATCCTGCCGTCCAGCTGGACAGGCGCCTGTACCGTGACCAGGAAAGCAGAGGATATTCAAGGGAAGATATCATTTATCAATGGGACAATCATGTATTGCCCTGCTTTGAAAATTACCTGTATCCGTATAAGCATGAGGCCAGCTTCCTTTTCAGGAATGACCAGAACGCGGACAGTGATTTCCTTTTGCTAAAAGAACAGATCGAACAACACCTGGAAAAAAGAACCGTTGCATTTACCGGTGAGAACCGTTAAAAGGCAAGAGAAATAATTTCATTAAACACCACAGCCCGGAATTGAAACTACGGGCTGTTCTTTTTTCATTCCTCCTGGTTATTTTTCTTTGCATTGACAATCCGTTCGATGTACAGGTCTTCCACCTTTTTTCTCGCCCAGGGTGTTTTCCGAAGGAATTTCAGGCTGCTGTTCAGACTCGGATTCTTGTTGAAGCAATTGATCGGGATCAGGTATCCCAGGTGCTCCCAGCCAAATTTATCTTCCAGCTCTTTTACGATTCTCTGAAGCGGAATACCGTGCAGCGGGTCGTTACTCATTGTTTTTTTGTTTTTTGGATGCTTCAAACAGTTTTATTCCGTCTTCCAACCATTTTTTGAATTTTTTCGGGTCTCTATGCGTTTCAAAACTAGCTGAGCCAATATTCAGATGTGTTCCATCAATATGCTTCATCCGGTAATAGGGCTGAGATGTCACTCCATACTCAATCACCTGTTTAGCTGTCCATTTATCACCTACTGTTTTTAGCTTCACTTTCTGCCCCGTGCTTGGATACACTACCTCAATCTGCTCCTCTACCGGCAGGTCTGTTCTTTCATCCACATAAAGGGACACAATCACTACTTTATCTCTCAATATTTCAAGAACACCAGGCTCACCCCATACGGACTGTTCCATTTTACGGCAATTGACACAATTATGTCCTGTAAAATCAATAAACAACGGTTTTCCTACTTTTTTTGCATACGCCTCAGCTTCGTCCAGGTCATGGAACACGTAAATATTCTGAGGTCCGAGGTGTGTTCCTTCCGGTCCGTGTTCTACTACTCCGCCACCTGCTCTTCCTACTCCGAGCGGTGATTCACTATAATGCATCGGTGGCGGAAATGCGCTGATCAATTTCAATGGCGCTCCCCACATTCCCGGGATCATATAAATTACAAACGTAAAGGTTAACACACCAAGCATTGTCCGGCCAACAGATAAACGCTCTATTTTAGAATCATGTGGAAGCATGATTTTTCCAAACAGGTAAAGTGTGAGTGTTCCGAATATTGCGATCCAGATCGCGATGAACACCTCCCTTTCCAGCCAGTGTGTCTGCCATGTCAGGTCAGCATTCGATAAGAATTTGAATGCAAAGGCCAGTTCCAGGAAACCAAGCACAACTTTTACCGTATTCAACCATCCTCCCGATTGAGGCATTGAATTCAGCCAACCAGGAAATGCTGCGAACAGGGTAAACGGCAGGGCCAGTGCAAGACCAAAACCAAGCATTCCAATCATTGGCGCCACTCCTCCTTCTGAGGCAGCTTCTACCAGCAAAAAACCTACAATTGGTCCTGTGCATGAAAAGGAAACCAATGCAAGCACCAACGCCATAAAGAAAATTCCGATAAAACCGCCCTTGTCAGCCTTTGCATCAGCTTTGTTAATCCACGAATTAGGCAATCTCAATTCAAATGCTCCCATAAAAGAAACCGCGAATACCACCAATAATGCAAAGAAAGCGAGGTTGAACCAGGGATTTGTAGACATCTCATTCAACTTGCTGGCTGATTGTGTCAACATTACCACTACTCCTAAAATCACATAAATACCAATGATAGATAAACCATACAAAGAAGCATTCCGAATCCCCTGGGCTTTGGTTTTTGAAGTTTTTGTAAAATAGCTCACGGTCATCGGAATCATTGGAAACACGCATGGAGTCAGCAACGCCAAGAGTCCACTGATAAATGAAAGCCCGAAAATCATCCAATTGGAATATTTTTCGGTAATACTCGCCTCTTTTGCATTATTTATCCGGGCAGTGCCATCTGGTGAAGTATCGTTTTTAGTTATGCTACCATTCTCTCCTGTTTGTCCCGATACAATTGCAGTATCTATCAACTCTTCGGTGGCGGTATCAATTTCACTGGAAGGAACTCCTTTTACTTTTACCTTAAATTCATAAGAGTCGTCTCTAAGGCATTTCACTTCATCACAAGGCTGGAAATAGAAGGTACCGTTGATTTCAAAATCTGTTTCAGACAAAACCAGTATTTTCTGCTTCATCTTAAACTTACCTTCATGATAAGCTAAATTCTCTCCCGCAAGCTCATCATATTTTTCAATCGGTTTGGGCTCTGTAACTCCTCCTGCAAGCTTAAACTCCTTTTTGGGAGTGAGCTTAAATTCTGTTGCAATTCCAAAAGTGCCTTCCGGTAGTTTAGTCGCATTGATGTGCCATTTAGGTTCGACTTTCACATTTGCGACAATAAATGCATCCTTTCCTTCCTGTTCTACAGTAAAATCAACCTTAACAATATCTTTTGGGAAAACCTGGGCAAAAGAATTTCCAACCGAAAAAATAAAAAATAAACTGACGATCAACGCCTTTATCAAGAGGTGAGCTTTTTTTATCATATCTTTATTTCTTCAAACTTATTTCAAACTGTTTTTCGACCGGCGGCAGGCACATGGTATCGTTACACACCATATACACCACGCTTCCCTTCACTATTGCTTTCTTACTTTTAACGTTTACCTGTTGGGTAAAAATAACTTCTTTGTCAAAATATTTAACCGTTTCTTCGAAGTTCGGGTCGAACTCCACCTTCGGTTCCGGCTCCTCTACCTGGCCGATCAACACAATATCGTTGTTTTTTTCAAATTCAAATTCAGTCGGAATAGGTCCGGCAATACCTCCCAGATCAGTGCTGTAAACGTGCCAGCCCGGAGCTAAATCAGCTTTCATTTCCAGCCGGCGGGAATCGGAGTTATAAGAAAAATCCCACGTAATCTCGTTTTGTGAAAAACCTGTGAAACCTATGAAGATAAGTGATAATAAAAAGAATGCTTTCATTTTAAATTCCATTTTCCCAAAGGTAATCAATCGAATCTAAAATGAAAGCAGTGTTTTGGAAGAAACCTTGTATTCCTAACAAATTAAATTAACTAAAAATTTACTGAAATAATTCGTGAAATAGGCAGCCATATACCCCCTTTCAGGCAAATGAACTTCTCTCCTTTCGCCCAAATGGTTGTATCTACCCGTTTAAAGCCTTCGTCGTCCAAAAAAACAATGGAAACTTTTGAATGATACGCATTTCCCAACCGAACGGCCTGCTCTATCCGCCGTTCCAGATCGGGGTTCTCATTCGCGATAACAATGTCTTTGAATGATAATGAAGGAATAACCTCCTTTTCCACCAGGAGTGGAGATTGCACAGCTGTTTCCATAATTAGTCTATTTTGGTTATAGCCAATTTAGAAAATTCAAATCAAATTTCCAAATTTTTGTTAAAAACTATAAGCACTGTTTATAACTCATACACATGTGTGCAGGAAACGCTTCAGTAAAAATGAAAACCAGCGGCCTTCTCCTTAATAAGTTTCTGAACAGAAGCTATTTCGACTTTCCTCTCCCCGATTTCTTTTTGGCCCACTTGTGCTTTGACTTCTGAAATGAGTTGTCCTTCCTATATTTTTTCTGGAAGCGGTACAGCAAAGAGCCGGTGTAATGCAGGTAGTTCGTGTCGTTGTAATACATGTTGGCGGTAATCCCGAATTTAAGTGCTCCCTGTACCCTTATTCCAAAGTTACCGATCCAGAAATTGGCTCCCACAACTCCGTTTGCAGTAGGATAAAAACCGGTAGAGCCCGCATCCAGATAGGTAAGTCCTGCTCCTATCCCCAAATAAGGATCGAACCACCTTACCGGCTGTAAAAATTGGTAAAAACTGTAACGGGCCGTCAGGTCAGAAGAAAACATCATCCCGGAAGGATAAGCTCCGTTTACCATCTTGTTTCCGCTGAATTGGTTAAATGATGCGGCTAACTCCAGGCTGAATCCATGTTTCAGATACCTGTCAACGATCAGGTGTGTCGGATAGGGATGCATCAGCCAGGCTCCCTGAACGTCCAGGAAATGGGAATGCGACCGGCCGTCATTGTCCACAAAGCTCCATCCTGCCCCGATCATCCATGTATAGGGTGAATAAGATCTGAATTTCAGATAATCGGATTGTGAAAAGATCGTTCCTGAGGTACAGACAAAAAATAATGAAAGGAGAAAGATGCGTAGCTTCATAAGTCAATTGATAATACGGAACTAAGTTAAACAAAAAAACCCGAAAACGAATTCCGGGTTTTAAAAATTTGTCTTTATCAGATCAGCTGTTTGCCAATGCTACGAAATCATCATAAGGGATCTCTTTTTCATTCAGCTTAACAGTATCTTTAAAATACTTTGTCAGTTTAGACTCGGCCAGCATGTCGTAAATACGGTTCACTTCGTCTTTGTTCTGAAGTACCTGCATCGCACTTTTTGTCAGCTCATCATCTGCCGGAGCCGGGATTCCATACTGTGCATAGTTGCTTACCAGCAGTCCTTTGGTGTACTCAATCACCTCTTCATTGTCCAGCTTGATCTCATTCGACCTGAAAATCTCTCCCTGGATCAGCTGCCACTTCAGGCTGTCTGAATACGAACCATATTCTGCTTCGATCTGCTCATCCGTGATCGGTTTCTCATTGGAAAGCTTGATCCAGCGTTTCATGAATGTATCCGGAAGCGGAACTTCCGTATTTTTCATCAGGTCTTCGTAAACGAATTTCGTCAGAAGGCGGTCAGAATCGTTTGTAAACATGTTCTTCAGGTCTTCCGCAATCCGTTCTTTCAATTCTTTTTCCGTCTTTACAACTCCTTCTCCGAATAATTTGCTGAATAACTCTTCATTCAGTTCTGCCAGTTCAATTCGTTTGATCTCATTGACAGTAACCTGGAATTTATCTGAAATACCTGCCAATTGTTCCGGTTTGATCCCCAGCATTGCGGCTGTGTCTTTTTCTCCCCTGGAAACTTTAGACGGATCAACAACTACTTTGTCACCGACTTTCACCCCTGTCAATGCTTTCTTAGTCGCCTTGTCTTCCACGAACTCAACGGAAATCGTTGAGGAATGCATGATACCGCCTTCTTTGATGGTCCCGTCCTCATTCAATTCCACGAATTGCCCCAGGATCATGTCCGTGTCGGAAGTTGTGTCAGCAGAACCAAGTTTCCCATAGCGGCGGCGCAGGTCACTGATCTGTTTCCCGATCAGCTCATCGTCGACCTTGACTTTGTTGTAATCAAATTTATTCTTTGAAGAAAGGTTCACTTTGAATTCAGGTGTCAGCCCGATCTCGTATTCGAACTCGAACGTGGAAGGATTATCAAAATCACCTTTTACATCCGTTCCTTCTTTCGGGATCGGGTTTCCTAAAATGCTGATCTTATTTTCCTGGATGAAATCATACAATGATTTGTTCACCAGTTTGTTCAATTCTTCTGCGAGAACTGCTTTTCCGTATTGTTTTTTGATCAGCGAAAAAGGAACGGCTCCCGGTCGGAATCCGGGGATTTTAGCTGTTTTTCTGTACTTTTCCAGCTCCTGTTTCACCTTTGCCTCATAATCAGCCGGCGCAATCTCAACTTTCAATAATGCGTTTAACGCATCAATGTCTTCGCGAACTACTTTCATCTACTGTTGAATTTTAATAAATAAAAAATGGCATAAGACCTTGCTTACACCATTTTAGTTTTTTAAGTGCGGATGGAGGGACTCGAACCCGCACACCTCTCGGCACCAGATCCTAAGTCTGGCGTGTCTACCAATTTCACCACATCCGCGTCATTCTATTTCAATGGTAAAGCGCTTCTTCACTTCACCCCCAAAATTCTTTGGGATTGCAAAGATACTATTTTTTTAAATTAAACAAAGTTTTAAGAAAATTTTATTGAAGTAAACAGAAAAGTTATTTCTACTCTTTTATGATTTTACGTTTCTGACTGCTGTTATTCGTCAATACTATCTCTACCAGATAAACTCCTGGTACCAGAGAAGAAATATCGATCGTGCTGCTTGTTGCAGTCAGTACCTGCTTACCTTGTACGTCCAGTATGCAGACAGATTGAATATCAATATCCCCCTGTATGGTTATTTCTTGGTTTGCCGGGTTTGGATAAATCATAATTTCCTGTTTCGTTAATTCTTCCTTTAACCCCACTGTACTGATCACGTAACAGACAGACGTATCTGCACAGCCTTCCTGGGAGGTCAGAATAACAGCGTAGCTACCATTTTGGGCAGGTGTGAATGAAACCTGATCTGCTCCTGCTATCGGTGCATGATTGTTGTTACAATCCAGCCATTGCCAGGTGGTACCTTGTGTTGTTTCCGTGGCGGTAAGGGTGTTGTTATTTTCTGTTATACCGTTATCGGGTAAGAGACCTTGTGTAATCCATATTTCCTGTGATTTGCCGTAACATTCAGTGTCTTCCTGTGCCACCAGGTAGTATTTACCGGGTTGGGTAACGGTTAATTCCGTAGTGGTTTCAGAGCTTCCGATTGAAACTGTTCCGTTGGGTGTGCTCCAGAAGTAAGTAAGTCCCGGATCATTCAGGTGGGCGGAAAGCGTAATATTCTCCTGACCGCAAAGTTTGGTAGTTATAGGAGTATGAATAGCTGGGTCAGATGTGTTGCAAATACCGTATTGCGCCAAAAAGCCGTTGTAGTGGTTATTGGCAGGTGTAGTCCACTGATACCCGGACGCAAAATTTGCAGCCTCACTAAATAGTCCTCCTACCCAGATATTACCTCCGTTCTGCGACAGGCAAAGAGAAGTAGGCTGAACATTCGAACCTGTTCCAAGTGGTAAATCCCAAAGCAATGTACCGTCACCGGTATATTTCTGCAGCATCATTCTGTATGCTCCTGATGTATTTATACCAAGCGCATAAGAATTTCCAAGCCCATCAGTAAGAAGCTGGTTAAATGCATCGTGATTTGTCGTTTGGTAAGTTTTTACCCAATCTACTCCGTAACCCGGTGCCGCCAGTTTAAAAAGTACTGCATCACTGTTATTGTTCCCGGATCCTGTATAAACAGAACCGTCAATAGTTATGTTACCGACATAAGCTCCGCCTATAAAAATATCTCCTGTAGAGTTTACAGCAAAAGCATTTAAATTGGACCTTGATCCATAGTACCCGGTTACTACGGAGATATTTATATTTAAATCTACACTGTCAGAAAGCTCTCCTGCTGCATCGTAGCGGTACAGACGTTTGGGGTTATTTGCATTTCTGTTTGACCACCGATAAAGATTGCCCGAAGCATCAGCTCTGATGTGCTCTGTTCCGAATTGTCCTTTGGGATACGTTCCAATCAGTTTTTTATGGGTCAATACTTCTCCTGCAGGACTGTACTTAGTAAGAAACATAAATGCTTCGGACGTATTAATGGATAACGTATCATCTGAATCTGTAATAGCATTGTGATATCCTCCTGCCGTCATATTGATATTACCATCCAGGTCAAAATGGATTTCATTTGTGCTATTATAAAAAGGTGAACCATACCATAATGTGTGATGAATATTTTTTGTCCACAATACATTCCCATCGGAATTCAATTTTGCTAAAAACATTTTGTATTGGTTAGGTATTTGTGTGAATGTGGCATTGGGATCAGTCAGATAATGGCCGTTTATGATACAATGCCCATTAACTGCCCCTAATGCACAAAAATAAATATTGCCCTGCTGGTCCACTATGATTTTGTTTCGATTGAGTCCATGGCCATTCTGAGGCCCTAAAGTTACTATTATGTTTGTCATTGATTTGGCCCAGATGATTTGGCCGCTCGGATCGTACTTAGCAATGTAATTGCAAGGCCTGTTAGATCCGGATAATGGTATCGGTGATGTAAGAGTAATACCATCCAGCATAAATGATTGCCCGAAAAATCCTCCTGCCAAATAGCTGTTTCCCTGAGCATCCACTGCTACGACAGGACTGAATATCTGAGAATTGGAAGCACTGTTATCTCCAATACGTTTTGCCCAGGCAAAGTCGGGTTCGTTTTGGGCTAAAAGCGAAACAATGGGGGAAAACAGGATAATAGTACATAAGAGGAAGTATTTTTTCATATTGTTAGAGTTTTTTTATAAAACGAAAAAAGTCCGGGGAAGTTGTCCCCGAACTTTCGTGTTCTAAATTATTCATTTACCTGAATTTACTTCTATTTTATGTGCTGAAATTTCTCCATCCACATTTATCAGCAGTAAATACGTACCATTGGAAACGTTTTCCGTTATGGTATTTTCCCCGCTGCCCAATGTATGTTTATTTATCAGACGCCCCTGCATATCAAACACCTGTAAATCAGCTGTTTTTTCAATCTGAGCCAGTTTAACACTGAATGTTCCTTTAGTCGGATTAGGATATACTTCAATCAGGTCGCGCGAAGATCCATTTTTTATGAAAGAATCACTTCCTCCATTTATCATTATTGCACTGTGTGTACCCAATGTATCTGAGCACACCCGTGTTGTACAACCTCCTGTTGTAACCTCTGCACAAACCGAAGTCGGAGGAGTATTTGTACCGCAAAGGATGAGCGTATTACCGCCTACAATGGTTACGGTCGTACCGTTAGAAGTTACAGGCTGCCCATCTACAAGCCAGGTTGTAGTATTTGACGGACCGAAATAATAATCACAGTTACCCGTACTGAAGTAGTTGCTAAAAACAGCACCATTGCCACCAAAATCTATAGGTATATTCGTATTTGACTGTGGAAGACAAACCCCACCTGTAGAATGGGTAATCGTTAAAATGTATGTTCCTGCAGGCGCAGATCCCAACGTATGCAAGGTGATTGCACCTGTGTTTGGATCAAAATCATAAGAACTGAACAATCCCGTCGGTGATGATGTAACGGTGTATGTTCCAAAAAACGGATAGGGTGCATTCTGGACAGTTATTACATTATCTGCATCATATCCGAAATTCCAGCAAGCAACAGGATCAATCGTATCCGGCTGTACAGCATCAAAATTTATCGTCCAGCTGGCGTCTGAAAGACTTGTACAACCTCCCGCACCTACTCCTGTTGCTATTACGGCCCCTGTAGTGATCCCGTCAGGTGTTACCGTAATACTTTCGGAAGTTACAGGACCGACAGGATTCCAGCCCGCAGGAATTTGCCACTGATAATTGCCGACAGGTGAAACTGTAAACGTAAGCGGTGTATTATCTCCTTGCGCAATACAGATAGAAGCATTGGCAGGTGAGCTGATAACAGGATTTTCAGGCCGGACATATACTGTCTTACTAATCAACACATTGTTGTCACATGACCACGCCTCTAACGTATAAGTACCCACTGTAGCAGTATTCGGCACCTGTACGTTTATAACAGAATGATTTCCGTTTGTCGGTGGATTGGGATCAATCACCCATCCGGAAGGAAGTATCCAATCGATATTCAGCTGCGAAGCATTGGTTACTTCAAAGGTATAGTCATCTCCAGCTGAAAGACAAGTTGCCCCCGTTATGGTTGTAATAGGCTCCTCCAGCGTTCTTCCAATATTATAATGAAACTGGCTTGAACTGCAGCCACCTGCATCTACTGTAAGAAATACCGTTCCTTCTCCCGTACCCAATGTGCCAAATGTCGCACTTGTCCCTATTACGAAAACTGGTGTCCATGCGCTGTTTGAAGTAGTCCAGTGGTAGGTATAACCCGCCACAGGAGAAACGATAGAAGCTGTAAAGCTTGAGGCGCTTACAGATACACAAGACGGAATATTCACACTCGGCTGTATTGGCTGTGCTCCAATTACTTTTGAAACACAAGTAGTATGTGTGCCTCCGGCATTTCCATCCCAATCGTTTGCCCTACCGAAGCAACAGGTAATCGTATAGGGAGAGTTAAGGGAAGAAGGCACTTTTGTTGTAATGGAACTTTTATCGGCAGAAGTATAAGAATCCGGATACGAAGAAGGAGGAGCTTCACTGTTGTAAATTAAAGTACCGTTATTATCCTCTATTTTCCAGTAATACATATCTATTCCAATGCCGTCGCCCAGGTTATCGCTGGCAATCTGATCGACCGAATAGGTGTAAACACTGTCGGGCAGCCAGCAATCCGGTCCGATGATCGATGGAACAATACTGTCGTCATATTTTTTATAAATATCGAATTCAATCCGTCCGCCGCAAGGACTTGCATCATAGGAGATATAAACCCGGCCCTTGCTCCGTGCCAAATTAGAAGGTTGTTCGGATTGCCTTGGATTTTTGTTAAAGGAATAAATAGAAGTGGCAGAAGTGGTTGCCGGAATCGACTGATCAAGAGAACCACTCTGAAACGATAAATCACCTAACAACCACCAGGTTTGCAAAGTAGTAGTGTTGTCATAAATGGTGAACTGATCATCTACCAGGGGGTCGGGAGTAAACGGGTCGGACATTACTACGATACCACCGTTTCCGACTACTCCTCCGGGGCCCAGTGATACAGGTGTTCCTGTAAGTCCCGAAGAACCTGTAACTACCACTATGCAGTTATCAGGTACTTTTACCGTGGGCTGCGCCCAGGTTGTTACCGAAAAAGCACCTGCCATTCCGGTACATAAAAAGCCGAAAAAGGCTTTTTTGAGTAGAGTTAGTTTTTTCATAATAAATAAATTTACAGGCAATTACATATTGAATTACCATCTTTTAATATAAACAAACCTAGACCATTCCATTTACTTTTGGTAGAGTAGTTTTACCCGTTTTTTTCAGAGGGTAATTCCCCTAACATGTTAAAAATTATACCTTTTGGCAGGATATTATATCACCGGAGAAAGTTCCGACACGATCCGGGAAAAATATCGATCGTACACTAAAAAACAAAGAGGCTGCCTGCAACAGCAAGCAACCTCTTTTATATATAATCATCTCATTTTACCTGAATCAATCAGCAAAAACAAGATGGAAAAAGAGCCGGCAATAGTCGGCTCTTTGAAAATTTATTCCGTAAGGAAATTACATCATTCCCGGCATTCCTCCAGGCATTCCACCGTGCATGTGCGCACCTGCTTCTTCCGGCTCATCAGCGATAACTGCTTCCGTAGTCAGCAATAACGATGCGATAGAAGCTGCATTCTCAATAGCGATACGTGTTACCTTCGTCGGATCAATAACTCCTGCTTCGTACAGGTTTTCGAATTTATCCGTACGGGCATTGTACCCGAAGTCATCTTTTCCTTCACGTACTTTCTGCACGATGACCGCACCTTCTCCACCTGCGTTCGCAACAATCTGACGCAACGGCTCTTCAATCGCACGTTTTGCGATCTGGATACCTGTCGTCTCATCTTCGTTCGCTCCTTTCAGGTCTTCAAGGGCATCTATTGCACGAATCAAAGCAACACCACCACCTGGCACGATTCCTTCTTCAACAGCTGCTCTTGTCGCCGCCAGTGCATCGTCCACACGGTCTTTTTTCTCTTTCATCTCCACCTCAGTCGTTGCTCCGACATACAACACAGCAACTCCTCCGGCCAGCTTCGCCAGACGCTCCTGCAATTTCTCACGGTCATAATCCGAAGACGTCGCTTCAATCTGTGCTTTGATCTGGTTCACTCTCAGGTCGATCTCTTCTTTTTTACCTGATCCGTTGATGATCGTTGTATTGTCTTTATCGATTTCAACTTTCTCAGCTGTTCCCAGGAATTCCAGTGTTGCATTTTCAAGCGTGTAGCCTCTTTCCTCTGAAATAACCTGTCCTCCTGTCAGGATAGCGATATCTTCCAGCATCGCTTTTCTTCTGTCACCAAAGCCAGGCGCTTTTACAGCAGCGATCTTCAATGCTCCGCGGATCCTGTTTACTACCAGCGTAGCCAATGCTTCACCATCCACATCTTCTGCGATGATCACCAGTGGTTTTCCTGACTGAGCTACCGGTTCAAGGATCGGAAGCAATTCCTTCATGTTGGAAATCTTCTTATCGTAGATAAGGATGTACGGGTGATCCAGTTCTGCGATCATTTTTTCCGTATTTGTCACAAAGTAAGGAGACAAATACCCTCTGTCGAACTGCATTCCTTCTACGGTTTTTACTTCCGTTTCCGTTCCTTTTGCTTCTTCAACAGTAATCACTCCTTCGTTACCTACTTTTTTCATTGCTTCTGCGATCAATGCTCCGATCGCTTCATCATTGTTCGCAGAAACAGAAGCAATCTGCTTGATCTTATCGTTATCAGAGCCAACTTCTTTTGAAATCGCTTTCAATGATTTTACAATTTCAATCACTGCTTTATCGATCCCTCTTTTCAGATCCATCGGGTTCGCACCGGCTGCTACGTTCTTCAATCCCGCGGAGATAATGGCCTGTGCCAGAACGGTCGCCGTAGTTGTTCCGTCTCCTGCGATGTCAGCCGTTTTGGAAGCCACTTCCTTCACAATCTGAGCCCCGATGTTCTCAATGCCATCTTTCAGCTCAATTTCTTTCGCTACCGAAACACCATCTTTTGTAACATGCGGCGCACCGAATTTTTTACCGATCACCACATTTCTTCCTTTAGGTCCCAATGTTACTTTAACAGCATTTGCCAAAGCATCAACACCTTTTTTCAATTTCTCACGTGCTTCTACGTCGAAATAAATTTCTTTTGCCATTTTATCTGAAAATTTAGTTGTTAATTATTAGAAAATACCATAAATGTCAGACTCCCGCATAATCAGGTATGCTTTACCATCCAACTTGATTTCCGTACCAGAATATTGCCCGTACAATACCTGGTCTCCGACTTTAACAGTCATCGGCTCATCTTTTTTCCCTCCTCCTGCAGCTACAACAGTTCCTTTTAACGGTTTTTCTTTCGCTGTGTCAGGAATGATGATTCCGCTAGCTGTTTTCTCTTCTGCCGGCGCCGGTTCTACCAGAACACGGTCAGCCAAAGGTTTGAATGAAATTGACATATAGTATACTTTTAATTTTTAATGTTACGCTTCTGTTTTCGACCAATTCTGTGCCAATTGTTCTTTTGACTGAATTTGTCGGAAATGCTGTCAGAAAACTGACAGAGTGACATTCTCCAAATAAAAAAATCTGTAACATTTTCGCTACAGATTTTTAATACATATCAACAATACCGGCATTATGGAACGATCATTCTTTGATGATCTTGCGGACCATTTTACCATTTTTGGTTTCAACATGTAGCACATACATTCCCGGCCGGATGTTTTCCATGCTCAACTGAGACAGGTTACCGTTGAATGATCCGGCAAGCTTTCCGTTTGGCTCATACAAATCAACCGATACGACTTCATCGGTCGTGTTGATTGAAAGCATATCCTTTACAGGATTTGGGAATACCTGCAGATGATTGGAAGCAGTGGAACCGATCCCCAGATTATGACATACGGCCACCTCCTCTCTTTCATACTGCAATAAAAACTGTACGATCCTGGCTGCCACATCCGGCAGCTGGGCTGTCGGCCAGCCATGCCCCCCGCCAATGATCCTGACCAGGGAAATTTCTCGGGAATCCGTACCTTCGTGACAAAAGGTAATTTTCCTGACATTTGCATTGATATCGCTGACATCCGCAAGGTCATACGTCATTGCTCCACAGGTCGGGTAAGAAAACCCCGTTAACGGAAATTCGCTCCAGGCATCGGGCTGGTGGTTGGGATCCGGGTAAGCAACCGTATTGTCATTGTCTCCATGGATGTGCAGGACCGGCATTTTGATAAAACCGGCGCTTCCCAGGTAATTCGTAATATAAGCGCTTCCATTATTGGCAGCATCGCCATACATATTGGCCGCAACAGGTGCAATCGCAGCGATCTTATCCGCCATTTCAATAGCCATCCGGTAAGCCAGGAAACCTCCGGCGGAATGCCCGGTTACAGACACTTTCCGTTTATTGATGGAATAATTGTCACACATGTAATCAATCATATCCTGCATAAACAGCAGGTCATCCGCAGGAGTTTCACCCAAAACCGCCCTGTTCCATCCGCCGGTATGAGCATCGGGGAAAACACCTATAAAATTATAGGTAGAGGCCAGTGCCGCGATACCGGAATAAGCTGCAATGCCGTCTCCGGAACCTCCGTCTCCGTGCAATGTAATGACAAGCGGGAGGTTGTTATCCATTTCTGCCGGAGCAGCGGGGAACTGTATCCAGAATTTCCGGGAAATCCCGTCAGATACGATATTCACTTCTTCTAATGATTGTGCTGAACAAAAAAACGAAATGAGCATTCCGTACAGCAAAGTAAACGTTGTTTTCATAGATTTAGTTTTGGTGATTATTCACTTTATTAGTCCATCAGCCTGTAAAATTAAAAAAATAATTTCATCATTCCGAATACACACTAATAATCAACCATTTATTAAAGCAGAATAAAATTTTCAATAAAAAATAACAAAAACACAACTAACTGACATACAAAAGCATACACTTCAATCACCAGGAATTCATTTTTTTTTCAGAATTTTGGCACAGAAAATGGATTCGGGGTAACATTACTCACAACATTAAAACAGTAGTTTATGACTAAAATTATTACCGCTTTACTTGCAGCAATCACTATCTGTTCCACTGTTTCTCTTTCGCAGAAGCTGGACCATGACCTGACGTCTCCATGGTTCATCGGAGCAAACGTCGGAGCGGCATGGAATCATACGGATGTTAAGAACAAAACCCATTACGGCTGGGGGCTTGTATTGGGACGGTCGTTTAACCGGAACTATGCCAACCTGTTCAGCTATGACCTCAAATTCCGTTACCTAGGTGGCGCGTGGCGGGGCCAGAACAGGGCTTTAACCTATTTTGATGACTACACCAACACGACGTTGAGCCAGGATCCTACCAATTATAAAGACATTTATGGCTTTTCACTGAACAATTTCCAGACAAAGGCACATGAATTTAACCTGGAGCTTTCCATACACCTCAATCGCCTTACTGAGCGTACAGGGCTCGACCCTTATATTTTCGGAGGAGTGGGTGCTACCTTCTACCGTTCGAAAGGTGATTTAACGGATGATTCCGAGTTTTTATACAATTACAACCTGCTTAATAACTATTCGAATACTGAATTAAGCACTTTTCTCAACCATGATTATGAAACAGACCTGGATGGAAGTCATGGTGGATTTAAAAGCCAGTTCATGGGACATCTGGGACTTGGAATCGGCTATTATTTCACCCGTAACTTTGCAATGGGGTTTGAGCATAAAACCACATTTTCACAGATCGACCATTTTGACGGTGTAATCAGCGATCACGGAAAGTTCAAAAAAGACATCTACCATTACACCAGTCTGTATTTAAAAATCTACTTCAACAGAGGACGGGCACACCGCGACCAACCTCAACCGAACCCAACCCCTTCCAATCCGACAACCCCTACGGTTCCGTCGAACCCGACAACTCCAACGACACCAACCAATCCTCCGGTTGACTGCCCGGACCCTTACATTTACCTGGGCACTGCTTCAAACAGTACTGTCAATCAACCTGTTTTCCAGATCAGCGGACGGATCCAAAACACAAATTTACAAGGCATCACCTCCACCCACAACGGTATACAAACCGGTAATTTTGTGTACAATAACCGGGAAGAATTCAAAGGTACTTACCACCTCCAGCCGGGATTGAATACTATCGTACTGAATGCCGTGAACAACTGTGGCAGCAGAACAGAAACAATCCACGTCAATTATGTTCCCGCATGTGACAATCCGGTCGTTCACTTTACCAGCCCCCGATCAGCGAATACGACTACGGCGAATCCGTCAATAGCCGTTCAGGCACAGATCTCACAATTAGGAAACGGGCTGGTCCAAGTGTATGTAAACGGCCAGCAGACGAATAATTTCAACTATAACAATTCAACAGGGATACTGACAAGCAATGTAGCGCTTCAGAATGGAAACAATACCATCCAGATCATTGCTTCCAATAATTGCGGAACCAATTCTCAGACCGTACAGGTAGTATACAACAGGGTATGTCCGTCACCGGTCATTACGATCAATTCTCCCGGGACAAATTACGGGACAACCAACAGAGTGGAACTGGCGGCAGCGATACAAAACATCTCGAATGCCAGCCAGGTAGATGTATATGTAAACGGACAGGAACAAACCGACGGGAATTACCAGGCCGGAACTTCCGTTTTCAGAAAATCACTGAACCTTTACCAGGGGAAAAATACCATCATTATCCGCGCAACGAACAGCTGTGGCTCAAGTGAGCAAACCCTCGTATATGAATACGGACAGCCGTGCCTGGACCCAACTGTTGCAATCACCAATCCGTCAGGGCCCAGAGCAACTTCGAGCGCTTCTGCCTACACTGTACAGGCATCTATACAGAATGTAGTGAACCCGCAGGATATTATCTTTAAAGTAAACAATGTACAGATCACCAGCTTCAATTACAGCATCCAGACAGGTTTGTTCACTTCCAGCGTGCAGCTGAACAGGGGAACCAACACTATTGAACTGTCTGTGAGCAATGATTGCGGCTATGCCAGCGCTTCCGCTACTGTTTCATACACTCCTCCATGTGATAATCCGGTAGTGAGCTGGAAACAGCCTGCTTCAAACACAACGGTATCTTCCGAAAGCTTCAATCTGGAAGCATTGGTCACAAATATCAATTCTGCCAATGATGTTTTACTTACAGTGAACGGAGAAGTACAGCCGGCAGGAACCTATACAAGCAGCACGGGTATTTACAGGAAACCGATCGTGCTGAAAAAAGGTAACAATGCTATTCAGCTGAAAGCAGTGAACTACTGCGGGGAGGCGCTTATTTCCCTTAACATTCACTACAAAGGTGAAGCAGTAGCTGCAGGAAACAAACCTTCCGTGACATATACCAATAACTGTAATGTTGAAGTCCCGGCAGGTATGGTTAAATTCACCGGAAAAGTAACGGATGTGTCTGAAACTTCCCAGATCGTGGTAAAACTGAACAATGTGATCCAGACGGACGTTGTCTATACCAAGATCACAAACGGGTTCAGCTTTGAGCTGGAAACCAGGGCGGGATATTCAAAAACACTGGTACTGGAAGTCATTGCCAGCAACATGCTCGGAACCATGAGCCAAAAATGTTCTGTCACAACAATGGCTCCTGTAGTTGTTGACCGGGAGATCGTCATTTGTCACAACATCAGTGGAGTAAAACAAACCCTTACCATCAAGGAATCGCAGTGGGAGGAATACCAGCGTGCCGGCGCAACACAGGGAGCCTGCCCGGAGGTTGTGGACAAAGATATACAGGTCTGTCTGACCCAGAACGGCAGAAAGGTGACCCTTACCATTAAAGAATCGCAATGGTCTCGCTATGAGAAAGCAGGAGCCGTACGAGGAGCTTGCCCGGAAGCGGTTGACAATGACATCGTCATCTGTGTTCCCAAAGGAAAAGAACGCATCACTATGACGATCAAAGAGTCACAATGGCCGGCTTACCAGGAAAAAGGAGCGACATTGGGAGAATGCCCGGAAGTAGTCGACAACGACATCATCGTATGTGTACCGGACGGAAACACAAAAGTGACAATGACCATCAAGGAATCGCAATGGCCCCGGTACCAAAAGATGGGTGCAACACTGGGCGGATGCCCGGTAGAAGACCCGGAGATTGTTATTTGTCTCCGAACCGGAGCACAATTGAATACATTAACGATCAGGCAGTCTGAGTGGCCGGAATACCAAGCCAAAGGAGCATTCTTAGGACCTTGCCCGGAAATTGTGGACCAGGACATCATGATCTGTATGCCTGACGCAAACGGTAACCTGGTCACATTGACTATCAAACAATCTCAATGGAGCAGCTTCCAGGAGCAGGGAGCAACTTTGGGAGCATGTCAGACCGGGAATGCCAACAATGAAAGCAATGCATCGGAAAATACAGCGCCATCCTCCGGAGGTATGCTGATCTGCATCGAAGAGAATGGTGTATTTGTCACTAAAACAATCCTGCCAACGGAATGGAGGAAATACCAGCAGCTTGGAGCAACCAGGGGAGCATGTGTCGACGAAGGGACGAAAGAAAACTCAACCACTCCGGGGAAAGTTATCCCCACACGCAGACCGTCTACGGTAATCGGCACTACGAAACCCTCCACAACTACCACGACAACGCCTCAGGGTACGAAAGGAAGGACTGAAACAATACGACAATCACAAGGCCGGACAGAATAAGGTAAAAAGAAAGGGAAGTGTCAGACACTTCCCTTTCTTTTTTACATCTCGTCAGTATGGCAATCACTCTTTTACCAGTGCATTCATGAGCAACTCCATCTGTTGCACAACCTGCTTGTTGGAGCAGGTATAATTATTGACAATGAAAGCAAACGCGATACGCTTGCCGGAGCTCGTTTCCGCATAGCCGGCATACGATTTGGTCCGGCGCATCGTGCCACTTTTGGCATGGATCCGTCCGTGAGCCGCCTGGTTCCTGGCAACACTTTTCAAGGTCCCGCTTATTCCCGCTACCGGCAACGTTTCATAAAAATCCGCTTTGCTTCCTGAGTTATTCATATATACCAGGAGATCACACATTGTTCTGGCTGTAATTGCGTTTGTACGGGACAGCCCGCTCCCGTCGTTCAGGTACAATGCCTTTGCATTCAGTTTTTCTTTCCAGTAACCGAGCATATTGGTACTTGCATCGTCATGCCCTCCCTTCCCGGACTTGACAAAAGAAGCCAGGCGCATCAGTCCTTCCGCAAACACATTGATGCTCTCGTAATTTGTCACCACAGCGATCTCTTTGACTGTTTTCCCACGGTGATCAAGGATCTTCTTCCAGGTGGAAACCGGCCTTCTCAATGGATATTCTCTTGTACAGGCGGCCTTTCCCTGGTGGCTGATGCCCATTTCCGACAGCTTTCTGCTGAAATCCAAAGCCAGTTGCAATTCAGGGTTAGGAAGGCTTCCTTTTACCATAAAATCCCCTGTGTTCTGAGGAAGGGTGCCTCTCCCCTCTCTTATATAGGAATAAGGCGCTCCGAAAATATAGGAATTATCACCGGCTTTGACAGAGGAAACAATGTTGTTGGTAAATTTCAAAGAGTCTACCCTGGGAACGGTATAGATCAGTTCGGTCAGCTTCCCGGCAGGAGCTGTTCTGAAATGGTATTCGATCAGGTTGTCGTATACCATTGCACCTGAAAAATGCGCCCCGTAGTAATTTCCGATATCGCCCCACAGCCAGTCGTCAGGCACTCCTTCGTAACCATAGTCTGATCCGTCCGCATAAATATTCCCGTTCACCTGGCGGATACCGGCAGCCAGCAGCGCGTTTCCCCATTCATTCAAAAAGCCGGCCCGGTCACCAGGATCAAAAAATTTGCTTCCGAGTGACATATCTCCTCCGCCGATGATCCAGATATCGCCCGTTAAAATGCTGTCCGATATGGTTCCGTTATAAAACAGCGATGTCACCGGCCTGTAATCTCCCCCCAGGTTATCCAGCGCATATGCAGTAGAGAACAGCTTGGTCGTAGATGCCGGCGCCAGCAAACGTTCACTGCCATAATCCATGATCACTTTCCGGGACGTTACATCTACGGCGTAAATCCCTATGGATGCATTGGCAAACTCAGGATAAGCAATAAATTTATTCACGGCATCCTGAGAGCCTGATTGTGAATGTACTGAATTGACTGCTACAGATAATCCTAAAAACAAGAACGTCACAAAATTCCTCATCATTTTAATATGTTTACAAAAGAAAGTTAACAATTCTGCACTACATTTGTGCGGTAGTGTCAAAAATACTGCCATTTTTCATTGTGAAAAAAATAAAAGTACTCAGAATCATTAACCGGTTTAACATTGGTGGTCCCACCTACAATGCTGCTTTCCTGACGTCGTTTTTAGGAGATGAGTTTGAAACACTGCTGATCGGAGGGCTGCCTGAGGAAGGCGAATCGGACTCACTGCACATCCTGGAGCAATATGGCGTAAAACCCGTATTATTGAAAGAAATGCAGCGTAACCCGAATCTGAGGTCAGACAGGATCGCTTACAGGAAGATCCGGAAAATAATCGATGCGTTTCAGCCCGATATCGTTCACACTCACGCAGCAAAAGCAGGCGCACTGGGAAGAAGAGCGGCAAAAGCGGCAAAAGTCCCCGTTATTGTCCACACGTTTCACGGGCATGTATTCCACGGGTATTTCAACACATTCAAGACATCTGTCTTTAAGCTGATCGAGCGGCGGCTCGCGAAGATCAGTACCCGGATTATAGCGATCTCGGAATCGCAGAAAAAAGAACTGGTGAAAACACACAAGATCTGTCCCGATAAAAAAGCCGTCGTTATCCCGCTGGGGTTTGACCTGGAAAAGTTCCACTCCGGAAAAGAAGCGAACCGGGTACGAACACGTTCTCACTATCAGGTGGAAGAAAATGAAATTGCCATTGCGATTACCGGGAGGCTCGCACCTGTTAAAAACCATTCGTTCTTCATCGAAGTTATGAAAAATATTGCCGGGAAAACTTCCAGGAAAGTCCGTGTATTTATTGTCGGAGACGGGGAAGAACGGGAACACATCCAACAACAGATCGACGGCTTTCAATGGCCGGAAAACATCCGTTTTGAGCTGACGTCCTGGATCAGGGATATCGCTTCGTTTAACCCGGGCATGGACATCATCTGCCTCTGCTCTAAAAATGAAGGTACTCCGGTCAGCCTCATCGAAGCGCAGGCGGCCAATGTTCCTGTCATTTCCACTGATGTCGGAGGTGTCCGGGATGTTGTAGCGGATAAAAAAACGGGGATAATTGTAACCCCGGAAGCTCAGAATGAGTATACAGAGCAATTGTTATTACTAATTGAAGACGATGCGTACAGGAAAACACTTTCCATATCCGGATGGGATCATGTAAAAGATAATTTTCATTACACACGCCTGATAAATGATGTAAAGCAATTATATTTGGAATTATTGAAAGAAAAAAATGTTATTTAAAGTCAACTTAAGGTACCTGTTCATCCTGCTCATCCCGGTTGCTGTTTCCAGCTGCGGGATCAACTCCAACATCATGTTCAAGGTAGCAAAAGGTGATGAAGTCCACTACGATTCAATACCATTGACCCCCACAGAGGATTACCTTATTTCCGTGGATGACAAAATAACGTTTCAGCTCTACACCAACGACGGGGAATTATTATTGCTCAACAATGCCGATGTCGCTCAGAAAAGTATCACGGGCAATACCACCTCCGGATCCGCGGTTGAATACCTGGTCAAAAGAGACGGTACGGCGGAGCTTCCCAAGCTGGGAAAAGTAAAAGTACAGGGATTGTCGGTCACCCAGTGTGAAAGCCTCCTGAAGGAATTATACAGCGCTGAATACCAGAAACCTTTTGTCCAGGTTCAGATCACCAATCAAAGGGTCGTTGTTTTCCCGGGCAACGGAAGTGATGCCAAAGTGATCCTGCTGGAAAACAACAATACTACGCTGATGGAAGCGCTCGCCCAGGCTGGAGGGATCACCGAACGGGGAAAGGCGAAAAAAGTGAAGCTGATGCGCAGGACCGGCGACGGAGACAAGCGCGCGGTGTATGTACTGGACCTGTCTACCATTGAAGGATTGCAATATGTTGATATGATCGTTCAGGCAAACGATTACATTTACGTAGAGCCGAACCCGCAGATCACACGGGAAGTTGTAAAGGATGTTGCCCCGATCGTTTCCATTATTTCAAGCGCGGTGATCATTTTTACCGTCATCAACAATATGAAGTAAGGTATGTCCGAGAATCTCAATAGCTTCATAATCAATAAACGGTACGACTCCCTGTTATTCCGTACGATCATCCGCCGGTTCTGGTGGTGGATCCCGATATTCATGCTGTTTTTTTTCGCTGTGGCTACGATCTACCTGCGGTATACTAAACCCATCTACGAATCACAGCTGATTCTCCAGATAGAAAGTGAAGACAATGCGAAGAATATCATTGACATTGAAAATATCAATACCAAAAAGGATGTCTTTTTCTCTGAGGTGGAATTGCTCAAATCCGAATTGCTGTTCAACCAGGCGATCCAATCACTTGATATGAACGTCAGCATTTTCTATAGAGGCAAAATCCTTACGGAAGAAAAATACAAGTTCGGCAGCTTTTACATCCAGCCTTATCACCTGGGTGACTCCCTCCTTGTCAACACGCCTGTCTACATTTCGTTTGACGGAAGCAAGATCACCCTGAACTACACATTCGATGGCAAAGATACTGAAGCAACCGGCCCCATTGGTGAGCACATTGTGTCTCCTCATTTCGATGTTGTTTTCAAATCGGAAAACAAACAGGCATTCCGGGAAGAAGTGGAAGCAAACGAAGCTTATTTCATCTTCAACAGCATAGAAAGCCTTTCCGAACGCTTTATGAAAGGATTGAGCGTTGTTCCGGTCGATGAAAGGGCACGCACGGTACTCATCGGGTTCAGGGGCGACAACCCGAAAATATGCCATGACCTGACACTGGCACTGGCCAATACCTTCATTGATTATTCGGTCAAAATGAAAAAGAAGAGCTCGGAAAGCATTCTTTACTTCATCGACATACAGCTTGACTCACTGTCTAACGAATTAAAAAAATCAAAGGACAGCCTGATGAACTTTCAGCGTTCGGTCAATCTTGCCAATCCTGAAAGCAACGGCAGCGAGCTTCAGAATGACGTCAGCAAATTCCAGGAAGAATTGTTCAACCTGGAAGACGAAATGTTCACATTGCGCTCCATCCACAAACGCATCCAGGAAAACCCGAACCGGCTGGATGTTTACCGCATTTTACCTGAATTGCTTGGAAAATCTTATGAAACCGCTATTTCCGGGCATATCCAGACCCTTCACCTGCTCCTGGAAGAAAAGGAAGACATCCTATTCAAGCTCACCCCCGAAAGTTCCGAAGCAAAAAGAATAGACAAAAAAATACTTGAAAAGACAAAACAGATCTCCAGGAGCATCGATGCCATTGAGGACCGGCTGGAAAGCAGAAGCAAAGCCCTGCGGGAAAAAATCGGTTCGCTGGAATCCGAATACTCCACATTGCCTGAAAAGCGCATGGAATTCAACCGCCTGAAAAACATCCAGGACCTGAATGAAAAATACTTTCAGCTGCTGACAGAGAAAAAAGTACAGTACTCCATCTCAGATGCAGGGTTCGCATCCAACAACCGGATACTGAAAAAACCCGCAGCCGATTTTTCACCGGTAGAGCCACGGTCTGCCATTGTCTATACCGGCTTTATACTGCTCGGACTGTTCATCGGGATCGGCATGCTGTTCTTCAAATACATCACCTTCAACGAGATCAACCTGCTGGAAGACCTGCAAAGCATTTTACCTGCAAAGACCACAACACTTGGGGGTGTACCGCTTTCCAAATATGCGCTGGAGCACTCGCAGGTGATCGTTTCCAAAGCACCTAAGTCAATGATGGCCGAAGCGATGCGGAAGATCCGCGTGAACCTGGGGTATGTTCATCCGAATTACAAGACCATCGCAATCACTTCATCGATCTCCGGAGAAGGAAAAACATTCATCGCGCTGAATTTGTCCGCCATTATCGCCATGACCGGCAAAAAAACCATCCTGCTCGACCTGGACATGCGGAAACCCAAAGTGCACCTGGCATTCGGGATCAGCAACGACAAAGGAATGAGCAACCTCATCATCGGCAAAATCAGCCTGGAGGAAGCGATCGTAAAAGATGTGGAAGTCAACCTGGACATTATTTCTTCCGGTCCGATCCCTCCGAATCCTTCCGAATTGCTCTTAAGCGAGCATTTTAAAACGATTCTCGAACAGCTGAAAAAAGTATATGACGTCATCGTGATCGATAATCCTCCTGTAGGGCTTGTTTCCGACGGTGTACAAGTGCTGACAGAGGCCGATATTCCGATCTACGTATTCAAATCCCAGTATTCGAAGCGGCATTTTGCATTCCGTGTAAGGGAATTATTTGAAATGCAGCAGCTCAAATCGCTGAATATCATCCTGAACGGGATCACCAATGCCCAGCACAACGCGTATGGCTATGGATACGGTGCATACGGGGGATACGTGGATGACGACAAGATCGCGAACCTGAAAACGACCAGCCGGATAAAGAAATTTTTCAACTTCTTATTTAAACGAAATGGAAATAATTAGACCATTTATTGATGGGCTTATCATTCTTGTACCGAAAAAATACGAAGATGCCCGCGGGCATTTCAGTGAAAGTTTTAACCAGAAAGTTTTCAACGAAATAGCAGGAAAAAAGATTATATTTGTGCAGGATAACGAGTCGGTTTCCAGGAAAGACGTACTGAGGGGGTTGCATTTTCAGACTCCGCCACACGCCCAGGGAAAACTTGTAAGAGTCGTGCAGGGAGCGGTGCTGGATGTTGCGGTTGATCTCCGGAAAAATTCTCCCACCTACGGAAAATGGCATTCTGAGGAGCTGTCGGCAAAAAACGGCAAACAGTTCTGGATCCCCGAAGGATTTGCACATGGTTTTCTTACCCTGGAGGACGACACGAAATTTTTATATAAATGCACTGATTATTACGCACCACAAGCTGAAAAGACCATAGTATGGAACGATCCGGCAATCGGTATTGACTGGAATATTTTTAACCCTTTAATCTCTGAAAAAGACAAAAATGGAATAATTTTTGACGACCTCTATTCACCCTTTTAATCACCAAGTCGTTTATGAACCCTAACATCATTCACTTATTCATTTTCCTCCTGGGAGGACTAGCGGCTGCATTTGTCTGCAACGCACTCCTGCTCCGCTTTTCACAATCACTGGGCATCCGGAATAAAAACGACATCACTGTACGCTGGAGCAATCAATCCAAACCATCGCTGGGAGGCGTAAGCTTTTTCGTCGTTTTCATTTTCTTCACGTTTGCGTATTCCATACTCTTCCGGGATGAAAACATTTTCTGGATCAGGCAGTACATCGGTGTATTCGTGGCCGGTACCCTGGCATTCATCATGGGGCTTGCAGACGATGCCTACAACACCAGGCCGCTGCTCAAATTATCGGTACAGATCCTCTGCGGAGTGATCCTGGTCTATACCGGCAGCGTGATCCAGCTGACCGATTCAGCATTCATTAACAATACCGTAACCATCTTCTGGGTAGTTCTGCTGATGAATTCCCTCAATATGCTGGATAACATGGATGGTATTACGGGTACGGTCGTACTGTTCATTATCATCACATGCCTGGGTGCAGACTGGCTGCTCACGGGATTCGACCCGGATGTATGGTCTACCCTGAACTGCGCAATGATCGGAGGTTTGCTCGGCTTCCTGTATTTCAATGTCAACCCTTCGAAGCTTTTCATGGGAGACGCGGGGTCCCAGTTTATCGGCTTCTTTGTAGCGTTTATCACGATCGATAATCTCTGGATGGCGGGAGCGAACAACGGTTTCGGGGACAGTACAGGGTTCTTGCTGGTACTGGTATGTTTTACCATTCCTTTTTCAGATACGCTTACTGTGGTCATCAACCGGCTCAAAAAAGGGAAATCTCCCATGGTCGGAGGAAAGGACCATACAACCCATCACCTGGTGTACGCCGGTTTGAGCGACAAAAAAGTATGGCATGTATTCCTGGTGATCTCTGCGGTTTCCTGCATGCTGACACTGGTAATGATCTGGCTGCTGAAATCAGGATATACTAACCCGGTGCTGGTCTTTCCCGGATTCAGCATCATTGTTTTTCTCCTGCTTTACAGGAATACCATCAGGTACCCCCAGGGATAACTGAAATCCGGGACACATTTTATTAACATTTTTTTCTGTCCCGTTCATCCTTTTGTTTGTAATTTTGTGGGGAATAAAAAACTCCTTCATGCCCAGACAACTACTAACATTTCTGATCCTGTTCCCGACAGTTGTTTTTGCTCAGAACAAAGTGTCGGTATCCGGAACGGTTACCAATAATGAAGATGGAGAAACCGTATTCGGTGCCCGTATTTCATTCCCGGAGTTGTCTGTAGGAGTTGTAACCAACAGCTACGGCTTTTATTCCGTTTCCATTCCAAAAGGGATTCACAAAATGGAAATTTCAGCTGTCGGACTGCAAAAGGAAGAGCGGACGATCGATTTTCAGCGAGATACCACCATCCATTTTGAGATGAAAATCCCTGCCAAAGAGATCGACGAGCTGGTCGTCACTGCTGACCGTTCAGAGAACGTAAAATCAGCGAACATGGGGCAGATGGAGCTCCAGATCGAAGAAATAAAAAAACTTCCTGCCTTCATGGGAGAAGTCGACCTTGTAAAGGCCATCCAGTTATTGCCCGGCGTTTCTTCCGCATCTGAAGGCGGACAGGGATTCTACGTACGCGGAGGAGGTCCGGATCAGAACCTGGTGCTGCTGGACGAAGCTGTTATTTACAATGCCTCTCACCTGTTCGGTTTTTTCTCCGTCTTCAATCCCGATGCCGTTAAAAATGTAAATCTTATCAAAGGAGGAATGCCTGCCAACTATGGCGGACGCTTGTCTTCCGTACTGGAAGTCAATATGGTGGAAGGCAATAAGAAGGATTTTTCCGTCAAAGGCGGTCTGGGGGTCATCTCCTCACGGCTAGCAGTTGAAGGCCCCATCAAAAAAGACAAAGGATCCTTCATGATCTCAGGTCGGAGAACGTATGTCGACCTGCTGATGAAGGCATTCATTCCAAAATCTTCTCCTTTCAGAGGGTCCAGCTATTATTTTTACGATCTGAACTTCAAAGCCAATTACAAGCTTTCCGACAGAGACCACATTTACCTCAGCGGTTATTTCGGAAAAGATGAGTTCCGGTTCGACAACAAACAGGATAATTTTATGGTGAGCATGCCCTGGCAGAATGGTGCAGCCTCCCTGAGGTGGACACACCTGTTCGGCAGGAAGTTATTTATGAACGTTTCCGCCACCTATTCACACTATAATTTTTCATTCGGATCCCAACAGGACGAAATCCAGTTAAAGCTGAGCTCCGGGATCAACGATATCGGCGGGAAAGTCGATTTTACCTATTATCCGAAAGATAACCGGCACTCCATCAAGTTCGGGGCGCAATACACCTATCACATCTTCACTCCTACCAGTGTCTCTGCCCAGCAGGATACAACAGTTTTCGACACCGGGCTGGGGCAAAGCCTGTACAGCCATGAAACCGGGGTTTACCTGATCGATGAATGGGATATAACAGAAAACCTGAGGCTCAACACCGGGCTGCGTTACAGCACCTACACGCACACGGGAAAATTTACCCGCTACGTCAAAGGAGATATGTCTACTCCCGATTCAACCATCGAATACGGGAAAGGAGATGTCGTTGCTTTCTACCAAGGACTGGAGCCGCGGGTAGCCCTTCGTTACCTGCTCCCGGATAACAGCTCTATCAAAGCCGGGTTTGCCTATAATTACCAGTACACCCACCTCGCGTCTATCAGTGCGGTATCGCTTCCGACCGATATCTGGTACCCCACCACCGATATCGCAAAACCGCAAAAAGGCTGGCAGGCCGCACTCGGTTATTTCAGGAATTTCGCCGACGATATGTTCGAAACCTCCGTGGAACTGTATTACAAGGGAATGGACAACCTTGTTGAGTTTAAAGAAGGAGCGCTTCCGACCGACAATGTCAACGACAACACGGACAACCTGCTGACCTTCGGAAGAGGCTGGAGCTACGGAGTAGAATTGTTCTTCAAAAAGACCAGGGGAAAATTCACCGGATGGCTGGGCTACACCTGGGCGAAAACCGAACGGAAATTCGAAGAGATCAATGAAGGAAAAGTTTATCCTGCCAAATACGACAGAAGACATGACCTTTCCCTCGTCGGGACGTACGACATCAATAAACGATGGAGTTTAGGGGGAGCGTTTGTATTCGCGACCGGGAACACATTAACACTTCCCACTGCCTGGTATATGCACAACCAGAACTTACTGTTCCAGTACGGAGCGAGAAACTCAAGCCGGATGGCTCCTTATCACCGCCTGGACCTGTCTGTGACCCTGTATGACAGAGAGTTCAAAGAAAAACGGGATCCAGCGACAGGAGAAATGGTACAGCAAAAGAAACGGTTCAGGAGCAACTGGGTCTTATCTGTTTATAATGTTTACAGCAGGGCAAACCCTTATTTCCTGTATGTAGACAGCGATGGGAATTTCATGGACGGAGATTTCCAGGTGAATGTTAAACAAGTGAGCCTCTTCCCTGTCATACCAAGTATCACCTGGAATTTTGAATTTTAATGCGAAAGAAAATGAAACAATTCTTCCACACATACGGTTTATACGCAATAGCGTTGGTACTCGGACTCGCATTCGCACTTTCCTGTACAAAAGAAGTGAAAATAGACATCCCGGGATTTAAAGAACAGCTGGTTATTGACGGCTCCATCGAAACGGGAATGCCCCCGATCGTTATTATTTCACGGTCAAAAGATATTTACTCTCCAACCAATATCGAAGCATTTTTGTCCGGGTTCGTAGCCGATGCCTCTGTATATGTGAGCGACGGTACAAATGAATACCAGCTGGACCTGCTCTGCTCCGATGACCTTCCTCCCGGAACGGAAGACCTCGTCGCTGGATTCCTGGGGGTTACTCCGGAACAATTAGCCCAGTTCAACATCTGTGCCTATACTTCTCTGAATCCTGCTGTATGGGGCCAGGTAGGGAAAACGTATCACCTGCGGGTAGAACACGAAGGAAAAGAATATACAGGAACAACTCAATTGCTACAACCGCACGCATTGGACAGCTTATGGTGGGAAGAAGAAAACGACAATCCGGGATATGGTTTTTCCTATGCGACACTGAGTGATCCTCCCGGGACGTATGACGCTTACAAATGGGAAGCAAGGAGGATCAATATGGTTGACGGGAAACCGGTCGACGGCTACTACAAGCCGACCTTTAACAATGTCTTCGAAGATGAATTTTTCGACGGGAAAACATTCAACTTCTACTATGAAAACCCGTGGACTTCCAGTAATTATGATTTACCGGTCAATCAACGGGGGCGATACGCTGCCGGCGATACGGTCGTTGTCAAATTTTCAAAGATCGACCAGGGCACCTACGACTTCTTGTATTCGAAAGTAATGCAGTCGTTATCCAGCGGAAATCCTTTTGCTTCACCAATGAATGTTACAACCAATCTCAACGGAGGATGCCTGGGGGTATGGGCAGGTTACTCTCCTGTTTATGATACAATTGTATGTCAATAACAATCAAATGAAGCAATCTGAATGACCACTCAATACAATCACATTTTCTAGGAAAAGATTGACGGCTACTTCCTAATTAATCTATTATGGATCAAAACATTATTAGAATTGAAAACAATAAAATAAATACCTGGTAAATATTTCTGTAAATCGACAATTACAGAATTTAGGTTAATCTCTAACTCAGCTAATAACCGTGCATTAGAATCATACAAAAGTATAGATTCAGTTCCTTCTAATCCAATAATTTCATATATTTCTCCAAACTCTAACGTCTTTATTTGAAAAGAAGTAGTATTTGAAAGACCGAACAAACTCAAACAATCATCAATCAAAATAGAGGCAGAATCAGCTGAAGAGCACCCATTTCCATCTGTGTACTCATAGTAAATATATCTTTCTCCCAAAGGTCCAACAGAAGGATCCAACACCCCATCCGTTAATACGATATTATTCTGATCAGTATAGATTCCTCCCAAAGGAGTTCCAACAGGTAAAGCAATCGGATCATTATTCCTACAAATACTTGTAGAGGAAAATGGATTAAGTACCACCACAGGCTCATCAATAATGGTAATTGAAATAGAGTCAACTGACTCACAACCATGCTGATTTGTATATGTGTAATAGATATTCCTTTCTCCCGAAGGTCCTATAGAAGGGTTCAAAAATCCACCTGTTAATGCAGTATTGTACTGATCCGTATAAGTTCCTCCCAAAGGAGTTCCAACAGGTAAAGCAATCGGATCATTATTCCTACAAATACTTGTAGAGGAAAATGAGTCAAGAACTACTGTCGGTAAATCATATACAATGACAGTATCTGTATAATTAGATCCCACTCCATAATTGTTACTGGCTGTGAGACTAATTACATAATTTCCTGAATTTTCAAGTACTATAAATGGATTCTGAACAGTTGAATTTCCTGCGCCGTTTCCGAAATTCCATGACCAAGAAGTTGGGGAATTTGTAGACAAATCTGTCAAATAAAGTGTATCACCTACACAATAATTACCTGAATAACTAAACACTGAGGTAGGTGTACAATAACCTACATGAATAAGTGTTGTATCTTTTACTACACATCCTTCGACAGTGGTATAATTGTATAACACCGGAACATCAGAACCCGGAGCAGCCCATGAAGGATTAAATTGCTGTCCTGAGATAATATAAGGACTTGAAGTGGAATATGTTCCTCCTGCCGGTATTCCATTAGGCAACGAAAATATACCATTCTGGATGCAAACAGTGTCAGGTAAAGGTACGGTGTAAGAAATTGTAGGAAGCTCTATAGCAGTAACACTATGGTATGCAGTATCAACGCAACCAGCATTCATACCAATCAGGTAAATCGTTGTATCAGAAACCACTGACATTGGAAAGTTGGTTGCGGTAGTACCATTTGACCATACGTGAGAAGTATAACCACTTGATCCTCCCATGAGAAAAGAAGTAAATAAAGCCGGTGGACAATATTCGGTTACACCTGTAATCTGCATATTTGGAGGAGCCAATACAGTTACATAGGAAGTAAACGTATCCACTCCGAACGCATTTGAAGCAACAAGTTGAACAGAATAGGTTCCTGGCATCAAATAAGTTACAATGGGGTGCTGTGTAGTTAACGAATTTGCTGTCCCTCCTTCAAAATACCAATTCCATTCAGTTGGAGAATTTGAGGTCATATCTGTGAATTGTATCGAATCTCCCTGGCATATATGAAAGACGTCCTGATAAAAATACGCTATCGGTTCTGTGGTAGAAGAAGGTTGAAATGCACAAGAGACATCCGCTGTATAAATCGCATTATTTCTATAATTTGATACAGGATACAAATTGATATTAACACCTCCCGGAGCAACAAAATCATTAATGAAATGGAAAGCCATATCCAACGATTGTCCATTATTATAAAGGTACAAATTATCATATTTTCCGTTATCCCCCACACCATTTCCGGTCGCATCATAAAATTTGATGAATTCACCATTATTTCCTACAGTATCGCATTTGTATAATAAAATAGCACCGTTATTAATTTGTATAGTAGTGTCTCCCATCAAATTAACATTGTTCGCATTCGTTTGGCAGGCTAAAACAAGTGTATTATCCTTAAAGTCCATTCCAAACGGTCGAATTTCACTTGGTGATTTAAAGTGTTTGATCCAGACCTGATCACCGTTTGGACGCATTTTAGAAAGAGTCACGTCTTCATGTGACGCTCCTCCTGTATGGATATCCTGCAATTGCTGACCTGCAAAAGAAAATGTTCCTCTGAATTTAGATGATATATAAAAATTTCCATCGTCATCCATTTTAAAGAATCGGTTACCAATTGTAGCGTTTCCGGAAACAGGTGGAGTTTCAAAATCTTTCACTCCATTTTCATTTAGATGTAAAACCTGAAGACCAATTCTCTTTGCTACATATACACCTCCATTATTATCAGGTTCATTATCACATAATTGTTGAGAATTAAAATATGTCCAAAGGATGGTTCCATTGGGAGAAACTTTGGAGAGTCTTGAACTCCCATTCAAAAAAACGTGTTGATCATTCGCTATTTTAATCGAAACATTTTCAACAGAATAAAGCTCACTCTGAGTTACATGCCACTGATATTGCCCATACTTATCATATTTGATTAAGATTAGTTCTTGATTTGGGTTAAAAACAGTACTCTTTTTCCCATCACTTGAATAAATAGACAAAGGAATACTGAAATTATCGTGATAATAGGCCATGTAAACATTTCCTGATGAATCGGTAACAATATCTCCTAATTTACCACCTGTTGTCGCAACTGTATAAGTTGACCACATAGCAATTCCCTCTGGAGAGTGTTTAGTGATGACTGTATATTTATTATTTGAACCTACATAATTTTCGTAGATATGATTCAAAGAATCTCCATGTTCTGTATACACTTTTCTAATAGGAGAATTAGCCTGTCTGTACAATGTATACATATTATTTTCCCTATCTCGGGTAATTGCGATGGTATGGGCTCCAAAATTATTTACCGATGATGTATAATTGATAACATCACATGTTTCAGCCGTCACTTCATCAATAACATTAATCGTTTTTATAAGTGTATCCTGACATCCATGAAAGCTTGTTGCAATCAATTCTATATTCCTTATTCCTGTATTTGGGTAAGAAATGTCGGTTGGATCAGCTGCATTGGATGAAGAAGAGGGATTTGCATTCAAGCCAAAATCCCATAAAAATGTACCTCCCGGATTGATTGAATTATTGATTATTTCCACAGGTTCATTTATTTCCGGATTATGATTCGAAAGGAGAAAATACACTTCCGGATTTTCGACAAATAATTCCTTTACGCTATAGTTTGTAATACATCCGATATCCGATGTTCCTATCAACTGGTAGTTCGTTGTTTGATTGATAACGTTTGTTGGAAATCCCAGCATATTACCATTTCCAATCTGACTGACTCCGATCTGTACAGAATTTGACATTAATTTGAACGTCACATTCTCTTCGGAATTGGGGATATACAATGTTGAATTTTCAAAACGGCAGATCGTATCAGGGTCGAAAAAATGAAGCGCAGAAGCATTGGGGTTATCAACATGAATGTAAAAGGTGGAATCGCTATAATGTGTTCCACATCCTGACACTGACCTTATTGCCCTGATTGTATAATAACCACTGTTTTGTATCTGACCGGTACTGAATGTAATTGTATTCGCACCTCCCCATTTGCTTGCACCAATCTGAGTGTATGATCCATTCAATAATTTGTGTTCCATATTCATTGCGGAATTGAAAACACTAACAGTTACAGTCTGACCTCTACAAACAGTATCACGGCTTAAACCAATTGAAAGGGGAATAGTCAACGATTCTTTGATGTAGATAGTTTGTGAGAAGGTATCAATATATGGACCACTTGAAACCACTAAGCCGATTGTATCTGTTTGAGCAGGATCATTGATTGTTAATGAAGTATTGTAATCTGTAGAAAATAAATTACCGTTAAGTAACCATTGATAAGACAATGAACTATCAGATAAATTGTTAAGTGTAATGAGTGAGTCGTGGCAGTTTGTACCTGGTGAATATGAAAAATTAGCAATTGGTCCGAAAGATGAATCAGCATTATTAGTCACATACAGATGCCCACTGTTTCCACCGACCATTCCGATTCCTGTTGAACTATCAAAATGAACCTGATTCATCGATTCTCCTAAGTTTACCTTTTCCCAATTTCCAAGTCCACCGGTTGTCGTTCGGTAAACGGCATTACCTCCCGTCACGTATCCTAACGTATCATTTACAAATTCAACAGACGTAAAATCCACATTTCCAGGTATATTTGTTACACTTAATGGTGTCCAAATGCTTCCGTTATTAATGGTTTTATATATTTTTTTATTATCTCCCACTGCATATCCTATGTTGTAAGAAGGAAAGTGAATAGACCTGAAACTGACACCTGAATATTGTTTCACACTCCAGTTTGACCCACCATTAATGGTTTTTATGATAAAGGAACCTCCTGTAGCAAATCCTGTAAATTCATCTATAAAATGGAGGTCCCGCAAGTTAGCAGAAACTCCAGAATTAACTATATTCCAGTTAACTCCACCATTTGTTGTTCTGAATATTCTTCCATTTGTACCTGCAACAAACCCCTTTGAAGTAGTAGGAAAATCAATTGCATTCAGATTTCTGGGAAAAGAAGACGATTCATTTACAAATTGAACAGACCAATTCAGACCTCCATTTGCACTATAGTATATAATATATTGGTTAGTCAATGAGGAAACTCCTACCAAATATGCAGTTGTAGGTGAAGTAAAATAAACATCATGAATTTCATGTAAAAAAATTATTGAATCCCCTGCCATATCCAATATAGGTTGGGTACTCCAAGTATTTCCCTGATCCGTAGATTTTAAAAGGGAAACATTTTGTCCGCCGTAAAATAAATTCGCATTAAAAGAATTAACGCAATTTATATTCTCTGTTGGGCTCATATTTAAGCCCAAAATCTGATTCCATTGAGTGAGTGAGTGAAAACTAAAAATAAAGGAGAGAATAGTCAAAGAAAAACGTAGCATAATCGTATTTTTCGGCAAGATAACATTTTTTTCCTTAACATAATCCAATAAAAAATCCCTACAAGATAGCAGGGATTTCATTATTATGTTACTTAGAACAATTATATTACCTCTCCAAGAATTTCACAACATTGTTATAAATCCTATCCTCAATATTACTCGTATCTGCTTTTTCAAATTCCTTTCCGGTAATGCGTTCGTACAATTCAATGTAGCGATCGGTAACTGTTGTGACAAATTCATCCGGCATTTCCGGCATTTTCTGTCCTTCCAATCCCTGGAAATTGTGTTCGATCAGCCATTGACGCACAAACTCTTTTGACAATTGTTTTTGAGGTTCTCCTTTTTCCTGGCGTTCTTCATAACCTTCGGCATAGAAATAACGGGAAGAATCCGGTGTATGGATTTCATCAATCAGCATTACTTCTCCGTTGCGGATACCGAATTCGTATTTCGTATCAACCAGGATCAATCCTTGTTTTGCTGCCATCTCCGTCCCTCTTCGGAACAATGCCCGGGTATATTGTTCGAGCTGAATATAGATGTTCTCGGGAACAATGTTTTTTGCAATGATGTCTTCACGGGAAATGTCTTCGTCATGTCCTTCGTCAGCCTTTGTAGCAGGGGTAATGATCGGTTCTGGGAATCGATCGTTCTCCTTCATTCCTTCGGGCAGCTCGACTCCGCACAAAACCCGCTTCCCCGCGTTGTATTCCCTTGCGGCATGCCCTGCCAGATACCCGCGGATCACCATTTCCACACGAATGGGCTCACACGCATGTCCAACGGCAACAGACGGATCAGGAGTACCGATCAGCCAGTTAGGAACAATATCCCTGGTTGCTTCCAGGAACAGGGTCGCAACCTGGTTCAATACCTGTCCTTTATGCGGAATTCCTTTCGGAAGAATATGGTCGAATGCTGAAATGCGGTCGGAAGCCACCATTACCAGCAGATCATTTTCCAGTGTATACACATCACGCACTTTTCCTTTGTACACTTTTTTCTGCCCGGGAAAATTAAAATCTGTTCTTACAATCGCTTTTTCCATGTTCCTATTCTTCGTTTGATTCGTTCTTCAATTTCTCTTCTGTTCCGGACCGTTCTTCCCGTGACAGACTCTCTTCAGCCTCCGCCTTATCGAAAGCATCCACGATCTTCTTTACCAGGCTGTGGCGAATAATATCACTTTGCTGCAGGCGGATGATCTCCAGTCCTTCCACATCTTTCAATATATCCATCGCGTATGCCAGCCCTGAACGCTGCTTTCTCGGCAGATCCACCTGCGACATGTCTCCCGTAATGACGAATTTCGCTGTCATTCCCATCCGGGTCAGGAACATTTTCATCTGCATCGGGGTTGCATTCTGGGCTTCGTCCAGGATCACAAATGCCTTATCGAGCGTGCGGCCACGCATGAACGCTAGCGGTGCAATCTCAATGATCCCGAATTCGATCATATCCGCCAGCTTTTCAGCAGGGATCATATCGCGCAGCGCATCGTACAGCGGCATCATATAAGGATCGAGCTTTTCTTTCAGATCGCCGGGTAAAAACCCGAGGTTCTCTCCTGCTTCCACTGCCGGGCGGGTCAGGATGATCCGTTTCACTTCCTTCGCTTTCAGCGCACGGACTGCAAGAGCGACAGCTGTATAGGTCTTCCCCGTTCCCGCAGGACCGACGGCAAAAACCATATCGTTCTTATTCACCGCTTTTACCAGTTTTTTCTGGTTCAGCGTGCGTGCTTTGATCTTCACCCCTCCATTCCCGTGAACAAGTGTTTCCGACCCGTCATCCACTGAGAGCATGTTGTGTCCGTCTTCCAGCATCAGGTTATCAATATTGTTCTCCGACAACGAATTGTATTTCTTAAAGTGCCGCATGATCAGGTCGAACTTCTGCTCAAACTCTTCAATCACCTCTTCGTCTCCGATCAGTGTGAGCGTGTTTCCCCTGGACACTATTTTCAATTTCGGGAAGAAGCTTTTGATGTGCTTCAGCCTGGTGTTATTCACTCCAAAAATCCCGACCGGATTGACATCCGTAATTTCAATGGTTCTTTCCTGCAAACTGATAAATTATGAAATAATTGCCAATAATATTACGATAAAACGTATTTTTGAGCAAAATTAGAAAATTATTTACTCACTGTACGAAGGTTTTATTAACATCGGATGCGATTTATTACATTGACAACGGATATGGGTTTGAAGGACTACTATGTGGCATCCCTCAAAGCATCTATTCTGCAACAGTGTAAAGAACCTGTTCACCTGATTGATATCACACACGAAGTACAGCCGTTCGATGTTGCGGAAGCTGCTTTCCATGTCAGCCAGGCATTCAGAAGCTTTCCTGGAGGAAGCATTCACATTGTCGGTGTGGACTCAGAGCCTATTTTCAACTTCGGAAATGCGGAAGGTTCCTTTCCTTCGGTGATGGTGATGAACGATCAGTATTTTATCTCCAACGATAATGGTTTTTTCGGCGTACTTGCCCGGTTTGGCCACGATCCCCGCTTTTACCGGATCGAAGATGTACTGTCGAATCCAAAAGGGTTCAAGTTCCCCACTAAAAACATGCTTGTTCCCATTGCCTGCAGGCTGGCGAACGGTGAAAAAATAGAAGACCTGGCAACTCCCTACTCATCCTATAAAAAGGCGTTTGCCACTATCCCCGTTATCGAGGAGCACCTCATCAAGGGTTCTATCATTCATTTCGACAAGTTCGGGAATGCCATTACCAACATTGATGCGGAGCTGTTTCAGAAGATCGGTAACAATGCTCCTTTTATCATCAAGTTCAGGGAAGGTGAAAGCTATAAAATCGATGTCATTTCCAAAACGTACAATGAAGTCCCGGACGGTGAGAAGCTGGCGATCTTCAATGAAAACGGGCTGCTGGAAATTGCCATCAACAGAGGAGCCAATCAAAGCACCGGCGGAGCACAGAAACTGTTCGCACTGCGCAAAAATGACACGGTACGCATTGAATTTATGCCGAGAGGATCAAGAGAATCCATCCATGAATTGTTTTAACCCACACCAATGATACGCATTGTAAAGCTGACATTTGCAGAAGATAAAATCAATGATTTTCTTACATTTTTTGATACGATCAAGCACATTGTAAACCATTTTCCCGGATGCAACGGAATGAAACTGCTGCAGGACATTCACCATCCGCACATCGTTATGACCTACAGCTTGTGGAATGAAGAACAGGATCTGGAAAACTACAGGGTATCTCCCGAGTTTCAACACATCTGGGGAACGATCAAGCCGTGGTTTTCCCAGAAAGCGGAAGCATGGAGTGTTGATGCTTATTTCGACGGTTTTCCGGAAAAGAACTGAACAGGTCTATCGGATAACTTTATAAGAATCTGGAGCATCTACGCTCCGCTTCATCAAGCAATGGATATAATTTGATCTGAAGACCGGTGGGAATAACTTCACCGGTCTTTTTTAAACCGTTTCACTGATGCCTTTGTCTTTCCTTACCCGCCAGATAACGGCATCCAGGTAATAGTGATGCAAGGACATGGAAAGAAAAACCACGGCTATTGCATTTCCGATCACATACTGCGTTTCTTCTGACACACCCAGCGGTAAAAACCGGGTTCCCGTCCTGAACGATTCGTACACAACTGCGTAAACAAATGATACCAGTATAAAAAAACCGATCTTCCGGCTCATCCGTTTTGCCAATCCGTGATCCTTCGGGCTGTTCGCGTAGAATTTAGCATTGAAAAAGTTTACGAATGTCAGGTATTGAATATTGTGCGGAATGGTAACCGCCATTACCAGGACGGACTTATTCTCAACAGGAAGCAACAGGATACCGCTGTAAAGTACCAGTGAGACAATCAGCACGGCCCATTTTTTCCTGTTGAACAGGTGTTGTTTGACAGCTTTCCGGATGCTCATAAAAGCGGAGACAAGGAACAGGATCACCATACCTGCAAGTACCGTATATAATGCAACCGTTCCCCGGTTCATAAGTGCCTTCATAAGCACGAACACACATAAAAAGAACAATCCGAGGTTCCTGCTCACGTATTTATACTGCGGCCGGGATTTAAGGACGTATCCAACCAGTAAAAGGGTAATGGAAAACAACACTGTATACAAAGCGATCGAATTCCACATCCGGCTCATGTAATCTGCCAGATGAGGTTCAGGAAAAAGAAAGCTTTGTTCGGAAGGGAACCATACCGGGTAAATGATCGCAGCGAGTACAAAAGGAATAAATGAACCGCTCAGCAGCATCCATTTCTCCCACCTGTCGGAACCGTCATCCGGTTCATTCATCTTCTTTTTATAGATCGCCATGAATCCCCAGTTCTGCTTTACGAGGTGATAGAATCCAAGCACTGTTGTAATTCTCAGCAGGTACGTAAACACAATTCCCGTGTTGTATGAAAAATAATCGCCCCGGGCAATCCACAACAACGCCAGCAAGGGGATCAGTAGGATCGCTGCGAAACTGATGTGCAGCCAGCTTTTATTTTCCCGGAGGTATACCTTATCGAGATAAGTGCGTGAGTACGTTGAAAACAGGTGACGGACATCAAAGAAAACGGCATAGATCAGAAAAGTGACCAGCAGTGACAATTCCGGGTTGCCGGGAAAGACAGCTTTCAACAAAAGGTAAAATCCGACCAACGCAAACCCGGAGGCAGAACTGAAGATGATGTACAGCCAGTCTTTTCGTTCATTTTCTAAAATAGTTGTCATAAATAGTCCTGAAAAATTAATTTTCCTGAGCCTCTAAGATACAACAAAGCCACAAAAGAGGTATTCCCGATTGTGGCTTTTCCATTATCAATGATTCTACCCGATCAGCTTCTGAATAATTTCAGGGAAAGTGCTATCGTATCTCTCAATTCTCCTCTGTGAACGATGTAATCCAGGAAACCATGCTCCAATACAAACTCTGATGTCTGGAATCCGTCCGGCAGGTCGCGCCCGATCGTTTCTTTTACGACACGCGGCCCTGCAAAACCGATCAATGCTTCCGGCTCAGCGATGTTCAGGTCTCCCAGCATCGCGAAAGAAGCGGTAACCCCACCGGTCGTAGGGTGTGTCAGCAACGAAATGTATGGTAGCTTCGCTTCGGACAACTGTCCCAGCTTACCGGATACTTTTGCCATCTGCATGAGTGAAAAGCCTGCTTCCATCATACGGGCTCCTCCCGATTTTGAAATGATCATAAAAGGAGCATTGATCTTGATCGCATAGTCAATTGCACGTGCGATTTTTTCTCCCATCACAGATCCCAGCGATCCTCCGATAAAATCAAAATCCATACAGGCGATCACAAAATCGTGATCATCCATTTTTCCTGCTGCCGTACGGATCGCATCATTCAACCCCGTATTCTTTATAGTTGCTTTCAGCCGGTCCTTGTACTTTTTAGTGTCTTCAAAATCCAGCGGGTCCCCGGAGGTCAGTTTCGCATCCAGCTCTTTGTATTTTCCGTCATCAAACAAGATCTGGAAATATTCTTCGGAACCGATCCTTCCATGATGCGAACACCGGTCACAAACCCAGTATAATTTCTGGATTTCCTCAAGCGTGAAAACGGTTTTACATTTATCACACTTGTGCCATAACCCTTCAGGAGTCTCCTTTTTATCTCTAGTAGATGTTGTAATTCCCTCTTTTACTCTTTTAAACCAGTTACTGCTCATTCCTTCTGCTATTTTCCAACTCTTTCGAGTATCTTTTTATTAAAGTGTATTTACATTGTTCAGGTCTGCAAAAGCCTGTTCCAATCGCTTGATAAACGTCAGTTCGCCTTCCCTTACCCATTTTCTTGGATCGTAGTATTTCTTATTCGGCTGATCCTCTCCCTCAGGATTCCCGATCTGCGTTCTCAGGTAATCGATCTTAGAGGTTATGTAATCCCTCACTCCTTCGGTGAAAGCGAATTGTAAATCCGTATCAATGTTCATTTTGATCACTCCGTAGGAAATTGCTTCACGGATCTCTTCCAGCGTAGAGCCCGAACCTCCGTGGAATACAAAATTCACCGGGTTGTGTCCTGTATTGAATTTCTGCTGAACGTAATCCTGGGAATTTTTCAGGATTTTCGGTGTCAGCACTACGTTTCCAGGTTTGTATACGCCGTGAACGTTCCCGAAGGCCGCAGCAATCGTAAACCTGTCACTTACTTTCATGAGCTCTTCATAGGCATAGGCCACCTCTTCCGGCTGTGTGTACAACCGTGAGCTGTCAACGCCTGTGTTGTCCACACCGTCTTCTTCTCCTCCTGTAATCCCCAGCTCTATTTCAAGTGTCATACCGATCTTGCTCATCCGCTCCAGGTATTTCTTGCACAGCTCAATGTTTTCTTCCAGTGGCTCTTCCGACAGATCAATCATATGGGAAGAGTACAATGATTTTCCTGTTTCGGCAAAGAATTTTTCGTTGGCATCCATCAGTCCATCGATCCACGGAAGCAGGTTTTTCGCGCAATGGTCTGTGTGAAGAATGACCGTAGCGCCATATAATTCCGCCAGCTCGTGGATGTGTTTCGCCCCGGCAACTGATCCTGCAATGGCCGCACGTTCATGATCATTTTTCAATCCTTTTCCCGCGAAAAACTGCCCTCCTCCGTTAGAGAACTGGATAATGACAGGAGCATTCAGTTTGGCTGCGGTTTCCATAACAGCATTGACAGTACTTGAACTCGTAACATTCACTGCAGGAAGCGCAAATCCTTTCTGCTTTGCGTACTCAAAAATTCGCTGAACATCGTCGCCTGTAGCAACTCCGGGTTTGATAGTATGGCTCATAAATCTTAAAAAATGATACCTGCAAAGATAAAAAGATAATTTATTTTACAGTTAAAAATTCCTGTTTAGGTCAATCCGTATCTACTGCTTATCTATTGTCCTGAGAACCAAATACCCGCTGCAAAAGATCCGTTACCCTGGCCCCGGCATTTTCACGTATTTTATTCTCCTCCTTTTCAACCATCTTGAACAATCCGTCAATGGCCATCTGGGTAACATATTCGTCCAGGTCAGGATTTGCCTTGTTCAACCCCAATAAAGGTGCTGCCGAATTGTACTTAGTAACGATCGGGTTCCAGTATTCCGTCAGCTTCACTTTTTCAATGGCTGCCTGAACCTTTGGAGAAAAAGCGGTGATCAGCTGGCTGGTGGTATTGTCCTTGAGGAATTTCGTTGCAGCTCCGTTTCCTCCTCTCAGGATCCCGAATCCGTCCTGCAATGTCATTCCTGTAATCGCGTTTTTAAAAATGGGCAATGCTTCCTTCGCTGCCTCTTCAGCCGCCCTGTTCAGCGTTGTTTCAAATTTTTCTACCTGTCCGCTCAATCCCCATTCCAATGCTTTTTCCTTTACTTTGATCGCATCCGGAGGAAAGGGCAGCCTGATCTCGGAATTTTTCAGGAATCCGTCTGTTACAGAAGTCAGGTTCACCGAATTGGTGATCCCTATTGTCAGGGCTTCTTTCAGACCTTTTACAACTTCCTCATTCGTTAAAGGAACCGTACCGTTCGTACTGTTTGTAATCGTACTTGCCGCTCCTTCCAGCACATCACATGAACCGAACATCATCAGGATCCCTGCGGATGCTGCTACCACTATTTTTCTCATATCTTATATTTTATTTGTGACCAATCTATATCCTGACGCAAATGTAATACCAAAAAAAGAGGCTGAACAAAAATTCAGCCTCTTTTATTTATTTTATTTTGAACTACCTCAGAACGTTCACCGTTCCGTTATATTCATTTTTACCGTCGTTATTCTTGTTTTTCAGCGATGCTCTCCAGGTATACATTCCCTGCTGAACAGGTTTCCCGTTGTAAGTCCCGTCCCATCCTACATCCGGATCGTTCGTTTCCCATACAACTTCTCCCCACCGGTTAAACACTTTCAGGTTGAATCCGTAAATGTCACCTCCTTTCAGGGAAAGTTTCCATGTCTGGTTGAATTCATCTCCGTCAGGAGTAAATGCATTCGGAGCATAGAACAAAATCGCTTCTTCGACAATCACATCCAGCGTAATCGTATCTGTACAGCCGTGGTAAGATGTCACGATCAATGTAACCGGATAAATGCCTTCCACTCCCTCAGGGAAAGTAAACTGAGGATCTTCGAGATTGCTGTACGATGGCAGTGAGTGAGGAGAAATCCATTCCCAGGCAATGACATCATTGCTTGCCAGTTCGTGCGCCTGCAACGTTGTCTCGAAAACGGTAGTCGGGTTTCCGCCTACGTAGAAGTTTGCCGTCGGTTCCGGGTTCACTGTGAAGAAATCTACCAGGATCGTATCGTAAACACAGCCGTAAATCGACGTGTTCACTACTTCCAGCGTATAGGTTCCAACTCTGTTATAGACAACGGAAGTATCTCCGCCGTTCAGGACTACCGCATTGGTATTATTTCCGAAGTCAATGTAGGTAGTCGCGAGTTCTCCTATGTTTGGCGATGTATTCTGAATGAAGAATTCTCCCGGACGGCAATCCACGTATTTGTCAGGAGTAAGCACCGGAGGAACAGGCACCGGGAAAGTAATGACCAGACACGAATCCGCTGCCGGAGAATCACAGGCTTCGGTGAGTTCCACACAATATACCGTATTGGTAACATCCGGATCTACGGTTATGGATGTTCCTGTTCCCAGGACAACGCCATTGGAAGACCATGTAAATGTATAAGCGGTTGATCCTCCTGTTCCTGCCACTGAAAGCTGGATATTGTCTTCCGGGCAGATCTGTGTATCCGGTGTGAGGAAGGAAATCGCCAATGGATCCGGCTCTGTCAGCGTGTTTGTCATAGTGATGACACATCCGTTGGCATCCGTAATCGTTACTACGTGATCTCCTACATATAAGTCGTTTGCAATATTCGAAGTGGACGAGGATCTGTCCCACGAATAAGAATAAGGTGCGGTACCCTGGGAGATTGACACTGCCAGAATTCCATCATTTTTAGTATAGCAGGTAACGTTGGAAACAGTGGAGAATGTTCCTGTCATACCTGGAATCTCCGTTACAGTTACTGCCACATCATTCACACACCCGACAGAAGAAGTAATTGTACAGATATAATCTCCTGCCGCCAATCCTGTCGCTGTCTGGGTCGTTTGCGCCAGCGGATCATTCCACAGGTAAGAAAATGTTCCTGGTGAAGACGATGTTACGGTTGCCGTTCCATCAGCTCCTCCCGGGCATGAGACCAAAGTAGAAGATGAACTGGTGGTCACTGTATTGTTTCCTACTACCGCAGTAGCCGTCCCACTACACCCATTCGACAAAGTAACGGTACAGGTATATGTTCCCGGTAACAGCCCGGTTGCCGTTTGAGTTGTCTGTGCCGCCGGATCATCCCACAGGTATGTAGCTGTGACACCGGATGGAACGCCTGAAAAATTAGCTGTAGCCGTACCATCTGTTCCTGTAGAACAGGATGCCACTGTTGAAGTAGCTGTGAAGTTTGGAGTGATATTTCCAACAGTGATTGTTGTCGTTGCAGGGTTTTCACACCCGTCTCCATTCACTGTTACGGTATACGTTCCCGGTAAAAGGCCTGTTACCGTTGCCGTAGTAGGGTTACCCGGTGCATCCCATGAGAAAGTATAAGGCGGATCTACACCATTTGGAACTGCTGTCACGGTACCTAAACCTTGTGCACAGGTATCCGGGGTCATCGTAGCTGAAACAGAACAAGGAGTAACAATGCTACAATCCGTCAAACCGGAGGAACCTGCGTCTGTAAAGGCAATACTTCCCTGAGAACCGTTGTAGTTTGTAACCAGCATGAGGTAAACCTGTCCCGCTTCGGCATGTCCAATATTTGCCTGTTCAGAAGCAGACGCAGAATAAGAACAATCGACTGTTGGTGAATTGGGTCCTATGTTTGCACAACCCTCGGTAACAGAAGTAAAGGGTCCATATAATGCAAAATCGACATCCGTCGGGTTCCCGTTCATGTTTGTTTGGTTCATATTAATGTTGATGCTTCCGGATTGCCCGATCTCCATATACAGCCACATGGCGTTTGGCGTAGTATACAAGCATGAATATTGTCCCAGGCTTGGATTTCCTCCCCCTCCTGTGTAGGAATTACAATACACGATATCTCCTCCCGAACAAAATGGCTGGGCAGTGGCACAGGTAAAATTGTTTCCACCGATACAGTCATCCGGCGGTGTAGGTGAATTGGCACAGATGGAGAACGTTCCCGTTCCTCCGCCATATCTCCAGATGCGAACGTATATTACCTGTCCGGGGGTCATGCCGGATCGTGTTATCTTTGGCATTAATCCGTTCGGGCTGTCATCGTCGTCACATTCGATCAATGTAAACGGCCCGTTACAGTCTGGTGCGCTGTACCATGCCATTCCTCCGTCTGTAATCGATCCCTGGCTCAGATCTACCGCCAGTGAACCGTTTGCCGGAACAGTCACCTGGTACCAGACATCCGGTCCGGAATAGCTGGCGCATCCGGGAGACGGCACACCGGTCGTATTCGTCGCCCCTACATTTGTCCCCTGCTGGAGAGAACAGCCGCTCCCACTGCTGACATTCAGCATCGGCGCTCCGCAGGGATTATCCGATTGTGCTCCCAGAAAACCCGTGCTACAGGCAAAAGCAAGACCGAGAATATAAGATTTCAACTTCATAACAAATTAATTTTCTTCAACCGAATAGACAACCGAGTAGTTCTCTATTGAGGCAGAAGTTACAACAACATAGGATTTAATATCTTTAATGGTATATTGTCCTCTGGCGGTCAAAAGCAACTTTTTACCATCCGCACTCAGCGAAAAATCTTTCACCCGCAAATCCTCAGCTATTTTATTCTTAAACAACTGGACATCATCCCCTTCAAGACCTATCAGGTCAACATCATACGTGGAAATCACTCCATTGTACAGATCTACTCCTGAGGCTTTATTGTTGTCCATTTTTTGCTGGACAACGACAGGCATCTGACTGTATTCCTGCGCAGAAGCGGAAAATGTCAGAAGACTCAGCACTAATATATTTATCACTTTCATTATAAGTCTATTAAATATCAAAAAAACAGTTTCAATTCCTGGTAATATAACGTTACCTTTATGCTAAGGTTGCCTTATTTTAATTTAAAAATAACGCTTCGTCAATGTTTGTTACACAAAATTAACATTTTAAACCTAAAATCGGAAAAATAATTATCCACCGCCAGGTATGAAAAATTATCAATTTTACTTTAAACGCCCTTATCCGTATATCCGAATTTAAACTTAGCTTTGCATTTTATTTAAGACATAACAGAGCTTGAAATGGAAGAAGCGCTAAAAAAAAGATACATTGAATTTGATGCGGAAGGATTTGGCAACGGAGAATTGCTGACCATCTATAAGAAACTGGTTTTCCCTCGCCTGATCGAGGAAAAAATGCTGATTTTGCTTCGCCAGGGAAAAATCACCAAATGGTTCTCCGGATGGGGACAGGAAGGAGTTTCTGTTGGCTGCGCTTATGCAATGGATGAAAATGAATTCATTTTACCCATGCACCGGAATTTAGGAGTATTCACAACCCGGAACGTTCCACTCAACCGCCTTTTTTCACAATTCCAGGGAAAGGAAAACGGTTTCACAAAAGGGCGTGACCGTTCGTTCCACTTCGGCACAATGGAACATAAATTAGTGGGAATGATCTCTCACCTGGGTCCCCAGCTGGGGATTGCAGACGGGATCGCGCTTGCTTCAAAGGTAAAAAAAGAGCAAAAAGCCACTTTGGTCTTCACAGGTGACGGAGGTGCTTCCGAAGGTGATTTTCATGAAGCAGTGAATGTCGCATCGGTATGGGATCTTCCCGTGATATTTGCAATTGAGAACAATCAATGGGGATTGTCGACACCTTCCCGTGAGCAGTTCAACTGCAAACAATTCATCGATAAAGGAATCGGATACGGGATCGAAGGCATCCAGGTAAACGGGAATAATGTACTGGACGTGATCCGTACCGTGCGTTCCATCCGGGAAAAGATGCTGAACGACCAGAAACCGGTATTGCTGGAGCTGATGACATTCCGGATGAGAGGGCACGAAGAAGCTTCCGGGACCAAATATTACCCTGAAGGGTTGCAGGATGAGTGGAAAAAACAAGACCCTGTCGATAATTACACCCTTTTCCTGAAAGAAAAAGGAATCCTGACCGATGAAATGGAAAAGGAAATCCACACTTCGATCAAAGAAGAGATCCAGAATAATTTCGATCGTGCTCAGAACGAACCCTTGATCCAGGCTTCTGTCGAAACGGAGCTGAAGGATGTGTATGCGCCATTTAACCAGCAGGTCATCGCACCGAAAGGAAATAAAAAAGAAATGCGCTTCATTGATGCGATCCAGGACGGACTGAAGCAATCCATGGAGAAGTACCCGGACCTCGTCATTATGGGGCAGGACGTTGCCGAATACGGGGGGGTATTTAAAGTAACAGAAGGATTTGTGGACCTGTTCGGAAAAGAAAGGGTCCGCAACACCCCGATCTGTGAATCGGCAATTGTCGGAGCGGGGCTCGGACTATCCATTGCGGGAATGAAAGCAGTTGTGGAAATGCAATTCGCCGATTTCGTAACCTGCGGGTTCAACCAGATCGTGAACAACCTGGCCAAACTGCACTGGCGCTGGGGGCAAAACGCTGATGTTGTGGTACGGATGCCTACAGGAGCGAATACAGCCGCGGGTCCCTTCCATTCCCAGTCAAACGAAGCATGGTTCTTCCATACACCGGGACTGAAGGTCGTTTACCCTTCTACTCCTGAAGATGCCAAAGGATTACTGGCTGCCGCGATCGAAGATCCGAATCCCGTATTGTTTTTCGAGCACAAATACCTGTACAGAAGCTTAAAAGCGGATGTGGAAACAGATTATTTTACAACAGCGATCGGGAAAGCGAGAATGGTCCGTGAAGGAAATGATGTAACGATCATCACTTACGGCTTAGGCGTTCAGTGGGCGGAAGAATACCTGGATCAGCACCCGGAAATCAGTGCAGAAGTCGTTGATTTAAGAACATTGCTGCCATTGGATACCGAAGCTGTTTACGCAGCTGCCCGGAAAACGGGAAAAGTACTGGTACTCCATGAGGACTGTATGACGGGAGGAATCGGAGGTGAGATCGCCGCGTTGATCGCTGAAAACTGCTTTGAGTCCCTGGATGCCCCTGTTAAACGGATCGCGTCGCTGGACACTCCCGTTCCGTTCGCGGTTCCCCTTGAGCAGCAGTTCCTGCCCAAAGCAAGAATTGATGAAGCAATCCAAGGGCTGCTGAGCTATTAAGATTTCGCAGGAAGGAATTTTCAAAATTCATAATTGAAGCTATATTTGCATAAAACGATCTAATACAGTACAAAATACAATGAAAAGAACAAAAATAATCGATGTTTTAAAGGGTACAGCAGTAGGTACGGAATTGGTGGTAAAAGGATGGGTGCGCGCGTTCAGAAGCAATCGTTTCATCCAGATCAATGACGGCTCTACGATCAATTCACTGCAGGCAGTAATCGATTTTGAAAAGTTTGACGAGGCTGTATTGAAAAAAATTACCACGGGTGCGGCACTGGGGATCAAAGGAATTTTATCCGAATCCCAGGGCTCCGGACAAGCAGTAGAATTACAGGTACAAGAGGTAGAGATCATCGGAGAGGCAAACCCGGACGATGTGCAGAAAACGGTCATGCAGCCGAAAAAACACAGCCTGGAATTCCTGCGTGAACAAGCACACCTGCGTTTCAGAACCAATGTCTTCGGAGCGGTTTTCCGTATCCGGCACGGGGTCTCGTATGCCATCCACAAATTTTTCAACGACAAAGGGTTTTTCTATATTCATGCTCCCATCATCACAGGTTCGGATGCAGAAGGAGCGGGAGAAATGTTCCGGGTAACAAACCTGGACCTGGAAAAACTTCCGAAAAATGATGACGGGACTGTCAACTTTAAGGAGGATTTCTTTGAAAAACCGGTCAACCTGACGGTTTCCGGACAACTGGAAGCAGAATTAGCCGCACTGGCATTAGGGCAGGTCTACACATTCGGACCAACTTTCCGTGCTGAAAATTCAAATACTTCACGCCACCTGGCGGAATTCTGGATGATCGAGCCGGAAGTCGCTTTCAACGACCTGAATGACAACATGGACCTGGCGGAAGAGATGCTGAAATACATCTGTAAATACATTGTTGACCATTATGCAGATGACCTGGCATTCCTGAACGAACGCGAAAAAGCGGAACAACAGTCAAAACCTGCGAACGAGCGCAATGAGCTGACACTGCTTGAACGCCTGGATTTCGTTATCAACAACGATTTCAAACGCATCACCTACACAGAAGCAATCGATGTACTGATGCACTCGAATCACTATAAAAAGAAAAAATTCAAATACGACGTCAGCTGGGGAACCGACCTGCAAAGCGAGCACGAACGCTACCTGGTGGAAAAAGAATTCAAACGCCCGGTGATCATTACGGATTACCCGGCTGCATTCAAAGCATTCTACATGCGCAGGAACGATGATTCAGAACCGGGCAGGGAAACGGTTGCCGCAATGGATATCTTATTTCCGGGAATCGGAGAAATGGTCGGAGGTTCACAACGTGAAGAACGACTGGACGTGTTAAAAGAGAAATGCACAGCATTCGGAATCCACGAAGAAGACCTGTGGTGGTACCTCGACACACGCAAATTCGGAACTGTTCCTCATGCAGGATTTGGCCTGGGATTTGAACGCATGGTGATGTTCGTGACGGGAATGACCAACATCCGCGATGTCATTCCTTTCCCGAGAACACCCGGAAACGCTGAATTTTAACGGAGCAGGAAGCAGAAATACTTGATTTATACAGGAGGTTGCGTACGCAACCTCTTTTTTTATTTCTCAAATGGGCGGAAAGAAATATACCTAAGAGAATTTGAACTATTTTTGCAGCTGTCAGGCCTTTTTTCACAACAGACTGAGCCATCTCATTGCTTTAAATATATGAATAGAAATTTTCCCCTGTACCTGCTGGCGATACTGATCGTCTGCCTCAGCAAACCTGCTTACGGTCAGCATACAGCTGATTCGCTCCACCAGCTGATCCATCATTCCCAGGGCAAAAAGAAAGGAGAATTAATGTTGGAACTGGCCAATTATTTCCTGACAGCTTATCCCGATTCCAGCATCCATTATGCGCAGCTTGCCAGGGAAACGGCCCGGTCAAGTCATGATCATGTTGTTGTGATCCGTTCTTACTCATTAACGGGAGAAGCCTATCAAAAGCAAAACAAGCTGAAAGAATCGGTCTCTGCTTATTTCAAAGGTGTCGAATTAGCTGAAAAACACAATGAAACATCCTTGCTGGGAACACTTTACAATGGCATTGGAACGTGTTATTTTTACATGAACAACATCAAAAAGTCGGAGCATTACCTCCAACTGGCTGCCCAGGCAAAGAAAGAGGCCAACGATTATCAATATTATGCTATTATAGCGGCCAATCTTGCTTCTATACAAATCGTTCAGGCTTCCTACGATCAATCGATAAAGACCCTCCGGGAAGCGGAAAAAACCTTGCTGGAAAAACAGCAGCTGAATTACCTGGGATCGGTTTACAATTCGTTGGGAGCAGCATTTCAGATGGCATATCCTCAATCAGATTCATCGCGCCATTATTATGAAAAAAGCCTTGAATTCGCCTCCAGGAACAACGATTACCTCATCATGATGAATGCGTATCAGAACCTGGGAGATTATTACCTTTCCCATAACAAATATGCTACTGCAATCGACTACATGAAAAAGGCGATTGCAACCAATGATCTCCGGAAGGTAGAGGACCAATACAAGCCGGCACTCTATGGCAGGATCAGCATTGCTTATGATTCGCTGGGAGATTATAAAAATGCCTACCATTATAAAAAGATGCAGCTTGAAGTGAACGAACGGCTTCTTACGGTTGCACAGCAGAAAGAAATTGAAGAACTGGAGATCCGTTATCAGACGGAAAAGAAAGAGAAAGAGATCCAGCTGCAGCAGCAAGAGATCGAACGAGGGAAAAACCAACGCAATATCATTATCTTCATTACTGCTCTCCTCTTCCTGATCATTGGATTTATCGTATATTTCATTTTCCAGCGCAGGAAGATCGCCCGGCAATACGAACAGGAAAAGCTGAAACTGTTTGAAAATATTTTCCATGAAATACGCACACCGCTCACATTGATCGATGGTCCCATCCAGTTAATGAAGCAATCTTCTGAATTGAACCGGGAGCAGCTACACCTGATGGAAAAGAACTCCAGAAAATTAATCGGCCTGGTGAATGAATTGTTAGACGCGTCCAAGCTGGGAAAAGGAAGCTACCAATTGCATTTTAACACAGGGAATGTCGATGAGTTCATTGAGTCTGTCATTGAACGTTTTTCTGGCGAAATCAAGGCAAAAGAAATGAACCTGACGTTTGAAAAGAGTGATTCCGGACTGAATTATTCGTATCCGTTCAACGTATTGGAAAAAGTGATCAGCAACCTGATCGGAAACGCGGTCAAGTATTGTCCTGCCGGGTCTGAGATCAGGGTCAGATCGCATGTGAACGGGAATAAACTGATCGTAGAAGTCAGTGATAACGGAAGAGGAATCCCTAAAAAAGAGCAGAAAAAAGTGTTCAGAAGATTTTACAGGGGAACAGCCCATCCAGCTATCAGCGGTACGGGAATCGGTCTGTCCCTGGTAAAGGAACTGACAGAGCTGGCAGAAGGAACGGTTCAACTGACCAGCAACCAGGAGGGAACGGTATTTTCAGTAGAGCTTCCTGTAATCGAGGCAAACGCTATACCCGAAGCACCTGTGCAGAACGAAAGTGCTCCCATGCTCCTGCTGGCAGAAGATGACGACGATATGGCTTCATTTACCACATCCGTGCTGAAAGACAGGTTCAATATCATCAAAGTTGCCAACGGAAAGCAGGCCATTGAAGCAATCAATAACCACCTTCCGGACATTGTTCTATCCGACGTCATGATGCCTGAAAAGGACGGGATTGAGCTGTTACAGGAAATCCGGTCCAATGAGCTCACCAATCATATCCCTGTTGTCTTGTTTTCTGCAAAATCTTCATTGGAAAGCCGGCTAAAGGGACTGGAACACGGGGCTGATGCCTATATTCCAAAACCCTTTTCTCCCGAAGAACTGAAACTGACATTGCACAACCTGCTGAAAATCATTCAGCGCAACAGAGAGATATACAAAGACACCATTCAATCCGGAAAAACATTTGAAGAACGTATAAAAAGCAGCCATGCTTATGTAAACAAAGTGGCGCAGTATGTTATTGAGAACATGGATAACCATGAATATTCCGTCAATGAGCTGTCAGATGACATGGCTGTCAGCCGGAGCCAGCTGCACCGGAAGCTAACGGCATTGACTGGTTTTTCAACCACTAATTTTATCCGGATGATCCGCCTGGAAAAGGCAAAGGATCTCCTGCTGAACCAGGAAGGCAACATTACCGAAATTGCCTACAAATGTGGTTTCAGCAGCCAGTCATATTTCACGAAGTCGTTTACTGAATATTTCGGAAAGAGCCCAAGTCAGTTGATCGGGAAGCCTTGATTTTACTGAACATGCAACAATAGTCAATACAATTACAACATGGTTACACATCCATTGTTGTGACGTGCAATACCTTTGCCTTCATTAATTGATTTCATATGATAAAATATTTTATTCTAGGTGCTTTTACAGCACTCTTTTTCGCTTCTCATGCAAATGATGAATGTGCAAATGCAACAGAATTATTTCCGAATCTGACATGTACCTACACAAACGGAACATTCAACGGGATGACAATCAGCGGTGCAGCCCCGTCTTGCGGAAATGGATCACTACAAGACGTCTGGTATAAGTTTACCGCTACGGCAGCAACGATGAGTGTTACACTTACTGCCAATTCCGGTGTGAATCACGGGTTTGAAATTATCCAGGGAGGATGCGGCGGAACCGTACTTACATGTGTCAATGCAACCAGTACAGGATACGGAGAACATCATTTTAACAACAATTTTGTTCCCGGCCAACAATATTATGTGCGTGTATTCAATGCCGCAGCATCGATGAGCACCGCCGGTTTCGGAATTTGCGTCCGAAACTATCCCCCTCCGGCAAATGATCTATGTATCAATGCAGGGACATTAATCCCTAATACAAGCTGCAACTATACCTACGGAACATTCAGTGGTGCGTTGCTCGATGGAGGAACATCCGTGTGCGGGCCAAACACTTCCCAGGACGTGTGGTACAAATTCACAGCAACCGATTCAACCATGAGCATTACACTATCTGCAGAATCAGGGTTGAACCACGGGTTTGAATTGATTCAGGGAGGATGCAACGGAACAGTGTTACAGTGTGTCAATGCAACCGGGGCTTCTTACAGTGAGTATTATTTTAACAACAATTTTATCCCCGGGCAGGAATATTACATTCGTGTATTCAATACTTCAAGCGGGTTAAACACTTCCACGTTCGGAATTTGCCTTCGTAAATACCCAAGCCCGGTGAACGACGATTGTGCAACTGCAACAACGCTGACTCCAACTACAACCTGCGGGTATGTTTACGGAACATTCAGCGGAGCGATGATGAGCGGAACAACTCCTGCTTGCGGGCCAAACACTTCCCAGGACGTGTGGTACAAATTCACAGCAACCGATTCAACCATGAGTATCACCTTATCTGCAGAATCAGGATTGAATCACGGGTTTGAACTCATCCAGGGAGGATGCAACGGGACAGTATTACAGTGTATCAATGCAACTTCTTCGTCTTACAGTGAGTATTATTTCAACAACAACTTTATCCCCGGACAGGAATATTACATTCGTGTATTTAATACTTCAAGCGGGTTAACTACTTCCACGTTCGGAATTTGCCTTCGTAACTATCCAAGCCCGGTGAACGACGATTGTGCAACTGCAACAACACTGACTCCAACTACAACCTGCGGGTATGTTTACGGAACATTCAGCGGAGCGATGATGAGCGGAACAACTCCTGCCTGCGCACCGAATACCTCTCAGGACGTATGGTACAAATTCACAGCAACCGATTCAACCATGAGCATCACACTATCGGCAGAATCAGGGTTGAACCACGGGTTTGAACTCATCCAGGGAGGATGCAACGGGACAGTATTACAGTGTATCAATGCAACTTCTTCGTCTTACAGTGAGTATTATTTCAACAACAATTTTATCCCCGGACAGGAATATCACATTCGTGTGTTTAATACTTCAAGCGGATTAACTACCTCGACGTTCGGAATTTGCCTTCGTAACTATCCAAGCCCGGTGAACGACGATTGTGCAACTGCAACAACGCTGACTCCAACTACAACCTGCGGGTATGTTTACGGAACATTCAGCGGAGCGATGATGAGCGGAACAACTCCTGCTTGCGCACCGAATACCTCTCAGGACGTGTGGTACAAATTCACAGCAACCGATTCAACCATGAGTATCACCTTATCTGCAGAATCAGGATTGAACCACGGGTTTGAATTGATCCAGGGAGGATGCAACGGAACAGTATTACAGTGTATCAATGCAACTTCTTCGTCTTACAGTGAGTATTATTTCAACAACAATTTTATCCCCGGACAGGAATATCACATTCGTGTGTTTAATACTTCAAGCGGATTAACTACTTCCACGTTCGGAATTTGCCTTCGTAACTATCCAAGCCCGGCAAACGACGATTGTGCAACTGCAACAACGCTGACACCAACTACAACCTGCGGGTATGTTTACGGAACATTCAGCGGAGCGATGATGAACGGAACAACTCCTGCCTGCGCACCGAATACTTCTCAGGACGTGTGGTACAAGTTCACAGCAACCGATCCTACTATGAGTATTACATTATCTGCAGAGTCCGGGTTGAATCACGGATTTGAACTCATCCAGGGAGGATGCAACGGGACAGTGTTACAGTGTATCAATGCAACCGGGGCTTCTTACAGTGAGTATTATTTCGACAACAACTTTGTCCCGGGTCAGGAATATTACATTCGTGTATTCAATACTTCAAGCGGATTAAATACCTCGACGTTCGGAATTTGTCTCCGTAAATACCCAAGTCCGGTGAATGATGCTTGTGCCAACGCAACTGAATTGACACCGAATAATACATGCAGCAATACATCCGGAACATTCAGCGGAGCGTTGATGGACGGAGGAACTCCTTCCTGTGCCACATCTGCTTCTCAGGATGTATGGTACAAATTTACAGCAACTACAACCTCAATGACTGTTCAGCTAGCCGGAATAAGCGGTCTCAACCATGGTTTCCAGGTCTTCCAGGGAAGCTGCAACGGAACAGAAGTAATCTGTCACAATCAAAACGGATCGGGAAGCAGTGAATCAGCGTCATTGACCTTGTTAACCATCGGACAAACGTACTTTGTCCGGGTATTTAACACTTCTTCAGGCTTGACGACAACAAGCTTCAGCATCTGTATCATCGGACCTCCTCCATCTGCATGTACACCTTCTGTTCTAATCAGTACACCCGCAACTGCCATTTGCCAGGGAGAAAGCGTTACATTTACGGCTGAGCCAACAAATGGCGGAACAACTCCGGTTTATCAATGGAAAGTCAACGGAGGAAATGTCGGTTCGAACAGTGCTTCCTACACCACCAGTACTCTGACGAATGGAAGTACCGTCACCTGTATGATGACCAGCAACGCAGCATGCGCCTCCCCGGCAACAGCAACCAGTAACCAGGTAACAATGACCGTTACGGGCCTGACAACTCCTGTTTTTTCTCAGGTTCCGGCAATCTGTGCAGGAGGGTCATTTACGCTGCCTGCAACCTCCAGCAACGGTATTTCAGGAACATGGGCTCCGGCGATCAACAATACGGTAACAACAACCTATACATTCACACCAGATGCAGGACAATGCGCTTCCACTGCAACAATGACGGTAACGGTTAATACCGCTGCAATACCGTCATTTACACCAATCCCGGAGATATGCTCGGGAGAGTCATTTACGCTGCCAGCAATCTCCGATAACGGTATTTCAGGAACGTGGACCCCGGCGATCAACAATACGGCGACAACAACCTATACATTCACGCCAGATGCAGGGCAATGCGCTTCCACTACAACAATGACGGTTACTGTAAATTCAGTCAACACGACCGTTACCTTGGAAGGCACGACAATGACGGCTGCTGTGACGGGAGCTGTCTATCAATGGATCAATTGCGACGATGATCAGCCGGTCAACGGAGCAATCAACGCCTCGTTCACTCCGGTGGAAAGTGGCAGCTATGCTGTGATTGTCACACAAAACGGATGTACGGATACAAGCAGTTGCATCCAGGTCAGCTCTGTTGGTATAGCGACATTGCCAGGTGATCAGATCCGTCTGTACCCGAACCCGTTCGAACAGGAATTTACGCTAAACAGCGGAGTTGCTTACCTCGGCCAACCTTTTGTGATCACGGATGTGTATGGCAATCTTGTCCGGACAGGAACGATCTCGGAAGAAAAGCAACGTTTTGACATGAACGGAATCGCTTCCGGGGTATATTTTATCCAGCTGGACAAGCACATCATTAAATTCACGAAACAACAATAGAGCTACTGATCATCGGATAAGAAAAGGGGGCGCAGATTAGCTGCACCCCCTTATTTTTTTTGCCAAAGCCTGTTATTTCTGATCTTTGATCCTGTTCCAGGTTTCGTACATCTTTTCCTGTTTTGGCCTGCCAGGTTCTATTTCGGTTAAAGACTCACACGGCCGCAGGTGAGCATAACATTCTCCAGGTAATGCCTGGTACAACGCAGTTCCTTTTGTTTTCCAGGCGATCATCTCGTCGCTCACTTCTTTGATGATCTTCGCAGGATTTCCAACGACTACACTTCTCCGCGGAATGGTTGTATTTGCCGGAACGAAGGCCAATGCACCGATGATACATTCCTCACCAATGACACAGTCATCCATGACAACGGCATTCATACCGATCATGCTGTTTTCACCGATCGTTCCACCATGCACAATGGCACCGTGACCGATATGGGCGCCTTTCTTCAATAAAACAGTTGTGCCGGGAAACATGTGGATCGTACAGTTTTCCTGCACATTGCACCCGTCCTCAATGATGATCTGTCCCCAATCTCCCCGGATCGCGGCCCCGGGACCGATGTAAACATTCTCTCCTATGATCACATTCCCTGTTACTGTTGCGTTCGGATGAACAAAACTCGACGGTTTTACCACAGGTTTAAATCCGTTAAATTCAAAAAAAGCCATTTTTAAAGAATATTGAATTTTGAATACTGAATATCTTACTGTTCTACTCTGGTACTGAATTCTTTCAGCTGCAGTTCGTGCTCTTTTATCAACCTTCCATTTTCAAATACATATTCGAAAGAAGGCAGACTATACGTTGCCACAACCGCTGCTCCCAAACGTTCAAAAATCTTTTGCGATGACTCAATGGAGCCCTTTGCACCTCCCCTACCGGTAGATGTACCGCAGATAAACACCTTCTTCCCTTTTACAAATTCCCTGTCAAAACGGCTCAGCCAGTCCATTGTTGATTTGAAATAGCTCGTATAACTTCCGTTGTGTTCGGAAGTGGCAACCAACAACACATCTGCATCTTTTATCCGTGCATGCAGTTCCTTAATGCAGGAAGGGATACCTGTGTTTTTTTCCGTATCGATCGCATACATCGGGACGTTGAGCTTCCGGAGTTCCAGCAGGTCCATACCGGGCAGGTATTCTTTTCTGATGTATTCCAGTAATTGATGGTTAATGGAGGCAGAGCTATTACTTCCGGCAAATGCAAGTATTTTTGACATGGTTATTTTTTAAGCACCAAGATAGGAAATTTAGCGCATAGCAAGCAAAACTATCTGGTATTCATTTCTCAAATCACTCATTATCTGGACGCTGTACCGAAATTTCTCAAATTATAGGTAGCCGTCAGCATAAAATAACGGTTCAATACCCTTGATTCCACATCCTCGATGTAGTTTGCCGTCACATTTCTGACAATACTGTTGTTGCTGTTGAGAATATCAAACACTGACAAACGAACCTCCAGCTGTTTCTGCTTCAGCAATTTATACCCCACTCCCGCGTTCCACACCATGATCGTTTGATTGAACCCGTCGGCCAGTCCCGCATACGCATTCAGCGCGTAATTCGTATTGAATACCAGCCGTTCTGCGATGATCCAGTTAAAACGCGCGCTGACGTTCTGCACAAAGTATTCGTTGTTCGCCCGGTTTTGCCGGTTGTTCACCGCATTGTTGTAGTTAAATGTATATCCCAGTGTAAAATCAATGTTTGAGCTGATATTGCTCGCGATGACAATCCCGGCGTTCGCATTCCTGGTCTGCGACTTATTTACTTCGTTGTTAATCAGCCCCGGGGTAACACCATAACCTCCTCCCAGGTTAAAATTCAGGTTTACTTTCAAAGGGGTAACCGGGATCCCGTAGGAAATGTAAGCCCGTGTATTCCAGTTACCATCCAGGTTCACAGGAATCCTGTACTGAGATCCCCTTGCCAGCTGAATTTCTCCATTGATAATGGTATCGTTTTCAGCGATAAAAGACGAATTGGTAATGTAATTGGACGCCATCTCCCCTGAAAGGAAAACAAAGAAATTACTCCCTTTCCGGATATTCGTTACATTGAACCGGCTGAAAACACGGTGATTGTACTGTTGTTTCAGGTTTTCATTTCCCGAATAGAGCGATAACGGGTTGGAATTATCAATCACGTTCTGCAGCTGGTCAATGGAAGGTGTCCGTGTGCTTGCGCGGTAATTGACCTGGATCGATTTTGTTTTTGAAAAATCGTATTTGAAACGAAGATTGGGCAGGATGTTATGAAATACCAGCTTTACGTTTCTATCGACCGGGAATTCCTGATTATTCAGCAATGTATTATTCTGGTAATTCACTCCAACCTGGAGGTTTACTTTTTCTTTCTGGTAACGGAAATTCGTTCCGGCCTCGTTCCCGATCGTCCGGTTCCTGAAGACATTGGAAAGCAGTGTGTCCATTGCATTGTACAATCCTGTGAAGGCATCGTAATTATACGTTCGTTTGTCCGCATTGCTCACGTTGAACGAAGGAGTATATGCAAACTCTCCCGACCAGTATTCTCCCAAAGGTTCCGTATATGAAATACGGGCAGAAGTTGTATAGCCATCCGTGTAATTATCTGCAAACTGGTTGATTTCACGAAGGGAATCTCCCAGAACGGCATCGTAAAACCAGGAGGTGGATTCCTGCCCGTTCTCTCCGTTTCTGTTCGTGTACGTACCCGACAGGTTTACAGACAACGTCCGTTTCGGCTTCATAAACCGGTGCCTCCATAAAACAGAAGTACCGGCATTGATCCCGCTGTTGTTGCTGAATGTTGAATTTGCGAGCTGGTTGAGAAGTGTCTGCTGGTTATCCTGTGTCAGACCATAGGTCTGCTGCTCTCTGTCATTTCCCTGGTAGCTCAGCCTCGGAATAATGACCAGGGAGTTGAGCGAGTCGAGCTGGATGTCGAACTTAAAATTTACCCGGTGGTTAAAATTCCTCGTAACTGCAGAGTAATCTTCATCGTAGAGCTGTCCTGCCTGGGTCGATACGAAATATTCCCGCCCTGTTTTCTGTGTGTTCTCATTTTTGGAAGCATTGAAGAAATAACTCCCGGTAATTTTGGTTTTTTCGCCCCATTTATCGGAATAGTTGACCCCGATGGAATGTGTCGTGCTCACCCCGGTTTGCTGTCCCACCATAAAATTTTCCGTAGCTCCCATTCCCCCGGAGCCTCTTCCTCCCCTTCCTCCTCCCGGACCGGAAGAACCTGACGAGCCTGAAAGCCCCAGGATATCCTCTGATGAAAAATTCTGCTGGTTGACATTGTTCGTCATACCGATGATCGAAATTTTGCTTGTGCCTTTAAAGATATTGACATTTAACCCTGCCAGGTACAGGTCGGGATATCCATACCCCGCGTAAATCTTGCCGAACTGCCCTTGGTTCTTCCCGGGTTTCGTCACAATATTCAAAGCTTTCGCCTCACTTCCGTCGGAAATCCCCGTAAACCGCGCCTGGTCACTTTCATTGTCATAGACCTGGATTTTGGAAACAATTTCGGCGGGAAGGTTTTTCAATGCTGCCGACGCGTCATCGCCAAAGAATTCCTCGCCATCAATGAATACTTTCCGGATCTCTTCCCCCTGCGCTTTGACAACGCCGTTTTCAATCGTGATTCCAGGCATTTTTGCAACCAGGTCTTCCACCGTCGCATCCGGGTTTGTTTTGAAGGCATCCGCATTGTACTGGGTCGTATCTCCTTTCTGCTCCACACGGATCGCAGTCGCCTCTACATTCACCTCATCAATGATCTTCGCATTGGCAGAAAGCGTTATATCTTTTTGATTCTCCCCGGCTGAAAGCCGGATATCCTGGATATAATCATGGTAACTGAAAAAAGTAACTTTCAGGATGTAGTTTCCCGGCCGGGCAGTCAGCGAGTAGCGTCCTTCATCATCCGTAGCTGCTCCTGTAACAATGGAAGAATCTGCCGTTGAAAGGAGCAAGATCCGTGCGCCGGAAATCACTTCGGAGGTTTCCTTGTCCAGTATCTTACCCGATAACCTGGCATCCTGTGCATGCAAAGAGAAAAAACTGAAAAAGATGATAATCAAGGTAATGATCCTGGCAAAACTATTCATAAAACAAAATTACTTTTATTAAGCAAGTATATGACAATTAAAAAGTAAAAACGTTTAATCGGATGGGGAATTTAGCACCGTCATCAGAATTTATCAGTTCTATCTTAGTGGTATATTCTCTCTATTATCTAATGAGCTCTTGTTGTTATTTATGAATTTACCGATTTCTTTTTGCTTCATCAATTCCCTGACTTCTCAGGAATTTACGTAACCCTACGATTACTTCCTCCAGTTTAAAGTAGCGATATTTAATTGCTTTTGAGGGGGAGTCAATTATTATAATTTTTTCCTTCTAGAAAACAGGTAATTTATTTGGAATATTATCGCTTTACTTTTGAGATTTTAACACAGCATTAGAATAGGAGTAAGTCATGAAAAAACAAGTGTTTACATATTGTAATTATACGTTACTAAATAGGATCTCCTCATTTGAATCATTTGAAGTTACCATCAAAACAAATTCCTTTAGTTGATCATAACCCTCTTTGTGATTTTTGGTTTTTAAGTGATTGAATATGACTGTAATTAATTCTGGACAAGAATCTAGATCAATAGTATAGATTACGGGATGATAGGGACTAATATCAATAAACCCAATTTCATGTGCACATTTGGGACAGGTATTAGGTTCAATAATATAAATTATTCGCTCCTCAAAATGATGATTGCATGACGGACAATTTAAGCTCCCGCCCCTAGATTTCTTATTAAATTTATTATACCACTTCATAGTTTTAAAAATTTTCTTGAACAAATTTTTCAGCCTCCATATCAATGTCAAGATTTAGAGACTTTCCAAAATCAGGGATTTCAAAATTGGATGGGTACTTTGAAGGTGGGTAAAATCCTGAATACTCACCAATTTTTAACATCTTTCTCAATCCTTCGTCGGATATTTCTGGATGAATTCTAATAGGTATATTTGTTTCACCTAGACGTTCCAATGCTGCTAATCTATGATGTCCATCTATAATTATAATCTGTCCATCAGGCATTGTAAACCCTTCAATTGGAGGCCCACTCTCAAGATTATAACCATTTGATTTAAAATCCTTCATTAAGTCGTCAATATGATTAGGTGGTGTTCCTTTTTTTGGTACGCCATGTAACTTTTGAACTCTATTTATAGAAACTTCAGTAGTTCCAAATTTATTTACACCAACTCTTTTTACAACCGGAATTATTCCATTTGTTTTCTCCAAAGAACTCTCTACTAAGTTACCATTTTCTTTTGGTTTTACATTGGATGTTTCGGAAATTTCATCCAACACTTTCTGTAAATCTTCATCCGGTATTTTAGCTTCATCAATTCCCTGGCTTCTCAGGAATTTACGTAATCCTACGATTCCTTCCTCCAGTTTAAAGTAGCCATATTTTACGGCCTTAGCTGTAACATCAATCAGTTCAGCCAAAGGAATGCGATTCATTCCTAACGAATTATTGGTAGCAATATGCAGCTTTCTTAAGCTTTCTCTGAGATCCTGCTGTGCGATTTCTATTTTTGACGGACCAACGACACCCGTTCCTTTATTCAAAATTTTCAGATTCTCCAACTCTTCACCAAACTTTTGTTCAAGTCGTGACAGATCATTCGGCGAAAGTTTGGACAGGTTAATTTCTCCGAGCGAACTACTAAATTTACTTTGAGCTTTAACTATGTCCATAAAATCATCAAATGACTTCACTCCTTTATTGATTAAGGTCTTCATCAACTTTGTCATAGCATCAAACACTTCAGGTTTCAAACCATTCATAGCTTTGATCCCATGACCATCAAGGATTTTTGATAGGTTTTGAAAAACATCGTCAACTTCTTTATTGAGTTGAACGGCATTTGTATTTTGAATTTGCTTTACGTAGTTGACGTCATCCAATTTTTTGGTAATTCCTTCAACCATCTCAGCTGCTTGAGTTTTACCTAATACCCTTGGTGCATTTTCGGTAATTTCTTTAAGGAATTTTGGTTTAAGCAGCTTTCCGGACTTAAATAAAATGACTGATTTCCCTAATAATCCTATTATTTTGAGGGCTGCGAAAAAATCAAGCCCCAAACCGATCATATCCCAAAAAAACCATGAATTATCCGGCGTAATGGAACTTAATGAGGCCTCAGGAACCGGAGCTGTGCCAGATGCAGCTTTCATAAACTCATAATCTTTATAATGGCGGTAAAACTGTATAGCAGATGTCCCGACAGCACCCAAACCTGCCATTAGCACCAGAGCAGGCGCAGTCCCTATTCCGGTTGCAGCCAGAATTCCTAACCCAATATTGATGACTGTTAGAAATAGATCGAGAGGATCAAAATTCATGATCCAAATTTGGTCATCTATAATTTTTCTGGCGGCAGTATCTGCTTCTGGATCTATCCCAAGGTCAAATCGGGTTAGAGCGACGACATTGTCCAGTTTCCAGACCGACTTTGGAGATTTTTTTAAGGCTTCTCTGGTTTTTTTAATATTTTGCAACATTTCCTGAGCCCCTTGGTTTATGATTAGCTTTATATCACTTGTACTCACATTTTTAGAAGCATCATCGGTTTTTGCTGGATTAAAAGGATCCTCAAAAAGCCCCGAATAAGTGGTGTTAGTATAAGGATTTGTTTTCCCATCACTAACCTGCTTTTTTTGAATGAAATCATATTGAGGCATACCGTAGGGTTGATAAACGAGCCCAAGATTCCCCATTAGCTGGTCCATTTTCGATTCACTTTTTGAAAAATAACTAATCAATGGATGATCACTACCAAGATTACGTACTTTACTTTCTGCGTTTTTAGCATGTCTCTGCCCCATTGATGCCCAGTCATTCACTTCGCTGTTTCCCGTTGTCATTACATATCGTTCATCTTCCCATTTTTCATGAAAATAATTTTCATATTCTTCTCTAGCTGGTGCCAATGCCTTAGTTAACTGCTCAATTCTTTCAGGGTTTTTCTTGTATGAATCAAGTTCCAGTCGAATCAAAATTTCGGTATTGTCCAACATGTTGTTGGCAATTTGTAAAGCTCTTCGTTGGAATAAATCGTTCAGCTTATCCATGTGCTTCCAAAAGTCCGGCGCACCATCAAACCCATGATCATGTGCCGTCTCGTCAAATAGCTTTGTGGTTACTAATGAAGAAACTGTAAGTGAGGCATCGTTATTAGAAATCGAAGATGTTGTAGAGGTTATATCATCTGCTTTATATGCCTTATAGACCTCATTTGCATCGGATGTCGACATTTTCTTTATCAACTTTTTATCCTCATCAGAAATAGTGTCGAGAGGTTTATAAGGAGATTCATCGATTTCAGGAATTAAGTGTTGTACTTTTTCGTATATAGCTTCTCGGGTTATAGGGGTATATAATCCAAAGCCCACTTTCGGCTTTTTTCCAAAAAGTTCAAGTTGAACTTTTTCAACTTGTATTCTAAACGGTTCACTGGCATACCCTCGCTCTTGAATTTTTTTAACGATCTCTTTAGAAACACCTATTTCTTTAAGATAAATAAGAAAATAACTTAATTCCTGAGGACTGATAGGGTTAGCCAAGTAATATTTTTCAACTGCATCTTTTTGCTGCATTCCGGAAGTCCACCCGGTTTCATTATCGACAAAGAACCAAAAACCATCAAATTTTCTAATCCTGGTATACCTTGATGCGGCTGAATAATCTTTTGCAACAATGTATAGTGCATCAACTTCTTCGCCATAGTAAATGCCTTTCCCCCAATACACGGAGCTTACGCCTCCGGTAATTTCTACAAGTCTTTTGTCGAGTGCTGCAATACTTGCTTTACCTTCATCCAGCTTCGATTGGATTAAATCTTCGTCCGGAGCACCAGCAGTACGTTTTAAATTTCCGGTAGCTTCAATGATCTTTACCGTAGAACTGATGAGGTCAGTAAATTCGGTATCCTGCAGTCGAACTAATTCCAGAACATCTGAAGAATTTTGAATTTTGAGATTGAAATCGACTAAACTAGTTTGTTGCTGAGACAGTTGTGAAACAGCAGTTTCAAACCGGCTTTTATCACCTTCCATATCTCCAATAGCTGTTTGAAGATTCAGAATAAGCTCCTGGTACATATCCAGAACCGTATCATACTGAACCAGGAAATCCTGGGTTTTATTTTCGGGGAACCCGGTCAATGTAAGAACAGCATTGTCTTTAGATTTAATTGCATCATTAAGGTACTTGTCAGCAGTATTGATATGGTTTAAAACTTCACTAATATCTCTTTCCGTATCAAGGATTAATGCTTCTTTTAGAACTTTAATTACATCGATGATTTTTTTATTGATACTTGTAATGACATCTTTAACAGTATTTTTTATTGTGGTAACCTTGTGTTCCAATACATCAACATAATCAGGAAACCATTTATCGAGTAACCTGTAATATTTTTTTGTTCCCCAAAAATTGTGTTCGGATCTGTTCATTCTTTTTTGAAACCGATCCCTTTTTGCTATAAATTTATTTTTCTTCTCTTCTTTTGTTCGTAGTTTTTTGTTGTCAGTACTCCCTAAATCGATCCCTTGATTAATCAATTCCAGTTTATGTGCAGCATATATGTTGAACTCGCTTTTTAATTTCTCTTGTTCCTCAGGATCAATTTCTTCATGATTAAAGGGGTCAAAAAAATCTCCTTCTCTCGCATTATTATTTTCCTGCTGCTGAAAGGAACCGGCTGCATCCTCGTGTATGATGGCGCTTTCAGCAACATTCGCTTCATGGTCTGCCAGATCAGCATTTCCCTCCCCGACCGCATGCTGACCTTCCCTTCGCTGCCGCCAAAGTTCATGCAGGGGCACTTCTTCCTGCTTACGTGTCTGGTATTTATAATCGTACATCTGGGGGTGTTTTTCCCGGGCCTCCAATTCTCGGAAAAATAAGAATACCGGTCAAGGACACGCAAGCAAATTCCAGGACATGAAAAAATACTGTTCAGAAGTTATCGTCACAGAAAAATACCAATCAAACAACTGATTATCAATAACCAAAACAACTATCAGTACTTACAAAAACAGACACATAAAAGATTAAACCAAATCCGGTTATAACCTCGTAACCAGTCAAATAGATAACAGAAATCCTTAAAGGAACGCTGGTGGTTTCCGGAAGTCCAGCTTCGCGTCTTTGAATAACGACGACGTGTTCCGGATCGTCAGCAGGAAACTTTTATTGAAGCCGATCGGTGTCCAGCGGAAAGACAAGGCCCAGCAGTGCATGTCACGGTTCAGCGTAAAGAACCCGTTCGTCACTTTCTTATCCTTTAAATCGATGTTGACGACCGCCCCCAGCTTCCATCGCTTCGTAATGCTCACATCCGTATCGATATTGAGGGTCTGGATCTGGATGAACTCACTGCTGCTCTGCGGCGTTTTGTACAGGTTCCTGTTCAGGTTGAAAACATGGGAAATATTCACTTTCCAGGGAATCCTGAAATCAATGATCCGCTCGGGATGCAGGTAGAAATAATCGTAATCCGCCTGCCAGTTCTGTGACACAACCTCTTTGTTTTCTTCGATCTTTTCCCTGCTTTCCTTCGATGTGATCGTCAGGGTCGTGGCAATTGAATTCGTTAACGTACGCCCCAGCCTCCCGTTATTTTTCAGTGCGAAGTCCTTTACGGTCGCATTGGTCACATCATCCCATCCATACAATGAATAAGAAGTGTTGGCAACAATGTTCATCCAGCGGAACGGGCTGATGCGCATATTGACATTGATGTTTGAAAAATTCATCGAATCCTTCATCACATCGTAGCTTCCCGTGATGCTCAACGCGTCGATTATCCGTATTTTCTGAAACCCCGTGATCGTATCCTTATCCGACTTTCGCTTCAGCTCAAATGAATTATTGATCCCGAAGTTGATCAATGCCTGGTCCCCGGACGCTGAATACGGATATACACTGTTCGAAAACGGAGAATACGTAAGCTCGGACATATTCGGGCCTACCTGGTCGGTAATATTCCTTGTCAGTAAAGGGCGGTAGCTAAACGAAACATTCGGTGTCAGCACATGCCGCATGATCGGTTTGTTTTTCCCCACAAATTGATAATACGTATACAAAACCGTAGTCGCCGCTATGTTCATGGACAGGTTATGGGCCAGCCCTGCCTGGTGGATCGTATCGGCAACAGTAGTATTCGTGGCAGCGTCATAGGAATTCCTGATCTGCTGAAAATTCAGGTTCGTACCGTAATTGACACTGGGTGTGAGTTTCAGCACATTTTTAAAGATCCCCCCGGTGGTCTGTATGGTGATCTGCTGACGCATCCCGTACATGAACTGGTTCCCGATCTCACTGTAATTCCCGTCGCGCAGCAATGTATCTTTGAATGTCGACTTATTTTGTCCTTCAATGTTGTAGATCACCCCCAGGCGCTGGAATATCTCTCCTTTCAGCAGTTTCTTCAGGGGGAAGAACTGGCTGGTTGAAAAGTTGACGATCGGGCTGGTCAGCGCTATGTTTTTTGTCGTTGAGTTCTGGCTTAACGAGATCTTCGCGGATGCCTGGTAAGGTTTGCCCGGAAAGGTCCGTGTCAGGTTGATATCCGACATCAGGGTATTCTTAAAATAATTCTGGTTGACCGGATCCAGGTTGTTCTTCGTATTATTGCTGGAAGTAAAGTTGATATTGGTATTGAAATTCCATTTCGGGTTGGATTTAGGATCTTTTCTGTGCGTCCAGATCAGTACCATGTTATTCAGTTTGTTATTCGAGGGAAAACCGCTTCTGAACTGCTGGTAGCTCACATCCACATTTCCAGCGTAGCCGTAGCGTTTCGCGTATTCGGTCGCGTTTCTCAATCCCCAGCTTCCCCGGGAGTAGATCGTTCCGTAAACCGATGTCTGGACATAATCGTTGATCGGGATGTAATATCCCAGGTTATTCAACCCGAAGCCATAGGCAGACATTGGGACGAGTTCGGGAAACAAAAGCCCGTGTGTACGGTCACTCTGATCTTTCTGAGGAAGATAGCTGAATGGCAATCCAAACGGGGTCGGTACTCCCGCAATATACAGGTTCATAGGACCTGTAACAATCCGTTTATCGGGAACCAGCACCGCCCGCGACAACTGGAAATGATAGTGCGGTTCGTCCAGGTCACAGGTCGTGAATTTACCGTCCACAAAATGAATTTCCTCATTCGCCTGCCGTTTCGCCCTTCCCATGTGGAGGTGCATTTCATCCTGCACGATCTTTACTCCTTCAATGTATGCTTTCTTTGTCTTCAGATTGTACTTGAGGGTAGTGGCGACTGCCTCGTCCCCTCCCATCTTGAAAACAGGTTTTTCGATCATGTTTCCCTCTTCATCCAGCACATGCGTCGCCTTGATCTCCTCTGTCTCCATATCGACCACGATATACCCCGCTTTCAGGTTCATATCTTCCGACTCTACAAACGCTTCTCCATACAAATGAAGCTGCTTTTTCCTCAAATCCGCGTAGATGGAATCCCTTGCACTGTACTTGGATATTCCTCCCATGCTCTCATCGTTTATATAGATGGTATCCTGTCCGTAAAGATGAAAATCACCATACATTATTAACAATGCATAGAAGATAATTAACACTATGGAACGCTTTTTGAGCAAACTTTAAAATTAACTTTGTACTGTGTCCTTGTTGTTTTCAGGATGCAAAACTAAAAAATAACCTTCTTTATGATGGAAAAAAACAGGTCAATGTACAAAATCCATACCCTTTTTACGCTGATCGCGTTATGGGCAACAGTTTTAACAACTGGTGCTTTTGCGCAGCAGGATGAGCTTTTCAACTCAGCGATCAAGACGGTTGTTATTGACGCCGGCCACGGTGGGAAGGACCCCGGGTGCAACGGTGCTCATTCCAACGAAAAAACAGTCTGCCTGAACATGGCGCTGGCATTGGGAGACCTGATCAAGAAAAATTACCCGGACATAAAGGTGATCTATACCCGCGACAAAGATGTATTCGTGGAGCTGGATGAACGTGCTAAAATCGCGAACAGGAACAAAGCAGACCTGTTCATCTGCATTCACGCCAACTCAGCAGGGGCTTCCGCCTACGGAGCAGAGACCTATGTTTTGGGATTACACCGTACAGAAGCGCAGCAAAAAGTAATGGAACGTGAAAACTCCATCATTCACCTGGAAGCTGACGGAGGAGAAAAATACAAGGACTTCGACCTGTCGCCGGACGCCATCATCGCGCGCCAGCTCCAGATGAGTGTCATCCTGGATCAATCCATCAATTATGCCAGCAAAGTGCAAAAAGAATTCAAGACATTGGGACGACATGACCGGGGAGTTAAACAAGCAGGGTTTCTTGTTCTGTACAAGACCACCATGCCCAGCGTACTGATCGAAACCGGGTTCCTGACCAATCCACAGGAAGAAAACTTCCTTTCCAATAAAGAGAATCAGCAGAAAATGGCAAAAGCCATGTTCCATGCTTTTGAAAAATACAAAAATGAATTGGACGGGATTCACACAGACAGCCCGAATACAACCAAACCAACGGAAGAAAAAACGCCGGGGAAAGCGGAAGAGCAACCTGTAACAGAGTCCTACACTCCCGACAATAACACACCTGACAAAGTTGTTTTTCGCGTACAGGTGCAAACCTCCCAGAAACGCGTTCCTACTTCGAGCAAGGAATTCCAGGGACTGGCCATTTATGAATATCAACAGGACGGGCTCTACAAATATGCCACAGGCAACTTTGTAAACGACTTCAAATCAGCAAACAACCTCAAAAACGAACTGAGAAAAGAACGTTTTGAACACGCGTTCGTCATCGCCTTTTTAAACGGAGAGCGCATTAATTTGGAAAAAGCTATTAAATTAGCAGAAAAATAATTGTTTTGAAAATCTCTAAAGAACTAAAAACAGGCGTTATATCCGTATTGGCGATCGGGTTGTTGATTGCAGGAGTCAATTTCCTGAAAGGCAACAGTTTTTTTGGTGGTGACGACACCTACTATGTCTACCTCTCCGAATCAGGAGGAATTTCTTCCGGTACATCAGTATATGTAAATGGAGTAGTTGTCGGAAAGATCATGGAAATCGGGCTGACCGGTAAAAAAGAACCCAATAAGAAAGTATTGGTCACATTCAACATCCAGGACCCGAACTTTAAGATCCCCGTAGGTTCGAACATCCATGCGGGAAGTGTCGACCTGCTGAGCAAAGGGCTGATCATTGTTCCGAATGAAGACATTACCGAATACCACCAGCCAAAAGATTACATCCAGGGAGATATAGGCAGCAGCATGATCTCCGAAGTAAAGCAATATGCCGACCCGTTGATTCAGAAAGTACAGGCCGTAGCCAATTCACTGGATAAATTCATCGTTTCTTTCTCTGCATTCTGGGACACAACCGCAAATTCAGAGCTGAAAGAAACATTTGACGAGGTGCAGATCGCATTGAAGAAATTCGGAAATGTCGCAACGCAGCTGGAGGACCTGATGGTAACAGAAAAAGTAAAATTATCCAAAATTTTCAGCAACGTTGAGTCCATTACTTCCAACCTGCAAAGAAGCAATGCACAGATCGAAGGAATCCTGGGGAATGCAAAAGCATTTACGGATGACCTGGTTACCGCAGACTTCAAAGGAACAATCGAAGAAGCAAAAACAACATTGAATAAGTTCAACGCCATGCTCGACGCAGCAACACAGGGCGAAGGAACATTGGGCAAATTACTGTCCGACGAACAGCTGTACAACGAATTGAACACGACCAATCAACGTTTGCAAAGCCTGGTGGAAGACATTGAAAAGCACCCGGAAAGATACATCCATTTCTCTGTATTCGGAGCAAAGACAAAAGGAGCGTCTTTTTCTCCAAGTGAAGAAAGAAAACTGAGACAATTGTTGGATTCGACAAATACGAAATAAATGATTAGCGCTATTATATTCGGACTTTTATTGCTGGGAAGCTTCGGTTTTTTCACATGGAACGTATTGAAGATCCGTCAGAATATCCTTTTGGGACGAGACCTGGACAGAACCGATCATCCGAAAGAACGCTGGAGAACGATGATCCTTGTAGCATTCGGGCAAAAGAAAATGTTCCAGCGCCCCATTCCCGCTATTCTGCACCTATTCATTTATTCAGCGTTTGTGATCACACAGATCGAACTGATCGAGATCGTAGTGGACGGATTCTCAGGACACCACAGGATTTTCAGGCCGGCGTTGGGAAGCTTCTACACATTCATCATCAGTTTCATAGAGATCCTGTCCGTTTTGGCATTCATCGCCACGATCGCATTCCTGGCAAGAAGGAACCTGCTCAGGATTCCCCGCTTCACCATGCGTGAAATGGCCGGCTGGGCAAAACTGGACGGGAACCTGATCCTGTGTTTTGAATTCCTGCTGATCTGCTTCATCTTTATGATGAACGGAGCTGATGAAGTATTGTACAACAGAGGCATTTCCCACGCGGAAAACCTGGGCGACGGTTCATTGGGATTTGCGGTTACACAGCACATCGGACCTGAATTTTTCGAAAGCCTTTCAGACAGCGCTTTGTTCACAATTGAACGAATTGGCTGGTGGGGGCATATTGTGATGGTATTTGTCTTCCTGAACTACCTTCCATTCTCCAAACATTTCCACATTCTGCTGGCTTTCCCGAATACGTATTATTCCAACCTGGCCGCAAAAGGAAAATTCACGAACCTGGAATCGGTTACCAATGAGGTCAAGCTGATGATGGATCCAAATGCGGATCCTTTCGCAGCGCCGGTTGGAGAAGCGACCGAACCCCAGCGTTTCGGAGCGAAGGATGTGACGGACCTGACCTGGAAAAGCCTGCTGGACGCATATACCTGCACGGAGTGCGGAAGATGCTCTTCTGCATGTCCCGCAAACCAGACCGGCAAGTTATTATCTCCCCGTAAGATCATGATGGATACCCGGGACCGGCTGGAAGTTGTAGGCGAGAACATCAGAAAGCACGGGAAAGACTACGATGATGGAAAGAGCTTATTGTTCGACCACATAACAGAAGAGGAAATCTGGGCATGCACATCGTGTAACGCGTGTGTACAGGAATGCCCTGTAAATATTGACCCGCTTTCGATTATCATGGAAATGCGTCGTTACCTGGTAATGGAAGAGTCAAAAATGCCAACTGAGCTGACGGGTATGTTGACAAACATTGAGAACAATGGTGCTCCATGGCAGTTCTCACCGACTGACCGCCTCAATTGGAAAGACGAGTAGTGTACAAGAACACATCATGGATAAAAAACAGCAACAATTAATTGAAACAAAAGAGAACGGCAAATTAATCAGTCCCATTTTACCAGAAAACATCAAGAATTATTTAATCGACATCGACGGGACAATTTGTGATGACATACCTAATGAAGAACCGGAAAGAATGGCTACGGCAGCAATGTACCCGGACGCATTAGAGATATTGAACAAGTGGTATGATGAAGGGCATATCATTACTTTTTTTACTTCGCGGACAGAAGAGCACCGGCAAGTAACTGAAGAATGGCTGAACAGAAACGGATTCAGGTACCACGGTATTTTGTTCGGAAAACCAAGGGGAGGGAATTACCACTGGATCGATAACCACCTGGTGAAAGCCACGCGGTTTGAAGGCAAGTTTACCGAACTGGAAGAACGAAAAGTGACAATACAAGTATTTAAAAAATAGTTGTTTTATGAGTAATCTTAGAGTGCCTACAATGGCTGAGTTAATGGCAAACGGAGAAACAGCCGACATTCTTTTCTGGGTGGGCTGTTCGGGGAGTTTTGATGATCGTGCGAAGAAAATAACCAAAGCTATTGTAAAAATATTGAATCGTTGCGACGTAAAGTTTGGTGTACTGGGCACAGAGGAAAGCTGTACCGGGGATCCTGCCAAACGTGCCGGGAATGAATTTACATTCCAGATGCAGGCAATGATGAACATACAGGTGCTGGACGGTTACGAAGTGAAAAAAATTGTCACCGGATGTCCCCACTGTTTCAATACCCTGAAAAACGAATATCCCGGGCTGGGAGGAAATTATGAAGTGATCCACCATACGCAGCTGCTGCAGGAACTGATCGATTCGGGAAAATTAGCGATCGAAGGAGGAATCTATAAAGGAAAGAAGATCACATTCCATGATCCTTGTTATCTCGGGCGGGCAAATGACGTGTATGAAGCTCCTCGTGAACTGATCACCAAATTGGACGCGGAACTCGTTGAAATGAAACGGTGTAAAACAAACGGGCTGTGCTGTGGCGCAGGTGGCGCGCAAATGTTCAAGGAAGCCGAAAAAGGAAACAAAGAGATCAATGTGCTCCGGACAGAAGATGCACTGGAGGTCTCCCCTGAGATCATTGCTACGGGATGCCCTTTCTGTAATACAATGATGACCGACGGAGTGAAGCATTTTGAAAAAGAGCAGGAAATAAAAGTGTTGGATGTAGCGGAACTGATAGCAAATGCAGCAGACTTATAGCAACATATTCGAAACATTACCGGATTCAAGCCGTATCTGGATCTACCAGAATCAGGAACCAATCTCTACGGAAGACCAGGTACTGATCCAGGAAAAATTAACTGATTTCGTATCCGGATGGGCAGCTCACAAAGTACAATTGTATGGTGCTGCTGCCATCCTGGAAGATTACTTTATCGTCCTGGCCGTTGACGAAACCAAAACAGCTGCTTCGGGCTGCTCGATCGACAGCTCTGTACACTTCATCAAAGAACTGGCAAAGGAATTCAACCTCCGTCTCTTTGACCGGTTGAATGTATTGATCGAACAGGACGGGAAAAAGAAGATCGTCCATTTTTCAGAGGTGGACCACTACAAAGGAGCGATCTTTTTCGACCCGATGGTAAACGACCTGGGAGCGTTCAGAAGAGAATGGAAGAAAAAAATCGGGGCGTGAAATCTACAATCCGTACTGAAAAACAATTAACTGGCTTCTGAATCGATCACTTTTTTCATTGATCGGCTACGAATGCTTACACACACTCACTACACCTGCGGTTTCCGTTGCATTGGCAATAAAAATCACCCCATTGTTTTAAATCATGACGGACATTCAACAATACATGCCATTCTGTCAGAAAAATCAATTTGGAATGATTTATGTCTGTATCAAGGAAAATTAACGAGAGTTTTTCATAAAAGAAGCACGAAAATATCTTATTTTTGGCTTCCATTAAATTAAAGGTACAATGTTATCAAGCTTATTAAAAAAGATTATCGGGGATAAATCTGTTAAGGACCGTAAAGAATACCAACCATATATTGACAAAGCACGCTCGTCCCAGGAGCAATTCAAGTCTTTATCCGACGACGAACTGAGAGCAAAAACCATTGAGTTTCAGAATTTAGTTAAAAAGAACATCCAGCCGCTTGAAGACGAAGTTGCTGAGCTGAAAGCAAAGGTAGAGGAAAAGGATCTTTCCATCAACGATAAAGAAGCATTGTACGATAAGATCGATTCAATGACGAAAGTGATTGATGAGAAAATAGAAGAAACATTAACGACTATTCTTCCTGAAGCATTTGCCGTTGTCGTTGAAACAGCCAGAAGATGGTCAGAAAACGGACAACTGGTAGTTAAAGCACAAGATTTCGACAGAGACCTTGCGACGAAAAAAGACGGCATCACCATCGACGGTGATACAGCAATCTGGCACAACAAATGGACTGCCGCAGGTGCCGACGTAACCTGGAACATGGTTCACTACGATGTGCAGCTGATGGGTGGAGCCGTTCTTCATACAGGAAAGATTGCAGAGATGCAGACAGGAGAAGGGAAAACACTGGTAGCAACACTTCCTGTTTACCTGAACGCGCTTTCCGGCAAGGGGGTGCACGTGGTAACCGTCAACGACTACCTTGCAAAACGTGACTCTGAATGGATGGGGCCATTGTATCAGTTCCACGGCTTAGTGGTAGACTGCATCGACAAGCACCGTCCGAATTCAGCGGAAAGAAGAAAAGCCTACAAAGCGGACATTACGTTCGGAACCAATAATGAATTCGGTTTTGATTACCTGCGTGACAACATGTCAGGGCACCCGGACGAACTGGTACAGCAAAAGCATCATTTTGCGATTGTCGACGAGGTTGACTCCGTGTTAATCGACGATGCCCGTACGCCTTTGATCATCTCAGGACCTACTCCGAAAGGAGACCAGCACGAATTTTACGAATTAAAGCCCCGCGTAGAGAACATTGTTGCCGCGCAGCGCCAATACGTGAACCAGTGCCTGGCCGACGCAAAGAAAATGCTGACAGTGATCCAGGACGGTTTTGAAGACAAAAAGAACGGTAAAGAGATGCTGGAACAAGGAGGTATCGCATTGCTCCGTGCTCACAGAGGACTCCCCAAGAATAAGGCACTGATCAAATACCTTTCTGAACCGGGAATCAAAGCACACCTTCAGAAAACAGAAAATTTCTACATGCAGGAGCAAGGAAAACGCATGAAAGAAATTGACAAGGAATTATTCTTCGTCATCGACGAAAAACTGAATACAATCGAACTGACGGACAAAGGAATCGACCTTATTTCCGGGAAAGACGACAGGGATTTCTTTGTAATGCCTGATATCGGGCTGCAAATCGCGGCACTGACCAAAGAAAGCCTTCCGGCAGAACAGTTCCAGGCAAAAAAAGCAGACCTGATCCGTGACTACAGTGTTAAATCCGAGCGGATCCACTCCGTAACCCAGCTGTTGAAAGCCTACACGTTATTTGAAAAAGAAGTGGAATACGTTGTGATCGAAGGAAAAATCAAGATCGTTGACGAATCTACAGGCCGTATCATGGAAGGACGCCGTTACTCAGACGGATTGCACCAGGCTATTGAAGCGAAAGAAAACGTTACCGTGGAAGCAGCTACCCAGACGTACGCTACAATTACCCTGCAGAACTACTTCCGTATGTACCACAAGCTTGCGGGTATGACCGGTACGGCAGAAACAGAAGCAAAAGAATTCTGGGACATTTACAAACTGGATGTTGTAGTGATCCCAACCAATAAACCGATCTTACGAAAAGACCAGAATGACCTGGTTTTCAAAACTGCCCGTGAAAAATTCGCTGCTGTTATTACAGAAACGGAAAAACTGGTTGCGGAAGGCCGTCCCGTATTGGTAGGTACAACCACCGTTGAAATTTCCGAATTGTTGAGCCGTATGCTCCAGATGAAAGGCATCAAGCACAACGTACTCAACGCGAAACAGCACCAGAAAGAAGCAGAGATCGTTGCAGAAGCAGGTAAAGCCGGAGCCGTAACAATTGCTACCAACATGGCCGGTCGTGGTACCGACATCAAATTGGGAGAAGGCGTAAAAGAAGCGGGAGGTCTGGCGATCATCGCTACGGAACGGCACGATTCACGCCGTGTAGACAGGCAGCTGAGAGGTCGCGCCGGACGTCAGGGAGACCCGGGATCATCCCAGTTTTTCGTTTCCCTGGAAGATGACTTAATGCGTAAATTCGGTTCAGAACGCATCGCCAGGCTGATGGACAGAATGGGGCTGAAAGAAGGAGAGGTCATCACCCACTCCATGGTTTCCAAGTCCATAGAGCGCGCCCAGAAAAAAGTGGAAGAAAACAACTTCGGAATGCGGAAGCGCCTGCTGGAATACGATGACGTAATGAACGCACAGCGGAAAGCAATCTACAAAAAGCGAAAAAACGCGTTATTCGGAGAGCGCCTGGACGTAGATGTTGATAACATGTTCTACGACACGGCAGAGAATACGGTCCTGAAATACTGGAAAGGTGATTTTTCCGAATTTGAAAACGAGCTGTTACGCGACCTGAATATCCAGTCTCCCGTAACAAAAGAAGAATTCACAACAATTGACCAGGTAACCCTGACAGAAAAGGTGTACATGGCAATGATCCGCAGGTATACGGACAAGAACAACCGGATCATCTCCCTATGCTGGCCTCAGATCAAGCATGTCCAGGAAAATGAATCACACCGTTACAAAACAATGGGAATTCCTTTAACGGATGGCAGAAGGGAAATGCAGGTAGGCGTTTCATTGGAAGAAGCGTATGCAGCTGAAGGAACGAACATCCCGAAACAGCTGGAAAAAGCGATCGTTCTAGGAATCATCGACAACGAATGGAAAGAGCACTTACGTGAAATGGATGACCTGCGTTCAGCGGTAAACAATGCCCAGTACGAGCAAAAGGATCCGTTGCTGATCTACAAACTGGAATCATTTGAACTGTTCAAATCCATGCTGAACCGCCTGAACAAGGAAGCAGTGGAATTGTTAATGAAACTTGACCTGGAGATTGAAAACAAAGTGGAAGCCTCTTCCAGGGAAATCCGCCAGGAGAATCAATACGCAAAAGCACAGGAAGTAAGCTCACCTGACGCTCCTCAGCAAATTGAGGGCAGCCAGGGATACCAGCAAGCAGTTCAGAATTCCATCCACCAGCCGGTAAAACAAACACCGGTAGTGGCGGAAGACAAAATCGGTCGCAACGAGCCTTGCCCTTGCGGAAGCGGTAAGAAATACAAGCAGTGTCACGGAAAATAACAGTGAATACTGAATATTGAACGATTCTGTATTCAGTATTCTTCATTCAATAGGCAATTAATTGGTATCTGTCGGGATCATCGGTTCGGGAAATGTCGCATGGCATATAGCACATGGATTTCTTCAGACTTCTGAGGTAAAGATCAAGTGGATTTACGGCAGGAATGAAAAGACGCTCGCGGAATTATCCGGATCCATCCATGTTCCTGCATTCTCCCGTCTTCCGGAAGAAGCCGTTGACCTGGTATTGATCTGTGTCAGCGACGACTCCATACAGGATGTGCTGAATCAGCTGCCAGCATCCTGGAAAGCAGCCTATACTTCGGGAACCGTTTCATTGGATAAGCTGGAATTACGCCAGGAGCATTGCGGCGTGTTTTACCCGTTGCAGTCGTTTACCAGGAAACGCATGGTCAGCCTGAAAGAAGTGCCGTTTTTGATTGAAGCCAGCAACGATTCATTTGCCGCAGAGCTGGAAAACATGGCCGGACTGCTGAGCAATAATGTCCGGCGGATGGACTCTGAGCAGCGCAAACAATTACACATTGCTGCTGTGTTTTCCAATAACTTCGTCAACCATTTGTTTTTCCTGGCACAGGAGCACTTAAAGGACAAGCAGATAGATCAGGAGATCCTGCATCCATTGATTTCAGAAACGGTCAGGAAAGCGCTGGAAATAGGACCTTTTGAGGCACAAAGCGGTCCTGCGAGAAGAAACGACAGGCATACCATCCAATCCCACTTGAACGAACTGGATGGAATTTCCAGGGAAGTCTACGCGCTGATAACGGAAAGCATCTTAAAAACGTATTCAACATGATGACATACAAAGAGCGACTGAACCACATCACTACTTTTATCTTTGATATCGACGGGGTCCTGACCAACGGAGACGTTACTATTCTCAAAGATGATTTTATCCGCACCCTGAACAGCCGTGACGGCTACGCCATGCAGCTGGCAGTAAAGATGGGATTCACGATCTTCATCATTTCCGGGGGAAGCTCCGAATACGTCAAAGCACATTTACTGAAGCTCGGTGTAAAAGAAGTTTTCCTGAAGTCTTCCGACAAATTAAGCGTGTATGAATCGCTATTGGAGAAGTACCACCTGACAAACGAAGAAATCCTATACATGGGCGATGACATTCCCGATTACAAGGTAATGAAACGGGTTGGTTGTGCAACCTGTCCGCAAGATGCCGCTGTTGAGATCAAAGCAATTTCACACTATCAGTCGCCATTCTACGGAGGCCGCTTCGCTGTAAGAGACATCGTTGAACAGACGTTGAAAGTACAGGGAAAATGGTTCACGCCGGAAGCATTCGAATGGTAGCCGGATAACCGTTCTCAAAAACATACTGTTCCCGGGATCTTAGCGGAAAGCTGGTTCCGTCACATGCCAATTCTGAACATTTCCTTAAACGAAAATAGCCGGGATTATTATTCCGGCTATCTCCATATGAATGCTTATCTCAATCAATACTTGATCAGCAAGCTTTGATTCTTAGAGGCTGTCGGTGTTGTTACGTTCAGAATGTATTTACCTGTTGCAAATCCCTCCAGGCTGATCGTTTTTTTCAACTTCGTATCTGTCGTTTTATAAATAACCCTCCCTGTCAGGTCCATCACTGAAATAGTATATTCTTCATTCAAATCCTGGACGAATTCAATCGTAAAACGCCCTGCATTCGGATTGGGATACACCATAAAATCCTGGTCATCCGCTCCGTCAATACCAACAGAACTTTCAACGATAACCGCAGATGACGTTATTGTACCACAATCATCTGTAACCGTTACCGTATAATTTCCCGGCGCCAGGCCTGAAATCGTCTGTCCCGTTGATGAGAATCCGCTCGGACCGGACCAGCTGTACGTATAAGGAGGTACTCCCCCGCTGGCGGTTCCGCTGGCAGTTCCATTGTTTCCACTGCTTGCCGTGCTGGAGGTTGTAATTGTCATTGGGGAAGAAGACTCACAAGGAGTAGCCCCTCCCAGGCAGAATGAATGCGCTGTACCAGATCCGAAACTTGCTGTTGTCATTGTCACCAAAACAGATGATTCGTCTGAAATAGTGTACCCGGCATTGGAAGCGCTGCATCCCCACCCGGAAGTACTCGTCATTCCGTCTCCGTAATCATCATAGATCTCAAACGTATAGCACCCTTCTGCCAGGCACGATTCAACCGTATAGGTAGTCGCATCCCCGTAAGCTCCCGTTCCGTTGTCATCTGCGTTCTGTGTACCGCCCGGAAGCTGTACCGTCTGGTTTCCTCCCGACAGAACCACTGCGGAAGAGCCGTCTAAAATTCTCCAGAACGTCTCATAACCATAACAATCTGTGTTAATCGTCACTGTTACAGGCAATGCATTTGCGGTAGCAGTAAACGAGGAAACTTTCAGGTCATTGGCAGTGTTATTATCAGCAACTCCATTCGGCTGGGCAGTCTGTACCGTAAATGTGGACGTTCCACTGTTAACGGTCATTGCAGGCAACGCAACGGTTGCTGTAGCACCCTGTGCCAGGTTTCCGGTCCAGTTGAATGTTTGCTGTGCTACTCCCGTCGCTTCGTAAAGGATGGAAACGCTTGTCAGGTTGTTCGTTCCATAGTTCTTCAATACTACAGAAGGAGTAATGGTCGTTTCACAATATGTTCCCATCGGTTGTGCAACAGACTGGATTCCCGCATCGTTCTCAACGATCGAAGCGTTGGGATCATATCCATCCAGCACGGAAACACCCGAGTCGGACGGATCCAGCCAGTATTTCAGCTGGTTGGTTGAATTACTCCCGGAAGGGTTCCATGACACAGACACACGGCCGTAATAATCAGGTCCGTTCAGGTTCGAACAAGACGCCTGTCCGCCCCACAACTGCCCGATAATGCGGTGATTCTGATCAAAAAGCGGTGAACCGGACGAACCTCCCTCGGTTGTTGTATTTCTGTCCCATTGAACCTGCCAGCTGCTATTCGCCTCAGATGATCCCATCGCCTGCACTGCTGTAGCCGGATGGTCATCAAAAGCAATTTTCTTAATATCTCCCGACGGGTGATGAATCCCCACTGTTGTAGACGGTACATCACCAGAGTTGTCCCACCCGGAAAAATAAGTATTGTATGAAGCTGGTACCGTTCCTGCCTCCAGTCCTCCTGTGATCTCCACCAGGCAAAAGTCTGTAGGAGTCCTTCTCGCTCTCAAAACGGCTCCGCTCAATGACTGAAACCCCGGAGAAGATCCCGGGTTCGCACAGGTTGCAGACTCCCAGTTAAACCGGAAGATCCAGTTCGCCGGGTTGCTGTAGCAATGATTCGCTGTCAGCACATACGGCTTCCCGTCATTTGCCGTATTATTGATCATTGAGCCCGTACAGAAGCCGTTTGAGCCGGATACCAGCATCACGACTCCTCTCTTCTGGTCATCCCAGGCAGCTCCATCGGGACAGTTAACATTCATGTTACAGTTCCCGGAACCTCCGAATGCTTTCTCCACGTATTCTTCCGCGGTGCGGTATCCGTGCGTCACTTTGTCGATTGTCAGTGAAGCAGGTTTCCCGATATTTCCGGGTGCTACGTAATATTCCACAATCGCCGTGCTTCCCGGGATCAGCTCTGTTCCCAGCTGGCCTTCATAGATATGATTATTGGTGAATTTACCCAGTATGAATGATTTATCCTCATTGTAAACATATACTTCATTTCCTTCCGGGATAACAAGATTTTCAAAAGTAAGGTTGACGGTCATTGCTTTACGGCACTCCAGACGGATCATCCAGGCTTTTCCCCCGTTCGGTAAATCATACCATTCTCCTGAATTCTGCATGTTCAGCCAGGCATCATTGTTATAGCCAAATCTCCAGGGGCCGGATTTCTCACTGTCATTAATGGCATCCTCTGCACGCAACGCATGGACGTCAGGTTCGGCAAAGCTTACCGTTTTAAGTTGGTTCAAAGCAATTGTTTTGCTTTTGGGAACGCCTCCGTTCCCCTGAATCTGTGCCATGGCGGATATGCCCAAAGAGAGAAACGCACAGATCGTAACTAGTTTGATTTTCATATTGATACTTTTTGGCTGAAGCGATCCGCTTCAATATAGTTTTAGCAGGTTTAAAATTAACACTTTTTATAAAAGAGCAGTAAAATATTTACACTAAAAATACATTGTCTGTTAAAGTTATCGTAACTTTGATGTATGAAGATTACGACAAATTCTGTGGTTTCGTTGGATTACACATTAAAAAACAACGCGGGAGAAGTACTTGACTCTTCGCAGGGAAGAGCACCTTTGTTGTACTTACACGGTGTAGGCGCATTAATCCCGGGGCTTGAGAATGAAATCGAAGGGATGGAAAAAGGCCAATCCAAAACGGTGACTGTTCAACCTGAACATGCATACGGACACAGAAGTGATGAATTGCTGCACGTTGTTCCGAAGAGCGGATTCCAGGGCGATGAAGAAATGCAGGTAGGAATGCAGGTTCAGCTGGAAACAGAACAAGGTCCTGCCATCGCATCCATCGCTAAAATAGAAGGAGAAGAAGTAACACTGGACATGAACCATCCTCTGGCGGGCGAGGTCCTGACATTTGACATTTCTATCGCCGATGTGAGAGAAGCGACTGCTGAAGAGCTTTCACACGGACACGTACACGGACCGGGAGGACATCATCATTAAGATCAGGTACCGGAAAGTATAAGGACATGGCCTCTCTCTGTTTCAGGGAGAGGTTTTTAGTTTGTATAAGCATACATCCCGGAATGGATACAGAAACGATGAAGCATGTATGGAAAAACAGAACGGTTATTTAATTCACAGAGAAGAAACTGAACACAACGTTCCCATATCCCCGGCTCAATTCATAACCGGGAAGCCCGCTCATATCGGTCCGTTTTCCGTGCTCGATAATTAAAACGCCATTTTCATTCAACAATTGCTTTTCGGCCACCAGCCGCACAATATCCTGGTGAAATTTTACGTCATAGGGCGGGTCCGCAAAGATCAGATCAAATTTCCCGGTGGTTTTTTCCAGGTATTTCACCACATCTGAATGAACAACCTGGATCCGGTCCGCCACATCAAATGATCTTGCAAGTGATTTAATATGCCTGGTAACATTAAAGTTATTGTCTACCGCAACAACCTCTCCGGCTTCCCGGGAAAGCCATTCAAAGGATATATTTCCCGTTCCGGCACACAGGTCCAGCAATTTCAGGTCGATGAAGTCAAAACGGTTTTCCAGCATGTTGAACAATCCTTCTTTGGCAAAGTCCGTCGTAGGCCGCGAGGGGAAGTTTTTCGGAACCGTTATTTTCTTTGTCTTTAAAATTCCTCTGATTATACGCACAGCTGCTGATATTTTTCAATAAGGTGATTACTGATCTGGATGGAAATATTCCCTTTATGGAGCAATTCCAAAGCTGTCTTTAATTGTTCCAGGTCAATGACTGCCCCGGAGCCTGCACTGATCTCCACTTCATTATTCTCCTTCGCATACCCCTGCTGCTGGATGAAGAAGCTGTAATAATACACCACATCTTCGGGAGTACTCCAATCGAATGAAGAATAAAACTGAAGATTATTCTCTTTGACCGCCGCGGTCAGGAAATGGTGTTCGTGAAGAACGATCTTCGTTTTTAACCTGGATGTCGGCCCTGAAAAGATTCCCCGTATCAGGTGGGTTCCTTCATGCTGGATCACAATCCGGGGAAAACGCATTACAAAAAATGATTTTACCCACAATGGTATGGAGTATACATTGACAATTCCCTGCATGGGTATGCGGTTGTAATCCGTTTCTTCGCTGTGCTGTTGTGTTCCGTATGACAAAAAGAAAATGGCATCTTTATCCGACTCATTAAAAACATTTACCGGAACCAGTGTTGTCTGGTTGCCGCTCCACGCCAGCGTCACTTCATCAAAATCACTTTCTTTCCATCCCGTTTCATTCCAGCAATCTTCCAGCTGCTGCCTGAACCGGTAATCCTGCTTCGCTTCAAAAACGAATGTCTTTTCACGAAGCACGAAATCGCCGCTCAGCTGAACCAGGCGGACAGCCGAATGATTGATATCTATTGCCAGGTGATTCTTCGCCATTTATATCGTTTAAGGAATCGCTATCATTGATGAATGATTGCAAAACTACACTTTTTTAGAACATCCGCCGCATGAATGGCTTAAAATCATCATCTTGCTGAAATTGAACAGATCCGTTAATCAATGTTAAATAATTTGGATATTATACAATAGTATTCTATCTTTAGATATGTGATTGAAAAACAATCATTATATTTAAATAACCTTTTATAATTAAACATCATGAAAAGACTTAAAATGAGTTTCTTTGCTGTAGTGTTGTTCATCTCTGGCTCTGCAGTTGCTCAAGACGATTTAAGAGAGCGGTTTACTTTCGGGGTTAAGGCAGGACTAAATGTATCCAATATCTGGGATACGGAGGCAGAAGACTTCTCTGCAGACCCCAAGGCAGGATTTGCCGGAGGACTGTATGCAACCATTCCATTGGGGCGCCTGTTAGCATTACAACCCGAAGTAATGTTTTCGCAAAAAGGATTTACCGCATCCGGGCAGTTCCTGACCGTACCTTACGAAATGAAAAGAACGTCCAATTACCTGGACATTCCCTTATTGCTGGTGTTCCGTCCGGCTCCGTTCATAAGCATCATGGCAGGACCTCAGGTAGGTTTCCAGCTGAGCCAGAAAGACAAGTTTACAATGGGTGATTTTTCTTCAGAGGACCAGCAACAGTTTGAAAACGACAACTGGAGAAAAAATATGCTGGGTATCCACATGGGACTGGATATCAATATCCACCGGATCGTGATATCACCGCGTGCTGCACTGGACTTCCAGGATAACAAGGGAGATGGTACGTCAACAGACCCTCGTTACAAGAACTTCCTGTTGCAGTTAACACTTGGATACAGGTTCTAGTTCCAGGACCATCCAACCAGGTTGAAGCATACTCTAACGAGATGGCTCAACAGAAGGTTGTCACTATATATAATCTGAGGGGGAGGTTAGAAGTGCTGTAAGAGCCGTGTGAACAGACAATCAGTCAGCGTTCACACGGCTTTTTTCTTTTCTGAACAACGAACCGTTCATACTTTCGGGATAGCTGCCGTGAAACCAAAATCATTTTGGCCTAGTTTTGAAGCAAACTAATAGCATTATGGAAGATATTTCGTTTTACTTCGCTCCGGTTTCGCTGGAAAGACTGACAGACAAAGGACTGGGGAAAGAAATCGATGTACATACAGAGGGAGGATTTCCCGAAATAAAAAAAGGAGGAATCGCATTGTTCTACGTCCCTGAATTCCGGAAATCAACTTACCGTGACGTAGCCAAAGAGAAATTCCGGGAACGGTTTTACGCGCTCAACGCAGGAAGCAACTGGGGCAGGCAAATTTACGACCTGGGAGATATACTGCCCGGAGAAACGGTCAGCGACACGTGCTTCGCCGTTGGAAAAATCGTCGCGGAACTGGTGAAAAAACACGTTATACCTGTTATGATCGGAGGTTCCCAGGACCTCACAATGGCACTTTACAGGGGATATGAAAAGCTGGAGCAATTTGTCAATCTATGCACCATCGATTCAAAATTAGACATTGGCTCACCTGATGAAGAAATACACGCAGAAGGCTACATCAGCCATTTATTGCTGCAACGTCCCTGCTATTTATTCAACCATGCCAATATCGGGCTGCAGATTCCATTTGCAGGGAAAGAAGAAGTCGAACTGTTTGAAAAGCTCTACTTCGATTATTGCCGGCTGGGCGAATTCAACTCCGATTTCAAACGTGCCGAACCTCACCTGAGAAACTCCGACATCCTGAGCATTGACCTGACAAGCATTAAATACAGTGAATTGGGAGATCCTCAATACACGAACCCGAACGGCTTTTACGCGGAACAAATGTGCCAGATCGCCCGTTATGCAGGTGTCAGTGATAAGCTGACAAGCATAGGTATCTTCAATTACCTCCCTGAGAAATCAAAAGGAGTGAATATTTCCGACCTGGTAGCCCAGATTATCTGGTATTTCATCGACGGGACCAACGCCCGTGTCGGAGATTTCCCGATCGGTTCGCGAAAAGATTACCTGAAATTCATTGTCCACCTGGATGATTTCAAAGAGGAAGTCATTTTCTACAAAAGCGACAAATCCGCCCGCTGGTGGATGGAGGTTCCATACCCGGCAGAAGGAGAACGGAAATACGAACGTCACTACCTGGTTCCCTGCAACCAGGAAGACTACGACAAAGCCATGAAGAACGAGATTCCTGACCTTTGGTGGAAGACGTATCAGAAATTGGTTTAAAACTCAGATTATCAACAATTAACAAAGTAATCAACGAATAAAAAGCAGTGTTAGAGTTGTTTAAAACCGGCTTTATTTGACCGGATAATACTTTTTCACCTCCCTCCGATCGTTTAATTTTATAGTATAACTAAAATGAACGATTATGAAAATTACAGTACTACTTATTACTGGGCTCTCCATTGCTCTGTATGGGAAAAGCCAGAACAGTTCTCATATGATGGATTTCAATAACGCTAAATTCCATATTTCAAACTCAGGCATTCTTTTTCAGGATCCGGTTTCATCAGGAGGAGGGTATATTGTTCCGAAAGATCATACCGCTTCATTGATAAGCTCAGCTTTCCTGTGGTTTGCCGCAAAAAATGAAAACGACCAGCTCGGAGTGGCCGGCATAGCCCCATATACCTCCGCGGGAGATTTTCAGCCGGGCCCTTACAGCCAGAGCTACAGCTACCAGGAACCGGAGTATATCCAAAAGTACGGCAGCTCCATCTGGCACGTAACTCAAGCCGAGATCGACAGTCATATCCAGTCATGGGGAAACCAGGGATATGTTATTCCGCAGAACATCCTGAACTGGCCTGGAAACGGAGACACGGAATTTGAAACTGCAGAAATACTCGCCCCGTTCACAGATTTGAACAATAATGGGATCTATGAGCCTCAGCTCGGAGAATCCCCACAGATCAAAGGTTGTTCTGCCGTTTACATGATCTTAAATGACAACATCCTCCACGAAGCTACAATGGGCATCCCACTCGGGATTGAAATTCATTATATGTTTTACCAGTATGCCAGCCCTTCGTTTGAAGCTCTGAATAACACTACTTTTGCGGACATTTCCATTTATAACCGGTCGACAGTAGCCTGGAGGGGATTCAAAACAGGATTATACATAGACGGTGACCTGGGGAACCCTTTTGACGATTATGTAGGATGCGATACAAGCAGGAACCTGATGTATATGTACAATGCCGGAAACATGGATGAAGACTTCACTGACGGAACCCTTCAGATTGACGGATTCAGAGCCAATCCTCCGGCAGTCGGGATATTGTCGCTGAAAAAACCATTGCAATCGTTTATCACGTATGATGCGAACCTGGCTTTCCCTTATGGCTTTCCTTCTGTTGCTTTTCAATACTGGTGCAACCTCAGCGGATTATGGATAGACGGCTCACAGGTTCTGGATAATAACGGCAACCAGACCTACTTTATGTACCATGAAAACCCTTTGGTTGCCAATTCCTACAGTGAAACAGGGATGGGAAACATGCCTGCCGACAGGCGTTCCATCATTTCGTACGATCACATGGGGCAACTGGGAAGTGAAGACCCATTCGATCACTTGTCACACCAGGGGAAAACAGAACTTTCATTGGCCATTATCTACAACCGTACAGGAGATCACCTGCAAAATCTGGAAGGGCTATTCCTGGTAGCAGACAGCATCCAGGCATTTTATGACGACGGGCTGTTAAGTTGTGCAGACGCGCCACTTATGCTTGAAAAAACAACTTTATCAAAATTATCGGTCTATCCCAATCCTGCAAGTGATGCCGTAACGATAAAAACGGACCAGCAGGTAGAAGGTTCCATACTGCTCAGATCGGTCAGCGGAGCGATTGTCAGCAGGAATCCGATCAACGGGTCGGAAACTGTTGTCTCAACCCTTCACCTGAGCGGCGGAGTTTATTTCCTGGAGGTAGATGCAGCCGGAAAGCGTTATGAGCCGTTAAAGCTGGTTATCGTTAAATAAAATACCGGAACAATCCATATCAGAAAGCGCCTCTGACCGGAGGTGCTTTTCTATTCTGCCGGATTCCTGGAATATTCCATGCGTTTTGCCTTGATAAAACGTGGAATGTAGTATTTACTTGTCTTGAAATTATCGATCACAACCCCTCTTGTCGTTGAGGCATGGATCATTTTGATCTCGTTTTCATTGGCCTCCACTACCATCGCTACATGGCCCACCCTCGGGTTGTTGATGTTCCTTCCCTTAAAGAACAGGAGATCTCCCGGCTGGACGTCTGCCAGCTTAATGGTTTTTCCCAGCTCAGCGATTCCGTAGCTTGAACGGGGAAGCGAAAAGCCAAAGCTCCCCATTACGTAGCTGACAAATCCCGAGCAGTCGAACCCGGATGGAGCGCTGCCCGCATATTTATAAGGTGTTCCCAGGAATGTTTTCGCAAATGAGATCATCTCGTTGATCTGCCTGCCGTTTTTCAGATCCTTCCCGTTCTGTGCGTAAACGGAATCAGAAGGCGCGAGGATTGTTGTATCCGCGACAGCCACTTCCGTCTGGCCGAAAGACCATACTGAAAAACCACATGCTGTTAACAAAGAAACAATAAATTTCATCCTTTCATTTTCTCGCGATTGCAAAATTATAACTAATTTCGGATAAATAAAAAATCGGTTTGGTTCCTAATATTGACATACAAAACTTAAATAAGCTGTATTACACCATCGGGGAAGTAGCTTCAATGTTTGATGTAAACCATTCCCTGATAAGGTTTTGGGAGAAAGAATTCACGATCATACAACCCAAGAAAAACAAAAAAGGAAACCGCCTGTTCACCCCGAAAGACATTGAAAATTTTAACAAGATTTATCAGTTAGTTAAAATTCAGGGGTATACCCTGGAAGGGGCAAAGAAGGAGCTGAAAAAGAAAAATCCTGATCCGGACGCAGGTATCAGCCAAACCGAAGGCGTAATCAGAAAGCTGGAAACGATTAAAGAAAAATTACTGCACCTGAAAAACTCGTTATAATCTCATAAACAATCATTTAACACCATAAATCCAGGTTTTTTAATCCCACGGATGCGATAAAACCATAATAAACCATCTGTATTTCCGTTTCTAAGGTTATTTTTGCCCCTATGCGCAATTATTTGCTACTCTTCTTGTTATTTACCCTGACTCACTCTTTTGCCCAGGAAGTGGTGATAACAGGGCGTTGTATCAACAAAAAAAACGAAGGGGTCAGTGATGTACGCATCCGGGTCAACCAACGGGACGAACCGGTTTACAGCGGACAGAAAGGTCATTTTTCCTTCTTTGCGAATGTGGGCGACTCCCTGAAAATACAGTACTTTGTGATCGGGGAAAGCACCATCACACAAGTATTTTTTGTGAAGGACAGCAAATCGACAACCCTTCCTCCTGTTGAGATCAATATCAGGGAAATTACAGAGCATACCGTCATAAGAGGTGTTGAAGCGCCTTTTGAGCTGAATAAGATCACCGTAAAAGACTGGCAATTGCTGCCGGTACAAAACATTGAGCAAACCCTTGTCTTTACCACCGCGGCACGTTCCAGCAACGAATTAACAGCCAATTACAATGTAAGGGGAGGGAATTACGACGAAAACCTGGTGTATGTCAACGGGTTCCAGATCTACAGGCCTTTTCTGACAAGAGCCGGCCAGCAGGAAGGGATGAGCTTCATCAATTCTGCCCTGGTGGAATCGCTTAACTTTTCAGCCGGAGGTTTCGACGCCCAGTACGGCGATAAGCTCAGCTCGGTTCTGGACATCAACTACCGGAAAGCCGAAAAGTTCAAAGGATCGGTCATGGCTTCCATGCTCGGAGTGGAAGGACATGTAGAACAGCGATTGGGGAAAAAAGAACGGTTTAACTATATGCTGGGAGCCCGGTATCGTTCAAACGGGTATTTCCTGAACTCACTTCCGACAAAAGGAGCTTATAACCCGGTGTTCTGGGATGCCCAGCTGCTGACCGAATACATCATCAACGAGAACTGGACCTGGTCTGCGATCGCCCATATCTCCGACAACAATTATTCATTTACACCGCAGACACAGCAGACGGATTTCGGAACCGCAAACGAGGCCTATTCGTTCATGGTCTATTTCGACGGGAAAGAACAGACCCGTTTCCGAACCATGATGGGAGGAACGAAATTTGCCTATGAGTCCAACAACAGGAAAACAAAACTTAACTTCTTCGCGACAGCATTTCACTCAGACGAGCGGGAATACTTCGATGTCCAGGGGCAGTATTACATCAATCAACTGGAAACGGACCAGTCGAAGGAAGAATTCGGCGACTCGGTCGCAGTGCTGGGTGTGGGGACCTTCCTGGATCATGCCAGAAACAGGTTGCGTGCAACGATCGTCAATGTGTATCATACCGGAAGCTATGAGCTGAAGAACAGCTTTCTGAATGAAGAACGGACAAAGCACAACCAGTTCGACCTGCTGTGGGGGGCAAATTACCAGCAGGACGATTTTTATGATGTATTGAGCGAATGGAAAATGATCGACTCCGCCGGTTACAGCCTTCCTCAGTCCAACGACCACAAAGTAAACCTCAAAGAGGTCATCAAAGGAAAGCTCAACCTGCAGTCCAGCAGGGTAACGGGACACGTCCAGTTAAATTCCGTCTGGTCCAGGACAAAAGTGAATTATCCTGTCAGCATTACCAAGACATTGAAAAACGCTGATAAAAGCAAACAGAAAGTTACATTCAGGGATACCATTGACGGGTCTGCCAGCAAATGGGCGCTTTCCGTCGGGACGCGGGCAGCCTATACGAGTGTTAACAACGAGTTTTTTGTCACCCCGCGGATTTCTGTCGTGCATCATCCAAGATCTTACCTGGTCCGCGATTCCACCATCGAAAGAAGAAACGCCGCATTGCGCTTTTCCACGGGATTGTATTATCAGCCGCCTATTTACCGGGAAATGCGCACATTCAACGGTGATCTGAATCTGGACGTCCTTTCCCAGAAATCGTATCATGCAGTAGTTGGTTATGACATGTTCTTCTACATGCTGGGAAGAAACAACCCGTTCAAATTCACAGCCGAATTATTTTATAAATACATGTGGGATGTCAATCCGTACAAGGTGGAAAATGTACGGACCCGTTATTATGCCCACAACAATGCTACCGCCTATGCTGTTGGGATCGACCTGAACCTGAACGGAGAATTCATCGAAGGGATCTCCTCTTATTTCAAGCTGGGGGTGATGCAGACGATGGAAGACATCAAAGGAGATACCTATACCGAATACTACAATGCCGCCGGGGAAAAGATCATCTTCGGATACAGCCTGGACCAGACCGTAGTGGATTCAGTCGTTGTCAATCCCGGTTTCATCCCCCGCCCTACCGACCAGCTGGTAAATATCGGTGTGCTGATCCAGGACCAGATGCCCAAGCTGGAAGCATTGAGCGTGCAGGTAGGATTACAGTTCGGCTCTCCCCTGCCCTACGGACCTCCCGGACTGGACCGCTACAAGGATACGTTGCGCATGAAGCCGTATTTCCGTGTCGATATAGGGACCGCTTACGATTTCCTTTACAACAGGCACAAGCAGAAACCGAATTTCTTCAACAAAGCTTTTACAGACGCTATTCTTTCGTTTGAAGTATACAACCTGTTCGGGATCAATAACGAGATGTCCAAGCAATGGATCCAGGATGTGAATGGCGGCTATTATTCCATTCCCAATTACCTGACACAAAGACGATTCAACCTCAAGCTGATCCTGAGGTTCTGATGTAAAACGCAATCCGGATTAACACTGCCTGTCTGCGGCTGATTTCATACTTATCGTTATATTTGCACAGAATTTCCAGGAACATGACAGACGTTACAGTAATCATTATAGACAGAGAGGGAACAGAACACGAATTGCTGGCTCCTACAGACATGAACATGAACATCATGGAACTGTGCAAGTCCTATGACCTTCCTGTCGCAGGAGAATGCGGGGGAATGGCCATGTGTGCTACCTGTCAGTGTTATCTCGAATCGGACCATGAGCTACCAGAGCAATCCGACGACGAGCTGGATATGCTGGACCAGGCGTTCTTTGTAAAACCCAACAGCCGGCTGGGATGCCAGATCCAGATCTGCGATGAAATCGACGGAATCAGGCTTCGCCTGGCGCCGGAAGCTTAAAACAACAGGAACGACAGCCCGGCCCGTATATCCATAAAATGCATGAAACGGCTGGATCTCATGGATTTGTTGATCCTGTCTTCGAGCGTATCCTCATACTCCCAATTCCTGACGTCTTTCAACGTAGGTAAATGAGCTTTCAAGGTAGTCCCGACATTAAGCGCCATAAAAGTGGTCAGCGGAAACCGGAGCTTTACACCATATTCCATCACTACACCATTAACGGCAGGAACATCATCTCCCCCGTAAATCGATTGTTCAAACGTATCATTACTCCCATAACCATCTCCTTTCTGTATTGCCTGCGCATAGCTGCCGGGAATAATGGATGATCTTGCGAAGCCGATCCCAAAACTATGGATAATCCCCACGGGTAAATTTCCCCCGAAGCCCGCCCATTCGATCCGGGGCATAAAATAAAGCGTTTTCATCCTCATCTGCTCTACTGTGGATAACGAATAAACTAAAGACCCGTATTCATCGTAGGAATAGGATTCAAATGCATCCGGAGTCTGGATGTAATTGGCCGTATATGCAAACTCAAACCCGAAACCAAATCTTTTACTGGTATAATGGGAAACAGATGCGCTGAAGCCTCCGGCAATAAAATGATCCTGTGCCATTCCACCGATAACCTTTCCCGAATTGAACGAATACCCGGTCAGTGCGCTATTGTACAACAGGGTTCCTCTCAGCGTTCCGTCAACTGAAACGACCGTCTTTTTACCAAAGAAACCTCCCTGGGCAGTTACACCTGAACAGAAAATCAATGTATGGATTGTGATCAACAAGTACAGTCTCATCGTAGTTATTTTTTTGCATTGAATAAGTTGTGGACTTCGCTTCTTAACACCAGCTTTCCTCCCGCGCTGTTCATGGTATTGGACTGCACATAATCGACCTCTCCGCTTTCCATGTCCATGACAACAAATGTTACATCACATTTTTTGTATGCTCCGACAGAAGAGATGATTGAAAAAGGAGCAAGCGGCGGAATGATCATCCCGAGCAGAGCCTTCCCGGCTACCCTTCCCGTCGAATATTCCGTCCACGAAAACAGTACCTTGCTGGTCGCGCACTTTTGCTGCACATCCTGCACCAGCTCAAAATCAAGAGGGACAAAATATTCCGGTTCGTTTAGTGATGCATACTGACGCAGGTAACTCATCATCACTGCGCGCTGGTTAAATACCACTGTTCCTCCGTCTTTCAGAGAGGAAGTGCTGTAATCGAACAGCTTTACGTCGTTGTTGCGGGCTTCGGAATGAATGGCATCGATCAGTAAATTCTGATATGCGTCCGACTTTCCGTACTCGTATTTCTTTCGTGAATAGTACCTGGTCGTCGGTTCAACAACAATGATCCGCGAGCCCATGACAGGGATTGCCGCCTTTTCCCTGTTTTTCTTCTTTTTGCGGTAGGAATAATCCATTGAAGCATCGTATTCATCCTGGTATTCCTTGAATTCCTTTTTAAACGATTCGTCTCTGACCAGGTCGGAAAGGCCATAGAAATAATATTTTGTAGAATCATTGACACTGACAGCCGACGTATTCTTTCCCGCGCCGCTTCCTTTGATCCGGTCATATTTCGAAACAGGCTCCTGAATATTCTTTATTTTCATTGTATCAGAAACAGTTGAAACTGTATCCAGCGTGTCCGTTTTGGGTGCAAAAGCTTCCTCGAAAGCTACCTCACTGTATTTACTCCATGACCAGCTTCCGGAAGAAGCCAGGAGCTTCAGTGTCGAAACACGGATTTTCTTCAGTTCCTCGCTATCCGGATATTTTGCTGCTGCGTCGGTAATTTCTCTCATAGCATGTGCAGCAACTGCATATTTATCCAGCTTTTTGATGTACTCATACAATACGGCACTCTCTCCTTCATAACTTCCCCTGGAAACAGTCACATCAAACCAGAATCCATCCAGCTTTGCCCTCAGCAACCCGTTCCATGCGTGTGCTTTCCATCTTGCCAGAGTATAATTATCACTGAATTCCCGTTCCAGCAAAAAGATCTGGTAAAGAGCCTTTGAAAACTCCATTTCGAGCAAGCTGGTCCTTACGGATTCAAACCGGGCGTAATTCCTGATCGTAATGAAATCGCTTACTTCACCAATGAACGAGCTTCCCTGCCCGAACGATTGCTCCAGCAAAGGCCGGATCGCTTCTTTTCTTTTATCGATACTGGGGTGCGTACTGTGCTCATCGTCATACTCCTCATCCATTTTGATCGGGTAAACCTCTTTGGTAAACTCACTTTCTGGTGCATAAAACAGTGGAGAATTAAAGTAATCCAATGGAAATTTAATCTCATCAAAAGGCAGGTGCGAAAACATCAGCACATCAAAAGAGTTGTAGATTTCGGCAGAAGAATATCCTGCTTTTAAGCACATATCAATGGCTTTGCTGTCTGCTTCTATTTCTTTTTCCCTTGAATAATTATTGAACTGGCTGAGATTTGCCATGCTGTACTTATTCTGCAATTTCCACTCAAAAGTCTGTACCACGTGCTTTTCCCTGAAATGAATGATTTCGTGGGCGAGCACATATGCCAGCTGGGTCTCATTCGCAAACTGCGAGATCAGCCCGGTAGTGAACATAATGATTCCCTGGTGGGTGGAAAAGGCATTGCTTACATTGGATTTCAATGTATAGAAACGAAGCTGGGAATACAGCTCCTTATCGTCCTGCAACAATTTCTGGGCTACCCGGTCCACATAGACCGAAATCGGGTCGCCATAAATGCACAGGCCGGAATGAATGATCTGGTCAAGCGAATAGTGAATGTTCTGTTTGAATAGCTCGTCTGACTTCTGGGAAAGATTGTCGTTCCTCTTTTCATCATTCGCAACTTTCTCCCTTGCCAGGTAAGAAAAGTCAGGAGGAATCGGCCCGGAAGATTGTAAAGTTGTGAAATTGTTTAAATCAATTTGTCCGAATGTAACGGATACTCCGAAAAATACTAAAAATAAGAGTTTTCTCATCTAAATCAGGCGTTTTGGGCTTTAAAGATAGGACTTTGGGATCAAACAAACCGGGATCGGCTGCATTTTATGCTGATTTATTTTGTTAAGTCGCCTGTAAATAGCCAAAACATCTCTCTGACGCTGTGTCAGACCGGACTCGTCACCTTTAAATTCCATTGCCCACTCCAACTCAGGATAGCTCGCGCCGATCTGGTCTTCATCGCTCCTCCCGTCATCAAAAAGCCCGTCTGTCGGTTTTGCTTCCAGGATCTCCGGGATGACTTCCAGGTATTTTGCAAGCTCCATTACCTGTGTTTTGAACAGATCGGCAATGGGAGAAATGTCCACTCCTCCATCGCCGTACTTTGTGTAAAACCCGATCCCGAAGTCTTCGACTTTGTTCCCCGTCCCGGCAACAATACAGCCATTCGCCTGTGCAACGGCATAGAGTGTCGTCATCCGGAGGCGGGAACGGGAATTAGCCATTGACAAGTGATTTTTCTTCAAGTCAAAAGGCATTGCTTTTTCAAATACTTCAAATGTATCGGTCAGGTCCACCTCCAGCGTCTGCACGTTCGGGAACTCCTTTTTCAGGGCATCCATATGTTTCAGCGCGCGGGAATATTCCGCGTGTGTCTGGCGGATCGGCAATGTCAGCAAAAGTGTCTTCTGTCCTGTAAGCGCGCACAATTTAGACACCAAAGCAGAATCAATCCCTCCCGAGATCCCTACAACAAACCCGGAAAGTCCCGAAGAAGCCAAATACGCACTCAGCCATGCCTGGATGTGCACCGCAACTTTATCTGCTTTCAAAATCTTTCGTTAAGTTTTACCAGATCAGAATAAAACGGAAATTTTCAGCTGCAATTGTCCTTGTGTCGCCTTGTTTGAAACCGCGATCACATTACCGGTGTCCGGATCATGCGTGAACATATACGCGTTCTTGCGGTTATAGAACAATGGTGTGATACCATAGTAGTATCCGATCTCAGCTACCAGGCAAGTACTTCCGATAAAGTTCCATTCCGCTCCTCCTGCGATCCCCACGGAACCTTTATAAAATACCATTTCATTAGAAGCTTTCATATTGTCCTGGTCAACCATTGCATAGTCTTCATCCAGCAGGAAACCAGCCATAGACGTTGTCTGCCCCCTGTCATTCCATTTTTGCCCCAGCAGGAAACTGTGACGCATCCCAAATTTACCGAAATAACGAACATACCCGATAAAATTGGTTCTGAATATCAACATGGTAGGAAGCGTCAGATAGGTCATCTTCTGCCTTCTTTCGTTCAACCTGAAAATGTTCTTGGCATCCGCATAATCTTCAATGCCGACGATTTTATTGTCGTTGTAGTAATAATAAACCGGTGTTGCTCCGGGTTTGAATTTCGTAGTAGAGAATTCAAATTCCAGCCCTGATGTCAGACCGATTGTTTCATTGAACATGTAATTAAAGTTCCCTCCAATAAGAAAGTCATTTCCTGTCCCGTTCTTTTCAATGTACTTGGTCCCCATATTCTGGAAGTTCAAACCAAAACCCGCAACCAAGCCTGCCTGAAACTTCTTATCCGCAGCGTCCTGTGCAATCGATAGATTTACTGCCGCTAATGCAATAACTGAAAGTATAACCTTTTTCATCGTATTATTTTAGTTGTTTAACAAAAGTTAGCCAAAATTCGCTGTGAATTGACTAATTTTGATGCGAAATTACACAAAATAATGATACTCAAAAACATTTTTATTGCGTCCCTGATCTTTTTGGCCGCTGTGGGCTGCAAGCGTGATCCCTTAAAGGTTGACATCAGTAATACAAATGTTTCCATCGGTTTCACGAACATGGATTCATTACTTTTCAACACTCCAGAACGGGAACTGATAGCGTTGAGAAGCACCCTTTCATCCTCCGTTTCCGAGATTTTCGACTACCAGATCGGATATTGCATGCGCATCGGAAGGGTACACGACACAGCCTTTGTCAACAGCATCCTCCAATACCGGGCAGATACCACCATTCAACGGTTAGAAGCTGAAATCGCGAAAGAATTCAACGACCTGTCACCTGTAAAAAGCCGGTTGACCGATGCATTCCGTCACTTGAAAGCGCACTTGCCGCAGGCCATATTACCCGACCAGATCGTTTTTCAGAACTCTTTGTTCAATAGCAGTGCTTTCTGTACAGAAAAAGAGATCGGAATCGGACTGGAACAATATTTAGGCCCCAATTCCCCGACAGTCAGATCACTGCCTTCTGAGCCGTTCTATGACTGGATGAAAAAAGGATTTGACCGCGTTTACCTGGAAAGAGACGCCGTGCTTTCGTGGATACTGACACATGTATTGCCGGAAGTGGAAGGAAACCTGGCCGAAGAGATCATTTATTACGGAAAAGCCATTTATCTCACCGAAGCTGCACTGCCGAAAGCTCCGAAAAACATCATCATCCGGTACACGGGAGAAGATCTGAAATGGGCAAAAGACAATGAGTACAGCTTCTGGAAATACCTGGTAGATGAAAATTTACTGTTCAAAACAGATGAACGGAATTCCAAAAACATGCTGGGCGAAGGGCCGTTTACCGCAGGGTTACCGGAAAAAGGACCGGACAGGCTGGGACAATACCTCGGGTGGAGGATCGTAAAAAATTACATGGAGCGTTCCGAAACAACTTTTGAAGAACTGATCAATACGCCTTACAACGAAATATTACAAACGTACGAACCTGATTAAAGCAGAAATATGAAAGAAGAAGATAAAATCATAAAAACATCCGAAATCAACCTTTCAGTAGGACTGAACGAAAATAATTTACCGCTGGGGATCAAATGGAGCGCTTCAGACGGAGGAGTGGAAAATGCCTCTGCAAGGGCACTGATGCTGTCACTGTGGGACCACAATACCAACAACACCATGAAAATCGATTTGTGGACAAAAGACATGTCAGTGGAAGAAATGAAGCAATTCTTTCACCAGACACTGCTGACAATGGCAGATACGTTTGAAAAGGCGACGGGAGAAAAAAACATCTGCGAAGATTTACGCGACTATTGCTATCACTTCGCGGATAAAATGAAAATATTACCGGAACAATAGTGAAAGGAATTTTACACAAAATGAGATCGGTATTCAGCGAGCCCGTTGAATACCGGTTGTTTTTTGAAGGTACGGAGCTGCTTGTAAATTCACTGATCGGGCAGCATATCTCCATTCAGCATACAGGAGCGATCTACTGTTCTTCGTGCCATGCGAAGATCAAAAAAACATTCCAGGACGGACTTTGCTTTAAGTGTTTCCAGACAGCGCCGGAAGCTTCCGAATGCATTCTTCGCCCGGAATTATGCCGCGCGCACTTAGGAGAAGGAAGGGATGTGGAATGGGAACAGGCCCATCATAATCAGCCGCATGTGGTTTACCTGGCTGCTTCCGATACGGTAAAAGTAGGCGTTACACGTGCCGCCCAGATCCCTTACCGCTGGATCGACCAGGGGGCGTCCTTTGCCATCCGCCTGGCGGAAACTCCCAACCGTTTTGAAGCAGGACAGCTGGAAGTAGCTTTAAAAAGTGTTTTTACGGATAAAACGAACTGGCAGCGCATGCTGAAGAACGAAGTTGACAAGAGCATTGACCTGGAAGAAGAAAAATGGTCGCTTCATGAACAGCTCCCCGCGGACCTGACCATCTATTTCTCTGAGAATGACGAAATCACTGAGATTGATTACCCCGTCATCCAGTATCCTGAAAAAGTGAAAAGCCTGTCACTGGATAAGACACCTTTGATCGAAGGGAAATTAACCGGGATAAAAGGGCAATACCTTATTTTTGAAGATGGGTCCGTAATGAATGTACGGAAACATACGGGCTATGAGGTTGAATGGGCAGTGCTATAATTTCAATTTGTACATTATCACATCAGCTCCGCCAGCTTCTTTCCGACATTCGTACCCAGCGCTACACCGATCCCTCCCAGCCGGGCGCCGACAGCGATCTTATCGTTTATTTTCCGTATGACCGGGTATTTGGATGATCCCATCCCCATAATTCCACTCCATTGATAATCGATGGAATACGATCTTCCCGGCAGGATCATTTCCCGCAGCAATTCCTGCAACCGGTCCTGGATCAGCGGAGTAGTGACCATATCATACGTCGTTTCTCCCTGGATGTCCATATTCCTGGCCCCTCCCAGTAAAATGCGGTTTTCATAATTGCGGAAGTAATAGTAACCAAAATCATAGTGAAAGGTACCCTTTATCTGTAAACCCGGAACAGGCGAAGTAACCAGCACCTGCGCACGTGCCGGCAGTACTTCCTCCTTCGCCAGCAATTGCCGGGTGAATCCATTGACCGTGACAGCAATTTTTGAAGCCGGGATCTCCCCGATCGATGTAACCGCAGCTCCGTTCTCCTCATCAATGGAATGAACCGTAATTCCATACAGAACCGCAATGCCGGATGCAGTGATCAGCTGGTGATACCTCCTCATCATTTTTCCGGTATCGATCTGTCCTTCCAGTGCAATGTTAAATGTTGTCTCAACTCCTGAAAAACCAAATTTCTGAGCTGCCTGCCGGTCCTCTGAAAAAACAGCTTTTCTCCCCGTAATCCTGAAAAACGCGTCATTCATCAACGACAGATGTTCCCTCACTTCATCGGCCAGACCTGTTTGGTGAGGTGCTACGATATCCCAGCCTCCGTTCTGCCGGAAGTCCATCGCTTCATCTCCGATCAGTTCCCGCAGGTAGACCAGCCCTTCATAGCGTGCCTGCACCGTTTCCCATACCAGCCCGGGATCCTGTTTCTTCAGGTCGTCCATCAGCTCTACCGGGCCTCCGAAGCTTGCAAATCCGGCATTTTTAGTACTTGCACCACACGGCAGGAACCCACGTTCCAGCACCACGATCTTCGCACCGGGGTACTTTTTTCTCAGGTGAAACGCAGTCGAACAGCCCACAATTCCGGCACCGATGACCAGAAAATCAATTCCCTCGAAATACTCTTTCCGTTCCCAAAAACTTAACTGATTAACGTTTAGCATGATTTTTGACTATAATTTTTCAGAGATTTTTACGATATTTGTAAATAAATTATGAATCAAATTTAAACCAAATCTGTAACTAGTTGTACAGGTATTACGTTTAAGTATAAAATATGAAGAAGTTTTTCCTTATTCTGCTTTTATTTCTCCCATTTCTAGGAGTTTCTCAATCCGTTGACGTACGTTTTGACGGGGTTATCTCCAATTTGGACCTGGGCAAGAAAGAGGCAGGAGTATCCATTGCCATCATCCAAAACGGCCAGACGGTTTCGAATGGAACCACCGGATCCAACGGAAAATATTCGGTCAAAGGAAAAATTGATGTCAGCAAACCATTCGATGTCGTCTTTTCAAAAGGAGGGTTTGCCAGCAAAAAGATCAATTTCGATTTCAAAGGAATCAACCTGGAAGACACTCCTTCGGGTGAATTCAAACCAGTGGAATCACTGGACATGGATCTGTTCGCGGAACGTCCCGGAGTAGATTTTTCGTTCTTAAACACGCAACCTGTAGGAAAGTTTACATGGGATTCACAAGGATACGCGAAGCTGGATGAAAATGCCCGAAAATTAATGGCCGATAAAATCGATAAGCTGCTGAAAGATTCCGAACAAAATGCAAAGAACAATGAGCTGGCGTACAGCGAAGCCATCAAAGCAGCGGACAAGGCTTACACTGAAAAAAAGTATGAAGAAGCCCTATCCAAGTACGAGCAGGCACTGGGGATTCCCGGTAAATCCAAGGAACAGCACCCTATCAACCGCATCAATGAAATAGACGGGATCATCCAGAAGCAGAAGGAAGACCAGCTCAAATTCAACCAGGAAAACGCCAACTACATCAACCTCATTAAAGCTGCCGACAACCTCAGAGATGCCGGTGACCTGGAAAAGGCAAAACAAAAATACGAAGAGGCAAGCGACCTGAAAAGCGATGAGCAATACCCGCTGGACCAGATCACCCTGATCAACAAGAAGATCAAGGAAAAAGAAACCGATGCCCAGTATAAAAAACTGATCGAAGCAGCGGATTTGCTTGCAAAGCAGAAAAGCTACCGGTCCGCACGTGACAATTACCTCGAGGCATCCAAGCTGAAAAAAGACGAACAATACCCGAAAGACAAGCTGAAAGAGCTGGAAGCCTTCATCAAGGCAGAAGAAGATGCAGCTTCCCTGAAGCAAAAATATGAAGAGCTGGTTGCACAAGGAGAACAGCTTGTGAAAGAGGAAAAATGGGAAGAAGCGAAGACGAAATTCCAGGAAGCGCTCAGCATCGAAAAAGCATCTACCTACGTGCAGGGCCAGATCGTTGAAATAGACAAGAAACTTGCCGAGATCAAGGCGGAAAAAGAGCGCCTGGAAAAAATCGCCAAGCTGATCCAGGAAGGAGACCAGGCGAAAGCAGACAAAACATACGACGCGGCATTGGCAAAATACAAAGAAGTCCTTGCCCTGGACAAAGAAAACGCTGTTGTTCCTCCCAAAATTACTGAAGTTGAACAGTTCATCGCAGATGAAGCCAAAAATAAAGAATTGAATGACAAATTCAACGCCTTGGTCAAACAGGGAGATGATGCCGTCACTGCAAAAAAATACCAGGATGCTGTCACAAAATATACAGAGGCCATCGCTCTGAAAGAAGATGCGGGTGTAAAGGCCAAAAAGGAAGAAGCGGAAAAAGCACTGGCTGACCTGGCAAAGACAGAACAACTGGAAGCTGATTTCAAAAAATTAGTGGAAGAAGGAAAAGCGGCGGAAACAGCAAAGGATTATACGACAGCACTTACAAAATACGAAGGAGCGCTCGGGTTGAAGCCAACGGATGAGCCAACGTTGAAAAAAGTGAATGAAATCAAGAAACTGGTTTCAGAACAGCAATCGGCCGCTGAATTGCAGCAGAAAATCGAAGCTTTGCTCCAGGAAGGAATCTCACTCATGGAAGGAAGTGTTATGGACGGCCCGCAGCTGGAACCCGCAAAAGCAAAATTCAACGAAGTCCTCTCCCTCGACGCTAAAAATGCAGTCGCTGCCGAGCGCATTGCACAAATTGACAAATTACTGGCACAGCAAAAGGAACAGGCCGATAAAGACGCCAAGTTCAATGAAAATGTAGCCAAAGGAGACGCCGAGGCGGCCAGCCAGGCATGGGAAAAAGCGATCGGTTTCTATACGACGGCTTTAAGCATCAGGGATGACGCGGCTGTCCGGGAGAAAAAAGACCAGGCACAAGCGAAACTGAACGAATCGGCAAATGCAAAAAAGGTGGAAGAAGACTACCAGAAAGCGATCAAAGAAGCTGACGGATTCAGAGATGCCAAAAAATATACAGAAGCGCTCGCTAAATATGAAATTGCAAAAGGATTGAAGTCTTCCGAAACCTATCCGCAGCAAGAGATCGATAAGATCAACCAAGTGCTGGCAGAAGAGCAGTCTGCTGCTGACAGGAAAAAGCAGATCGAAGCATTACTGACCGAAGGAGAAACATTGTTCGGACAGAAAGACTATCCGAATGCCAGAGCGAAATTCGTACAGGTACAAGGGCTGGACACTGAAAATGCAACAGCAAAGAAGCGCATTGCAGACATTGATGCAGAAATTTCCAAGCTGGAAGGAGAAGCGGCAAAACAGCAAAAAATAGCAGGATTGATCCAGGAAGGAGAAAACCTGTTCACAAACGCGCAATACCCGGCTTCAGAGGCAAAATTCAAAGAAGTGCTGGAGCTGGATAAGAACAACGCGACAGCCACCAAATACCTGGCGGATATAGCGGCAAAACTGGCCGAACAACAGCAATTGGCCAACGCCAAACAACAATTCGATCATTTGGTTGCGCAGGGAGATGCTGCCACCTCAGCGGAAAAATGGCAGGAAGCCATTACAGCCTATTCGGGGGCTCTCGCCATTGAAAAAAATACAAGCGTTGAGCAGAAACTGGCATTCGCGCAGCAGAAATCGGGAGAACTTGCACAGGCGCAGGAAGCTGATGCAAAATATACAGCCGCGATCACAGCCGCAAATGCGTTGCATGACAGCGAAAAATTCGAAGAAGCGATCGCAAAATACAACGAGGCAAAATCATTCAAACCAGGAGAAAGTTACCCGCAGGCTGAAATTGACAGGATCAACCAGCTGTTAGCAGGTAAAAAATCTGCCGAACAGCAGAAACAGCAGATCGAAGCATTACTGGCCGAAGGACAGACGTATATGAATGCGAAGGATTATCCGAATGCAAAGTCGAAATACGAATCCGTATTGGGATTAGACAACGCCAATGCCACCGCGAAAGCAAAACTGGCTGAAATCACCGATATTGAGAACACATTGGCGTCCGCCCAGCAAAAAGAAGCACAATTCCAGCAATACAAAACAAACGGAATACAGGCCTTCGGGATCCAGGATTACAATAATGCCATGCTTCATTTTGAGCAGGCTCTGAAGATCAAAGATGATGCTGAGATAAAAGGTATCGTGGACCAGATCACTTCATTAAGAGCTGCGCAAAACCAGCAGAAAACGCAAATAGACGCCTTGCTTTCAAAAGGAAAAGTCGCTTTTGACCGGAAAAGCTGGGACGAAGCTGCCGGCATATACAACGAAGTACTAGGAATTGAGCCGGGAAACACAACTGCCAAAACGCAGCTTGCATTGATCGAAAGCGAAAGAGCGAAAGAACAGAACGAAGCTAAGAACCTGGCAGAATTCAACCGTTTAAAAGCACAGGGAATAGCTGAAGCCCAGGTACAGGAATGGGAAAAAGCAAAACATTCGTTTGAAGAGGCCCTGAAACTGAAATCCGATCCCGAGGTCAACCAAAAGCTGGACGAAGTGAAAAAGCAGATTGCAGACCGTTTAGCAGCCGAAAAACTAGAGCAGGACTATAGCGCTGCGATCAGTAAGGCCCAACTGGCAGAAGCATCCAGTGATTACGCCAATGCGATCGCACATTACACACAGGCCCATTCATTAAAGGCTTCGGAACAGTTAAAAACCAAGATCGATGAACTGAAAAGCTTGCTGGATAAGCAAAACGCTTTATCGGCAACCGACAAGAAATACAATGATCTGCTCGCACAGGGTGATGCACTGGTAAGCCAAAAGGAATTCACAGCAGCCATTCAGAAATACAATGAAGCACTACAGATAAAGCCAAACGAACAGCTCCCTGTGACCAAAGCAAAAGAAGCTGAGCGCCTGGCGGCAGAACAGAAAAAATCGGAAGAAGATGCCGCTTTTGAAAAGATCATTGCCGCGATCAACACCAAGATTAGCGAAAACGATTTCAAAAAAGCACGTGAATACATCGGTACAGCATCCTCACTCCGACCTAACGATCCTCGTCCATCCACCCTGGCTGCCAAGATCGAATCCCTGGAAAAAGAAAATGCCGCGTTTACGGATTTCATGGAAAAAGCAGCCAAAGAAGAGGCCGGTAAAAACTACCAGGAAGCAATCAGCTTGTACGAAAAAGCAAGATCCGTAAAACCCGCTCATCCTGACCCGATCGCTAAAATCGAATCCCTGCGGCAATTACTGGCAGATGCGGCAAATGCCGCCGATAAAGCGAAAATGTACGAACAATACTTCAATGCAGGGCTTACAAAACAGGCAAGCCAGGAATATGACCTTGCCCTGAATAATTATAAGAATGCCCTTGCAGCTAAGCCGAATGATACAAAAGCCATTCAGAAAATCGCGGAAGTAGAAAGCATTATTGCCAAGCTGGAAGCGGACAGGAAAGCAAAGCAGGAAACGGATGCCGCTTTCAATAAGCTGGTGCTGGAAGCCGATGAATACTTCAACAACAAATCCTACCAGAAAGCTGTTGAAACCTATCGTCTCGCACAGGTAGAAAGGCCCGACAATGCGTATGTAAAATCACAACTGGCAGAAGCGGAACGATTGAACAAAATAGATTCCCAGGCACTTGCGCGCCAGCAATACCAGAAAATACTGGATGTCGCCGACAAGTACCTGAAAGATAAAAACTATGACAAAGCAATAGAATACTACAACCGTGCTTCGAGCATTAATAAAAATGACCCGTATCCCAAGAGTAAGATCAATGAAATCAACGGCATCCTGAATCCTGCTAAGGAATCCAGCGACGAACTGGTCGACCTGGGAGAACCGTTTGACGGATCCATCCTGGATGGAGAAGTCGCGCTAAAAGAGGCGGAAGCACAAAGGAAAGAAGCGAAACGGTCAAAGATCAAAGCGGCCAATGAAAAAGCCATCCTTTCAAACATTGAGCTGAATGAAAATAAAAGAGCGGAACTGGAAGCTACCATCAGCTCCTTGTACAGTCTTTATTTCCAGGTAGCCGAAAAAGATAAAGCCAAAACCGCCGATAAGGTCGAGATCGCTTCCAGGCTGCATGTAGCACAGCATAAGCAAAGCGATCTGGATATCGCATACAGTAATTACGAACGTCAGTCCGTTTCCCAGACGCAGGAGTTGCTGGACGTACAACGGGAAAAAGTAAGCCAGGATTTTGACGTGAACACAAAAAAGCAGCAGGAAAATACCATTGAAATTGATAAAGTCCGTATCCAGGAAGAGGACATGACACGTGCGAAATCTACCTCAAAGCAGAACGAAAACCGACAGGTAGACAGTGATTTGACCGATATCTCGAAAAAAACGGAAGAGAACGCCCTTACAAGTACCATTGACCGTGCAGCCATCGCACAGGGTGTTGAGACCAAGCGTGTCATTTCCGAAGACCAGTCAGCAAACCGGACCGCTCAAAATTATGATGAATCGGTAATGACCAAAGAACAGGTCGAAAAGATCAATGCTGCTGTCAGCGAAAGAGGAGATGTAAATGCAGAGCAGCTTGCTCAGAATACTCAAAAGCTGAAACAGATCGAACACACAATATCCGATAAGAATACCGATGACTCCAAAAAGAATTACCACCAGTCAATCGGGGTGGATGCAGAGATGAAAGAAGTCAAAAGCCAGGTAGCGGAAAATGAAGTTGCGGCTGAAGTCAACCGTATCCAGAATGTTGAGAGCCTGAAAGAGAAAAAACAGGAGCTGGATCAGAGCGAAGATCTCAGAAACAAGAAAAACGCGTTAAAGAACAACGATACGAAAGTTCTGATCGAACAGCAGGACATCAGGAAACAGGCAAACGAAGAGCAGGCGGCGATCGCACACCGGGATAAAGTGAAAGATATGAGCATTGTTGAAGCTTCTACGACAAACGCACAAACTGAGTTGAACCGTTCTGACCACAGCGAGCGACTGCTCACGCAAGATCAGCTGGAAATAAAGAAAGCTGAAAGCAATGCAAAAGCATCTGCTGAGGAGGAGCGAATCAGGCAAAAAGGTGAAGAAGTAAAAGAGCTCTCCAAGGTGCTCTCAACCAGCCAGGTGTCAAAAAGCAACGAAAAAACGAACAGCATCTACAACACAAAAGCAGAAATAGATAAGCTCAGCAACCAGGGAACCGAAAAAGTATACATTCCTAATTCCCTGGGTGAAAAATACCCGGAAGGAGTTTCCCAGGAAATGTACCAGCGAAAAGATGATGCCGGGATCCTCACTGCAATTGTAACCAGGAGAATTGTCGTAATACAGGGAAGAGGCACGGAATACATACGTACACAGACGAATCATGCGATCACTTATACAAAGAATGGAAGCCCTATTACCGAATACATCTGGCAGAGAGAGACCCAGGATGCTGCTTTACAGCGTCATTATTAGCAGCATTTCGTTCCTGCTCTCCTGTTCGCAGCATCCATCCACAGAAAAAGGCTTTTCGTTTTCCGGAAAAACCCAGGGGACAACTTACTCGATCATTATCGCAGAGGATGCTCTTCATTTCTCACAGACGGAAATTGAAGAGCTGCTCGCTGAGTTTGACACCGTATTTTCCACCTATATCGAAGAATCCCATATTTCCCGGCTGAACCGGTCCACAGAAAAATATGTGTTCAAGGATCAATACACGTTCTTCAAAACCTGCTATGAATTATCCCAAGAAGCCTATTCAACATCCGGCGGATTGTTCGATCCTTCCGTCTATTCGCTTGTAAAAGAATGGGGGTTTTTCAACAAAGACGAAAACGTTCCCGGATCCTCCCAGATCGATTCCATCCTGTCGTTTACCGGGTTTGAGAAAGGCAGACATCACAGCGTAACATTTAAAGATGATACTGTTTTTTTCACAAAGTATGATCCGCGTTTCAAACTGGATTTTAACGGCATTGCCCAGGGATATTCCGTCGATGTGATCGCAGATTTCATAGAGAGCCGGGGGCATGAAAATTATTATGTGGAAATCGGAGGAGAGCTCCGGGTCAGGGGAAAGAACCGGGAAAACCAGCAGTGGAAAATAGGGATCGATACCCCGAGTGAAACCAATACCGGAGACAACAGGGAAATCATCACAACACTTTCCATCTCTGACTGCGGGATGGCTACCAGCGGAAATTACCGCAATTTTTTTGAAAAAGACGGCAGGAAATATGGCCATACATTACATCCCAAAACAGGAATGCCGGTCTATACGGATGTGCTGTCAGCAACGGTAATTGCTCCGAATGCTGCTCTGGCAGATGCTTACGCGACCGTATGTATGATCCTGGGAAAGCAAAAAAGTATTGAATTCATAAAAAATCTCCCTCAGATAAAAATAGTGCTGACCTATATAAATGAAGAAAATGAAACTGCTGTTTACCGCTCATTTTCAGAAAATTGAGCAACTCCTTTCCATTTAACCGGAATTTATTAACTTCGCAATACCATAGTATATCAACTAATAAACTCTTATGAAAAAAATGCTCATTATTTCAGTTGTCGGGACCATTGTTCTGACAGCATGCAAAAAGGACTGGACCTGTGAATGCACCCTTAATGGTACTGTTTTCGGAAGTGAAGTCATCCAGGATAAATCAAAAAAGGATGCCAGGTCGGAGTGCGAATCCAATAACGGCTCAGCAATGGGATATACTGTTTCATGTAGCATTAAAGAATAGATAAATACGGCTTTTTTACAAGAATTCAATTATTTTTGTATTTTATAATTAAGCCGAAACAACATGAAAAAAGTAATGATGGTGCTGGTGGCCGGAACGTTCGTTCTTACATCATGCAGAAAAGACTGGACCTGTGAATGTACAGCAGGATCCGTATCCGTAAGAAACACAATCAAAGACAAGAAGAAGAAAGAAGCTAAGGATGAATGTGAAACAAGCGGGAATGCCGGAATTGTTTCCTATGAATGCAAATTAGTAAAATAAGCTTCTTACCGGATGAATGAGAGAAAGGGGGAATTTCACCGTTCCTCCTTTTTCTGTATGTGAAATCTTACACTAAATCAAGAATGGTCTTTGATTTATTTTCGGTTTCCTGCCATTCCGATTCAGGATCTGATTGCTGTGTAAGCCCTCCCCCTACATACACATACAATCCGTTATCCAGGATCTGTGCCGACCGGAGGTTTACAAACAGATTTGTTTTTGATGAGGAAATCTCCCCTATGATCCCGGCGTAAAACCGTCGGTCATGGGGCTCAAAAAGGGCAATGCATTTCAATGCTTCCGGCCTTGGAAAGCCACTGACCGCAGGAGTCGGGTGAATGGCCTGAATGAGCGGCCACTGATCATTCATATCGATCGTAAACCTGAAATGGTTTACCAGGTGTTTTACAGGTCCGGCAACGAGCTCTTCCCGTTCCGAAACATGCACATCCCGGCAGATGGAGGAAAGCTCCCGGTATAAAAAATCAGTTACCAGCTGCTGCTCATGTTCTTCTTTTTCTCCCCAGCCGGTAGTATCCGACGCAGGTTTGGTCCCTGCCAGTGACATCGTTTCTCCCCTGCCCGCTTCTATCCGGGTCAGTGTTTCAGGTGTTGCCCCGATCCATTTACCCAGCAACGGGCTGTCAAATGAATAGCAAAACGCGCGGGGAAACCCCTCCGCTAATTTCCGGAACAGGTCCAGTCGTTGCTCTTCATCAAATTCCACGTATTTGATACGTGATAAAACAGCTTTCCCGATATTATGAACCCGCAGGTGATGAATGAACTCATTCGCCATATCGCAATATGCCGATTTGCCGGTAACAACAGGCAGCTCAACAGCCGGTATTTCTTCCCCGGTTTCTCCTTCAAAGAAACCATAGAAATTCACCCCTTCAAAATCGGAAACAATGAAGCCTTCAAACAATGCAGGATTATCCAGCTTCCTGAAGGTTCCCGTTTTCTCAATTACCGGTTCACCGGGAAAACGATATGTCAGCGCTGTCTGCAATTTACCGGGGAACAATCATGACCGTCAGACGTCCGGTACAAACCAGCTTATTTGTTTCTTCGTGGTGGATATCTACCTGCCACACGTGCGTTCTTTTCCCCGCGTGGACCACCTTTCCGGTAGCAACAACAAAGCCGTCTTTCACACCTGCAATATGATTGGCATTGATCTCCAGCCCGACAGGAATTTCTTTCTCAATATCGATCAGCAAAACCGACCCCATCGATCCGATACTTTCGATCAGAGCAGCACTTGCTCCGCCATGCAGCAATCCGGCCGGCTGATGTGTGGATGCTTTAACAGGCATACGCGACCTGACATAATCGTCACCCAATTCGATGCATTTGATCTCCAGCACCTCCATCAACGTATTTTTATTGAGGGAATTGATGACTTCTAAAGGAACTTGTCTTAATTTCATAACTGCAAAAATAAGGATTTTATCAGCCCGGCAGACACAAAGCATGCTGAGATTTCAGCCGGGCAAACCTTCAAATGATCCATTTCCTTGCCAACGGTCCTTCATTGAAAATCAGGTCAAGGATGGATAAATTGCTCATACAATCTGCCTTCTGACGAAATACCTGGTGATAAGAAGCATGAGAGAATCCCGATTCGGAATCAAGCGGTACATTCCTGAAATCATGTTCGGGATCAAAGTGGTAGACTGTTGTAAAAACTGTCGGGACAACAATGTCGAGCCATGACAGGATCCGTTGATGAATGGATTCATTCAGGTCAATCAGATAGGTATGCTTTTCCTCCAGCAGCTCTTTGATCTCTATGCCGTAATAATCGAAGTAAGCAGAGGAAGAATAAGCGGTTTCGATCGTTTTCCAATGGATTTTCCGCCACCCGTCTTCAACGATCTTTACATCTTCTACCGCCGTCTTGTTACCGTTTACCCGCTCTACCGGAATGCTCAGCAACTGTTTTCCGTTAGGTCCCAGCAGCTCACACCGTGTGCGGATGGTCTGCTTTACAAAATGTTCCTTTACTTCCACGAACGGCTCTTTTGCATTGACATAATGCCTGTAATATGCAATCGGTGCAAAATAAGCCGTCGGAAAAATATACATTACTTAATCGCTTTGAAAATCCGCTCCCAGCGAATACCGTATTCAGGATTGCTTGAGAACCACGTCATGGATGCCTTACCTACAATATGGTCTTCCGGAACGAATCCCCAGGTACGTGAATCAGCAGACTGGTAGCGGTTATCCCCCATCATCCAATAATAATTCATTTCCACCTTATAGGTCGTTGTCTTCTTCCCGTCTATGTATATTCCGTCTGCTTTCTCTTCCAGCTTGTGCCCTTCATAAGCAGTGATAATCCGGCGGTAATAAGCAATGTTCTCCTTTGTAAAATCGACGACTTTTCCTTTGTAAGGAATCTGGATCCGTTCAAAATTGGAGACATTGTTCGAAACATTGATGTCTTTCGGGAAATACATCAGGTTATAGATCTGTTCTGACGCCCTGAATATTCCTGTGCTATCGGGCGTGTATCTCGGTCTGACAGAAACATCAAATCTCACCTCCGGGTACGCAAGCCTTACCTTTTCGATTGTAGACAGGTTCGCATGAACTCCGTAAATGACCCCGTTATTGTCATAATCACGCGCAATGTCGCTTGTTTCAATCCCAAACCGTTCGTACAGTCGTTCCGCTGTTTCGAAGCTTGTTTCACTCGCTACATACAGTAAATTCTGATCCGGGGCAACCTCTGCAGGTTGATCATTGATGTATAAAATTGAATTTCTTATTTCCAGGTAATCCTTCGGCATCCCGACACAGCGTTTGATGTAATTCTCCCGCTTGTCTACAGGACGGTAAATAATTCCATGGTGTTTTATGAGCTGCCCCGTTTGTTTATCCTGGGAGATCTTATCATCAGCGATCAGCTTCCGGGCCTGGTTTTTCCAGTAGGACAATTGTTTAATAAACTCAGCGCTGGCCTGCTCGCTCACCATTCTTTCAAGCAGGTCGTTCTGGTACCCCAGCCTGGCGATTGAATCCGTTATCGTACGGAATCTTCCATTCTCCCTTCCCCTCTCAAGGAACAAACGGTGCGCTTCGTCATTGACGATCCCTTCGTATTCATGTCCCATCAGTCCGTAAGGCATGCGTGGATCATAAACGGCCGTATCTCCCGCCGGGTAATTGAATACAACCACATCGTAGGGTTTGATCTTTCCGAATCCGGGTAAACGTGTATATGTTCCCTTCTCCAGGGTAGTATACGATTTCATTGTAATAAACGGAGTGGTGTTGTGTACCAGTGGGTAAGACAATGGTGTCACCGGGACTTTTGGCCCGTAAGCCAGCTTATTTACAAACAGGAAATCTCCGACCAGCAGGGTTCTTTCCATAGACCCGGTAGGAATTCTGAATGGTTCAAACACGTACGTACGGATGATGAGCGCGGCGATCAACGCGAACAAGATGGAATCGCCCCATTCTTTCACTTTTGATTTCGCTCCCGGCCGCTCACGCGTTACCGCCCCGATTCCCAAGGCAATGATATGGCCGATGACAGGAAGCACCAGGAACAAAACCAGGTGATCGCCCCATTCCCGCTGTGCGACTTCCTTGCTGTTGGCCCAATTGGTTTCCGGCAGCATCTGGTCCTGGTTTCTGGCGATTTTAAAGAATATTAAGTACGGGAAGAAAATCCCCTGGATGGTATCCAGCAAGCTGAAATACCCGAAACGGCGGATATAGCTGACATTCACAACGGACCACATAACCAGGTGCACACCCGGTATTGCGAGCAGTGAAGCCCACCAGCCTTTTTTCACCAGCACCTTGAAAGCAATGTAGTAGTTGTAGACAGGAACCAAGGCTTCCCATGGTTTTCTTCCCATCAGCTCAAAGCTTTTCCACCACATAGCCAGGTATGGATGAACTAAAATAAAAATGTAGAAATAAATAAAACTCATTTTCTGTCTGTTTAATTTTCAATATTTGTCAGATCATTCCAGGATAAGGCGCTTCTCATTCGTTCATACCGAGTACATCCGACATGGTAAAGATACCTTTTTTTCCGTTCAGAAATTCTGCTGCCAGAACAGCCCCCAGTGCAAACCCTTTTCTGCTGTGTGCCTCGTGCCTGATCTCAATTGTATCCACTTCCGAAGCATAACGGACAACATGTGTTCCGGGAACATCCGGCTGGCGGAAAGATGTAATGGCCAATTCATTCGTTTCAACCACAGGTGCCTTTTCTTCTCCCAGTTTCCAGTGATCCAGGGAATCAATGGCACTGATGATATCGTTTGCGATTGAAACCGCCGTACCACTTGGCGCGTCCAGCTTCTGAAGGTGGTGCACCTCATCAATGCTTGCCGTATATTCGACCTGTGGATTCATCAATTTTGCAAGCTTGCGGTTGATTTCGAAGAAAATGTTCACACCAACGGAAAAATTACTGGCGTACAACAACGCCCCGTCGTGCTGTTGCACCGCCTGTGCCACTTCCGGGAAGTCCTGGCTCCAGGCTGTCGTTCCTACAACAACCGGAATCCTGTTTTGCATACAAAACAGGATGTTCCCAACGGCAGCATCCGGACGGGTGAATTCGATCGCAACATCCGCTCTTTGCTGCAACAGCTCGGAAAGGGTTCCTGACGCATCGATCCTGGCAACAATTTCGTGGCCTCTCTGCAAAGCAATCTCTTCAATCGCCTTCCCCATTTTCCCGTACCCGATTAATGCTATTTTCATAACGTATGTTTATTTAAAGCTAAGTTGAAGTGATACCCCTACCGTACCTGTACTTCCATAAGAAAGCGGGATAAATGACGGCCTTATTCTCATAGACAGGTCGTCTGACACATCGAAACTCACGAAATGGGCTTCCACAGCCGCATCTGCTATCTGCAGCAGGTATACCAGTCCCATTCCTAAAAACAATAAGTCCCGGTTATTTAATTTTTGCTGGTACAGCTGGATGATCCCGGTATTATCATAATTTTCATAATCCGGTCCGTAAAGATTGTGCTCTGTCCGGTTAATGTACTCCTGCTTTAACGCTTTCTGCTCTCCGTGGTTTTTAATGGCAAAGTAACCCGTCGCACCTAGTCCTGCGTATATAAGCGGGACTTTCCAGTAGGCTTTTTTCTTTCCTTTCGGCATGGCGATGTGATTATAGACCTGCCCCGCTCCCGGAAGAACCGCTGAAAAGATGACCGCCTTTCTCACTGAATGGCCTTTGACCGTATCTGCCGTGGGCTCCATCTCCAATAATTCAACGCCTTCGCCTTCCTGACAAAGAACCGGAAATACCGTACAAGAGCATACCACTAAATACAACCAAATCCTCATTCAAATCAATCTATACATTGATGCGTCCAAAATAATCAATTGCTTAAAAGCTCAATGATCCTGTTCAGATCGTTTTCAGAGCTGAACTTCAGAACAATGCTTCCGGAGCCGTTCGCCGCTTTTTTGATGTCAACTTTCGTTGCCAGGCGATCACCCAGGTGCTCCTTAAAAACATATTGCTGTTCTGAAATATTGTTTGATTTGCTTTTTTTAACATCCTCTCTTTCTTCGGGCTGCTGCTTCTCAAGCAATAACTCTCCTTTTACCAGCGCTTCGGTATCGCGGACGGATAATCCGTGGGCTACAACCTGTTCATAGATGCTGATCTGCTTTTGTTCATCACCTGCCGAAACCAGCGCACGCGCATGTCCCATTGAAATCTGGTTATCTCTCACTCCCGCCTGGATCTCCGCCGGAAGCTTCAGCAAACGAAGGAAATTGGTAATGCTGGAGCGTGATTTTGCAACCTTTTGGCTCAGCTGATCCTGTGTCAGTGAACATTCGTCGATCAGGCGCTGATAGGACAGTGCGACCTCAATCGCATTCAGGTCCTCCCGCTGGATATTTTCCACCAATGCCATTTCCAGCATGGTCTGATCATTCGCTACACGCACATAAGCGGGAACTTCAGTCAACCCTGCCAGCTGAGAAGCCCTGAAACGGCGCTCTCCCGAAATCAGCTGGTATTTATCCTGCCCTACCTTACGAACGGTTAACGGCTGAATGATCCCGTGAACGGCAATGGACTGGCTCAGCTCCTCCAGCGCTTCTTTTTCAAAATGCGTGCGGGGATTGAATGGGTTTGCTTCGATATCAGAGATCTGTATCATTGAAACCGACCCCGGTTCCCCGTTGCTTATCTGGGAATTTGTTTCTGCTCCCAGCAATGCTCCCAATCCTTTTCCCAATGCAGAACGTTTATTAGCTGCGCTACTCATTGATTGAATAATTTTTATCGTTATTAGAAATTTTTGTCAGATCGTTTTTCTGAAGAACTTCACGTGCAAAATTAAGGTAATTGATCGATCCCTTGCTTGCCGCATCATGCATGACAATGGTCTGGCCGAAACTCGGAGCTTCTCCCAGCTTCGTATTCCTGTGAATGACGGTATCGAACACCAGGTCCTGGAAATGTGCTTTGACCTCATCAACAACCTGGTTTGCAAGACGCAGTCGTGTATCATACATCGTCAATACAATTCCTTCGATCTCCAGGTTAGGATTCAGCCTCCCCTGAACGATCTTGATGGTGTTCAGCAATTTCCCCAATCCTTCCAGTGCAAAATACTCGCACTGAACGGGAATCAGGACAGAATCGGAAGCCGTCAGCGCATTTACGGTTATCAGTCCCAGGGAAGGAGAACAATCAATAATGATGAAATCATATTTATCCTTTACCTTCTCAAGCGCCAGCTTGAGCTTGTGCTCACGGTTCGGAATGTTGATCATTTCCAGCTCGGCACCAACCAGGTCGATGTGTGACGGTAAAATATCCAGGTTCGGGCTGTCGGCAGAGATGATCAGCTCTTCCGGGTTCACATCATTTACCAAACAATCGTAAATGTTGCGTGAATTTTTAGGATCCAGTCCTACTCCGCTTGTAGCATTCGCCTGCGGATCTGCATCCACGATCAGCGTTTTGTACTCCAGTACACCAAAACAAGCGGCTAAGTTAATTGCTGTAGTAGTTTTTCCAACTCCACCCTTTTGATTTGCTATTGCAATGATTTTTCCCATCCTTCGGTTTTTGAAAGGATAAAGATACTATGAAAAAAAAAATTAGCGAACGATAACCGTTATTAGTTATCAACGATTTTTCTGAATTATCAAATATCAGGCATCCATCAGCAGTCAGACCGCTTCAAATCAATGAATAATGCGTCAATGCTCCCTGAAAACGGATCCCCGGAACGATGCAGGCAGACGATCAACAGCCTGTGAAATCACATTCCCGGCATGCCTCCCCGCATACCTTTGAGCTGCTTCATCATTCCCATCATATTCTTCGGGTTGCTCATCATTTTCATCATCTTCTTCGTGTCACCGAATTGTTTCAGCAGCTTATTCACCTCCTGGATAGAAGTACCGCTTCCTTTTGCGATTCTTGCTTTACGCGGGCCGTTAATGATCTCCGGATTTGTGCGCTCTTTTGGTGTCATGGAATAGATGATCGCTTCAATATGCTTGAAAGCATCGTCTTCGATCTCAACATCTTTCATGGCTTTTCCCATTCCCGGGATCATGCCCATCAGATCTTTGACATTCCCCATTTTCTTCACCTGCTGCAGCTGCCCCAGGAAGTCGTTGAAATCAAACTGGTCTTTGTGAATGCGTTTCTGAAGCTTACGTGCCTCTTCTTCGTTGAACTGCTCCTGCGCTCTTTCAACCAGGGAAACAACATCTCCCATCCCCAGAATCCTGTCAGCCATCCGGGAAGGGTAGAATACGTCCAGCGCATCCATTTTCTCTCCCGTTCCGACGAATTTGATCGGCTTATTGACAACCGACTTGATCGACAGCGCGGCTCCACCCCTGGTATCACCATCCAGCTTTGTCAGCACGACCCCGTCAAAATCGATCCTGTCATTGAACGCCTTCGCGGTATTCACGGCATCCTGACCTGTCATGGAATCCACCACGAACAAGGTTTCTGTCGGGTTGATCGCCTTCTTAACCGCAGCAATCTCATCCATCATCTGCTCATCAACCGCCAGTCGCCCGGCAGTATCGATGATAACTACATGGAATCCTTTGCTTTTCGCATGCTGAACAGCGGCCTGGGCAATCAGCACCGGGTTCTTCTCTTCCTTGTCCGAGAAAACTTCAATCCCCAGCTGTTCCCCCAATACATGCAGCTGATCAATCGCCGCAGGACGGTAAACGTCACAAGCTGCCAGCAATACGTTCTTCTGTTTTTTATTTTTCAGGTAATTTCCCAGCTTACCTGTGAATGTCGTTTTACCGGAACCTTGCAATCCCGACATGAGAATAATCCCCGGATTTCCCTTGATGTTGATATCTACTTCGTTTCCTCCCATCAGCTCCACCAGCTCTTCGTGGCAGATCTTTACCATCAGCTGGCTTGGAGAAACAGAGGTAAGCACATCACGCCCAAGCGCTTTTTCCTTAACGGTATTGGTAAATTCCTTCGCTGTCTTGAAGTTAACATCGGCATCCAGCAACGCACGGCGCACCTCTTTCAGTGTTTCAGCAACATTGATTTCCGTGATCTGACCCTGTCCTTTCAGGACCTTAAAGGCACGTTCGAATTTGTCCGTAAGATTCTCAAACATTGTTTTCCGAATTAGATTATTTTCGCTTAATTGAGGTGCAAAATTAGTAAAAAATCGGATAAGAGAATTGATGTCGGCGACCTAATTCATTTATTTCTCAGCAACTGAAAAATTGTTTCACCTGCTATTTTTGTATCTTATTTTTTCAACTTCCTTATATTTGTAATCAATCTTGTGAAAAATTGGAGAAAAATCTGAATATATCTGTTGTTGTTCCTTTGTTCAATGAGGATGAATCTTTGCCGGAACTGCACGAATGGATAAAGCGTGTAATGGATGAACATCAGTTCTCCTATGAAATCATTCTGGTGGATGACGGGAGTAAAGACCGTTCATGGAAAGTTATTGAAGAGCTGGTTTTTTCCAACCCGGAAGTAAGAGGCATAAAATTCCAGCGCAATTACGGAAAATCCGCTGCGTTACAGAAAGGTTTTGAAGCAGCACAAGGCGATGTCGTCATTACAATGGATGCCGACCTGCAGGACTCACCGGACGAGATACCGGAACTTTACCGGATGATCACCGAAGGAGATTTTGATGTGGTCTCAGGATGGAAGAAAAAACGCTATGACCCGGTCTCCAAGACCATCCCCACAAAACTTTACAACTGGACAGCAAGGCGATTATCCGGGATCTATCTCCACGACTTCAACTGCGGACTGAAAGCATACAAATACTCTGTGGTCAAAAGCATCGAGATCTACGGAGACATGCACCGGTACATTCCTGTCCTGGCTAAAAACGCAGGTTTTTCCAAAATCGGGGAAAAAGTTGTGCAGCACAAAGCCAGGAAATACGGAGTGACCAAATTCGGGTTGAACCGGTTTGTAAACGGTCCTCTTGACCTGATCTCAGTGGTCTTCATGGGGAAATTCGGGAAAAAACCAATGCATTTCTTCGGAGCGATCGGGATTGTCATGTTCCTGATCGGATTCGGGCTGACTTTCTACCTGGCCATTGACAAATTATTCATCAACCAGGGGGCGATCAAAATTGCCGACCGGACAGAATTCTATATCTGCCTGGCAGCGATGGTGATCGGCGTTCAGTTTTTCCTGGCAGGCTTCCTCGCTGAGTTAATCGGGCGCAACTCTTCTACCAGGAATGTTTACCTGATCGAAAAAGAAATATAATATGAATCATTGGAACATTGATTCTTCCTGGTGTTTATTTTTAGATCGAGACGGTGTCATTAATACCCGGAAACCAGGCGGATATATCCAGACAACCGGGGAATTTGAATTTTTACCGGGATCTGATTCCGCTATCGCCGAAATGTCGGCACTATTCAGGCACATTTTTGTCGTTACCAATCAGCAGGGGATCGGAAAAGGACTGATGACCGAAAGTAACCTTTCGGATATTCACCGTTATATGACAGCACAGATAGAAGCCAACGGAGGAAGGATTACAAAGTGTTACTATGCTCCCGGCCTGCAGCACGAAAACAGTCCGTTGAGAAAACCGAATACAGGAATGGGCCTTCTTGCGAAGAAAGAATTCCCGGATGTGGATTTCTCCAGATCAATTATGGTAGGTGACAGTGATACGGATATTGAGTTTGGTATAAAACTTGGGATGAAAACGGTGAGGATACTGACAGGTGAACCGGAAAAAACACCAGCAGATTTGTCAGTAAAGAATTTGGAAGAATTTAAAACGTTGATAAAACAGCAGTTCAATTATGAATAGATTAGTTGTCATTGTAGTTGCAGTAATAAGCTTTCTGATCCCGTCCGTTTCTTCCGGGCAGATCAACCAGACAGATGCACAGGGAAGAAAACAAGGACAGTGGATAAAAAAATACCCGAACAGCTCTGTTGTGATGTACCAGGGTACGTTCAAAAACGATAAACCTGTTGGTACATTCACATACAACTATAAAAGCAACAAGGTAAAGGCCGTCATCAAGCACGATGAAAAGACCAGCCGTTCCGAAGCCCTTTATTACTATGAAAACGGCAGGTTAATGTCGAAAGGCATCTACCGGAACATGAAAAAAGACAGTGTCTGGGTAAGTTTCAACGAACAAGGAAGAATTACGATGACGGAAACGTACAAAGATGATTTGCTGCACGGAGAAAAGCAATTGTACTACATTCCCGATGACCCCGAAAACAACACGGAAGTTGTGATATCCGTGTACAATTATGCCAACGGAAACCCGGATGGAAAATTCGTAGAATATTATCCCAATAAAGTGGTCCGCAAAACCGGGCAGTTTAAAAACAATCAGCGCGACGGCAAGTGGATCCATTACGAGCTGAACGGAACCAAAATGATAGAAGAAAACTATTACCAGGGAGAGCTGCACGGATGGTATATCGGGTATGATCAGAACGGAAAAGAAGGACAGCGTAAATACTATTACCACGGAAACCTGGTCGAAGGAGAACGCTTGAAAAATCTGCTCCAGCAGATGAAGGAAAAAGGAATCAGCCCTAACGGAGGTAAACTGACAACACCACAAAAGTGACACACATTGCCAAATCGGAACAAAAAAGAGGTCGTTTAACATTTAAACGACCTCTTTTTCTTTTGGTTTCATAAAGTCCGGAAATCTGTTATTCGTTAACAATAATAACTGTCAGATTTCCTTTAATGAGGTCATTTGTTCCTCCGACATTCGCATCAGCATTTCCTCCTGCATCCCTGGCTCTTACCTGGATCGTATGGGAACCCGCGGACAGGTTAAACACTCCGGACAATGTCCATTGTGACATGATCTGACCCAATGCAGGTGAATTTGCCGCAACGACCTGCCGCTGAATACTGCTCGCGGCTCCGTCGATATAAATCGCGAAATCTGCAACAGCATACGAAGTTCCGGTTCCCGAATTCTGAAAACCTCCGTTTGTTGAAACATATACCTTCGCATTTGCAGGTACCGTAATCGTTTGAGTTAAACCCGGAATCAGCGTATACGTTGTAACTAACTGAGTAAGGACCAGCTGACCGGTAGAAAAAACCGTATTGGCATATTGCCCTGCTGTTCCCGCTGATCCTTGCGGGCCAGTCGCACCAGCCGGTCCCTGGGGACCTTCCGGACCTTGAGGCCCCTGCGGCCCCGGAGTGCTGTTGGCTGCTGTACCAGCCGTTTCAGCATACAGTGCATAAGGAACGCTCATCAGCTGCTGAGTGCCTGTCAGCGAATAATTTGTTCCTCCGTTAATATCTGTTTCGGTTTTGATAAAGTAAGGACCGTTTGCCCAGTCGATCGCAGCAAACGAACCACTTGTCACCGTACCTGCACCCACGATCAACGACAACAAACCGTTCGCATTGGTTGAAGCGTTATGTGTTTCCTCATATACAGCCGTTCCACTGATACTCCCCTGCAGTATCGAGATCTTTGTCCCGATAGGTGAACCGGCTACCAGCTGGTCTGCACTGTTCCTGATTACCGACTGATACGTAAATGACTGCGGTGCCTGCGCAGACAAGATTCCACTGATCAACAGTGTTCCTAAAAAGGTAACTAATTTCATGATGAGTTTTGTTTTTTAGTTTTTAATGATTTTAATAATTTGAGTGGAGGTCTTTCCGTTCACTTTGACAGTATAAACACCCCCGGCAAAAGCCGTCAGGTCGATCTGGCTCTGCAGCATGTTCTTTCGTTGTTCATTCATCACCAGCCGGCCGCTTTCATCAAAGATTTCGATACCGGCATCAATGGCATCCTTACTGCTCAGGTAGATCATCCCATCCGTAGGATTCGGAAAAACTTCCAGGAATGCCGCTCCATCCAGTTTATCAATGGAAAGAACCTGGAAGAATTCATAAGGCTGCTGAACGCCTTCATTAATGGCTGCATCATTTTCAATGTAATGGGTTGATACCTGTCCAACTGAAAATGAAACGGAGCCCTGAGAAGACTGCACATTCCCCCCGGATGCATTAACAGACTGCTGTCCAAAAGAATAAGAGCAGATCAGCGGAAAAGCTAATACGTACAAGTGTTTCATAATGTTCGTTTAAATTTCCATAAATATAGTTTTTATGGCAGTTTGTTAACGGAATATGAAGTGTTTTTTTAATGTAAATCAATAACTGATTCATTCATAGCCTCATCGCAATATTGCGATATGACGATAAGCGTTCTTCAATATTATTGCTACCTTCGTGTACGATGAAATCAAATGGCCCGATCGCTTATTTCAATTCCAATTCCGACACAAAGTACCTGTGTTTCGGACAAGGTGAGCAATTCATCCCGGACGATGTCATCGATTTTGAAAAGCTCCGGCAGTTTCTCACCGCCAATAAGGGTAAATTCGTCTACGGATACATTGGCTATGACGCAAAAAACTCCATTGAAAAGTTGTCTTCTGAGAACAAGGACCGGCTGGGATTTCCCACCACCTACTTCCATGTTCCGAAAACGGTAGTAAAACTGACCGGCTCCGAAATGCTATTCATGCAAGGCAATGACAACCAAACGGAAAGGGATTTTATCCGGTCATTTTTTGAGGGAATGGACACAGCAAACAAGGAAACTATAAATCCATTCCAACCCGGGATCTCAAAACAACAGTACCTATCAGCTGTGAATGCGCTCAAAGGCCATATCCAGCGTGGGGATATCTATGAAATCAATTTTTGCCAGGAATATTTTTCAGAGAACAATGACATTGAAAACCCGCTTGGAGTATATGCAACGATCAACCATGTAACGCAGGCTCCTTTTTCTGTTTACCTGCAGCACGACGACCTGTATGTCTTTTGCGGAAGTCCCGAACGGTTCATACAGAAGAAAGGTAAAAAAGTTATTTCCCAGCCGATCAAAGGAACCGCTCCCCGTGGACAATCAGAAGAGGAAGACGAGTCCCTGAAAATCGGACTGGCCGCAAACCCGAAGGAAATCTCCGAAAATGTAATGATCGTGGACCTGGTCCGAAACGACCTGTCAAAGATTGCAGAAAAAGGCAGTGTTCACGCAGATGAATTGTTCGGGGTCTACTCCTTTAACACCGTTCACCAGATGATCTCCACCGTCAGCTGTGAGATTGCGGATACCATCTCCTTTACAGACATCCTGAAAGCAACATTCCCGATGGGGAGCATGACAGGAGCTCCGAAAATCAGCGCCATGAAGCTGAGCGAGCAATATGAATCATTCCGGCGGGGACTGTATTCGGGAAGCATCGGCTACATTCTGCCTGATGGAGATTTTGATTTCAATGTGGTCATCCGGACATTATTGTACAATTCGGCAACCAAATACCTGTCATGTGGTGTGGGCGGTGCCATCACGATCAACAGCGATGCCGAAAAAGAATACGAAGAATGTGAAACCAAGGTAAGAAAACTACTGAATGCCCTGACTTGCTAAGATGTGGAAGAAAGCGCTGGATATCATGGAGCAATACCGCCGTCAAACAATCTTCATCGGATGCAGTGGAGGAGTCGACTCAATGGTGCTTGCTCACTTCTTACATGAACATCAGTTCAACATTCACGTTCTGCACGTCAATTATCAAAAACGGGGAACTGAAAGTGACGGGGATATGAAATTCGTTCGGTTATTCTGCAAGGACCGTAACATTCCTTTTGACGGAAGGCTCTATGACGAGTCGGGGGCTGGTAATTTCCAACTGAACGCACGAAAATTCCGGTATAAGTTCTTTGAGGAATTTGCAGCAGGAAACAACGGAGTAATCGCGCTGGCTCATCATGCGGACGACCAGGTCGAAACATTCTTTATGAACCTGATGCGCCAGTCTGGGATTCCCGGCCTGGCAAGCATCCCTGTCCAACGGCAACACTACATCCGGCCATTTCTGCATATTCCGAAAGAAGAATTAATCCGTTATGCGGGTGAAAAGGGGATCAAATGGCGGGAAGACCGGTCCAATCAATCTGTTGAATACCTGAGGAACAGGTGGCGGCTGGAATTCATCCCCCAGATGGAAAAAGCTGTTCCGGAGCTAAAGCGATCAGCGCTGATCCTGATCGATGCGTTCCAGAAAACCCAGTGGGAACTGGAGCAAAAAACAGTATCCGTTTTGTCCTCCATCCTGAACGACCGGAAGCTCTCCGTCGAATGCTATGATTCACTTTCATCAGAAGAACTGTTTGAACTGTGGAGACAGCTTCACCAGCCTCCCGGTTTGTTCCACCGGTTCCTGGAAATAAGATCCTATCCGAAAGGAAAATACATCGAAATAAAGGATCCGTTCATAAAGATCATCCGTGAAAGCACGTACCTGTCCTTCGTTGCACGGACAATGGACGAGGCTGTTCCCCGATTAAAAACAACCAGGGTAGATGCATTGCCCCGGACGTTTTCCAAAAATGAAATTTACCTTAATCCCGGTAAGATCAAGGGAGAATTAAAGATCCGCACATGGCAGCAAGGCGATAAGTTGTTCCCGGTCGGGATGAAAGGAGGTCAATCCATATCACAGATCATCAGGGACGCGAAGGTTCCATTCGCTGAGCGGGAAAAGGTCCTGGTCGTTCACGATGACACGACCATTCATTGGGTTGTCCGTCTAAAAGTCAGCAGGATAGCTGCTTCCAGGGCAGGTGACGACGCTATTCTGAAAGTTGAAATTGAAAATTATCCGAATTAATTTTTTCTTAACTTTCCTTTCTTCGTTTTTTAATGCGGATCCTCCTATCTTTGCATCAGATTTGGTATTGTTCTCCTTGATGCTCGACACGTAAGTGGCTTTTGCTGAAACCAATGCCAATATGAGGTCAAACCTTTAAAAATATGCGATTTGCGGCAGTAGTTGCTTTTACGATTATCTCGGGATTGAATTTATTTTCCCAACAATTATTCATCAATGAGCTTTCACAGGGACCCAGCGGCTCCCTTGAGTACGTAGAGCTGGTTGTCGCCGGTGACGCCACCTGCCAGTCTCCCCCTCCCTGTCTGGACATGAGAGGCATTGTTATCGATGACAACAATGGCCATTTTGCATCTGGTTCCGGTACGGGAATCGCCCCGGGAGCCATGCGTTTTGCAAGTACTTCTTTCTGGCAATGTATTCCCATCGGAACACTGATCGTCATTTACAACGAAAGTGAAAGAAACGCTTCGATCCCCGCAGATGACCTGAGCATGTCGGACGGAAATAACCTGCTGATACTGCCAGCCAGCTCCAACCTGCTGGAAAAGCATACCACCATTCCTTCCAGCTCCAACAATACCTATTCTTCCTCAGGCTGGACTTCAGGAGGACAGTGGAGCACTGTTGGAATGAGAAACGGAGGAGACGCGTTCCAGATCCGCCAGAACATCTCCAGCGCTACGCCTTCTCATGCTGTCAGCTATGGAGATAACAACCTGAACCAGATCATCTATTTTTCAGGAGACGCGGGAGGAAGGGTTTTCAGCATGATGAACACGACCAACGACAATTCTTCCATACAATCGAACTGGCAATCTGCATCAGCAACGACAAATCAGACACCGGGAGCACCGAATTCTCCGTAGAACCAGACATGGATCAATTCAATGCTGAGCAACAGCGGCGGAAGCGGGTTGAACCTGACGATTTCATCCACAAACACAGGATGCGGATCCGCCTGTACAGGAACTGCTTCTGTCACGGTCTCCGGGGGAACGGCACCTTACACCTATGACTGGTCCAACAATGCGACAACCGCATCTGTTTCCAATCTATGCGCACAAACTTACACAGTAGAGGTGACCGACGCGAATGGGTGCAACGCCACCGAACAGGTCACCATTTCACAAGAGAGCAACACAGTATCGGTAGCTGTGAATGCGACCAATGAGAACTGTCCGGGTTCTTGTGACGGAACCGTAACCACTGCTGTGACGGGAGGAACTTCGCCTTATACATACACATGGTCAAACGGCGCGACCACCTCCTCCATTTCCGGTGTATGTCCGCAAGTGTACACCGTACAGGTAACCGATGCAAGTGGCTGTACAGCCACAACCCAGGCAACAGTCGGAACGAACCCCGGTACACTGACCATTTCTACCAGCGGAACAAATGAAAGCTGTGCAAATGAATGTGACGGAACTGTGACGGCAACTGCCTCAGGAGGAACGTCACCATACACTTACAGCTGGAGCAATGGCGGAACCACACCCACCATTCAAAATTTATGTGACGGCAGCTATACTGTTACGGTAACCGATGCCAACGGATGCCAGTCAACAGCAAGCCAACCGGTTTTACCAGGTGCAGCAGGGCAGACACCAGTCATTACCCCGGCAGGACCTTATACAACAAACGACACTCCTTCCCAGCTGACGGCATCTCTCCCCGGAGGGACGTGGGCAGCAGACTGCACAAACTGCATCTCCTCCAACGGAGTATTTGATCCTCAGACAGCAGGGCCCGGAAATCACCAGGTCTGCTATACCATCGGTTCGGGAGCCTGTGCGGAAACAGCATGTATTACCATTACAGTAACGCAGGGATGCGAAACGCAATACACTTCCGAAAATATCAGTGCCTGTCCGGGAGAATCCATCGTGTTTGAAGGGCAGGAAATCACTGTGGACGGAAGCTATGATTTCAGCTACCTGGATGTGAACGGATGTGACAGCATCCATACCGTTCATTTCAGCATCTTTAATACCACTCCTCTGAATGACTTCATCACCACCTGTGAAGGAGATTCAGTGGAAGTAAACGGAACCTGGTATTATGAATCCATCATCGTTCATTATGAAACGACGGATGTGAATGGCTGCATCCTTCAGAATACGGCGACGATCACGATGAATGACTGTACCGTCGATCCTTTCAATGTATTCATTCCTAACACGTTCACACCCAACGGGGATATGGTCAACGATCTTTTCTTTATCACCATCTCCGAAGGAATGCTTGAAAATGGCTTTATCCTGAACCGCTGGGGGGAAGTGGTGAAAGAATTTTCCGCAGTGGATCTGTCCTGGGACGGGCACACCAGATCAGGACAAATGGCTCCTGACGGTGTGTATACCTATGTTGTGGTTATCCAGCAGAAAGGAGGTGTAAAAGAGCAATTCCACGGATTTGTGACACTCATCAGATAAGCGGTAAATATTTTACAGATAAGCTCGCTTAGTCCGTTTTTTTGCTTAATTTCGAACAAGAATTAGTCATTTCAGTTTTTAATTTTTCAGAACAATATGGACTTTTTTGATGCTTTACTCACCCTTGAAGGGTTAACGTATTTCCTGATCCTCGCGATGCTGGAGATCGTCCTGGGAATAGATAATATTATTTTTATCTCCATCGTTACAGATAAGCTTCCGAAAGAACAGCAACGGAAAGGAAGGAACATCGGATTGCTGCTGGCACTGGTCATGCGGCTGATTTTGCTGGTATTCGTTGCCTGGCTGATGAAATCGGTAACGCCTCTGTTCCCCAATACAAGCATTGAAATACTGAAGAATTTTTCCATGCAGAGCCTGGTCCTCTTCCTGGGAGGGTTATTCCTGATCTATAAAAGCACTGTTGAAATGCACAGTTCCATCAAAGGAGACCACGATGATATTGCTCAGCCGAAAAAAAACAAATTGAGCGCTGTCATCGTTCAAATCATCCTGATCGACATTGTGTTCAGCTTCGATTCCATCATCACCGCTATCGGTATGACCAACGACCTGCAAAAGCAAACAGGGCATGATCCGCTGGTGATCATCTATGCGGCAGTGATCGTTTCCATGATCGTGATGATGCTGTTTGCAAAACCGATCAGTGATTTCATCAACAACAGGCCAACGATCAAGATGATCGCCTTGGCGTTCCTGGTTACGATCGGTGTGATCCTCGTTGCGGAAGCATTCGGCCAGCACGTTCCGAAAGGTTACATTTATTTCGCAATGGTATACGCCCTTGCCGTCGAATTCCTGAACATAAAAATGCGTAAGAATAAAGGGATTTCGGAATGACACCAGAAGAAGCCAGATTGTTTTTCCCATACACTGAAGATGATGATCTATCCGATTTGTATGATGAACGGCTCTTTGAACACAAACAATTCTTTTTGTCCAAGACGCCTATCCGGAAAGTTTTTGAGTCACGGCTGGAAAAGCTTGCTCAAATGGAGAAGGCTTACCGGATCATTGCCAATGAACCACTCTCCGGGAATAACGAGCCATCCGTTGAACCGGTCGATTTTCCCGATAATCTGCTGGCTGCTTTCAACCTGTGGGAGCAATTGAAAGGAAACAGCAAGCAACAGATCATGCTGTCCCGGACAGCTTCGGAATTGCGGGAAAATGTACTCCGCTACCTGCAGATCGTGGATGACTACCGCATCAAATGGTACACCGAGCAGGAAATTGATGCAGAGATCACCCAGCTTTCAAAAGACGAAGACCCGATGGAGGTATTGCAGGCGATCAGATCATTTGAAGAAGAAGGAGGTGTTAATTTTCAGGATATATTAAAAATGAACACCAATTCATTCCTCCTAAAAGAAATGAAACGACTATCTTTGCTGGTTAAAAATTACGGTTATGGAAGGAGGAGTGTTTGACAAGCTAAAAGCTCAGCTGGAGCAGGAAGAATGGCCTAATGTATATCTATTCAAATTCATCGTTCCTAACGATCCTGAACACATTGCCAGGGTGGGAAATTTATTCGGACCCGAAGCACAGATAACTTCTCAGCCTTCCAGGAATGCGAATTTTGTGAGCATTTCAGTGAAAGAAATGATGCTGGATGTGGATTCCATTATCGCCGTTTATGAAAAATCTTCTGAAATTAAAGGATTGATCGCGTTATGATGGCTTTAAAATTATCTGCAATGGAAATAGCCGTAGGTATTCTGATCTTTACACTGGCGTTGCTGGTTTTTGTGATCGCTTACAGAAAATTGCTCGCTTACCTGGGAAAAGGATCCATTCCAAAGGAAAAATACTGCGTTTTGTACAGCCTCGAAACGGAACCCGCATCAGGAGCCATACAATTTTACTTTACATCAGAAGTAAAAAAGGAGGTAAAACTCCAGCTGCTGGATGAACAATACAACTTCATTAAAGAAATATACAGCCAGGAATGCAGAATTGACGGGAACATTATCCCTTTTGACACAAAAGAGCTGAACAATGGCATTTACTTCTATTGCCTGGTTACCGAAAATCAAAAAACAATGAAAAAGATGACAGTCCAGAACTAAACGCTGTCATTTTGTCGTTAATAATTTGTTGGCAAGTTTATTGTTTGGAATAATTCAAAATAATTAACTTTACATCTGCAAGAGCAGGTATTTAATTTTTATAATCTTAATAGTTATGGCAGTAGAGATAACAGACGCGAACTTTGAAGAGCTTGTATTGAAATCTTCAGTTCCTGTAGTAGTTGATTTTTGGGCAGAGTGGTGTGGACCTTGCCGTATGATTGGACCGATCATTGAGGAAATGTCCGGAGAATACGAAGGAAAAGCAGTAATCGGTAAAGTAAACGTGGATCAAAACCCTGGTGTTTCAGCACAATTCGGTATCCGCAACATCCCTACAGTATTGTTTGTAAAGAACGGAGAAATTGCTGACAAATCAGTAGGCGCCGTTCCGAAACAACAATTGACTTCAAAACTGGACGCAATTTTGTAATTCATATAACGTCTTTTCAGGAAGGTGCAATGAACATTGCACCTTTTTTGTTTGAAATAAATATCGCTTCTGCGTTCAGCAGGAGCACCACAGTTAAGTCACCACATACGTTTATAACCTGGCTTTGTTTGATAACTGCGTTTTTCTGCCATATCGCAATATGGCGATATGGCGATTTACACCTGCCGGCATCTATATCCGTTCCATTGCACTATTGTAGCATGATCATTTAATTACTACTTTTGCACTCCTTTACACAAATACAATGGGAAAAGATAAACTAAGAAGATTTGCTGCCGTAAAAGAGTTTCCGAACTTTTTTGAACCAGAAATTCCGAAGGAATACTACCTGAAAGGGAAGTGGCATTCAGATTATTTCAAAAACGACAATCCTATCGTATTGGAGCTCGGATGTGGTAAAGGAGAATATTCCGTAGGATTGGCGCAGCATTTTCCCGGAAAGAATTTCATAGGGGTGGACATTAAAGGATCACGTATGTACATCGGTGCTGTTCAGGTACTGGAAATGGACCTGAAAAACGTAGCGTTTTGCCGTACCAAAATTGATTTTATCAATGATTGTTTTGCCGAAAACGAAGTGGATGAAATCTGGCTGACCTTTTCCGATCCTCAGCCTAAAAAGCCGAACAAGCGCCTCACCTCCCCTGTTTTTATCAATCGTTACAGGAAACTGCTGAAGCCCGGAGGAATTGTGCACCTGAAAACGGACAGTGATATCCTGTTCGAATATACAGAGGAGCAGATCAGGGAAAATAACTATGAATGCCTTGAACTGACCTGGGACCTGTATAATGAATTACCGGAGAACCTCGACCAGACAACAAAGGATATTTTTCATATCAAAACGCATTACGAACAATTATTCACCGCAAAAGGTTCCATAATTAAGTATTGCAAGTTTAAAATTCATTAAAACGGGGCAAAAACCCTAATTTTGTATAATTATTTTCAAAAAACACAATGATTAACTTCGAAAACCTGGGAGTTCACCTTCCGCAAGGATTTTTATTCCAGAATGTCAACCTCCAGATCAACAAAGGAGACAAGGTGGGCCTGGTTGGAAAAAACGGCGCGGGAAAATCCACCATGCTACGGATCTTATCCGGAATGGTACTTCCTTCCGAAGGGAAAATACATAAGCCGAAAGATTGCACGATCGGTTTTCTGACACAGGACATCGTGATCGATACCACCCAATCGGTATTTGATTACCTGAACAATTCCAATGAAAAGCTGACCCGTCTTCGCAATGAATTAGAACAGATCAACCAGGAGCTGGTGACAAGAACGGATTATGAATCTGAAAGTTACCTGGGATTGCTGGACAGGCTGAATGACTGCAATTATGAATTCAATATCCTGGATGGATATGCCTGGGAGGAAAAAATAGCTTCTACCTTAACAGGATTAGGGTTTTCAGAAGACGAATTCCCGCGTTCGCTGAATACATTTTCAGGAGGTTGGAAAATGCGTGCCGAACTGGCAAAAATCCTCGTAAACAATCCCGATGTATTATTACTGGACGAGCCCACGAACCACCTGGATATCATTTCCATTTCATGGCTGGAAAACTACCTGAAAACATTTGACGGAGCTGTCATCGTTATTTCACACGATCGCCTGTTCCTGGACAATGTTACCAAACGTACGCTGGAAATATCAATGGGAAAGGTACTCGATTTTCCCTATGCCTATACCAAATACAAGGAAGTTCGCTCAGAAGAACTGGAACGGATGCAGTCAGCTAAAAAGCAGCAGGATAAGGACATCAAGCATACAGAAGAGCTGATCAACAAGTTCCGGGCCAAGAAGAATAAAGCGGCATTCGCCCAGTCACTGATCAAAAAGCTTGAAAAGACGGAGCGGATTGAAGTGGAGAAAGACGGTATTGCTAAAATGCATGTCTCGTTTCCGCTGAGCGTGCAGCCCGGAAAATGGGTCCTTGAAATGAACGACATGGGAAAAAGCTTTGGCGAAAAACGGTTGTTCAAAGCGATCAACCTGACAGTCGGGCGGGGAGAAAAAATCGCCTTGCTGGGACCGAACGGAGTAGGTAAATCGACTTTGCTGAAACGCATCATGGGTGAGCTGGAGGGTGAAGGAACCGTAAATTACGGACACAACGTCCAGATTACCTATTTCGCCCAAAACCAGGCTGAGAACCTGGATAAAACAAAAACCGTTTACCAGACAGTGGATGACATTGCCGAAGGAGAAATCCGGAAAAACCTGAGAACGGTCCTGGGAACATTCCTCTTCAGTGGTGAAGATGTGGACAAGCAGGTTGGTGTACTATCCGGAGGAGAACGCACACGCCTGGCATTGTGCCAGTTGTTGCTGAGCCCGTCCAATTTCCTGATCCTGGATGAACCTACGAACCACCTGGATATCCAAAGCAAAGAGGTTTTGAAGGAAGCTCTGAAAAACTATGAAGGAACCTTCATTGTCGTTTCCCACGACCGTGAATTCCTGGATGGATTGACCAACAGGATCTGGGACATTGAAGATCAAACGCTGAAGATCCATCATTTTGATGTGAAGGAATTCCTTGCAAGAAAAATGTCCCTGATGCACAACAATGATGCTTCAACTCAGAAAACCAATAAACAACCTGTAAAAGAGGAGCCAAGCGTTAGTCAATCAGAAGAAAAAACAGAAGTAAACCGTGAGGAGCAAAAGGAATTGAAACGCATCAAAAATTCCCTCAACAATAAAATAAACCTGGCTGAAAAGGAGATTGAAAAACTGGAAGCAAAGCTGGCTGAATTACAATCAAAAATCGCTGATCTGGACTATTCGGATGAAGTTCATTCTCAAAAAACACTGGATGAATACAATGGTGTCAAAACAAAACTGGATGAACAAATGGCGATCTGGGAAAAAGCAACGGAAGAATTGATGGAGATTGAAGGCTAATCAATTGACAATGTACAATTATTAAACTGTCAATTGTACATTGTCAATTAAATTACACAATTAGTTTCTTCTCAGTAACATTAAAAATTCCCTGTTGCCGTCACCTCCCAGGATCGGGGATTCGATGTGGTCGATGTAATCCAGGTGATTATTCCTCCCGGATTCCCTGACCTTTTCAATAACATCTTTGTACAACGATTGATTCTTCACAATCCCTCCTTTCCCTACATTTTCTTTCCCTACTTCAAACTGGGGTTTTACCAGCGCAATTACGGTCGCTCCTTCCCTCAGATAAGGATGCAGGAACGGAAAGATTTTATCCAGTGAGATAAAGGATACGTCAATAACACAACCATCGCACAATTCCGGGATCAATTTATGAGTCAGCTCCCGCACGTGGGTCTTTTCAAGGTCAACAACACGTTCATCTTCCCTGATTAACGAATGCAGCTGGTTTTTCCCCACATCCACACAAAATACTTTCCGGGCTCCATTCTTAAGTAAAACTTCCGTAAAACCACCGGTAGAAGCTCCGATATCCAGGAATGCCCTTCCTTCTACTTCCTGATCCCATCTTTTAATCGCTTCCACCAGCTTCAACGCTCCCCGGGAAACCCAGGGAATCTCTTCTGCCATCAATTCGATCTGCGCATCCACAGGAACTTTTTTTCCTGTTTTGTTGATGAGTTTTCCATTTACCTTTACTCCGTAAACACGGATGATCTCCTCCGCACGTACACGCGAACTGACCAGTCCCAATTGCAACAGTAATTTATCGAGTCTCTCCTCCATGTCACAAAGGTAGCATATTTGAAGGTGATATCGGCATATCGCAATATTGCGATATGCCGGAATTACTTCACCAATGTATCAATCATAGCTATAACAGCCGTTGAAATGTATTCAATCCCGATAGCGATAACAATAAAACCGATAATACGGGAAATAGCGTTAATTCCTGAAGCTCCCAAACCTTTTACAATAAAATGAGAAGAACGCAGGATCAGGAAAACAGACAACCCCACTGCCAGAATAGCTCCCAGAATAATCAAAACCTGGTTGGTTTCTGTGTGCAGCTGGTTCAAAGTAATCAGTAAAGAGATTGACCCCGGCCCGGCCAGCATCGGAATTGCCAGCGGTGTAAGAGAGATATCCGAGCGTTTTTCCAGGTCCGCTTTTACACTTGACCGTTTCATTCCCTTATGCCTGGTAAATGATCCTGTAAGCAGGGCAAATCCGGAGGAAGCAATAATCAACCCTCCCGCGATACGAAGGGAGTTGATCGAAATTCCAAAAAAGTTCAGCACGTAACTTCCTGCAAAAAACGAGATGGTTAAAATGACGACTACATTTACCGCAGTCAAAATACAGGTCCGCTGCCGGTTGATCCTGGATTCGTTTGTTGTAAGCCCTACGAAAATGGGGACTGTTCCAAGCGGGTTAATGATTGAAAAAAGGCCGGCGAAGATTGTTATAAAAAGTTCCATTGTTTTTTGCCGCAAAATTCCCGTTTAATTAAGGATTGGAGGTTAAATGAATGTGAAATGTGAGTTAAGATGCAAAATGAAAACAATTTTATGCAACGGTTCATATTCTGCTGTATCAGCATTTCTAGATCTTATCACCTGAAAACCTCACAGAAAAGATACAAAAAAGGCCGTCCCGGTATGGGACAGCCTTCCTATTTTGAGCATGAAATCTCCTTATTCTGCTATCGCGTATGATTCAACGCTCGGGCAAGAACAGATCAGGTTCCTGTCTCCCAACGCATTGTCAACACGGCGAACCGGAACCCAGTATTTAAACTCTTTCAGGTATGAAACAGGGTAAGCTGCTTCCTGCGGAGTGTAGGGATAATTCCAATCCAGGTTGATCATACAATCTGCCGTATGCGGAGCATTTTTCAACAGGTTGTTTCCTTTATCAGCGTGTCCGTTCTCGATCTCGCGGATTTCTTCACGGATCTTGATCATTGCAGTGATGAAGCGATCCATCTCTCCCTTGTCTTCCGACTCAGTCGGTTCGATCATCAAGGTTCCCGCTACCGGGAAAGAGACCGTTGGAGCATGAAAGCCAAAATCGATCAGACGTTTTGCGATGTCAGCAACCTCTACATCTGCTGTTTTCTTTATTTCCCGGCAATCCAGGATCAATTCGTGAGCAACCGTCCCGTTTTTACCTGTGTACAAAATCGGGTAATGCTCTTTCAACGAAGCCGCAATGTAATTTGCATTCAAAATCGCTGTTTCAGTAGCATTTCTCAATCCTTTTGCCCCTAACATTTTAATGTAACCGTAAGAGATCAGCAAAATCAACGCGCTTCCGAAAGGTGCCGCAGATACTCCGTGAATCGCTTTGTCTCCACCCGTTGTAACCACCGCATTGGTAGGCAGGAACGGCACCAGGTGAGCAGCTACTCCGATCGGTCCTACTCCCGGTCCTCCACCTCCGTGAGGAATTGCAAATGTTTTGTGTAAGTTCAGGTGACAAACGTCTGCACCGATGTTTCCTGGGTTTGTCAATCCGACCTGTGCGTTCATGTTTGCACCATCCATGTAAACTTGTCCTCCGTTTTCGTGAATGATGGAAGTGATTTCTTTAATTCCTTCTTCGTAAACTCCGTGAGTGGACGGGTACGTAACCATGATTCCTGCCAGTACATCTTTCAGCTCAACAGCTTTTGTTCTCAGCTCTTCGATGTCAATGTTCCCGTTTTCGTCGCAACCTGTAACAACCACCTCAAATCCTGCCATAACAGCGGAAGCAGGGTTTGTACCATGCGCTGATGATGGTATAATGATCTTCGTTCTGTTAAAATCTCTTCTTGATTCATGATAAGCTTTGATCACCATCAATCCCGCATATTCTCCCTGCGCACCTGAATTTGGCTGCAAAGATACTCCTGCGAAGCCTGTGCAGGCACACAGATCTTTCTCCAGCTGACCGATCATTTCCAGCATTCCCCGAACCTGGTCAGCAGGAGCAAACGGGTGTAAGTTTGCAAACTGGGGATTTGTAATCGGCATTAATTCTGTCGCTGCGTTCAGCTTCATCGTACAAGAACCTAGTGGGATCATGGAATGCACCAATGATAAATCCTTATTTTCCAATCGCTTCAGGTAACGCATCATGAGCGATTCCGAATGATACGAATTGAATGTGGGGTGTGTTAAAATCGCATCCGTACGCAATAATTCTGCGGTTAACGGAGAAGCCCCTCCTTCAACGATTCCTTCATTTTTACCGGTTGCTTCAGCAAATACCCTTACAATCGTTTTTACATCTTCCAGCGTATGTGTTTCTCCAAAGCTGATTGTAACATCTGTATCAGAAACGAAATTAAAGTTCATTTCATTTTTTTCTGCAATCGCTTTCACTTTTGCAGCATCTACTCCTTTTATCCAGATTGTGTCAAAAAATGGTGTTTCATTCACAGAAATCCCCATTCCTTTCAAACTGTTCGCAGTTCTTACCGCCAGGTTATGAGCATGCTGAGCAATATCACGTAATCCCTGCGGGCCATGATAAACTGCATACATACTTGCCATTACGGCCAATAATGCCTGAGCTGTGCAGATATTGGATGTTGCTTTATCCCGCTTAATATGCTGCTCACGGGTCTGCAACGCCATTCTCAGTGCCGTATTTCCGTCTGCGTCTTTGGAAACTCCGATGATACGCCCCGGAATGTTTCTCTTGTATTCGTCTTTTGTTGCGAAATAAGCTGCATGAGGTCCTCCGTATCCCATCGGCACCCCGAAACGCTGCGAAGTACCGCAAACTACGTCGGCACCGAATTTACCCGGAGCTTCCAATACTACCAAAGAAAGGATATCAGCTGCGACAGCAACACGGATTCCGTTTGCTTTCACGCGGGAAGTAAACCCTTTGATATCTTTAATTTCCCCGTTTTTATTCGGATATTGTACCAGTGCACCAAAGAATGTGTGGTCTCCTTCAAAGGTTGCTACATCTCCCTCTACCAACTCGATTCCAAGATTTTTTGCTCTTCCCAGTACAACATCTTTTGTCTGTGGGAACACATCGTTTGCGATAAAGAATTTATTTACTCCGTTCTTCACCTCATCACGGGAACGGGAGTTGAAGAACATGATCATTGCTTCGGAAGCAGCGGTTGCCTCATCCAGCAAAGATGCATTTGCCAGCTCCAATCCTGTCAGGTCCAGTATCATCGTCTGGAAATTCAGTAATGCTTCCAAACGACCTTGTGAAATTTCCGCCTGGTATGGCGTGTATGCTGTGTACCATCCCGGATTTTCCAGAACGTTTCTCAAAATCACAGAAGGGGTAATGGTTTCATTGTAGCCCAAGCCAATAAACGACTTGAACACTTTGTTTTTGGCTGCCAGCTTAGCGATGTGCTGCAAATATTCCTGCTCAGTCAAGGCGTTGTCCACTGCCAGCTCACCATTCAGACGAATGTGAGAAGGAATAGTCTTGTCAATCAATTCAGCTACGGAAGCTGCACCAATTTTGTTCAACATAGCGGCCTTTTCTTGCTCATTCGGTCCTATGTGTCTGCGGGAAAAAGTACTCATTTCAGACGATTGTTTTTAATTAATTTTCAGGGTGCAAATATACAAAATTTAATGCTAAACTGGTTTAGTAGTACCGGGGAAGTTATTTACCGCAGGGGGTAAGTTATTAACTGGTCATAACCTTGGAATGTTTCCGCATACCTGCTAAATGATCATTGAAACTACGGTTATGATAATTTAACAACCCATTCCATGTAACAAAATAAAGTTTCGCATGTTATAAGTACGGTTTCATAAAGTGAAATATTCTTTCATTTAAAAGGGGATTGTGCCAGTGCTGCAATCCCCTTTTGTTTTTTGTATATCCGGCTTCCCCACATAAATCCCGTCAAGCACATATCGGCATATCGCAATATTGCGATATGCCGATATGTATAAAAAGAAAACCTCTCCGGAGATACCAGAGAGGCTTTTTCTATTTGGACCGTATTTTAAATCATCTTACGAGGATCTACCAATTCGTCGTATTCAGCAGCAGTTACATACCCTAACCGTACCGCTTCTTCTTTCAAGGTTGTTCCGTTCTCGTGAGCTGCATTCGCTATCTCAGCAGCCTTATAATAACCGATCTTTGTATTCAATGCTGTTACTAACATCAAAGAGTTGTTAACCAGCTCATCTATTCTTCTTTGGTTCGGCTCAATTCCGACAGCACAGTGTTCATCGAATGAACGACAGGCATCTCCTAATAAACGAGCAGATTGAAGGAAATTGTACGCCATCATTGGCTTAAATACATTCAATTCATAATGGCCTTGTGTTCCACCAATTGTAATCGCAACATCATTCCCCATTACCTGTGCACACACCATTGTCATCGCCTCACATTGCGTAGGGTTTACTTTCCCTGGCATGATAGAAGACCCGGGTTCATTGGCAGGAATGATAATTTCCCCGATTCCCGAACGAGGACCTGACGCCATCATACGAATGTCATTTGCGATTTTGTTCAAAGAAACAGCCAATTGCTTCAATGCTCCATGTGATTCCACTAATGCATCATGTGCCGCCAACGCTTCAAATTTGTTGGGAGCCGTAACAAATGGCAATTGTGTGAATTCCGCGATTTTCTTAGCAACCAACACATCGTATCCTTTCGGAGTATTCAGTCCTGTCCCTACGGCAGTCCCTCCCAATGCCAATTCGGACAGATGCGCCAATGTATTTTTCAATGCTTTCAGGCCATAGTTCAATTGTGCGACGTATCCTGAAAACTCCTGCCCTAGAGTCAACGGAGTGGCATCCATCAAATGCGTACGACCGATTTTCACGATGTCTGCAAATGCTTTCGCCTTTTTGTCCAGTGTATCACGTAACTGCTCTACAGAAGGGATCGTATTTTCAACCAGCAGCTTATAGCAGGCAATGTGCATGGCTGTAGGATAGGTATCATTGGAAGATTGCGATTTATTTACATCGTCATTCGGCTGTAACGTTTTGTCTCCTTCTCCGATCTGCTTTCCTGCCAGCACATGTGCACGATGGGCTACCACTTCATTTACGTTCATATTACTTTGCGTACCTGAACCTGTCTGCCAGATCACCAAAGGGAATTGATCGTCCAGCTTTCCATCCAGTATTTCATCACAAACCTGTGAAATCGCATCGCGTTTTTCAACGGGAAGTACTCCTAATTCATGGTTCGCATGGGCAGCAGCTTTTTTCAAATACGCAAATGCCTCAATGATCTCTTTGGGCATTGACCCTTCCTCTCCTATTTTAAAATTGTTCCTGGAACGTTCTGTCTGTGCTCCCCAGTATTTATCTGCAGGAACCTGGACTTCTCCAATCGTATCTTTCTCCGTTCTGTAAGTACTCATAATTTGATTTTTTGGTGTTTTTGTCGTGTGCGAATATAGCGAATTTTTGAAAAAAGAAGAGCAGGAAAAGAAAGGTTATTTACAGATAAAGTGTAAGTAACCTGTCACTGAATCATCCTGTTCAGATTTAATAAAACATCAGCTGCTTTTTAACAGACAAAATCGCCTTATCGCAATATTGCGATATAACGAATTCAGTTATTTTGAAGTAAATTCCTGTTTCAATTCAGAAATGATCTCTCCAATGGAACGAATGGATTTAACATGCTCAATAGAAGGTCCTGCGCACCAGACTGTTTTGTAAGTCGCTCCGAAAGCCGATTTTTCAAGCTTTCTCATCCCGCGGGAAAATACAAAGGCTTTCACCCATTTTTTCAGTTTTTTATTCCTGTTCAGTAATTTTTCCAGCCAGTTCTGATCCGTACCGATGGATTGAACATAAGGTGTATTAATGACTGTACAGGGAGTTCCAGACAATTTGGTTGTCATAACGATATCTTTTGCCCCATACTGTATACATGCTTGTTTATAGTCCTGAGTGACATCCGATTCTTCTGAGGCAATAAACAAGCTCCCCATTGAAACACCGGCAGCTCCCAGGTCCATCATTTTCCGGATATCGTGCCCGTTCCCCACTCCACCCGCGGAAATAACCGGAATGTTGCATTTTTTTACCAATAAAGGCAATAATTCCTTGTATGAACTGTTTCCCGCATGTCCACCCGCTTCTTTATTGACGGCAATAAGGGCATCACATCCCAGCTGTTCAACTTTCTTTGCATATTTCAAGTCTGTTACATCACAAAATACCTTTACCCCGGCTTTGTGGCATTCACGGATTGTTTCTTCAGGAGAACCAAGTGAAGTAATCACAAATGCGATCTTTTCTTCACAAATAATCTCCAGCTGCTTCCTGTAGTATATATTCGATTTATTAACAATCAGGTTGATGCCAAAAGGTTTATCCGTCTGTGATTTTATGAAACGAATCGCTTCCCTCAGTTCTTCCGTCGTCCTGTAATTTAATGCAGGTATGGCTCCCGTGCATCCGGCTTTTGTTGCCGCGACTACCATTTTCGTATTGGAAACCAAGAACATGGGTGCTACAATCAATGGAAACTCAATAGTGAGAATATCAGACAAAGTTTGTTTGCTCATAAAAACGAATTTTTACGAATATACAAAACTTTTATGCATGCATAATGATATTTCGTAAAGAAATTGTCTCCCTATACGAGTTAAGAAAACGAAATTTAAATAACAGAAGGTCGTGAAAGGAATGATTTCCCCTGATATTGCTTCAATCGTTCTGCGATCATGTTTCTTCCCGCTTCACCATTCTCGTTGATATAACGCAGTTCATCCAATGTGAGTAAGGTAACATTCACAAGAAAAATGGTTTCAACAGACAGCTGAAGCGTCGGTAAAACAGCTGCTGATTCCAGCCCCAGTAAAACACCCGCCCGACCTTCTTCATTTAAAAACGAATCAGGAACAGAACAATCGTACAACTCGGTAGATACATACTTATATTCGTCTATAATGGAAGCGATATTCGGATTTCCCGCTGCCAGCTGGGCAACCTGGTACAACACGCTGAATTCCCATGAGTCCCTGACTTCGTCAAAACTACCCAGATTTCCTGCCGACTCAATATAAAACTCACAGCCAATTCCATTGTAGGCCTGATTTGCCTCATTTGTATCAAAATCGCTGTAGGGGTCACTCAGACCGTCCGAAGCCAGGATCGTCCCTGCGGATGTGTCAATTGTGATAAATGCCTGGCGCATTGACGGCCATGTGGGTCCGCCCAAAAATGAGGGGTTGATCAGGTGTGAAATGACATCATCATTTAAAGCCCCGATGCTGTTCCAATACCCGGTACGCAGCTCAGCAGATTTTTCGAAATGTTGGTCGTAGTTCATAACACCCGTAATTTAACGTTTTGTGAAGACATCTGTCCAAATCAATATTTACCAGGTACGTTATAATTTTCCTTTCACCCAGTCAATCGCCTGTTTCAAACCTGTCGGATTCTTGCCTCCCGCAGTAGCAAAGAAAGGCTGTCCGCCTCCTCCACCCTGAATGAATGAAGCCGTTTCTTTGATCAATGTACCAGCATTCAGTCCTTTAGCATGGATCAAATCATCTGTCAGAATAATGCTCAGCGCACATTTTTCACCTTGATCACTGCCGATCACTCCCAGAAAGTTAGGATATTCTCCTTTTAACTGGAATAATATATCTTTTACGGAACCTGCATCCATTGAAACGGTCTCCCCGAGAAAATGAACGCCATTGATTTCCGTTATCTTTGATTTCAATTCCTGCTTTACAGATAAGGCTCTTTCTTTTTGCAAACGCTCAATTTCCTTCTGTAAGTCGTGATTTTTCACTTGCAAATCCGCTACTGCTTTTACCAGGTCTTTCGGGTTTTTCAGCTGTAAAGCAATTTGACCCAATGTTTCAGAGCGCTCCTTATAAAAATTCTCTGCCACAACAGAAGTGATCGCTTCAATTCTTCTGATTCCTGCCGCAACTGCCGTTTCAGTTGTGATCTTAAACAGACCGATCTGTCCTGTAGAGGTTACATGCGTACCTCCGCACAATTCAATGGAATCACCGAATTTGATAACACGAACCGTATCACCATATTTTTCACCGAACAACGCCATTGCTCCCATTTCTTTGGCAACCTCCATCGGTGTATTGCGGAATTCTTCCAGCTCCAGGTTTCTCCTGATCTCCCGGATGACCATCGCTTCTACTTCTGCTAATTGTTCCTCTGTAACTCTTGAGAAATGAGAAAAGTCAAAACGCAGGTAATCAGGGCTGACCAACGATCCTTTCTGCTCAACGTGCGGTCCTAAAACAGTTCTCAACGCATGGTGCAACAAGTGAGTGGCTGAGTGGTGGCACATTGACAAGAAGCGTTTTTCAACATCTACGACCGCCTGGAAAGCTACGCCAACGTTATCCGGTAATTTTTCTGCCAGATGGACAATCAGGTTATTTTCTTTTTTGGTATCAAAAATAAAGGTCTTTTCTCCATTTGCCTCGATATAGCCTTTATCTCCTACCTGACCACCTCCCTCCGGATAGAAAGGTGTCAGGTTAAATACCAGCTGGTAGAATTCTTTTTGCTTCTGGATCACTTTTCTATATTTCACCAGGTAAACCGTTGTTATCAAATGATCGTACCCGATAAATTCTTCTACTGTATCATCACGCAATATCACCCAGTCGCCTGTCTCCAAAGCTGTCGCAGCACGAGAACGGTCTTTTTGCTTGTTTAATTCCAACTCGAACGCCTCAGCATCAATCGATAGTCCATTTTCTCTTGCAATTAATGAAGTCAGGTCCAATGGAAACCCGTAAGTATCGTACAGCTCAAAAACATCTTCCCCTGCAATTGTTGTCTTTCCCTGTGCCCGCACTGATTGCATCAGTGCATCAATCCGTTTGATTCCCTGCTCGAGTGTCCTGAAGAAGCTCAATTCTTCTTCTTTGATCACCTTATAAACCAATTCCTGCTGTGCACGCAGCTCAGGAAACGCATCGCCCATTACTTCTGAAAGCGTAACGGAAAGTTCACATAAGAACGGTTCCTTCAAATTCAACGATTGATACCCATACCGCACAGCCCGACGCAAAATACGACGGATCACATATCCTGCCCCCGTATTTGATGGCAGCTGTCCATCGGTAATTGAAAAAGCGATTGCGCGGACATGGTCGGAAATAACTCTCAATGCGATATCAATGGTCTCATCTTTGCCATACTTCATCCCGGAAATGGATTCCATTTTCTGAATCAATGCTTGGAACAAGTCCGTATCGTAGTTAGAAGTTTTTCCTTGAAGTGTCATCGCCAGGCGTTCCAATCCCATTCCTGTATCCACATGTTTTTCGGGAAGCGGAAGAAGGGATCCGTTTGCCATTCGGTTAAACTCCATAAATACATTGTTCCAGATTTCAATTACCTGCGGGTGATCTGCATTTACAAGCGATTTACCGTCAATCTTCGTTCTTTCGGATTCAGGACGTAGATCAACATGGATTTCGGTACAGGGTCCACAAGGTCCGGTATCGCCCATTTCCCAGAAATTATCTTTTTTGGAAGCAAGGATGATCCGTTCTGCCGCAATATGTCTTTTCCATATCTCAATACTCTCCGCATCAACAGGCACTCCATCCGATTCATCACCCTGGAACACCGTCACATACAAACGGTCAACCGGAATTTTATATACTTCCGTCAGCAATTCCCATGCCCAGCTAATCGCTTCTTCTTTGAAATAGTCTCCGAACGACCAGTTTCCAAGCATTTCGAACATGGTATGGTGATAGGTATCTACTCCTACTTCTTCCAGATCATTGTGTTTCCCCGAAACCCGTAAACATTTTTGAGAATTGGCTACACGACGGTTCTCAGGAACGACGTTTCCTAAAATGAAATCTTTGAACTGGTTCATTCCGGCATTTGTGAACATCAATGTCGGGTCGTTTTTTACAACCATCGGTGCGGAAGGAACAATCTTATGTCCTTTTGACTCAAAAAAGCTTAAAAACTGCGAACGTATCTCTGAAACTGTCATAACAATGATTAACATAGAATTTGTGCTCGCAAATTTAGTTGAATATTTGAAGAATAAGCGAAATATAAATGCGAATATTTAACAGCATTCTGATCGAAATTTTATGTGATAAAGCGGTCCTGCCAGTTCGTGAACATCCTGAATTTAGAATAATACGCTTGCATTAAATCGTATTTCCTGTCTGACTTCAGGTTGACTTTTTTCAAAATATTCTCCAATACACGGGTAATTACAATCAATGCGCTTCGCTCCACCCGGTAGATCAGGAGACTATTTCCTGTTCTGGTCGATAATCTGGTTTTCAATACTCCTGCTTCAACCAATACCTTTAAGTGCTGAGACAAGGTCGACTGCGCAAGTTTAATTTCTTTTTGTAAATCTTTCACTGTAACATCACCATCCGTATTGCCTGCCACAATCAGCACCGCCTGCATCCTGGCAGGATGAGCTATTGCTTTGACAATTTCAGTGACTTCTACTATCTCCGGAGGATAGATCTCATATTTGGTGGCTCCCATAAATAAATGTTTTAAAAGATAGGTTTATAACTATGAATTTAAAAAATAAAATATTGATCTCCAAACATATTTTCCTTTTTACCATATCGCAATATTGCGATACAACGATATGATGACTCATACAACTCTATTTTAAAGCTCCCCAAAATAAACATCCTGTTTTCTACGTTACCAACATATGAAACTAAATATCGCCTTACTTCTTTCCTTATCGTTGATCTTACCGAATTATATACTCTCTCAGACCTGGGAACAATCCGTTGATTTTCCCGGGGTGGAAAGAGATGATGCTGCTGCATTCGTCATTAATAATGACGTGTATTGCGGAACGGGCATTACAACCGGATGGCAGTCGTTAACTGATTTTTATAGGTTCAATCTGGCAGATCAATCCTGGCAATCCACAGCATCCCTTCCTCAGGGAGAAGAGCGTCAATATGCCTGCGGTTTCAGCCATGACTCAAAAGGATATATTTTCGGAGGATACAATGGTGAATACCTCAATTCCTTTTTCCAATACAGTCCGGATACCGACCAGTGGATTGAGCTGCCCCCATTACCAGCCTCCGGAAGAAGCGGAAGCAGTTGTTTTGTAATCAACGACACAGCATATATTGCAGGTGGAAGAAACGGATCTGAAATCGCATTAAGCGAAGTATGGGCATATCATATTCATCAACAAGCATGGGTACAGAAAAATGACCTTCCCTTCGGAAAACGCTGGAAAGCATCAGCAATAAGTTACAATAATCAGGGGTATTTCGGGTTTGGAAGAGATGATAATGAAGTCATGCATTCCGATTTTTACAGATACGATGTTGCCGGGGACAGCTGGATCTCATTGACAGATCTTCCCGGAAGCGAAAGATGCTATGCCCAGCTCACGGTTTTTGAAGCTGAAATTGTACTGCTCTTCGGAGTAGACTCATCCATTTCCACTCTTAACGATGTGTGGAGCTACAATATCACCAACAATACCTGGACACAAATGCCCACATTTCCCGACGTCCCAAGAAAAGGAGGAATGGCATTTGCCAGCCAGCATTCCATTTATTATACTACAGGAATCACATCCGATGCCAGTCGTTTACGGGAAACATGGCGGATACTGATGAACGATCTGTCTTTAGACACAAAACATATAGAAGGAATTTTATACCCTAATCCTGCCTCAGAAGACCTTCATGTACCGATCTGCGACGGAAAAATAAAACTCATCGATCCATATGGAAAAACTGTACTCGAAACAAGTGGACAGTCTCTCCTGAATATTTCAAGGTTCGCCGACGGGATCTACACGGTTATTTGTGAAGAAGGATGGAAAGCGAGGATAGTCATTCAGAAGAATTAAAACCCCTACAGACCATTTCAACCAAATCGGCTCCTCTGAAAACAGCATTCTACTGTCTTACCAATGTTATAAAACCATCCTTGCTAAACGTGGTAGTACCATCTTTCAATGTACCTGAAAATTTATAAAAATATACTCCTTCAGGACAAAGAGAACCATTCCGGGTCTTTCCGTCCCAGAACTGAGTCCCTGTCATTCCTTTTCCTTCTACGATAACATTCCCCCAGCGATTCAATATAATCAGATCATACGATTGGAAAATATCATATGCAAAAGAAAAGTAGTCATTGATGCCATCGCCATTCGGTGTAAACACATTTGGCATTGTAAACTCTCCACTGACATGTACCGTCTGCATATAAGAGTCATAACAGCCGTTGTCATCCTGAATAACCAGTAAAATATCGTAATATCCCGGTATGCCGTATCCAATGTAAACCGGGCTTCCTGATGTATTGAAAAAGTTCCCGAAGGACTCAATATACCAGGACCAGTCCGTAATAACAGAATTAGAACTGGATGACAGATCATTGAGGATAATTTCCTGTCCTAAATCTGCCTCTGCAGGTGAAGCTGTAAAATACGCTTCCAGCCCGTTTTCAATAATAAAGATCGTGTCCATCGGGTAGACAACCTGGCAGTTATTATCATCGGAAACAGTCACAGTCGGGATGAATGCATCAAAATCGGTATACTGATGAGTGAACGAAATGGAGTCATTCACAATTGTTCCGTCTCCTGTATTCCAGGCAATATTTGCAACATAGTTTGTATCTGACAGGACAAACGTTACAACCTGCCCGCATTTGTCCGTGGATTGTGTCCACGAAGGAGTTGCTTCAGGGCCGAAAATAGTGAGGTAATCAACATATATGACACTGTCTGTACACCCGAATTCATCTGTAATGGAAAGAGAAAAGCTGTACGTCCCCGGAAAGACATAGGTATTATTCGGATGTTGTAACGTTGACTGTTTTCCATCGCCGAAGCTCCAGTAATAATGCGTAATGTCGCCATAGGAATCGGAATTATCCGTAAAATCGGAAAATACCGGAGGACAGGTATATTGTCCTGAAACGTTGACAGAAGCTCCGCTCAGCACATAGAGCGCGTCCGCTATCGGCGTCGAAATAGTTAAAACGGCTGACATTGTGTCTCTGCATCCATTCACATCCGTCGCGATAAGTGTATAGCCGTGCTGCGTGCTGGAAACTCCGGGGGTTCCGCCATACTGAGCAGAATAATCATTACCGGCACCCACCATGGTTCCATCTACGAACCATTGATACGTTACCGGCTGAACCCCGTCAGAGGTATTTACCGTACTGACCAGCTCATTGGCGCAAACTACCGGATCGAGAGAAAAGGACGCAGTTGGTTTCGTAATCGTTATAACAGTGTTTACCGGAGCAGAAACACATCCGAATTCATCTGTTGCAACCAAAGATACTGTAAATGACCCTTCGGAATGATAGGTATGTGTTACAGGCGTTCCTACAGATGTCGTGGTTTGGGTGGAACCGTCGTCCTGGAACGAAAATAAGAATGATTCCAGCGGCACTCCATTATTCACCGGCGTAGATCCATTGGCAAAGGTAACAAGAAACGGAGCACAGCCAGCAGAATGATCCGGGGTGATATTTGCCTGAGGCAACGCAAGTGCGGTAAAAGGAGAAAAAGTGGTAGTGCCAGAGCAACCGACGTTGTTCGTGGCTGTCAGCGTGATCGTATACGTTCCGTAAGTTGTGTACGTATATACCGGGGCAGAGCCGGAAACTGAAGAGCCGTCCCCCATGTTCCAGGTATACGTCCCGAACGGATGCGTAGATGTCGAATTCTGGGAAAGCTGAACAGGACTTCCAACGCAGACACTGTCATTGGAAAGGCTGGCTATGGACGCAATCGTCTGCGAAATATGAACAACCTGCGTAGAGCTGTCAGAACAACCCGTGGTGTAATTATGGATGACCTGTTCTATTGTATAGGAGCCATAATTCTGGTATTGATGACTGGACGAACCATTTCCGGCATTATCCAGCTGGGTATTGCTTAAAGTCGTTTGGGAGCCGTCTCCCCACTTCCAGATCATCAAACAATCATCAGACGTCACACCAATAATTGCATCATCGTTCACATTGATCGTTACGGGAAGTGAGTTGGGGTTGCACACCAATGTTGTGGACGGTGAAAACCTGGAAATCGGCGCTTTGATATACACTGCATCCGTCATGATCAGTGTGTCTCTACACCCCCTGAAATTAACGATTAAAGTCACATCAAAATAACCTGTATCGGCAACATAGGTATGGGAAGGATTTTCTTCTGTAGAACTTCCTCCATCGCCAAAGTCCCAGAAATAAGTGACTTCTTCCGGATCATGCGGTACGCTTATTACCGACAAATTCGTAAAATCAATGTTTCGCTTTACGCACTGAGGGCTTTCAAAAAGGCTGAAATTAACCAGGTCAATTTCACCAACCTCAATATATTCCGTCTTTACGATCGTATCGATACAACCATTCTGAGTAGTAATGATCAGGCTGACATCATACACGCCAACATCGTAAGTATGAACCGGAGGATTTTGACCGGAATAAGACGTACCGTCTCCAAAAATCCAGTTCCAGTCCACAATCGGGTCAGGTGAAGTGGACGTGCTCGTAAACTGAACATCCAGTTCGGCGCAGCCATCCACCACATTACTTGTGAAATCGGCTACCGGAGAAGAAAGGGTAACAGCCGGGACAGTGACAGTATTGGAACAACCATTGGCTCCTGTCATTGTCAAGGTCACGTTGTAGGTTCCGTTACCAGTGTAGATATGAGACGGATTGGCCAAAGAGGATGTGTTTCCATCGCCGAAATCCCAGGAATACGTTGCTCCGGTCTGCTGGCCTGTATTCGTAAAGCTCACCGTTAAAGGAGCACAACCCGTCGTCGGAGTATTGGTAAAGGAAGGTACTGGACGCGGTAAGATCGTAATTGTCTTTGTTGTTGCTCCTGAACAGCCCAGCGCTGTATTTTGTGAGGTGAGCGAAATGGTATGCGTGCCCGGGGTATTGTACACCACAGTATTACTTGAAGCGGCAGATGTCGCCGGGGATCCGCCTGGAAATGACCAGTTCCACGCATTTGCTCCTACAGTTGAGTTGTCCGAAATCGTAACAGGAGCTCCTTCGCAGGCCGTCGCCGGGGCATTGATACCTGCCTGGAAGTTGGACACGACAATTGATTGAGAAACCGTATCCCTGCAGCCAAAACCATTTGTAGCGATTAATGTGACAGTATATGTTCCGGCACTTGTATAGTTGACAACAGCCGGATTTTGCTGTGAAGAATTCTGCCCGTTCCCGAAGTTCCATGAATACCCGGTTGCTCCTGTTGTCGTATTATTAAAGGTAACGCCAACCGGAAGTGTGCATCCATTCGCAGAAACCGTAAATGCTGCATCAGGGACCGGGCGTACTGTTATATAATTCACCTTGACTTCTGAATCAGCCTGGCCGTTCGCAGCCTGCACGACAAGTGTCACGGTATAGGTTCCCGGTGAAGCGTATGTATGTGTCGGGTTCAGTGATGTCGAACTGTTACCGTCTCCAAAATCCCATGTGTGGGAAACAATCGGAGAACTGCCCGGAGTTGACTGGTTGGTAAAAGTGGCATGCGCGTTGACGCAAACCTCCTGCGTTCCCGTAAACTGAGCGTTCGGCGGTGTCTGAGCCTGTACAAAAGCAGCTCCGAGAAGCCAGCAGGTAAGGGTTATGAAAGAATTTAAATTCCTAAAATGTCTTTTTAAGTGGTAGTGAGCAAACATTCCCATATCATTGATAGTTGCAGATTAATAAAATAGTAAAGTGGCAAGATCAGAAGCATTCAGTTTCATCCGGGCAAACCTAATAAAATAAACGATTGCCGGAGATTTTTAGTTGCACATTCATAAAAAAATAACATGAAAAAAGGGCATTTTTCAAATGCCCTTTCCTATCATTGATTCTGATGATTATTTCTTTTTATCAACTTCTACGGTTGCCAGCTCATCAGCTTTGTATTCGCCTGCATCCAGCTTTGCCTTCAGCTTCTTGAATGTTTCAATCGTATAGTTGACGTCTTCCAGGGTATGAGCTGCCGTAGGAATGATCCGCAGCATGATTGTATCTTTTGGTACAACCGGGTAGATCACAATAGAACAAAAGATGTTGTAATTCTCTCTCAGGTCAAATGTCAGGTTTGTGGCTTCTGCCAGGTTTCCTTTCATGAACACCGGAGTTACACACGTATTCGTTTTACCGATATCAAAACCTGCATTCTTAAATCCTGTCTGCAGCGCATCTGTGATTTCCCACAGCTTATCTTTATACTCAGGGTGCTTTTTCAGCAATTCAAGACGTTTACGCGCCCCGATTGTATTAACGATCGGCAATGCTTTAGCAAACATCTGGGAACGCATGTTGTAGCGCAAGTATTCAATGATCGTTTCATCAGAACAGATAAATCCTCCTACCGAAGCAAAAGACTTGGCAAAAGTTCCGAACAATACATCGATCTCATCCTGTACTCCCTGCTCTTCGGCTGTACCTTGTCCTGTTTTTCCCAGTGTTCCGAATCCGTGCGCATCGTCTACGAAAATACGGAAGTTGTATTTCCCTGATTTTCTGAAATCGATGATCTCTTTCAGTTTTCCCTGGTCACCTGCCATACCGAAAACACCTTCTGTAATTACCAGAATACCGCCACCTGTTTTTTCCACCAGGGCTGTCGCATTCTTCAACTGCTTGTCGAAGCTTTCCATATCGTTGTGCTGGAATACAAAACGTTTTCCTGTGTGCAGGCGCATTCCATCCAAAATACAAGCGTGTGATTCACTGTCATAAACAATCACATCGTTCCTGTCAACCAAACTGTCAATAGCCGACACCATTCCCTGATAACCGAAGTTCAGCAGGATCGCATCTTCTTTTCCCATGAAATCAGCGATTTCATTTTCGAACGCCTCATGCTCGCTGGTTTGTCCTGTCATCATCCGCGCTCCCATCGGGTAAGCCATACCGTATTGCTCGGCTGCTTTTGCGTCTGTTTCTCTTACTTCCGGATGATTGGCCAACCCAAGGTAATTGTTTAATGACCACACCAAACATTCTTTACCTCTAAAAATCATTCTTGGCCCCAGTTCACCTTCCAGTTTGGGAAATGTGAAGTAACCGTGTACTCCTTTCGAGTATTTACCGATCGGGCCTCTGTTTTCTTTTATTTTTTCAAATATGTCTCGAGCCATATCTATTAATTTACAATTTGGTTCGGGCAAATGTACGGAGAATCGTTCTATCAAAATCAAATAGGAGGTAATTTTATTAACATATTAAAGGTTAATGAAGTTAGTAAGAACAGAGATGATCGGTACAACACGTGTTTTACAGGCAGGGTAGTTTAAATGGTAGTTATTTCAAGGGATTCATACCGGCTGAACTGCCGCCATTGCAAAGGATCCTGTTTACCAATGATTGCCAGGCGGAAGGCAGATAAAATAAAAAATCCCGGCTGTATTCAGCCGGGATTTTCAGATCCTTATACAAATCTGTTTATTTCTTTTTCTTCGTATCAGTTGATCCTGCTTTTTTCAAAGTTGCAACCGGAGTCACAAATTCTCTGTCGCGAAGAGCTTTCTCACCGAAAGAAATATCTTTCGCTGTTGCCTGACCGATCAGATTAGTTGCTTCACTATCTTTTCCGTCACGCTTAGCAGCGATAGCTTTCAAATACAATCCTTGTCCGCTTTCAGCATCATCAGAATCATTGATTGTTTTTGTAGCTGCTGAATTGTCTCCGTTCAACAACTGAGCCAATGCTTTGTTGAAAGTAGCCTCAGATCCAAAGTTAGAAACTGCAGAAGCATATTTTCCATCCTGGATGTCCAGAATTCCTTTGTTGTAGTTAACCTGGTCACCTGCACCACCTGCTTGTCCCAACAATTGCTTCGCTTTCGCTCTGTCTCCTTCAACTCCCGCGATTGCTCCCAAGTTGTTTTTAGCGATCGCATTGTCTTTCATACCATTTGCTTTTTCAAACTGTGTTTTTGCTTCACCCAATTTGTTTTGCTCGTAGTAAACCGCTCCGATGTTGTTCACCGGTCTGTGATCTTCCGGGTAGTTTTTAGCTGCCACCTGGTACAATCTCAATTTTTCGTTCAGATCATTTGTCAATGTAGCAGTAAACAACAGTTCTTCCAGGTTCAAAGAGTCTGGTGTAGCTACTGAAACCGCTTTCAGCTCTTCATCTGAGTATCCTGTCAGGTCGTAAATCACATGGATTTCAGAACGACGCAACAATGGGAAGATGTCCTTATCCAACTGATTAAATGTTTTACCCATTGCTCTCATTTCTTCTTCACGTTTAGCCGGGTCTTTATACATTTCCAGCACGCGCAGGATCAGGTTCTTCTCATCTTCGTTGAATTTAGAAGCCTGCAATTCTCTTTTGAATCCTTCAAAGTCCTCACCGCTTCCTTTCAAAGAATAAATCTCAGTCTGAGCTTTATCGTTTTTCGCTTTTTTAGCAACTCCGAGCACAGTTTCTTTACCTGTATTTGAACGGTCAGTAGACAATGTGTTGTTTCTGTCTTCTTCACCTTCAGGAGAAGCATAACCAACAATACTGATTGACTTGATATCAATCTTAGGATTTGTCTGAGCCGCTTCCAACCATGATTGCAGATCAACGATGTCTTTATCCTTCAACTCTGCAGGGCGAACATTCGATCTTCCTTTTTCGTAGTTGATCTGAGCGAATTGTTTTTCTTCAGTAACTCTTTTGAACTGGTCAGCTTCATAGATCACACGGAAGTCTTTGTTAACCAGGTATGGAGTAATGATGGTCGCATCAGCAATGCTGATCGTGTCCAGTTGCTCTTTTTCCTTCGCTCCTTTGAATACTTTTCCTGTAACTGTCAGTGCGGAAACTTCCATGTCAGCTTTGTAAGGAACCACATCTGTATAGGTTACTTTACCTCCCGCCTTATAATTGATTACAGTTCCGTTACCTGTTGCTTTTTCTCCCTGAACCGACAATGGCTTCAATGGAGTGGAAGCTAAGTATGGAGTTACCTCAGCAGAAACTTTTTTCTTAATTCCTTTTTCAGGGAAAGTTACATCTACTTTAACTCTTACAGAATCGCCATGCATTTCCAATGGATCTGGTGTAACTGTATAGTCCAAGTCCTTCAACAAGTCACAGCTTGTGGTCAAAGAACCTGCAACTGCGATAAACGCTAAACCTTTGATACTTTGTTTTTTCATAATTCTCTACGTATAAATTCTTACCAATTGTCTGCAAATCTAAATAAAAAATATTCTTTTCCAAAGATTTTATCAATTAATAATATCTGACTTTTCAACACGTTTATAACATTTAACTCCCTGTGTATGCACGTATTTCATGGAAATCTGAGCAATTGTTAAAAAAAGTTTATTATGATACCATTCCGGGGCTATTTCCGCCAGGGGCAGTAAAACGAACGCTCTGTCCGCAATATAAGGATGGGGGATTTTCAATGCGGCTTCATCGATAACCTGCCAATCATAGAAAAGGATGTCTATGTCGATGACACGGTCGGTATAGCTGCTGGTTCTGACCCTTCCCATCAGGTGCTCTATCTTCTGAGCTTCTTCCAAAAGCTGAAAGGGAGAAAGCGCAGTGCTGATCTCCAGGCAACAGTTCAGGTAGTTGTTTTCCGATTCATATCCCCAGGACTTGCTTTCATAGATGGATGAGATTTTCTCTACCCGTCCGGCAGAAGAATGAATCATCCGGATGGCATTGTACAAAGTGCTCACCCTGTCTCCCAGGTTCGATCCCAGCGACAGGTATGCAGTGCACATCACTTCTTCCATTCAAACGTATTGACAAGGTGATACAGGTCCTGCTCCAGGTAATCCAGTGAAGGGCGTAAAGAATCGTAATTCGGGACACTGTTAAAATAGACCACTCCGCTGACAAAATTCGTTGTTGAATCGGTCAGGTAAAACTGAAAAGGTGTCGCGACATCTCCCTGAAGCTTGAAAATCGTTCCGAAAACGCGTTTTTCCGGGTGAATGATATTCTCACTTTCTATCCCTGTGGCCTTGATCTTGTGCTCCCCTACCCTGTCATTCGCGTAATTCACATACGTTCCCAACGATTCCGTCATATGGATATAGGAAAAATTGATCAGCCCGTTCAACGGGCCCAGATCAATGTCTTTGTGGCAGGTCTTTTCCGCTCCCTGCACAATCGGCTTTACAGTATATATCTCAGAAAGCTCAAACTGGTACGGGCATTCATCCGTAAACAAGACGTATTGATGCTCCGGGAGTTCTGAACGAAGATACAAAGGAGGTTTCGGAACAGGTGTTTTGTCCGAACAGGCACTTAAAACAATGCTTGCTGTTATAATCTGGATGATGCTTTTCATAGTTTGATATAGAATTGTCTTCAAATGTAAGATTATTTTAAAAACTATGAATCACTGCCAGCTACCCCAGCCCTACATCCAGGATCATCATTACCGTGAACCCTCCGATGAATCCCAGGACTGCAATGTCTGTGTATTTATCCCGCTGGGTCTCGGGAATCACCTCCTCCACCACGACATATACCATCGCACCGGCAGCAAATGCAAGCGCATAAGGCAAAATGGGTTCAATGTAAATAACTGCCAGCGCGCCTATCACACCCGCTATCGGCTCAACAATCGCTGACAATTGTCCGTACCAGAAACTCTTAAACCGCGATGCGCCGGCCCTTCGGAGAGGCATTGCCACCGCAAACCCCTCCGGAAAATTCTGGATTCCGATACCGATAGCAAGGGTTATTGCCGCCATCAGGGCTTCTTCAGTCCCCGTTGCCGCGGCACCAAACAGAACCCCGACTGCCAGCCCCTCCGGAATGTTATGCAATGTAATGGCAAGCACCATTAATGTTGTATGGTGCAATTGTGTCTTTACACCTTCCTTTTCTTCATTTTTAAAGTTAATGTGAAGGTGCGGCAGCTTTTTGTCCAGCCCGAAAAGAAACAGTGCCCCGACCAGGAAACCGACTGCTGCAGGCATCCATTTTAACGAATCGGAATACATTTCTTCCGACAGCTCTATGGCGGGGCTCAGTAAAGACCAGAAACTTGCAGCGATCATCACACCTCCGGTAAATCCCAGCATGGCATCCAGCACTCCCCGGTTAACCGACTTGAAAAAAAACACCAGGGAGGCACCCAAAGCAGTCAGCAGCCATGTAAATGTTGTCGCCAGCAACGCCGCCCATACCGGATGTATTCCTCCCAGAAAATCATAAATCGCCTGCATAAAGATGAATTTAAGTTCGTGCAAAAATATAAAATAGTTAGCCTAATCTAACTTTTATTTTCACATTTTTTCACATTTTTTTACTTGCTTTCAAAAATTTGAATTAACTTAGCGACTCGTATAACTATAAAATAATAGCGCCTATAGCAAATTTATACTCTGTAAAACTGTTGAAGAATTTTTAAGGAATTCAAAACCTAAATTGAGTATTATGGCTATGAAGCATTTAGATGATAGCATCTTAGTAAGAAACTACATTGATGGAAACGAGAAGGCATTTGAAGTATTGGTTATGCGTCATAAAGATAAGATCCACCGGTACATCCATCTCAAAGTAAAAGACCAGTTATTAGCTGAAGATATCTTCCAGGAAACCTTCATTAAGGTGATCCGCACCATTAAGCTGGGATCCTACAATGAAGACGGGAAATTCCTCCCTTGGGTAATGCGTATTGCCCACAACCTGGTGATCGATCATTTCCGCAAATCAAACAAAGTGCGGATGATTTCCGAATCCTCTTCCAAAAATGAAGACTTCAACATTTTCAGCACCCTTGCGCTGGAAGACCTGAATGTCCAGGACCAGATCGCGCTGGATGAATTAAAGCATCAGATGGTGAACCTGATCGAGCATTTGCCCGATTCCCAGAGAGAAATCTTAAAGCAGCGGATTTTCCAGGATTTGTCGTTCAAAGAAATTGCGGATATGGAAGAGATCAGTATCAACACTGCTTTGGGCCGGATGAGATATGCATTGATCAACCTGAGAAAATTAATTGACAAACACCAATTGGTAACTGATTTCTAAGATTTTGAAAAAGTTAAAGATAAACACAGTTGACGAATGAAATTATACGTTAATTTTGTGTTTATCCAACTATGATTGAATCAGCAGAACATAAATATTTTCCCTGGTTTACAACACTCTTCACCGTGTTGCTGGCAGGGATTTATATTACAATGGCGATTCTTTCCGGAAGCTTTACGGTCGACATCAAACACCTGGACTGGATGGGCGCTCCCTATGCTACCCAGATCTACCTGGGACACGTATATGGTGTCATCACCAACAACCTCATCCACATCAACTTTTTTCATTTGCTCGTCAATATAGCAGGGCTCTGGCTGTTTGGCGCATTCATCGAAAGACGGATCGGGTGGTTCAAAATGGCAGCATTGGGACTGGTTTGTTCTATTTTCGGTTCAATGATCCAGCTTGCAATGACTGATGATGCAGGGGTCGGCATCTCCAGTGCGTTATTCGGATTTTATTCCTTTATCCTCGTTACTTCCTACAAGGATGAACGGTTCAGGATGAAATACATCTACATTTTCGGGATCGTGCTGTTCGCCTTCCTCGTCCTGATGATGATCAACAACGAATTGCTGGGAGAAGAGATAGCCATAGAAGCAAAATTAGGGGGGATCTTATGGGGGATCCTGATGGGAATCAGCCAGAAACAGGGAGTAATCCGCTGGCAGTTGCTGCTCTTCCTTTTTTTGCCGTTCGCACTGGCAGCATCGACCATGCTCTACGCTCCGTGGTCAAGTCAGTGGCAATGCTCGAGAGGAATCTACTTTCACAAAAAGCATGAGCTGAAAAAAGCGGAACGGTATTACCAGGCCGCACTTCACATCAATGAAAAAAACAAGCTGGCAAAAGAAAACTACACCCTCATAAAAATAGACCGGCTTTCTGCCCTTGCCTACAATGCCCACAAGGCAGGAGATTATACCGAAGCAAGACGGTACTACTTCCGGATCCTGGCACTGAAGAAGAACCATCGGTGGGCATTGGAAAATTTAAAAGAGCTGCCGTAGCCTTTCGTTTCTATTTTTACTACATTCGCACAAATGAATACAATTATGCGTACGTTACTATTCTTGCTGGTTTTCAGTGCCGGCTATTCCCAGCAGACCGACTCCACTTTCATCAGAACGATCTACAATCACGCGCTTACGGATGGACATGCATACAACAACCTGAGAAGCTTGTGCAAAGACATCGGAGCCCGTTTATCCGGGTCAGCAGAGGCGGAAATGGCGGTTGAATGGTCAAAGAAGCTGTTTGAGTCGTACCAGTTCGACAAGGTCTATCTCCAGCCGGTGATGGTTCCATACTGGAAACGGGGAACAACCGAAGCAGGATGGATCCGTACAGCAGACAAGAAGCTGCATAAGGTAAATCTTTTAGCATTGGGGGGAAGCATCGCCACAGAAGGGACAATAGAAGCGGATGTTGTAGAATTCAGGCATCTGAACGACCTGAAAAAAGCCAGCCGGAAACAGGTAGAAAATAAAATCGTGTTCATCAACCAGCCAATGAATGAGCAGGATATTTCTACCTTCAAAGCATACGGAGGTTGCTATGCCATCCGCGGGTACGGGGCAGTGGAAGCGTCCAGGCTGGGAGCGAAAGCCGTGATCATCCGTTCGATCGGGATGCCTGTTGACGGCCATCCGCACACAGGTGTGATGACCTATGTCGATTCGGTAAAAAAAATCCCTGCCGCAGCTATCTCCACAAGCGACGCTGAAAAGCTGAGCGCATTCCTGGCATCTCAGAAAGCGCAGTTTGTCATGAAACTGAACTGTGAAGACCGGGGCATGGTCCAGTCATATAATGTGATCGCTGAAATGACGGGAAGTGTATCCCCCAACAAATTCATCACCGTCGGCGGGCACCTGGATTCCTGGGACACAGGTGAAGGCGCACACGACGACGGAGCAGGCCTGATGCATTCCCTGGAAGCAATGCGGATACTGAAAAAAATGAACTATAAGCCCCGCCATACCTTACGGCTGGTATTCTTCATGAATGAAGAGAATGGAAATCAAGGCGGAGAAAATTATGCGAAATGGTGCAAAGAAAACGGAGAGGAGCACATCGCAGCCATAGAAAGCGACAGAGGAGGTTTTGCTCCCAGAGGCTTCCATTGTGACGGCCCGGATGACAAGATCGGTTTTCTCAAAGGACTGGAACCTGCATTGAGAGATTATGAATTGCATATCTTCGAAAAAGGATATGGCGGTGTGGACATCTCTCCTTTAAAAAAATACTATGAAGGGATTCCGCTGTTCGGGTTTGTTCCCGATTCCCAGCGTTATTTCGATTTTCACCACGCTCCCAGCGATGTGTTTGAAAATGTGAACAAAAGAGAGCTGGAATTAGGCTGTGCGGCGGTTGCCTCTCTTCTTTATTTCATTGACCAGAACTTCTGAAATTCATCAGTCGCTGTTTTTTGGAACAATAATTGCCTGATCCTGCTAAAACGAGTCGTATGAAAATTACATTGAACAACGTAATGCCCGTTCCTCTGGCTTCAATAAAACACGGGGAAAACAGCATCTGGGGAAATGAAACAGTACTTGAGCCCGGTAAAAAAATCATGCTGAATGCGGCCAGCGGAAAAGGAAAATCTACTTTCACATTTACCACGCTTGGCTTGCGTTATGATTACGACGGAACGATTCTATACGACTCCCGAAATGTAAGGTCATTCACTCCTGACGAGTGGACAGAGCTGAGAAGAAACAAGATCTCAGCTGTATTCCAGGATCTCCAGCTTTTTCCATCCCTGACCGTAAGGGAAAACCTGCTGATCAAGAACAACCTGACCAACTGTTATACCGAAGAAGAACTCCAACTGCAACTGAAAGAAGTGGGTATCGCGGATAAATGGGACCAGCAGTGCGGCATTCTTTCCATGGGGCAACAGCAGCGTGTAGCCATTATCAGGGCATTGGCCCAGCCATACGAATGGCTGATCATGGATGAGCCTTTTTCTCACCTGGATGCAGAAAACACACAACTGTGCCTGCAACTGATCAATAAGCGGACAGAGGAGCTGGGAGCAGGTTTTGTGCTCACCACACTTGGCGATGACCACCAGTTTTCATTCGACTACACATTAAACCTGTAAAACCATGCTGAGAGATCTTTTATTTAAAAACCAGGATCAAAGACAATTGCTCATTGCCGTTATCGGTTCTTTTTTGGGAATTACGTTCCTGGTCACTTCCATCCATTACCTGGTAAAGGTCAATGAATTTGGGAGAGGGTCTGAGATATTGGGACCGAATACCTTAATCGTACAAAAAAGAGTCAACTCCGGTTCAATGCTGGGGATCGCCAAAACGGATTTTTCCGAGTCCGAAATTGAAAACATGAAGAAGGAGAAGTTCATTTCCGATGTCAAGCCGGTCATCTCCAATAATTTTGATGTTTCTTTCCAGACAAATGACCCGCACGTGCCTTATTTCCGTTCGGACGTATTCATTCAGACAGTTGACCCTGCGTTTTTAGACGTAAAATCAGAAAAATGGAAATGGACAGAAGGTGATACGCTCGTGCCGATCATCCTTCCCCGTGACTTCCTGGTGATGCTCAACACATTTATGAGCGCGAACGGCATTCCCCAGGTATCTGACGAACTGGCAATGGAAATAAAATTCAAATTTACCATCAGCAATAGCGATAAAAAGGAATTCTTCGGCGCGAAGATCATTGGCTTTACCAACGAGGTACCTGCTATTTTAGTCCCGCAATCATTCATGGAATACGGCAATGTCAACTTTTCCCTGGGAGGAGATAAAAAAATCACACAAATCATGATCGCCGGAGAGGAAAAGGAATTCGGATTGGTCGAAGAATACCTGGTAAAGCACGGACTGGAATCAAAGAATTCACAAATGGTGGTAGGCCGGTTAAAGAGCATTATCAGCACGTTGATCATTGTCATTTTAGGTATTTCTGTGATCGCCGTTTTTGTTTCCTGCCTGGTCCTGATTCAATATTTACAGTTACTGATGTCCCGAAACACCTATGAAGTACGGACACTGATCCGCATAGGGCATCATCCCAAAGATATTGTCCGCACATTCTTCATTTATTTTATTAAAATTTTCGGACTGGTATCAGGAGCGGGATTGATCGTATTCTACCTCTTCAAACTCTACCTGGATAAGATATTTGCAGACGGGGGGCTCGCGCTGGGAACCACTGTCAGTTTACTGAGCCTGGCATCGCTGCTGACCGCTTTTATCCTGTTTGCATTTGCCAGCTACCAGACAGCCAGAAAAGGTGTTTTCAGGGAATATTCCATGAAATAGGGATGTTATTTTTTTATTAAAAATCAACAAATTAGTTAATTTACCATATTCTGTCAATTGCAATGCAACCGCAGCTCTAAGCGGTGCGTTTTCACAGTGAAATAATACTAAATTATTGTTTTACTTAAAAAATTATTGACATAATTATGAAAACTTTATTCTCATCCTTATTCCTTTTCCCATTTTGCATGGTAGGATTTTCCCAAGATTGGGGAGAGATTGAATCAAACGATCTATTTTCTATTTACATCGCAGAAGTTGAACACAAAAGCCCATCGGACGGCATTCATCATCAACGTTTTATTTTCAAGTATGAAAATCATACTGCGGAACCTATTGAGCTGCACTTCAATCGCGAAGTTCAATACGGTGATGTCGTGACAACCCAGGAGCAGGATTTCCAGGTTACTATTCCGGGAAACGGATCTACAGAGTACGATGCAGCGAAGCAATATGACAAAGTGTACTATCTTTTTAAGAAGGATAATGAAGGGCTCATCAAACGTTCTCTGAACGACTTTAAAATTACGAACCTTAGAATTAATCAGAAATGAAAATGAAACGACTCTTTATTGCTATTGTTTTAGGTTTAGGTGCAAAAACGGCTGCGTTCGCACAATGCGAGATCAACGCCAGTGCGCATCCTGCGCAGATCTTTTGCGGACAAAGCTCTGTCCTTTCGGCATTCGGAATCGGTGCCGGAACCGTCGTTATGAGTGAAGACTTCAATTCCGGGTTCGGTCCGGGGTGGAGTGGAACTCCCGGTGCGACAAGCTTTTCAAATCCCTGTTCTCCGAATGGTGTTGACGGTACTCCCCATGCATGGATGGATAACAATACCAGCGTACCCCGAACACTGACATCTTCTCCTTATAACATCTCTTCAGCGACAGCAGGTGTTACCATCTGTTTCGACCTGCTATTTGCCGTACAAGGGGGAAATGCGCCTTGCGAAGGGCCGGATGAACCGAATGAAGGCGTGTACCTCCAATATTCAACAGATGGCGGTGCAACCTGGGTGACAATCCATTACTTCGATCCAAATGGAGGAAATGACAGTCAGTTAACGAACTGGAATAACTGGTGTTTTCAGATCCCGCAAGCGGCAATCACATCCAACACAATGTTCAGATGGCACCAGACAGCCGATTCGGGCGCTGGATATGACCACTGGGGGATTGACAACGTACAGATCGTTCAGAATGACGTAAACGCTGAAGTAGTCTGGGGAAACCCCGGAGATGATTACTACCATTCGTATGGCGTAGGAAGCTCAGGAGGACAGCACCCTACCCCTGTATCTCCGATAACCACAACAACTTATAACGTTCAGATTACAACAGGAACAGGAGACGTTTGCAGCACAAGTGTTACTGTTACGGTAATGGATCCTATCTACGATGTAGCATTTATTACCAATCCCGATCCGGCGGCTGTATGTCCCGGCGAATGTGTGGAAGTTACAGGAACAGCTATTCAGGTAATTGATCCGGGAGGGATCGAAACATATGCGAACAATCAGACGGAAAGCGTTGGCGGTGCCGGGGTAGGAAGCATCGGAGCATCCGTGAATGTGAATGTCCAGGGGATCAATGTCAGTGCGTTAACCTCAGGAATGATCACCGAAGTCTGTATCAACCAGTTCAACTATTTTTCATTTGGTTTTCCTTCGTCTGTAACAGTTGCTGATTTTGAATATAAATTGGTAGCTCCGGGAGGATGCGGGGAAATCATCCTGATTCCACAGGGAACATTGCAGCCTTCGACTCAGACCGGGGGGATGCAGAATGTCTGTTTTGTCATGGGTGGAGCAACAAACATCGGAAGTGTCAGCCAGCCCTACAGCGGAACATACAATCCAAATCAACCCTTCGATAACCTCGTAGGATGTGATCCAAACGGAGTATGGTCTATTGAGATAGAAGCTCCTGCAGGAATTACCTTTGGAGCCGGAGCTTTCTCGGGATGGAGCATTACGTTTGATGATCCTCCGATCTTTGGACCGGTAACAACGACCTGGACTCCTGCAACGGGCGTATCTGTACCAACTACAGGATTGTCCAATCCGAACAACATCAGCACGGATATATGCCCTCCGAATACAACCACATACAACTTAACTGTTTCCAACGGAGTCGCAGGGTGTGCAACCCAGGATTTTCCGTTAGCAATTACAGTTGATCAATGTAATGGGTGTATCGTACCTGTTGTTTCTGTTACTCAGCTGACAGAATGCGAACCGAATACTGTTGACCTGGAAGATGCTGTTACATTGAGCCCTTCCTCTCCTGTTCCGGCAACTTTTTCTTATCATGCATCTCAGGCTGATGCGGAAAACGATGTTAACCCACTATCCAACACAACCGTTTCTGCTTCCGGAACCTATTGGGTGAGATCTGAAAATGCCAATGCCGATACTTGTTTTATTGTACAGCAAATTACGGTAACAATTGCTGATCAGGATGATGCCTCATTCACATTCGATGACTTCTGTGCCGGTGCTGTAAATACAGCCAGCGGTATCGCTACACCGGGAGGAAGCTTCGCATTTAACCCGGTACCTTCTGACGGCGCTACGATCAATGCAACGACAGGTGAAATATCGAACGGCGTACCAGGAACAACTTATTCCGTTGAATACACAACAAATGGTTCGTGCCCTTCTTCAAGCGTTGAGACTGTAACTGTAAATGCCAATCCAACACCTGTGATCACCGGGAACTTCACTTATTGTCCGGGAGGCTCTGCCCAGCTGGATGCAGGATCAGGATATACTTCTTACTTATGGTCCGCAAACGGGGAAACGACACAGACCATACAAACAACCGCAGTCAGCGGATTGACGGTAACCGTAACAGATGCAAACGGATGTACGGGAACTTCTGTTCCTGTGAATGTAAGTGAATCAAACGTTTCCGAATACCCGATCACCGTGATAATGTGTCCGGGAGAAACGATAACCGTTCACGGAAATAGTGTTACTGCTCCGGGAACCTATATCGACACGTTTGCAGTTTCAGGAGGATGTGACAGTGTATCTATCGTGACTGTCAATGAATCTGTGATCATCACTCCTGTGATTACCGGACAACTTTGGTATTGCGAAGGAGAGGTTGCTACATTAGCGACGAATCCGCAAAACTATGCTTCTTACTCCTGGAGTACCGGAAGTACGCAGCCGAGTATTCAGACAACAACAGGCCAGCCGATCACTGTTACGGTTACAAACGCAGACGGTTGCTCCGCTACCAGTGCGCCGGTAACCCTGATACCGCCACCACAGGCTGTATTAAATGCGAACCCGGTAACAGGTACGGCTCCGCTGACTGTTGACTTTACAAATAACAGTACCGGAGCAACAAGCTACGACTGGTATTTCCCATCCATTGATACATTTTCGACAACTACTTTGAACGGGTATACTTATACGTATGACAACCTGGGAGTTTACAATGTACTGTTGGTCGCACATTCCGACCATTGTTCCGATACTGCAATGGTAACAATAAATGTATCAGACCCTGTACAGCCGCTGGATGTTGTTATCCCGAATGTCTTTACTCCGAACGGAGACGGTATCAACGATCTCTTTACTTTCAACACCATGAATGTTGCTGAACTGGAAGTGATCATCGTAAACAGATGGGGGAACCTGGTTTATGAAAGCGATGATATCAACTTCAGCTGGAATGGAAAAGACAGGAGTGGCAACCTTGTAACCGAAGGGGTTTATTTCTTCCAGTACAAGATCACCGGGGTAATGGGAGATGAGAAATCCGGCCATGGATTTGTCACAGTAGAATATTAACTCTTAATAACCTAATACAAACAAGAAAGGCTGCCATTTTGAAATGGCAGCCTTTCATTTTATCTGAATGTTCTTATGACTGAACCTCTTCCGATTTTTTCATTTTTACATCTACTGTTTTCCGACCTTTTTCCGGCATGGTTCCGAAAACAATATCCCAGATCGGAGAAGTAACTCCAAATGCCCTGTCGTGCTGCTGATAATGATGAATGTTATGGAACGTCCACCAGAAATTGAAGCGCTTCGGAGGAGCAACTTTGTGTACCGTATAATGCACTGTCATATAAGCACAGTATCCGATCAGGAATCCAGGTCCGAAGACAAAGGCGTATTTCCCCATGATCAGGTAGAAAATTCCGAAGAAGATCGCGGCGATCGTCAATGACGGAATAACAGGCAGGACCAATCGTGTCTTATCGTTCGGATATTCGTGGTGAATCCCGTGAAATAAATACTGGATGCCCGTGTTGTAAGTTGCATCTTCGATCTTATGATATAAAAACCGGTGCATGATGTATTCTGCGAAAGACCAGGAAAAAAAACCGGCCACGAACAACCCGACGATCAGGCTCACCGAATCGGAATAATTGGAATAAAAGTACGAAACCAGAAAATAGGTGATCGTTAAATACATTGCGTCAATAACAAGTGGATGCGTTTTGGTGAGAAATTCCAATACCTTGTTCTTAAAAAGCTTAGGAGAATCAGAATCCGGGTATACATTAACTTCTATCTTTTCCATGTTGGTTTAATTTAAATCGGTGCAAATGTAGAGTTGATTTCAATGTCAATCAACTATTTTTTTGTTAAAGCAGACAGAATTCAGGGTGACTTTCACTTCTTGTGTATCTGTCCTTATTATCAGCACAATAAAGATAATATAATTTTACTTGAAAAAAATTTAATAAACAGGTTTAAAACATATTTCAGGAACATTCCACCGGAATCGTTCTGAGGGGGAGCCGTAAAACGTCTTTACCCGTGAAGTCCCGTACATTCATAAAAGGTCGCTCTTTCTGAGCGACCTTTTACAGTACCTGATTTTCCAGGATCCAGAGTTCTATTTTTTATCCTCCACTTCTTCGAAATCGACATCTGTCACTTCATCCGCGGGATTTGTGTTTCCTGCATCAGCAGCTCCCGGATCTCCTCCCTGGGCATTTGCTGCATTATACATCTCCTGAGAAGCAGCCTGGAATACATTGTTCAATTTTTCCATTGCCGGTTCCAGGTTCGCAACATTCTTCGCTTCGAATTCCTTTTTCAGCTCAGCCAGCGCATCTTCGATCGGCTGTTTCTTATCCGCCGGAATTTTATCTCCGTACTCTTTCAGCTGACGCTCTGTCTGGAAGATCAGAGAATCTGCCTTGTTGATCGTTTCCGCTTCTTTCGCTCTTGCTTTATCTGCTTCTGCGTGTGCTTCGGCATCTGCTTTCATGCGTGCGATCTCTTCATCTGACAAACCGGAAGAAGATTCGATCTTGATGGATTGCTGTTTTCCTGTTCCTTTATCTTTCGCGGAAATGTTCATAATTCCGTTCGCATCGATGTCAAATGTCACTTCAATTTGAGGAACTCCTCTCGGCGCAGGCGGAATATCCGACAGCTGGAATCGTCCCAATGTTTTGTTATCTGCCGCCATCGCACGTTCTCCCTGTAATACATGAATATCCACCGAAGGCTGGTTATCAGAAGCAGTAGAGAATGTCTCGGACTTCTTCGTCGGGATAGTAGTGTTCGCATCGATCAGTTTCGTGAACACGCCACCCATTGTTTCAATTCCCAGTGACAATGGAATCACGTCCAGCAACAATACGTCTTTTACTTCTCCTGTCAGTACTCCTCCCTGGATCGCAGCACCCAACGCTACCACTTCATCCGGGTTCACTCCTTTCGAAGGTGCTTTTCCGAAGAAACGCTCTACTGCATCCTGAATGATCGGAATACGTGTAGAACCACCTACTAAAATCACCTCATCAATGTCGCTTGTTGACAAACCTGCGTTCTTCAGAGCCGAACGACAAGGAGCGATTGTTCTTTCGACGATGTCAGAGATCAGTTGCTCGAATTTTGCACGTTGCAATGTTCTTACCAGGTGCTTTGGAATACCGTTCACCGGCATGATGTATGGCAGGTTAATTTCAGTTGATGTTGTTGATGACAACTCAATCTTCGCCTTTTCCGCAGCTTCTTTCAGACGCTGTAAAGCCATCGGGTCCTGGCGTAAGTCCACTCCTTCGTCATTTTTGAACTCGTCAGCCAGCCAGTTGATGATCGCTTCATCCACGTCGTCACCTCCTAAGTGTGTATCTCCGTCTGTTGACAATACTTCGAATACACCGTCACCCAGTTCAAGGATAGACACGTCATGTGTACCACCACCGAAGTCAAATACAACGATCTTCTGGTCAACTCCTTTCTTATCCAGACCGTAAGCCAACGCTGCCGCTGTCGGCTCGTTGATGATTCTTTTCACTGTCAAACCTGCAATTTCTCCCGCTTCTTTTGTCGCCTGGCGCTGAGAGTCATTAAAGTAAGCAGGTACTGTAATCACAGCTTCGGTTACTTCCTGCCCGAGGTAATCTTCAGCGGTTTTCTTCATTTTCTGAAGGATCATCGCGGAAATTTCCTGAGCGGTATATGTTCTGTCATCGATTTGTACACGAGGTGTATTGTTGTCTCCTTTTACCACGTTATATGGCACACGGTTGATTTCTTTTTGAGCATCGTCATAAGAAATCCCCATGAAACGCTTGATCGAATAAATAGTCTTCGTAGGGTTTGTGATCGCCTGACGTTTTGCCGGATCTCCTACCTTACGTTCTCCACCTTCGACAAAACCTACAACAGATGGAGTAGTTCTTTTCCCTTCTGAGTTAGTGATTACAACCGGCTCATTTCCTTCCATTACGGATACACATGAGTTTGTAGTCCCTAAATCGATTCCTATTATTTTTCCCATTGTATTATTAATTTTCAATTTTTGATTTGATAGAGGTTAGTCAATGATTATGCCAACGGGAAATTTCCCGGTTTTTGTGTCAATTTTGCGAAAACGGCGGGTGAAAAGGACAAAAACTGTGACGAATTGGCAGAAAGCATGACACGTTATTGCCGGATTTTCAGATTACCCAACGATCAAAAAGCGAAACATTTGCAAATCATATAAAAACAAGTACCTATCCAATGAGCGCTTCGTAAATCGCCGCATACCGCTCCACTCCTGTCTCAAGCGAAAAGTATTCTTTTGCTCCTTCCATTGTTCGGTTCCTGTCGTACGAAATTCCTTTCCTGACGGCTTCTTCATAAGCGGAACTGCTGAATTCACCGATCACTGTTCCTGCCTTGTACCTGAAAACAATTGCATCCGTATCTCCCACACCCGCATTGCAAACCAGCGGAATGCCCATCGCCATGATTTCTCCCTGCTTGGTCGGGGAAGACGCTTTTTTGGAATAGGAAGGACGGATAAAGAAAATGGCTTCGTTGAACAATGACAGGTGTAACGGTACTTCCCTGTGCAGGCAAGAAGTGATTACAATATCAGCGATATCTATTCCTTTCCGACTGGCAACAGAATAAATAGTTTCAGGATTTTCTCCCGTAACAAATAAAAATTTTGCGTTTGCTTTTTTTGCCTTCAGAACCTTGAAATAATCAAGCATTTCAGGCAACATATACCACGTTCCGATGGAACCGACATAGCCTAAAACATAGTCGGAGTCAGTTAACCCCACTGCTGTTTTTTTATCAAATTGTCTTGTTTCTTCGATTTTTTCAGGGTTGAACAATTCCAGATCTACGCAACAGGGAATAACTGTGATTTTGTCGGTTGTTACCAAAGGTAAACTCCACGATAGAATTTCCTGTTTTCCGTTTTCGGTCAGTGAGACAATGTGGTCGGACTGAGTGAAAAACTGTTGTTCTTTCTTTTTGAAATAGTTATATACCGTTTTAAACACAGGATTCGATAAGCTCCATATATTTCCGTCGATGCGCTCATCCGCCCAGAAGCCGCGCATATCAAAAAGCATCTTTACTCCGTATTTTCGTTTCAGCTTCAAGCCTGCCAATGCGGAAATATAGCTTCTGCAATGAACCAGCCCGAACTTCTTCTGTAAGTGTAATACTTTTGCTTTTTTATTGATCTGGCGCAAATCCCGGATCGTAGAAAGCAAAGGAGGCTTTTTGGTATAATTCAGCGGGTACCATTCAATACCTGCTTCTTTGCAGATTTGCTCAATCGTTTGTCGGTATAATTCAAACCGTTCTTTTTTCTCACAACTGATCAGGCTGATCCGGTATCCTTTTTTGCTCAATCCACGCAGATAGGGCAATACTTGAGATTGCCCCAACGGATCGGTCATTCCGTCATAGGATATATATAAAACGGTTTTCACTCCATCCACTTTTCATACCACATCTGGAACATCAGGAGGTACCAGATCTTAACATCAAATTCTTTTTTTCCGCCGAGAAAATCTGATTTCAATCCGGAAACAAACTCCCAGTTGAACAATCCTTGTTTCCTGATCCGTTCTTCGCTGATGTATGTTTCCAGGAACGGACGCAATTCATTGGTCAGCCATTTGGCGATGGGGATGGCAAATCCCATTTTCGGGCGGTTCAGCAATTTTTCAGGGATGTACTGATGCGCAATTTCACGGAGCATGTATTTTTTGACACCCTTGTGGTATTTAAATTCATCCGGGAGCTGCGCTGCCCATTCAATGATCCGGTGGTCCAGCAGTGGTTCCCGCCCTTCCAGGCTTACGGACATTGTCGCGCGGTCCACCTTTTGAAGAATGTCATCTACCAGGTAGGTCTGGTAATCAATTGCCATCATGTATGAAAGCGGCGAATAAAATGCTTTTTGTAATTCCTTACCCGCATAAGCTGAAGAAGCAAGTACTGTTTTCTGCACCATCAGTTTTTGCAGTTGCTTGTCTGTAAATTGTTGACTCAAACTGAGCATAATCTGTTCAGAAGAAGGATTTTTCAATATCCCCTTCAACTTTTCATAACGGTTATGAAAGTTGTATTTATGTTTAAGAACAGGAATGTATTCCGAAGGAACAACATTCATCATGCCCGCTGCTGCTTTTCTTGCAAATGAAGGGATAGAATTGATTTTTTTCCCGTAACGTATCAGGTAATCGTACCGGTTGTAACCTGCAAACACCTCATCTCCCCCATCGGCACTTAAAGCGACGGTTACATCTTTCCGGGCGATCCTGCTTACCAGGTGCGTAGGGATAGCGCTGCTGTCGGCAAACGGTTCATCGTAAAAAAACGGCAGCTGAACAATGCATTCCAGCGCCTCTTTTTCAGTACACATATACGTTGTATGGTCCGTTCCCAGGTGCCTGGCAATATCTTCCGCATACGGAGCTTCGTTCAAACCGATATCGGGGACGCCAATGGTATAGGTCCTTAATTTTTGGGAGCGGTCCTGCTGCAACAAAGCAGTGGTAGTGGTACTGTCATAGCCTCCGCTGAGAAAAACTCCCACAGGAACATCGGCAATCATCCGGTAATTGCAGGCAGACCTGATCAGCTTTTCCGTTTCTGCTTTTGCTTCTTCAAACGAAACCGATAGCTTGGGCTTGTTGTAGAAATCGTACACATTCCAATAGCGCGATATCGCTACATCCCGATAACTATCGGGACGATTTGACAAATTCATAACTGCATAATGCCCCGGTAATAATTTGGCGCAGTTTTCAAAAATACTCTCACTTCCCGGAACATTTCCATATTGCATAAATGAAGCGACAGCGCCCGGATTGATTTCCTTTCGAAAGTCCGGATGCTCATGAAATGCTTTTAATTCTGATGCAAAGAGAAATAATCCATCGTGATAATAATAATGTAAAGGTTTTATTCCTGTCCGGTCTCTTGCAATAAAAACTTCATTTTTCTGCGAATCATAAATCACAAAAGCAAACATGCCGATAAAACGTTCCAGGCAGTCTTTTCCCCACTGCCGGTAAGCATGAAGGATCACTTCCGTATCCGATTCACTGTGAAAGGAATGACCAAGAACAGCCAGCTCTGTTTTTATCTCGCTGAAATTATAGATCTCACCATTAAAGGTGATCCAGGAATCCAGGAATTGCATCGGCTGTTTTCCCTGTTCGGTTAAATCCAGAATAGCCAGCCGCCTGTGTCCCAGCCCTACCTGTGCGGTTTCTGTTTCAAACAATTCATATCCCGCTCCGTCCGGGCCCCGGTGATGGAGTGTGTCGGTCATTCTTTTCAGCATATCAAATGACGAATTCCGCTGAAAATCAATAAATCCTGCAATTCCGCACATAGGAGCAAAGATAGTCATTGAGCCGATTTGACAGGAGAATTGCAGTGTTAATTTTAAGATTGCAAAAAGAGCATTAAAAAAGTACGTAAATAAGTTATTTTTCTGTACTTTTGTGTAAAATATGTCCGTATGAAAGTAGTCAACTATTCAGATTTACGATTGAATTTAAAAAAATGGCTGGACTTAGTGGTCAATGATGTGGAAGAATTGATCATCAAAAGAAAAGACAACAAAGATTTGATATTGGTTTCGTTGGATGAGTATAATTCACTGAAAGAAACAGCATATTTACTTTCCGGAAAGAACAGGGAAATTCTTATGAAATCTCTGGAGGAAGCGAAAGACAGTAAAACTGATCCCCACGATCTGATTGAAGAATGAAAATTACCTGGACACTCACTGCCTGGAACGATTACCTTTATTGGCAGTCGGCAGATAAGAAAAAACTGAAACGGATAAACGAACTGATTAAGGCAACTTTACGTAATCCGTTTGACGGAATCGGTAAGCCGGAATCACTGAAACACGATCTACAAGGTTATTGGTCAAGAAGAATTGACGGAGAACACCGGTTGGTTTATTCATTTAAAGACGATGTTTTATTAATTGTTGCCTGCAGGTATCATTATTAAACACAAGATCATTGCGGAAAATGATACGAATCGGACTAAAAATATAAGCTGAGAGTTTGATTTTTGCCCACCTATCCGCATCATTTGAATATTGGACCGATACACTTTGATTTTAAACGTTGCATTTGTTACACCCGTCTTTTTTACCGGTATATCAAAAATAAAACATCACTTTTACGTTCTGATCTTTCGTATGTTACAGATTTTTATACTTTTGCAAAAGCTACCGTTAAAAGATCACCTGAAGAAATGACAGAAAAAGACACTGATAAATAACTTCACTGAATCTATAGACATGCACCATTTATAAACATTAACTACAAAAAATGACTATGGAACTAACCAGCCAATTTAAAGGACTTGCAGAAAAAGTCGAGAGTCTGAAAAATCTTATTGAGACTGAAGAAAGCACAAAGCATGCATTCGTCTTACCTTTTATTAATATTCTGGGATATGATACCTTCAATCCAACTGAAGTTGTCCCTGAATTTACCGCAGACCTGGGATTAAAAAAGGGTGAGAAAGTAGATTACGCCATTTTTCAGAATGGAGAACCTATATTGATCATTGAATGCAAACACTGGAATTCAGAATTAAATGTATACAATTCTTCCCAGCTTTTCAGATATTTTCATACTACAAAAACACGTTTTGCTTTACTGACGAACGGAATTACTTATAAGTTCTATACTGACCTGGTTGAACCAAATAAAATGGATGAAAAACCATTTCTTGAGTTCGACATCACAAAACTGAAGGGGAACATTATCCAGGAAATTGAAAAATTTCACAAATCAAATTTTGATGTCAATAAAATCATTGGAAATGCAAGTGTTTTAAAATATACAAGCGAATTAAAACAATTGATCGAAAAAGAGATTACAGAACCAAGCAATGAATTTGTTAAACATTTTGCGAAACAGATTTATTCGGGAAAATTAACTGCAAATGTCCTGGAAGAGTTCAGGGAAATTACTCAAAAAGCGTTTAGTCAGTATATCAGCGAAAGAATTAGTGACCGGTTAAATTCAGCTCTAAGCAAAGAACAGGAAAAACAGAAGCAAGAAGAAATCAAAACGGAAGATATTGAAGATTCTAAAATCACAACAACCGAAGAAGAAATGGAAGGATTTAATATAGTTGTTGCGATTTTGCGAAGAAAAATTATAAAGGAAAGAATTGTTTCGCGTGATACTCAATCTTATTTCGGAATCCTTCTTGATGACAATAACAGAAAGCCGATAACACGGCTCCATCTGAATGGAGGTGTAAAATACATCAGCTTGTTCGATAAAAACAAAAAAGAAATCAAAGAAAAGATTGAAAGTGTTGATGATATTTACAAGTATGAAAAACAACTTCTGGACGTCGTTGATTACTATGATGGCGAATAAATAAAACTGATCTGTTACACGTATGTTTATCTAATGCAATAGTAAAATCCAACTTTCACGGCTTCAGATAAACCGAATTAAACAGGCAGAAAAGCAGTTATTTTTGATAATCTATTTGCAATTCCTTAAAATACCATTTTAGCGGTATTGTGCCTCTTTTATTACAGGAGTAACTTTGTGCAACGCCTTATCAGGTGAAACAAAAATACCCTGAATTATGCCAAGAGTTCCCAAATGGCTAGGAGATGCAATGGAAAGCACATTTAGCGGAAGCTATAAATCTGTAGTCGTATCAAAAACAGAATATGTACATGAACAGCTTAAGCTCATTCGTTTCGAAGGTGATCTTTCAGCTGTAAAAAAGGGATTTATTGCGGGCAATGTCGTTGAATTCAGGGTGAACGATACAGATTACAGGCATTATACACCCGCTGCTTTTTCGGTTCAGAAAGGGTATTGTGATGTGTTATTTTATTTACACGGTAAAGGTCCCGGAAGCCAATGGGCGGAAGATTTAAAAGTGGGAAATGACCTGAAGATGATCGGCCCGGGATCAAAAATGAGCTACAATAAAGAGTTTCAATACCATGTTGTTTTTGGGGATGAAACGTCACTGGGCTTGTTTCAGTGCATGGAACAGGAAGCCTCCAGAAACGGGCATCAACTACTGTGCCTTTCCGAGCTGGACCCGGATCATAAGAACTGGCTGGGAGAAGCAGGAATTTATTCAAGTATCTACATCGAGAAAAACGAGCGTCATCAATTACATAATGCAGGCGCGTTTCTCCAAAAGTGGCTCCAGAAACAGGGAAAAGCCATTGATCATACTTGCTTTTACCTTACCGGGAATGCCAGGTCCATTCAATCGTTCAGGAAGATCATTCTTGCAATGGGTGGAGCTACCAAACACATACAGACTTATCCCTATTGGGTGGAAGGAAAGAAAGGTTTGTGATCCATTATCCTATTCTTAAACCGTTCTTTGCCGGTTTATCAACGGTGAGCAGAGTTACTTCATCTCCGTTGACGGCTCCCATGATCAGGCATTCACTCTGGATATTCGCGATTTGCTTTACCGGGAAATTGACGACAGCGATTACTTGTTTACCGATAATTTCCTCCGGGGAATACAGCTTCGTAATTTGCGCAGATGTTTTGCGCGTCCCCAGCTCTCCGAAATCAACAACGATCTTATAGGCCGGTTTTCGCGCTTCTTTGAAAACTTCCGCGCTGATAATAGTTCCCACACGGATTTCTACTTTTTCGAAATCATTCCAGGTTATTAACTGTTCGTTTTGAGTCATCTTTTATGTTTTTAAATCCGATTCATTTTCCATTTTTGCTGTGTGCTGCCCTGTTTGTGTTTACCGGTAGAATGGATGGCGTCATTCATCGCTTTGAACTGTTTACTTTCTCCAATCGTTTTAAGGTATTGTCTTATCATTCTGTCATATCGCACTATTGCGATATGACTATTTTAATGTGAAATCACTCTCATTTTCCTCAATAAATCCAGGATTTTCTCTTTGAAAAAGAACACAACCAACAAACCAATAACAACACCGGCTGCGTTTGCCACCAGGTCTCTCCAGTCAACGGTTCTCCCCGGAACAAACCCTTGCAGGTATTCCAGTAAAGCACTGAATACAAACGCTGAAATGGCAATGAGCACCCATTTGTCCCTGGAAACGAGCAGACCTGCATTCACAACCAGAACACAATAGGCCAGCAGATGGCCGATCTTGTCGTTTACTTTAATTTCCACCCCGCCTGTCGGTGGTTTCAGGCTTAAGAAAATAATTCCCAAAACGACCAGGACAAGACTAATTCTGATCCAGTTCATAACGCAGTTCTTTTCCTTTTTTCACCGCAGGGATCCCCTCTGTCAGCCAGCGGGGGGCAGGTTGGTTTTGCAGATAATGGTCAAAAAACTGCCGCATCCGGATGCTCAGGTCTCTACGGTTCGCCATCTTCATCAAATTGTGCTCATCTCCATTGTAGTTCAGCAACCAGCACGGTTTTCCGAGACGGCGCATTCCTGTAAAAATTTCGATTCCCTGGTACCACGGCACTGCTCCATCCTCGTCGTTGTGCATGATCAGTAAAGGTGTCTCCACCTTTGGCAAGTGGAAAACAGGCGAGTTCTCAATGTATAATTCCGGTGCTTCCCACATTGTTTTCCCGATCCTGCTTTGTGTTTTCTCATACTGAAACTGGCGGCTCATTCCTGTTGACCAACGGATTCCACCAAACGCGGAGAACATGTTACCGACCGGGGCACCTGCCATCGCGGCTTTATACCGGTTTGTCATCGTGACTAACTGGGCGGTCTGGTAACCTCCCCAGCTTTGTCCCTGCAATCCCATCCGGGTAGAATCAATGTTCGGATATTTTTTCAAAACAGCATCTGTTCCGCTCATAATACAGTCATACGCACTTCTGGCAGGGTAACCTGGTTCGTAACGAATGTCCGGAATGAACACCAGATAACCTGCAGATGCGTACTCCGAAGGAAAAATAATCGATGCTGTAGGCCTCGGCGCATAGTGATTGTGCAAGTCATCCGAATACAATTCATAATAATACACCAGCAAAGGATACGACTTACCCGGATCATAATTTTCCGGTTTGTAAACCAATCCTTCCAGCTCCAACCCTTTGTAAGTCTTCCAGGAGATCAATTCTACAGTTGCCCAGTTGTATTCGCTTTGCTGCGGGTTCGTATTGGAAATCTGCCTGATGTATTTTACACTGTCCTTCCAGAAATTCAGGTCAGGATACTCTTTTACTGTCTGCTTGCGAATGGTATAGACAGAAGCATTCTTCGCTTTTTTCATGGACGTGATCTTCGCGTCCCAATATCCTTTTTTCACAGGTTTTCCATTCTCAAACACATAATAATGTGAGCCTTTTGTCGTCTTATCCAGCCCGATCAGGTAGAAATTATCCAGCTCCGAGAATGTTGAATCCCTGTTCCACGAACGCACGCTGAATTCAATGTTATTTTCAGCCCCGATGTTCTCCGAAAGGGAAATGAGTTCATTCCTGGTGAAGTCGTAGGAATAAAAATCATTTTTTTCGGAAAGGAACAATTGCGTTCCTTCCTTGTTCCATCCGTGATCTCCGATAGCGAACTCCTCCATCGGCATACCGTTCTTATCTCCCGACCACGTTTTACCTTTTGCTTCGCACGTCAGGCAATACTCCTTGTTATCAGAAAGGTCAATGGCATAATACTGGCCGTTCTCATGATTGAAATAAACGAATTTGTCTCCTTTCCTGGATAAGTTTACAGCACTGGTAACGCCTTTTTTAATCAGCTTGCTCTCTCCCGTTCTTACATTGACCTGGTAATAGTCTCTTTTTCCTGAAATGTCCCACATATATTCCAATTCGTAAGGGCGCTTATTGCTTGCCAGGACAGTTTCTTTCAATTCATAAAAATCAGGCTGAATGGATAGCGTATCGTTTTCCAGTCCTGTAATTTTACCCGTTGTAAAATCATAGGAATACCAATATGCCTTGTTCACATCCCTTTTTACACTTGAAAGCTGCTGTGTATGTAAAACCGGCTCGTTGTAATGCCATAAATCAAATTTCGGCTTTTCACTTTCCGTCAGCGTATCTTTGGGTTCCTGCACGGGGATATCAAATACGCCAAAATACAGCTGGTTATGAACATCCGAGAAACGTGGCTTCCTGTTTTTTACCACCGTCCATTCTTTTGGGATGGTTTCGGAAGTCGTGTCAATCAGGCAGGAAAGCCGGTTATTTTCCAGGTCGTAAAGAAATAATTCATATACTTTTGTCTTGGTAGTATCCTGCGCACCCAGGAACACCATTCGTTTCGCTGCTTTATCATAGGTAATCCCATCGACTCCCGTAAACTTTCTGTCAATAACCGATGACTTATCGGTTTTCAGGTTCAGCACATGCACGGTACAGGTGTCATTCGCGTGCTGCACATAGGTCAGTACTTCTCCTTTTTCGGAAACGGAGTAATCGGTTACATTCTTAAATGCATACTTTTTCCCGTCTTCCAGGTTCCACAGACGAAGAACTTTTCCATCCGATTTCGGTTCTTTTTCCTTTTTCGGATCCTCTTTTCCTTTTTTTACTTTCTTTTTCTTCTTCTTTTTGGATGCTTTTGATTCGTCTGCTTTTTTGTCTTCCTTAATGACATTGTCGTGCTCCAGATAGCTCAGCCAGGGATGCTTTTCACCCACTTTATGCGTTTTCACATGCGCTATTTTTTCCGTTTCTCCTTTGGATAATGAGTACACAGCCAATGAATCTTTGGGCCATTTCTTTTTGTCTATTTTATCCAATTCCACTTTTCTCAATGTATCGTATCCTGCTTCAATTATGTAAATCAGGTAATCTTCTTTTTCGGAAAAGCTCGCGTTTTTCGCCCTCAGTACAGAATCTAATATCCCTGTTTCCGTATTGTACCAATACAGATAAGTATCTCCTTTATGCGGCTGAATTTCGTAGGTAATGTATTTCCCGCTGGGAGAGATCTGTTCATTTTTCAGTGTTTTCCAGCCATCAAAGGCCTGGTGATCAATTATCTTCTTTTGTCCGAACGTGCTCGCCACTGACAAAACGATCATTGCCAGAGAAAGGATATTTTTAAATTGTGTCATACTGTTGAATTGGCTTCGTTAAAAGTCGTTTGACCGTAAAAATAATAAATGTGCAGGATTTTACAGCCTTTTCGCCATATCGCAATATTGCGATATGGCTATTTTATAGCGCCTGGTACTTTCTAATGGGATGAATCCGGCTCTACGACTAGTATTGCTTTGCCAGCTGGTGAATCTCTTTTACTTTAACCAGCTTAACTCCATCCCGGATATGGTCCACACCCGCGATCATTGCCTTTGCCAGGTCACGCACATGCGTCGGCCGGTGATTCCGGATGATTCCCAGCCTGCTGATCCCCTTCATTATGAAAGCAGCGATCTTTTCTCCTGTCCGGTCAGAATCCGGGCGAATAAGCACACTTGGCTGGAAAATCATTGTTTTCTCAAATCCAAGCCGGACGATGGACGTTTCCAGTTTCCCTTTCATCCTGGAATAGAAAATGGATGCATTCGGATCGGCGTTCGTCGCAGAAACAAGTCCAAAGACAGGGATTGCATTTTCTTTCGCAAGCTCAGCGAATTTCAGTTGATAATCGTAATCGATTTTCCACTGCGCATCTTTACTCCCTGCGGCTTTCAAGGTAGTTCCCAGGCATGAAAAGGCGACATCTCCCGCAATTTCCTGCCTGTATGCTTCCAGACGGTCAAAATCCACAATTACCTGTCTTAATTTGGGATGATCCGGAAACACCTTCTTCCGCAGGAGAGCAGTAACCTCCGACACGGTACTATTTGCCAGTAATTCTTCTACCAGGCATTTACCGGTCGCGCCGGAACCTCCGATAACGACTACTTTCATAATAAGAATTATTGGTCCAGGGTGGTGTGTTCTGCGCCCGTTCCCTGCATCAGCTTAACAGCAAATACCAGCCAGGCAGCAATCATCAGCACTCCCCCGATGGGTGTGACAGGTCCCAGGAAAGATAAGCTGGTATTCCAGTATTCCTGCAAACTCAAAAAATAAATTGAAAACGAGAAGAAAAACGTCCCGGTCAACAACAGGATATACACCGGATTCAGCGAAAAGCTGAACTTACCGGCATTCAACCCGAGAATCAACAAGCTGAAGGCTGAGTAGAACTGGTACCTCACTCCCGTTTCAAAACTTTCCACTTTTTCCGCTGAAACGATCGTTTTCAATCCATGAGCTCCGAACGCTCCCAGGATAATTGCAAGCGCCAGTAAAAAGGCTCCCGTCAGTACTATTTTTTTATTCATAACTGTTTTTATTTTAAAGATTAAACCATTTTTTCATTTCCCAGCTTTAACGTAAACTCCAATACTTCCCTCCATCCTTTCCACTTTCCATGATTGCCGATGGTTTCATTGTGCCAGAGAAAACAAAAATCACCTCCGAAAGCTTCCGCCTCCCTGTACAGTTTAAGAATCTGCGCTTTTGCTTCGTCAACCTGCCATTTTTTATATTCGAGCAATGTTCCGTCCATATACGCAAAGGGATGGACAGTCAATTCAGTGATCTGGTTCTTCGTAAGGTCGAACCATTTGAACGGTCGTAATGTTCCTGCCCTGAAACCTGTTTCAGAAGCATATCCCATTGTATAGTCATCTGTAATTCCGGCACCGATCAGCTGGTGATAGGTTCCCGGCAGCTCCAGCTTTAAAAAGTGCTGCCGTGAATGGCGCACCGGCTCGTCCAGGATCCCGGCCAAACGGTCAATTTCATCTTTCAGCTGATTCGGCATTGAATTGGACAGGTAGCTGGGATGTATTCCCACCGTACATTTTTCCGCCATTTTCCGGATCAAACGGTGATGGCGGGGATCGCTGTACGAAACATTCCTGTCGTATTGCGCATAATTGCCCAGCAGCCAGAACAGGTTCACCGGATAGTTTCCTGCTATTTCCAGGATATCGTCAAACGTATCGTACGGATCTTTTTTTGCTCCTGAAAGCACGGCTTTCCGTTCTGACCTTCTTGCACGGTTCGCTGTAAGAAAATCTTTTGAAACAGAAAGCAGGTGTCTCACGCCTTCTTTTTGCAGATAGGCATAGGTATTGTCGATATCGAACGTCGGATGAATGACCAGTTCGTGCGGAGAATACGCAGTGTCCACAATTCCTTTTTCATGCAGGTAGTCAATGATTTTTTTACTCCACCTGTCACATACCAGCTTGTCCAGCAGGCCGTATTTATACAACACACTGCTGTTAGGATGAAAACGGTTGTGCTCATCCCTCGAAGTTACACTCTGGTATTCTTCCATCCTTGAAAGCACGAAAAACGTTGCAGCAAACGGGTCCACGCATCCGTCAACAGACAGGCATGGCTCTCCCAGATAATCGGAAATACCGATTGTATGGTCTGCGACCGTTTCCTCAAACAACAAAGCTGACGGAATCAATTGTTCAATTCCTTCCAGGTAGCGCTCGGAATAATTCAGCTTTCCACCAACAGCCTGCTCAAAGAACTGCACATCATTCGTCAACCGGTAAGGGACATCATTCTCAGCGAGAATAAAATCAAAGGTATAAAGGCACCTGTCTGATATCTGGTCAACGTAAATGTACAGCATCACTTTAAATCATTCACTAATTTTTCACAAATAAAAAAAGCCGCTCTTCCATCCCCGTAAAACGCAGGGAAAGTAAAATCGTCCTTTTGAATCAACCGGTTATAGGCTGCAACTATTTTTGTCTTATCGGCATCGGCCAGCAGTGCATTTCCATTCTCCACAATTTCCACCCATTCTGTCTGGGGGCGGAGTATGATGCATGGCTTACGAAAGAAATAAGCTTCTTTCTGCAGGCCTCCGCTGTCCGTAATGATCATCGAGGCGTTCTTTTCCAGGGCAATCACGTCCAGGAATCCCACCGGATCAGTCATGACAATAGAAGCATTTTCCCTGATCCTTTGAAGCGTTTCTTCTTTTACCTCATTGAGTTTCCCTTTGGTACGCGGGTGAAGGGGAAGAACGATCTTTTTCCCCGACAATTGCTGAATTTCCAGCAACGCCTCAAAAATGGATCCCAGCTTTTCTGCATGATCCGTATTGGCATCCCGGTGAATCGTACACAGGACAAAATCACCCGGTTTCAGGTTCAAATCCGTCAAGACCGATGACCTTTCGTCCGAAATAGTTGAAAAATACAGGCTGTTATCGTACATGATATCGCCACACTGATAAACTGCCGGGTTGTCGGCGGAACCGGGCCCGGTTCCTTCCACAGAAAAACCTTCCTTTTCCAGGTTCTCCAACCCTGTCCTGGTCGGAGTAAACAACAGGGTGCTCATGTGATCGCAGGCAATGCGGTTGATCTCCTCCGGCATGCTTTTGTTAAAACTTCTCAGCCCTGCTTCAATATGTACAACGGGAATGTGCAGCTTCACGGCTGCCAGCGCTCCGGCGATGGTTGAATTGGTATCTCCGTAAACAATCACCGCATCCGGCCGTTCCGCAATGAAGATCTGCTCCAGCCCTTCCAGCATTTTACCTGTCTGAGCTCCGTGCAGCCCGCTCCCTATATTCAGATTATACCCCGGCTGGGGAATGTGCAGCTCCTCAAAGAACAGCGCTGACATGTTTTCGTCGTAGTGCTGTCCTGTATGTACGATCACTTCCTGCAGCTGTTCCGGAAATGTCGTTTGTATGGCTCTGCTTATTGCAGACGCCTTAATGATCTGCGGCCTTGCTCCTATTACGGTAATGATCTTTTTGGGATTTTTCAACCTCGTTTATTTTGCTGTGTAAAGTTAACGATTAGATGTCAATATAAAAAAACAAAAACGAACGATAAAAAGATTATTTTTACACCATGAAACAGCATTATTTTAAGTTCATCATTATTCTACTGTTCCCCTTAATGGGTAGCTGGATACCGGATGAACCTGCCACTTATTCCAATCAGTCTGATACTCCTGAAAAATATAAGACAAAATACCATATTATCCTGGTGCTGGATGGCCCCAGGTGGTCTGAAACGTGGGGTGACACTACTCATCAGCTGATCCCCAACCAGGCGAACATCCTGAAAAAAGAAGGTACTTTCTTTACAAACTTCCGGAACAATGGTGTTACCCTGACCAATTCCGGCCACTCCGCACTCTGTACCGGCACGTACCAGCGTCTTTCGAATATCGGGAAGCAGCTCCCGAAAAATCCGAGCATTTTTCAATATTACCTGAAACAGAAGAACCAGGACAAACGAAAAGCGTGGATACTGACCAGCAAAGGTAAGCTGCAAATGCTTGCAAATACGAAGAACAAAAAGTGGTGGAATACTTATATGCCATCCACCTACAGCGGGCTCAACGGATCAGGAACAGGCTATCCCGGCGACAGAATGATGTACCCTATCTTCAGGGATATCATCCTGGAGTACAAGCCTGAAATTGCCATTATCAATCTGCTGGATATCGATGCCTGGGCACACCAGGGGAACTGGGAGAGGTATACGAACGCAATAAAAGAACTGGACGTCTATACACATGATCTGTGGAAAACCATTCAAAGTGACCCCGAGCTCAAAGACAAAACGGCGATTTACATCACCAATGATCACGGCCGCCACCTGGATGGTAAAAAAAATGGTTTTGAAAGCCATGGATGCAGTTGTGAAGGATGCAGGCACATCAGTCTGCTGGCGATCGGACCTGACTTTGAAAAAGGAAAGATTGTGGACGCAGAATACGAAATGATCGACATTCCCGCTACCATTGCGCACATCATGTCTATTGATATGCCGACTTCCAAAGGAAAACCGATTACGGAACTGGTTTCCAACGGGAAATAAATCAGCTTGGATATGTATATGAAGTAAAATAATCGTTAGATTTACACTATGTTTCGTTTTACACTGGTCATCTTAATTGCCTCACTTGTATTTTCCTGCAAGAAAAAGGAAGATACGAAAATCAACCTGCATTATGATTATTTCGGCATGGAACAAGGACGCTATGTGGTATACGATGCCCTGGAAATTTCCCATCTGTCGAACGGAACAAGCGATACGGTCAGTTATCAACTCAAAACCGTCATCGGTGATACCGTGCATGACAATTCGGGAAGGATCGGCCACAAATACTTCCGGTACAAGCGCACCTCTCCATCCGAAAGCTGGAGCCTGTCGGATGTATGGTTCATGATCATTGCAGACAACAGCGGAGAATTGGTCGAGGAAAATGAGCGGATCGTAAAACTTGTCTTTGCTCCCGCAACCTATAAAACCTGGGATGGAAATGCTTACAATACAAACGGAAAAATGGAATACTCATACGAGGACATCCATGCTCCGCTGAGCTTAAACGGGATTCAGATGGATTCAACCGTAAAGGTTGTACAGGAAGATGTTTTCAACCTCATCCAATGGCGGAAAAAGCACGAAGTATATGCTAAAAAAATCGGGCTTGTAAAAAAACACTATCAGCATCTTGATATTTCAAATTTCGATGTCACGAACATCAGTACCGGGAAGGAATTTTTCCTGGATATGACCGCATACGGTACAGAATAACCATTTCCTGAAAGCGTATAATTCCCCGGCATTTTCTCATCATCTGCCGCCTGACGGAAAGTAAAGTGTCTATACGGCAAAAAAATAAATTGTTAATTTTTAATAAAAGAGGCTGACATTCTTACACTTAATATATATTTGCGGCATCATTAAACATAACACTTATTAATTCTAAATGAAAATGAAAAAATTATTGTTTTTTGTTGCTGTTGCAACTTTTGCTACCGGAACGATGGTATCTTGCGGAAAATCTTCTAAAGGTAAACTGGACAATGAGTGGAAAATTGATTCTTCTGAGCATGTAACAACAAATACAAGCGGAGGGAGCACTTCAACCAACACTCAAAAAATCTCCGGAACAACGATTACAAACACCAGTGTGAACGGTGGAACAACAAGCACTTCTACCGGAACTATAAATGAGTCAAAATGGACGATCAAAAAAGACGGAACATGGGAAAGAGTGTTGTCTTATACATTTACAGAGACAGTTCTGGGTAATACAATGACAATCACTACTTCCATCACTGAATCCGGAAACTGGGATTTCTTTGCAGGTGTGGGCGAATTCAAGAAAAATGAGCGTATCGTTTTCAATACACTGAACAGTAAAACTGTAGAATCTACCACTTACGCAGGAAATACAGACACTGAAACAACGGTAAATACATACCAGGATGGTGAAGTTTCTGAAATTTTTGTCATTACTGAATCAACCAAAAAAGCGCTTGCTTTTGAATTCACAGGAGGAACGACAGATGCTGTAACTTCCGGAGGATCTACAACAACCTCATCCAGCACAACCAAAAAAACGTTTTCAATGTCTGCAAATTAATTATAGCCATTGACACATACTAAGGGAATCCTGTCAGGATTCCCTTTTTTGTTTGCGCTTAACCTGTAATTATCTTTCACTAAAGCAGGAAAGCGCAAAAATGCCATATCGCAATATTGCGATATAGCGATATGAACAATTCCGTTGCAGTAAATAAATTTCATTTCGTATTGCCGGTTTCCCAATGCTTTGTATTTTCATCGCAAATATTACCTTATTTTATGGAAACGATAGATGACCAGCTGTTGAATCAGGCACCCGGAAGCACAACCAGTCAGGAGACAAATTACAGCGCGCTTACTACACTCACAACCGTGTTTTTCTTCTGGGGGTTCATAGCATCCGGAAACACGATCTTCATCCCTTTTTGCAAAGAATACTTTGGATTGGATCAGTTTCAAAGCCAGTTAATCGATTTCGCGTTCTATGGCGCTTATTATCTGGGTGCCCTTGCATTGTTTTTAATCAGCTCTTCCAGGGGAAAAGACCTTGTCGGTTCATGGGGATACAAAAAGACAATCGTCATCGGACTGCTTTTTTCCGCTATTGGCGCAGGAGCAATGATTTTGTCCGTATACAATAACGTATTTTCCGGGATGCTGTTCGGATTGTTTATCGTTGCGCTTGGTTTTTCATTGCAGCAGACATCTGCCAACCCGTTTATGATCATACTTGGAGAGGAACGAACGGGGAGCACCCGTATCACATTGGGAGGAGCAGTGAACAGCTTCGGGACAACCATCGGCCCTCTGGTAATTTCACTTGCTTTATTCGGAACGACGACTGCTATCAGTCCTGAACAGATCCGATCGCTTGAGCTGGATAAAGTAACTATCTTATACGGGTGTGTCGGCTTGTTGTTTTTGGGAGTAGCAATGCTTTTCAGGATGTCCAAGAATGTTCCCGAAGGAAAGACAGACGAAGAAACAAATGTGAAATCATCAGAGAAAAAAGCAATAACGACCTTACTGATTATCACAGGACTGCTCATTATCTGTTTTGCTCCTGTATTTTTCAGCTACAGGAAAGATTTCAGCACGGATTTAAAGCAGGCGGAACAGATCAGGATCCTGGGCTGGATATCCGGGCTGGTGGTCGTGATCATCGGGCTGCTTGCCGCATACCTGAAAGGCTCAAAAGAAAAAACAGGCTGGGGAGCGATGCAGTATCCGCAACTGACACTTGGAATGCTCGCCATCTTTATTTACGTTGGCGTGGAAGTAGCAATAGGAAGTAATCTCGGTGAATTATTGCAGCGGAAACAGGGAATGGACGCTTCAGGTATCGCGCCCTATGTATCGATGTACTGGGGAAGCCTGATGATCGGGCGCTGGACAGGAGCGGTGGCCGCGTTTAAACTGAGTGAATACCAAAAACAGCTCTTCCGGTTCATTGTTCCTCTGATTGCTTTTGGAGTAGTCCTGGGAGCCGGGTACCTGTGCGGGTATGAAATCGCGCCTCTTCAATGGTATTTCATTTGTGTTATCATCCAGATCGTCGCTTTTTACACCACAAAAGATAAACCGGCTCTGACATTAGGCGTTTTTGGAATACTGGGCGTTATTTCCGTCACAACAGGCATTCTTACGACCGGAACCATTTCCATTTATGCCTTTTTGAGCGGGGGCTTATTCTGCTCGATCATGTGGCCCTGCATTTTTTCTCTCGCACTAGCCGGACTGGGCAAATTCCAGACTCAGGGGTCTGCTTTCCTGGTGATGATGATCTTAGGTGGAGCGATCATTCCTCCTTTACAAGGAAAACTGGCCGATATATTCGATATCCAGTCTTCTTTTATTATCGGGGCAGCTTGTTTCGCCTACCTGGCATTCTTTGCATTCTTCGTAAAGTCCGTTTTGAGAAAACAAGGTGTGAATTTTGAATAATATTACCGTACCACAACAGGATATCTTTCACCCTGGCATTCGATGATGTAATAACCTTTCTCCAGGGAGCTTACATCAAGCTGCACGAACGATTTACTCTCGTTTACAAGTGTAGCCTGACTGGTAACATCCTGCCCGATAAGGCTGATGATCTTTACCTTGCCGACATGCGATCCTCTGACAGATAAAATACCGGAAACAGGATTCGGGAACAATTCTACCTGCTTTCCTTTCACATTAACGGCAACGATGCCTGAATGGGAATAATTGCCGTCGTAATCCGTCTGCACAAGCCGGTAATAAGCGACATCCGGCAAGGGATACTTATCCGTCTCTTCATAATCCAAACCCGTTTGAGGACTTCCCTCAGCATCCCGTCTCATGATCTGATCCCAGTTTTTTCCATCCGGGCTTCTTTCGATTGTAAAATAATCCGTATTTACTTCAGATGCTGTTTTCCATTTGATGAGCACTTCGCCATCCTGGAAATGCGCATCAAAACTGAGCAAAGTAACAGGTAAAATAACAGCAGAAACAGTATTGTAGGCAACAAAGGCCACATCACTGTTGGGAGTCAGCAGGTGCTGAAACCGGGTGATACTCGTATAATTGGAAGTCGTAATACCAAGGTCTGCCAGGTCAAACGCCAACAGTCGCAGGTCTCTTGTTCCGACAGTAGACGCTCCGCAGGCCCCTGCCAAAGAATAAAATTTCCAGTATGGCCGGGCGACCGTTGAGACAGTTGAAAAATTGACATCCACCTCCGTTCCTACAAGGTTATTGGATGCGTTCAGAAACCTGAATTTATCCCAGATCGAACTGCTGAGGTCTCCCGTTTGCGTTACGATGATATCCGGAATTCCGTCCCCGATCGAAGCGGGATCAATCATGGAAACCGTGTACAAAATGCTTCCTCCGATATTAAAGATCGCTGTTGACAGGTCCAGACCGTTCACCCCATCTGTCAGGTAAGCCGATACATTTCCTCCAAAAGGGGGATTGACTGCGGGATAACACCCATTTGAAGCAGGTGTGGTGGAATATCCGCCATATTGCCTTCCCAGCCCGATCACAGCATTACTGTTACTCCCTCCCACTGAAGCCGGCATCGCGTAAAAACTCAACGGCACGAATGTCACTCCGTTTGCTGTCAGTGTGGCATTGTTTACACCTGTTGACCAGATCGTGGATCCTGTTCCGAAAGCCAGCAGATTATGGCTGGCCACATCTACCGTAACCGGAGCTGCTGTAGAGCTGGTAAAATATCCTGTATGATCCGTATAGATACGTGTTACAGGTGTTTGAGAAAAGCCGCCGGCAACACAATAGAAAAACAATAGTATTACGGTGAGTAGGTGTGTAGAAGCTGATGTTTTTTCCATATAAATGGTTAATTTTCTGCAAAGCTACTTCTTTTGAGCCAATTACAAAAAATTAATTATAAACCACAGGACTTTATTTATTCACGATCCGGCCACTATGTGCCCGGACCAGCTCCCGGCAACATTCCCGACAATAAATGAGTGTTCAGGCTTATTTCCCGATCACCAGCTGATGCACTGAATTGATTTGCTCTCCTGAAATGCTTACAAAATAAGATCCTGGTGAAAGTGATGAAGCAGCTATTCCGGAAGGTTCTCCCGCACTCTGGATAACCGAACGATACACTACCATGCCCCTTACGTCCATGATCTCAACCCGGTCTCCCTGCCCTGCTCCTTCGATAAAGAATATTCCTGATGAAGGATTGGGATAAATCAGTAATTTTCCAGCTGACAGCTCGTTAAGCCCTACCCCCGGTCCAGGTTCCGTCGGCTCCTCTTCCTCCTCCTCACTTGTCAGCAACCGGAAATCGTCAAAATAAAATCCATCGGCTCTTACTCCCCCATCAGACCTTAACATAAACCTTACCTGGATCACCTGCCCGATGTAGTCACTCAGATCGATCTGTTCCTGCACCCAATCCGTCCGGTTTCCGTCCCACAAAGGCTCATCGGTCGGCTGAATGCTCCCGTTCGCAGCAGATCCCGGGTTCGTGTACAAACCACACTGCCCGATCCAGGAACTGCCACCGTCAACGGATACCTGAAACTGGCAATAATCATAGCTTTTTTCAATCTCCCACCTGGCGTAAAAAGTCGCTTTCGCCGATACAACCGCTGTTAAATCGATCTCATCCACATATGTTGTTGTCCTGGTTGTATTATTGGGATAATTCCCCGGAGAATCTGTAAATGACTGTGAAGGGGAATAGTAAATGGATGAAGATGTCGTCCAGTTGCCCGTCCAGTTTGTCGTATTATCCGCGTTATCTGAAAATACGACCGTATATCCCCCTCCATATATCTTAATGATTGTATCGCGCTGGATCCAATTTCCGTCATCCGTTGTCAGTACATAAATTACGGAATCACCGGATTCGATCCCGGCATTCAGCTCATACGTTATCAGTCCTTCGCTCTCTTCAAGTGCCTGTAAATCATATGTAACAGGTGAACCAACAGCAGCAAGATTGAGAATCGGCTCCAGCGAAACCGTTGCGCTTCCATTCTCCCTGCCCATCCGTTTTACCGTGTGGTGAAAGCTTCCTGTCATGGTCTCTATTTCCAGCGGATCGTCTTCTTTTACAATATAGTATTTGTGAACCATGTGGGCCACTCCCAGGTTTACGAATACCATTTCCTGGCAGGTCGGTAAAATCTCCGAGCTTGCCGGCCAGAAGCTTCCCCCGATCTCAGGTGTCATGGCAAAAATGGTGTCTTTCTGCAAAACACCGTTATCGACTTTGTACATGTAATCATCGGAATCGCCGGATGCAGGGTATAAACCGCTGCTCTTGCTGGCTTCATACCCATTGTATTCTGTCAGGTGATTGCATAACCCCTGGAAATAATCGTGGTGGTCGGCATACTCCGCGGTCGTCGTACCGATCGGAAACAACAGCATGTCACCATATGTATGCGCATTCAGAGCAGATTGAATAGTGTGATTCTGGACCAGCCAGCGCATTGCCTGTGTTTCCGGTTCTGAGAACGCCGAAGTTCCCGGATAAGTATCATTGTTCTGGTTCGTGCTCACTCCCGTTGTTCCCCAGCCATAACTATAATTCCTGTTTATATCAACTCCTTTATTGGATGTACCGATACCGGGATTCCTGTTTTTCCGGTGCATTCCTCCTCCGTTCGGATTTGTCGTCTCGTTGTAGATATATCCATCGGGGTTTACACAAGGGACGAAAAATAACTGTGTATTGTCAACCAGGAATTTCACTTCCGGGTTTGTATCGTAATTTTCCAGCAGGTACCACATATAGTAAATCAGCTGTGACATACTCAGTGGCTCGCGTGCATGGTGAACTGCTGAATAAAGCACTTTCGGATCACCATCGTCTATCATCGGGTTATTGGAAATCTTTACGTGGTAAATCGGCCTGTTCTCCCAGGTTAAATATGTATGAATCGGTGCTTTTACAGAAATAAGGTGCGGATACAAAGCAGCCATTTCGTCCAGTTCCTGTAACATTTCGTTGTATTTAAAGTACCCTCCGTAGGTGGACGGTACCTGGAAGTTCTCCGGCACACTTTCACCCGGTGAAGCAGATGATGCGGAACAGACCGCATTTTTCGGAGCGAAAATGGTTTGATTCTGCTGTACGTAAAATTTCTGTACGTCATCGATCAGCACCTCGTATTGAAAATCCATGTCTGCCACCTGCTGGATGTCATCCTCTGACAGATCCGTGATGAGGAAATGCCCCTGCTTTCTTATCCCGTGGTCAACGGCCACACCTTCACCGGCCAGCCGGGAAATCCCGTCCTGGTCGGCATAAATTTTCACTTTGGAATATTTCTGGGCGGAAATGTTACCTGCCACAAGCAGCAGTGCTAACAGGAGTATCGTTTTCATCATTTTCGTTTGATTTGAGTTCATGTGAAAGTACAAAAAAAATTCACGCTCAAAATAAAACATCCATTTTTTTGAGGTAACACCAATTGGTATTATTCTTTTAAAAAAGTGTAATTTTGCAGTATGAAAAGAGTGGTTGTAGGACTTTCCGGGGGTGTTGATTCAAGTGTAACAGCGCATTTGCTTATCCAGCAGGGATATGAAGTGATTGGTATGTTCATGCGCAACTGGCACGATGAATCGGTAACGCTTTCTGACGAATGTCCCTGGATAGATGATTCCAACGACGCTCTTCTGATAGCACAGCAGCTCGGTATCCCGTTCCAGGTCATTGATCTGAGCAAGGAATACAAAGAACGGATCGTTGACTACATGTTCAGTGAATATGAAGCCGGACGCACTCCCAATCCGGATGTACTGTGCAATCGCGAAATAAAATTCGATGTATTTCTCAAAGCGGCAATGGAACTGGGCGCTGATTATGTGGCAACAGGCCATTATTGCAGGAAGATAGAACATGAAGACGGCACATTCGGGTTGCTGGCCGGAAAGGATCCCAATAAGGATCAATCGTATTTCTTATGCCAGCTGAGCCAGGAGCAATTGGCTAAGGCATTGTTCCCGATCGGAGAATTACTGAAATCAGAAGTGCGGCAAATCGCGGGAGAGATCGGGCTGGTCACCGCCGACAAAAAGGATTCACAGGGGTTATGCTTTGTCGGCAAAATCAGCCTTCCGGTATTTCTACAGCAACAACTGGCCCAAAAGAAAGGAAACATCATAGAAATCCCGTCTGACATGCCTCAGTTTGAAGCGTACCATTCACTTGCCAAATCAGAAGAGAACCTTGCTCAGCTGGTTCAGCCTTTTGTTTACAAAGAAACAGACGGAATAAAAGTTCACGAACACATCGGGGCGCACTATTATACCATCGGTCAGCGAAAAGGACTACACATCGGGGGCAGACCCAATCCTTCGTTCGTAATCGGCATTGATACGGAAACGAATACGGTTTACACCGGGCAGGAAGAAACACACCCGGGACTGAACAGGATCGCTTTGTTCATTCACAACAGCGAGATCAATTACATCAATGACAGTTATGAATTGAACGATGGTGAGTCGCTTGCCTGCAAGGTCAGGATCCGGTACCGCCAGCCGCTACAGGAAGCAACGATGTACAAAAAAGAAGATGGTCTGTACATCCTGTTCCGGGAATTACAGAAAGGAATTACCCCGGGACAATTCGCGGCATTCTATCTGGGAGAAGAACTGATCGGCTCAGGAGTCATTATGTATTAGGCTTTTAAAGTCTTTTTATACCTCTCAATCTGGGTATTATGCCCTTTTTTTATTAGCTTTGGCGAAATTATTTAAATCAATTATACATATGAAAAAACCTTTACTATTATCAACTTTGTTGTTATCAACAATCAGCGTCATTGCCCAGCCGACGATTCAGTCATCGGATTTTTATCCTGCTGTCGGAGAATCTTTTGTTCTGAACTATGGCAACTATGTTTCTCCCGGTTCAGCGGGAAATGACGTGACATGGGACCTATCCGGCATTACGGCAAATTCAGTTATCCCTGTAAATGCATTGGCTGCCAACTCCAGCTATCCCGGAAGTACCATTACAATTGAATACCAGGGTCAATCCAATCTGCACCCAAATTTAACTCCTACGGGCTATTTAATTGTCGGGGAATCTACCAGTACGGCGTCTGCCACTTACACAGATGCAAAGAAGCTGTATCAATTCCCAATGACAATCGGAACTTCCTACACCGAAAATTTCAATGGTTCTATTGTCAGCAGCGGAGTTACATTCTCACGCACAGGATCTGTAACGTCTGAGGTAGATGGGTATGGAACGCTGATCACTCCTTCCGGGACCTATACGAATGTATTGCGTATCCATTCTGTTCATACCAGTACAGATACCTACATGGGGCAATCACTTACAGGTACCATTGATATGTACACATGGATCCAAGCAGGATTTCACTGTGAGCTGGCTGTTGTTCAGAACATCAACATGATGGGAAATGTACAAACGGTAGGGTACTATGCTACCAATGCGCTAGGGCTTTCAGACAATGCTGCCGGTGTACTTGTGATGCATCCGAATCCTGCTCAGGATCTGGTTTCCCTGAAACATGACCAGCAGATTGACAATGCAGAGGTGCGCGACTTAAACGGTCGTATAGCAGCTGCGGAATTCAATCAATCCAACAATTCGATTGATGTCAGCAAATTACCTGCGGGAGTTTATTATGTAACAGTATATTCAAATAACAGCTCAACTGTTCAGAAACTGATAAAAAAATAAGAAGACTGTTTTTAAATGAAACTGGAAAACGGGAACCGATTGGTTCCCGTTTTTTATGCTATATAGTCCGTTCCAACCGGGAAATCATGTCCCCCGGTATTTTCATTCAGGATAGTATCAATAAAAAAAGTCCTTCGGGATCCGAAGGACTTTTGCTATACAGAGAAGATTATTTACTTATTTTTTTACAGCGCTAACTACAGCTTTGAATGCTTCCGGGTGGTTCATAGCTAAATCAGCAAGAACTTTACGGTTCAGCTCAATTCCACTTTTGTTAACAGCTCCCATGAATTGAGAATAGCTCATTCCGTGCTGGCGTGCACCTGCGTTGATACGCGCGATCCACAATGAACGGAAGTTTCTTTTCTTTTGTTTACGTCCGACGTACGCATATCCCAACCCTTTTTCAACGGCGTTCTTTGCTACTGTCCAAACATTTTTTCTGCGTCCAAAGTAACCTTTGGCAAGCTTCAACACATTCTTACGACGTGCTCTTGAAGCAACATGATTTACTGATCTTGGCATAATTTCAAGTTTTTTGATAAGGAGTGCGTTGTTGTTTCAAACGACTTAGTTACTCATTACCGGGTTAAACAATTAATAAACCTGGGAATTGATTATTTCAATCCCAATTGTAATTTTACATTTGACTCGTCAGATGGGTGAACCAATCCTGCATAAGTCAGGTTACGCTTTCTTTTAGTCGATTTCTTTGTCAGAATGTGACTTTTGAATGCGTGTTTTCTTTTGATTTTACCGCTTCCAGTGACTGTGAATCTCTTCTTCGCACTGGATTTAGTCTTCATTTTTGGCATCTCTCTTCAATTTTTAAATTATCTCTATATAGCTTCTTTTAAAGAATACTGAATGTTGAGTTGAATTATGGTAATTCAAAATTCAGTATTCAAAATTTATTTTTTCTTCGGGTTGATCATGATTGTCATGCGCTTTCCTTCCAGCTTCGGCATTTGTTCCAGCACTCCCAGATCAGCCAGCTCCTGCGCAAATTTCAATAACAGGATTTCTCCCCTGTCTTTAAACACGATCGTACGTCCACGGAAAAACACGTAAGCTTTCACTTTACTTCCTTCTTCCAGGAACTTTTTAGCATGCTCCAGCTTGAAGTTGAAATCGTGATCATCCGTATTCGGTCCGAAACGGATTTCTTTGATGACGATCTTACTTTGCTTCGCTTTGAGCTCTTTTTGTTTTCTTTTCTGGTTGTACAAGAACTTACGATAGTCCATGATTTTACAAACCGGCGGAACAGCATTGGGAGAAATCTCTACCAGATCCAACTCTTCCTGCTCTGCCAAAACCAAGGCTTCTCTTACGCTCATTACTTTAGGCTCTTCACCTTCTACGATCAATCGTATCTGAGGAGCAATGATCTTTTCGTTGATCCTGTGTTCCTCTTTTGGTTCCTGACGAACCGGTTTTCCACCTCTTAATTTACTCATTCAATAATTAAAACTATACGTTAAATACAAGTTCCTGTTCTACCAATTTTTCAACCAGACTCTTAAAATCTTCCATACTCATAGCTCCCAAGTCACCTTCTTTTCGCTGGCGGACGGAAACCTGCTGGTTTGCTTCTTCCTGTTCACCAACGACCAGCATAAACGGCACTTTGTTAAGCTCTGCCTCACGTATTTTCTTCCCGATTTTTTCATTTCGGTCATCAACGGAACCGCGAATATCGGAATTATTTAGGAATTCTGAAACTTTTTCTGCGTAAGCGTTGTATTTTTCCGAAATCGGAAGAATGACAAACTGGCTGCCTGTCAGCCATAAAGGAAAATCGCCGGCACAATGCTCCAGCAACACCGCTACAAAACGTTCCATCGATCCGAATGGCGCTCTGTGGATCATTACCGGGCGGTGCTTTTGGTTATCAGAACCGATGTATTCCAGCTCAAAACGCTCCGGCAGGTTGTAATCCACCTGGATCGTACCCAATTGCCACTCGCGCCCCAGCGCATCCTGTACCATGAAGTCCAGTTTCGGACCGTAAAATGCTGCTTCTCCGCACTCCACCACAGTAGGTAATCCTTTCTCAGCCGCCGCTTCAATGATCGCTGCTTCGGCTTTCTCCCAGTTTTCGTCGCTTCCGATGTATTTCGACGGGTTCTCAGGATCACGCAGCGAAATCTGGGCCTTGAAATTTTCAAATGACAATGTTTTGAAAATATATAAGACCAGGTCGATCACTTTTTTGAATTCGTCCTTAACCTGCTCCTGCATACAGAAAATGTGCGCGTCGTCCTGAGTAAAACCACGAACACGGGTCAAGCCGTGCAATTCACCTGATTGCTCGTAGCGGTATACCGTTCCAAATTCTGCAAACCGGGCAGGAAGCTCTTTATACGAACGCGGCCTGGATTTGAATATCTCGCAGTGGTGCGGGCAGTTCATCGGCTTCAGCAGGAACTCTTCGTTTACATCCGGAGTTCTGATCGGCTGGAATGAATCCGCTCCATATTTTGCATAGTGGCCGGAAGTCACATACAGGTCTTTGTTCCCGATATGCGGGGTAATGACCTGCTCGTAACCGGATTTACGCTGCGCTTTTTTAAGAAAATTTTCCAGACGCTCACGCAAAGCCGCTCCTTTCGGAAGCCACAACGGCAATCCTTGCCCAACAGTCTGAGAAAAAGTAAATAAATCCAACTCTTTTCCCAGTTTCCTGTGGTCACGCCGTTTTGCTTCTTCCACTTTTTCCAGATATTCAGTCAGCTCCTGGTTTTTCGGAAAAGTAATTCCGTAAATACGGGTCAACTGCTTGTTTTTCTCATCTCCGCGCCAGTATGCGCCGGCAATGGAAGTCAGCTTCACGGCTTTGATAAAACCTGTATTCGGAATGTGCGGCCCACGACACAAATCCGTAAAATTCCCTTGTGTGTAAAACGTAATTTCCCCGTCTTCCAGGCCTTCGATCAACTCCAGCTTATACGGGTCCTGTTTTTCTGTAAAATAGGCGATCGCATCGGATTTGGAAACTTCCTTGCGGATGAACGGCTGTTTTTCTTTCGCCAGCTCTTTCATTTTCTGTTCGATCTTTTCCAAATCTTTTTCCTGGATCGTATAATCCATAAAATCGACATCGTAGTAGAATCCGTTCGCAATTGGAGGACCAATCGCCAGCTTGATTCCCGGATAATAGAATTCCAATGCCTCTGCCATCAGGTGGGCTGAAGAGTGCCACATCGTCGATTTTCCTTCCGTATCATTCCAGGTCAGCAACTGCAAATCCGCATCGCCCGTAACAGGCGTATTCGCATCAACAACTTTGTTGTTAATCTTTGCCGCAAGAACGTTTCTTGCCAACCCCTCGGAAATGCTGAGCGCAACGTCCATCGGAGTAATCCCTTTGTCGTACTGTCTTACCGACCCGTCCGGAAGTGTGATGTTAATCATTGTTTTTTATACTATTTATCTGTTTATCTGGTTTGCAAAGATAAATATACCAATCCTAACTATTATACAAAATGGCGCATTTATTAAAATATATTCTTGCTTACCGGTGATTCCATTTACTTTTAAAGAGTCTGTGTTGCCGCAATTTCAGGATACTTCGATCTGCTCATCCCTGAAAAATACTCTCCCTAAACAGTTTAACAGACAGCATCCCGCTTATTTGCTGCTTTCAGATTCATAAGGTATTCGTTTAACCGGGGTTGAAGCCTGACCGGAAAACCGGAACTATCAGCTATTGCCGGAGCATTGCGCTCCAAAAGCAACCGTTTGGTGTTGAAAAGTTTCAATTCCATGCCTGTCCTCCAACTTTACATTCGCCTACCTTTACTCCGGAAAACAATAATAAACCATGAAGATTACTTTTAATTCGCCTTTTGTGCTGACCTTTGCGCTGCTTGCAACTTTTGTACTGATCATCAGCCTGAGTGTCGGCGGCCCGTTAAAGATCCTCGCGCTAAACGGCAATTTCAATTTCAGGGACTGGCATTCCTACATCGGTCTGTTCCTGTACCCGTTGAGTCATCTTGACATTACGCACCTTGTTTCGAATTTCGGGATCATCCTGCTGATAGGTCCGTTACTGGAAAAACATTACGGCTGGCAGAAACTGTTATCCATGAGCGTGACCACGACGGTTGTGATTGGAATCCTGCACATCATCTTATCGGATAACGGGCTGATCGGAGCCAGTGGGCTGGTTTTTCTGTATATTGTACTGGCAAGCCTTTCGAATGCTACCAATAAGGAAATTCCGCTCACCTTTGTATTGGTCGTGTGTATGTTCCTGGGGCAGGAGATCATCAACAGCTTCCAGGATGACCAGGTTTCACAGATGGCACATATCGGCGGGGGTGTGATGGCAATCCTTTTCAGGTATGTGTTTAAAATGGCCTAACGGCACAGCAGACAATCAGCTTTCAGGGGGCAATTGACCGATTTTTAACCCTTCTTCACAAAAAATAACACTTTCCGGATAATTTTTTCATTTCGGCAAACGTTTGTAAGGTTGTTAACAATCCATATTTGAAATATTCTTTATCCGTACAAAAAAACAGCAGCAAGAACGTTTACTTTTATGGTTGAAAATTGATGATGTATGAGAATTAAAACAAAATTCGCCTTGGTGGCGATGGCATTATTTGTAGCAGGGGCGGTAATCGCACAGGTTGAAACAGGTACTCCCGTAGTTGAAACAGCAACGCAGAAAACGGCAAAAGAAATATCAGCATTCGACTTTTTATTGAAAGGGGGTGTTTTTCTTATCCCGATCGTTCTCCTGTTATTCTACACGATCTCTGTTGGTATTGAGAAGTTTTTGTACATCCGGAGGGTAACCCGGTTCGATTCTTCCTTATTGGGAGATATGCGCAACAGCCTGGTCCAGGGAAATGTCGACAATGCCATTTCTACTGTTTCAAGGGATAAGACCGCTTACGGGAACGTTATCAAGGAAGGAGTGCTTACGATCGGACGCCCTGTTTCCGAAATCGAATCGAACCTGGAAAAAGCGACCAATATTGAGATCGGGAAAATGGAGAAAAACCTCGGTCATTTGGGGATGATCGCCGGGATCGCTCCAACACTCGGGTTCATCGGGACCATTTCGGGGGTAATCAAAATTTTCTACAGCATCTCCATCACGGAAAACGTGAGCATCGGTAACATTTCTGCTGGTCTTTACGAAAAGATGATCGCCAGTGGGGCCGGTTTGACCGTAGGGATCATTTCTTTTGCGATCTATCATATTCTGAATGGGATCATCGATACCTATACGCTGAACATTCAAAAGGTAAATATGGATTTTGTAAACATCATTCAACGACCAAGCCATGGCGATAAGACGAAATAGAAGGTTTCACGTTGAAATTGCAAAGGATGCGTTGAGCGACATCATGTTCTTCCTGTTGCTGTTCTTCCTGATCATTTCAACACTGGCCAATCCAAATGTCATCAAAATGGACCTGCCGAAGGCGGATGCTCCTGAGAAAACCTCTCAAAAGCACCTTACGCTTTCGGTGACAAAAGACAGGGAATATTTTGTAGACAAAGAACCTGTGGCATTTGAGGAGCTGGAAAGTGTCCTCCTTGCTAAAACCGGAGAGCTGGGCAATACAACTGTTGTTGTACGAATCGCCTATGATATGGAAGTTCAGAACCTGATTGATGTATTGCAGATCGGTACTAAAAACGAACTAAAATTCGTCATTGCCGCCGATGTGACCAAATAGGTCCGATGCACTACAGCTAAAATTTTGAAACGCACCCTGTGAGAAATCGCGGGGTGTTTTTTTATAACCACACTGCTAAGCGATCTTTCCCCAGTTCGGCTTCCTGGACAATATACGGGTCAAGATCTCCCTCACCACAGCATATTCCGGCAATTGCAGATTAGGATCTTTTTCCAGAATGGCACGTGCCTCTTCCCTTGCCCGTGCAACCAGCAGGGCATCTTTCGCCAGGTCGGCGATTTTCAGGTTCAGCGCACCACTCTGCTGGGTTCCTAACAGGTCTCCCGGCCCTCTCAGCTGTAAATCGACCTCTGCAATTTCAAAACCGTCATTGGTACGAACCATTGTTTCCAGACGCTTTTTTGTTTCCTTTGAAAGCTTGTTCCCCGTCATCAGGATGCAGTAGGATTGTTCGGCTCCACGCCCTACCCGCCCCCGCAGCTGGTGCAGCTGTGACAAGCCGAAACGTTCCGCGCTTTCAATTACCATTACAGAAGCATTCGGGACGTTCACCCCGACCTCAATCACGGTAGTTGCCACCATGATCTGCGTTTCTCCTTTTACAAATCGCTGCATTTCGAAATCCTTGTCTTCCGGCTTCATTTTCCCGTGGACCATGCTCACACGGTAATCCGGCAGCGGGAAGTAACGGGAAATCGCCTCAAAGCCATCCATCAGGTTATTAAAGTCCAGTGTTTCCGATTCGTTGATCAGCGGGTACACGATATAGACTTGCCTTCCTTTTTTGATCTCCTCCCGGAGAAACCCGAAGACCTGCAAACGGCTGCTTTCAGTGCGGTGAACAGTTGTAATGGGTTTTCTGCCCGGAGGCAGCTCATCGATCACTGAGACATCCAGGTCACCATAAAAAGTCATGGCCAGTGTTCTCGGGATCGGGGTCGCCGTCATGATCAGAACATGGGGAGGAGTTGTATTCTTCTTCCTCATTTTTGCCCGTTGTGCCACTCCGAAGCGGTGCTGTTCATCGATGATAACGATCCCCAGGTTGTGGAACCGGACCGTATCTTCCAGTAATGCATGTGTGCCGATCAGCAGCTGGATTCCTCCCGACAGCAATTCTTCGTGGAGGATCCTTCTGTCCTTTGTTTTCGTGGAACCCGTCAGCAGGGCTGTCTTTACAGGAAAGTCGCGCAGGAGTTCTCTGATCGTTTCGTAATGCTGCGTAGCGAGAATTTCCGTAGGAGCGATCAGCGCTGCCTGAAACCCGTTTCCGATGCCCATCAGTGCCGTGAGAAGCGCCACTAAGGTCTTTCCCGCACCTACATCTCCCTGGAGCAGGCGATTCATATGGGTTCCCTGCAGAAAGTCTTTCCTGATCTCCTTCAGAACGCGCTTTTGTGCCCCTGTCAGGTCAAAGGGTAAGCCTTTATTGTAAAAATCAGTGAAGAGCATTCCTACGTCAGGAAAAACAAACCCTTTGGTCTTCTGGATACTCAGCTGTTTTCTTACAAGCAGTTCCATCTGCAGGTAAAACAGCTCTTCGAACTTCAGCCTACCCCTTGCTTTAATCGCCTGGGCTTCGCCGGACGGCTGGTGAACCTGGATAAAAGCGGTTCTCCTGTCCATCAGGTGCAGTTGCTGCAACAACGTTTGGGGAAGTGTTTCCGGCAAACCACCGGGAAGCTGCTCAATCAGCCCTTTCACCAGTTTTTCCAACCCTTTGGAATGCAATCCTTTCTCGGTTAATTTTTCGGTAGTAGAATACACCGGCTGCAACCCTGCTTCGTGCTTTACTTTTGCATATTCCGTAATTTCAGGATGGGGAATGCTCCAGCTCTTGCCAAATATTTTTGCTTTCCCGTACACCTGCATCTCCACTCCTTTCTTCAGTGCGGGCAAGATCCATTTGATCCCCTGGAACCAGACCAGCTCGATCATCCCGGTATGGTCTTCGAATTTCGCAGTCAGCTTTCTTCTCCGCCCGACGCCCGATTCCTTGACCTCAATGATATATCCTTTCAATTGTGCCGCCGTATCCAGGTGAGCCAGCTCCGCAACCGTGTGGTAGGACGAACGGTCGATGTACCGGAACGGGAAATGATGAAGCAGGTCTTCAAACGTGTGAATTCCTAATTCAGACTTCAGCAATTCAGCACGCTGGGGTCCCACTCCTTTCAAAAATTCAATGGATGTCTGGAGAAATGTGTTCACAAGGTAAATTTATAAAAGTTTAGCTAAACAAAGGTGCAACGGCCACCTTATTATCTCTTCGCCATTGTTTACGACAGGGCTTAAACAAAAAATGCCGTTCAGTGAACGGCATTTACTATTTTAAAAAGAATGTTTCTTATTTTTCTTTCTTGGAAGAAAGGTCGATCAATACCGGTGTCGCAATGAACAACGATGCATACGTTCCGATGATCACCCCTATCAGCTGGGCAAAGATAAATCCTCTGATCGGCAGACCTCCGAAGAACAACATGATGATCAGCACGAAAATTACCGTGATACCCGTGTTGAAGGTTCTGGACAATGTAGAGTTCAATGCCAGGTTAATTTCATTGGTATCGATTTTCGCACTTCTTCCGTACCCCAGGTTCTCGCGGATACGGTCAAATACAACCACGGTATCGTTGATCGCATAACCGACCACTGTAAGGATCGCGGCGATCAATGCCTGGTCAACATCCATATTGAACGGCAGGATTCCGTTAAAGATAGAGAACACCCCCAGGATAATGATCACTGTAAACCCTAACGAAGCAACCGTTCCGACAGAATATTGCCATTTACCGAAGCGGATCAGGATATACGCAAACATCATTGCCAGGGAAGCTAAAATAGCCAGCACCGACGAACGAGTCAATTCTTCTGAAATCGTCGGAGATACCGTTCTGGATTCCGTGATCTTATATCCACCCCACTTATCAGCTCCTGCTTCGAAGGCATTTTCCAGCTTCTCAACCACGACGCCATTCGCCGATTCGTCTCCTAAAAGATAATTGGTTACGATCTCTAAGTTGTAAGAGTTGGTCTTTGTTTTTAGAATAATGGAAGCTTCCGGGGAATCGAATGAATTACGGATCTCTTTTTCCATGTCATTCAGCTTACCGTCCAGTGACTTATCAAATTTCACTACATACGTACGTCCTCCGGAGAATTCCACACTTGGATTCAGTCCTTTTGTGAACAATGCCACCAAAGAAACCGCCACAAGAGCTCCTGAAATCAGGTAGAAAATCTTACGTTTTCCAGCAAAATCAATCTTCGTATTCTTGAACGCGTCTTTTGTCATTTTGATATCGAACGAAATGGTTTTCCCTCTTCTCATCTGAATGTCAAAGATCAGCTTCGTGATCACCAATGCAGAGAATACTTGTGTGAAGATACCGATGATCAGGGTGATCGCAAATGATTCAATCGGTCCTGACCCCAATACTTTCAGGATAATCGCAGTCAGCAAAGATGTTACGTTCGCATCGATGATCGGGCTCAATGACTTCTTAAACCCTTCATTGATGGCCGTGGCCTGGTCCTTACCTGCCGAGAGCTCTTCCCGGACACGCTCGTATATGAGGACGTTCGCGTCAATTGCCATTGCGAATGACAATACGATACCGGCAATACCCGCCAGCGTCAGCACCGCACCAAACGAAGCCAGTGTACCAAAGATAAATACGATGTTTGCGATCAATACGATACTCGCCACACGACCTGCCTTACCGTAGTAGATAACCACATACGCCAGCACGACCAGTAATGAAATCGCAAATGAGATCATACTTGAGCGAGCGTTTTCAGCTCCTACAGTAGGACCTACTTTCACTTGTTCCTTAATCACACATGGAGCAGGCAGCGCACCTCCGTTCAGCAATCCTGCAAACTTCGTTGCATCTTCAAATGAAAAATTACCTGTAATCTCCGTACTTCCCTGCTGGATGACATTCTGAACGACCGGAGCACTGTATACAATGTTGTCCATTGTAATCGCAACGGCTTTTCCTACGTTCTCACTTGTCATCAATGCCCATTTCTCAGCACCGTCAGGCGTCATGCGAAGATTTACGGTTCTCTGCCCTCTGTCATTCACATCCGGCATTGCTTTCTGGATATCCTTACCTCCTACACGTGCTTTACCTGTTGCAGGGATTTTGATTGCGTACAGAATGTACCCGCGCTTTCCATCCATTGCTTCCGGATCTGCCGACCACATGAATTTCAGTTCCTGAGGAAAGATCTGCTTTACGTCCTGGCGAACCAGTATCTGATCTACCAGCGTACGGTTCTCAATAGTAGCGAATGCCGCAAAAGGATTTACCCCAACAGGTATCAACAGCTCTCCAAGCCCTTTTACCCCGGTATTGCTCAGATCTCCCAGATCATCAAGTGATAATACGGTAGAATCTCCTGCCGCGGTTGTGTCTTCGTCAGAAGTTTTCACTTCCTTCTGTGCTGATACTGTAACGGCTGTTTCCCAATATCCTGAGATTTCCTGTCCTGTATATGTTTCAAAGAACTGAAGGTTCGCCGTTGCCTGTAGCTGGCTTGCTACTGTTTTCTCGTCCTGAACCCCCGGAAGCTCTACATAAAGACGGTTGTTCTGCTCGTCTTTCTGGATATTCGGCTGGGATACTCCAAACTGGTTCACACGACGGTCAATGATCTCTTCAATACCGTTCATGGAAGATTTTACTCGTTCATTCAGGAATTTTACAACATCTTCATCGCTTGACTTGACATTCAGCTCTTCATTATCAACAAGAGAGAACAGAGATACCAATGAAACTCCACTGTTCAGCTCCTTGTGTTTTCTTGCAAAAATTTTGATAAAGTCTCCCCCTTGTACGGAGTATTCTGACATCGCCGCGTCAAAAGCTCTTCTGAAATTAGGGTTACGTTCGCTCTGCGCATAGCTTTTAACCATTTCAGGAATGTTGATCTCCATTGTAACGGACATTCCTCCTACCAGGTCAAGACCAAAGGCCATCGAACGTTTTTTCACAGTTGAGAAAGAAGACCCCAGGATCGGGTAAACCGGAGCATCCCCCATCTCTTTCAGCTTTTTGTTGATCAGGGCAGCACGAGCGTTTTCTTCTCCTTCAGGTTTTCTGAAGTCAATTGAAATTCCGTCAATAACAATTGTATCTCCTGTTTTGCTTGCTTGTTCCTTATAATCGCCCAGCTCTCTTTCTACCTCTTTCTCAACCTTCTTTTCTACAGAGCTTGATACAAAAGTATAAGAAACCTGATACACGGAAACAACGACCAAAAGAATCGTTAAAAACCAGAAAAATCCTCTATTACGCATGTTGGTTATTTTCGTTTAAATTATTTACAAAGTCGCAAATATAGAATTTCCAAATGGGATACAACCTAATCAAACGGAAAAAAAAATAAACAAAGTAAAAATATCTGTTAATAATACGATTATATCCTCAAATACAGTTCGCGGATAACACCAATGCCCGGGCAAAACTGCGCCCGCAAAAGTTTTACTCCTTAAAAAAGAGGTCTTACTTTGAATTAGAATCAGAAATAGTATCTTTGCTTTCTTTATACGATACCCTTTTAACAATGAGTTTAGGAGCGAAAATAAAAAACTTCTTTTTCAGCAAGCGATTCCTGAAGAATTTCGGGTTGTTGATCTTAGTGTATGTGCTGGCTGTATTCATGACCAGGTGGTACCTGAACAGCTATACCGACCATGGGCAGAAAATCGCTGTCCCTAACCTGATCGGCAAAAACGAAAAACAGATCAGCCAGCTTGTAGCTGACCTGGGTCTGGAATACGAAGTCGCCGAAAGTGTGTACGACCCGACCAAACCGGACGGAACGGTCATCAGCCAGGACCCGGTGGCCAGCAGCCAGTCAGATGTATTTGTAAAGGAAGGCAGGATCATACGGGTAAAAGTTTCCAAGAAAACACAGTTGGTAGAGGTTCCGAAATGCGTGGATAAATCACAGCGTTTCGCGGAAAACATCTTAAAAAGCAGGGGATTAAAATACAAAATCGAATACAAACCGTCTATCGAATCTGCCGGAGCCGTTATCAGGCAATTGTACAACGGGAAAGAAATCAGTGAAAAAGAAAAAGTCACAATCGGATCTACCATCACGCTGGTCGTAGGGAAAAACAACTCAGGAGAAACAATTCCGGCGCCAAATTTAATGGACCTGACAATATGTGATGTAAAAAGCCGTTTATCTGTTGTTCCGAACATTAACCTGGTGGTCATCTGTGACGGCTGTATATCAAGTGCCGACACATGCGCTGCACGCGTTTTCTCACAAAGTCCTGAATACATTGAAGGAAGCGTCGTTTCAAGCGGATCCACGATTACTGTTCATGCGATAAAACAATAATGGACGTATGTTAAATATGAAAACAATTACTACAGCGTGTTTCCTGATCTCCTGCACGTTTGGATTCAGCCAGGGCGAAGAGGTTCTGCCCATGACTCACAACGGTGAGCTGATAGAACTCCATCCCTACACGGTCAAATCTACGGGTGCAACAATAGACAGTACTTTCATTTACACGGTAGACACCATTTCATTGCCGATTTTTGACGATTTTTCAAAAAACAGGATACAAAAATACGAGGCGGGCTTTTCGGATCCCGGGGTCTATTCAACACTATACTACCGCCTGCTGGATGAAAACGACGTGGAGCTTCCTTCCGACGCGGTTTATACCACACAACAGACCTTCCGCAGGGTGTACAATACCGAAACGACGGAATTGACAACTACGAATTTTCCCGGTATCACCATAAAAGTAGGTGATTTGTCCAGCTACCCGGTAAACTATGAAACAACAACCGTTTACCCTCCTTATTATATCTTTGATACGATAGGTGTCCCGGACACTCCCGATACGGTATGGATCGTTGGTCCTGACATCACCCAGTCTACCGCGGAACAGTTCTTCGCGCATGCAGCAACACCCGGAACGTTCTGGATAGATGACTATGCCTATCATAATTACCGGTTTGCAAAAGATCCGTGGTCGATCGGTGTGATGACCTTTGACGGAATCGACAATAAAGGCTTTCCCTACCAGATCGGTACGACACTTACCGGGGTTGCCGACCATCTCACTTCAAAGCCAATTGACCTGACAGGAAGCTCACCGGCAGACAGCCTGTACATTACGTTTTTATACCAGAAGCAGGGACTGGGAGATGAACCGGAGTCAACGGACTCCCTGATCCTGGAATTCTATGATAAAAGCGCCCAGCAGTGGCGATGGCAATGGAGCACGAATGGCGGAAGCACAGGAGAATTCCAGCTCGGGCATATTCCGATCAAAAACGTGGCTTATTTTACCGACGCGTTCCAGTTCAGGTTCAAAAACTACGGGGGACTATCCGGCTCATTGGATCATTTTCATTTAGACTATGTTCACGTGAGGGATTTCTCCGGGAAACAGGATACACTGATCGAAGATTTCGCACTTTCTTATCCTACGGTAACCCTTCTGAGCGATTACACTTCTGTTCCGTGGGATCATTACAGGAATAATCCCGGCGGTAAAATGTCGACAGCAGTTCCGCTGACTGTAAGAAACAGCTACCTGAACGCCGGCGCAAACATCACCTCTGCCGGTGGAGGCCGCATTGAGATCAAACACAACGGAGTCACTGAAGGCAATGTCGTGCTGAACGGGCAATCCATTGTGAACTACAACCCGCCCACTCAACCGATACCAGACTATGAGCCGCGAACCACTTATTTATCTACCCACGACGTTTCGTCCTCTTACCAGTATGACCATACAAAACCCGGCACAAAGCAGACCTTTACAATTGAAACAATTGTTTCGGTACCTGTAGGATCCAATTACCTCCCGAACGATACGGCCTATTCGGAACAATACTTCGGGTATTATTATTCCTATGACGACGGGACGGCAGAACAGGCTTACGGAACAACAGGTGCGCAGTCACGGCTTGCAATAAAGTACACGCCTTACGAAGCGGATTCCGTTATCGGTGCAATGATTCATTTTGTACCCACTGTCAATGACGTAACCGGAAAATTGTTTCAGCTCACGATCTGGGACGATAACGGAGGAACACCGGGAAATGTCCTGTACCAGGACAATGCCGCCAATATGCGCCAGCCATCTTACGGCTACGGAAGAAATGCGTTTATAAGGTACTTTACGGAAGATTCTGTAAAAATTCCGGTAAACGGAACATTCTACATCGGATGGAGACAGATCGACCCTACCAACCTGGGAGTCGGGCTGGACAGGAACACCGACAAGCACGAAAATACCTATTACAGTGTTGACGGAGGCTTTACATGGGAACAATCCCAATATCCCGGCTCTGTCATGATCCGTCCTATATTCTCAACGGAAATGGATCCTGAATTGGGCGTAAAGCCAGTGATGAAAGAAACTGCCGAGCTGACGATTTACCCGAATCCGTCGAGCGGCCGGTTCACCATCCGGTCATCTGACGGTAACACAGGCGTGATCAATGTCTATTCATTAATGGGAGACCTGGTGCTCACAACAGACGAACAGACGTTCGATCTGAGTAATTATCCGGATGGCATGTACCTGGTGAAATCCTCTGTCGATTTTTCCAGAACATATAAAGTTGTAAAGACGAAATGAGTGAGGAGTTAGGAGAAGAATTAGATAAACAGCTTTCAGAAGAACAGGAGGAAGAATTATACGAACATCACAAAGTGAAAGTTGATCCGGGGCAGTACATGCTCAGAATTGACAAATACCTGATGGACCGCCTGCCCAATACTTCCAGAAACAGGATTCAGAATTCCGCGAAAAACGGGTTCATCTTTGTCAATGGGAAAAGGGTGAAGCAAAACTACAAAGTAAAGCCGAACGATGAAATCTCGCTCGTGCTTCCTTTTCCTGCAAGAGAACTCGAACTGATCCCTGAAAATATCCCACTGGAAATCCCTTACGAAGACGATGACCTGCTGGTTGTCAACAAACCGGATGACATGGTGGTTCACCAAGGGCTGGGAAATTACCGCGGAACGCTGGTCAACGCATTGGTATACCACTTTGAAAATTTACCTCACCGCACACAGGACTATTTCGGAAGGCCCGGACTGGTACACCGGCTGGATAAGCATACCACCGGATTGATGGTGATTGCCAAAACGGAATATTCGCTTACCCACCTCGCCAAACAATTCTTTGACAGGACTACCGAACGCCGTTACTGGGCACTGGTCTGGGGAGACGTCAAAGAAGACGGCACGGTAACAGGACACATCGGACGATCCGTGAAAAACAGGAAAATGTTTGTCGTATATCCTGACGGGGATTACGGAAAGCATGCGGTAACACACTATAAAGTGTTAGAGCGATTCGGGCTGGTAACATTGGTGGAGTGCAAGCTGGAAACAGGCCGTACTCACCAGATCCGTGTCCACATGAAGCACATCGGCCACCCATTGTTCCACGACCTCGAATACGGTGGGGATACCATCATAAAAGGCACGACCCATGCTAAATACAAAGCGTTCATTGAAAATTGCTTCGCCCTCACAAAAGGACAGGCGCTGCATGCCAAAACGCTGGGATTCGAACACCCTGTAACCAGGGAATACCTCCGCTTTGACTCTGAGCTTCCCCAGGGATTTCAGCAGTTGCTGGAAAAATGGAGAACCTATGTAAAAAACCGGGATGAGCTGTCCGACTGATGTTACTGCCAGCTTCATCCACTTTCAACAAAAAAGCAGTGTCCGTTGAGTGAAACGTGTTAATAATTGATTAAACCATCGGTCGTTCATTCATCAAAAATTCATATCTTTGACTTTTAAAGTCGTTCTTACATGAAAAACCATTTCTCTTTTTGGACAGCAATTATTTTATTATCCGTTTCACTGATCTCCTGCAAGGATAAGATCGACCTGGTGGGCGGAGGCAAGGAATCTGCTGTTGTTATTGGTGTATTGGATCCATCCGAATCAACACATTATATCAAAGTGACCAGAACGTTCATAGGAGATGGTATCACGAACTCGCTTGACATTGCTCAAATCCCGGATTCATCTTATTTCGACAACGTAGACATCAAGATACAGGAAGTACTGGCCGGCGGTGCAATGGGGCGTGTTTTCACACTGCATGACACCATCATCCAGAACAAAGAGAACGGAATATTTTATGGTCCTCAACAAAAAGTATATGTTTTTTACACGCCTCAGGCAGAGCCATTGCTGGAAAGCGCCACCTACAAGATGACAGCAGACATCGATAACGGGAGGATCGTGGTAACGGGACAGACACAGATCGTATCGGGAATCACCCTCGGCAACTGGGCCAACGCAAACAGTGCATTCAAATTAACAGGAAACGGAAGTGAATTAGGCATATACGCATCCCAGATACTGAACATTTCAAATGTCGGAACCTCTTACAAGCTCGGCGCAAAAATCCGTTTTGACTACCGCGAATTTTCCACAGGACTGACCGATTCTACCGACCACTCGATCTGGTTCAACCTGGGAGAAGTGGCTGTCACTCCCGGATTTAATTCATCTCATTCATTTTCTTTCGTAGGAGAAACATTTTACTCTACACTGAAGGATAAAATCCCGGTGTCATCTTCTATTGAAAAAAGGATCTACAACGGATTCCATGTACAGATCACAGGGGTTTCAAGAGAACTGGCGAATTACATTGAAGTGAATAAGCCTTCCTCTTCCCTGGCGCAGAATAAACCAAAGTACACGAACCTCACGATCACAGAAGGTCACGATGTAATCGGGATCTTTGCTTCCAGGCAGACTGTTACAAGGTACAAAGACGCTACAGGTTCGACCCAGTATATCCAGGCATTGGATAAAAAATCCAGGAGAGAGCTGTCCATCGGGCCAAAAACAGGATTGCTGGGATTCTGCTCCCGCCACGTTGCCGATAATGCTCCTACGCAGGAAACATGGTATTGTCAATAACATTTGCTGTCAGATCACATCAGTAGTGTGAGTATAATTAATGGATGAACGAAAGACCTTCTTTGCAGACGTAATTTTACCCGTCCCGGTTCACCGGGAATTCACTTATCGTGTACCCTATGAAATGAACAGCTACATCCGGGAAGGTGTACGTGTGGTGGTTCCGTTCGGAAAATCCAAATTCTATACAGCCATTGTTACAAAAGTACACGAAACGGTTCCTGCCGGTTATGTTGCCAAGTACGTGGAATACATCCTGGATGAAACTCCGATCATCACTGCAACCCAATATGCATTCTGGAAGTGGATCGCAAAATATTACATGGCTCCGATCGGAGATGTATTGAATGCCGCGCTTCCTGCCAATTTCAAGCTTGCGAGCGAAACGAAAATCATGCTGCATCCCGATTATGAAAAAGGGGTTTCGCTGACCGAAAAAGAGGAGCTGGTGGTAGAAGCACTGGAGATCAGGGAAGAGCTGACCTTAAAGGAGCTTTCAGAAATCCTTTCCGTTAAGAATGTGCACCCGGTCATCAAACAGCTGATCGATAAAAATGCAGTAGCGACCAAAGAAGAGCTGAATCAGAAATATACTCCCAAAAAAGAAAGCTTTGTAGCGATCAATCCTGTCTTTTCCGAAGAAGAGCTGGGAGCAGTACTGACTTCCCTGGAGGCCAACAAAAGCAAAGCTTCGCAATTGGAAGGGCTCTTGCTGATCATGAAGCTGAGAGCTGACCTGAGGCAGGATTACCTCCCGAAAAAAATGGTGCTGGAAGCCGGGATGTCGGCTTCAACGCTGAACACACTGGAAAAAAACGGCTATGTCTCCATTGAAAAACTGGAAGTAAGCCGTCTGAAGACCGAAGAGACCGATGACAAAGAGATCAAGCAACTATCCGATGCGCAGGAAACAGCTTACCGGCAGATAAAAGAATCGTTTGAAAAGCACTTCGTTACCCTGTTGTTCGGGGTTACGGGTTCCGGGAAAACAGAAATCTACATGAAGCTGATCAAAGAGCAGCTGGAACAGGGCAGGCAGGTTTTGTTCCTATTGCCTGAGATCGCCCTTACAACACAATTGATCCAGCGGCTTTCCGTTTATTTCGGAGATTACATTGGTGTATACCATTCCCGGTTCAACCAGAATGAACGGGTAGAGATCTGGAACAATGTACTGGCCGATAATCCTTCCAGGTTCCGGCTGATCGTAGGCGCACGGTCTTCCGTTTTTCTTCCGTTCAAGAACCTGGGACTGATCATTGTAGACGAAGAGCATGAAAGCTCGTTCAAACAATACGACCCATCCCCCAGATACAATGCCCGCGACGCGTCCCTGGTGCTGGCAAAGCTGCACAATGCGAAGGTATTGCTGGGTTCCGCCACTCCGGCAATGGAGACTTACTACAACGCAGAAACCGGGAAATACGGGCTGGTGGAGTTGACAACCCGCTACGGCGGTGTCCAGCTGCCTGAAATCCTGTGTGCAGACATGCGGAAAGCGCGGCTGCAAAAAAGCATGCAATCTGATTTCTCCTCTTTCCTGGTAGATGAAATGCGGGAAACGCTGAAGAATGGAAAACAAATCATCCTGTTTCAGAACAGGAGAGGCTACACTCCGTTGTGGATGTGCGAAATCTGCCACTGGACACCAAGATGCTCCAACTGTGACGTCTCTTTAACCTATCACAAGCAAACCAATTCCTTGAAATGCCATTACTGCAGCTATGTACAGGCACCTGTCGGGACTTGCGCCGCATGTGGAAGCAACCGTATCAAAATGCTCGGATTCGGAACGGAAAAGATTGAAGACGACATCACAACGATCCTGCCGGAGGCATCCGTGCAACGGCTGGACCTGGATACGACCAGGAACAAAAACGCATACGAAAACATTCTCAACGATTTTGGTGAAGGGAAAATCAATGTATTGATCGGAACGCAGATGGTATCCAAAGGGCTGGATTTTAAAAATGTGGCACTTGTCGGGATCCTGGATGCGGACCTGATGCTGAACCGTTCTGACTTCCGGGCTTTTGAACGCAGCTTCCAGCTCATGTCACAGGTAGCGGGACGTGCGGGAAGGGACCGTGAACGGGGAAAAGTCATCATCCAGACCGGGGACGTGGACCACTGGGTCATTCAGAAGGTACACCAGCATGATTACATTGGTTTTTACAGGTCGGAAATCATCGAGCGAAAGAATTTTTTCTATCCTCCGTTCTTTAAGATCATCAATATCGTATTAAAGCACAAAGATGAACACCTTGTAAACAATGGTGCTCAGCATTTGGCTAACTCACTGCGCGAAGTGTTCAAGGAGCGTGTACTGGGACCTGAATTCCCGGTAGTAAAGCGCATACAGAATCAATTTCTGAAGCAGATCAAGCTTAAAATTGAACGGGATTCACCCGACTCAAAGGTCAAGGAAAAGATCACGGAACTGATCGACGCATTCTACAGCAAAGCGGAATTCAAAAGCATCCGTGTTGTAATTGACGTAGACCCGGCTTAACCCAGGTAAGATTTCAGCATTTTGCTGCGGGAAGTATGCCGCAACCTCCTGATCGCTTTTTCTTTGATCTGGCGCACCCGTTCCCTTGTCAGATCAAAACGTTCACCGATCTCTTCCAGTGTCAGAGGAGCTTTTCCGTTCAGCCCGTAGTACATGCGAACTACATCCCCTTCCCTTGTTGTCAGGGTTGAAAGAGAACGTTCAATATCTTTTCTGAGTGATTCTACGGCCAGTCCATCCTCAGGAGTAGGAAGCGAGTCATTTGCCAGCACGTCGTACAGGCTGGAGGATGATTCGTCTCCTTCTACCAGCTGGGCATCCATGGAAATATGCCGCCCGGAGTTTGCAAGGGACTGACGAATGTCATTTACACTGCACTCCAGGAACTCTGCCAGCTCATCCGCAGTCGGAGGACGTTCGTATTTTTGTTCCAGTTCGGAAAACGCACGGTTGATCCTGTTGATCGTACCGATTTTATTCAAAGGCAACCGGACAATCCTCGCCTGCTCAGCCAGCGCCTGCAAAATGGATTGACGGATCCACCAAACAGCATAAGAAATGAACTTGAACCCTCTTGTTTCGTCAAAACGTTCAGCAGCTTTAATCAACCCCATATTCCCCTCGTTGATCAGGTCGGGAAGTGACAATCCCTGGTTCTGATATTGCTTTGAAACGGAAACAACAAAACGAAGATTGGCTTTGGTCAGGCGCTCCAATGCTGCTTTGTCTCCCTGCCGGATCCTCCGGGCCAATTCTACCTCTTCATCAGCCGTCACCATTTCCACTCTTCCAATCTCCTGCAGGTATTTATCAAGAGAAGCCGTTTCTCTGTTGGTTACTTGTTTGGCAATCTTTAGTTGTCTCATGGTCGATCATTTTAATGGTTGAACTTTGTCATAAATAGTACGCTTAAGTTAGTAATAATATTTTAAACAAATAAGTTAAAAAATGCTATTTTTTTGTTAAGTGTAGTCCTGATTGAGTAAACGGTACGGATCTTTACCATCCGGAGTGCCATTTCTCATATGATCAACACATCATCAAGGTGAATGATCTCATTCTGAATAGCATATATAACCAGCCCTGCAATATTTCTGGTTCCTGTTTTAGCAAACAGATTGTTTTTATGCCCTTCAACTGTACGTTGTGTTATATACAGTATTTCGCCTATTTCCTTTGCTGTTTTTTGCCGGGCGATCAGCTTGATCACTTCTATTTCCCGTTCGGAAATACCCGACAGAGAAGATACAGCAGGGCGGGGAGATTTACCCGAAACCTGTTTCCTGATCACTTCAACCTGATCTTCCATAAAGTAAAACCCTCTTGCTATTGTTTCTTCTATCACCTTAATTAAATGTTCGGGCGAGATACCTTTCGGGATAAACGCTGCAACACCTGTTTTCAACATGAACCCCATGAATGCTTTTTTATAATATGAGCTCATCATTATCACTGGTATTTCCGGATGATTTTTCTTCAATTCTTCCGTTACTTCTGCTCCGTTCATATCTTCCATCTTATAATCAAGGAGGAGAACATCCGGCTTGTCATCCCTTACATGGAGTGCATCGAGAAATTCCCTGCCGTTATTGAAAACAGACCAGATATTCATTTCTTTTACTGAAGAAATATAGTTTCCCAATAAGACTGCTACCAAATCGTCATCGTCTACAACTGCTACAGAAATTTCCATCTTTACCTCAAATTATCACAATTAAACACCAGTACAACCGAAGTTCCCCTTCCCGGAAAACTTTTTATGCGATGGACTCCTCCAAGATAACGCACTCTTGATTCTATATTTTTAAGTCCCATCCCTTTTATATTTTCCTTCATCATGCCTATTCCGTTATCCATGACATACACGATCAGGTATCGCCGTGTTTCCCGGTATGCTACAAGCACATTTGTCGCTGAGGCATGCTTTACGATATTTGTCATCAGCTCTTGCGCGACTCTTAAAATCTGTATTTTCACATCATTATTATATTCCGTTTCTGTTTCTGTTTCTGTATACTTACGGAAACGGATATCAATCACATCTTCCCACGACCTGATGACGTCTTCCAGCAGCATATCCAATGACGTAAATTCCACAAGCGGAGGATTCAGGTTGTGAGAGATCCTTCTTGCGGTCATGATCAGGTTTCCCAGAAACTCGTTCTGCTCTTCATAAGGTTTGTGCAAATATCCTCCCAGCTGCAGAGCGGTGAGCCTGCTTATCAGCGAATCGTGGATGTCTGCTGCAATGCGCTTTCTTTCCATCTCCTGAATTGTGATGCTCATCACGGCAAGCTCATTCTGGTGATTTATTATCGCATTGGCTTGCTCCAGGTCCTTTTTTACTATTTTTTCCATTGTCAGCCTGGAAAGCAGTATGATTGACACCACCAGTACGACAACAAAGAGAGCGATAATAGCTATCCATAAAGCAAGCGTTTCCGGTCTTTGCCATGCATCCATATCAGAGTAGTTAATAGTATGTAAAACAATATGGTAATAACGGTATTGATGACCCAAAAATAAAATTTTAAACCGGAGCCTTCATTGATCAGAAATCCGATAGGCAGAAAATAGATCACATTGAAAGCATAAAAAAATAAGATCGCTGAATTGATGAAATACTTCTTGTCATCATTGGCCTTTACTTCTTCAGAAAGTAACTTAAAATAGTAAGAAATACTAAAAACAGTGATCAGGAAAGAGCTCACAACCCTGGAATATACCTGGAAGTCGTTGACATTGGTAACATTGACGGAAACAGTCTCATATACCACAAAGATCACTGAGATGGGAACAAGGACCAGCATTCCCTCTTTTTTAAGTTGTAATTTAAAATAGAACAAACTGAAAATAACGATCTCTGCCAGGGCATAAACAGAAATAAAAATCAAATTATTTTCAAATATTTTTCCAAATGACTTACTCAATAAGTCTATAAAAAGTGCGATAACAAGATACCAGCCGAGAATCCTGTATGAAACGGCAAGTACCTTATAATAATAGAAAACAATTACTACCGAAGCTACAAGAATAAACGGGATACTGAAAACCAGAAAATCTGCAAGCTTATATACATTCATACTTTCAGTTTCTCTACAAATCGCAGTAATCCCAAATTTCCTGCAATCGGCTTAAACGGAGGAACGGGTCTGCAGGTATCATAAAAGGTACTTGATTGCCCCCCGATTCCATTCGTAACGCTTATATGGCAATCTTCCTCACAATATAAGACTAAATCTGCATCGAATTTCGCTTCTTTCCGGTCGCTTTCCTTTAACGCAAAATAAGCAATATATGGTTCATTCTGGGAAAAATTATCTGCAGGAATTGAAAAAGCCTGGTACATTTCATTCTGCAGCACCCCATCTGTTATCCATTGGTTCCTTTTCTCTGTCGTTACCCAGTTTGTGATCCAGAGTATAGCGATCTTTACCGGTATCGGCAAATCGCCAGCCAGAGCCAAGATACCCCCGTTTTTGAGGGGGTCAGAACCATACACTTCTGTGGTGACCAGATCAACCGGAACAGCAGGCAATGTGAAATTTTCTTCTTTATCCTTATCATCCCCGATTAAATGGAAATAAAGCTTTCCCTTCCAGTATCCGGGATAAGCGTGGATATCTTTTGTATCCTCACCAGGTTTAACAAATATCGAAAACATCCCCCCTGATTTATTAAAGATCTTTTTCAGTTCCTTCTTTGAATGCCTGATTTTTTCCCAGTTCAGAATACTCTGGTAGACCCAGCTGATTTTCATGTTTTCCGTTTTCATAATAGTCTGTGTTAATTAGTATGGTTAATTTTTGCATAAAAGTAGCAAATATTTAACACTTTTAGGATCAGAGAAAAATCTTCGTGTCAACACTCAAGGAAGGGGTTTAACAAAAAGTCATCCCCTATCTCATCATAGACATAAAATAAGGGATGACTTATACAATCAGGCGTTATTTATTGAAAGAACCAAGCTGGTTCCATCTTGCGCTGTAGCACCAGGCCAGTATGATAATTGCCTTATCCTGTGAAAAATACCTGTTCCAGGTATTGAACGGTGTTGTTTCATTCACATTAACGGCTGTCACTGTCTGGAGTTCCTGGTCTTTGTCTTCGTAGAAAAATCCCTTTTCTGCCGTTAAATTTCCAGCTTCATCTCCGTGGGTTCCCGATAATACAAAGATTCTTGTTTTGTTCATTTTATCCAGCCCCATCTGTCTTCGTATGGAACGAATCAGCTCTGACACTTCGTCCGCATCTGTTACATTATCTGCAGCATAAACCGGCTGCTCTCTCCTGTTTGTAGAAACAATTTGGTATCCCATAACTTTTTATATTTTATTAATCAAATTACGCCTACTCTATCTACAGTTTTCGGCATCCCTGTTTTTACTCCCGCTCAGCTTCTACTTAAATGTCCTCCTGAAATCATTCAGGCGGTTCAGCCATCCTTGTAAAAATTGAGGCTTATTAAGTCCTCTGAAAAATGCTTCTCTTTCATCGCAAAGCATCTCAAAAAGCTGCTCATCACTCATAAAGCTGGTTTTGAAATTTGCCACGATTTCAGCATGTGTGTTATTGTTGATCAAAATTCCCATTTTGTTCTTTTGAAATTTTGTCAATTGCCCGGTGGCTCCTCCAACTCCTGATCCCCATGCCCATGTGAATATACAGTAAGCCACACGCGTTTTGGGAAGGGTATCAAGCATGAAAGGATCCCAATACCCGTTCTTTGCTATTTTTTTCCAGATGTCATCAGGCATCAGGAAAAACAGTTCGGGTGTGGCAGGATACCCCAGCTTCTGTGACAAGCTTTTAAAAGTTGTCCAGGTTACTCCCTTATTGGTGTGCCAACCCGTTTTTCCGTTATATATCCCGGGAACAGGGTCAGCAGCTGCAGGATCAGCAGGATTTCTGCTCACACCGCCTTCCCATTTCTTGACGAAATCAAATACATCCATAGCATCTATCTTTAAGGTTAATTATTTGGAAAACCGCTGGGCATCATGCACCATTTTTTCAGCCAGAACGATCTCCTGTAAATGTTTTTTTAGTTCCGCAGGTACAGACATCTCCATAGATATCCCACACGACGGGCATACGATCAAGTTCTGTGTTAATAATGTTTCCATTGAAAACTTGATAACAAATGTGCATGAAGGGCAGCAAAGCCCTTTATTTGGTTCACTCTGTGTATTCTCCATCTTTTTCGTTTTTAATTGTTTTCATACTATTCAGCTCATTCATCAATGACAGTAGATGAACCACACCAGCAGGCATATCAGATTCGGTCATGTGTAATTTAATCTTCATATTTGAGCTCATTGCATCTGTAGCTCCTTTTCCACTTGGAGCAAGGTAAGCTTTAAAAGAAGGGGTGTCGTTCGTAACCGATTCATTCCCTTCCGTAAGACTAGGAGCACTTTCCTGGTCCTGTCTTACCGAAAACAACCGGACTTCCATATCAATCTCCGCATCTCGGATCTTCAGCAAGGGTATTTGCAGCAATGAGAGCACCGGCATACTGAATACCTGTTTGTTACCGGAAGCATTGGCATAAGAAAATGAAACCATTTTCAACCTTCCTATCTCTGTCTCTTTTTTTTCATCACTGCCCGGTTCACTATCAAAGCCATACCGGATTATAAAGTCCGTTATTTTCTGTGAGAGTGACATGTCTGCATCAATTACTGCTTCAAGGGGGGCCATAAAAATGCTCTTCAGCTCAGCTGCCCCGGTTAGAAATGTTCCACTCATAGCTACTGTGAATTAGATGTTTCTCTTATCATGTTCTTCACATGCAGGCATAATTTTATTTCCTGGATAGAGTCTGCCGGCATTTTTGCCAGTTTTTCAGAATCAACAATGATACGGGCTTCTCTACTTTTCTGTATGATTGATGCATTGAATGCAGCCTGAATATTTAACCTGTTTTTTTCGAACTCGACATGAACATCCTGAAAGATCTCGTTCACTAAACGTTCATTCAGCCTTGCTACATGCTCTGTGAAATCATCATGCCGGATCAACCGCAGATGCAACGCCTGGATCAAAAGATCGCCAAGAAGAGATTCTGCGACCTTGTAGTAATCTCCCAGACTGTTCTTTTTAACTTTTCTTCCCAGGTCATTTATGAACCGCGACTTGAAGTCGGTCAGAATATGATCATTGAGTTTTCCCCCGAGCAGGTTATCCCTGATCTGCTTCCATTCTTCATTCGTATCAGCTGTTTTATCATCTGTAAGCTCTACCAGCTGGCTCAGTACTTTTGCAAGCGTTTCCCTGAAAAAGGGTTCAAGCTCATTGAAAGCTCCGATAAGATCCAGCTCTTCATAGCTTTCCTCCTCATCCGGTATTCCTTCATAAGCGTATTTCAAATCGAGTGTGATCTCAGCAATCTCTGCGTAAGGTATGGGGAGCAATTTGAAATCTTGCTCCCCCAACCTTTTGGAATGCTGATATGACTCGTATTGTGCCTGAATGATACCGTTCAGGATATCTTTTACAAGATTGTTCGTTGTCATATCTTCCGGTTTTTAATTAAACACTGATCTTCTGATTATTGCTGAGGCTCACCGATAAGTGCAATTGATCCTGCTCCGGACACTCCGCTCAAACCATCAGCTGTTACTGTAAGGTTGACCAAAGATGGCATGCCGCTGGCTGCTACAGGAATGCTGATATTGAACAATACGTAACCATTATTGTCGGTAGCTGCAGGAGCAGGAGCTGTAATGTTATTATCACAAGCAAGTGTAACATTTGTATTTGCCAGTAATAATCCCTCATCGTTTGTGACCGTTACTCCCACCGGAACTGTAATGGAAGAACCAACAGTGTAGTCTGCCAGGTTAATCTGCTGATTGGATGGTGATAGTGAAATTGAACCACCAACTCCTGTATCAGTGATGCTGGACTGCAGGATGTTAAGTACTGTCGCCAGACCTGTCGGCATATCCGACTGCCCCGCATGTACGGCTAAATCCATTGTATATTCTACCGAGTATTTTGACTCGGAAGAGGCTTTGGAATCCTTCTTACTTGAATAATTCGCATTGAAAGTCGCGGATACACTAAATGGTCCTATTCCAAAGCTTGCTTTAGCGCTTCCCCCCGCACTGAAATCTGTTGATTCAGAATTGGAGGTCACGCTTGAAGATGAAGCCGAAATGTTTGCTTTAAAATTGATCTGGATATCGTCAATAGCGATATACGGAATGGGTACAATCGTAAGCAACGGAACAATCAGCTTGGTCAGCTTACCTCCTTTGTTGTAATAGAAGGATACATTGACCGCACTTTTCTGCCCGGTCTCAGGATCTGTGTTCAATCCGACTTGCTGGATAAATTCCCAGCTGGTTTTTGCGGCCATCGCTTGTGCCTGGATCGCTGCATCCAAAGGCCCTCCGATCAGTGAAGAAAACGGGATCGCCTGAAGAGCACTGGTTGCTACTGCCGACGGTGTTGTGTCAATTGGCATAATTATTTGTTTTTTAGTTATTAATTATTTATTTTACTCTGAAATGAAAAATTAAACGGATCCGTATTACCATTACCAAAAAGAGATCATGCTCATCTTCTTTCTTACATGCTGAATAACCTTCAATAGCCGGAGATGATTCTGTTCATTAATGATATTATTACTACTTTCATTCATATGACAAAATTATCCCGGAGAGTGCGGGCAGCACAGGTAGAAATTACCTGTCTTATCAAAACCAAAGAAATTACCTGCTTAAACAACAGCAACCTGCGCCTGTCATTTGAAGGCTTCCGGTAACAATTATTTACCTTCCGGAATCGTTTATTGGAAATAAATAAATTAACTTCGGGCTATGAACAAGCTCCGGGACACCTTTCAAATTGCGCGTCACCTTTCTTTTGGGAGGATCTGGAACCTGTTTGTGCTTTATGCTTCCTACCAGGTTTCCCGGGTAACGAAAAAAAATTTCCACCGGGGAATGCCTTTTTCATTAAGCATCGAACCCACTACGGCCTGTAATCTCGGATGTCCGGAATGCCCCAGCGGCCTGAAGCAGTTTTCACGGCCGACCGGAAGATTAAAGCCGGAAGTCCATGAAAAGATGTTGTCGCAGCTGTCCGGAAATGTATTTTACATCAATTATTACTTTCAGGGGGAGCCTTTCCTGAATCCTCAGTTCCTGGAGCTGATAAAAGCGGCTAAAAAACGTAAGATCTATACGGCAACCTCTACCAATGCCCATTTTATCAACGAGCAGAAAGCGGAGGAAATCGTATCTTCGGGACTGGACCGGCTGATCATCTCCATAGACGGGATGACCCAGGAAACGTATGAGAATTACCGTGTTCACGGGAAACTGGAAAAGGTGATCGACGGAACCAACCACTTACTCAGAGCCAAAGAAAAACTAAAGTCAAAGACACCACACCTGATCTTCCAGTTCCTGGCAGTAAAACCGAACGAGCATGAAATTTCCGAAGTCTTTGAACTAGGAAAGAAAATGGGAATTGACGAGGTCCGGATCAAAACTGCCCAGCTCTACGATTACAAACACGGGAATCCGCTCATGCCGGAGAATGAAAAATATGCACGCTATAAAAAGCAGGCAGACGGAACATATGCTTTAAAGTGGAAGACCGGGAATCACTGCTGGAGAATGTGGTCCGGATGTGTGCTCACCTGGGACGCAAATGTGGTTCCCTGCTGTTTTGACAAAGATGCGCAGCATCAATTAGGAAGCCTGGAAACAGATTCGTTCAGGAACATCTGGAGATCGAAACGGTACAATGGATTCAGATCCGGAGTGCTTCAGCACAGAAACCAGATCGGGATCTGCAAAAACTGTTCAGAAGGAGCGAAAGTCTGGGCTTAGTACTCCAGGATAATATCAACGGTATCCATGTAGGGCGTAACGACACTTTTGGTTCCATTGAAAGAAGTTCCCTGCTTGAGATAGGTGACTTCATACGTTGTATTTGCATCATTCACACAATAAAAGACGGTATCTATGATTCCTACAAACTGCTGGTAGCCGCCGGGACAGCATTCCACACAGTCCGACTTTCCTTTGGTACGTACCAGATCCAGCTTGGTGGTAGGGCTTTCATTATGTTTCAGCACGATCCGGGCCCAGGATTTACCTGTTGTGGACAACATGACCAGATTGTCTGTCTTTACGCTCAGATCACTGAAAGAAACGATCTTATCCACGGTAAAGTAGCCGTCTTTCGCCACCTGTATATTCACAGAAATAAACTTGTCCCTTTTCAGGTCAGCTTTATACCTTCCTTCCGCATCCGTCGTAAGGGTCGCCACATGTATCAATTCTTCATTACCGGCTGATTTTTTAGTAATTGTTATGGTCGCATTATCCAGCGGTTTACCAAATGTAAGATCGGATACCACTCCTGAGATCACAAAATCCGTCTGCCCCTTTTTACAGGCAGAAACCAATGTGATCAATACTATAAAAAAAGCAAAACGTTTCATAAACCCGGAATTTACGAAATTAAAGTTACAATTTTTCGTTGCCAAATCAAAAGCTCATGCTGTAAAATCATCTATGAGCCCGGGATTACTCTCCGGCTCGTCTCTCAGGTATTTTCTTTCGGACCAGAATGTTCCGAACGGAATCAAAGAGGATATAAGCAGGATAATGGTCTTTTTAGAACCCCATTTGAATTTCTGAGCCGCCACCAGGACAAGGACACAAAATCCGACAAACAATATGCCGTGCGCCTGTCCCACGATCATGTTCGGCCATTTGATGTCCCACACATATTTCAACGGCATTGTCAACGCAAATGCCAGGTAGGAGATCCCTTCCGCAATTGCTGTGTATCTGAGTAATTTATGCATTGTTCTTTTAATTTTAATGTTGCCCCGGCTTTAATACACGCTGGGAAACTTTCCCTACTGTCAAACCCTGTACAAAAATAGAAAAAACGACAACGAAATAGGTCATTTCCAGCATCAGTTCTTTGTACAAAGGATTGGTAACCGAAAGTACCAGCGCAATGGACACTCCTCCGCGCAGCCCTCCCCAGACCAGCATGGTAAGCGTGCCCCGGCTCAATTTCGGTTTGAAGGGAACAATCATCGAAGGAATCCAGATGGATATGAAGCGTGCGAACAGCACTACAAAGATAGCTGCCAGCGAGATCGCCCAGTAGGATTCAAAATTCTTGATGATCAATAGTTCCAGACCGATAAACAGGAACAATACCGCGTTCAGCACTTCATCGATCAGTTCCCAGAACTTGGATAAGTATTCTTTTGTAATATCTGACATCGCTGTCTTTTTACCGTAATTACCGATCAGCAGACCGGCAGCGACCATTGCAAGCGGCCCTGAAATATGGAAATAATGCGCGATCAGGTACCCGCCCATTACAACAGACAGCGTGATCAGAACCGAAACAATGTAATCGTCAATGGTTTTCATCGCCCGCGAAGCAGTATATCCCAAAGCGACCCCCAGTGCAAGCCCTCCAAGCACTTCCTTCGCCAGCAACAGGGAAATCGAGCCCAGATCAACCTCCGTGCCCGGTACTCTTGCCAATTGCGCGATCACAACAAACAAAACAACTGCAACCCCATCATTAAATAAGGATTCTCCCGTGATCTTCGTTTGCAGGGACTTGCTGACATTCGCCTTTTTCAGGATTCCCAGCACGGCGATCGGGTCTGTCGGAGAGATCAAAGCCCCGAACAGCAAGCAGTATATGTACGGTAATTCTATGTTAAAAACCGGTGCCAGGTAATAAAAGATCCCACCGATTACAAATGTCGAAATGATGACACTGATCGTTGAGAAAACCAGAACAGGAATGCGCTGCTCCTTCAAATCTGAAAAGCGAACGTGGATCGCACCTGCAAAGAGGAGAAAATTCAGCATTCCCCCCATCAGGATTTCCGTAAAATCGATCCCTGAGATCAGGTTCATCAGATCCTCCGTCATTTTGGGGAACATGGTTTCACCTGCGATCCTGGCAAACACAGAGACAAGAATCGCGATCAGCATGATCCCGATGGTAGAAGGTAATCTGAGGTACCGGTGGTTGATATATGCAAAGACAGCGGCTAATACAATAAGTACTGACAGTGAGTAATATAGTTCCATTAAATTGTGTTTTTAGTTGGTTTGAAATGTCATGTTTGCAAAAATGACAAGAAAAGAACGTTTTTAAAAGAAAAAATGTGTTTTTTTAACCGTTTCTTTGTCCGTTTGGTCCCAAGGTGGAGGGAAGTATCCCATTAATATTGTTTTTCTCAACCAAGCCCGCTGACCGCGCTTTCAATGTCCGTCGTTTCAAAGGTAAACCCGGCTTCCCTGATCTTTTCGTTGCTGGCCTTCGCTCCATAGACCACCATCTCATACATTTTTCCTAAAATGATCTTCAATGCAAAGGCAGGCACTTTCGGCATCCACAGCTTCTTATTCAGCGATCCGGCGATTGCCCGGGTGATCTCCTCATTGCTGCTGTTCCCGGCATTGGTATTGTATGTTCCTTCCAATTGCCTGTCGATGACAAATTCAAACATCCTAACCAGGTCAGAAATGTGCACCCAGGGCATTTGCTGTTTCCCTGAACCAAGGGGAGCACCCACTCCCATCCGGATGGGGGCACTCATTTTTTCCAGAGCTCCTTCGTTCCGTTCAAGCACCACAGCGATCCGCATCTTCGTAACCAGAGCCGTATCCCGGAATAGATCTGCCGCATGCTCCCACTTTTTTACCAGCTGGCTTAAAAAATCGGTGCCGTAATTATCGGTTTCACTGTGCTCAGTCTCTCCATCATCAAAACCATAAGCTGTAATACCCGACGCTGATATGTAATGCTCCAGGTGCGGGAAAGAAGGCTTCATTTCATACAGTTTCCTTGCCGCTTCTACCCGGGAATCGATCAGCAGCTGTCGCTGTCTTTTCGTCCACCGTTTATTATTGAGATTCTCACCACAGAGGTTAATGAGCACCTGCACATCTGCACATTTCAGAGAGTCGATGCTGTTCTCGTCAGGGTTCCAGCCCACATGATTTTCCCGGGAAGGATTTCTCGTAAGAATCTTCACATGGTATCCTTTTCCGGAAAGGTATCTTTCCAGATGCCGGCCAACGTACCCTGTTCCTCCCGCTATCAAAACTGTTTTCATAGGCGTTTCCAGTTAATCGCTCTTTTCAAAGATATCACTTTTAATCAATATTAAATCTCATTAACAATATCCTAACATACTTTTCTTTTTCAACTAACACAGGAAAAAACCTCCCCCTCTACTTTTGCAGAAACATTATCAACAATGCGGTTTATCCTTTTTTTATTCATTTCAATTTCAATCAGTTCCTGTACCAAAGACAGGTTTCCCACTCCTGACGAAGAAAACAATAACGGTGGAAATACAGGGGATTACCTGATGTATTACTGGAGCTTCAACAACACTTCTTCCATGGCCAGCCTGGTAGCGGCCGATATTGCACACGGAAATTATGAGCTGAGCTACGATGCTGTATGGGATGATGTGTCGGAAGGATCAGATCTGAACGCACGAAACAATACCGAAGCGGGAAGCGCCTTACGCCTGAGAAATCCTGCCGGAACCTTCCTCATCAAGGTTTCTACGCTCGGCTACAAAGACCTGGTAATGAAATATGCCGTTACCCGGACCAATAACGGGGCACAGGAAAACATCATTTCCTATTCAACCAACGGTACCGATTTCTACACCATGGGACTCGAACAAAATATCATCAATGTCCTTCCTGTTGAATATACGCTGCACACATTTGATTTTTCCGCCGTTCCGTCCCTGAACAACCAGGAACAGATCTTTATCAAAGTTGAGTACAACCTGGGCCATACAAACGCTTCCGGGAACAACCGTGTAGATAACCTGACAATTGAAGGAACACCGCTTTAGAAATAACAAAAACACAGTGAAGACAAACACCATTATTTTTACCGCTTTGTTTTTCTTTGGAGCCATCGGAAGTTATGCCTCCGCGCAAAAGAAGACAAAAACACCTTCCCTTAAATTCGAATCAAGCGTTTCATTGAAAATTCCTGAGCCGAGTGACATTGCCCTTTCTCCTTCCGGGAATTCGTTTTACATCGTAAGCGACAATGCCATTTTATTTGAGACAGACCTGCAGGGAACAGTCCTTCGAAAATCGGATGTGATCAAGGGAATCGACTTTGAAGGAGTCTGGTCCGACGACCGGTATGTTTATGTCGCTGATGAAACGACACGAAAGATCCACCTGTATTCTCACAAAGACCTGGCGCATGAAAAGACACTGAATTTTTCCTACCCGGGAGGAAGGAACAAAGGCGTTGAGAGCATCACCTACAATGCAGCGAAAAAAGCGTTTGTGCTGATTACGGAAACGGATCCCTCCATTATTTTCGAAACCGATTCCAACTTCGTCCAGCTGAATGAGAAAGAGTGGAACAACTCACGTGATGTATCGGCAGCGACCTACCACAATGGCCACATCTGGATCCTCAGCGATGAAGACATGACTGTTTTCAAATGCGACCCGCTGACCTACGAGGTCATCGCCAAATGGAAAATCAACGTGCTGAATCCTGAAGGGATCGCTTTTGACAACAACCGGATGGTTATCCTTTCGGATGATCTGGAACGAATGTACTTTTTTTCTCACCCTGAATCGACACGAAAATGAAAACAGGATTCTATAGCTTGATCGTATTGCTTTTTAGTTTTATCCAGCCGGTTACCGCACAGATTTCATTTACAAACGGGAAACACTCGCTGGAGATTTCCGGGGGAATTTCGGCCTATTATAACCACCGGCTGATCAAACCGGATGCGACCAACCAGAACATGAACAAAAACAGGTTCGGCCTCCGCGACGCACAGCTCCAGATAGAAGGAAGATACGGACAGATGTGGGAATATGAACTGCAAGTGGATTTCGCGGATTTCGCATCCTCCTCAGTCGGAGAAGCCGATCCCGAAAACCCGGGACTGATGGATGCCTATGTTCTTTTTAAAGGTTTAAAATTCGTGGATATCCAGTTCGGTTACGGTAAAACACCTTATTCCCGCTCTTCACTGGTTCCGTTCATTTATTCTCCTTACTGGCAGCGGGCAGAGATCGTAAGGGGAAATGTTTTCAGCCGTAGGGATGTCGGAATAACACTGAGCAAATCATTCTGGAAGCAACGGATCGGTGTATATGCAGGCGCTTATAACGGAACAGGTGAGATTTCACTGAGGGGCGACAATGACGCTTCCGGAGCCCTGGAATACATCGGGCGCGTGGAATTCGCATTTCCGCAGCGGATGAGATACAGGGATATTGATGAAAGGCATGTACATATTCCTCTGTTTGCCATCGGATTAAACGGACGGTTCACAGAAAGAAAACTGCCGGCAGGGGCAACATTCCCGGCCTATTCCACCGGGGAATACGGGATCAAGCTGATAGATGGCAGAAGGTTTGTTTATGGCCTGGATGCCGTATTCATGTATAAAGGATTCTCCGGATCCTTTGAAATCCACCAGTTGAGAGGAGAACCGAGAAACCCGGGCAGCTTATTGTTCCAGGGATACAGCGAAGCGGAAACAAAAGGCTATTTCCTCGCAGGAGGATATGTTGCGCAGCTGAACTACTTCTCCCGGTTCCTGCAATCCATTTTTTCAGTACGCTACGAGCAGCTGGACCTGAACGACCTGGTAAACGGGCGCTCCGAGCGTTTCTCATGTGCTTATGCGTTCCAGCTGAAACGCTTCAACTCCATGCTGAAGTTCCAGTATACCAAAATCATAAAAGAAGAATCCATCGATCCGCTCAGGTGGACTGACCAATTCAGGATCGGCTGGCAGTATTTGTTCAAATAACAGGCATTAACAGTAAATAACAATAAAATGAGAAAAATGACTACATTCAAGAAAACACTCAACACCCTCATGGTATTGGTGTCATTCGCTACTTTCTCTGCAACGGCCTTCGCACAGTATGTCGTTGACTTTGAAGGAACAGGCGAAGAAAGCGGGAGCTATCCTGCCGAAACGGTTTCCTTATCCGGGCTGAACTGGCAGGTAGGGCCTGAAGTACAGATCGGGACAGCCGCAAACGATTTCAAAAACGGGCTTCGTTCTGCCAGGCTGAGAGCAAGAGATGGCTCTGTATTGGAAATGCTGGAAGATAAAGCAGACGGCATCGGGACAATCTCTTTTGTTTACAGAAGGTACGGATCTGACGACAACCAGCAGCCATGGGCCGTGGAATACAGCGATGACCAGGGAGCAAGCTGGATCCAGATCGGGTCGGATTTTACAGCAACAGCAACAGAGCAAACCTTCCTGGAAACAGTCAATGCAGAGGGAGATGTCCGGGTGAGGATCCGGCTGACGACAACACCGGGAACAAGCGGAGACAGGAGAATGAATGTAGATGACATTACCATTACCGATTACATCGCAGGTGCTCCGGTCATTACATCCAGCGCTACTTCACTGACAGGATTCACCTACGAAGAAGGAAATGGACCCGCTACGGCACAAACAGCAACATTATCTGGGAACAATCTTGTGGGAACAGGAAACGTAACAGTAACAGCTTCTGCAGACTTTGAAGTTTCTGCCGATGGAATCACGTATGCTTCAACAGCAGATCTCCCGTACAATTCAGGAGTAATAACAGGAACAGGCGAGGTATATGTCCGGCTGAACGGTGGACTGACCCCGGGCGTGTACAACGGAACGGTTACCGTGAATGGCGGAAATGCTCCGGCAGTTATCATCACTGCCAACGGAATTGTAACCGCTTCATTATACCCTCCGGCTCATGACCTGTCATCGGGTGCATATCAGTTCACAGAATGGAATGACGTATCAGCGGCTTATACTTACCCGGCGAACATGCGTTTCTGGACAGCAGCATCCGATGCCGTTACATTAAACGAACAGCCTGCAGGAAATTATACGGGAGCATACAACCTGACAAGTGCTTCAAGGATCAACGGTCTGAACAGTGACGGAGTTTCGTTCATCGCAACAGGCTCAGCAGGTGCAGGATACCCGCTGGGAGCAGTACTGGGAATCAATACGACCGGTAAAGAAGACATTGAAGTTTCATGGACAGGAGGACTGGTAACCCAGGGAGCCGGAACGCCTACCCCACGTTTTTACGGGCTGCGCCTGCAGTACCAGATAGGTCAGAGTGCTGTATGGACGGATGTTCCCGGACCGGTTGAATATTTGAGCGAAAACCAGGCAGACGGACATGCTGAAGATTTCGGACCGACAGTACTTCCTGCCACGTGCAACAATCAGCCGGAAGTGTACCTGCGCTGGGTGTATCATTTCATCGCTGCCAATGACGGTGGTTCACGTCCCAATATCCGCCTGGATGAGATCCTGGTAGACGGAAGCGACATCCTGGATCCTGCTGTTCAGGCATCAGCAACAGCACTGACCGGGTTCGAACAAACACTGGGAGCTCCGTCAGCAGAACAATCATTCACCGTTTCAGGCTCAAATCTTACGGATGATATTACCGTAGCAGTGACAGGAGAATATGAAATCTCACTGACAAGCGGATCTGGATTCGTATCTTCCCTTACTGTTCCACAGGTAAGCGGGTCTGTCAGCGCAACAACGGTATACGTTCGCCTGAACGCCTCTTCTGCCGGTACTTACACAGCGACAGCAACAGTGAGTTCCCAAAGCGCCACGGATGTCATTGTAAACCTGGACGGAACAGCGACAGAAGAAGTCATCCCGGCTGAAGAAGAGCTCTTATACTACTGGCATTTCAACAACATGGCAGACGGGACGGATGTAACGGAGATCATTGCTGATTATTCCTATTTACCGGATTTTGACGGTAAATTCACATACACCGATCCAATCGCGGGAGAAAGAGATATTGACAGGTATTCCGTAGGATCCGGTCTGAATTTACAGCAAGGAGAAGCAGAAGGGTTTTCGGCACGCGTCAGGAATCCGTCCTCTACCCGCTCGCTGGTGTTTGATGTTCCTACGACAGGCGCGGAAGGGATCGGACTGAAATACGCTGTTCAACGTTCCGGGCAGGGAATGCTTCACAACATTGTTCAGTATTCAGTTGACGGAACAAATTTCATTTCAACAGACCTCGTAAATGACACATTGGAGGTTGTCGGAGATGAAGTATGGCAATTGTTCACATTCGACTTTTCTTCCATTGCAGCGGCAGACAACAACCCGAACTTTAAGATCCGGATCACGTGGGAAGGGAATACAACTGCCTCAAACGGAAACAACAGGTATGACAACATCACATTGACAGCGGCATCTCTTGATTCAGATGTTTCCGTTTCCAAGCTGGAAAATGAAAAGCCGTCTTTGTACCCGGTGCCTTTTGAAGAAACGATCAACATCACCTCTTCGCACAACATCACGTCCATCCAGGTCGTTGACGTATCAGGAAAGATTGTTAAAACAGAAGCTGGCAGTAACGCATCTGTACAGCAGGTTTCCACAACTGACCTGACCCCGGGAACTTATTTTTTCACCGTTCATACAACCAGCGGTACTTTCCATGTGAAAGCTGCCAGGAAGTAACTGAATATTCTCAAAAAACCAGAAGAGCTGTCTCGATAAAGAGACAGCTTTTTTTGCGGGTATGAATTTGTCTTAAGAAGAAGTTAAAAACCGCTTGCCCTGTCAATATTTTCAACTAATTTTACCGAAAACTTATTTTATGAACGCACTGGTATCTGCACATTCAGGACTTCGTTGGATCGCTTTGCTGCTTATTATTGTAGCTGTTTTCAACGCTCTTTCAAAAAGAAAATCTTCAACTTATACAAACGGAGACCGCAAGCTCAATTTGTTTGCAATGGTCATCTTTCACGTGCAGTTTCTGCTGGGCTGGGTGCTGTACTTCGTAAATCCGAGCCATAAAGTTCAATACTTTGAGGGCTGGATGAAAGAAACCATGTACCGTTTCTACGGGATGGAGCACGCTGTGATGATGACAATCGCCTTCGTTCTGCTGACGATCGGGCACTCGAAATCCAAAAAGGCCGAAGGCCATAAGAAGCACCGGATCATTGCTACCTTCTACACCATCGCATTGATCTTAATCCTGGCTGGAATTCCATGGCCATTCAGAACAGCACTGGGAGGATCATGGTTCTAAGGTTTTTGTCCATACCGGCAGTTCTGGTTCTGCTTGTCTCCTGCGGGGGAGAAGCCAAAACAGGGACACCGGAAAAACGCGATGTTCTTCCGGATGGAGCACAGCTCTATATGGAGAATTGCGCTTCCTGCCATGGATTGGACGGAACGTTGGGAAAAGCAGGATCCAAGGACCTGTCGCAAACAACGATGGATTTCATGCAGCTGAAAAAAGTGGTGGAAGCAGGCACAAGCAACGGAATGCCTCGTTTTAAGGAAATTTTGGGTGGAGACGAAGAAGTTGAAGCTGTTGTTCAATACATAATGGGATTTAAACGAATCTGATGGAAAACGGTCACGTTTTAGTTGATGCGGTAGAAGAAAGCTGTGTGCTGGTGGGGGTGATTACATCCAACATCACAGAAGAAATTGCTAATGAGTACCTGGATGAGCTGGAATTTCTTGCTGAAACAGCAGGAGCAATCACGCAGCAGCGCTTTTTGCAAAAGCTTCCTATGCCCAATCCAAAAACATTTGTCGGAACGGGTAAGCTCGAAGAAATACATCACTATATAAAGGAAAACAACATTGATCTGTGTATTTTCGATGACGAGCTGAGTCCTTCTCAGCTGCGGAACATTGAACGTACGCTGGAGGTCAAAGTGCTTGACAGGAACAATCTTATTCTTGATATTTTTGCTTCCCGTGCCCGTACTTCACATGCAAAAACGCAGGTGGAACTGGCACAGCTGCAATACCTGCTTCCCCGCCTGACCCGGATGTGGACTCACCTGGAACGCCAGAAAGGAGGAATCGGGATGCGCGGTCCGGGGGAAACACAGATCGAAACGGACCGGCGGATCATCCAGCAAAAAATCGCCCTGCTGAAATCCCGCTTATCGGAAATTGACAAGCAGATGTCCATCCAGCGCGGAAACAGAGGACAGCTGGTACGAGTTGCCCTGGTAGGGTACACCAACGTCGGGAAGAGCACATTGATGAACCTGCTTTCCAAGTCGGAAGTATTCGCCGAAAATAAATTGTTTGCCACGCTTGACACAACCGTACGGAAAGTAGTGATCGAGAATTTACCTTTCCTGCTTACAGACACGGTAGGATTTATCCGGAAGCTGCCGCATCAGCTGGTAGAATCGTTCAAGTCAACACTGGACGAAGTACGTGAAGCCGATATACTGGTACACGTGCTGGACCTGTCACATCCGAACTTTGAGGACCATTACAACGTGGTCAACGAAACCCTGAACGAGATTGACAAGGCCGAAAAACCAACGATCGTTGTCTTCAACAAGATCGACCAGTTCGAATACCAGCCAAAAGACGAAGATGATCCTTCTCCGAAAACAGCCCAGAATTATTCGCTGGATGAATTGAAAAAAACATGGATGGCAAAAGTAAACCGCAACATGTGCGTATTTATTTCCGCCCATGAAAAAACGAACATCGAGGAGCTGAAGACAATGCTTTACGAAGAAGTGAAACGCATTTTCCAGGAGCGTTATCCGTATAACAATTTCCTGTACTAGATCAATAGCCGTTACAGACTTCTGCGGTACTGAAAAAATACGTTACTTCTCCCCCATGTAGATGGTAGCGATACCTCCTGAGACCAGCCTGGATTTTACATTCTTGTACCCCACTTTCCTGAGGATGTTCTCGAAATCCTTTCCTTCGGGAAATGCCTCTATGGAATCCGGCAGGTACGTATAAGCCCGGGTATCTTTAGAGAAGATCTTCCCGAAGAACGGGATGATGTATTTTGAATGAAACTTGTAGTAGTGTTTCACCGGGAACTTTTTAGGTTTTGAAAACTCCAGGATCACCGCTCTTCCACCCGGACGCAGGACACGAAGCATGTCTCCCAACCCTTTCTCCAGGTTTTCGTAGTTCCGTACACCAAAGCCAACAGTAAGCCCGTCGAAGTAGTTATCTTCAAAAGGTATGTTCTCAGAATCTCCCAATTGCATGGAGATAATCTTGTCCACTCCTTTTTTCTTCATTTTTTCCCTTCCCACCTCCAGCATTCCTTCGGAAATGTCCATCCCGACGATCTGTTCCGGGTTGAGCTTCAGCAATGCAAGGGCAAAATCTCCTGTCCCGGTTGCCAGGTCCAGGATCCGCTTGGGATTCAGATCTTTCAGCTGGGAAACCGCTTTTTTCCGCCATAATTTGTCAATCCCTACGGATAAGAAGTGATTCAGGAAATCATATTTCTTTGAAATGTTGTTGAACATTTCCGCTACCTCTTCCTTTTTGCTTTTATCTTCATCGCCATACGGCTTCACGGTTGTCCCCACGTAATTGAATTTTGAAATTTCGTTTGCAAAAATCGGTAAAATATACGGTAATCGAAAAGGAAACAAATAAAAATTAAGCCGATCACGGTGTTTGTTGTGTGCTTGATGATGAATAACTGAAGAATCAGTGGAAGCCGAACTGCTGTTCTTCGTTATCATTCAAAATGTCCGTGCCAAGATTTAGCATATACACGCGCAACGTATTTTTTACAACAACCGATACCAACGATTCTAAATATTCGGGCTCAACAGTTTATTACTTCATCTGAATATAGTACATTCGCTTTCGGAACAAGTTTATTCGTATGCTGGAACAAACCAAATGGATCATCATTGCCGAAATCGTCTACGGCCTGTTGTTATTCGCGGTCTGCCTGCGGGTTATCTGGGATACCAGGTCTGTAAGCAAAACACTGGCGTATTTATTGTTTGTCATATTTGTCCCTGTGGTAGGGATCCTTTTCTATTTCTCATTTGGCATCAATTACCGGAAACGCAAGATCTACACCAAAAAGCTCCTGGCAGATGATCACCTCACCGAAGAATTCATCAATAAAGTGATCGACTCACTGCAGCAGGGAAATGGAAGCAACAACAGGTCCATCGTTCAGAATCAGCGGTTGATCAAACTTCTGACCAACCCGAATTCAGATGATTTTAATCCTGTCTTCTATAACAATACCGCCGAGATACTGACCAATGGCGAAGCTTTTTTCCCATTGCTGATCGAACAGCTGAAACAAGCCAGGCACCACATTCACATTGAATTTTACATCTACGAGGACGATGTAATCGGGAACGAGATCAAGGAGGTGCTCATACAAAAAGCGAAAGAGGGTGTAGAGGTCCGCTTTATCTATGATGATTTCGGAAGCAAGGGAATCCGTAAACGTTTTGTATCAGCGTTAAGGGAGAATGGCGTCCAGGCCTTTCCATTTAATGAGATAAAGCTGATATTTCTCGCCAACCGGCTGAATTACAGGAATCACCGTAAAATCGTCGTAATAGACGGTAAAACGTCGTTCATCGGGGGGATCAATGTAAGCGATAAATACATCAACCGTGCTGATTCAGCGCTCTACTGGCGGGATACGCATTTAATGATCCAGGGAAGCAGCACTTACCTGTTGCAAAAGGTATTCTTGCTGGACTGGAATTTCTGCAGTAACGAGCAGCTGGGATTCAGCCTGGATTACTTTCCGGAAATCCCTCCGAAGCATACGGAAACTCCCATCCAGATCATTTCCAGCGGTCCGGATTCAGATGCTCCGTACATCCTTTATTCCATCATTAAGGCAATCAGCCTGGCTCAAAAAGAAGTTCTGATCACCACTCCGTATTATATTCCCGATGAAAGCCTTCAGCAAACACTGATCCTCACTGCTCTCAGCGGAGTAGAAGTAAAGCTGCTGGTTCCGGAAGAGGGAGACTCGGCGATCGTGAACCTGGCATCGCAAGCCTATTTTGAAGATCTGCTGAAAGCAGGAGTCCGGATTTTCCGTTACCAGAAGGGATTTGTACATGCCAAGACCTTCGTAACGGACAGAAAGCTGGCTTCAATAGGGACCGCCAACCTCGACCTGCGCAGTTTCGACCTGAATTTTGAAGTATCCGCCGTTATATACGATGAACAAAAAGCAACTGAACTGGCCAACATCTTTTATGAAGACCTGGGGCATTCAAAAGAGCTGCTCTACTCCAGCTGGATCAGCCGGCCGAAGTACAAAAGAGTCTTCGAACGGCTGATCCGCCTGATCTCTCCTTTTATGTGACCGGCATAAACAGCCACCTGAAATGATCAGTTACACTCTCCTTCCGGGGTGCAGGACTGCCCGTCGATCACATTCAATTTTGTTTCCGGGTTGTTTTTTCTCCACTCCGCGAAGGTAGCTTCCAGCACCTGCAAGAATGTTGACGATTCCTGAGCTCCCGATACAGCTTGCTTCCTGTCGAACACGAAAAACGGAACGCCGCGAACACCTATTTGCTGAGCTTCATAGATATCCTGTTCTACCTCATCGGCATAACTTCCACCTTCCAGCGCTGCCTTCAACCCAGCTTCATCCAGGCCGATTTCCTTTCCTAACCGGATGAGTGTCGGGTAATCATCAATGTTTTTCCCTTCCGTAAAGTAAGCCCTGAACAGTGCTTCTTCTGCTTCGATCTGTTTTCCATTCACCTTTGCAAAATGGGCAAAACGGTGGGCATTGAAGGTATTCGCAGGAATGGATTGATCCAGGTGGTATTCCAAACCAACCTTTTTCGCCATCTGTGTTACCTGCTCATTCATCGCTGCCGCCTGGCCGGGACTTATTCCCTTCGTCTCTGACAAAATATCGTTGATGCTCTTACCCGGAATGGCTTTTAGGTCCGGCATCAGCTGAAAACTTTTCCATTCAATCTCGATGTACTCTTTGCCTGAGAACTGCTCCAGCGCCATTTCAAACTTTCTTTTTCCGATGTAACAGAACGGACACATTACATCACTCCAGATTTCTATTTTCATTTTATCTCCTGCTTTTTTATTTGTTCCTTCAATTATTTCCTTTTCGGGGTAGCCACCTGTGCTGCTATCCAGTTGAGTCTCCTGGCCACAGGATCCCATCAGAAAGCTCATACAGACGACAAACAGATAACTCTTCTTCATACCCTTCCAATATACTATTTTTTTTCTGTAACCGGCACTTTCCTGTACCTTCCCCAGGCAATGAAAACGGCAATCGCAGCCAGGAGAACATTTATTCCCAATGCACTGTATTCCGCTCTGATTACGTGATACCCAAAAGCAAGTACCATAATCACCGCCAGTCCCAATGCCGCCAGCGGGGCCAGGAAAGGTTTAAATTTCAGCAGGGAAGGCAACAGAATACCCAAACCTCCCGCCAATTCCGATACACCGATAAATCGTACCAGTCCTGCTGAAACTTCGTTGACCCAAGGCAACGATTTACCCAATTCTTCGATCGGCTGGACCGATTTCATCCATCCTGCCATAATAAACATCGATGCCAATAGAAACTGCCCGATCCACAAAGCAATATTCAATCCTTTTTGATTTTTTACAGTCGTCATTTTATTTCTTTACTTGTTTTACATTACAAAAATAAGCTATATTTGCTATACATTAGTAACCACTATACTTTTGTATATCGGTATCATCAGGTATAGCGGCATGTATTAAAAGGCATTGAGATGGGGAAATTATCAGAATTAAAACAGGTAAAGAAATGTTCGGGAGCTTACGTACTGGCAGTAAACGACACGATAAATGTCATTAACGGTAAATGGAAACTGCCGATAATCGGGGCGCTGCTGTTCGGTAAAAAACGATTCAAGCAGCTGGAAAGGGAAATTCCGAATATTACTCCGCGCATGTTGTCCAAGGAATTGAGAGACCTGGAAGCCAACGGTATTGTTTCCCGGACGGTTTACGATACGGTCCCGGTTGCGGTTGAATACTGCCTTACACCATCCGGAGAATCCTTCAGCAGGGTGCTGGATGTGATGCTGGAATGGGGCCTGGAACACCGTAAAAATACGATTGGACAAAACGCTGAGGAGGTACAATGATCCGTTTACGGGGATTTCTACTTTCTCCAATGCTGGTTCAGGATATTCAGTATCAGCTCATCAAATGTCCAGCCTATTTTCCGGGCGGCCAGCGCTGTTAAACTGTCCTGGTCGTTCCGGTGCGGACGTGAGGCTCCCGTCATATTGGGCTTCATGTTCAGATCAAAGAGTAAATAGTCTCCCTTCGCGTTGGCCCGGCAGTCAATGCGGATCGGCGCCCTGGCATTCACCAGCCGGGCTGCTTCCTCGCATTCTTTACAGAGCTGCTGCATTGCTTCACTGTTCAATGCTTCATCATCCAGCACTTCACTGTTATTAATCACGGCTACTGTTCCGTTATAAGGAGCAACGCCGTTCTCATGGTTGAATCTTTTGACAGGAGGAAGGGACCAATGATCCGTTTTATGAACCTGTTTGTTGTCGATCTCATAGACCCCCGGAGGCAAAACCGTTATCGTTACTTCCTCACCGGGTAAAAATTCTTCTGCATACAAAACAGTCCCATATTCCCGGTTCGCAAACATTTCGTGAAGAACAGCGGTCAATTCTTGTCCGGTTGTTACCAGGGAAACACCCTGGCTTCCTCTGCCGCGGACAGGTTTCACGACAACAGGAAATGGAAGATCCAATTGAAAACGATCAGCATTTTCATGCGTGATGACAACAGACGCTGGAACAGGCAGATGATGGTTTCGCAACAGCTCATTTGTCACGAGCTTATCATCATACATATCTACATTCCCGGGATCCTGGCCAACAACGGAAATACCGTTTTCCAGGAACTGTTCGACAGGATGCCCTTCATACAAAACGGTATTCAGCCAGATTACAGTTGCGCCTTTGTCAATCGCAGCCTGTATTCCTTCTTTTGTATCGGGGAATACCCAGTCAAAATCATTTTTTACAGCGGGATCTTCAATGGGTGTGATCACTTCTACCTGCTGCCGTCGCAAAGCATAACCGATGTCAGCGCCACTGTCCGAGTAACCTCCGGGCTTCATCGGCTTTACGGTTCCGTTTCGTTCAGGAGGAACCTGAACCTGGCAGATGATGGCTACTTTTTCACTGATTTTCATTGATCCTGTTTTTAAAACTGTGTCTTTCCTTTTTCAGCAGAACCAAAAAACCATCGTCAAACAACAGGTTTTTGTGTCCTCGTTCTGTAAAAATAAAACAATAGCCCGGAATTTACAATTTGCATCGCAATTATTGCCATTACCAAAGAAAGACACTGTTATGCCATCATCAAAAACACATCCCATCGTAATTGACAGGATGTGAATTGGCAAGAACTCCCGGAAATCTGTTTTCAAATGATTCCGGGATTCCGTTTCGGGGTACACGTTTTCTCATTTATCTCAAAGACAGGATATGCTGACGGGCTATCCTTCCATCATTCCCGGGTTTATCCTACATCCAGGTTATATCCTCCCTTTCTGCTTCCCCGGATTCTCTTCCGGAACAGCGACCATCGCCTGAAATTCATCTTACCATAGCTGTGAGACAAAATGAAAACAGCAAGGGGAAGAAACAGCCAGCACATCCAGCCCATTAAGGTCTTTCCAGAGGCAAGAAGCGCTCCTATCTGCATGGAACCGTATCCCCTCATTGCTGCCGGGCCAAGCAGGTTCGCGTCCCAGTAATTGCTCATATCCGCCATGCTCTGCCATTGCATCTGGTAGGAAACAAACCCGATGACCGCACTGGCAATTCCCGTTGCAACAAATGTTCTGAAGGAAAGCAGGATACTGATGACTCCCATGCTGCTGTTGGCGGGCAGGTTATAGGTGGCATAGTACCATATCCCGATAAACAGGATCACCATTCCGAAATTGCGGATCATAATGAGGGGGTAAAACATTTCTATGTTCATATTCGGCTGGATAATCAGGTAGATCAGCAGGCTGTGAAGGAAAAACGCCCCGAACCCCATCAATATGAAATACTTGATGTTCCATTCTCTTTTAAAACCGATTGCTCCCAGCACTCCCCCGGCAATGAGTCCCGGAATCCCCCACAACCCCAACCGGGCATTGACGAGGTTGTTGTATCCCAATGCCGCCACATTCCACTGCATAAATACACTCGTGCTGCCAAGGTAAACTCCCAGGAACAGGAGCAATACAAGACTGTGCTTTACATTCGGCAATTTAAACCCGCTGAAATCGATCAACGGGCGTTTTTTTCCTTTCTGACGTACGACGACCCCTATGAACAATACAATCGCTGTGATCAGTGTCCACTGGATGCCGGGCGAATGAAACCAGTTCTGCTGGCGCATGAACACCAGCGTGTAATTCAGACTCATAAAACTGGCTCCTAATAATACCAGCGACAACCAGTCGATCTGGTACAAGGGCATTTTAAAACTGAACCGCTTGTTGTGCTGAAAAATGATCGATAACGCCGCCAATCCAAGCATAATTGCCGCAATCAGGTAGTATGCGTTCGTGATGCCGTAATTGAAAATCAGCTTGCTCAGAAAATAATACATAATCGTGCTTGAGCCAATGGCGATCGGGTAGAAAATCGAGTAAAATCTTGACCGGTCTCCCGTCGGAGACAAAATGAACATCACTACAATGATGATCTCCAGGATAGCGAACATTTTAAAGAAACCGATCAGTAAATTCCCTGCGATGAATACCACGTAGTTATGTGTCGTTCCGCACATCAATACGAGCAGTGCCATGATAATGGAGCTTCCCGCAACAATTTCCTTGGTTCGGAACCGCATTTTTACCCGCATCAGGATCGGCATTGCCAGCATCATCCCGATCGTCGTAGCATTATTGGCCATCGTGATGTGCTCGGTATAGGACCCCATAAAACCGGATATGTCGCTCAGGTTGTTGGAAAACACCCCCGATACTCCCAGGATCGGGAATAAAAAGAGGATGATCAGCAGCGGCATCAAGGGTTTGGGAACCCAATCTGCAAACGGACCTTTGTTATACATCTTATTGATTTTAAAATTCCCGAAAGGCCAGGAGAAATTCCTGCTGACCTTCCCGGAACTGCCATTATTTTATAAATACTTCAACGTTCATCCCCGTGCGCAACGCGGCAAGCGCTTCTTTTGGATTATTGCCTGTAAATTCTATCCGGATCGGAATGCGTTGCTGAACTTTTACAAAGTTACCTGTGGAGTTATCTACGGGTACAGCTGCATAGCGTGCTCCGGTGGCACCTGAAACCGCTTTGATCTCTCCTTCGTATTCCTTCCCGTTCAAGGCATCTACCTTAATGGTTACTTTTTTGCCGACCTGAACTTCGTGCATCTGTTTTTCCCTGAAATTTGCCGAAACCCATTTCGTCCGGGAATCTACGATCGTTGCCACCTGCTGGCCGGGCATGGTCAGCAGCTGCCCTTCGTTCACGGTTCTTCGTCCCATGACACCATCATGAGGAGCAATGATATAGCAATAGCTCAAATTCAGCCGTGCCATTTTCAGCGCGTTCTCGGCACGCTGTATTTCGGCTTCGTTCATTGCCAGGCGTGACTTTACTTCCTCTACGGTAAGAGCAGAGGTTCCTTTGGTATTTACCAGCGCCTGGTACTGTGCTTTTGCAGCATCGTATTCAGCCTGGATCTGGTCAAATTGCTGTTGTGTCACGGCAGCTTGTTTCAGCAATTCCTCGTAACGTCTGTAATTTTGTTCCACATTCCACAGACGTGCTTTTGCAGCATCTATATTCGCTTGCGCGGTATTGATATTGTTCGTCACGGTGCGCACACTGTTCTCAGTAGCTGATCTGGAAGCCAGCGCACTTTTATAGGCCGCTTCTGCCTGGCCGAGCTGTGTGAGGATCTCCCTGTCATCCAGAATGATGAGTGTATCTCCTGCTTTCACTTCCTGGTGTTCCACAAAACGGATCTCTTTGATATAAGCAGATACACGGGCATTGACGGGATTGATAAATGTTTCAACCTGGGCGGAATTGGTGTAGTGGTCCGTTCCGATATTCAGGTAGGATTTGATCACCCATCCCAATCCTAAAAGTACGATGATTAATACCACAGCGTTTGCAATCACTGTCTTTGCCGTAGACTTTTTCTTTGTTTCCTGTTCTTTAGACATTGTTTCACTATTTAAATGTTATTTTATTCCTTTTTTACAGCTGACCTGTTTCTTTCAACAGTCTGTAATACGCAAAAATGATGTTGATCTCAGTATTGGCGTATTGCAGCTCGGCATCCAGTTTGGCGTTGCTCGCATCGATCAGGTCGAGGATAATGACCAGTTGATTGTTGTATTTATTCTCCATGATCCTGTAATTTTCATTTGCAAGCTCCTTATTTATTGCCAGGGTGTTATTTTGCATGACTGCTTCATTGTGTTTGATATACGCCGCATCGACCGCAACTCCGATCAATACCTCCACTTCTTGTTTCTGTGCTTCTGCCCGCTGTACTTCAAACTTTCTCTGGTTAACCAGGCGGGTGTTCTTCCACAATGAGCCGAGGTCATAACTAAGTGCCACGCCTGCATTCCACGCATTGAAATACATATCGACCGGTGTTCCGCTGGTAACCGGCCTGTTCAGGTTGTTTCCGGCAAATAAAGCCAGTGACGGATACCAGTTTTTCTTCGCCAGCTTCAATGAGGAATTATAGATATCAATACTTTTTTGTGTCAGCAGAATAGTGGGGTTACAGTCCTGTGCCGTTTGCTTGTACCCGTTTACCTCATCCAGGATAATAGTTGCCTGGAGGACCTGTTCATCAGGTAGTATTACCGTTTCTCCGGGCAAACCGATGGCCACATTCAATTGCTTGTTCAGGATGAGGATGTTGTTATCCACTACCTGTTTTGCAAGGTTGAGATTGGATACCTGTAATTCGGCACGGATCAGATCGTTTGGGGTAACCATTCCCTGGTCTGACATTGTTTTGATGTTTTGCAGACGTTTATTGGCCAGCTCAATGTTTTGTGAATAGACCCTGGACTGGTTGTGTAATTTGTACAAATCCAGGTAATACCCCAATGCCGTTAATTTTGCCTGCTGCTCTGCCGAAGCATATTGCAGGGAAGCAATTTCCTCCTGCAATACGGACAATCTTACGGATTCTCTTACCTGTCCGCCTTTCCACAGCAATTGCTGTACTTCTACTCCCAGGTTATTCCCGAAGTTGGGGAGATCCTGCTTTACGTGATTCTGAAAATCAGGTGTGTACAAATCAATATCTCCCAGGTAAAATGCGCTCAGATTCACTGTCGCGTTCGGTAAATAATTGTTCTTTGCGACTTTTGTTGCCTGTTCTGCTACCTGTACGTTGGTTCGTTCTACTTTGAGCGTGGGGTTGTTCTCCAATACCAGCTCAAACAGCCGGTCAACACTCAGTGTGACTGGTTCCTGCTGCGTGTATCCTGAAACGGACGCCCCGAAGATACACATTCCGCTCAGACACCAGGACACACATGATTTTATCTGCATCATCATTTTGTTTTAATTTGATTGGTGCAAATGTCTGTGCAAATTCCCCGCTTTGAAAGTCTTTAACCCCTCAAAAGATGTCCAAATGGTATCTGAATGTGATTATCACCTTAACGCAGGCGTTAAAAAATGTAAACAATAGGGTATGATCCCGGAAAAGGATGTTGCCAGCCTGCTGTGCAGCACAAGGAGGCAGGTCTTTTGCGGTTATTTCTTTTTCTTTTCGCGTTTGTCTTTTCCTAACGAAATCGCGAAATCCTCACTGTCGCCGATCATCCTGATGTTGACATAGTGTGTCTTTTTAGATCCGCTGTACTGAATTTCATCTTCATGATCAGGATCTACTTCTTCCTTCCTGCGCTTGAATAGTTTCTGATAGGCTACATTGGTCACTAATTTCAGCGGAACTTTCAGGTAATATTCCATGTTCATCTTTTCATCTAAGGACTGTTCCCCTGCAACTTCAATAAAACCGATGGAAGAATTGATGGTCATCCACGGAATGGAAAACACGTTCTTTTTAAGTACAAAGGCATTGTCCAGGGTATCAAACCGGATCCGGTTGAGGTTCTTATCCCCGAAGAAAGATGCAAATTCGTTCAATGGTTTATAATTTCTCAGTTCTCCGTCAATGATCTTTAGTTCTATCGTCAGCTCTGTTTCTTCCATTTTCGGTGTGAAATCAGCATTGAGCGGAATGGTTCCGCGAATTTTTGCGTTGAGCTTGCCGCTGAGATTATCGCTGAGGATATAATCTTGCCCGAAATTCCTGAAACGCATGAGTGTCTGGTCGAGCACCATGTCTTTCACCCAAAGCCTGGGGGTAAACACCATGTCATCGGCGCGTGACGCATCCAGTTTGCCACTCAGCCGCACCTTCCCTCCTGCTACGTCAAACCCGAACCGTTGAAATTCAAGTGTTCTGTTTTTGTGCATGTTCACTTTCCCTTTGATCCGGTCAATTTTATAATCCAGGTATTCAAAGTGAAGAATGTCTGTTTCCAGGTTCATATCCATAAAAGGAATGTCTTCTACGGAAAGGGATTGTTGTCCGCTGGTATTCTGCGCTACCTGGTTTTCATCCTTTACGGGGTTGTATTTAATCGCCAGGATCTCATTCAGGTTGAAATTAGTGGAGGAAAACTGTATTTCATTGTCGCGTTTCTTCAGCGAATCGTTTTTTCCGGTAAAGTAATTCAGGCTGATGTCAAAATCAGACTGCCCGATGTTGCCCTTCAGGTTTTTCAGTGCAATGCTGTTTTTCCGGAGGAAAACTTTCCCGGATAAATCGGTAAACCGTTTCTCGTGCAATGAGGTGGTAACATCAAAATCTTTCAGTTCCAGGCGCATTCCTGCCATTTTCTCCCCTTCGAAGCGCGCACCGATTTTTGCTTTCAGCTTTACATCAGAGAATGTCTCTTTTTTGATCGATTCAGGCAGCACATCCTCTCCTTTGTATGTCAACAGGTTGTCCAGTTTTATGTAATCAGACTTAAAAAACAGGTCAAATTCAGAACGCGCTTTCGGGGTTGGCCTGAACAAGTGCTGGTAATGACTCAGTTTTCCGAAGAACAGGAAATCACTGTCGTCGATCTCTCCTTTGAATCGTTTAATTTTGATATTGTCCTGCTCAATAAACAGGCCTGCGGATACATCGTGGATAAAATGCGGGTAATTCTGCAGCCTGGCGCTGAATGAATGCAGCAGGAATTCACCAACAGGGATCTTATCGGAAGAAAAAAGCGCACTTGCGTCACATTTGAATGCCACATCCATGCTTAACCGGCTGATGACTTCATCGACTGACGGTCTTTGTTGCCCGGGATCATAGGTCAACTCTGCTACGTCAATGTTATCCGAACGCACTTTTAATTTTGTTTCTACCGGTGTCTGGCGCCGGTGCATGATCGCAGGTATGTCACTGACCGATCCCGTGATGTTGATATCCGAATGACCGACGTTGCCTTCGAACTGGTCCATCGTGAGCTTGTTACCGTTGATATCAGCATGCACGTATAAATTGCGGATGGGAAGCGGAAACGTCTTCGATTCGAATGACAGGTCTTTTACGATCAATTCGGTGTAATAGGATTCGTTGAGCTTCTCAATGCTTTTCTCAGGATGTGTCAGATCAATGATGTCGTGAAAATTCATCGTGATGCCCACATACCCTCTCGGGTTCCTGATCTCATTCTCCAGGTTGAGAAACCGTACAAGAAAATCCAGGTTGAAATTGGATTTCAGGTTGAGCTCAATATCCGGTTCACTGAAATTATTTACTTCCAGCCTGGCATCAAAGATCCCTGCTGCGGGCTGCGCCTTTATTTTGTTCATGGTGAATTTCATGGTAGACAAATCCCGCTTTTCACCGTTCGTAAATGTTCCGTGAAACTCAATCTTATCCAGCTTCACATCATTTTTCTGGTTTTGAAAGAAGCCGTTTTCACATCCGAATTCGGCATTGATTGCCGGCATCCGGCCATCTTTCATTGAACCTGTGACATCTCCACGGAGGTATATTTTCCCCTGGTTGTTGTATGATTTCAACGTTGGAATAAGCTCTTCCGGAGCAAACGCGATCAGCAGGTTAAAGTTTTCCTGCGATCCGCTCAATTTCAGGTCAATGTTCTTTTCGTCTTTCAGCTCCACAAATCCTTCGAGATTCAGGAAGATATGCTCCAGGCTGAATGTGGTCGGGTCCAGTACGATTTTCTGAGTATTCGTATAGTATTTCAGATCGGTGTTCAGTTCAAATACTTTGTTGTGCATCAACGTCGGTTTTTCATTCTTGAAAACCGTTCCGAGAAATTTCGTATCCAGGCCGATCAGCAACTCATTTTCTTTTGATCTGAACCTGGAGTGGATGTGCTCAAAGTCCAGCTGAAACTGGTTGCCCGCGTGCGGATGAAACAGGTTTACAGTAACATGGTCCAGATCGATCTTATTGAGTGCAAAATGGATCATTTCGCTTTCTTCTTCCGGTTCAGAGCTATCCAGGGCAAGAATTTCGGTGAGATTGTATGACCCGTCTTCGTACTGGACCAGGTCAATATGCCCCCGGTCCAGTTCAATCGCTTTTATTGTGTAATCGCCTTTCAGAATGTCGGTCAGGTTAAACCCGATGTATAAATCTTCCAGGTGGATCACTTCCTGTTCTTCTTTTTTTGATTTATCCGAATACAGGATCACATCTTTCAGATCGATCGAAATGTAGGGGAATTTATAAAAAAGTGCAATGTGAGAGTCTTTGACCGTGATCTCCCCTGCGATCGTTTCATTGACAGATTGCAGGATTTTCTGAACAATTTCGTCCTGCTTCCAGTAAAAATACCCAATGAGCACCGACAGCAAAACCAGGGGTACGGCAATAACAATGCGTAAGATCTTAAACCACTTTTTTCTGAAGAACTTCATCAATCATTAAAAATAGGACGTTAGGAACAAAAATAGTGCCTTTGCTCCGGAATTATTTAAAAAACGTTTCTATCCGGCAACAATAATACACCATTTACCGGTTCTGCCTTACAGGAAACTCAATCTTCCAGGATTTCATAATACGCCTCCCTTAAGTCCTCGATCCTTCCTTTCATCTCTTCGTCTATTTTAGCAGCCAGTGATTTTAATCTTTTCAATTGAAAAGCAAGGATAATTCCTGTAATTCCTGCGAAAAGGAACGAAAACGCCGTTAATACCGCTATTGAAACCCCGAGTATCACCGGGTTCACAATCAGAATAACCGAGAAAACGACACCAAGGATACTGACAAAAAGCAGGTTCTTCCATTTTGAAATTCCGTAATTTTTCAGCTCAAAGGCAAACCCCACTCCTTGAAACGATCGGAATAACAGGCCAAAACCTATAAAAAAAGCCAGTGTTACGGCCGCCAGCGAGGGCCTGGTAAGAAGCACCACTCCCAGCACAGTCGTGAACAGACCGCTTGCCAGGTACCAGCCCCATCCTTCCAGTTCATTCCTGTTGTGGTAGGAAAAGTAAACCTCCAGTATTCCGATTGTAAGGAAGGAGATACTGAACAAGGTTACCAGGGTCATGTAGGTCGCTTCCGGAACAGTAAACAGGTAGCCACCTAAAAGAACGAGCAAAACGCCGATAATTGCCGGAATGTACCAGTGTTTGACCGTGTTTCTGATTGCTTTGAAAAAAATTGCCATGTTGTTTTTGTTTAAAGGTACGAATTTTCAAAAACAAAATTGCAGCCTTATATCCGGTTTTTCATGTCAAAAAGCCATCAAAAGATGGCTAAATAGTAGCTGTTTCCAACGCTTTCTTCCTGTATTCGGAGGGAGACATCCCCATATTCTTCCGGAAAAATTTAGAAAACGCATACTGATCGGAAAAATTCAGCTCATCTGCAATATCGGAGATCGTAGCGGTCTTGTCCGAAAGGCGTATCCGCGCGTCATACATGGATAGCTGGTTTAAAAAATAGGTTGGAGGGAAACCTGTTACCTCTTTCACACAAATCGACAGGTATTTGACCGAAATATGCAGCCTGTCCGCGTAGAATTTCAATTCACGTTCCTCCCGGTAATTTTCAAACAACAGCTCAATGAATGAGGTTGTCACGACCTGTTTCCTGTTAGTTTGAGAAAAAGAAAGCGGGCGGTCCAGCAGTTCCAGGTGCCCGATGATGGCATAGATCAGCCCTGCCTGTAAATGCATCAGGATGTCTGTTTTATAGTTGGATGCAGGAACTTTTTTGAACTGGTAATAGATGTTGTCCAGAAGTGACCAGATGAATTGAAACTCCTTTTCGGGTATGGTTACGGCACTTTCGTTCTCAATGGCGATCAATTTAAAGATTTCAAAATGATTGAAACTGAAGTTGGGCGATTTGTACGAGAACCGGTTGTTGCGGGTGATGTACAGCTGAATATCGTCCGAGATCATCGACGCAGTGTATACGTTCCTGTTTGAAACGAACAGCATCTGGTTCGCTCTGCATGTGCGTGCCTCACCATTGACGATAAAAGACAGGCTTCCTCTTTTGATATAAGCGATGGCAGTATATTTCGGACGAAAAGTAACTTTTTCCCGCATCCTGTCGAATATATCCTGCTCATTGTATATTTCGATGGGCAGATCACTGTCTTCCATAAATCCGTGTGGTTTGTTAAGGCAAACATAATTAAATCTTTTTGAATTTTCCATGCCGGGCTTTAATGATTGACCGATCCGCTATGTGCTACACGATCAGAAAAAGGCAGGCAGGATTTTCCGTTTTTCCACTGTACCTCCCTTCTGGGAACAATCTTCTGCAAAATACCCTTTTTATGGTATTGTACCTTCAAATCAAAGCCGAGAACTTTGCAAAGTTATTTTTATTAAATCTAAATAACAATTATTTAGTTCATCAATCAGTGTATACCTTCTGTTAATTAGCTGGTTATACGCAATACAACAGTTGCCGCATGGAGCAAAGAAACAATGTATGTTCATTACCACCTGCCCTGATCACATTCCACTTGACCCACCCGGACACAGCAAACCATTCTCCAGTCACAAAGGAGAACGACAGATCAGATAGCATAAAAACAAAACTGTTAAACAATTCAAAATGAAGAAAATAAAAAACGCAGCAACCTCAATCCTCTTTTTATTAGCAGGATTTACGCTTTTAGCACAGCAACAGTTTCCGGGAAACCTGGACGTATCTTTTAACACGACGGACGTCGGGTACGGAGAACAGGTAGGAGCCAGCAGCACGGTTTATTCCGTTGTAAAGCAGCCGGATCAAAAAATACTGATCGGGGGAAACTTCACCACCTATAACAATGTTTCCAGGGTACGGATCGCACGCCTGAATGAAGACGGAACAATAGACGCTTCGTTTAACCCGGGGACAGGATTCACCGGAGGAACTCCTCCTTCAGTCCGTGCAATCGCGCTGCAACCGGATGGAAAGATCCTGGTCGGAGGATTATTTACCGAATATAACGGAGTAGCGAGGAACCGGATCGTGCGGTTAAACGCGGACGGAACGCTGGATACCTCATTTGATCCGGGAACAGGAACTTCTACGACGGCAAGCCACTATATCAATTCCATTGTGTTACAACCGGACGGAAAAATACTGATCGGCGGGTTGTTCACAGAATACAACGGTACTGCCAGAAGCCGCATTGCCAGGCTGAATGAAGACGGAACGCTGGATACATCCTTTGACCCGGGAACGGGAACGACAGGAACCGCAACACATTATGTTTATTCGGTCGCTTTGCAGGCAGACGGAAAGATCTTGATTGGCGGAAGCTTTACCGGGTACAACGGAACAACAGGGATCAACCGGATCGCACGGCTGAACACAGACGGGACACTGGATACAACGTTTGACGTGGGAACAGGAGCGGCAAGTAATGTAAGAAAAATTGCCGTACAGGAAGACGGAAAGATCATCATCGGCGGAGAGTTCAGTTCGTTCAACGGGACAAGCGTAGGACGGATCACACGAATCAATCCTGACGGAACACCGGATGCAGCATTCAATACGGCAGCTGGAACAGGATTCACCAGCTCATCAGGAACGCCATCTGTTCACGCGATTTACATCCAGGCGGACGGGAAAATTCTTGCCGGAGGAGAAACATTCATACAATACAACGGTGTTCCGAGGAATAAAATCACCCGTCTGAACGCTGATGGAAGCTTAGACACTTCCTTTGACGTCGGAACAGGTATCAATACAGGAATATATTCCTTTGAGTTGCAGCCGGATGACAAGATCCTCATCGGTGGTAACTATTCCAGCTACAATGGTGTAGCAAGACGTAACGTCACACGGTTAAATACGGATGGGATCATCGACTATACATTTAATCCTGAGACAGGGATCAACGGTAGTGTCTACACAACTGTAAAGCAGTCGGACGGAAAAATACTGGCTGGTGGCTACTTTACTCATGTGAACGGTGTGGCAAGGAGAAACATCGTCCGGCTAAACCTGAACGGAAGCGTGGATACCACCTTTAACCCGGGAGCAAGCTCACAAGGATCGGGCATCGTCGAGATCATTAAACTACAGCCGGACGGAAAAATACTGATCGGGGGGTATTTCACTTCCTATAATGGTGTGCAACGAAACGGGATCGCCCGTTTGAATGCAGACGGAACGCTGGACACGTCATTCGACCCGGGAGGAGGAGTAACCGGTACCGGAGCACAACGTATCAATGCGATTGCTCTGCAGGACGACGGAAAAATCATCATCGGAGGAATTTTTAACAGCTATGACGGAGGAGTTTCAAAAGGAATCGCTCGTTTGAACGCAGACGGTTCTGTCGATCCTTCCTTTGATTCCGGGACAGGAACAAGCAACAGTGCCTATGTTTATTCCATCGTGCTCCAATCAGATGGTAAGATCGTCATTGCCGGAGATTTTACAACCTATAACGAACTACCTGCCAACCAGATCGCACGCCTGAATGCCGACGGAACACTGGATGCTTCTTTCCAGGCGAACGTAGGTGAAGGTGTAAAAATGTTCGGTTCACCGGGATCGGTTTATGCCATCGGGCTGACAAGCGATGAAAAGATCATTGCAGCAGGTCTTTTTGACAACTACAATGATGAAACAGCCAGAAGCATCATTCGCCTGAATACAGACGGGACACTGGACGCTGCCTTTTCTTCCGGATCGGGAACCAGCTGGATGGAAATCAGGGCTCTCACGATACAACCGGACGAAAAAATCGTGATCGGTGGAAACTTCAACAGCTATAACGGTTCAGCCGTCAATCGCATCGCACGACTGGAAAGTAACGGAGATTTTGATACCTCTTTTGATCCGGGAGCCGGAGCATCAGCCATTGTATATGCTTTGTTCATCCAGACAGACGGGAAAATTGTCATTGCCGGAGATTTCACAAATTACGACGGAACAGGAAGAAACCGCCTTGCACGTATATTCGGTACTGAGTGTTCGGCTGTTACCAGCATTGACGAGCAACAGCTGTGCGGAGTTTCTTCCTATGTGTGGATAGACGGAAACACCTATACTACAGATAATCATACAGCAACTTATACACTTTCAACCGTTTCCGGCGGATGTGACTCCATTGTCACTTTGAACCTGACTTTCTTACAGACCGCGACAGGAACGGATGTAATTACTGCGTGTGCACCTTATACCTGGATAGACGGAAATACGTATCTCTCGTCCAACAATACGGCTACTTATACCCTTTCCGGTGCTGCCGCGAATACATGCGACAGTATCGTTACCCTGGATCTGACGATCAGCACAGTTGACAGCACTGTTTCGGTAAACGGAACTGTATTAACAGCCAACCAGGACGGAGCAGCGTACCAATGGATCGATTGTGATAATTCCAATGCGCCAGTTCCGGGTGCTACATCCCAGTCTTTCACGCCGGCTTCCAACGGAAGTTATGCCGTAACGGTTACAACGGATGACTGTACGAAAACATCTGCCTGCATTGTTGTCAATTCCGTAGGGCTGGAAGAAGCCGGGTTCGCAGGATTGAGCATTTATCCAAACCCTGCAAGCAGCAATGTAACCATTGTGTTTACTGAAAAAGGAAGTTATTCTCTGTCAGATGTTACAGGGAAAGAAATGAAAAAAGGCATTCTGAGCGGAGACGGAACAACGACGATCGATGTTTCCCTGCTGAACGCGGGTGTTTACTTCATAGAACTAACAACCGGCGCGAATACAAGCATTACAGAAAAGATAGTAAAACAATAAATCTTCACAGCCAATCCTTATGATACTATGCATAAGGATTGGCTTTATTATAAAATGTATTGTCCTAAAAAACAGAAAATGAAAAAATACTGTTTCGTGGTGCTGTCGGCATTTGTTTTTCAGAGTGCCTGGGTCTCATCCCAGGGATTCAACCAGGATCCCGGTAATCCCAATCTTGATTTCTCATCCGCTGATTTTTCCAACTGGCAATTAAGCTGGGGAGCGGGAACCCACAGCGTTGCTCCCAACCCGGAACAAACACCCGGACCTGGAGGACCAAGCACGCACGTTATCGTAGAGAACATCGGCAATAACTGGGATGGAAACGCGGGAACAGGGAATTTACCCAAAGTCCCTTCAGGCCTCAACCGCGTCGCACGACTGGGACACCCTTCCGGGAACGGCTACGGGTCACCGGGGGCTTATAAACTGAAATACGATATTACAGTCAGCAGCCAGTACCCCATTCTTTTTTTCCAGGTCGCTGCGATCATGGATAAAACTCATGCTGCTGCCAATAACACGCATTATAAATTCTTAATTACAGATGCTTCGGGAACGGTCATTCCATCTGCTCCCTGCACCAACCTGGAACTTTTTCCGGAAAACTCATCAAGCTACAATGTCGGTTCCGCTCCTCCGATCAATTATACCATTTTCCACTCACCGTCAGGAGCCAATGCTTACCAGAAATGGGAGTCCATCGCGATGGACCTGGGCGCTTATTCCGGACAGACGCTGACGCTATCGTTCATTCATTACGACTGTAATTACGGTTACCATGGTTCCTACCATTACCTGTCCGCGGCAATGCGGAAGGAAATTGATACTGTTTATTTCTGTAAAGGAAGTGAATCGGCTGTTATAAAACCGTATATCCCACGCTTCAAGAGCTACCTGTGGAGCACCGGGTCGACAGCAGACAGCATTGTCGTCAACAATCCTGTAGACGGCGCCACTTACACCTGTACCGTAGGATCTTACAACGACTGTGACGTTACCTTCACCTATGTCTTAAAAGAAGATCCGATCCAGGCCGGTTTCAATTATGTTTCGGGCGGTTGCAACGAAGTCGTTTTTACGGATGCGAGCTCTTCTCCGTTGGGAAGCCCGACCGGATGGGAATGGAATTTCGGAGACCCGGGCAACAGTTCCGGAACCACTTCCACGTCACAGCACCCCAGCTACATTTACAGCGATACGGGAAGCTACCAGGTAACGTTCATAGCAGAAAGCCCCATTGGCTGCAAGGATACGGTCATACAAGACATACAGGTGATTTCAGAAGGAGACGGGGATTTTACCTTTTCCAATGCCTGCCTGGGCGCTTCCACACTTTTTACCGATGTTTCTTCGGGGAATATCATCAGCCACCAGTGGAGTTTCGGGGACGGAAATACCTCTACGGAAGAAAGCCCTGCTCATATTTACGCTTCAACAGGTACATACAACGTGACATTAATCACGGAAAATTCGGCCGGGTGTACCGATACCATTGTCAAACCGGTCACGATACATCCATCGACGACAGCATCGTTCAGTGTTCCCGCACCGTTGTGCGACAATAAAAATGTGCTGTTTACCAACACCTCAGCAAATGCGGAAACCTATTCCTGGAGCTTTGGAAACGGAGAACAATCCGGTGAGAAGGATCCTTCGCAGGCATACACACAGGCAGGGAACTATACCATCGAACTGATCGCTATGCACAGCAACGGATGTGCGGATACGGTGCAACAGCTTATCACCGTAGCTCCATCTCCCACCGCCGCGTTTACCGCCTCTCCTCTGCAGACAACCATCAATGAACCGCAGGTAACGTTCCTGAACCAGTCACAAGATGACATCAGCTGGTACTGGAATTTCGGAGACGGAGAAACATCGACGCTGGAAAATCCCATGCACCATTATACATACGGGGATATCTTCAATGCCGTTCTGATCGTTGCGAACCAGTACCAGTGTACGGATACGGCAGCAATGACGATAACCGTTCTTGAAGAGGTGATCATTCCAAATGTGTTCACGCCAAACGGAGACGGAGTAAACGATGTGTTCTGGATCAAATTAAGCAAGAGCATCACCGATGTGGAACTCATCATCCTGAACCGTTGGGGAGAGCTCGTTTTCCATACCGATATCGCCGGAAACAGCTGGGATGGGACCGTGAACGGAAAGGAAGCGATGGAAGGGGTTTATTTCTACAAGATAAAGATCACCAATCACAAACAGGAAGTAAAAGAACTGGACGGTTTCCTGACACTGGAGCGATAGCGAACGAATAAACTAACGCCCGGCTTATTGAATGTTCCGGAAACATTGCAGCAGAACAGATCCCTTTTTTACGAAACAGGATGTAAATTGTCGTTAAGCTGAGCTTTTGACCGGGGAAAGGACCGGTCTTCGTTTTGCCTTCTTTTCCAAAAAACAGCATCTTTCCACCGTTGCTCCATCCCATAGAACAGGCTGTGATGCCTGGTATAGTGTTCCCAGATACTGCATGCACTTTTATAGAATTCGTGGTAAAAAGCCGCTGTTCTTCCACTTCCAGGATGGTCGATACAACCACTTTGAATGATGAATCCGGAGGTCTGGGCCGCCATTGCCATCGCGTTGTACATTCCCTGTGAGGAAAGGGGATCAAAAGACATGGCCGCATCTCCCAGCGCGATCCAGTTCTTTTCTCCTATATTGCTCAGCTTGCTGGTATTTGCCGCTCTCGTTCCCAGGTACTGGTACTCTCCCAGGTCCGGGTTCCCGATCTTCGATGCGATCTCCTTTTTCGACAGGAGCGCGTGTTGTATGAAAAACGGGTCTTTCGTCAGGTGCTTTTCCACCAGGTCTGCATCAGTATAGTAAGAAAGCAACAGTGTGTCTTTTTTACCGGGCAGTACACAACTGTACCACCATCCGTTCTCATCCGGCACGATGACTGAGGAATCCTGTCCTCCGGATTTTTTCACTGCGGCGCTGATACAGATCAGCTGGTCTTTCCGGATGCGATCCAGGTGAAATTTCGTTCGCAGGACATTCGTTCTCCCTGAAGCATCAATAATAAATTTTGCACGCAGCTCCTTCTGTTTTCCCTGCCGGTCAGAAAATTTAATTTCCCAGCCAGCCGGTTCATCAGCCAGCGTCGTCAATGTACCTTCTATGAACTGCACCGGGAATGTTTTTGTGATCTCCTGTAACGCAGTCACAAAATTCGGTTTATTGACGATCCACCCCTCTCCTTCCGGGTTGCGCAAAGCGTCGGAATAGACCGGCTGTTCAGTTCCCCAGTACGATCTTATCCCGATGGAAGGAACGCAGCATGCTTTGCCCAGCCCTTCTACCCGGTTCAATATCTCCAGCTCGTTAAAGATCCGTTTACCGGAAGCGATCAGCGATTCACCCCAAAGCAGGTTCTTTTTCCCCGGTTTATCAAGGAGGCACACTGAATAATGACGGCAGAGAAACATAGCCGAGATGCACCCGGCTATCCCTCCCCCGATGATGAGAATATCGGTCTCTTTCTTCAAGAATTCCCGGAATTAAACTGCTGCCTGAACCGTTCGTGGATCGTTACCACTTTCTCTCCGGGTTTCACATAGGTTTCCGTTTGTGTATTGGCTGCATTGTATATGACCTGCCTGCCGAACACATCCTGGATGTTCCCCATTTTCGTGTTTGCATTTTTATGCTTCAAAGCTGCATTCAGTCCCTGGATCAATTCCTCCTTTGCAACCAGCAACCCCGGTTTCCTTTCGCTCTTTTCCTGTAACAGCAGTTCCGTCATATAATCGGTAGCATCCCCGATCCGGGCAGTATCTTCTCCCAGTATGCTCTCAACGAAAGCCCTGATCTGATCTACCGGAATGCTCACCCCCATATTCTGTTCCAGGAAATCGTGGATCGCGTTGGACAAATGTTCTGTGGTTTTGGGATATGCTACCTGTATTTTTCGTGGTAACCCGGGAACTTCCAATGGTTCCTGCACGACTACCCCTACCCTGTCGAAACTGGTGACCATTGTATTAATGACCTGCCTGTAATCGGTATAACGGGAGGGTTTCCCGGGAAGGTCTGCCAGCCATTCCTTGCGGTACCGGAACTCGCTCATTTTGTCATCATGCGGCACTTCACTGTCTGCCATCTTCCTGAACTGCTCAAATCCCACTATATTATTAGGCACCCTTGCCGGCCAGAACGTTGGAAGGTACGGATCATAACTGACTTCGTAACCGTCCCGGCAGCTGGAAGTATCCGTCTGCCAGGGAATGGCCATCCACCGGGTGATATTCCCTGCGACCTGTGCGCCAAACGGGTTCTTATCGGCTGTGACAATGCTGTAATCAATGCTCGCTCCGTAATCCAGGTGGTCTTCTATCTTTCCTCCTGTATCGTGCCTAAACCTGAAAGCCGCACTATACATACCCGGCATCCGTACCGGCCACGTCATTTCACATCCCGGGTGAAAAGCATCCGCCAGGCAAAAATCAAGCGCTGCTTTTGTTAATACGGCAGGCTGTTCTTTTACGGGATATTCGTCCACATTGGCATAGCTCAATGCTGTTGTAAGATCGTTGATGAAATCACCTTCCATCCATTGCCTGAGAAATTTCAGCTGTAAAGCAGTAAGCGTGCTGTGCTGTCTCGGGGAATCTATCGCCGGCACTTCGACGGAATCACCATACAGCCAGGGCCACAACGCTGGGGATTGCGAACCCGGCAGGTCGAATTTCCTGAACTGATTGTATAATAACCGCCTGAATTCGAGGTTTCCGGCACTCCCGTCCGTCAGCTTACCGATCCATTGCTGATTGTCAAAATTGAACGGTCCCAGGTGGCCGAACATCTCAGCGAATCCTTTGTTCACCCATTGCAGATCCGTCATCCGCTGGAAGATCGGTAAAATGTCTTCTTTCATGGAAGGACGTTCCGGGCAGGGAAGCATCTGGTTGGATACAGCCAGGTCACGCATGAGGTCCCACATCGTCCGTACAGATTTCTGCATCGGAGCGTAATCCGGAGGGCCGCAGATGATCCACGCAGGTTCCACCTTCAGTTCTTTTCCCTTGTAGGTTACCGCAGCCGCAACAGGGCCGTCGGAAATATCGTCGTACCAGCCTTCATTGTTCGCAAATGTAACAGCTCTTTCTCCGTTGATATTCTTCGCTTCTCCTTTCCCTCCTACCACGTACAAACGGTTCGATTCACTTTTCACGAACATGTCTCCCAGGTAAACAGAACGGTCCATGAATGTTCCACGGAACGACTCGACACAGACAGCATCGTATTTGTTATTGGTCTTCTTCCGGTTCAGTGGTTTTTTAGGGCAGCTAATTTCCTGCTTTCCGCCGTCGATGATCAGAGAACTCCGGTCTTTTACGTTCAGATTCCGCTGATTGCATGCAGGGTAATTTTTCGCTTCCGGTACATCCAGCGCAACACTGAAGTCATACCATGCCGCTTTCTGGTTCGCCAGGTGACACGACCAGGAGATTTCCACATCCGGGTCAGAAAGGCCGGTCAGCTCCTTAACGGCTTCCCCGCGTGCGTTCAATCCATAAATCCGGAATTCGGCCGCCTGCCGTTTAAGCCTTCCATACCTGTCACGGTAGAAGCTGTCGTCACTCGGCTGGGGATCAGGCACTAACGGGCCTAGGTAGATTTCATCGCTGTTGCCGACACGCATCACCCCGATCGGCGGGTAAATCGCTGCTTTCACGATGCAGTCATCCTGTACTCCTGCCTGTGAGCTGTAAGGACAGGGTGTCGAATGGGGTTCTTTCATTTCCCATCCGTTGGCACTGTACCGTGTTTCCGCACTGTATTTATATACTTCTCTGCGGGCTTCTGCCAGGGTACCAAAAGGAAAGTTCCGGGATGGCACTCTCCAGATATTGAAATTCAGGTAATTTCCAAATTCAGACAGTCCTTTTTCTTTTGTATTCTGACGGGGGAGCACCAACTCAGCAACGGGAATGAAGGGTTCCGTCCAGGCATGCTGCAGGTCCTCACCGGCAGCGGCATCAAACTCCCTGACCTGGACCTCGAACAGAAACCGGTATTCATCGTTCAGTAATCTTCCGTGCAGGTCACGGGAGAGGTAATTTTTATCTTCCAGCGGGTGCGTGTTTTCTGAACGTGCCGGCCTTAAACGGTACTTCACCATGGCGTTTTTACCGAACTTAAACGGTATGATGGCCCAATAGGTAGTTGTAAGGCAGCTTCCTTCTCCGTGATTCATTTCATCCAGGATCTCTTTTGTCTTTGGGTGCTCATCCAGGAAAGCATCTACGTTTCTGTCCAGCATGGATGCTGTTGTGAACCGGGCCATCTGCTCCGCGTCCGGCACAAAAAACTTATCGATGTTCTGGAAGATAAAATCCACGTTGGGAGAAGAAAAGAAATCGGTGTTCACTTCTTTCCCGAACAGCTTCAACCCGATCCCGATCGTTGAATTCAGGTCTGCATCAGAAGGAGCGATGTCGCTTGAAAACCGTAAGATGCACGCGTATGTATTCTTCTTCTTATCCGAGGCATCGTACCGGAAAATTCCCAGGTCTTCTTTGTCCAGGTAGCGCAACTCTTCCGGCAGCGGCAGAATGTTGAACGTTCCCGTAGTTATTCCGTGCTGCTTCCTGAATACGGCTCTTGGTGCCGGGGGCTGGCCGTTCTCAATTAATTTTCTCTGATGGAGATCAACGAATAGTTCTTTCAGTCTTTCAATGGACCTGGTCCCGTCGGGATTCCAGCATGCGATGTCATTTACAGAGGTTGTACTCATAGTAATAGATTAAATGTTACGTGTAAGATTACTTTGTTTTCATTGACCGGCAGGAACAGGCAAACGGTTCAATCCTCAAATTAACGCTATTCTCCCGGGATAAAAAAGAGTATAAACACGCTATCCTGAAAAGGGGTATTTATACCTGATTTTTATTCATGAAGAGGGAATCTCCTGTATCCGGAGGTGTGATACAACAGTATATTTCAGATCTGCTTTGAAAGGACGTATTGCGGGCCCCTGATACCGGTAATCTGCCGTCCCGTGTCTGAGAATCCCGCTTTCAGGTACACCCGGCGGGCATGTTCATTGTCCAGGTTGACCGACAGTACCAGCTCATTCACCCCGGGATACTGTTCCTGTACATAGCCTGTCAGCAGCTCCATCACTTTTTTACCGTATCCTCTTCCCTGGTAACCGGGATGGATGGAATAGGAACGGATCAAAACAGCATTTCCGTTCGCTGTCAGTTGCAGCTTGTCGGTTCCCTGATCCAGGATGAAAAAGCCGATCGGTGTTTCGCCGAGCATGACAACAATGATCGACTTACCGGCATCTTCCAGGTCTTTCCGCTGGTGGATGCACGCTTCGATCGACATGGTAAACTGGGCCTGCTCATCGTTCAACCGGTAATTGAGCGCGGCAAAATGCGAGGGGTCGTATGGAATGAGGGCCAGCATGTCAGGAATCACATGGAATGTATTGCATTCCAAATATAGGTGTTTTTTGGTTATGGAGTAAGGAAGAAAAGTGCATTTACAATTAAGATCGAAAATATTATCCATTGTGATAATCGGAGATTTTACTTGGCCTTTAAATTATTTGTAATCAATGAATCGAAACTATTTCCAAGGAACTATATCTCTATCTTTTCTTGAGTCAAACTATTTTAAAAGACTCAGCACATTTTTACCTTTAACATACATTCTTAGATCATTTTTAGCAATTCCTTTTTATTTCAAACTTTCTATCCGGCTTGACATTAGATGTTCGAAAATTTGCTTGGAAACTGGGAAGCGTTTTGTGACAACCACCGACTGGCTGATAATATAAGGTACAGAGATACAATGACTACGTACACCTTTATTTTTGTAGAACAATTTCGGGATAAATAAAACCTTAGATTTCCATAATTAATTATTAGAAATGTACCCAAAATAGTAATATACGTTAAAAATACCTATCTGATCAAAATTTGTTTTCAAAATTTTGGATATTCAAAAAAACATAGTCATAATTCTTATGACGGCTATGAATGGTATATTTTTTCATATGATCGTGGCTCGGTTTTTATTTTTGAAATAGTTTCTATCAGAATTACACAAGTCAATTCCTTATCAAGAAAGGATGCAACCATAGCTTCCAGAAAAATTCTCTACCTAGATATCAGAAAATCAATCCCCTCAAGACTTTTTTCAAACAACTGCATTCTTTTTATTGGTCTGTCAAATTCCAAAATTATTCTAGCACGTCTAACAATTGCTTCGTCAATCAGGAGAAAAGCAATTCTACATTTTCCTGCTTGTTTTTAACTCGACCATGCACTTCAATGTATAAACATAAATTTAAATGAACTAACTATTTTGTTCATAATAATGTTGGCAAATGTCCTCTGTCAAAATACAAATTATTTTTTATTGTTCTATCTTTGGGGTAGAAAACATTACTATTCAATTAGAATTTAATAATGATTGAGATAAAAAGCAGAAAAGTCAACCAAATTATTGGCGAAATAATTGATCAATATGCTTATGCTGATACTTCGGACCGGCCTTGGATTATAGGGTTTAGTGGAGGCAAGGACTCTACAGTATTATTAACACTCGTCTGGATAGCACTATTGAGAATTAGAGAGCAGATGCCTTATCCATTTCAGTTAAGAAGAAAGGTATATGTGGTATGTAACGACACGATGGTGGAAAATCCGGTAATTGCATCTTATGTAGAAGATGTTTTGAAAAAGATAGAAACAGAGGCAAGAAATCAGGATTTACCCATATTTGTCAAAAAAACCACTCCTAAGCTGGAAGAAACCTTCTGGATCAACGTCATTGGGAAAGGCTACCCGGTACCCAATAACTCTTTTAGATGGTGTACCGACAAACTCAAAATCCGCCCTACATCCAATTTCCTTTTGGAGCAGATTGATGAAATGGGAGAAGCTCTTGTACTGTTAGGTACGAGATATGACGAAAGCGCCACCAGAGAGCGTTCTATCAGAAGACATGAGGTCGCAGGAAGAAGATTGTCTAAACATCAAACCTCTCCCAATACTTATACCTATGCGCCTATTAAGGAGTTGATGTTGGAAGAGGTTTGGTATATTATCAATGCTGTACCTTCTCCCTGGGGTTTCGATAATAATATCTTGTTCCAGATATATGCCGATGCCAGTTCCGATGATTATGAATGCCCTACAGTCGTAACGGATAAAAAACATACTTCCTGCGGTCAAAGTCGTTTTGGCTGCTGGACCTGTACGGTAGTAAAGAACGATAAGTCTATGACTTCTCTGGTAGAAAATGGCAGAGATTGGATGCAGCCGCTTTTGGATTTCAGGAACTGGTTGGTGGAAGACAGAAATCTTCCCGAAAACAGGATGGATCAGAGAAGAAATGGTCAGAAAGCAGTAAATGAAGACGGGGAAAATAATGGAACCTATACTGAGGTATATAGGTATAAAATTTTAAAAAGATTATTAACTGTTCAAAAAGAAATTCAACAGGAACGCCCGGATATCACATTAATTAATAATCAGGAGCTGATCGCTATCCAGGTTATCTGGAACCGGGATATGTATTTTGATCATACTGTAGGTGAATTATACAGGGAAATATATAATAAAGACATCAGTACAAACAATATCAAATCTTTGGACAATACAGAGAAACGCATTATGCGTGAAGTGTGCCAGGATGATATGAAGTACTTTAATCTGATTGATAACCTGATTGCGCTACAAGAAACCAAAACCTTACTGATTACCAAGTACGGCTTGCATAATGATATAGAAAACAGGATCGAAAAGTTCGCAAATGAAAAAGCGAAATAAAGCAGACTATGAAAATTAGAAAAATCAGATTCCATAATTTCAGGATCTATAAAGGCGAAAACGAAGTACAGTTTGAACCTGCTGCTGAAAAAAATATCAGCATCATAGCAGGGAAAAACGGCTTTGGCAAAACCACTTTTCTTACTTCGCTTATTTGGGTGTTTTATGGCAAGATGATGGTAGAGGTAGAAGACAAATATAAGCGAGATATTAAGAACGCCGGCGGTTATGAAAAATTCTTGGTTACCTTATTGAATCGCGATGTAAAAGCAGCATTTGAAGCAGATGTTTCCATACCTGCGCAGTTTTCTGTAGAGATAGAGATCCAAAATTTATCCATACCTTCTATTCCCTGCAATGCTGTAACTATAAAAAGGTCGTATGACCTAAGCACAGAAACAGAGGAGTTGACCATTCTGATAGATAACCTGGAAAATGAGTTGACCAAAGAAGTAGGTTATGAGGTGTTTATCAATGACTTTATATTACCCAGGGAAATTGCCAAGTTCTTCTTCTTTGATGCGGAGAAGATCGTCACGTTGGCAGAGGCCAAGTCCAAAGCAGAGCTAAAGAATTTAAGCAGGGCTTATGCCGAGGTTTTAGGGATTAAGAAATATGAAGATTTAAAGAAGAACCTGGAAACACTGATGGTCAAACTCCGCCGCAACGGAGCCAAGCCGGAAGAAGAAGCAAAGCTGAAAGAATTACTTGCAAAGGAAAAAGAACTCAATGCACTGCTGGACCATAACCAGGAAGAAAGATATAGTGTAGAGGAAGAGATCAATAAACTCAACAAGCAGTCCGACGCTTTGCAGGAAAAGCTGATCAGAGAGGGCAATGGGATTACAATAGATGAATTAAGGGAGCTAAAAGAGGAACACAAGCAATTAAAAAATACAGGAGATGAGATCAAGGCAAGACTAAAAAAGATGTTGGATCTGGTACCTCTTGTAATGGCAGGGAAAAAGTTGCTGGAGCTGGATCAACAATTAGAAGCTGAACAGCAAGCTACCATTGAATTTAATTTTAGTACTCAACAGTTAGACCGTTTAAAAAAAGCCGTTACTGAAAAACTGAAAGCACTTAAAATCCCCGAATCTAAAAATAAAGATATCGTTGAAATTTTTCAACAGGCCCTGACAGAACAAGGGAACAATCATAAGAACAAAGATAAAAATACTACCTTATTAGATTATAGTCCTGAGCAATATCGGGCATTTAAAGCCGTATTGGATAATATCAGGAGCGGTTTTAAAGATCAGTTTTCCAGTATCGTGCAGGAAGATAAAAACAACCGTTTAGCCATATCCAGGGTATTCTATAAGATCAGGCAGGCAGAGGCAAGAAAAGACAATCCTCTGGCTCAAAAACTGCGGGAAGATAAAACAAGAATAGACCAGCGTATATTTCAATTGGCTACCGAAAAAGGGAAGTTGGATGAGGAGCTGAAAAACCTTGAAATGCAATTATCGGTCAATCACAAAGTGCTTTCTGAATATGAGAAAAAGTTTGAACTGATAGATACAGACCGTGCAAAAAGTGAAGTAACGCAACAGCTCCTGGATAAGATCAATCTTATCATCCAGCGGATCAAGGAAGATAAAAAATACTCCTTACAAAAATCCATTTTGCTGGGGTTGAAAAAGATTATGCATAAAAACGATTTTGTACAGGATGTCAAGGTGAATGTGCATGACGATGTCATGGATATCGATCTATTGGACCAACACAATAATATTATTGACAAAGAATCTTTATCCAAAGGGGAGCAACAACTTTATGCTACTGCCTTACTGAAAGCATTGGTAGATGAGTCGGGCATCCAGTTTCCGGTGTTTATTGACAGCCCCTTGCAGAAATTTGACAAGTTCCATTCGCAGAACATCATCAGGGAGTTTTATCCTTCCATTTCAGAGCAGGTAGTATTATTCCCTTTGTTAGAGAAAGAATTGTCAGAGATAGAATACAACAGCCTGAAGCAAAATGTAAGTAAGGTGTATGTAATAGACAGCCTGGAAGGGCATTCTCACTTCAGGGCGGTGCCGGTGGACGAATTGTTTAACGAAATCAAGAACGAACAGTATGTTTACGCAGGTTAAAACCAGTAAAGCCAATAAAGATATAGTAGCGCAGCTCACCCGTAAGCTGAACCTGGGCACAGAGAATGTAATCGCCCGGATGGCTTACTCCTATTCTTTATCATTAGACCGTAAGCTGGATCTGAAAGATATGGCTGACTCCGGTGGTAAAGAGTACTCCCGTACAGTTCTATTCGGAGATTATTATGATATCTATATCGGCATGCTGTGTGTGCATTATGGTATTTATAAGACAGATAAAGATCTTGCTAAATATGTGAAGCTACATGTAGATGACGGTTTGCAGCTTATCAATAAAGAAATAGAAAAAGCTCCTAATATTGACGGGTTTGACTATCTTGTAGAACTAATTCAAATGGGTATTACTAAATCATGATCGTAAGAGATAGAAAGAAAAATACAATTAAAGAAGCGATTTTCAAAGTTCTAAATGAACGCAAAAAGCCATTGGGTGTTAAGGAGATCTATCTTCAAATAATTGAAAATAACCTCTATGTATTTAAAGCTGAAGATCCTGAGCACATCGTTAGAACGGTCCTTCGCAGGCATAGCGAAAATATCAATGTCAAATCTTCTAGTAAAACTAAATATTTCAGATTTTTAAAAGATGGTACATTTTGGTTTAAAGACAAACCTTACCAAGAGGAGTATAAAGAAAGGAAGGCGGAAAAAGAAGTACTGCCTTACAATGAAATAACCGAGCTTCAAAAGAAATTTAATACAATTTTCAAAAGAAATATTCTTAAACAATTAGGTAGCGTTGAACCGGAAGATTTTGAAGAATTTTGCAGGCAGTTATTGGTAGTTTATGGATTTAAGAATGTTAAAGTTACCCGGAAAACGCGGGATGGCGGTATTGATGGTTATGGAGAGCTCAAAGTTGGCATTGCTACAATGCAGGTTGCTTTTGAGTGCAAAAGATGGGCCCAAACTATAGGAAGACCTAAAGTAAGTCAGTTTAGAGGTGATATACAAGGGAAGTTCCAGCAAGGTATTTTCTTTACTACTTCAAGATTTTCTAATGAGGCTAAAGATGTCTCGTTGCAAATGGGCGCAGTACCGATTGTATTAATAGATGGAAATGGAATTGTTGAGCTCATGATGGAAAAAGAGTTTGGTGTAGAAAAAATAGAACTTCCTATTTATTCTAATGCATTAGATTTAATTTTCCAAAAGTAGCGAGATGGATAATTGGGTGTTGTTGTAACATGTCAAATCTACTTCACTTTTAAAGTGATACAAATTTCCACTTAGTAATTATACAGAAAATGGTACTATTTTTCGGAGATTTACTATCATACTATATTCAAACTCTGTGGAATATCATTTTTGTAGCTCTGGTATTCATTAATTTCATTACTAAATTGCACAACTTTTTAGTTGACTATATGTAGATAGTCAGTTAATATTTTTTCTCATTTTCTGTAACTTTTTGCATATTACTGTCCCATATAATTAGTAGGTAGAGTATTGTTGCTTTTCATAAAAAGGACTATATTCGCTTTAATTATTAACGGGTTCAATTACACCGAATGGGTATGCGAGCCACAAAACAAAATAATATGTTATTAACAGCAACAGAAAAGCGCTTTTCTGCTATTTTAGTGCTTCAAAACAAACAAAAAAAGCATCATCAGGGTTCCTTCCTATATGAGGTTTATGACAAAGCCATTGATTTGGCCCTCAATCCCCAACGTCAGGTTAACGATTTTTTTACTAGAAATTTATTTCGGGACGCAAAGCGTACCCTAAAACGTCAAAATGAAGCAATTCCTTCATTTGTTGACCTTTCACCTGACAACAGTATTTATACCGAAGAAAGTATGGCTATTGATTCCTATACTGCATTGGATGCACTAATTTATCATGATTTTCAGGCTTCAATAAACAGACTATGTCCTACAATACATCCATTGGCAGAGCAAGTGTTGAGAGGTTTGATTGATGATCTGTCTTGCAATGACCTTGCAAAAACACTAGGTGTATCAGAAAGCTTGGTAAAAAAAATCAGGGTCAACCTTAGAAAATCTATTTGTAAAATAATTATGAACTAACAACATTTAAAACTAAAGAAAAAATGAAGAACATATTAAAAAATGGTATTCCATTCATAAAAACCGGACAGGCCTTACAATCCTTAAGAGATGCTGGCTACAGCATTGAGGCTGCCTTGGGTGAAGTGATTGACAATAGCATTGAAGCTGACGCAAACAATATTGGTGTCCATCTATTCGAAGGCAAAAATAAAGATGGAAAAAAATGTGTAACTCAGGTTGTTTTTATTGATGATGGAAAGGGAATGGACACAGATCTGCTACAATACTATCCACAGGTTGGTTTTTCCACTCGTTACATGAGCTCAAATACAATTGGCAAATATGGTGTGGGGGCCAAACTAGCCGCACTTAATTTTGCTAGAAGGTTTGATGTATGGAGCAGAGTCGATGCAACGACTCCTTGGATGCACGTGTATTTTGATTTAGATGAAACTATTAACGCCGAAGAAAAAGGAGAAGAACTAACGATCAATAAGCCTGACATAATACCGTTTCCTCAGGAATTGAATCATATTGTTCAACCAGACGCAAAAGGCACTGTAATTGCCTGGTCAAGGGTTGATCGTCTAGAAGATGGCAGACATGCTGTCCACTATGATGAATTAGTCCAGGACATTAAAAAAGAATTATCCAGAATGTTTCGGAACTTCATTGATGGAGGGATAAAAATCAATGTTAATGAGCAGTCCTTATTAGCCTATGACCCGCTCATGCTTATGAAGAATTCTTTTCAGGATAAAGAGTTAAAGAAACACTACCTAGGTATTACTAAGGATAAAAATGATGAAAGAGTTAAAGACCATTACGAAGCAAGAGTCATCGAGGACAAGATAATTAAAGTTGAGGGCACAAAAATTCGTTTACGAGTAACATTATATCCTAAAGAAATCATAAGAAAAAGAGGATTAGGTGGTGATGCGATTGCAACAAAACTACGTATTCCCGATAATGAAGGATCTATAAGCTTTATGAGATTGGAAAGGGAAGTTGCCTATACCAATGTACCTAGAATTTTCCCTAGTAGGGTGGAGAATCCTGACCGTTTTATCGGTATCGAAGTATCTTTTAATCCAGACCTAGACGGTTTTTTGGGTGTCCGTAACGTAAAACGAGGTGTAGAGCCTCACGGTGAATTGCGAACAAAGATAAGGGAGGCTCTTAAGAATCCTATTACACAGGCTCGTAAGTTGATTGAAGAGATCTGGGGAGAGGTTTCTAGAGAAGAGCAGGAACATAAAGGAGAATATAACCCCATAACTCAGGCGGCAAATGAGGCAAATGCCTCTATGCCAAAAAGTAGAGTACAAAATAATAGGTCGAAAAACGAAGTTGAGAAAGAAATAGATGAGTTAGCTGCAGATGTAGTAGGTAATGACGAAAAGGCGAAAGAAGAATATAAAGAAAAGATAAGCAAAGAGCCTTTCGTGATAGAATCGGTAAGTTTTGCGGGTAAGGAGTTTATTGATATTAAACATCTTAATGGCCAGGTGGTCATCAGAATTAACACACGCCACCCTTTCTATCAGGAAATGTATAAACCCATAAAGGATATTGCGCAATCTGATCCAGGTACGGTGACAGGTGATCAAGCGGTCAAAATTTCACGCCGGACTATCGAAGCTTTAACATTACTTATCTTAGCTTACGGTAAAGCCGAGTCAATGAATGTAAATCCTGATGAAGCATACCGCGACTTAACTGGTTATTGGGGACAATTTTTACATACGCTTATGGGGAAAGTAAAGGATGTAATGTAAGTTCGTTTTAAACGTTACACATTGAGAATATCTACTAAGGTAGATTATTAAATGACAGCGTAAGATATTACTTGCCCTCTAAAAAATAACTTTCACACAGGTGTTTATAGCTATAAACACCTGTGTTATACTTCGGACAAGACAGTTAACTTGCTTCTCCACCGCTTTACCTCTCTCATGTTTTAGATTAATTACTTGCTGTCTATTGTTTCATTACTTTTTTTAATGTTTCTATTGACATATCTTCAATGTTTCTATGTAGCATTCTATGGCAATTAGAACACACTAAAGCTAAATCTTCAAGTTTTGTTTTTTGCTTGCTTTGATAGGTAGATAATGGCTTAGTATGATGACATTCCATAAATCCTTCGCCTAGTTCTCCATATTTTTCGAAAAAATCAAATCCACAAGCTTCGCATTCAAGTTTTCCTGTTTCTTGAAATGCCTTATTCTTTTTAGAATCGGTTAATTTGCGATCTCTTTCTCTTAGCTTATGCAGTTTATACAAGACTTCTCCTTCAAACCTTTCTTTTACGGTATTATCGAATTCATCTTCAATTTTATAAAGCTTTTGAATAATTTCTTCTTCCTCTAACGATTCAATAATTAAAGCTGAAATTCTTTTTAACTCATCTTGTTTGGTATTAAATTCAAAAAAAGTTTTCTCATCCAACTTTGAGTAACTAGAAAGTCCTTTACTGTCATTTTGAGGATCAATTGCGGTAAAGTTGCTCAACTTCATAGCAACACCATTAGGATTTCTGAAATCCGTTTTCCTTAAGTCTTCTGAATGAATTGGAAGTTTGTTTAATATTTGAGACAGTTTAATTATTTCAGTATTGGAGCTTATAAAAGAACTTGAATCCAGTTGAAAATATAAGTTAAGAGTCAAGATTAATTCGTCTCTATGCCAAGGTGGATTTCTCATTGTATAGCTTGTTATGTATAATAAATATACGCATTTAAATCAAGTGAATTTATGCTTTGGGTGTTCAGTGCTTTTTGTGTAACTATTTAGAAACCTGTAATCAAATATCCGAATTATTTTTGTTCCAACTCCCAAAACGCTTTATCTCTTATTACCAAAGGTCCGGAACCGGCGAGGTTCACTACACTTTGGTGTTTTTCAAGTCCTTTGATCGTTTTGAGTAAATTTTCTTTTTGTACTTTGTTGTCCAAGACAAAAAGGGATTCTATTTCTTTCATTTTGATCTCGTTCACGCGATGAATGACCCAGGTCAGGATGTAATTGGAATATTCGTTCTCTCCGGTAGCAAAATGATTCAGGAATTGGGTAGAAAGTACCGTTCCCACACCAAATTCGCGTCCTTCTTTCAGAATTTTCTTCAACGATTGGAAGTTTTTACCCAGGAAATTATCCGCTTCATCTACCAAAATGATTTTTCGCAATTGACGTAAATTGTTTTCGATCGCACTGTGTCCGTGTCGTTGCATTTGGGTGTAAAAAGCGTCCAGTGTGATCGCTACAATCAGGTTTTGGATAGATTCATCGTAGCCAGACAGATTGATTACCACAACGCCCTCTATCAATGAATACAAGGATTGCGTTTTAGTAGGGTCTGACTCAAAAATCTCAAAGTCAGACAAATTGGAAATGGCTGCATACAAACTGTCCTGCGGAATACCCGGATCAGCTAGAAAGATATTACACACATCTCCTAAAGTCGGAGAAGGATTTGTCCAGGTATCTTTTTTGCCTCTTTCTATACCTTTACTTTCGTAAGCCTTAACGATGATATCCCTTAATTTTTGTTTTTGAACATTTCCAAGATTAAACGCATTGGCAATCGTTTCTTTGATATCATTGGCGGTATGCAAAGGCAGCATTGGTTTGGACTGAGCCGTTGCATCCAGAGCCAAAGGGTTGTAGGGCAATTGATGGGGCTCAAATACCTTAGCATTGGTGGCCTGTACAAAGTCTTCTTTCACATAGTCACCTTTGTAATCAAAAATGAGAATCCCCAGTTTCTCATTTCCCGGGTTTTGATCCTCATTTTTGTACATTTGTGTGATCAGTGATTTCGTAAATTGTGTTTTACCCGTTCCCATGGTCCCGATGATACCGGTGTTGGTATGCATCACTTTGTCGGAATTATTCGGCTCCCAAATTACCGGTTGCTGCGTGTTCAAATCTGTCCCGAAAAGAATGTGCATTCCGTTTGCTGAAACTTTCGATTCCTTTATATCGGTTCTGATTTCATCTTCTTGCTGACGAGGAATATCCCTTTGTTCGTCTGAAAATTCGGTTGTAGGAACCAGTTGCGTCGATTTTCCGGTACAGTTGTATGTTGTATACAGCAATTTGTTGGTATCAACGGTTGTTGGGGTATAATGAAAGAACTGGATAAGGTCATCAACCGATTGCACCAGGAAATTATAACCATCGTTTTCCATCAATTCAATGTGCATGCAACGCTCACTGACCTGAAGACTTCGTTTCATTGTATTATTCCCAAAATAGATCAAGCCATAATCCCCGATATAAGGGTGTAAATCCCTGGATATAATGAATTGATTGTTTAACAGTTGTGTCCGGTAATGCTCCAAAATAGTGCTCCAATGCTGATAGTCCCAGATTTGAAATAGCTTCATTTTTTCGGCACTTGTCAATACGAGCTTGGCAAAGAAGTTTTTATAAAATTCAGCAATAAATCCTTCTTTGGAAAGATGTTCATGGAGCAACTGTGCTGTTTTCTCTCCTTGTATTTTTCCCTTGTTCACAATATTCAAACCCCCTATTTTCATTTCGATCGGATAGAAATGCATCAGCAATTCGTTGTTTTTCTGTTCCAGTCCAATCATCAGCAAATCATCACTATAGGAACCCATACCGCCAAGATTCTTTGTAGAGAACAGGCCTTCTTCTTTGTTGAGTTTCGCATTTCCCGAAATGCGAAGAATTTCCTCCAGCGATACCGGAACCCAGATAATACAAGGATGATGTAAAAAGGCAAGCGCTGTTTTGATCCCGGATAGTAAGCTCAGCTTTTCTTTGGGAAATTGGCTTTGTTGGCGCACCAGTCTCAGTAACCAATCACCATTAACGGCATTGAAAAAATTAATAATCGAAATCGTATCCTCCTTTGCATCGAAAGTTACCTTGTGTTTCGCTAGAAATTCCCGAACAGTTAATGCATATGGATCGACTTTTCTGGTGACCGTAATGGCATCGTAACCACTGGAATTGGTGTATTGATCATTACTATGTATAATAACTAAATCCGAGTTTTCTTTGAAAAAATCCAAATCTACCCGTGGATCAATATAGACAACCCAGTGTGATTGGTGGTATAGCTTTTCCAGATTCCTTTTGATATTATAATTGATGGTTGTACACAGCGCTTTACCGGGATCATAAGGGTCATCATTCGCTGCCACTTTTGCCAGTGCATTAAAGCCAGTAGCAAGTTCTGTAAGCGGATCAGTTTGTTCAGGCAGATCACGTGTGCCAAATCCGGTTCGATACGTGTCTTTAGAAGGCATAAAAGACACATCTGACAACAAGCTGTTTAAGGACAATCCGGTTTTAACATCACTCATTTCATTGTATGAAAAGGTTGCTCTTTGTGTATCAAATTGATAAAACGTAATATGCGCATACTCAAAATCTTCGTTCTCCTTAGGAATGGATCTGGAGTAGAAATTTACCTTTTCAAAGAATGCATTTAACAAGTCTTCCTTATCAAATGTATTGGTTTTGAGGCTTATTTCCAGTTGCGCTTCAATTTCAGATGCAGCAGTATAGAATGTCAGTTCTTCAAATTTATTAACAATGTTTTCAGAACCGTATATAAAGATTTCAATCGGCAGCAACTCATCCAGTCGTTTGTCTTTATGCGTATTCAATTCGGTTCTGTAAAATTCAAAAATGCCATGAAGGACATCCTTGCAATCGCCCTGGTTCATCACATTTATTCTAATGGGAGCCTCATAAGACTGATTGAAAAGAATACTATAATTGTTCTTAAAGTCTTTTAACTTCGAGGATACCAAATCAGCGACATAACTTTTTGAAATACCTTGTTTTGTGTCTGAGTAGATGGAATAGCACATCCATTCTGGCGAATGTAAAAATTCAGAAGGAATGTAAATTTCCTTTGATTTACCTTCAATATAGGGTAGAAGGTTGTCTGGTCTTAACCGCTTTAAAATGGCATTATAACAATCCTTATCTTCCCCGAGCATTTCATTTACATGAAGCTGGTACGCTACATTTAAGGGATGATAAGGACTCAATTTAAGTCTTCTTGCACCTGAGTTTTCCCGGATAACTCCAAGTGAAAAAATATTTTTCTGTTTGATCGTTAATGGTTTGTTCTCCGGAAACCCTTTCAGATAATCCAATAGGATACGAACATATTGCTTTGCTATTTCACGTTCATGAATGTTCAAATGGGCAAGGCTGGGCTGGATAGCTTTTGATCTGAAAATAGTACGGAATTCATCAAACACGGTTTTAATCTGATCGTCTAATTCCAGTGCAATATCAGATAGGGAACCATTGCTGTTTTCCTCCCAGCTGTATGATTCAGATTCTGTAAGATACTTTTCAAGAATGAGATTTTTGCGAAACTCTCCGCTGACAGTTCTTTCTTGTTGTTCCGATTTGCGCTGAATTTTTATAACCTCATTTTCCTGCTTGAATTTAAAATCGGTTTGATATATTCGCTTTTCTCTCCAGACCTCTAAGCCTGTAATGGGTTTTGGCGTTTCTATATCAGGCTTAATATGGATTGGAATAAGCGTATGTTCAATGGTTAAACCGAATATTACTTCTTCTTCGTCAATGGCTCCGTAATCACAATTCAATTTCAGGGAAGTATTATCTTGCATCACATAATTTTTGTCGGCCTCCAAATCCTCTTCTACCAATATTTCAGCCCCTTCATTGAAGATCAGTATATTATCATCTTTTAATGATAAAGAATTATTAGCCCCCATTCTTATCAGGAAGCTGGTCTCGAATTGGGTAAAATAATTTGAATGAAAAGGAACATGCAGGATTTTAAAATAAAACCTTTTCCCTGAATCCGGGTCTCTGTACTCGACCAGGTGAAAAACAGTTGTTTCATTGTATTTCGGAAATGTAATAATAAGATTATGTCTACTTGTAGTTACGGACAGCTCATTTCCTCTGTAGTGTATACCTTCTTTTTTGGTGTATTGGTCAAATTTCACCTCCAGTTTAACCGAATCCTGTTTGTTGGGATTGAAAATGATACAGTTATATTGCCGCCGCTTTGTGGCCGTAGTTCCTTCCGGCCGTTGCCATAGTGTGATCGTATCAGTTTGAGAGGATATATTTAAAATCTCGGGAACCGTTTTGTTTTGTTCAGTTTCCAGCCACTTGGAAATGTCACTATAGTCCGTAGCTTTCCAGTCACCTTTTATGAATGATGACAGTTGATTATCCGGGATTCGGTCTTTTAATTCAATTTCCGGATTACCATTCTGAAAAATGGATTCTATTTCATTAAATAACTTATGATTCTCCTCAATATCCTGTTTTATTACTGCTCCTTTAGAAGCTAATTCATCGTATGGAAATAAACCCAAGGTCCTGTAATCCTGCGGATCTATTTTTCCTTTGTAGAATGTGTTGATCACCGCTTCATAGTCAAAAATGGAATTGTTATCTTCCAGCACACTCTTAGTTTTATACTGGAGTATCGTTTTCAGGATTTCTTTTTCATGATACTTTAACTCAGTGTTATTTGTTATATCTCTTTCTATCCTACCCCTGACATTCAGATAATGCAGTGGCATTCCATCTTTTTCGAGATTTTCACTCCCTCCTGAAATACTTTCCAGTTTTTGATTGTAAATAATGAATAGAGCGGTGTCTTCAAAACCGGAAGTCTGTTCAGAAACGTTATTTCTCAACATCGTAAAGTAATCTTCGGTCGCATTTTCACTGGAAGCAATCAGCACTTTCGTTTGGTTAATACTTATAGAGAAAGACTCGAAATAAGCATTACCAGAGGGATGTTTATAGGCAAACGACTGTATATCCAGCAATTTATCGGCTTGAAAAGCTTCAGATAACTGTTGTACATAAGATCTTTCTTCCAGGTACAGATTATATCGATCTCCCGGTTTAATCTGTTGATTGGTAAAAAACTCAACGATCAGCCGTGAAATGTATTTATAAAGAGGATTTAATGTATTGTGCATCTCCGCTATCACTTTTTTTCTCAATTAAGTTAATTCGTTCAAACAGTTTAATGACCTCCAGTTTTGAAGTTTCGTCAAAGGCTATTCCTCTTTCCTGAAGTTTCTCCCAAAAACTTTTTAAGCGTATTTTTTCTTCATGCCCTACGCATAGCCGGGTTAAAAACAGCAACATTTCCTGGCTGAGTACCATTTTATGCCCCAAACGTCCGCCTGATTTGGTAAAGTTTGCTTTACTGAAACTAATCAGCCATTGAGCGTAGTCGTTGTAGGGCTTATTTCGTTTGCCGTTCTCGAATTGGTATCTTATCGTATACCAAAACGAGTAGATTAATTTTGTAATTTCCTGATCAAACTTTTTTACGGACAAAGAATCACTTAACTGCTTTTGACATTCTTCCCAACTTGCACTCGTATTGAGTGTCTTAACTTCATTTTTATAAAAATCATTCAAGTCTTGTAAATAGTGCTTAAATTGTTCTTTTTCTTCTTTATCCAGAGCATGATATAATTTCGTAATTTCTTCATAATCACCAATTGTTTTTCCGTCTACTAAAATGTAGTTCATCAGTTCCAGCGCATTTGCATGTGCAAATATGCTTTCATACTGTTTACTGATTTGTTTCCATCCGACTCTGTGAAGAGAAAACCTGGATTCGGACAGATTTTCCCAATCCATAGAAAAGTAAACGGGTTTGATCGCATACTCATCCTTGCCAAAGGAATCCAGTTTAAAAGCCAGCTGAGTAAAATAAAAGAAGTAATAGTATTTAAAGAAACTTTCAAAGTTTTCCAAAAAATAGGCTTTGTTGGATAGCAAGAAGTCCAGATCATGTTGAAACAGCTCTGTAACAGTAGTCAGCAGGTTTTTAAAAACCTGCTTCTCTCTTTTTACTTTTTTCGTATCCTTTAGTTCCGGCAAACAGGATGTGACCAATTGATTTAAAATATTATCATTCCCTGTTTCAGATAAAAGATTATTAAAACCTTTATGGTTATCGATAAAAACATCAAAAATAAAAACAGGAACATCCTTTATAGCATTGTTGCTGCTGATGAAGTTCATATAGGAGATGACATGAAAATTATACTTAAACAAGCCATTGTCCATATCAAAATAGATACTGCTCAGTATATTTTCCAGTTGATGTTGTTCTTTCGTATCCACTTTGCTAAGAGCGTTCTGGATGATACTCTTTTTAAGTTCAGATTTGTATGATTTAATATCTTTCGGCTTATCCAATTCTTTATTGACAGCCATGCGAAGAACTTCACCCATTACTCCCTGGAAAGAAACAAAATCAGCCTGGAATACATAACCTCCGGGTTGCGTCTTAAAAGGAAATACATTGATCTGATATCCCGTATGATGCTGGAATGCTTTTGACTTTAAAAGCCGTCCTTCTAACCCATTCGTACCTGTTTTTAATAGTTCAAAATTTCTCATGATACCAGTTCAAATTTATAGCCACCAAACGCATTCCTTGTCAGCTTATAATCAATGGGTTTTCCGACATTTACTTCATCAACATACAATGCATTTTGTGTGTTTAATGCTGTAATTTGATTGATGAAATAAACAAAATAGACGAAATTGTTATTATCCTTTCTATTAGGGCGATATCCCTGGGTGATCATCTTTAAGGTCTTGAACAAACTGAAATCAATAGAGATTCTTATTAGGCCCTCAGCCAGAGGAATCTTATATTGCACAATAAATTCCTGTACAAACTGATGCAAAACTTCTCCACCTTTGTTGGGCTGAATGTAAGGGTTGGGCTCAAGATCAAAGTCTTTAAAAATCCTGTATTTAATCTGTCTTCGACCTGTTTTCAGAATAATCTTGTCACCCTTTTTTGGATCTCCATGCCATTTTTTTATTGCATTTTCAACCAGTTCATATAGTTTGCTTAAATAAACTGGGTTTCCCTTATTAAAATGATAGAGCCAGATAATGTATTCCTGAAAATCATTTTTCAAAGTAATATTCTCAAGGTGATTCTGAAAATAAAACAGCCGCAAAAAATATTTCGAAATCAAATCTTTGTCTATTAACTCTACTTTTATCTTTTTTAAAGTGTGCTCATATAGTTCTGGTCGGATATGTTGAGAGAATAACTCCAGAGGATTATCGATGCTTTGGAGTTTTAAGAGCATTTCATCTGTTTGATCATTCCGGGTATTACAGGGGTCTAATTCGGCAAGTCTGGAAAAGATGTTAGACAAATCTGCATGCTCAAACAGGTAATTGGATAAAAGGCAGCTCAAAAACTCCTTATCGGATAAATTCTGAATTTTATTCAATTGTTCCTGCTCATTTACAGTAGATAACTGGATAGGAACAATTATATCGTGTATGAAGTTGAGCAAGGACCTTACCGAAACAATTTCTTTGTTCTGGGCAATGGATTGAATGATTAATTGAACTATCAACGCTCTGTGCTTTTCATCCAATAAGAACTCAAAATTGAGTTTAACCGGACACCTTATAAATTCAGGTTGGTCTTTTATTTCCTTATATGCTTTGTAGATAACGTTGCTTTCTGAATCCGTAACAATTTTTTTCAGTAACTCCAATATAGTAGCAGAAACAGGCCCATCCTTTGTAAGTGAATAAAGATGAAAATCAGTGAAATTAATTTGCTGAAAAAATCTATTAGGGTCGAATTCCTGAGTGCTCACCACTTGGTTATCCAGTATATGTTGTTGTTGAACAAAATCAGACAATTCCCTAAACTCGGAACCATATTCCTCAATAAACTTACTCAATGTTCCGAGATTGATAGCCAGAATTATCTTTGAGAAAGATTTTTGGATGTTTTCATCTTTGAAATCTTTTAAAAGCCTGTATAGGGTCTCATTGGACGATTCATCCGGATTGTGAGCTTCTGTCGCATCATTATGGATATGAAATTTTGATATTTCTTCCGGAATTTCATTATGTAGATAAGAAAGAATATGCGATTTTCCATCTCCAACATTTCCACATACAAGAATTAACTGAGCCTTTTCTATTGAACTACTCTGAATGATTATATCTTTCAGGCGCCTTTCAACTTCTCGTTCTATATGTAAATATTTTTTAAAATCATCCAAATCATATCTACCTCCCTGAGCAATCGCATATCGGGATGATTCTTTAAGCTTTTGTAGTTCTGTGATTAGAGGATGATTTTTCATCTTACTATTTAAATAATTCAAAAATTTCCTTATCAAGAGCTTTGGCAAGTTTTTGAATGATAAGCAGAGAAACATTTCTTTCTCCTTTTTCGATATCAGAGATATAAGTTCGGTCGATTCCTGCAATATGTGCAAGTTCTTCCTGAGAAATGTTTTTTTCTAATCTTAAAATCTTGATTTTATTGCCAAACACAGCTTTAATTTCCATACAAACAAATCTAATTAATAGAGGACAATTGGGCAACGGACAATTGTCAACATTTGGAAATTGAATGTCACTTATCATAAATAAGTAGAAAATTTGTGATAGAAAAACATTCTGAAATTTTTGTTAGATATTGTCTTTAGAAAAATAGCCTTATTGAAATTTGCCTTCTTTTGGTAATTGCCTGAGATAAAATACGACTCAGTCAGTTTATAAACTTCTAAATTGACGAAAAAAAATACTGTAAAAAATGACGATTTATAAATCACTCTTTTATTTGATATTATGCTTGATAGAATTATTTACCTGTGTGATACCAGAGCATTCTACTAGGATAAATGGTGGTATTACGTTTTGTGTGTGAATCTGCCTAGCGGGAAAATTTTGTCAGTGGTTTGTTTTTTAATCCTTTTCTACATTCTTTGCTTGTGGTCCTCTTAGTGATTGAAATATGTCAAATGTTAGTTTAAGCCCTGGCATTAGTTCGTTTTGTTGAATCTTAGTCAATTCTGTGTAGTGAATAAAAATATCATCTTCTGTATTATCAAGCCTTACGAACCCAAAGCCTCTTTGAAAATTATAATAAGTTAGCTTTCCAAATTTTTTATCTGTTTTCACTGTCGGTATTAGTTCTTCTGTAAAAGCTCTTGTTTGATGCGCATTTCTATGAAGAACCTTTGTTTTCTTTAGAACTTCTTCAAGTTTAGCTTCTAAAATTTTAAATGTTTCCAATGCTTTTTTTCTATCCCATAATACCTCCATTATTTTAGTGCAATAGCTTTCAATTTGTTTACTGTTGTTTGAGTTCATTGGGATTTTTTCCCCTGCAATACGGATTCTAAACATCAATATTAAATGATATTTGTATCGTTTTGAAGTTTGCTTCAATTTGTTCTCTCTGAAAAAATCTTCTAAAACATTTAGAGCAAGACTACTTGTATAGTATGGATATAAAGAATGATTTTCATAGAACAATCTATTACTATATGAATTTAAAAGCTCACCAAAATACCTCTGTGTACTTTGAGGTTCATTTAAGAACATTGCAATATATGAAGCGATTTGACTTGAGAGTCCAATGACCTTGTCATTTTTTGATTTTGCTCCAAAGTATTGGCGAGAACGTCTTTCATAGTATAATTTTTTATTTTCATCTTTCTCAAATGTCAAGTAAAATTCTTCAAGTCGCTTGTGAAAAGGCTTTAAAATCTCAAAGGCTTCATTTTTTACTTCGGTTTGACTATTTGTTGCTTTGATAATATCATTAATTGTATCATCGTGGTCTGTTACTATCAATTTTAGAGGAATATAAACGTTTGGTGTTATTTGCTTTTTAAGATGATGCAGAACATGAGATGTTTGACAGCCATTTACAATTTGAAATTCTGAAAGTTTAAAAGCACTTCCCACTTTATTCAAAGATTTTGCTACGATCGTAATCCCATTGTTTAACAAAACAAATTTGTCGTTTTCCTTCTTCTCTATAATTGTATTTCGTATTCCAGTATTGACTTTATTGAACCCTTGAAAGTCCCTTACATTGTCATAAAAAATCGTTTTTATTAATTCACCGTCGTCATCACTTGTAATTTTAACTAATTCTGCGGCCGGTAATATTCCTAAGTAAGATTCAGTAATGTTGTCCATTTGGGGCAAAATAGTATGTTTTTCAAAAAAAATTTCTTTTGTAATTTTATTTTTAATTTCACGATAAAGAGATTTTAATTTATCTGCATCAATAGGAAAAAATTTAATGTCAGAAAAAAGACCTAATTGTTTTAAATCTTTTATACCTGAATTAACAATTGTCTGCAAATTTTGATCATTTAACCATTTACCTGTCGTAGCATAATATAATTTCAAAGATGGACTTTTGTCCATTTTGATACTGTTTTTGTAGATATAGTCTTTTAGATCTCTTAAGTTTAATAGTTCGTCTTCAAATTGAAGGTCGCCATTTCCGAAAAGCTCTTTTACAGAGGCAATAAAAGTGCTTATGCTCCCTAACTCAAACGAATCAGAAGTTTTGGATTGTATAAAATTAAATTCTACTTCTAAAGCATCAGTGTCTTGAATAAAGTAATCTACTTCTTCTTTAGATGTTGCAAGATGATTGTTTACCATTATTGCAAGTCCGTCAATTCCAGGATTTCTATTCCCTCCAACATTTATCTTATCCAATGATGAACGGTCTGGGTAAATTTTTGAAACTAAAACATAATTTACAAAATGTTCAAATAGTTTTGATTTGTCTAATATATTATAGTTAAAGTCAACTTTAAAATCATCTATAAAACTTTCAATTATTCTATCCATTTATATGTCAGTTTAAAATGTATGCAAACTTATTTATATGTGTAAAAAATACTACTTATAACCAATTGCTGTCAGTTTTCTTAGCTTTACAGCATAGTTACAATTGCTACTCTACTGTCATGCGCTGGCAAAGCTACTACCTTCATCCAAAATTAAAATACGTATTTATACCTGTTTTTAAGACAATTGTTCCCTACATCCGAAAGGCTAAAGAACATAACTGCTGCACGCTATCCAGCTTTAACCAAAACCAAAAACCCGAAACGTTTCAACCGTTCTGAACCAAATTAAAACCTTGAAAGCAGAAAAACATATGAAGTAAAAAGCCAACCCTGATCGGATTGGCTTTGCTCTGTGATCCCGCTGGGGCTCGAACCCAGGACCCATACATTAAAAGTGTATTGCTCTACCAGCTGAGCTACGGAATCAAAAACTAAATGAATAGGGGCGCAAAGTTAAAGATTTATTTTAATCCGGCAACTTTTATGCTGAACTTTTTGATTTTAAAACCGAAGCTAACAATTAGACCTCTTATTTTCAACAAAATAGAAGACAAAAGAAAAGTATTTTTTACTGAATGTGCTCATTATGGGTTCCATTTCAGAAATTATTTATAAATTTGTCCTCCAAACTTGATTCATACCCCTGTCAGGTTTATAACATGGTCCTGTGGCCGAGGGGTTAGGCACCGGTCTGCAAAACCGTGCACAGCGGTTCGAATCCGCTCGGGACCTCACACAATAAAAAACGCTGCCTCAATGAAAAAGCATTGAGGCATTTTTTTTGCAGTTAACAAACAAAACGATTAGGGAAACGAAAAATGAAAGTATTAGTAACCGGTCCCGATGGAGTTCTTGGAAGTAACCTGGTGCGAGAATTATTACGCCGGAACTACAATGTAAGCGTATTATTGCTGGACGGTACAACATCTCCGACACTGGAGGGATTGCCGATTACCTCTTTTTACGGCAACGTACTGAAACCGGAAAGCCTGGAGCAACCGTTCACAGGCCAGGACATTGTTATTCATTGCGCCGCAGCCACCAATGTTTTCCCGGCAAGAAACGAATTCGTCAACAGGGTGAATATTGAAGGGAGCAGGAACATTGCAGATGCCTGCCTGAAACACAACATCCGTCGACTGATCTACGTAGGAACGGCAAATTCCTTTTCTTACGGAACAACGGTCAGTAAACCCGGGATTGAAGGAACTCCCTACGTTTCCGTCAAGTACGGACTGGACTATATGGATTCCAAACGCTATGCACAGGATTACATACTGGGAGCTGTAAAGACACAGGGACTGCCTGCCCTGGTCGTTAATCCGACATTTATGATCGGTCCCTACGATTCAAAACCAAGCTCCGGGCAGATGATCCTGGCCCTGCACAAAGGAAAGGTACCGTGCTACAGCAGTGGAGGGAAGAATTACATCGCGGTGAAAGACGTCGCTTTCGCAATTGCCAATGCCATCGAAAAAGGAAGGATCGGCGAATGCTACATTCTTGGGAATGAAAACCTCACCTACAAGGAAGCCTTTAACAAAATTGCAGTCGCGATCGGTGCCAAACCTCCGAAATTCAGGTTTTTCGATTCGGTCATCATTTCCTATGGCGCGGTAAGCTCCTTCCTGGGAAAGGCCTTCAGGTATTCGCCTGTACTGACAAAAGAACTTGCCAGGATCTCCTGCGACACCCATTTTTATTCAGCCGAAAAGGCAAGAAAGGAGCTGGAACTACCCCAGACTCCGATTGAAACAGCAGCAAAAGAATGTTTTGAATGGTTTAAAGAAAATGGCTATATCTGACACAGAAAAGCACAAAGTCACTGTAATACGGATCATATAGCCGGATAAATACCTGTCAGGACATAAGATAATGCGGCCTGTTCATTCCTGTAGCATTCTTCCGCACATAGATCCATCCTCCTCTCCGGAAGAATCCCGGAATACCTGTACTGCAATAAAAACACGGTAACACAAGGCTTTACGTACCATCTGATCATTTTCCGGGAAGGGTAAAAAGTAATTTAATATGGAATATCCGGCAAAAAACAGTAATTTCGGCATCCTTATTCATAGCACAGAGGACGGAAAACATACGTGCAACAGCACCTTTCCACGCTGTCGTAATAGTTTAATATATGTACAACTATTTTGAAATGAACCTGGAATGGAAACCTGCCGATATGCAGGTGATCGTCCCCATTCTTTCCGCGCTGGTATTCTTTGTCATTTATTGGTTTACCGCGCAATCGGAAAAAATTAAGGCTTCGTTCTACAAAAAATACGATTTTGATGTTGCTTCAGCAAATCACATCTTCTTTACGAAATACATCGGGTTCTTCTCCATGGGAGTTGCCCCGGTGATCGTATGCCTGTTACTCATCGATGGACTGACACTTTCCGGGCTGGGGCTTGCCTTTTATCCGGAAACAGCTCTTTTCTCCCTGATCTGGACAGCCGGGTTATGCGCTTTGGTCATTCCGCTGGCTGCTTTCAGCGCCAGAAAGCCCAAAAACCTGGAAAATTACCCGCAGATCCGGGCTAAAAACTGGACACGGTCCATTTATTATAAAAACCTGCTGGGATGGGCAGTGTATCTGTTCGGTTACGAGCTGTTATTCCGCGGAGTATTGTTCATACCCCTGATTGAACCGCTCGGGATCTGGCCGGCAATTGCCATCAATGTAGCGTTCTATTCTGCTACGCACATCCCCAAAGGGCTGGATGAAACCATCGGCGCTATTCCGCTTGGAGCAGTATTGTGTCTATTGACCTATGCGTCAGGAACAATCTGGATCGCTGTCATCGTCCACATTGCGATGGCCTGGACAAACAGCTTAACGGCTCTTAAATACCATCCTGACATTCATTACACTAAAAATGGGAAATAAATTCAGGGGAAAAGTAGCTGTCGTTACCGGGTCCAGCAGGGGAATCGGGAAAGCCATCGCGATCGAGCTGGCAAAGAACGGGGCCGCCGTTGTTCTAAACGGGAGAAACGAAGAACGTTTGAAGGAAACGGAGGCGATCATCCGTACAATTCACTCCGATGTGGCGTATGTGTGCTGTGACGTATCCGATCCGAAAGCCGCCGGGAACCTGGTGGAAACAGCTATCCGGAAATTCGGTAAGCTGGACATCCTGGTGAACAATGTAGGAGTTTCCATGAGGGGAACGGTAGCTGAACTGAACCCGGATGTGTTCAGGAAAGTATTCGAAAGCAATGTTTACGGGACCATCAACCCGACCATCCCCGCCATTCCGCATCTCCGGAAAACAAAAGGAAGCATTATCTTTATCTCCAGTCTGGCAGGGATCAGGGGGTTACCGGGGCTCTCCGCCTACTGCTCTTCAAAAATGGCCTTGCGTGCTGTTGCGGAAAGCATCCGGATCGAAGAAAAGAAACATCACATCCATGTCGGGCTGATCCTGGTGGGAATTACGGAAATAGAGCACAATAAGGAAACAATCGCGGCAGACGGAAGCCTGAAGATCCTGAAGAACAGGGACAAATCCAAAGTGCAGTCTACTGAACAGGTGGCGAAAGCGACCTTAAAGAATATCAGGAAACGGACGTTTATCACAACCCTGACAGGAATCGGGAAACTGAATAAATTCATGCAGGCCCGGTTCCCGATGACGGTAGAAAAAATAATATTAAAAAATCTTCATAAATTTGAAGAAAAAAGTGAATAAGCAATTGATAGCTATTTAATTATTAATTGCCGACGCCGGTAAATTGTCAATTACAAGCATGTTAATAGGAAAAGATTACCCCAAAATAGAATTTGAATTGTTCGGACTGGACCTGGTTGAACCAAATGCGTTTATCGGTGACCTGGCCATCTTCCTGGTTGCCCTTTATTACTACCTGAAGATCGGTAAACAACGGTCCAGCAGCGTCAATCCTTTTTTGAAGAACTGGAAGCTGTTTTACCTGTGGTTCGGGATCAGCTTCCTGTGTGGCGGTTTCGGACACGTCCTGTTCAACTATACAGGGATTCTTGGAAAATCCCCTTCGTGGTTCATCGGGATGCTGGCCCCTTATTTCATAGAACAGGCGACCTTCTCGATCTATCCCAATGTCAGCAGCAGAAAGTTCTGGAAACAGCTTTCACTGATCAAGCTGGTGCTTTTCATCTTACTGGAGATCATTGTTCTTTCAATTTTCAACATTGACCACGCTCCTGAGCTGGGATTGATCCTGCCAACCGTATGTTCCACCATCGGGCTGGTGTTCTGTCTCGGAGTTCTCGGCGCGTTCTACCAGAAACGCATCCATCCTTCCTTTAAATACCTGTGGATCTCGGTTATTATTTTAGCGCTGTCCGTAGTACCCCAGGTCTTTAAGATCAACTTTCACCCCTACTTTGACAGGAATGATGTCAGTCATCTATTCCTGATCATCGGGTTGGTTTTGTACTACCAGACAATCAAACGGCACAAAGAGTTCAATAAATTCTAAAGCAACCTGTACCGCGGTCCATCAGTTAACAACAACCTTCTTAACAAGGACCGACTCCATAAAAACTCCTTTTACAAAATAGGTGCCTCTCTGGAGCTGGGAAACAGTATAGATCAATTCATTGTTTTCAAATTGCGGGACCAGGTCGATTGTTTGCCCCAGTGAATTGGAAATCGTTATTTCCGTCTGGCTGATAGCTCTTCCCCTGACAAAAAACTGGTCTTGTGCCGGGTTCGGATAAACATCCATAAAATCCCTGGCTTCAAAAAATACCGTTTCAATCTGGCTGTAGGAAGACCTGCCGTCATAATCAGTCTGTTTTAAACGGTAATAGGACCTGCCGTACAGCGGGCTGTAATCCATTGTCTTGTAATGAAAAACCGACGTTGAATTTCCTTGTCCTCCCTGTACGTGAATGGCTTCAAATTCCAATCCGTCCCTGCTCCGCTCAATGGTAAAATAATCGTTGTTTTTTTCTGTTGCCGTGGACCATGTCAGGTCAACAGATTCCAGATGTGCAGTTGCTTTAAATGCCATCAATTCAATGGGCAGGTTATTGACACAACTCGGGCAGGTCCAGTCTCCTCCGGTACTCACGGATGTGATCGTATAGGTAATGATCTCATCTGCCCTGTTCGCTCTCCCCGATACACGGATGACCCCGGGGCCGTCAAGTGTATAGTTGTCCGTCAGCGAAGCATTGGATGCTCCCTGCTGGAACAGCTTGCTTCCTCCTATTATATCCACTTTTACAACATCACAGGTCTGGCAGTTTCCATCCGCACCGGACGCGCTGCATCCCGGCCTGTTTGCCATTACTGCCGTAACAGTAAAACGGCAGCCTTCAGGGACCGTAATATCGGCAGACATGTTCTGGTATCCTGCACTACAGTTTCCCGCAGTTCCCGAACCGCAGTTCGGCCCGCCTAAAGAGCTCAGGTTACACCCGGAAATACACCCGCAACCTGCTCCCGTTACCCCGATCGCTCCTCCCACACATTGGGAAAAGCTTAACGGTGAGAAAGAAACAATGCCCATCAAGAGTAAATAAGAAATGACTTTCATGCTATGTGATTTTGGATCAATTGATCGTACTACATAGCAAATCTAAGACCTTGTGCCGTATATAAAAAACCCTCTCCGTGAGCCGGCAGGACAGGAATAAAAAGCACACCTGGCTAAAACGTTTTAGTCGGACTTTACAACTTTTCTTTAATAAGCGGGTAATGCTTTTTTAAATAAAAAATAATATGACGGTGCGGGCAAAACGGCCGAAAATCGCATTTACAACTAATATTCGACTTCCAGTCCGAAGGTATCTTTCAGGGTGTGGAGGTACGGGAATTTTCTTGACATCATCGCGAATTTGTCCTTCCCTGTCAGGAATTTTACTTCCTCCTGCTGGTTCTCGGTGATCTTTATTTCTATGGTTACCTCGTAGTTCTTGAGTGAATGGCGCAGGAATGAGATCAGCTTCTCTTTATCGGCGTTGATCAGGTCAACCTGTACCTGGTTATCCACTTCCATCACAAAATGCGTGTCTGAGACCGGCAGAGGATTCCGCTTGATCATTGCGTTGTAGAACGTTTCCCTGCCCTGCTGTTTCATCTCGTTGGCAAAGCGCCTCCAGCTCATCTTGACATCATCAAAATGAAAGGATTCACGCGGCAGGTCAGCAGACGAGCTCCCCGGATGCTCTCCGTTTTCCGTTTGGGGATGGAGCATCTTTTTGATCGATAAATTCGTGGAAACAACCCGTTCGCCGGCTTTTTCCAATACTTTCGGTTCCGGTTTTTCGATGATCTTTTGCGCTACAGATGGTACGGATGGCTTGGTAGCTTTCTCTTTTTCCGGTTGCTGCCCTCTTAACGACTGTCCCGGAAACGGAATGATCTGTACAGGATCAGTTAAGCGTTTTTTTTTTCAAGCTCCTGCTTCAGGGAGCACAGCTGCATCAAGGTAAATTCAACCAGCAAACGCTGGTTCTTAGACTGTTTGAATTCCACATCCGCCTTGGACAGAACGCCGAGGGCACGAAGAATGGTCGGAGAATCTACTTCCTTCGCCTGCTGAATGTAACGGTTTTCCGCTACCTCCCCTACTTCCAGCAGATTAGCCGTCCGGACATCTTTACAAACCAGCAGGTCGCGGTAATGGCCGGATAAGCCTACGATAAAATTGTGAGCATCGAACCCTTTCTCCATAATTTCATTGAACAGGAGCAGGCAGCTCGGGATATCTTCCTTCTGCGTAAAATCAACGATCCGGAAATAATAATCGTAATCCAGCAGGTTCAGGTTGTCAATGACACTCTGATAGGTAATATTGCTTCCCGCGAATGTGACGATCTGGTCGAAAATAGACAATGCGTCCCGAAGGGCTCCGTCTGCTTTCTGAGCGATCTGGAACAGCGCTTCCGGGTCAGCGGTGATGGATTCTTTTACTGCGATGGAAGCCAGGTGGTCGGCAATGTCTTTTACCTTGATCCGGTTAAAGTCAAAAATCTGGCAGCGCGACAAAATAGTCGGGATGATCTTGTGCTTTTCAGTTGTCGCCAGAATGAAGATCGCATGTTTCGGCGGTTCTTCCAGCGTTTTAAGGAACGCGTTGAACGCCGCATTTGACAGCATATGGACCTCATCAATGATATACACCTTGTGCGTTCCCAGCTGTGGAGCAATGCGCACCTGGTCGATCAGCGTCCGGATGTCATCCACCGAGTTGTTGGAAGCAGCATCCAGCTCATATACATTCAGTGAAGCTCCTTCATTGAAGGATTTACACGATTCACATTGGTCACACGCTTCAATCTCTTCCGTCCGGTTAAAGCAGTTAATGGTCTTTGCAAGGATGCGGGCCGTGGTGGTCTTTCCGACCCCTCTCGAACCACAAAACAAAAACGCCTGAGCAAGCTGATTGTTCTTTATCGCATTGCGAAGCGTGGAAGTCACAGACTTCTGCCCCACAACCGTATCAAAGGTCTGCGGACGATACTTCCTGGCTGATACAATAAATTCTTCACTCATTACCCACAAAGATAGCAGGAAAAACCGGTTGATAAAAAGATGTTGAAAACTTTCTGCCCGGTAAAAAATTAATTCCTTCCCCCCCGGAATCAGCCCGGCTTACGTTCCTGTTAGAAACAAAAATAACTTATTATGAAAAAACTAAGATTTTCAACATTGGCACTCGCAGGAATTACGGCTGTGCTGATGAGCTCGTGTAAAAAAGACAACCCGGTCCCGCTGCCTTCGGGCCCAATCAACTCCGGGAGTGGAATCGCTTCTTTTTTCCAGTCGAATCTCGAAAATGAGAAACAGACCTTCACAATCAATGCAGACAATACTTCCACGGTCACCGGAAGCAAAGGTACAACGGTTACCTTCTACCCTCATTCATTTGTTAATCAATCGGGTGCATACGTAAGCGGCAACGTACAGATTGAGCTGATTGAAATCTATAACAAAAAAGACATGATCCTGCTGAATAAGCAGACAATGGGTGTAACCGGGACCGGGCTGGGGCTTTTGGTTTCCGGAGGAGAATTCAACATTGTAGCGAAGCAAAACGGTCAGAAGTTAAAGCTGGCACCAGGAATGGGGTATTCCCTGACTGCACCTGCTCCCAATGGCACAACTCCTGAAATGACGTTATTTTACGGAGATGTGGACGAAGACGGGCAACTGACCTGGACACAGGAGCAGGGAGATTCTGTTATGATCGACATGGATCAGAATACCTACTATGCTTATTTTGATTCGATCGATTGGGTCAACCTGGATTACTTCATGGGCATGTCCGGGCCTCAGACAATTATCAACGTACAGCTGCCGGCACAATACACGCTTCAGAACACAAGTGTGTTCATCTCCATAGACGGGTACAACTCCGTTGCGGGAATCTATAATTTTCAATCCGGGTTTTTCACAACAGGGCCTTACTACCAATTACCTGTAAATATGAATGTACATTTTGTGATCCTGAACATAGAAGATGACGTAATAAAAGCCGCCGTCATACCCGCCACCATTACCAATGATCATATAGAAGTGGTTACTGAACTGAATACCGTCACAGAATCCGAATTGTCAACATTGCTGGGTAACTTACCATAGGGAACATACAGGGGTGGTTGCCGGTGCGATCAGGCAACCATCTCTTCCTGGTTTACGTTTTCTTGTTTTCAGCCAAAGCTCCGATCAGAAATTGTTTGAACTAAACGCCGACACTGTAACTGCCATCGTAAAAGGAGACCGGAAAGTCATCCTTGATCTGTATCATTATACATTCCAGGTATTAATGAGCAGTGCCGTGCGTTATACCAACAACCAGGAAAACCAGATGCAGATCGTTAACAACAGCTTCATGAAGATCGTATCGAATATTGAACGATTTCAACTTGGTTCCGCTTATTTTTCCTGGGTAAAACAGATCGTAAAACACGAGATAATCGATGACTTCAGGAAAAACAAACAATACAACGAGCTGTTTCAGTTCAACGATGATTATAGGAATGATTCATTGACAACGGAGCCGGAAACTGATTCGATCTACGCGGCAGAAGAATTACAGACAATGCTCGACACCTTGCCGCCTGCTACCAAGGTAGTTTTTAACCTGTATGCCATCGACGGGTATTCAACCAAAGAGATCATGGAAGACCTCCGTATTTCCTATGAAACCGTCAAGTGGCACATCAAAGAAGCCAGGAAAAGATTGAGGGAACAATTTAATTTGAATCAATTGAAAAGGTGTGAATAAGGATAAGAAACATATTGATGAACTGTTCAGCAAGTCGTTAAATCAACGCACTTTTGACATCCCTGAATCATTCCTGGAGGATCTGAACACCCGCCTGGATGCATTGGAGAAAAAGAAAAAGCGGCGGGGTTTCTTTTGGTGGTTCGTCTTCGTAGCCGTCGGCACGGGAGCATTGCTGGCTATTTTACTGCTTCAACGGAACGATCCGGGCCAGCCGGGTTCCAGGCAGTTCAGCGGGGTAAGTAAAGAGGAGAAAATCAAGTCCCCTGATTCCACTCAGCAGAGCAGACAACCAGGCCGGCATCCGGTTGCCGATACGGGTAACATCACTTTTACCGGAGAAGAAAAGAAAAAAGAGGCCAATGATACACAATCAGCATTGACAAATGACCGGAACACCGCACGCACAAAACGGGAAGCTCATTCACCAGGACAAACCTCCAAAAGAACAGGGCTGCAAAAAGGGAACCCGGAAAACAACGCAGGAAGAAGCGAAAACGCAGTTCCTCCGCAATTGACCGGGCACTCAGCAAACCAACAGGACGACACGGAAACGGGAACAACCGCACACACCGAAACAACCGGTGAAACAAAAGAAATCAGTGATCCTGTTGCAGAAGATTCCACCGCGGATGCAGGAGCAGGCAAAGATACCATCCAGAATGAAGATCCGGCGGAAACAGCTGCTGTCACCTCAGCTACCGTTCCGGAAGACGAAAAAGCAAGTAAAAAGCAGGGTAATAACTGGGAAAAAGAGATTCAATTGTACGGAGGTTTCGGTATGAACGTGATCCATGATGCTCCCGTCAATGAAGCTTATCTCAGCAAGATCAGCGCACATCAGTCACCTGTCGGTTCTCCGTCATTCGGGGTAAACGGACACGTATCCTATAAAAAATTCACTTTCGGAACGGGAATCGGCTACTCACAGGCGGGAGAAACCTTTTCTTCGGAGGTCAAAAATTACATTCTGAAAGATTCGACGGTTTCCCAATACATCCTGGATACGGTAATGGTATACGATTCCATTTCAGACGTATGGATACCCGTCTTGTTCGACACGACGATTTACTACACTTACCAGCACCAGGATTCCGTATGGAAAAACACATCCTTCAAAAATCGTTATTCGTGGATTTCGATCCCCATTCACTTCGGTTACCGGTTTGGTTTCGGTCATTACGAATTAATTCCCCGTATCGGGGCGCAGTTCAATTTCGGAATAGCCAAAAATACCGGCGCTTTCCCCAATGAAGATTTTAACGGGATAGTGGAATACCAATCCGTCCGGTTCAATGTTTCCTACCTCGTCCAGCTGGAAGCACGGAGAAATTTTAACAGGTGGCATGTTTTCATAACGCCTTACTTCAAATCAATGATCAATCCGTCTCTTTCAGGCGACCTGATCAGGAGGAAGTATTCGCTGTGGGGTGTACAGGCCGGAGTTGGATTTAAATTATAAAAAAATCGGGACAGATATGATGTGCCGCCCCGATCCCATTACATTCTTTACGCGATTAAAACGGCAGGTCATCGTCTTCCTGTTCAGCAGAAGCCGATTCGATCGGAGACGGCGATGGCGCCAGGTCCATGGCAGAAGGTCCTCCCTGCGGGATTCCACCTCCCTGTCCGACCTTTTCAACTCTCCAGGCATCCAGTGAATTGAAATACCTCACTTCTCCCTGCGGGCTCACCCATTCTCTGCCGCGGATATTAAATGACACCTCTACCGAATCATTTACCTTTATCCCGTCGATCAGCGAACATTTATCCTGTGTCAACTGAAAAAGAATATCCTGAGGGTACATGGATGATGAATCCGTTACCACGAATTCCCTTTTTGAAAATTTATCCGAAACCTGCACGGTATCATTCACAACTTTGACAGTTCCTGTTAACTTAAACATAGTTTATCTTATTTTTATTTTTACTTTCTGTTTCTCTCTTTCGCACGAATCACAATTTCCGCACTGCTAACCGTTGTTGAACGACAACAAGGTCATCCAGGCCTCTTCCAGCTTTTCTTCCGACAACAGTTGCTGCGCGTGACGGTGCAGCTCCAGTTCCAGCTTCGCCGGATCATCCTCTAAAGATACGAATAAATCGCTTAATTCCAAAAGTTTATACTCGTTCACATCCGTTTCGTTCGGAAGTTCCGTGATCCCTGCCAATTGCCCCAGGTTGTTCGCTGTGAGGACCGTACTGTTGCGGATATCGGCAGGCAGCTGGTCAAATCCTACTCCGCAGGTTGTGATCGGTTTGGTGATCTCAAACATCGAATGCTTATCCGAACGGCAGTACCAGTTTCCTCCCATCCTGGATACCAGGTCGATCTTCAGCTGGTCGATCATCCCGTTTTCATCCAGGATACCAGTACGCAGGTGAATCCTGGTTACTTCACAGATGATCAGGTTTCCCGCGGCTCCTTCCTGCCCCAGTTCAATGACTTCATTTACCTTGCATTCCAGCTGCACCGGTGATTCAGCCACTCTGAACGGGCGAACTGTTTCCGACTCCAGCGGAGTAAATCCCGCTTTTACAAATTCATCCACACCGGAAGGATACGGAGAGCTTGCCAGGCTGACCTGGTGAACAATCTCATAGCTGACGATGTTGATCACCACTTCCGGCACCGCTTTCACATTGTAATAGGTATCCTTCAGCTCTCCCGTTCTGCCGCTTCTCGCAGGAGAAAAAATAAGGATCGGGGGATTCGCGCTGAATACATTAAAAAAACTGAAAGGCGCCAGGTTCGGAACGCCGTCTGCATCAATGGTAGATGCAAAAGCGATCGGGCGCGGCCCTACCGCACCCAGCAAGTATTGGTGTACTTTGGGAACCGGCAGCTCTTTCGGATCATATGTAATAAATTCCTGTGTCATCTCGGGTACAAAATTAAAACAAAAATCCCCCATCCGGGGGATTTCAAAATTCAAGTTATTAAAATCTATTAACAAGTGCCGAACGGGTTATCCACGTATCACATCATGGTCAGCTCGTCCTCGAATATGTTCAGTGCCTTCTGGAATACCTGCTTCAGGATGTTCTCTTTTCCTTCCCTGGCTTTGATGGTCATTTTACCTCCGTCAATGCCATAATCTATCTGTACGTACTTCACCATTTCCACAAATTTCGAAGGTCCGTCCAATTGAAAAGAAGACATGTCAACATCACTCAGATCGATGAAGAAATTGAATGTGCCTTTACCGAAATTATTCCCCGCATCCGGCAGTGATACCGCGTTTCCTACGTTTTTGGAAGAGGAATACGCAAAAATCCCTGCATCTGTCAGGTTTACAACTTCAAAATCTTCCGTCATCTTTTCCCTGATAGCAGAACCAAAGGTTTTCCCGTGGCCGGCCAGACCTATGAAAAAGTTGATATCCGGTGTTACGCCATCTCCCATTGCGGAAGCGATATCTCCAAAGATCAGCGCACCCAGCTTCCCGTCAATGATCTTGGAAACGTCATAGTTGGCCAGGGTCATCGCCACCTCAAATTCTCCGCCGATGTCCTCGCTCAGGTCCCTCATTGCATTCGGCGCGTATTCGCTCAGGAATTCCTGCATCTTTTTCGTATCTATATTCAACGACGCTCCCATAAACGGCTTGCCGTTACCGAGGTTGTTCAGGATCTTAGCTCCCGAATCTGTTCCGAAAAACAGTTTGCTTTTCAACGCATCGGAAAAATGATTTTTTGACTCAATGACAATCGCTCCGTCTTCAAACCGCAATCCTGTTTCAACATAGGAATTCTGCAGCATGGCACGCAATTCTTTCTGTTTCTCCGCGCTCAGGTCTTCTAAATCCGTATTGGATGTCCCGTAGAGGTTTGCCAGGCTTACCCCGTACACCAGATCGTCTTTTTTCTTCAGGATATCGGCAATATATCCTGTGCTCACATCTCCTTTTGCCCGGTCGTAGATCTTGCCCAGAGACGCCACAGGATCTTCCACATCGTTCTGGATCAGCGCAACTGCCAGGTTGTTATTAAATGCGAGGTTAAGATCGCCATCCTGGAGGTATTGAAAAGATTTGGACTCTTTTACCTCGAACCCGTTCTTAGTCAGGTTCGCTTTTAAAGAATCTGCATTTTTCACCTCGATGAACAAATAGGTCGCCACCGGGTTTCCATTCTCAAACGGGCCCTCCAATGCAAAATAGACCGGTTCGTCCATGTTGATCGAATTTTTCAGCTGGCTGACCGGACCATTCATCACTGCTTTGATCTTGGCTTCACTTTCGTAATCTGTTTTAGACAGGATATCTCCCAGCCTCGCTGAGCCAAATCCCACGACGGCTTCATTCCCGTTGAGGAAAGAAGAAAAGCTTTCCAGCAATGAACGTGATTTACCTGATCCTCCGCAAGCCATCAGGAATAAGGACAATACAACAACTGCAAACGAGATGCTAACAATCTTTTTCATACATTAATTCTATTAAAAATCAAGTCAAAAGTACAACAAAATACCTTGAAACAACGAAAAATTTATTGATTATCTTTTGCCGGATCAGGCGGAATGATTCCCCGGCGAACAGCAACAGCATCCACACATTTCATTCCGTCGATGGCAGCAGAAATAATTCCTCCCGCGTATCCTGCGCCTTCCGCGCACGGGTACAGCCCCTTGACAGAGACATGCTCCAGGGTTTCCGGGTTCCGGGGAATCTGGATCGGGGATGAAGTTCTCGACTCAGGTGCGTGCAGCACAGCATCATTGGTGAGGTATCCTTTCATTTTCCTGCCGAAATCTCTGAATGCCTGCTGCAACCTTTTGGCGATAAACGGCGGAAAGACTGTATGCAGGTCTACCGAAACAATACCCGGCTGGTAAGAGCTTCTCGGGAAATCCACGGATTTCTTACCGTTTACGAAATCTTCCATCCGCTGTGCGGGAACCTGCTGTGTCTTTCCTGCTGCCTCCCAGCACTTCCGTTCAATTTCCCGCTGAAAATCCAGACAGACAAACGGATCGCTGCTGTTTTCAAAATCTTCGGGGTAAACGGCAACCACGATCCCGGAGTTGGAATACGGGTTGTTGCGTTTGGAAGGTGACCACCCGTTGGTTACCACTTCTCCGTCAGCCGTGGCACACGGAGCAATGATCCCTCCCGGGCACATACAGAAGGAATAAACCCCTCTTCCATCCACCTGTGTTACGAGCGAGTAAGACGCCGGAGGCAGGAAGTCATCGTTCAGTCGCCCGTGGTACTGGATCTTATCGATCACATCCTGCGTGTGTTCAATCCTCACACCCAACGCAAACGGCTTTGCTTCTACCTTTATTCCCTTTTTGTGAAGCAATTCAAACATATCCCTTGCGGAATGCCCGGTTGCCAGGATCACTTCATCAACATACCGTTTCTCCGAACAATTCAGCTCCACCCCCCTGATTGCATTGTTTTCCACTATGAAATCCGTCACTTTTGTATCGAAATGAACCTCACCGCCCCATTTCAGTATTTCTTCACGCATGGCAACAATGATGTGAGGCAGCTTGTTGGTCCCGATGTGCGGATGCGCATCAACGATAATATCCCGTTCAGCGCCGAAATGTACAAACCATTTCAGTGCTTTGAGCACATCTCCCCGTTTTTTTGAACGGGTATACAGCTTCCCGTCCGAGTAGGTTCCCGCACCCCCTTCTCCAAAACAATAATTGGACTCCGGGTTGACAATCATTTCCTTATTGAGCTTCGCAAGATCCCTTCGCCTGGAACGGACATCCTTCCCACGTTCAAAAACCACCGGCTTCAACCCCAGCTCCAGGCAACGAAGCGCGGCATAGATTCCTGCCGGTCCTGCCCCCACGATCGCTATTTCCGGGGCGTTCTTAACGTCTTCCGGGTGAAATTCCGCATCAAAGACAGGGAGCTCTTCTCCTATGAATACCTCAAATGTACAGTTGATCTTTATGTTGGGCTTGCGGGCATCGATGGAACGCTTTTTCCATTGAAAATCAAAATTGTCTGACTTTAAACCCAGGTCGCTTTTTATCTTCTTACGCAGGAAAGCACTGTCAACAGCCTGTTCGGGAGTAACCTGGAACTGAATTTCTTCTGTCATCTTATCCTTCAAAAATGATGGAGAATATCCACCCGCTGTTATAGATTCTGCTGATCGGAAGGGAGGAACGTGTATTGTCCTGAATGAATCCGTTTACGAAACTGTGTGAATATTTCACTTCGATCCCAAACTTGAAAAAGGGAGCGAAAAATTCAAGTCCTGCTCCGACCTGGCCCAGATAATCGTGCTTTTTCATCTTGATGAACGGATCATCAAACTTCTGGGTGGCATCCTGTTGTGACTGCAAATCGAGGGAATACTGCCCTCCTACCAGGAAATAGGCAGCAAAATTGTTCAGGCGAAGCGTACGGAACTGGAGCATTAAAGGGAAATCCAGGCTGGTTGCATTCACACGTTCTTCATTCAGCAGCTCTTTCGTAATATCCTCCGGGTCTACAAATACCTGGTTGATTACCCGCTCCTGGAACGAAAGCGACGGCATAAAGCGCAGGCGAACCATCGGTGTACCGACCTTCATGGTGGTAAGGATCCCCAGCTGCGCGCCGGGCTGAGATTTTACGGACATGCTTTTCAGGCCATATTGCTGATAGGCGTCCACTTTCTGATACAGTGAATAGCCGGAAGTATTCGCCCCCAGCATAAACCCAAAGTGAAACAGGCGATTGTCAAACTTCCGGTAATTCTGCGGTTTTTCTTTCTGGGCAATTGCTCCCACACCCGTCAATACAAACAATACAAGGATTCGGAATCTCATTAACTTACTAACGTAAAAATAGATTTTTATTACAAAAATAGATTTTTTTAACTACCGGGGTGCAAAGCCTGCCTAGTTTTAGTAAATGAACGTCTTCTTACACAGCATTGAATGATCATTTTTAGAAGCATCGCCTGCATGATCTTTCCGACCTGGTGAAGTGGAGACAAGACGCTGAGAATGGAGGCTGCGGGATAAAATCCGGCTGTTGGTCGATTAAAAAAAACACATCTTCTATTTGGTTTTTCATTTCCCGGGCAATTTTCAATCTTAGCTCCTGAAAATTCTAATTGTCTTATTTATGAACATACCAGCTAAAATGAACAGCATTATCCCCCTTTTCGGGTTACTATTCCTGTTCTCGTTCCATAGCACCGCCCAAACGGATGTTGTGGTGAACTACTATGACGGAACAAGCCAGAATTTCTCTGTTACCGACGACGGAAAACTGTATTTCGAGAGTGACAACCTCGTTGTTGTACCGGGAACGTCCGGCACGGTTACCATCCCGCTTTCGATCATCCGGAAAATCACATTTCCGCTCAATCAATCCCTGGGAATCGAAGACCTGCTGTCAGAGAACACAGATGTATTCCTTTTCCCGAACCCGACAAAAGATCATTTCAGGATCGCGTCGTCCTCTTCGGAAAAGCTGAGTGTGAGGATTTACTCTACCGGCGGAGGCCTGGTACTCTCAGGAGAGTATTACGCAAACGACCTGATCCTGATCCGCAACCTGGAATCCGGGCTTTACCTTGTAACCGTCAACAACAAGCCATTTAAACTGAATAAATTATGAAAAAGTACCTTTTAACACTGCTGATGGTTTGTTCCGGAGTCATTTCCATCTTCGCGCAGCAACAGATCGTTGTACACAACGGAGGCAATGTCATGTACGAAAGCTCCACGACCAATGTCGACAGCATCAAATTCCAGGACAATCACCTCATCTTTAACCATCCTGCCTTATCCGTGAACTTCCCCGTGATAAGTATTGACAGCATTACGTTCGAAGCATCAGCTACTGCCCCGGATGCGATCTATATCATCTATAACAACGATGATGTAACGATCATTAATCCTTATTCTTCGCAGGGGATCACCATCACGGCAAACGACGGACACGTCACATCAACGTCAGTGATTGCTTTGCCGGACATTGAATACAACATTCTCGGAAGCTCTTCCGACGGTTCATTGGTACTCAGCAGCGAGCAACCTGTCCGGCTGATCTTAAGCAACCTTACCCTGGTGAACCCGGCAGGATCCGCGTTTTCAATAACCGGTGACATGATCTCCACAATTCATCTTTCTCCGGGAACCGTCAATATGCTTTCCGACGGCTCTTCAAGCGCAGCCAATGCAACACTGGCTGCGGAAGACGGTATCCTGTTCACAGGCTCCGGAACACTGAACGTCACAGGGATAAAAAAACACGCTGTATCAACCAATACGTTTATTGAAATTCAAAATGGAACATTCATAATTCCGGCTGCCGCTTCCGACGGGTTCAATACGGAGGAATTCGTGCTGGAAAACGGAACAGTTACCATCCAGTCAGACGGAGACGGGATTGACGCAGGAGAAACGGTTGTCATAAACGGAGGGAACCTGGGGATCACTTCAACTGCAAACGATGTGAAGGCGATCAAAGGAAAGAACGGAGGGATCATCATCAATGGAGGAACAACCAATCTGACCGTCTCGGGGAATCAATCAAAAGGATTGAGCACCAGCTCCGATATTGCCATCAACGGAGGAGCACTCTCGATCACGGCATCCGGAACGGCTGTACTGGAAGCCTCCGGAAGCGGGTACGATGCTTCCTATTGTACAGGAATAAAAGCGGACGGGAACATCCTGATCAGCGAAGGAACGGTCACTATTGAATGTACTTCGTCAAATAAAGGCGGAAAAGGGATATCCGCAGACGGTGACATTACCATAAGCGGAGGAACGATCACTGTTTCAACCGCCGGAAACGGAGAAACATATACCAGTGAGACAGGAACACCAGATGCTTACACCTCATGCGCCATTAAAAGCGATCTGAACATTTCATTGCTGGGTGGAACGATCACCTGCACAAGTACCGGAACAGGAGGAAAGGGAATTTCTGCCGACGGAACGCTGACAATAGGAATCGCAGGTGCCGCGAATGAGAACCTGGTTTTGTCCGTAACAACTACAGGAAACCGGATCTATGTTTCCGGGACAGGTGAAAATGCCGATTATGCCAATCCGAAAGCTGTAAAAAGCGAAGGTGATCTGACCGTAAACAGCGGGGTGATCACTATTTCCTGTACACAATCAGAAGAAGGAGGCGAAGGACTGGAAAGCAAATCAACATTAACGATCAATGGCGGAGAGATCGACATCAACACCTATGATGACTGTATCAATGCCTCCAGCCACATCGCAATCAATGGCGGACGGACACATTGCAAATCGAGGGGAAATGACGGAATTGACAGCAACGGAACCATTACGGTTTCAGGTGGATTAACAATGGCGAAAGGAACAGGCAATCCGGAAGCCGGTTTTGACTGTGACAATAACACATTTGCCGTGAACGGAGGAATTGTGCTCGGAACAGGCGGTTCCACAAGCAATCCGACTGCCAATGCGTCGTCTTCGTATTCAATAAAGTATACAAATGCCACTCCGGAAACAGCGATCTGTATTAAAAATTCCAACGGCGACGCAGTGCTGATGTTCCAGTTACCTGAAATGGCAACTACCGGAGGAGGTGGTCCGGGCGGTCCCGGAGGGAACAGTGGAATGACGGTCCTGTTCAGCAACCCGGATCTTGCACCAGGAACATATACATTACAAAAAGGGGGAACCATCACAGGTGGAACGAACTTTAACGGGTATTATACCGGAGCGACCTATTCAGGTGGTACTTCTTCCACTTTTACCATCAGTAGCAAGCTTACCACTATTAACTGATTTATTTTCCGGTTTTTTTAATAGTTCTTCCCTCTTTGGATGTCCAACCCGGCAGAAAAAGAGGGGGGAATTATTAACCTCACCACATCATTATTTCATTTACCTTTGCCTGAACAGCCCTTGTCAAAGCTTCCAATGATCAGAGAAAGAAACAATACCCGCTTAATTGTCCTGCTTCACTGCCTTGTATGGATTTTACTGATCGGGTTTCCCTATTTGTTCTCTTCCGAAAACAGGTTCAGCATAAGCGATACGATGGAGCACTACTGGATCCCGTTGCTGACACACGTGTTCCTTTTTTACATCAATTACCTGCTGCTCATCAACCGTTTTTTGTTTTCAAAGAAATGGCTGCTATACATTGTCATCAATATCGTTATCATATTTATCCTGGTGGAAACCAGGTTTGAGCTGAGGCATTTCTTTTTTAAAGCTCCTCCGCCCGATTTTCATCCCCACCGCCCCCCTCCCCGGCCATTATCGTTCATGTTGCTGACAGACTTTTTTGTCTATACGGTCCCTGTGGTATTCGCGATCGCTCTCCGGAGCTATACCAAATGGCTGTCAACCGAGCGGGAACGTACCGAAGCGGTTACCGCAAATCTTTCTTCAGAGCTGGAGCAGCTAAAATACCAGCTGCAACCTCATTTCTTTTTCAATTCCCTGAACAACATTTATTCAATGGTTGACATTTCTCCCGAAAAGGCAAAAGCGATGATTCACAGCCTGGGAAAGTTAATGAGGTACCTGCTCCACGATGCAAATGCGCCACTCGTCAGCCTGAAACAGGAAGTCGATTTCATCAACCGGTACATCGACCTGATGGAAGTCCGGTTTTCGGGAAATGTAACGATCGAGCGCAGCCTCCAGGATACAGACAGCCAGGTGCAAGTCGCTCCTTTGCTTTTCATTTCCATCGCTGAAAACGCTTTCAAGCATGGCGTATCCGCAACGCATCCGTCCTACATCTCATTTTTCCTTGAAGTGAATGACAGCCACATTTGCTTTACCGTAAGGAATACCAGCTTTCCGAAATCCCGGGCAGACAGCAGCGGTTCGGGAATCGGGCTGGAAAATCTGCGGAAACGGTTGGAATTGCTTTACAAAAACCACTATCTTTTAACCATCAAAGAAGAAAACGGCCAGTTCCTGGTACGGCTGATACTTGATAAACCGTCAAATTAAATGAATGCGCATGGACCTTTCAATTTCCTGTATTATCGTTGATGACGAGCCGATGGCGCTCACACTCCTGGAAGATTACGTCTCCAAAGTTCCGTTTCTTACATTGAAAGGGAAATGCGAAAATGCGTTCCAGGCATTGTCAGCCCTGGAAAATGACCACATAGACCTGGTCATATCCGACATCCAGATGCCCGAACTAAACGGCATCGAGCTTTCAAAGGTGCTTAAAAAAGAAACCCGCATCATTTTTACGACAGCATTTGACCAGTACGCACTGGACGGATTTAAAGCAGAAGCACTGGACTACCTGCTGAAACCGTTCGATTTCCAGGAATTTTATGCGGCTGTACTCAAAGCAAAGGAATGGTTCGCCCTGGTACGCAGACCAGCACCTATTCCGGAGGACAACGACCTGAAATTCATTTTCGTGAAATCGGGATACAAGGTTATCCGCGTGAAGCTGGAGGATGTACTTTATTTTGAAGGGCTGAAAGATTATGTCAAAATATGGCTCAACGATGAAAAGCCGATCCTCACACTGATGAGCCTGAAACACCTGGAAGAGCTGCTGCCTGAGAAAAAATTCATGCGCATCCACCGGTCATTCATTGTTTCCCTCGACAAAGTGACGGAAATCGAACGCGGGCAGGTCATCATCGGGAAAGAACGCATTACTGTCAGTGACCAGTATAAAGAAAAATTCCAGCGGTTTCTCTCCAATAATTTTATGAGCTGATCGTCTCTGAAAGCTCCCTGTACAACCCGGCAACCACAAGATATTCTGAATGTGTTGTTCATTTTACGGAACAACCGTTATGAAACTAAATACTTATTTATAAGCCATTCGTTCAGCTATGCAGGAAATAGGCCACTGCCAGCTCATAGGACCTCAGGCCAAACCCCATGATGCTTCCAACGCAAACCGGAGCAATCAGCGATTCGTGGCGAAACGATTCTCTCGCCGCAATATTGGATAAATGAACTTCCACAACGGGAACCCGGACTGCATCAATGCAATCTCTTATCGCAACGCTTGTATGCGTGTACCCGCCTGCGTTAAGAATGATCCCATCGGCAGCAGACCGTTGCAGCGCGTTGATGATCTCCCCTTCCACATTGGACTGAAAATAGTCGAATTCCACAGAAGAAAATTGGTTTTTTAATTCCGAAAAATAGTCTTCGAATGACTGAGAACCATAAATTTGTACATCACGTTGACCGAGCAAGTTTAAATTGGGTCCGTTTACGATCAATAGTTTCATAGAAATGTCGAATTGGGAGCACTATATTAATGATTTTATCGCATATCTGAAAATTGAAAAAGGTTTGGCGGGAAATTCGGTTGAAGCCTATACGCGTGATGTAGAGAAATTAAGGGATTTTTCGCTTTCCATAAAAAAAGAGCCGCAGGATGTAAAACACCAGGACCTGGTACAGTTTGTTACAGAACTCTACGACCTGGGACTGAGCAATCGTTCACAGGCCCGGATTATCTCCGGCATCAAACAGTTTTACAACTACCTGTTCCTGGAAGAAGAAATACCAGACAATCCGTCGGAATTACTGGAGCAGCCGAAAATCGGGAGAAAGCTCCCCGAAGTACTTACCATCGAAGAAGTCGATGCGATGATACAGGCCGTCGACCTTTCCAAACCGGAGGGAGAACGCAACCGTGCCATCATAGAAACGCTTTACAGTTGTGGATTACGTGTTTCGGAGCTGGTAAATTTACGGTTTGAGGACCTGCATTTTGACAAAGGTTTTATCCGGGTCATCGGGAAGGGCAACAAAGAGCGGCTGGTTCCCGCGAGTCCATCCGTGGAAAATGAGATCACTGCATACAGAAGGAATACCAGGGCAATGCTTTCTGTTTTACCCAAACATGAAAAAATTGTTTTTCTCAACCGCCGGGGCGCCCAGCTCACCCGTGTCATGATCTTCACCATGATCAAGCAAACAGCATTGGCCGCAGGGATTCAAAAGCCGGTTTCCCCGCATACGTTCCGCCATTCGTTTGCTACCCATCTGCTGGAAGGAGGCGCCAACCTGCGTGCCATCCAGGAAATGCTGGGGCACGAATCAATCACCACAACCGAGATATATACCCACCTGGACGAACGTTTCCTGCGGGATGCGATCATCTCCTATCATCCGAGAAATAAAAAGTAAATTCCCACCCTATTTAGAGAAATGGACCGTATTTTGATAGGGAAACTACACGAATTAATTCTATAATCATTGAAGTAACACACCAAACGCCATGAAATTCCATCTGATGTTCCTTGCAGGAATACTGCTTTCTCATCCATCCGATGCCCAGGTAAAAGTGGACGATCCGCTGCATTCAGTGAGCCTTTCAAAAGCAGAGCTGACCGCTGTCCGGAATCACTTTCCCGGACCAGGCACAGTGCCTGATGAAGACCAGCACCTTTCGGTTTCCGTGATGAACTATCCTGACCTGAACCATGTGTTACGCTACAAAAAATTCGAGCTGGGCATAAAGCTTCCTCCTGATATCCTGGAGCGGATCAACTTTTTTTTACTGGAAGAAGGAATTCACCCGGATGAGCTGAATCCTTTCCTGGAATGGAATGTGGATGTAGAAGCTTCATTCTTTCACCCGGAAACAGGAACCTCCAAGACCGTAGACGGCTATTACCACAGAGAATATATCGAAAACGAGACCACCCACGACTGGGATGACATCGGCACCGATTTCCCGTTCAGGATCCGTTATGCCCCGCCCCAAAACGGGAAATGGATCGCCCGGATAACCATTAAGATCAACGAACAGGACACTCATTTTTCTGAATGGTTTGGCTTCCATGTCGTTGAAAGCGGTGATCCGGGATATGTTTCTGTGCATCCCAATAAGAAAAACCTGGTGAGGGGAAACCGGATGATCTTCCCGGTGGGACATAACTTCATCGGTTCGGATGAAAGCCACCTGATCCAGTGGGGAGGCGGCGGCACGCTGGGGAACAACCTGAATGTCAACAACAATACAACCAAGGCGATGAACATTCTTGAATGGGACCATTACCTGGACAAGATAGAGAGCTACTTCCGGCAGGGAGGAAGGTATATCCGCACCCTTCAGACTCCCTGGGCATCGCTTATTGAATTTGAAAAAAAAGGGAACTATTACGACCGCCTGCACTATGCATGGGAGCAGGACAAATTACTGGACCTGTGTGAACAGTACGACGCGTTGATGATGTTCAACATGCTGATACATACACCGCTGGTAGTTTCTGACGGTTACAGGGTATTCGGCTGGGACTGGGAACGCTGGTGGATCGATGAGCGCAACAATTATTTCTATGATTCCCTGGAGCAGCGCCCTGTTTACTGCTACAACGACAACCCTAAGAAAACGGGAGGAAAGATGCCGCATGAAGCGCTTTCCGATGAGGAAGACCTGAAGTACCATGAGCAGCGTACCCGTTATTACATTGCCCGTTACGGGTATTCTACCAAGATCTATGAATTCGAGCTGCTGAGCGAGCCGTTCAACGTGGATGCAGATGCCCGGACAGGCCGCCATCCCTATATCCTCCCGGATAACCATACTGCCCAGGACGTGGAAGATCAGCAGGTATTGTTCAGTGCCATTGAAAAGTACCATGGCAGGCTGGCAACATTCATCAAGGAAAAAATGGGGCATACGGAACACCTCATAGGCGTGGATTACCTGTTCGGATGGAAACCGCATTCCCATGACATACGGCTCGACCAAAGCATGCAGCACAAAAATGTTGATATCATCGGGGTCAATTATTATGCCTATGCCGCCAATAAGTACATTATCACAAAATCAGGCCCTAACAATGAGTTTCAGCTCAGCGAGAACACACGGGCACGTGCATTCAAGGAATTTCAGAGCTGGGCGGATAAACCCATTATCGTATCGGAATTCGGTGACGGCGATGATGCTTCCGTGTGCTCCGACTTTACAGGCAATTATATTGATGCGATGTCCATGGGATTTACAGGTGTCTGCGGATTCCAGCTATGGGAAGGGAAAGATTCTGAACAGGCTTTTGTCTGGCCGGCAACCATCCGGGCACAGCATCACATGAACGGAGAGAACGTCATCAGCACGCTTAGCAACGGAAACGGCAACTGGATCCAGGGAAGGCAGAAAGCAACGCTGAAAACAGGAGGAAAAGAAGCTGTTGAACATCAATACTATGTTTCACATGACCGGAACCAGTCGGTGGGCTATGTCCGCAACAGGTCTTTCAATTTCCTGACCAAACAAGTGTCCAGGTACGCCAGCTGCCGGATGCAATACATGGATCACCAGCCTCCCTCGCCTACCGATGTGTTGCGGGATATTCGCTGGAATGAAGTGAAAAACGGGGGAAAGCACAAACGGCTCCAGGTAGAAGGGCTGAAAAGTAATGCAACGTACGAAGTAAAATGGTATTCCTATAAAAACGGGCTTCCGATGGAGGAATATACCGAATGCAGGAAAACATCCGGTACAAACCTGGTGTTGCATTATCCACCGCTGACGACTTCATCTTCCGGAGAAGAAAACCCGGTCGTATGGTATGTCATTCAGCAAACGGAATGTAATTCACCTGTAAAATAGGTCTTCCCATAACAAAAAAGGATGTACATAACCCGTACATCCTTCCTTGTATTGTGTTCTGAAAGACTAAGGAAAAACCCCTCTTTCTCTGTAAGTCAGCTCAATTCTGCGGATCGCAACAATGTATGCGGCTGTTCTCAGATCAACTTTGTATTCATCCGCGGCGATCACTACCTTTTTAAATGAGTTGATCAGCTTTCTTTCCAGCTTGCCGATCACATCATCCATCTGCCAGATCTCACCGTTTCTGTTCTGAAGCCATTCATAGTAACTTCCGATCACACCCCCGGAGTTACACAGGATGTCAGGAATGATCTCGATTCCCTTTCTCAAAAGGATTTCCTCTCCTTCAGGAGTAGTCGGACCATTTGCACCTTCCGCGATCACTTTCGCTTTCACCTCATCGGCATTGGCAGCAGTAATCTGGCTTCCCAGCGCGGCAGGAATACAGATATCACACTGTAACCCGAAAAACCTGCTGTTGTCGATCGCCTCTGCCTTCGGATATCCTGCTACTCCTCCTTTGTTTCCTTTGGTATACTCCAGCAAGTCCGCGGGATCGATCCCGTTTTCATTGTAGACAGTACCTGTATGATCCTGGACTGCTGTCAGTTTCGCTCCTTTCTCTTTCATAAAAAGCGCTGCCCACTGGCCAACATTCCCATACCCCTGAACAATGTATGTCTTTCCCGCCAGGATCTCATTCTTAGAATCTGCCCAGGCCTGGATCGTCGTTACAACACCGAATCCGGTCGCACGGTCACGCCCTTCCAGTCCACCGGAATTGACCGGCTTACCAGTTACAACATGCGCATATTTGGAACGGACATCCGCGTCTTTGGTAGACATGTACGTATCGGCCATCCATGCCATGATCTGGGCGTTGGTATTTACATCCGGAGCAGGAATATCATATTCAGGTCCTATGTTTCTTCCCAGCGAAAACGTAAAACGGCGTGTAATACGTTCCAGTTCTGCCTGTGAATACTTGGTCGGATCCAGTTGAATCCCTCCTTTTCCTCCTCCATAAGGTAATCCCGCCAGGGATGTTTTCCACGTCATCCAGATCGCCAGCGCCTTCGCGTCGTCAATATCTACTGTCGGGTGGTAGCGTAATCCTCCTTTGTAAGGCCCAAGCGCATTGTTATGTTGTACACGGTATCCTGTAAATACCTCTACCTCTCCGTTATCCATTTTTACAGGAAAATGGACGACGATCTCATTATTGGTCTGAGACAATATTTTTCGAATGTTTGAATTCAGATCCATGACATCCGCAGCTTTATTGAACTGCTTCATCACGCTCTCATACATCCCGGTTTTGCTTTTTTCTGCCATATAGTTTACATTAATTACACACGACGCCAATCGATACGACCAGCAAGGAACTTTTATGATTGCTAAATTATTAAAATCTCAAAATCTCCACCGTTTCATCAAAAAAAAAATCCTTTTTTTTTCAAAACGTCTTGTCCCGTTACACGGGTCATGCGTTGAAGCATATAGGAAGTACGGGAAGCAGTGAAAAATACATCGGGAATGTTGGTGTTGTTATTTCTTTTGGTATTATATTTGAATGACTTATATAAAAACCGGAAAGTGGGAATTGGCCGGTAATAACAATTAAACAATGTATATGAGGTTTACAGCATTCATAATGACAGGGTTGATCCTGTTTTCCTGCGCAGCAAAAAAAAATGCTCCGGGAAAAGATGAAAAACAGGAAACAAAAGAAGCGGTTTCAGTACCAATGGAAACAATAAAGGTAAAAGCAACAACGGGAGAATTCGCAAAACACTCCGATCCTGTTATCAGCATTGATACGGTGGAAGTGAAAGGAAATACCCTATTCATCCACGTAAGCTACGGAGGAGGATGTGCAACACACGAGTTCGAAGTGATCGGAAGCCTTGCCATAGCGAAATCGTATCCTCCTATCCGCTCATTGCAGCTGGTTCACAAAGCGAATGGCGATATGTGCAAGGCCATTGTCAGATCTGTCATCGAAGTCGACCTGGAAGATGTCGCTTACCAGAAGACGGACGGAAGCGAGATCTATTATACACTGGAAGGATGGGATCAACGGATCTATCACAAATACGCCGGTGAGAAACAACCTCAAAAGGAAAAAGTAAAAAGTGAAGCTGCGGGAAATGCCCCGGACCAGACGATCAAAGTGAAAGCACGCACAGGGGATTTTGAAAAAGAATCAGACCCGATCATGAGCATCAGTGCAGTAGAGGTCCGCGATAATATGATGTACATTGACCTGAGCTACGGAGGAGGGTGTAAAACACATACATTTGAAGTAATCGGAAGCACAGTCGTGGCGGAGTCCCATCCTCCGGTCCGCGCCATCCAGCTGGTTCACAAGGCAAATGGCGATCTATGCAGGGCCATTGTGCACCAACGCCTGGAAATAGCATTGGAAAACATCGCGTACCAGCAGCGGGAAGGAAGTGAAATATACTATACACTTGAAGGCTGGGACGGAAGAATTTATCATAAATACGTGAGCAGCGAAAACAAATAATTAAGTAACCAAAATAAAAAACAACTATGGATATTCAGTCTATTCTCAACAATCAGAATGTAAAAGACATTTTAAACAAGGTAGGTGTCAGTGAAGACAAACAGGAAAAAGTGATCGATCAGGCGGTGGACCTTCTGAAATCAAAAGCCTTGAGTGATCCCCAGGCCATCACGAGCCTGTTCTCATCCCAGCCCAATACAACTGCCGATAACAAATTCCAGTCGGGTTTGCAAAATGATTTCCTGAAAAATTTAGTTTCAAAAGTCGGCTTACCCGCTGACCTGGCTGAAAAGGTGTCTAGTTCCCTGCCTGACCTGCTGAAAAATTTTTCCGGCGGAAAAGGATTTGACCTCGGTTCTTTAACCGGAGTGCTGGACGCATTTTCGGGAAATTCATCCGGTAAAGGCAAAAAAGGAAGTTCCGGAGGATTGGGAGGATTGATCACTAATTTTTTCAAGAAATAAAAAACAACGAAATAATGAAAGCAGGAATTTTACTGTCAGGCTGCGGGGTATATGACGGAGCTGAAATACAGGAAGCCCTTTTTTCCATGCTCGCGGTCGAAGAAGCAGGCGGGGAAACCATCGCCATTTCCATCAATGACAACCAGCATCACGTTGTGAATCACCTGACCGGTGAAGAAATGAACGAATCGCGTAACATGATGGTAGAAGCGGCCCGGATAGCACGGGGCAATGTAAAGGACATCGACACGATTTCGATCAGCGAAATAGACGCTTTGATTATCCCGGGCGGTTTTGGAAGCGCAAAAAACCTGACCAACTGGGCGTTCGAAGGTCCCGCAGGAACGATCCATCCATCTGTAAAGAAGCTGATACAGGATCTTTTAAATGCCAAAAAGCCATTGGTTGCGTTGTGTGTAAGCCCGGTTGTAGTTGCGAAAGCACTGGAAGGTTCCGGGATTCATTCCAACCTGACAATCGGCTCAACAGCTGAGGGTTCTCCTTATGACATCACGGGGTTTTCCCAGGGTCTGGAAAGCGTTGGTGCAACAACTGAAATGAAAACAGTTCGTGAAATCAATATTGATACGAAAAATAAGATCATTACGGCTCCATGTTACATGATGGATGCAAGTTTGCTGGAAGTGAGGAATAACATTCAGCAGGCTATCCGGGCATTAAAAGAATTGCTGTAACGAAACAACAGCACTGATCTGAAAAAAAAGAGACTCAAATACATCCATTGAGTCTCTTTTTTGTATCGTATAAAGTTCGATCTGTTTTTTAAGGAAACTTCGGAAATCTGGAAAAGTCCCGCTGTCTTTTTTCCAAAAACGCATTTCTTCCTTCTACTGCTTCCTCGGTCATATAGATCAGGCGCGTTGCTTCTCCTGCATACACCTGTTGTCCAACCAGTCCGTCGTCAATCAGGTTGAATGCGAATTTCGCCATTTTAACCGCTGTCGGGCTTTTGGTGAGGATCTCCTGCCCCCACTCATACGCTGTCTGCTCCAGCTCATCGTGCGGAACTACGGCATTCACCATTCCCATTTCAAACGCTTCCTGCGCGGAATAGGATTTCCCTAAAAAGAAGATTTCCCTGGCGCGTTTCTGTCCAACCTGCCGGGCAAGATAAGCAGATCCGAAACCACCATCAACGCTTGCCACATCCACATCTGTCTGCTTGAACACCGCGTGCTCCCGGCTCGCCAGTGTGAGGTCACAGACCACATGCAGGCTGTGTCCGCCACCGACTGCCCAACCCGGAACAACAGCGATCACCACCTTGTTCATAAAACGGATCTGGCGCTGAACATCCAGTATATTGAAACGGTTGACACCGTCTTCTCCTTTGTAGCCTGTCGTTGAACGTACACGCTGGTCTCCTCCTGAACAGAATGCCCAGCCCCCGTCTTTTGGCGACGGGCCTTCACCGCTGATCAAAACCACCCCGATTTCCTGCGACTCATGGGCAATGATCAATGCCTCCAGCAATTCCGAAACGGTCTTCGGCCTGAAAGCATTGCGCACTTCCGGACGGTTGAATGCTATCCGTGCGACACCGTTACACTTTTTAAATGTTATATCCTGATATTCTTTGATTGTTGTCCACTCCATTGTTCGTTTTTTGGCAAAAGTAGCAATTTTGCGGTCAATTCTTCACCCAATATTTTCCTATGCTCTGCAACTGCGACTGGTTCGCCCGGTATTCCTCCATTGAGCTGAACGATGCAGCACTGACCGTATGCAATCCGCCATAAATTCCTATGATCTCAGCCGGGAATCCCTGTGATCTCAGCTTTTCGACCATACGTGCGGCATTTCCCTCCTCTCCAAAGGAACCGACAATCACCTGCACAGGAAGGCTTTTATCTACCCGGAGTCCGCCTGAAGACACCACAGGAACAGATTTTGGTTTCTCTTCTGCCTTCTTCTCTTCCGGTGCTGCTACCGGTTCGGAAACCGGCTCTTCTGTAACCGCTTCATTCGTTTCCTCTTCCCAGACCTCATTTTCTTCCGGCTCAGTATTCTGCTCTTTCGTTAGTTCATCCTCCGCAGGGTTTTCTGTATCTTTCACTTCCTGTTTCCCGGATGAAGCCAGGAATGGAATCTTCTCTTTCAGGTCCTTGTAGTTGAACCCTACATAAGTAGCTCCACCCATAACGATCAATGCGATGAGCAACAACCACAATGTTCCGTTTCTGCGTGGTTTTTTATCCTTTTTCGTTTTTTCCAGGATCGGCTTCTTAGGCCGTTCCGGCTGGTAGTTGACCGGTGGTATATCCAGGTCATCATTCCATTGTTCCTCCTCAGTTACCGGGGCAGGCTGCACAGGCTCAGCGGGTACCATCAAAGGTTCATCCGGTTCGATCGTGATCACTTCCTCCTCTGCTTCCGTGTATGCTTCGCCGGTTTCCGCCACAATCTCCTCTGCTCTGTCCTGCACATCTTCAATCACTGCGTCCGGGACAATTTCTTCTGCCCTGACAGGCTGTTCCGGTACAATGTCCTGCACTTCCTCCTGTTTCTCCACTTCGGGAACAACCACCGGTTCCGTTTCCTCAACAGGCTCTTTCTGCATTGAAGAAAACTGGATTTCACCGGATGCGTCTTTGGAGAAATGCCCCAATCCATCCACCTTGAATGCCCCTCCGTTCGCTATTGCAGCAATGATCTCTTCCACGTACCTGTCAATCTTTTCTTTCGCAGTATCCGGTTCTATATTTTCCTGCCGGGCGATGTACCTGACCAATGTTCCGTCATTGTGCTTTAAGTAGGACATGAACATCAGTTCATTCGTCGCCCTGTTGACAACGGTCAATGCACCCAGCCCGGGGATTATAACGGTGTTTTCTTCTTTAAAAAGTTCAATCAGATACTTGTTCATAGTAATAGTTTTAGTTAACTAAATAATTCATCCAACGAAAACGTTTGATCCAGCCGGATTCCTTTTTCGGTCGTCTGTAAGGTACATATTTCATTCACGCTATCGTGCTCCAGAAACAGGTAGAACCCGTTTTCCACCGCTGTTTTGAGAAATTTCTCTTTCTCCGTCAGTGTGATCAACGGGCGGGTGTCATACCCCATCACATACGGCAACGGAATGTGCCCCGTACTGGGCAGCAGGTCTGCCATGAACACCAGTGTTTTTCCCTGGTACCTGATATGAGGGATCATCATGCTTTCGGTATGTCCGTCCACGAACAATACGTCGAACCCGGGAAAAACGTTCTGCGTATAATCTCCGGTTCTTTCCACGAATTTCAGCTGTCCGCTTTCCTGTATCGGGAGGATATTCTCCGTTAAAAAAGATGCTTTTTCACGTGGGTTCGGCTCCGTCGCCCACTTCCAGTGATTTTCAGTACTCCAGTACACCGCATTTTTAAACACAGGCTCAAATCCCGTGCGGTCTTTGTTCCATCGGATCGCTCCTCCACAGTGATCAAAATGCAGGTGTGACAAAAACACATCCGTCACATCATCCGCATGAAACCCATATTTTTTAAGATTACCGTGCAATGAATCATCGCCATGCAGGTAATAATGAGAAAAGAATTTTTCGCTCTGCTTATCACCAATTCCCGCATCGATCAGGATCAACCGGTTTCCGTCTTCGATCAGGAGGCTTCTCATTGACCAGTCGCACATATTGTTTTCATCCGCCGGATTCGTTTTTGACCAGATGGATTTGGGAACAACACCAAACATCGCTCCTCCGTCCAACTTGAAATTTCCGGTATTCAATGGGTAAATTTTCATTGCGGTTCATTAAAAGTGTTTGCCAGACAAATATGCAATTTTTTTCTGACAACTGAGTGAATCTCCATGACAACTTATCCTATACCTGCTGCCAATGAATATTCATAAAAATACGGGTCAAAACCTCCGGGATGAATGGTCATCCGATCCGTCGGCAAGTATCCTGCCTGATCATTTCCTTTTTGATAAACATCCGCTATTTTTTAGAACATTGCTATATATTTTATACCTTTACTTTATTAAAACTGAATCGCAAATGAGGCACTTATATTTCATCGGGCTGATCTTACTCGCGGCGGCAACCGGGGTAACTTCCTGTAAGAAGAAAAAGGACGATACGCTGGTTAAATCCGAGACAGCGCATAACATCAGCTACGGAACGGATTCCCGCAACGTCATGGATATCTATTTGCCGGAAAACAGAAGCGTTGACTCGACCAAAGTAATGGTCCTCATCCACGGAGGAGGATGGACATCGGGGAACAAAAGTGATATGGGAGGGTATATCACCCGCCTTCAAAGCGAACTGCCCAACTACGCGGTCGTCAACATCAACTACAGGTTGTGCAGCAGTGATCCTTATACCAACGGCTTTCCGGCACAGGAACTGGACGTGAAACTTGCCGTTGATTTTATAAAGTCAATGACACCTCAGTGGAAGGTTTCGAACAACATTACGCTGATCGGGATGAGCGCCGGAGCGCATTTATCGCTGCTCCAGGCATACAAGCACAACGAAGACGGGTCTGTCAAAGCTGTCGCTGCTTTCTTTCCTCCTACACAGCTTGCGGAAGGATACGATGATCTCCCCTTGTCCAAAGCACTGATAGAGCTGGTGACAGGAGGAACTCCAAGCGAAGTTCCCGAAGTTTACTATGAATCAAGCCCGGTCAACTATACCGGAACAGCCATTCCGACCATCCTGTTTCACGGTACAAACGATATGGTTGTTCCACATGAGCAGAGTCTGTGGCTCAGGGATTCTCTGGTCAGCAACGGAAAAATTGTTGAAATGGTGACGTATCCCGGACAAGGACATGGTTTTGTGAACGCGAAATACGAGGATGCCATTCAGAAGATCGGTGCATTCTTCAGGACACATAACCCATAACAGAGCGGGATAGCTTTACAAAGTTAAGAAAATTTAATCCCTCAACTGTTTCCGTATTTTTTACCTTTGCAAAAAAAGTATGATCATGCAGGTTTATTTAGACAATGCCGCTACTACTCCGATGGCCAGTGAAGTAATTGATGTCATGGTTTCCGCAATGCAGGAACATTTCGGTAATCCTTCTTCCACGCACGCATTCGGAAGAAAGTCGAAAGCACTGCTGGAAAATTCCCGCAGGACGGTAGCCCGCCTGCTGAATTGCGAACCTTCTGAAATCATCTTTACCAGCGGGGGAACCGAAGCCGATAATATGGCGATCAATTCTTCCGTGCATTTGTTTGGTGTTACAAGAATCATCACCACTCCTTTAGAACACCACGCTGTAGGGCATACCATAGAAGCATTGCAAAAAAATGAGAACGTGGAACTGGCATACGTCAGAACAGATGCGTGCGGGTTAGTAGACCTTCACCACCTGGAGGAGCTTCTTTCCGATCCGTCAAAAAAGACACTTGTTTCGCTGATGCATGCCAACAACGAGATCGGGACTTTGCTGCCGTTAAAAGAAGTAAGCGGATTGTGCCGGAAATACAACGCATTGTTCCATTCCGATACCGTGCAGACAATGGGACACTACCCTTTTGACCTGAAAGACCTCGACATTGATTTCATCACTTGCGCAGCTCACAAATTCCACGGGCCAAAAGGTTCCGGTTTTCTTTACTGCAATAAAAAAGTACGGGTTGAGAACCTGATTCACGGTGGAAGCCAGGAACGGGGATTACGCGGAGGAACCGAAAACCTGTACGGGATTGCGGGACTGGCCAAAGCAATGGAATTGGCTTATGAAGATGTCGAAGGACATCAGAAACATGTTCAAAGCCTGAAATCACATATGATCCTGCAGCTGCGGGAACTCTTTCCCGATGTAGGCTTCCACGGTTCCATCGACCCGGAACAATCACTTTATACCGTGCTGAATGTCAAGCTTCCTGCGACAGAGAAGTCAGGAATGCTGCTGTTTACACTCGACCTGAAAGGGGTTGCTGCAAGCGGCGGAAGTGCCTGCACATCAGGAGCGAATAAGGGTTCACATGTACTGGAAGGGATCAACGCGGATCTGTCAAGACCGAATGTACGTTTCTCTTTTTCACGGTTTACGACCAGAGAGGACATTGATTACGCGGTGGAAAAATTGTCGGAGATCTACGAAAGAACGTTGGTTTAATTTTTCAGATTTCCGTGGCAACAGTTATCTATCCCGGCCTCTCGTTGAGAAAAGAAGGGTAATTGCAGTTTTTAAGCTAATTTTCAAAACCTTACATTCAGGCAGCAGCGATCACTTCTGCAATATTCTCCACCTTACCTCATCTAGCCTTGTTTTTATTTTCTGCCAGGTATTTTTCCCTTCCAGGTTCAAATAATTGCGTGTGAAAATACTCGGGTTCAGCATCCATTTTATGGCTCTTTGGGGAAATGGCAATGTACCGTAAGGGAATTTTTTCAATTCAAAATGCGGTTTCAGCTGCGGATAGATATTTTTAAAAAAATCGGTTCGGTTGTGTTTGTAAAAATCATTGTTCCGGGGGACCAGCACATCCATCCCGATGTGGAAGGTCAGGTGAGCATCCGGGATATAGAGCGGGTTCTGAGCGAAAGAAAAAATGTTGTGGACCAGCGTCGCCTCCAGGAAAGAGATCCCGACACAAATATTCCCCAGGATGAACCGGTCCAGCAATTCCGTCTTCATCACGAAACAATCAAATCCCGGATGAGATTTCCCCATATCGGAGTACATCAACGGCAGCTCTCCGATCGTTTTATACCGGTCTGAAATACGCCTGCGGTTGATCACCAGCGCGTCATGTCCTTTCTCCAGGTACAACAGTACCGCATCGTAAAAGTAAGGCATCAATGCGATGTCCATATTGGTGAAAATGACATAATCGGGGTTGCCGGTCTCCTTTACTTTCGCCAGAATATCGGCTATCAGCGGCAGTTTTCGCTTTTTCAGCTTTGGGTTCACATCCAGGACAGAACGCTCCAGGTTGGACAGCACCCGGAACCCGTCGGGAATGATTTCCTTATCTTCCTCGAATTGAGTTGTGTACAGTTCAATCTGATCGCTGAACGGGGAATTACGTTTAGACCTTAACATTGTTTCAAAAGTTACAGGCTGCGCAACGTGTAAATCCGATTTTTCGTTTACCTTTACGGGATTAATGATATGTGCTACACGGATCAATTATGAAAATTTTGTTTAACGACATCGGTAAATCTACAAATTATCTTCAAACTATTGAATTGCTGTATTCTGATTATAATTTGTTCCGCAAAAAGCACTTTTCAAATTTATGCCTTGACATTCTTCAAAAGAAATATACCGGCTCCAAGTTATTCCTGACCCATTCCGCTACCGGCGCGCTGGAGATGATCGCCCTGCTGATGGACATCCAGAAGGGAGATGAAGTGATCATTCCGTCCTTTACCTTTGTATCGTCTGCAAACGCGTTTGTATCAAGAGGAGCTACCCCCGTTTTTGTGGATATTGAAACAGAGACCCTGAACCTGGACCTGGATCTGGTTGAACAAGCCATTACTCCAAAGACAAAAGCAGTGGTAGCCGTGCACTATGCAGGCCACCCGTGTGATCTGAGCCGGTTAAAGGAAATCTGTGAACGGCACGCTATTTTCCTGGTCGAAGATGCTGCAATGGCATTCGGCAATACCTGGTCGGGACAGCCACTGGGAACGATCGGCGATTTCGGCGTTGTCAGCTTTGACATCACCAAGCAGATTTCCGCAGTGCAGGGAGGTTTGTTACTGGTAAACAACCCTGAATTCAAAAAACGTGCGGGACATATCTATCACATCGGGACCAACCGCGAAGATTTCATGGAGGGCAATGCCCCTTATTACGAATGGGTAGATGTCGGATCAAAATTCCAGATGAACGAAATGAATGCTGTCGCTCTGTATGACCAGCTCATTCGATCTGAAGCAATCCTGGCTCACCGGAACAGGATTTCAAAAGCTTATTTTGAACAACTGAAACCACTGGAAACAGCGCTCAACGTACTTCGGCTGCTTCCACAGCTGCTGCTTGAGGAAAATTACCACGAGTTTTATGTATTATTGAACAGCAGGGAGGAACGGGAAGCATTGTCAACGTATTTGTTCCGCCAGGGAATAGAGACCATGTTCCATTACATCCCCCTGCACAATTCAAAAATGGGACTTTCTTTCAATACCAACAACATACTAAATGCAATTACTGTATCGGACTGTTTATTACGGTTGCCATTACACACAGAAATAGATGAACAGGAGGTGCATCATATTTCAGAAACAATAAAAACGTATTATAAAGATGCAAAATGAGGAGGTACACATAATGACTTCTGCACCCGATAAATTCGGAACTTATTTCCGGAATATCTGGAAGCACCGTTCATTGATCTTTGTTTTTGCAAAGCGGGATCTGAAAGTTAAGTATTCCCAGACAGCAATCGGGCTCGGCTGGACACTCTTACAGCCATTGACCGCCCTTTTTATTTTTACATTTTTCTTTGGCTTCCTACTCAGCTGGGAAACAGAGGGGATCGCTTACCCGGTGTATGTTCTGAGCGGCTTGCTGGGGTGGAATTTTTTCTCCTATATCGTAAACAGCGGAACATTCGGATTGCAGGAATCTTCGCAGCTGATCAAGAAGATCTATTTTCCCAAAAGTGTGATACCGCTTTCCAAACTGTTAATCGCATTGGTTGAGCTGGGGATCAGCCTGCTGCTGCTGATTCCCCTCCTGTTGTACTTCGGGCAAACAGTGTCATGGAAAGTTATCTTTCTTCCGCTCGTCTTATCCTACAACACTGTATGTGCGTTGTGCATCGTATTCTGGATCTCTGTTTTCTCCTATAAAAAACGGGATCTGCTTCACCTGATACCTTTCCTGTTGTATTTCGGGATCTGGTTCTCACCGGTGTTTTTCAGCAGTGATATTTTGCCGCCTCAATACGCATTTGTACTGGATCTCAACCCCATGGCAAATGTTATCCAGGCATGGCGCTGGTCATTATTCGATTTCGGAGAATTCAAATGGATCTGGGTCGCCAATTTTTTTATTGTCGTAGCAGCACTTTTGTCAGGAATGTACGTCTATAACAGAAAAGAAAGTGAATTTTCAGACCGCATATAAACTATTCAGCTAAAAATGAGCCCTGAAATTGCCATAAAAATCGAACATCTGTCAAAGGTTTACTCACTCCGCCACCCCCAGAAGAAAGAAGACGGAACGGTTGTACATGAACATTGGGCACTGAAGGATGTTTCATTTGAGGTGAAAAAAGGCGAAAGCGTTGGTATCATCGGTCCGAACGGAAGCGGAAAAAGTACGCTCTTGAAGATCCTGGCGGGAATCACGAAACCTACATCGGGGAAAGTAGCCATCAGGGGAAAGGTTGCAAGCATCCTGGATATCGGAGCCGGTTTCCATCCTGAGTTGAGCGGACGTGAAAATATTTTTCTTAACGGGCAGATCCACGGCTTTTCAAAGAAAGAGATAAGTGAAAAATACGAAGCGATTGTTACCTTCTCCGGCATTGAAAAATTCATTGACGAACCTGTAAAAAACTATTCCAACGGAATGTACCTCCGGCTGGCTTTCAGCATCATGGCCCACCTGGATTTTGACGTCTATCTGCTGGATGAAGTACTGAGCGTGGGGGATATTGAGTTCGCATATAACATTAGCAAAAAAATTGATCAATTAAAGAAGGAAAAGAAAACATTAATTATTGTCAGCCATAATTTAGCTGAGATTCAAAACTCAGACTATTTTATATTGATGCAAAACGGTCGTATCAAGTCAATCAACAACAAAGCAAATATCCTATTAGACTATTCAGAGAAAGCATTCGGAAAAAATTCTGTGGAACACATATATTCGAGCAATTGCTCCAGAACAGATTTTTCACACTATAAAACAAATGACACTATCGTACTCAAGAAAATAGAACTTTTACAAGCCAGCGACAGAAATGAAAATTTTAAATCCAATAAAGAATTTGTTTTAAACATTGAATTCAATCAAGTGGACTCTAACCAGGAGATATATCCTATTTTAAATATAAAGGATTTAGATAATAACACGATTCTTTCTTCAGCATACTTTATTTCAAAGCAAATGGAAATACAGAGTGAGCAAGGAAATTATAAATGGACATGTATTTTTCCGGCAAACCTGTTTAATGCACAGTCGTATAAAATTTGCTTGATCTTCATCAAATCAGCCATTAACGACCGAAATTTATTATCCCTCAAAAATGAAATTGAAAAAATATGCGTTCTGAACGATGTTTTAATATTCAAACCTGAGCTAATTAATTCTGATTACGATTATTCAGAATTGAGTTTACCCGGCAATTTGTTTATCGGGTTTGAATGGGACCTGGAGTACACAAAATTAACCACCTAAACACCGGCTTATGTTATTTCGATTTAACGAATGGAAAGACAATAACTTAAACATACTAATCACTTACTACTATGTCTGGAATTTAGTTTACCAAACCGAATTTTCAACCTTTGTTCTCAATTTACTCTTTTTAATCTTATTATTTACATCTATTGGTTTTCTAGGCTATTATTTCAATGACGTTTGTGATATTGAAAAAGACCAGTTAGTTAATAAAGTAAATCAGGCTAAAGATCATAGTGTGCTTAAACGGTCATTCATTTTGTCATGCCTGATGACAGTTATTATAACCTTATGGTATCTTTTTTCTAAAGAGACGGAAATACTGGTACTAATTCTTGTAGAATTTCTATTAATTTTCACTTATAGTTCCCCATTTATACGTTTCAAAGAAAAACCTGTGCTATCCATCATTAACGATTCATTCGCCGCACAAGTAAATTTGAGCTTAATCTTATTATTGACCATCTCTAACAGTCTTTATTTTGAGCATCCTGTCTCAGTCATTTTATTTTTATCCTGGGTCTTCATCCAAGGAGTAAAATGGATAACCGGGCACCACTTAAAAGATCTGAATAACGATATCCTGTCTTCTACTTACACTTCTGTCACAAAATATGGCTTTGATAATATATTGCTGCTGAACAAAGTGATGCTTCCTGTAATTGAAATAGTATTGTTCTCATGTTTTTTATATGTGGTAAATCCTTTGCTGATTTTATTTTACGTCTTGTATATTTTATATACCTTTCTAAGCATAAAATCTGAGTTGCTCTCCTTCCTCACATTTAATTATAACCCGGTAAAGGATTTGGGTTACCGGATTTTAAATTTATTCTATATTAGGTATTTAGGAATCATTGCCCTTTCCATCTTAGCGTTTCAGTCACACATCTACATTTATATTTTACTGTTCCATCTCATCTTTTTCTATAAAAATACTGTTCATGTATACAACGATACTCTGTACAAGCTTCCCCGCTATTTATCTCTTGTGTTTAACTATATGCTTTATTACACTTTTTTGATCTTTGGAATTAACCTGAAACAATTTAATGATCATCCTTTCTTTGAGAAGTTACTGCTGATCAAAAACAGTAAAATACGAAAACCGTACGGACAGAAACATCCTCCTTCTGCTTTATACCTCCAATCAAACGCAGATGTAATCATCCAAGAATGGAAAAATTATGTTTCAGCCACCTATTCTCATGGGGAGCCAATTGATAAGATTTCCAAAGAGCAGGCTCATTTAAATGAAGATAAAAAATGGAAATCCTATTTTCTGTATGTATATGGCGAATTAAACACTGATGCTTTGCAATACTTTCCTGAAACGATAAAGCTTATTCAAAAATGGGAAAATGAAATTCAACTGGTATTTTTTTCTCACCTTGAACCAGGCAAACATATTCCTCCGCATCTGGGAAATAATCACAGCGTACTGCGCACCCAGATCGGAATCGACATTCCCGAGCCTCAGAAAACGGGATTACGTGTTGCCGATAAAATCGTCTCATTAGATGAAAAAGAAATCTTTACTTTCGATGATACTTTTGAGCATGAAGCCTGGAATAACGGAAATAATGTAAGAACTGTCATCATAATTGATACCTGTAAAAAATTTCCTTATTTTTATAGTCTGATAAACAGACTCTTCTTAAGAAGAATGAAAAAGACTCCTTATGTTCAATCTGTAATTCAAAAAATTAAATAATTATGTTAATTGTAGGAACCGGAGGATTGGCCAGAGATGTAATAACTTCCTGGGAGCTCGACCAAGCTAATAGTACCACTGAACTCTACTTATTCGACAATGTTAATACCGACAACCATCTCCTTTATGATAAATACAAAATATTACATACAACCGAACAAGTAAAAGCTCTGTTTGAAACCGGAGACAGTGATTTCTTCGTTTGTATCGGGAATCCCCTTATCAGGAAAAGAGTTACTGAGACTTTCGAGAAATTAGGAGGCAATCTTATTCCGTTTATTTCTTGTTGTGTTTCAATTGTCAGTCCTAAAACAAAAAAAATTGCCGGAGGAGTGGTTATTGAACCTGCGGTTGTCGTTTCAAAAGATGTTATTCTTGAAAAGGGGGTTTTTATTAATGCCGGAACGATCATCGGACATGATGCTATTTTACGGGAATATGTTTCTGTTGGTCCGGGCGTAAGAATTCTGGGGAAAGTTGAAATAGGAGAATATTCTTATATTGGAACAAATGCCGTGATTATGCCCCACGTCAAAATTGGCAAAAAAGTCAGAATCGGTGTGGGAAAAATCATTACTGAAGATGTGCCCGATAATTCAAAAATTCTTTAACTATGCAGTTTTTCACACAATTCCAATCTGATCAAGGAAATTTTTCAAATGTATTTCATCAATTCAAGGTTGTACATATTTTGAAAGAGAACAAACATATTGACACCTATTTTCGGGAACTCGCTCAGCAATGCGGTATTCCGCTTATTTATGAAGAAGATCCCGTAACAGGAAAGATTGATGTAAACAAATGGACAGAAATAAAATACGAGCCGGAAAAAGTCAACGATTCTTATAAGAGCAGTAATAAATCCCAGCCCTTACATACGGACTACGGGTATTTTTCATTTGAGATCTATGCCGCTTTTTTCTATTGTGTCACACAGGCGGAATTCGGAGGTGCAACTACATTTATTGACGCCAACACAATCGTTTCTGTCTTAAAATCAGTCAATCCGATACTATTAAACAGTATCCAGGAACAAAAAATTCACTTTGGAAGGAAAGAAAATCCAATCGCCCAAAATGATGATTACATTTTGCAAAAAGATGAATTAGGGTGGAAAATAAATTGGAACTATTATCGTGCTGCAGGCGATATTCATAACAAAACACTAGTAGAAGATTTTAAGGATTTTCTCGACCATTACATCGAAAAGAGCGGAGAACTGACAGAGCTGGAGCTGCAACCCGGAGAAGGAGTATTCTTTCAGGACAGAAGGGTGCTGCATGGACGTAATTCTTTTGTCGGAAACAGACAATTGAATAAAGGAGGAATTGCAAAAGAAATTCCACAGTCAGTTGCACAGTTTTTAGTTCAAACTACGTGAAAAAATGCCCGATAAAGTTACAGTTGTTGTCGTAACATACAACCATGAAAAATACGTCGGAAATACGATACAGAGTATTTTAGACCAAAAAACTGATTTTTCAGTTAAAATTATTGTTGCGGATGATGGTTCACAAGACGGCACCATCGAAATCATCTCTGCTTTTAAAACAAAATATCCCGATAAAATCACATTCTTACAACACGAAAATAATCAAGGTATTTTAAATAACATTTTGAGAATTATTCCTGAAATTAAAAGCGACTATGTTGCTATTCTGGATGGTGATGATTATTGGAAATATGAATATAAACTGCAAAAACAAGCCAGTTTTTTAGATAACGATAAAAATTATAACGGTATTTTTCACGATGCTGAAATTATTCATATCGATACTGCAGAAAGCGTCTTATTCGGGCAAAAAAAATATTATTCACAATCATATAACTTCAAAGAAGTTCTTTATCCCAGTGATATACTCGGCAGGCAAATAATACTCCCTTCTTCGTCTGCATTATTAAGAGTATCGGCTCTTCAACTGATAAACACAACATTATTGAATGATAATTATTCTACATTATGGAAAATATCGTGTTTTCTGATTAAACACTCAAAATTTTATTTTATCAATGAACCATGGAGTGTTTATCGAAATCACCGAAAAGGAATTTCAAAAAGCAATAACCAGCAATTCCACCTCTCGCATATACTATTTTTAAAAGAGCTGCTAAAAGATGATTTTTATGGTTTTTACGCCTATGAAATTTATAATGGAATGGCAAATGAATACCAAATTTTGCTGGCAACAAATGAAAATAACAAACAATCAAGCAAGAAAAAGCTCTTCAAACAGTACCTGAATTGTGAGTTACGAAAATTATGGTACTACCGGAAAAGAATCAAAGCGAATAACCTATAGAAAATGTGCGGAATAACCGGATATATCAACCTCAAAGAAACAGTCTCACCTGAAGTCATCCGGCAGATGACCGATGCCCTGATCCACCGGGGTCCGGATGGAGGAGATATCTATATTTCCGGGAACGGGAAGTATGCACTGGGCCATCGGCGCCTGTCCTTTCTTGACCTGTCCGAACAGGGAAAACAGCCAATGAAAGATCGTTCCGGGAAAGTCATCATCACGTTCAATGGTGAGATCTATAACTTTTCAGAGCTCAAAAAAGAACTGTGTAACGACTATGAATTCAGCACATCAACAGATACGGAAGTCATTCTTGCCGGGTATAAAAAATGGGGAATTGATGTCATCAGCCACCTGAAAGGAATGTTCGCATTCGCCATCCTGGATGAAGAGCAGCAGCAGCTGTACCTGGTTCGCGACCGGTTCGGCATCAAACCATTGTATTACACCATCCAGGAAGGGAAATTGCTGTTTGCATCCGAACTGAAAGCCATTCACGCGGCGAAATCCGTACAAAAGGAAATCGATTTTTCTTCTTTTTCAGACTACTTTGTGTACCGCTACATTCCTTCCCCGAAAACAATCTGGAAGAACATAAAAAAGCTGCCTCCGGCTCATTATGCAGCGATTGATTTAACAACATTGCACCTGGATTCAACAGAATACTGGAAAATTCCGTCTGGAAACAACCAGCCTGAAGAACAAGCGATGATCTCAGAAGTCGGGACCATGCTCCGGGAATCGGTCAGGCAGCACATCTATGCAGATGTTCCCATCGGTGCTTTTTTGAGCGGCGGGTACGACAGCAGCGCTTTGGTGCATTACATGAACCAGCTGCAGCAAAAGCCCAATACCTTCTCAATCGGCTTTTCAAAATGGGAAAAAAGTGAGGACCAGTATGCGAAAATCGTAGCCGGTCACTTAAATGTTCCGAACGAATCCGTTGTTGCAGATGAAACAAGCCTGCGGTTAACAGACATCATGCCAACAGTGTACGATGAACCGATCGCCGATATTTCCATTGTTCCGACCTACATGGTGAGCAGACTGGCCCGCTCCCGTGTAAAAGCTGTAGTAAGCGGCGAAGGGGCGGATGAACTATTCGGAGGGTATACCTGGCAGCATGATTTTTTCAATCAAAGCTATCCTGTTTCTCTCCTGGACAAGCTCAGACAACGGCTGTTTAAAAACGATCCTGTTGCTTATTACGCCAACGCAATGGCAATGGGGTGGTTTGATGCAGAGGAACTGAAAAAGATGCTCCACCCCGGCCTGCACCAGCACATTCCGGAAGATGTTCACTGGTTTTACCGCCGGCATTTTGACACGGATGCATCCCCTTTGAAATCCGTACAAAAGATGGATATAAAATGCTTCATGGGAGAGCTGGTCCTGACCAAGATCGACCGGGCAAGCATGGCGAATTCGCTGGAAGTACGTGTTCCGTTCCTGGATCATGAGCTCTTTGAATACGTTTTCAGCCTGGAGGAAAAAAGCTACTTCAAAAAAAGCCAGACAAAATACCTGTTGTATAAAAACATTGAAAAAGCACTGCCCCAAGAGATCCTTGACAGGAAAAAACAAGGCTTTGTAGGTCCCGACACGTATTATATGGACCTGAATTGGTACAGAAAAGAACTGAAAAACAGCAAGCTGGTTGAATTGAACATCATCAATCAACAGTACATTGACGATCTGCTGAAAGAATCGTATAACTGGAAGCTGTGGAAATTACTCATTATGGAAAAATGGTTTCAGAAATGGATGTGAAACGAAAAACTGCAGATCATTCAGAGCAATGAATCAGATACTTCACAGTTGCCTTTCAGCACGTTATTATTTCCGTATGCGTAATGTACATCTGTGGTTTCGCATGCTGAATTAACAATAAAATAATTACCTTTCGAACGAAAAATGATGAAAAAGATACTCATAACAGGAGCGGCAGGTTTCATCGGGTCTCATCTACGGGAAGCGCTGCAACCATCTTTCGACATGTCGGGAGTGGATCTGCTGCAATCCGCTGCTTCAATTAACCGGGCAACTTATTTCGGGAATGTTCACAAAGGCTCCATTCACTCCGATTTTATCGGACAGGCCGGGGACAAACCGGACATCCTGGTTCACCTGGCGGCAGAAACCGGTATTTCCGGCTCGCTGAAAAACCCTGCTTTGTATTTTCATCAAAATGTAGAGGGAACCTTTAACGTGCTGGAACAATGCCGTAAAAACGGCGTTAACCACCTGATCTATGCGAGCAGTTCTTCGGTTTACGAACCGAATCAGTCCGTTATGTCCGAAAATTCCCCCCATGACCGGCAGCTTTCATTCTACGGGACAAGCAAGCGAATGGCTGAGCTGATGATCGACAATTACTGCCGTCAATTCGGAATGACTGCGATCGGACTGCGTTTTTTTACCGTGTATGGCTCATGGACCCGGACGGACATGGCCGCGTATAAATTCATGAAGGCGATCACGAATGGAAACGCCATTACACTATACAACGAAGGGAACGTTTTCAGGGATTTCACACACGTAAGCGATATCGTCAGTTCCATCCGCTTACTGGCGGATAAGATCTCTTCGGAACGGCCCGGATCACACCAGATTTTCAATATCGGGAATGGTTCCCCTGTATCCGTTAAAAGGTATGCTGAGCTAATCGCTGAAAACCTGGGGAAACCATTACACACAAGCAATTCAATTCTCCCCGCAAATGAGCTGGAATCAACTCACAGCGATACTTCAAAGCTGGAAGAATACATCGGCTATAAACCTGTCTGCCCGATCGAACAAGGGATAAAGGAAATGACAAACTGGTTCAAAAATCATTCCTATGAAGAATAGTTTCATTTTCGTCGTTTGTGGGGTAAGAGAGCACATTGATACACTTCATTTTTCACTGGAATACCTGAAAAAATATTCTACAAATGAAATCTGGGTGCTGACTGACTCGTCCCGCAATGAAATCCCGGTCCTGCACGACAAGGTAATGGATGTCCAAACACCTGGAGAATTCAACCACCACCAGGCGAGTATCTTCCTGAAAACGGGAATTCACCGGTATTTTCCGAAAGGAAACCGGTATTGCTACCTGGATACAGACATCATCGCATTATCCGGGGATGTTGATCATATATTCAATGAATTTGTCGCACCGATCTCCTTTGCACCCGATCACTGTACGATGGAACAGTTTTCGGCGTATGCAGTCAATTGTGACTGCATCTCATTGTATGACCGTTATTCCAGACAAATTGAGAATAATCTGGTACACATCGACCCGTTGCGAACTTCTTCCAAGCCATCGATCATTGAAAACCGGAAAAAGCTGGTATCCTTTTACCAGGAAAACAACTCCATTCCGCGGAAAATAGCAGTAGGCTTAAGGTTCCTTCTTTCGTTCAACCGGTTTTCCATCTCACGGGAAATTTACTTCGACAAAAAAGAGAAGACCTGGAAAGACCATACGGGCGAACCCTTCATGCACCATTTCCGGTGGGCTGCGATCAGTAAAAAAAGTGGCTTGAAATGGAATCACCTGAAAGGTTATCCCGCTCTTCCGGACGGCCGTTCACTCTGGAGCTTAAGCTGTAACCACCTGAAAGAACGGATTTCCGATAAATTCAGTATAAATGTCCGTGACAATCATTTCCAGCACTGGAACGGAGGTGTTTTTCTCTTTGACGATTCATCCCATGATTTTTTAGATACATGGCATGAATCCACTCTTGAAATCTTTAAAGATCCACAATGGAAAACGAGGGACCAGGGAACCCTGATCAAAACCGTCTGGCAATTCGGGCTGCAGGACCACCCGACACTCAGTAAAAAATGGAACCTGATCGCCGATTACCACAATCCTTTTTTAAGCTGGGAAGGTAAAGCTGTGAGAATCGGGGCCAGGGAAAAATACACCCCGGCGTTGCTCCATGTTTACCATCATTTCGGAGATGAGACCTGGGACTTCTGGAACAACATTCCAAAATTAAGCTGATATGAAAACAGCCGTTTGTACCATATCGACCCAAAGCCACCTGTTCAAGAGTTACGCACTTCTTGAATCGGTAAGAAAATACAGCAATGCTGATTTATTTTGCCTGGTTACTGACACGGATGAACACCCGGACATGAGTTTTATCCACCATTCCGGGACGGCAGCTCTCAATTCCGAACGGGCGGAAAAGATCAAACGAAAGTACAGCAATAATCCCGATAAGCTCCGGTGGGCATTAAAGCCCGTTTACCTGAAACACCTGCTGGAAAATGGGTATGACAAGGTCATCTACGCCGACAATGACATTTTCTTTTACTCCTCCCCTGATCTCCTGTTTGAAAAACTGGAAACGTCAGCATTCCTGCTCACCCCCCATTTTTACAAAGCCTTTCCACAGAAAGAACAAAACTGGCTGGAGGCAAACTTTCGGGTAGGGTTGTACAATGCAGGGTTTATCGGTGCGGGCAAGGATTCGGTGAAACTATTGGACTGGTGGGCAGACTGCTGCATCTACAACATCAGGAAAGCATACTGGAGAGGGTTGTTCGACGATCAAAAATACCTGGACCTTATTCCCGTCATGTTTGACAAGGTTGAAATCATAAAGCACCGAGGATGTAATTTTGCGGGCTGGAACTGTGATGAAGCAACATTAGAAATAAAAGCAGAGCAGTTGTACATCAATAAAGACCCATTGGTATTTATTCATTTTGCGCAATTATCCCTGGAGCGTTTTTCTGATCCCGCATCCCCCGTTTATCCTTTCTTCAAAGAATACGAAACGGCATTGAAGCACCACAATCCTTCTTATGGATTCTCCGGTAAAAAACTAACATTCTCATCCTTTTCCACTTACTTTTATTACCTTCGGTGGAAATTATCACGACTATTTGAATACTAACTCACATGGAAAATAAAAAGCGGGCGATTGTTCTGGGAGCTGGTGGCTTTATCGGAAGTCATTTGGTAAAACGCTTGAAACAGGAAGGTTTCTTTGTTAAAGGTGTGGACATCAAATACCCTGAATTTTCATTATCCGGAGCTGATGAATTCGTTATAGGAGACCTCCGGGATATTCAGTTTGCAGCGTCTGTCATTGATGAGAATAGTGACGAATTATACCAGCTCGCCGGGGATGTGGGAGGAGCCGGGTACATATTTACCGGGTTGAACGATGCGAATGTCATGCACAATTCTGCCCAGATCAACCTGAATGTGGCGAAAATTGCTTCTCAGAAGAACATAAAAGCAGTGTTTTTCTCGTCTTCCGCCTGCATTTATCCTGCGGAAAATCAAACCGACCCGAATTCCCCCAATTGTGAAGAAAGCTCCGCATACCCGGCAAACCCGGACAGCGAATATGGATGGGAAAAGCTGATGAGCGAACGGCTTTACCTCTCCTACAAGCGGAATTTCGGTTTAAATGTAAAAATTGCCCGTTTTCACAATATCTACGGTCCGGAATCAACCTGGAAAGGCGGTAAAGAAAAAGCGCCTGCCGCTATCTGCAGGAAAGTCGCGGAAGCCGGGGATGGTCAACCTGTCGAAATATGGGGAGACGGAATGCAGACGCGGTCATTCCTATACATCGATGACTGCCTCGACGCTACGATAAAATTGATGCGCTCCGGTCTTACAGGTCCGTACAACATTGGTTCAGAGGAAATGATCTCCATGCTGGATTTTACAAAACTGGCGCTTAAAATCAGTTCGAAAAGCAACGAAATAAAAACCATTGAGGGACCGGTCGGCGTGCGGGGGCGTTGTTCCCACAACAGGTTGATCGAAAACGACCTGAAATGGACTCCGGCATACACACTGGAAGAAGGAGTAACACAGCTATACAAGTGGATCAAACAACAGGTTGAACATTCATCTTTATAAGCAGCAGTATGAAAGCAACACCTAAAAAAAATAAAAAAATCCAGCCGGCTGCTCAACCGTCGGCCATAACGGAACAAAAAAATTCCTTAAAAAGATATTATTACCTGTTTGGCCTGATCGCCTTCTTACTGTTCGCCAATACCCTCGGGCACGGTTACAATATGGATGATGGAATGGTGACCAGCAACCACAGATTAACTTCAAAAGGACTGAGCGCAATCAGTGAGATCTTCACTTCTCCGTATTACAGTGATGCGATGGGATATGCTTACGGATACCGTCCGATCGTACACCTTTCCTTTGCGCTGGAGCACGAATTATTCGGGCAAAAACCGGGAGCGGGGCATTTTATAAATGTTATTTTGTTTGCGCTGTCTGTTGTCCTGTTCTTTAAGCTACTGGTGAAATGGGCCGGCGAAAAAAACATCCTGTTTGCAGGAATAGCCACGTTGCTCTTTGCCATCCATCCCATCCATACGGAGGTTGTAGCAAGTTTAAAAAACAGGGATGAGATATTGGCTTTTCTTTTTTCAATATGGGCGGGCCTGTCTGCTTACAAGTATGTTACCAAAGGAAAATGGACCTCAATCGTTTCTATATTCCTGCTTTTTTCACTTGCCATGCTTTCCAAAAAAAGCGTTTACCCGATGGCTTTTATTTTACCTGCGGCATTCCTTCTTAACAGGGAAATCACCATTAAGCAATTACTGGTATTAGCTCTACCTTTCGCAATTCCGGCTGCGGTAATCGGCTCGGAGTTACAGCCCGGCCGCATGTTGTCGATGGCTATTATTCCACTGGTATCACTGGCTACGCTCTATTTCATAAAAAAGGAATTGCTGGTTAAACAGCTGGGTGTAAAAGAGATCTGCTCCCACTGGCTGGTTCCTGCTTTGCTGATCGTGCTGGTGTGTGCAGGTTCCCTGTTCGTATCTGCCTGGCTGACCTTGTTGCTGGTACCATTAGCCGCATGGTTGCTATGGCTGAATACAAAAGCCGGTATTGCGGTTATGCTTTTGTCCATTACATTCATTAATGAAACTATTTACAGGGACATGGTCTTTAGTCTATTAATTGCCGTTATCGCAATCGGCTACCTGATTCATGTGTACTTAACAACCAAAAAAATACCACTTGTCTGGCTAATCGTTGGTCTCCTGTCAGTTGCCTATTTTCTGTACTACCACCACAATCCTGGTGATTTTGCGGTTCTCTCCAGCTTTGCGGTTCTCTTCTGGTTAGCTCATACATATACACTGGCGGCGTTGCTTCTTCCAGTAGCAGCCATTACAGTAGGCATAGTACTGAACGGAAAGCTCAACTTTTATTCGCTTACGGTATTAGTGACAGGATTGTTTTTATTTTTATCCAAAAGAACCAGCAACACCAGTCTGCTCCGGTACAGTCTCCCTGTAGGATTGGCCCTGGCTTTCCTGTTTGCAGGCGGAAATCTGTTTGTAAAGAACACTGTACAAACCGCAGCCACTCATCAAAGCATCAGTACCACCGCCAGCAATACTAGTTCGTTCCTCAAAGAAGGACGGCAATTGCTCTATGCTGAAAACACGTTGGTAGCTCCGCATTCTCAGGAGGAGAAAGCTGCCACCGGTTTCCTGGCATTAGGAGAATACTTACGGTTACATGTTTTCCCGAAAGAATTATCCTTCTATTACGGATATGCAACAATGAAGACTGTTCGTCTCAATCATCCGGTGGTAATCGTGTCCATTATTGTCCATTTATTGTTGCTCATTATTGCTGTCTGGCAGATAAAGAAGCGGCCGCTTATTACGATCGGCGTGATGTGGTACCTGCTTAGTATCCTGTTGTTCAGCAACTGGATAGAATTAGTGGCCGGTATGGTAGGCGAACGACTGGCATTTACAGCCTCTGCCGGGTTCTGCATTTTAATTCCTTCCCTGCTCTATTGGCTAAAACCGGACTTCAATCTCCGTAAACCGGGAATAGCCGGTGCCGTTCTGGGAATCATACTGGTCCTGTTTGCCGGGAGGACCTTCATCAGGAACGCCGACTGGAAAGATACGATGACATTGATGAAACACGACATAAAACACCTGGAAAACTCTGCGCAGGCAAATAATATGTATGCGATGACCCTGATGTCCGAATCCATAAAAGATCCCCGTTTATCTGCCCCGCAAAGACTGGAAATGCAACGCACCGCAATCAGTCATTTTGACAAAGCGACGGAAATATGGCCGGGCTTCTTTAACGCATACATTGACAAAGGAAGAGCAACAATGATCACCAAAGACTATGAACAAGGGATACAAGCCCTGAAGAAAGCCGTTGCCATCGACCCGCAAAATACACTTCCTTACTATGTCCTGCTGGAAATAACGGAGCTGAAAGGCGATTATAAAGCGTACCTGGCTAGCGCCGAACAGCTTTTTAATAAGGAACCGAATGATTATGCATACGGAGTAATGGCCAGGGGGTATTTTCTGATGCAGGAATACGTGAAAAGCAGGGAAATTTTATTGGATGGGTTAAAAAAATACCCCGACAGCGGTATTCTACTGAATAATTTAAATATTGTCAATCAAAAATTGAAATAACTTTATTCCTTAACATAGTGTACATATCCAAAACACGGGAAAAGTGCTGCTCCTGTCCGTTTAAAAAAAATCATTCGTGAATCTTTTAACAAATAGATTGTTGTTTCATTTTTTTAACTAATATTGTACGTCATTTATTATCTATTACTTAATTCACTGTTAACAATAGAAGGATATGTGATGTAGTTTTAGTTGGATCAACTCATCTTAATTGGCTGTGGCATCGTACGATGAGATCGATCCGTTGTGCTGATATACTAACTATTATCAAACTATGAAAAATAAAATTTTACTGTATTCACTGTTATTTGTATTCACTACACTAAAAATCAGTTTTCTTTCCGGGCAGCAAATTGCGCAGCAATCAGGCAGAACAATCAGTCATGCTGATGAACCTGAATACTTGTGGAAAAATGAAGCGTTCGGTGCATATCCGAAAGGAAGTGAACTGGTTGAAAAACGGAACGCAAATACCAAGCATTTCCAAAACCCTGACGGAACGGTTACAGCTCATGTGGCAACCGGAGACATCCATTATATGGAAAACGGTGAATGGAAAACGATTTTTCATACGATTGTATCTTCCTCAACAGGATTTGAAAACACAACAAATACTTTTAAAACATATTATCCTGCCACTTCCGGAGGACAGATCAAAACGATCCTGTCAAATGGAAAAACAGTAAAGGATATGATCGGGATGCGGATGTATTACGAAGTAAACGGACAAGCCCTTCAAGTACAGCACATCCAGGAAAAACAAGGTAATATCCATTTCAATGAACTGACCTACCAGGGAGCTTATGGAAATGGCATTGATCTGCGCCTGACACAAAATACCACACAACGAAAAATGGATTATATCATCCAGAATTCATCTGTCTTAGCAAACATCCCTTCCGGAGCACAGTTTTTAATCTTTGAGGAAAAAGCAGAACTGCCAAATGGATGGACTGCCCAACTGATCAACAATGAAATACTCTTGACAGATGAGTCCGGGAATATCCAGGCAAGATATAATAAACCTGTATTTTCAGACACTCCTGAACACCTGCACGAACATGACAGCGACCATGACCACCACCATCACCAGCATATAGAGCGGGAAATTGTTGGTCAGTATGAAATCAGCCAAACCGGGAGAATCATCACGATCAAAACAAAAGTGCCACTTACCTGGCTGACAAGCAGCGAACGTAATTTTCCCGTAATAATAGACCCGACTTTTGACGCAACAATTCCTAACACTGCCAACTGGACAGGGTCCATTCGATCAAACAATTATGCCGGGGCTTTTAACAGTTTAAACAGCAATGATTTCATCAGGCTGGGCAGAACAGGGACAGGAAATGATTTTCCCGCTTATCACGGATGGGCTAAATTTGATGTCTCAGGCGTACCCAATACGTGTATCACTTCAGCCATATTGCATTACTATATATACTCGAACGCAACGACAGGATCTACATGCAGTGTCTATGGAAATGTCCGTCACATGGCTAACGACCCTTCCGCAGTCACAGATGCCAACCGGCTCACCGATATCCGTGACGGTGACATTTATTCAAATCATGAGTTTGCTATCATGGGAACAGCAAACAACGTCTGGAGATCCGTGGGAATAAACAATTATATCAATCATTTAATCACTGCTGTACCGACAGGAATCTTCTCAGTCGGTATGCATATCTTCAGCGGGAGAAATGAACACCTGGATTGTTACCTGGATATCAGAGGCAGGAGCAATGCGAACAAACCTTATTTAAGAATAACGTATACCGCTCCTCCACCCGATCCGGGGTTCGGCAACTTTATGTGGAACGTAGCGGGCTATAATGGCAGCAACATTGATCTGACCGGCATCAATTACTATGGTTACTATACGCAGAATACCGGAAGCACTACAGACTTCGGATTCAATACACAGGATGTAACGAATTCAGGATGGAACAATGCGTTGAGCCCTTCTTCTTCAGCTACCTGGAATGGATGTACGCTTCCTAACGATCATTTCACATTTGTTCATAAGCGCCGCGGATTCCCTTGTGGAACATACCAGCTAACGCTGAACAATTGGGACGATGCTACACGTGTGTATATAAATGGTAACCCGGCTCCTGTCTGGAGCTGCGCCGATTGGAGCGGTGCAGGAACGTGTACGGGAACGATCGGTGTATATGGATTAGATGCCAATTCTACAGTTGAAGTAAGGACTGCTGAAGGAACAGGAGGAGCAAATGCAAGCCTGAGCATCACCCCGGTGGTTTCCACGCTGGCATTATCCGGAAATAGCAGAACCTGTCCTGTTTCCGGGAATCAATGGACACACTTCTATACGAACCCTGACGGACGCTACCTGGCTTCTGTACGTGGAACAACAGCAGCATCCAATTTAGGAAACGTTACCGTCACCGCATACGACGATGTAAACCCGCTGAATGTTCCTGCATGTGACGACCCGGGATACATAACTTCAGTCATGGAACGCCATTGGGTCATTACACCTACCCTTGACGGTGCCGCAGAAGTGCGATTGCCGTACTATGGAGAGGAATTGAACCAGCTTACTTCAGTTGCAAATGCGAACAGTAATCCTGACGACAATGTTGCGGGACAGGCAAGTGTGCGACTGAGCAAATACTCAGGGGGGGCATTCCCGGCATCTGTCAACGTAAACAATAATGCCCTGGATAACTGCCCTGCTTCAGGCGGAACAGGAAACACAACCATTCATAACAATTCCGGTGTGGGAACCGTTACCGGAGTTACCGTACCAGGAGGCGAAATATCCGTATTGTACTCGCAATATACGATTGCCGGATTCTCAGAATTCTGGCTGCACGGAAGTATCATCACAAGCCCTCTTTCCGTTAACCTGGAAAGCTTCAATGCGCATTGTGAAGACAACCACGTACGCATAAAGTGGACAACGGCATCTGAACAAAATTCTGATTATTTTGTCCTCGAACGCAGCAGGGACGGGTACACCTGGACAGCAGTAACGACTGCAGACGGTGCAGGAACAACCAATTCACCGAACAACTATGCTGTAACTGACATCGCAAACGGAGAGGTGTATTACCGTCTGAAACAATTTGACTTTGACGGAACGCAGGAAACTTTCGGGCCGATCCATGTTCATTGCGGAAATGCAGGAAACGCATCGCTGACGGTTTATCCGAATCCGAACAATGGTACGTTTACAGTTGCTGTAAATACAGACGAAGCGCTCGGTGAATCAACCATATTTGTACACGATATGAATGGTAAAATCGTTGCTGTCAGAGACCTGAACATCCTGTCGGGAACGAATACAGTGCACTTTGAAAACAGTGACCTGATGAAAGGCACTTATATCGTTTCAATAAAAGAACGAGAAAATAAGATCCTGGTACCGGTAAAGCTGATTATTCAGTAATTTCCAAATGATATACAAGGCAAGGGCAGTTTCTCCAACTGCCCTTGCCTGTTTTTAAACCTACATCGGTTGCCTGTAAGCTCCCTTTGACAGGTCATAAAATTTTTCTTCGGACTCATTGCGTTTGGAGATGATTTTCAAACCTTTTTCCAGGTCACTTATATTAACTTTATCGGAAGTTACCAACGCATACGCCTGTCCAGGGGTTTTAATCCTGATCCATCCATTATTGAATTCCACCACAATCGGTCATTTCTCCATTCATAGATAATTCCATCGGAGAATAGGATGTTTTGCAAGACTGTCCATTCATAAATAGTTACGTGTCCCTGCACCTCAGCAGGCTTATAAGAAAGTATTCTGTAACAAAATTCTACTAATTCTAATTTCAAAAAAAATAATCGATAATCTTGTTTATTTATTTTTTTATTCTAAATTTATTCCATAAATAATAAAATTTATCTACAATTATGAAAAAACAGCTATTATTCGCAACGGTGGCAGCAGGTCTGATGCACCTGAACACCTTTGCACAGGACAACAATGCATTGCAGGAAACCGGGAACGTGGGGATCGGAACCACCAACCCCGAAACCAAACTGGACGTGCGCGGAAAAGTGAAGATTGACAGCACGCTGGTCGTGCGGGATGGTGTAACGTTTGAAAAAAGTCTACGGGTAGAAGAAGATGTGTATTTTCTGGGACAAACGGAGATGAATAATGTAAAAGTATGGGGAAATTTTAGCTCAGAAACCAATAATATCTTAGGCGGTATTGTCCGCTTCCCGCACCTGAACGTATCAAACGACCTGGCGGGCAAGACCGTAGTAATGACCGACGCTACCGGGTTGGCGCAGAAAGTGCCGTTTGATACCGTGGGGATG
>JBBCIY010000006.1:0-117833 GCA_037189645.1 Crocinitomicaceae bacterium
TGGGATACAGCTATGATGTTACTGTTTCGCAGCTGAACAACGGAGTTTCCGGCGGAGCGCACGAAGTGTCACTGGGACTGAACCTTGCCTGCAAGAAGAAGATCCCTCAGTTCAGAACCATTTCCTGTCCGTCGTTCTAAAGGTTCTAAAGCCTGTTTTTGATTCATTTTACAATGAAATAATTCTTTGATCCATAGCACACATTCATTGTGCCAGGTAGTTGTTGTGTTACTTTTGCTACCGGCTTACCAAATCTTCCACCAGGGCTTTTTAGTCTCAGCAGCTTCTTCTTCACCAGGAAAAGATTCTGACGGATCTAGAGCAGGATCAATCAACGGCTCGGGGATTTCCTCAATCACATTAAAGACAGAACGTTTAAATGTATACCGGTAACATGTTGCTGCAGGGTCAATTTCAAAAAAAGGAATCCCCAGTGTTTTCTCAAACAGGTAATGGATCAATCCAGGCCTGTCTTCCTGTTCGCCTTCATACTCAAAAGGAATACCTTCATTCTGGTGGATCTCTCCTTCAGACTCTAGAATTGTGCGCAAAACTTCCCCATTCCTGGTATAATTGACACTAAACGCCATTGACATTTCAGATAAGACAAAAGAAAACGTTTCCTGATCCTTAACGGGGAAGTCGAACCCTGCACTCTCAAACGACAGGAAAACCAACGTTCCTGAATCTGAATAATACACATCACAATAGGTATTTTTCTTCCAGTTTTCCGAAGCTTCTTCAAAAGGGACTTCTTTGTCGAATACCAGCTTCTCCCCCAATATTTTCTCCAGTCCCGCTACATTATCTTTGTATCTTCTATTGATGACTACACCAGCGATATTCACTCCCATAACCAAAGCTTTTACATTGTCTGTTAACTTTCCTAAAAGTAGGAAGGTTATTTAAAATAAAGTAGTTAAGATAAGTTAAAGGCGCCGGAGAAGCTTATTTTACTAATTATTCAAAATATTATTTTTTTCGAGATAAAAACATATATCGATGAAATTTCCCTACTTTTGAGTATATGCCGACTTCACATGTGGTACTATTTTTCCGGTGGAACCAACCAAACACATATCAATGAAATTGATTCACTTGCTTTTGTTATTTTGTGCACTCGTCATTCAACCGCTCTATTCTATGGATAAAATCATCAATTGGAAATTCATCAATCCGAAGAACAATGCGTTCGTTGTGCTTGGCGAAAAAGGAAGTATCCAGGAAGCATTGATCAACGACGGCTACCTGCCGGACCCGTACATCGAAATGAATGAAAGGCTGTTTGAATGGGTGGAAGAACAAACCTGGGAGCTGACATCCAGCTTTTCACTGACAGCAGAAGAGATCGAATCCCGGATCCTGGACCTGGAGCTGCCTTCCGTTGATACATACGCCGACATTTATTTAAACGGAGAGCTCATATTGACCTGCGACAATGCCTTTCTGCCTTATCGTATTACGATCAACAAATGGGTGAAACCGGGGAACAATGAGCTGAAAGCCGTTTTTACTCCGCCGGTCCTTTACCACAAAGAGTCCTTTGAAAAAGCGAAATACAGATTACCTGCCCCGAACGATACCCATAAGACCGCCATTGCGCCATATACCCGCAAGCCTCAATACCAATTCGGATGGGACTGGGCATTGAGAATGAATACCATTGGATTCAACAAGCCAGTTAAAATCACGGGTTACCGATCCAACAAAATCATTGGAACCAATATCCAGACCATTTCAATGGATCATGGACAGGCACAGCTTTCCATTGCTGTAAAACTGGCCCAATCTCCGGCAGAACTGACATGGAACAGCAAACTATTCGGTACGATCAGCTTTAAGCCGGACGGAGCATGGCTGAAAGCAACCATGGCAATGGATCAGCCCAGGCTGTGGTGGCCAAAACAACATGGAGAGCAGTTTTTATACGAAGATAACTGGGTTTTAACCGATCAGAACGGCACTGTCATTGATGAGAAGCACCTTTCATTCGGAATCAGAACAGCACAGTTGTTACAGCAGCAGGATGAATTCGGAACTTCCTATGAGATTGTTGTAAACGGGCGCAAGATTTTCTGCAAAGGAGGGAATTACATTCCCCAGGAAATGTTCCCTGCAAAAGTAACGGATGCATCTGTCCGTAAATTAATCGAACAGATGGACCTTGCCAATTTCAACATGGTCCGTGTCTGGGGTGGCGGCTATTACCCGGATGAAGTCTTCTTTGAAGAGTGCGACAAACGGGGAATCATGATCTGGCAGGATTTCATGTTTGCCTGCTCCATGTACCCGGGAACAGATGAGTTTCTGGCGAATGTAAAACGGGAGTTTGATTACCACATTCCAAGAATGACAAGCCATCCGTCGGTAGTACTGCTGAATGGAAATAACGAAGTGGATGTTGCCTGGAAAAACTGGGGATTCCAGCTCAAATACGGCTTGTTCGGTAAGTCTGCAAAAGAAATCGAAAAAGCATACGATGATCTGTTTAAACAACTTCTTCCTGCACGCATTTCCGAATTTTCGACTGTTCCCTACATTCACACAAGCCCTTTGAGCAACTGGGGAAAAGCAGAATATTACCAACACGGATCGCAGCATTACTGGGGCGTGTGGCACGGAAAGGACCCGATCGAAGATTTCGGGAATAAAAGCGGGCGGTTCAATGCTGAGTACGGTTTCCAGAGCTTTCCCGAATACTCTACGCTTAGTGCCGCGATTGATAAAAAAGGCTGGAGCCTGGAATCCGAAGTAATGAAACTCCGGCAAAAAAGCTATGTTGGAAACGGGATGATAAAAAAACATTCAGACATCCTGTTCGGTGAAACGGATGATTTTGAAACATTCATTTATCATTCTCAACTGACGCAGGCAAAAGCCGTAGGAATCGCTATTGCAGCCCACAGGACCGACTGGCCCCGTTGCGCCGGAACGATCTACTGGCAGGTAAACGACTGCTGGCCCGCTCCCACCTGGTCGAGCGTGGATTATTACGGGAACTGGAAGGCTTTGCACTATGAAGTACAGAAAGACTATGAAAATGTAGCTGTACTGGCTGTGGAACGCAAACTTCACCAGAAAGAATTTTACATTGTAAATGACTGGACGGAAGAATACCATACAGATGTCTGCTTCGATTTTTACGACCTGAACGGGAACTGGAAGGGGCAATACACTTTTTTCGTGGATATACGGCCCCAGGCGGTTATTTCTCTTCCTGTATTCGACCTGATGGACCATCCTCTTTCGGATTATATTGTAGCAGCCAGCTGGAAAAGTAAAGCCGGAGAAGATCTCCAACGCACATTTTACAACAACAGCTCACAAGCTCCCTATCCTGCACAGCCTGCAATCAGCATTCAGCTTCAGGCGGATGAAAAGGGAGAAACGGAACTGATCCTGGAGACAGACAAACCTCTGATCAGCTGCTGGATATATGCGGAGGAAAAACCACTCCACCTGGACAGGAATTTTGAAACCCTCCTTCCCGGAAGGCATGTATTCAAAATAAACAGCAAAGAAAAATTAAATACAACGGATATTAAAGTAAGATTCCTGGCAAATTAACCGCTTTTTAGCTAAATTAGCCATGGATCAATACACAAACCTATGAAAACACTTTTACAGGCATTCTTTATTTTATCCGCTTCATCGTTTGTAACAGCGCAAGACAATCGCCCGATCGGGATCAACTTAGCCGGGGTAGTCGACTATTCCAGTGAGCTTGTCTTTACAGACGCATTCAAACAAAGCCGGCCGTGGACTCCAGCCAATGCAGACGGATCAGGCCCGTGGGACACGGAAATAGAAATTCCACTGAACGCAAAAGGTTTCCCGGTAAGCATTCCGTATTCGGATGGAGTGAATCCACCTCAAAAAGTGAAAAGCCTGATGTTGTGGGATATTGACGGGGGAAGGCCGGACGGCGATTACCGGCTGATTGTAGAAGGTACGGGAACCGTATCACTGAATATCGGCGCTGCAGGAACATTTACCTGTCCTGTTGATACGATCGTTACCGTCAACGGAGGTGTCGTTCTTGACATCCTGGAATCAGACATCAATGACCCCATCAACGATATCAAATTCATTTACCCTGACTACGTAAACACGTATCAGAACCATACTTTCCGGGCGGATTTCCTGGACTTCCTGGAAGATTTCCAGGTCATTCGTTTTATGGACTGGCTGCGGACGAATAATTCAACGGTTGCATCCTGGGAGGAACGTTCAGAATATGACTATTATACACAGGCACTCAACTCAGGTGTATCCTGGGAATACATCATTGAGCTGGCAAACCTGACCAATAAGGACATCTGGATCAACATACCGCACCTGGCAGATGATGATTACATCGAACAGCTCGCGCAGCTGCTGCACAATGAGCTGAATGCAAACATAAAGATCTACCTGGAATACAGCAATGAAGTGTGGAACGCAATGTTCACGCAATCCCAGGATGCAACAAGCCTCGGAACAGCATTAGGATATACAGGGCAGCCCTGGGAAATTTCATGGAAATATACAGCCAAACGGTCCGCAGATATTTTTCACATCTTCGAAAATGTATTCACAGACCCTTCACGATTAATAAAAACAATCCCTTCCCAGGCGGCCAACAGTTGGTTGTCCAACCAATTGGTTACGTATTTCAATGATCCGGCATACAATCCCCACAACGTTACTGCCGACGCCATCGCCATCGCACCCTATTTTGCAGGAAATGTAGCAAACGATATTGTTGATGAAAACCTTGTGGACGATATTACCGTCGAGGAAATTGTGCAACGAATGGAAAATTCGCTCGGAGAGGCCCTTCAATTTATGACAGACAGCAGACAGGTTGCCGATAATAACGGATTGGAGCTGATCTGCTACGAAGCCGGGCAGCACCTGGTCGCCACAGGAGCCAACGTAGATATCGACGAGCTGACTGAAAAACTGATCCAGGCAAATCATCACCCGGATCTGCAGGATGTATATTGCCGGTACCTGGACAACTGGTATGATTCCGTGGGAACGCTTATGGCTCACTTTTCATCCCACGGAACCTACTCTAAGTGGGGAAGCTGGGGAGTGAAAGAAACAATGAATGACCTGAATAACCCCAAATACCTGGCTCTGCAAAACTGTGTATTCAGCGACAACAATCTGCTGCTCGACGAATTGTATTCATCCATTGTTTTGGGACTGTACCCCAATCCAGCCGAAAGTCAGTTGTTTTTACCGGGAGAATTACATGGAAAAGAATACAGCATCTATGATCTTACGGGCCAGCTCATTGAGAAAGGAATGGTTGATCATTCCGTTGATGTGACAAAGCTGCATCCGGGTGTTTATATTCTGAACATCGACGGTACTTCTCAGAAATTTATAAAATCCAGGTAAGCACCGGATCCCCGGTTATCATACGGTTTTTCAGACCTGGCATGATACTACAAAAAATCCTCCTGATGAAATACACCAGGAGGATTGTATGATCTTAATCAACGATTAAAAAGTCAGCGCACTGTTCAGTGTTTCACTCGGGCGCATTGCACTGGAAGCCAGCTCATCGTTCGGGAAGTAATACCCCCCGATGTTCTGAGGTTTTCCCTGAGCTCCGATCAGTTCTTCATTGATCTTTGCTTCGTTCTCCGTCAAAGCCTTCGCCAACGGTACGAAATGAGCAGCCAATTCTGCATCTTTTGTCTGGTTCGCCAATGCTTCCGCCCAGTACATCGCCAGGTAGAAGTGAGAACCACGGTTGTCGATCTGTCCTACTTTGCGGGCAGGAGACTTATCGTTTGCCAGGAATTTTTCCGTCGCTTCATCCAGCGTTTCAGCAAGCACCATCGCTTTCGGGTTGTTCTGTGTCTGCGACAGATGCTCCAGGGAAGCGCCCAATGCCAGGAATTCGCCTAGCGAATCCCAACGCAGGTATCCTTCTTCCAGGAACTGCTCAACGTGTTTCGGAGCCGAACCTCCGGCACCTGTTTCAAACAACCCTCCTCCATTCATCAGCGGAACAATGGACAGCATTTTTGCAGAAGTCCCCAGTTCCAGAATCGGGAACAGATCCGTCAGGTAATCACGCAGCACATTCCCTGTAACTGAGATCGTATCTTCTCCTTTCCTGATCCTTGCCAGGGAGAATTTTGTGGCCTCCACCGGGTTCAGGATACGGATGTCCAGTCCTGTCGTGTCATAATCAGCCAGGTATTTGTTTACTTTTTTAATGATCTCTCTATCGTGAGCCCTGTTTTCATCCAGCCAGAAAACCGCAGGAGTATTTGACAAACGGGCTCTGTTTACTGCCAGTTTCACCCAATCCTGGATAGGTGCATCTTTTGTCTGGCACATTCTGAAAATATCACCTTCTTCAACTGTTTGTTCGAAGAATACACGACCATTCGCATCAGACACACGGATTGTTCCGTCTGCCTCAGCCTGGAATGTCTTGTCATGAGAACCATATTCCTCCGCTTTCTGGGCCATCAGCCCCACATTCGGAACCGATCCGATCGTTTTCGGGTCTAGAGCCCCATTCTGTTTCGCTTCTTCAATTACAGCCTGGTACACACCCGCGTAGCATCTGTCCGGGATAATTGCCAGCGTATCCTGCTGCTTGCCTGCCGCATTCCACATCTGTCCGGAAGTACGGATCATTGCCGGCATAGAAGCATCAACGATTACATCAGACGGAACGTGCAGGTTAGTGATTCCCTTATCGGAATTTACCATTGCCAGCGCCGGTCCGTTTGCAATTGCAGCATCAATGGCAGCTTTTACCTCCGCTTCTTTCGCATTTCCTGCAATTTTAGCGTATACTTCTCCCAGTCCATTGTTTTTATTGATCCCCAGCTCTCTGAACAAATCAGCATATGTTGCAAATACATCCTTGAAATACACTTCAACGATCGCTCCAAAGATAATCGGGTCCGAAACCTTCATCATTGTCGCTTTCAGGTGAGCAGACAGCAGGACACCCTCGGCTTTCGCCTCTTCGATCGTTTCCGCAACGAATGCTTTCAACGCCTTCAGGTTCATCACCGAAGAATCAATGACTTCTCCCGCTTTTAACGGAGCCAGTCCTTTCAACTCTTTTACCGCTCCGTCTTTACCGGCAAATTCGATCCTGAATTGCGTATCGCCTTCAACCGTAACTGATTTTTCGGTTCCGTAGAAATCTCCCGCATTCATATGAGCCACCTTTGTTTTTGAATCTTTCGACCAGGCTCCCATTGAGTGAGGATTGGCTTTCGCATAATTTTTAACCGCTTTGGGCGCACGACGATCCGAGTTCCCTTCACGCAAAACAGGGTTCACTGCGGATCCCAGTACTTTCGCATACGCAGCTTTAACGGCTTTTTCCTCATCGGTGGTCGCTTCATCCGGGTAATCCGGCACGGCATAACCTGCTTTTTGCAGCTCAGCAATCGCTCCTTTCAACTGAGGAATAGACGCTGAAATATTGGGTAATTTAATGATATTCGCATCCGGGGTCTTTGCCAGCTCTCCCAGTTCTGCCAAGGCATCCGGATAATCCGTAAAATTAGCCAGGATCCTTCCCGCTAATGAGATATCCCTCAACTCTACATCAATGTCTGCTTTGGCCGCAAATGCCTTAAGGATCGGTAAAAACGAATAAGTAGCCAACAAAGGGGCCTCGTCTGTTTTTGTGTAAATAATCGTTGATTTATTGCTCATTGTATAACTTGATTTTAGTGAAAAACACTGATTCTACATCTAACTAAGTAATATGCGCGACAAATTTAATGGAACAAAACGGATATGCAAATCATTTTTATTAAAAGAGTAAAATCGTTCTTCACATTTTATTTTTCAAAAACTCCCTGGTAATTTAATTTCATAAATTAAATAATTGGCTTATTTTTGTTGCTTATTGAAAATTCAATTCGTATGACTAAATCAGCTTTGTATAGTTGGGTGCTAACAATAATCATTGCTTTCTCCTTCACATTCAATTCCCTGTCCTGTGTTGTTGATGTAGCCATTTTACAAGGAAACGCGATCACCATGTGCCCGGGGATGGAAGACGGACTTTCCGCGACTCCCGGATATACGCAATATACCTGGTCCGGTCCGGTGACAGGCAACGGAGAAACTGCTACGGCAAACGGCAATGGCTGGATCTATGTCGACGCGACCGATAATGTAGGATGTATCTCCAGGGACTCTATCCTCGTGACACTTTATCCTGATCTTAACCCTACACTTTCTTCCAGTGAAGGTCTGAATATCTGTTCCACCATCAATGGAACAACACTTAGCCTCGACCAGGCTTACGACACGTATCTGTGGGAAGACGGGTCGACCTCTCCTACCCTGTTTGTTACGGAATCGGGAGAATACAAAGTAATTGTCAGCGATGCGAACGGCTGTACCGATTCCACATCCATCACCATCAATTTCGTTGAATTCACGCTGGAAGCGATCGGAGGATCTACGGTCTGTTCCGGTTCCTACTTAATGCTTGAAGCAGGCGGCGGTGATGTTTACGCCTGGTCAACCAATGAATTTACCCCATCCATTGTAGTCGCTCCTACAGAAACAACGACTTATTCGGTAACGATATACAAAGGAGCCTGCTATGAAACGCTCAGCATTTCGGTTTCCGTAGCCAACCTGGGACCTCACGATATGCCCGATACGATCTATGTACTTCCCGGGCAGACAGAATATGTGTACGGACCTGCCAATTTTGATACTTACCTGTGGTCACCGGCCGAAAATGTCACGTCTACCTCGCAATCAGGAACAGGGTACATCGGAACATCATCGGGAGATGTCACACTGGTAGCTACAAACAACACCATAGGCTGCTCCATGACGCATACCGTACATTTCAAATTAATCGAAGTGACCATCCCCGAAGGTTTTTCACCCAACGGAGACGGGATCAATGACCTTTTTGAAATTCCGGAAGTTTTTGAATTCAGAAACGTGGAGCTGAAAGTATGGAACAGATGGGGCGACATTGTCTTTGAATCCAGCCACTACAGGAACGACTGGGACGGAACGTGCCAATCCAGCTTCTGCCTGGGAAGCGGTACCCTGCCTGAAGGAACGTATTTTTATACACTTATCATCGAAGGACACAAATTTGATAGTTTCCTTACATTAAAGAAATAAGAAAATGACACGATTACTATTAAGCATCACCTGTCTGTACAGCTTTTTATCCCTGGGGCAAACAAATGCACGCTTTTCCCAGTTCAATGTCGCGAAAGGATTGATGAATCCCGGCGCGATTGCTGCAGAAGCAAGAATTTCCGCCGAACTGATCTACAGGTCCCAATGGACCGGAAAGCAGGGCGCTCCTTCCACTGTCGGCTTTATCGGGAGCTATGAAATAACACCTTCACACGCCGTGGGGATCTCTGCAATCAATGACCAGGTCGGAATTGCCAAATCGACAGGGATCAATGCCGGGTATGCCTATCGCATCTACATCAATGATGAGCAATACTTTGCGTTGGGGGCAAGTGTCGGGGTGCAGAATGTAAACAATGACTACTCCCGCCTGTTCGTTATCAACCAGAATGACCCCGCGTTCCTTCAAAGTTATAACCAATGGAGGTTCAATGCCGGGTTCGGGATCTATTACAACGGGCCCAAAATGTACATCGGCTATTCGATCCCTTCCCTGATGAACAACATCCACACAGGGCCGGACAACGGTTTCAAGCCCAGTATGTGGCATCATTACGTCGCAGCAGGGTTTTACCTGTCCAACCGGACAGGATCATACACGTTCAATCCGTGTATACAGGTAAAAGCAGTACCGAATTCCCCTATTCAGGGAGACCTGTTATTAAGAAACATCATCCGCGGACAAATGGCTTTCTCTCTCGGATACCGGACAGAAAATGCGCTCGTGGCAGGATTTGATATCATGATTTCCAATGTTGCCCGCATAGGCTACAATTTCAATTATAATTTAGGACGGTATTCTCAATTTATGGCGACATCCCACGAAGTGTATTTGGGAATAGGGCTGCCGTTCTACTATGAAACCAACCGTTTCGGAAGACGCCAATACACCAACAACAAGGTAACTTTCTCAAAGGAATATTCCAAGCGTGCAAGAAAGCTGAACAAACGCAACGGGAGACGTTAAACCTGAGTTAAAGCACTGGTTCACAAAATAATTTTATGCCTCGTACACGAAACCGGCACAATTTTAATTACATTTAACCGTTGAGTGAATGGATGATTCACTTAGTTAAACTAAAATTTATCGAAACTTATGCGAAAACTTGTATTCACAATCGTTTGTTTCCTTGCCTTTTTTAATGCGGAAGCACAAAAAGACAATCATTCCAAATATGCCATCAAGTACTCTCCCACCCAGCTGATCATGGGGGAGCTGCACTTTGCGTATGAGCAGCGGATCATTCCCCAGTCCAGTATCGAAATAGCGTTGGGACCAACCATTTCTGAGATCGGGGTCCCTACGATCCTTTTTGATAATCTGATCCTCGGAGGCGCTGCCAGGGAAAGCGGGCTTGGCTTTTTCGGAAGCCTGAGCTACCGCTACTACCCTATTTCCGGTTTGGCTACCGCTCCCAGAGGATTATACCTCGCTCCTGAAATTAAATACCGGTTGTACAATACGACGTATGTGGATCCCGGTTATAACCTTGGGGGTAAAAGCGGGAAAACAAACCAGCTGATGTTCAAATTCCACACAGGGTATCAATTTTGGCTGGGAAGCAAATTTTCCATTGACGTATTCACTGCTGTCGGGGTTGGTACAACTTCCGTCACCTCCTATTCGGTCTACCAGCCATACGATCCTGATACCGGAATGATGGGGGACGCAGAATGGTTCAGTCATTCCAAATCCAGGGTTTCATTTGTCGGGGCATTCGGCGTGAAATTCGGGGTTGGGGGAACAAGAAAAGATCAATAATCGCAACGATTCTGGCAATCATATAAAAAACAACCATCATCAATGATGGTTGTTTTTTTGTTTTATACAGCTACTTTACTCTGATAATCCGGTTATTGGCTTAAAAACAAAAAAGGGAAGTTAGTACTTCCCTTTTGTACGGGTGGAAGATCGGTCTCGAACCGACGACCTTCGGAACCACAATCCGACGCTCTAACCAACTGAGCTACAACCACCATAAAAAGCATTTTTCCAAATGCGAGTGCAAATATAATATTTTATTTTCAAATTGCACCTTGTTTTGTCAACTTTTTTTAGCCAAACCGGTTCATTTTCATTCAATCAGCTGACAACCAGTAAAAAATGCCCGGTTTCACTTTCCGATACTACCTTCTCCACTCATTTCACCCTTGATTTTATTAAAACAATTTTAGTACCTTTGTACTGCTTTATTTAAAGGAATTTGGTGAAAATCCAAGACTGTAACTGCAGCTGTGAGTACTGTAATATCTCTCCTGAATGCCACTGTGAGTCGATTGACAAATGGGAAGGCGGAGCAGAGTTGGTACAAGTCAGAATACTTTTCTAAAGCATTTTTTAACGAAGGCTTCAGATTAAAGTCGGGCGTTAACCAATGGTAGACTTTACCATTGTTTGATTACCTCATTTAACTGATTCTTCACTTTTATTTATTAACTTCTTAAAAATTAAAAGGATGAAGAAAGTTTATTTTTTCACAGTTGCGTTACTGGCAACAACAAACATTTTCTCCCAGGACAGCGGAGATACCTTAACATTCGAATCATTCGATCTGGGAACGGACGATTACTACAATGGTTCTGATGGAAACGGTGATTTTACAATCGGCAGTTTTACCCTGACCAACAGCTACAACTCCGAGTGGGATTCGTGGAGTGGTTTTGCCGTTTCAAAAGTCCAGGATATCGCTACGGCCGGTTTTGGAAACCAGTATGCATCTTTCGCGAACGGAGGTGCTGCAGGTTCTGAAAAATATGGTGTGTGGTACAACGGAACCATTGAATTTGGCACAGCAAAAGTTGTAAAAAGCCTCCAGGTTACCAATACAACGTATGCCGCGTTGTCAATGAGAGACGGTGACAGCTTTGGTAAACAGTTTGGTTCACCGAACAACGCTGCCGGTGATCCGGACGGTACAGAAGGAAAAGACTGGTTCTTGCTGCAAATCATTCCATTGAATGAAAATGATGAGCTGGTGGGAGACACAATTGATTTTTACCTGGCTGATTACCGTTTCGACGACGATACTGATGACTACATTGTGAATACATGGGAAACGATCGACCTGGGAAATGTTGAAGCCAGCAAATTAACATTCCTGCTGTCTTCCTCGGATAATGGAGACTGGGGAATGAATACTCCCGGTTATTTCGCGATTGACAACCTGGTGGCTGACAACTCGTTGGGATTGTACTCTTTGAACCAGCTGAACGCATCTGTTTACCCGAATCCGTCAGAAGGCCTGCTCACGATTGACGTGAAAGAAAACGCGGAAATGCAGCTGGTGAACACATTGGGTCAGGTGGTAAGAACAGAGACGGTCAATGGTAATGCACAAATCGATGTGAGCACACTCCCTTCAGGTCTGTATCACCTTTCCCTGAGATCAGACACAGCTTCTCATTCACAAAAAGTGATCATTAAATAAGTCTTATCGCCCGGTTACGGTAAAGCGATGTAACAAAAAGATATGTTTAGATTTCTGTCAACGGTAGCTTTTGGATTGTTCAGCTCCTTATACGGATTCTCCCAACTGGAAGAACCGATGCCAAAGGAGCTGAAAGAAATGGAGGTTACCGTTGCCAGGATCAACCGCTACTATGTCGATTCTCTTCACGTATATATTTCAAGCCAGGATATTGAAGCACTACAGCCGGATGACCTGGGAGAATTATTGAAAAAGCTGCCGGGAGTAAATGTTAAGTCCTATGGTGGTTTAGGAGGATTGAAAACAGTATCTATCAGAGGACTGGGCGGACAACATACCAATTTTGTAATGGACGGATTCAGCCAGACTCAGACACAGACAGGACAGGTAAATCTCGGCCAGATCCAGTTAGACAATATAGAATCTGTGGTAGTACAACGAGGAGGCGCATCTGAATTAACGATCCCCGCATCGGCGCAATTAAGCGGCAACACAATTGTATTGGAATCCTTTCAAGCCAAAACACCCGGCATACCTTTGCAACAAAAATTATATACGAAATTCGGCTCTTTCGGACAGGTAGATCATCACTACATCGGGAAAACCGGCGGAAAAAAAGTATTCGGAGGCGTCTTTTTAAAATACAGGCAGGCACACGGAAGATACCCGTTTCGGTTTATGAACTACCAGACAGAGATCAGCGGCATACGAAACAACAATGATTATACCGACATCAATGGTGGAGGAAACCTGCGTTACCAGCCGAACAAAGATCATCAGTTCAATTTTTATTTTCAGCACATGGAAGCTCAGCAGGGCGTTCCCGGAGCGGTCGTATTGTACAATGATTTCGCAGAACAGCGGCTGAATACAACCAATACACAGGTCAAAGCCGACTACAAAGGTAAAGTCCGGTTCATGAGCTACCGGTTCCACTACGCCATGATGGCCGACAGTTTATTTTACCTTGATCCTGCCTATCTGAACAACGCGGGAGAATTAAGGGCCAGCTACCGGAACAAAACCCATGATTTTGGCGTCAGCCTGGGAACAACGATCAGGGAACGGCTGCACCTGAACATGGGCGTACAGGAAGTTTACAGTAAATTACGTTCTGTAGAATCGCTGACGGCAAGCCCTGAGCGGTTTCATTTGTATTCCTTTGCAAAAGCGACCTATTCCGCTTCCAGGTGGAGCGCTGTCGCCCAGCTGGGTTTTCAGCATGTGAAGGAACTCAATAAAAACGGGGAATACGCTCCCAACCGGACACGTATGAACCCGTATGCAGAGTACCGCTACCATTTTTCGGAGAAAATCGCTTTGATCGGATACTACAGGAATTCTTTCCGGATGCCTAATTTCAACGAGCTGTATTACAACAATATCGGGAATACCGATTTAAAGCCTGAAGATGCACATCAAATTGCACTGACCTCCTCATGGACGATCATTGATTACAATAAAATCTACTTCGGAATCCAGGCCGGAGCTTACTATCACCAGGTGAAGAACATGATCCTGACGATCCCCACCAAAAACCTGTTTGTCTGGTCGATCCAGAATGTAGGCAGGAATGAAGTGAAAGGGGCTGATATCATCGGGTCATTCAGCTGGAATTTCGCAAAGAACTGGTCCACACAGCTGACGGCAAACTATACCTATCAGCAGTCACTGGACGTCAGCGACAAGAACAGTCCTAGCTACAAGCACCAGGTGGCCTATAACCCATTGCATGTCGTGAACGCGGACATTACATTGAATTATAAACGGCTGGGAGTGCGCCTTTCGTCGTTCCACTCTTCGGAAAGATACGTCCTGAACCAGAACATTCCTTCCAACCTGATCGACGGGTTTACAACCTGCGATCTGTCGGTATTCAATAAATTCCAGCTGGACAGCAATAACAGCATCCGCTTACAGATAACAATCAAAAACATTACTGACGAATCCTATGCTTTTGTAAAAAACTACATCATGCCGGGACGTCATTATTTATTTACTTTTATTTATGCGTTTATTTAAACTTATTTGCGTTTGTACAGGGATCATCCTGGTTTCCTGTAAAAAAGATAAAATAGAGGATCTTCCCAACACTCCTGTTGATTTCTTTCAAAACGGCGTATTGGTAGTCAATGAAGGTTTGTTCCAGCAGAACAATTCGTCGCTGAGCTGGGTTGATTTCACAACAGACGAGGTCAACGGGGAAATTTTCGAGCAGAAAGCGAATCGCCAGCTAGGCGACACCGGGAATGACATCGGGCGGTATGGGAGTAAAATCTATGTAGTGGTCAATGTTTCAAGCACGATCGAAGTACTGGACGCAACATCAGGAAATCCCGTGAAGCAGATCAACATGCTCTCCAATGGTGTTCCCAAACAGCCACGCTTCGCGGAATTCATCGACGGAAAGGTCTTTGTTTCCTGCTTTGATGGTTACGTTGACGTCATCGACACGACAAGCCTGGAAGTCATCCAGCGTATTCCTGTCGGCGCCAACCCGGATGGCATTCATCTTGCCAACAACAGGCTTTACGTAGCGAATTCAGGAGGATTGAGCTATCCCGATGTGGACTCCACGCTTTCCGTAATCGATCCGTTTTCCATGACGGAAGTCAGCAGGATCGTAGTGGGTAAAAACCCGCAGCGGGTCATCTCAGACGCCAACGGGAACATTTACGTCATCACACAAACCGGGTTAAATACCCTGAACTCTCAACTGGTAAAAGTCAATCCCCAAACACTGGAAGTCGATGCCGTGTATAACTGGATGGTAAACCGGATGGAGCGGATAGGAACCAATTTGTTGCTGTACATCTCCTCTTCCGGGAGTTCTTCCATTCAATTGTTCGACCCACAATCAGGAACGATCGTCAACCCGGACTTCATTGACGCCAGCTTATTCACAACGTTTTACGGAGCGCAGTACGACGCGGCACGAAACCAGATTTACTGCTTTGACGCCATGTCGTATGTCAACTCCGGTTACATACGGATCTTTTCGTCCAACGGTACGCATATTAAAAACATCCAGGTGGGATTAAATCCATCCAAATTACTGATCTATGAATAAAATTATGACACTCCTGGCAACAGCAATCGCGTTGCCTCATTTCAGCATTTCGCAAAGCTTTCCCCCTCCTGCCGGTCAACCGGGCAGCACAGCCATCCACAAAGACAGTTCCGTGTTTGTGGGATGGGCGACGACCTGTGAAGTGGTACGGGGGTACCAGAACATCGAAGACCCGGTATCGGGATATGCTTCTTTCGGAGATGATACGATCGCCACCGGCCCTGCCAGTGGTTCTACAACTTCCGTTGTTTCATTGGGCGACGGAGGAACAGCAACACTGACCTTTGCGGCAACAATTGTCAATGGAGCGGGGCCGGATTTCGCTGTATTTGAGAATGGACTGAGCGACACATTTTTAGAGCTGGGTTTCGTAGAAGTGAGCAGCGACGGAGAAAACTTCGTTCGTTTTCCCGCCATATCGGAAATACAGACAGCTACCCAAATCGGGGGCTTCGGTTCGGTCGACTGCCGGTACATTCACAATTTCGCAGGTAAATACCGGGTCGGCTACGGAACTCCTTTCGACCTGGAAGACCTGGCAGATTCCACGGGGATCGATATCAATGCCGTAACGCATGTCCGGATCGTCGACGTAGTAGGAAGCATTGACCCTGCCTATGCGACCTACGACAGCCAGGGAACCATCGTAAACAACCTGCACCCTACCCCGTTCGAGTCAAGCGGATTTGACCTGGATGCGGTGGGTGTGATACATTCCGGAACATTATCGCTGCATGTAAAAGAGCTCGTTGTCGCTGTTTACCCGAATCCGGCAAAAGGTATTTTGAACATTCAAACACCGTATGAAGGAGCTTATTCAATCGCTGCTTTAACCGGGGAGATCATATCAGAAGGCCTGTTGATCAACGGAATCAACAAATTAGATGTCACCAGTTTAAAGCCCGGACTGTACCTGATCCAGACGGCATCGGGAAACACTCTGAAATTTACAAAAGAATAATTCATTGATTTGTTAATAATAACTTAACATTTAACAGGAAAAAAGATACCTTTCACTCCCCTGTCCGCACACTTAAATAGTTAATAAACAGAATTACAGATAGTTAATTGCCGGTTGGTTATATTTGTAAAACACAAACTATAACAGCTATTATTATGAAATTATTAACCGGTATACTATTTATTACTCTTATAAGCAGCGGTTTAAAAAGCCAGGATGCCGCATTCATTGCACATGGAATGTACCAGGTCGACCATCAAAAAAAGCTGATCCTGGTGAACCAGGAAGTGGATGAGGTCAACGCACAATCTCCTTCCGGGCAATTTTCTAAAATCGTACTGGGAAATGAATTTGAAATGCTGCAACTGATCAGTAATTTTGAGTACGGGGAAAGCTATCCTGTTAAAAATGAGCTTACATCCGACAATTATTCGCTTTATTTCACCCGGCTTCCCATCATCAGCATTACAACAGCCAATACCATTGTCGACGAGCCCCGGCTCCACGCTTATTTCTTTATGTCAGAGCCCGGGCAGGAAATCACTTCTTCCAGCATCGGCATTGAATACCGTGGCGGGTGGACCCAGACATTGGCGAAAAAATCATTGCGGATCGAATTCTGGGAAGACCTGGAAGGAAATGAAACAAAAGATGTCAGCTTGCTGGGAATGAGAAACGACGACGACTGGAATTTACAGGCCATGTTCAATGAGCCCCTCCGTTTTCACAATACGACCTGTTTTGAGCTGTGGAGGAAAATAGATACGCTCTATTACATGAATGAAGAACCAGACGCTATCAATGGTGTTCACATGCAATACGTCGAAGTCTTTATAAACGGTGATTATCATGGTGTTTACGGACTGGGGGAACGAATTGACAGGAAACAGCTGAAGCTGAAAAAGCACAACGGCACGATCAGGGGAGAACTATACAAAGGAAGTGACTGGGATGCCGCGACCTTGTTCACAGATGCACCAATGTATGATAATGATACTGTGGTATGGAGCGGATTTGAATATGAACATCCGGAAGAAGAGATCAACTGGGAGAATTTACACGATTTTGTTTCATTTGTCGCGCATGCTTCCGAACAGGATTTCCTGGACAATTATCCGTCTTATCTAAAAACGGAAAATGCCGTTAACTACTTTATTTTCATGAACCTGCTCAGGGCCACTGACAACCGGGGGAAAAATACATACATTGTGAAATATTCAACGGATGAGCCCTACTTTATTGTTCCCTGGGACTTAGACGGAACTTTTGGCGTTGTCTGGGATGGTTCCAATGAAAATAAAACGAACGACATTCTATCCAACGGCTTGTTCGACCGGTTGTTAAACGACTGCTCTCCCAATGGGTTTGTGGAGCAATTACAAAGCAGGTGGGCATTCTTAAGGCAAAATGTCATCACGCATGAAAACATCCTGGAGATGTTCATGGAAAAACATGATTACCTGCAGGAAAACGGAGTGTATGAGCGGGAAGCATTGAAGTGGAACGAGTACATCTATCCCGTCAACCAGCTAAGCTACATGAGCAACTGGCTGGAGGAGCGACTGGATTTTTTAGATCATTTTTTCACGACAGACTGCCTGGAGCTCGGGATTTCGAATGAACTGTCACTTACGGTTTCTGTCTCCCCCAATCCTGTTTCAACCATCCTGAATATCCAGGCGGAAACAGAGGATGAATTCTATATTTCCGGTCTTTCAGGAGTTACTGTTCTTCATGGAAAGATCAATTCCGGAAACAACCCGGTTGATGTATCACAACTGAACGCAGGAGTATACCTGATCAAAACGCTTTCAGGAAGCTGCATTAAATTCGTGAAGGAATAAAATACCGTTTTAGTCATCTTTTCCAGAAATAGCTTCATCAATGTCAGGTGAAGCTATTGTTTTTGACAAAAATGTGGTGAGGTTTCCTTTTTTTGAAAGGGAATACGCCCACCAAATCCCCACGATCAAACCCAGCGAAAGAAACAGGATCCCTGAAACAGTCCCCAGGCGACCTCCTATTCCGAAATAAAACAATGCACCGATTATTCCTCCCGCCAATAATGGAGAAAGGATCACCCTGATCCAGCTCAGGATATTAATAACAACAGCGACAGCCTTCAGCATAAGCAATTGATTGAATTCGTTTTAAAACAGCAGGCAACGAAGTATTTCTTCATAGAAGATTATTTTTCTTTGCTACTGCGAATATACGTACGAACAGCTTTAAATCATACAACCAGATTCAGCTAATCCGATTCTTTCCTTATATTTGAGGTCAAATCGTTCAAGCAATGCTTACACCTGAAACAGATAAGAAATTATTTCTCATTGATGCGTATGCCATCATTTTCCGCGCATTTTTCGCCTTTGCAAAAAATCCACGCATCAACTCAAAAGGACTGAACACATCGGCCGCTTTTGGTTTTACCAACTCATTGATCGATGTTCTGAAAAAAGAAAAGCCAACCCATATTGCAGTTGTATTCGATCCTCCCGGAGGTTCAGTAACCCGAAAAGAGGCGTTTGAAAAATACAAGGCCAACAGGAACGAGACCCCCGAAGGAATCCTGACGAACATCGGACCGATCAAGAAGATCGTGGAAGCATTCAACATTCCGATCATTGAAGTAGAAGGCTATGAAGCAGACGATGTAATCGGGACACTTTCCAAGATCGCGGAAAAAAAGGGATATACGACCTATATGGTTACTCCCGATAAAGACTACGGACAGCTGGTTACCGAAAAATCACTGATGTATAAGCCCGGACGAGGGGGCGAACCTGCTCAGGTCTGGGGACCTAAAGAGATCTGCGCTAAATTTGAGCTGGATTCTGTAAACCAGGTCATTGACTACCTGGGACTAATGGGAGACGCATCTGATAATATCCCCGGGATGCCAGGGATCGGGCCCAAAACGGCTTCCAAACTGCTGAAAGAGTTTGGCACAATGGAAAACATTTTTGCCAACACAGACCAATTGAAAGGAAAGCAAAAAGAAGTGTTTGAAACCCAGCAGGAATTAGGCTTGCTGTCGAAAGAGCTGGCAACCATCATTACCGATGTCCAGGTAGATTTCAATGAGGATCTGCTTGAACATAATGAACCCGATCCTGACAAAATCCGTGAGATCTTTGCTGAACTGGAATTCAAAGGGTTTACACAACGGATCTTAGGAGAAGAGCTGGTCGTTACAGCCGCGAATAAAGTCAATGAGCACGGACAGCTGGACCTGTTTGGCACAAATGATGCTGAACAAGTGGAAGTCAAACCGGCTGAATTGGCAGAGTTCAAAACGTTTGAAACCGAAAAAACGAACTACCAGCTGGTTCAGAGTGCTGACGAACGCAAGGAATTGATCCAACTGTTATTGCAGCAAAAAGAAGTCTGTTTTGATACGGAGACAACCAGCCTGGACGCATTGCATGCCGACCTGGTGGGAATGTCGTTCGCATTCAAGGCCCATGAAGCTTTTTACGTTCCCGTACCAAAAGATTTCAACGAAGCCAAATCCCTTGTAAACGAATTCAGGCCGTTCTTCGAATCCGCAGAAATCCTGAAGATTGCTCACAATATCAAATACGATTTAAAAGTGCTGCGGCGGTATGATGTACGGGTCGCCTATCCCCTGTTCGATACTATGATCGCTCATTACCTGATCAGCCCGGAATCCAAGCAGGGAATGGATTTTCTGGCAGAATTCTACTTACAGTACAAACCGATCTCCATTGAAACACTGATCGGTAAAAAAGGAAAGAACCAGGGCAACATGGGAGACCTGGCCCCGGAAGAAATTTCGGATTATGCCTGTGAAGACGCCGATATTACCTGGCAGCTGAAACAGATTTTCGCGCCGGAGATCGAAAAAGAGCACCTGAAATCGTTGTTCTACGATATGGAAATGCCATTGGTGGAAATTCTGGCCGATATGGAACGGGAAGGGATCGCCATCGACAGCGATTTCCTGAAAAATTACTCCGGACGGCTGGGCGAACAACTGGTACAACTGGAAGCCGGAATCAAGGAAATGGCAGGGATTGATTTCAATGTTGATTCTCCAAAACAGCTGGGCGATGTATTATTCGAGCACATGAAAATCTCTTCGAAGGCAAAGAAAACCAAAACAGGACAGTACGCCACTTCTGAAGATGTATTGCACTCGCTTGCCAACACCCACCCTATCATTCCGAAAATTCTGGAATACAGGGAATACAAAAAATTAAAAAGCACGTATGTAGATCCCCTTCCGGCAATGAAAGACCCGGTCGACGGACGTATCCATACACAGTTCATGCAAACGGTAACGGCAACAGGAAGGCTGAGCTCCAATAATCCGAACCTGCAGAACATTCCGATCCGGACGGAAGCAGGCAGAGAAATCAGGAAATCATTCGTTGCAAGAAATGAGGACTACACTCTGCTGGCAGCCGATTACTCCCAGATAGAGCTCCGTATCATCGCTGCGTTGAGTGAAGATAAAAACATGGTGGCGGCCTTCCAGTCAGGAGAAGACATCCACGCCACAACCGCTTCCAAAGTATATGGTGTGGCATTGAATGAGGTTACGAGGGAACAGAGGAGCGCTGCCAAAGCCGTGAATTTCGGGATTATCTACGGTCAATCCGCATTCGGACTGGCTCAAAACCTCGGGATTTCACGTACGGAAGCCAAACAGATCATCGACAGCTATTTTGAGCAGTACGCGACCATCAAATCCTACATGGACGGAGCAATCGCCCAGGCACGTGAAAAAGGATACGTGGAAACGATCTTCAAACGCCGCAGGTACTTGCCGGATATCAATTCAGCCAATGCCGTGGTCAGAGGATTTGCGGAACGAAATGCCATTAACGCACCGATCCAGGGATCCGCAGCTGATGTCATCAAGCTGGCAATGGTAGCTGTTTACCGTGAAATGAAAAAAGCAGGCGTGAAATCCAGGCTGATTTTACAGGTACATGACGAATTGGTATTTGACATCCACAAAGAAGAAACAGACCAGATGAAAGTACTCATCAAGGAAGCAATGGAAAGTGCCGTTAACCTGATCGTTCCCATGAAAGCGGAAATGGAAACAGGAACCAACTGGCTGGAAGCCCATTAGAAAACCGGATCGTTTTTAATTCGTCCGGATAAACTCAATCGTTTCAAATTTCATGGAGCTGTCAATTACTTTTATCTCCAGCTCAATGATCGATTTCAAGGACGTGTAGTCTATTTTGTGAGCATCGTCCGTTGACTTGTGATAATCATCGTGTCCGCCGGTATGGAAAAACAGCACCGGGATCTGCTTGTTGTAGAAAGAGGTCTGGTCCGAACCTCCTTTTCCATCCTTGCTGACATAAAATACGATGTCACTTGTGATTTCTTCAAATACCTGCGGAAATACATCCCCCGTTCCATAGCCGATAATGGCAACTCCGTTTTCCGGGTTGTATCTTCCGATCATGTCCATGTTCAGCATCCAGTGTATTTTTTCCAGCGGAATGGTCGGGTTTTCCGTGAAGTGCTTTGATCCCAGCAATCCCCATTCTTCCGCACCGAACGCAATAAAAAGAAAATTGAACGGCTCCTTCGTGTCATTCCCGGAATAATGCCTTGCCAGCTCCAGCAACCCGGCTACTCCAGAAGCATTATCATCCGCTCCGTTATGGATCTTCCCGATATTCAGCGTATCCCTGGAACCTCCGGCCGTGCCATCACCTAAATGATCATAATGGGCACCGATAACGATCGTTTTGGAAGCTCCGTTGTCCAGAAACCCGATGACATTATCCGCTTTCCGAAGGCTGTCGGTAACTCCTTTCCTTTTTGTGCCGGCGATAAACGACTGGCGGTATCCATGCTCCCCCATAGGAGAAAGCCCCACCTTCCGAAACTGTTTTTCAATGTATGCGGCAGCTTTAAACACTTCTTTGTTTCCTGTACCCCGCCCTTTCATGTTATCGGACGCAAGGTAATGGATGTGCTTTTTCAGCTGCTTTTCCTGTACCTGCGAAAATGCAAGGTGAAATGCACACAAACAGCATAAAAAAGAAAACACCGTCTTGTTCAACCGGATTGATCCCATACCGCAAATGTAAACAATCCAGTCCATTATACGTTCCTGTTTCAACAGTTGAAATTTGCAATATTGGGTAATATGGCGTATAATTGCCGTCAAAAATAATTGATGAAAATAACCCGGAATCTTTACTGGCTCTCATTGTCACTCATCGTCGTTTACACAATTCTCCGTGCCTGGGCCGTAACTCCTCTTTTTGATGAAGTCGCCAGTTATTTTCATTATTTCATGTCGGGACATATCTGGGATGATCGGGCGATCCTGGATGCCAATAATCATTTATTCGTTTCTTACTGGGGAAATTTCTGGTTCAGGAACGGGGTGGATTCCTTTTTCTTCTTCCGTTTGTTGTCAGTCATTGGGTTCATCGGCTACATCTTTGCCTGGCACACCCTGATCGTAAAACAGCTGCGCATCAGATGGGGACGGTTCATTGTTGTCTGCTGCTGCTCTGTCCCGTGGATCCTTGAGTATGGAGCATTGGCACGGGGATACGCATTCGCCATTGCCTGCTGGCTGTGGATGATCGTACTGATCATTGAGCTGGTAAAAGAAGTCAGGCTGTGGAAACTGATCGTATTCTACCTGCTTGCCTGGTTCGGGATCTTTACTTCGTTTACGTTCACCGTCCCTGTTTTCATGCTGCTCGGTGTTACTTTCGTATACTTTGCAAGCAAACTGAAAACGCACACTGCAAAACAGACGGTCTCATACATAGTGGTTTCGCTCTTATTCTTAGCCGCTTACTACCCGCTTTTCAAACACAGCTTAAGTCTTAAAGAAGGTGGTTTCCTGTGGTGGGGCTCCACAAGAGGATTGTGGGAAATCACAGGTCAATCCATCTCCGAAATCGTATTTTTCACCGATTCCGTTTACATTCGTATTCTGCTGAATGCATTGGCTTTAACAGCGCTCATCTTATTGGTTATTTCACTTTCCAGGCACAAACCACGTGAATGGTTTAACACCCCGTTTCACTGGATTACCGCCTATACACTGGGGATTGTTTCTTCACTGGTGATCCTTGCGAAAACAGCTCATGTGAATTACCCGATGGACCGTGTCGGGATGTACCTGGTTCCCTTGTTTCTCCTCTTGTTCATCTTCTGCCTGTCCGCTACGGAAAAAATCAAGTGGGGCAACCTCTTGCTAGTATTTTTCCCCATTACATTGATCGCCCACCTGAATCTCACGACAACGATCTTTTCGCCGCAGGACCGCATCACGGAACAAACATACCGCAAGATCAACGAGCTTGTTCCCGCAGAAGCCCAGTTGACAGCTGAATGGATGGCGTTCATTCTCTACAATTATTCCGAAAGAATACACCACAAGCCACGCATACTGGCTTCTAAAAACAATGTTGTTCCGTCGGAAACAGACTACTTTTTAAGAACCCACAGTCGTCCGTATGTTCCGTTGGATGGCTACTACAGACTCATCTATTTCGATTCAGTGACGAAACTGGAGCTATACCAGGGAGGAACAAAGACAAACAAAGAAGTATTTGAACGGAAAATGATCGACAAGTATCGCTTTAACGACGAAAACAATGTATTTTTCACGGTTGACTCTACCAGCGAATGGACCCGGCAGGCATTTTCATTTAAGATCAAAGGAAAGTTTGAGCTGCAGGAACCTGTAAGTGAGCTGAAACTCCATGTTTCCTACACGGATTCCGAAGGGAATTACAATGTTCTTCAGCACAATAACCTGCACCATTCCTTTTACCCAAGGAAAACATTTGATTTTGTATCCTTTACCAACACTTTCCAGGCAACTGAGCCACGGGAGATCCGTTTTCATTTCGAAAACCCCGGTCAGCATAAAATCGTTGTGAAAAACCTTGAAATCACGCTGTTCAATGAGCAGGAATAACAATGAACAGCTGCTGTTTTTAGTAGAAACGATCAGCTCTCCGGCTTCCAGCCCATTCCCTGTAAATAAAATCCCGCAGGCCTTAACTTCTATCACTATTTTTACTAACTTTGTACTCTTTTTGTTAAAAATTAATACCGTTTCGCAATGAGCAAAATGAAGCTTTCCGAATTTAGTTTCGATTTACCACAAGAACTAATTGCAGAACATCCGTCTGAAAATCGTGACGAGGCCAGATTAATGGTTGTTCACCGTAAATCAGGAAAAATTGAGCACAAATTATTCAAGGATCTGGTGAACTATTTTTCTGACGGTGATGTAATGATCCGCAACAATACACGTGTCTTCCCTGCGAGGATGTACGGTAACAAAGAAAAAACAGGAGCCAAGATCGAGGTTTTTCTTTTGCGTGAGCTGAACCGTGAGAGTTTGCTGTGGGATGTGCTGGTAGACCCTGCCAGGAAGATCCGTATCGGGAATAAACTGTACTTCGGAGAGGATGACTCCCTTGTTGCCGAAGTAATCGACAACACGACATCCAGAGGGCGCACGTTGCGGTTCCTGTTTGACGGACCTTACGAAGAGTTTAAAGCGAAGATCACCGAACTGGGAGAAACGCCGCTTCCGAAATACATCAAACGGGCGGTTGAACCGGAAGACGAAGATCGCTACCAGACCATTTTCGCAACAGAAGAAGGAGCTGTGGCCGCGCCAACGGCAGGACTTCACTTCTCCAGGGAACTGTTGAAGCGCCTGGAGCTGAAAGGAGTTACATTTGCAGACGTGACGCTGCACATCGGGCTGGGAACTTTCCGGCCAGTTGAAGTAGAAGACCTGACAAAGCACAAAATGGATTCGGAGCAGGTTATCATTCCACAAAAAAGCGTTGATATCGTAAACGAAGCAATTAAGAATAAAAAACGCATCTGTGCCATCGGAACAACTTCCATGAGAGCCATTGAAACGTCGGTCTCTACAGAAGGAACCTTGAAAGCGTTTGACGGATGGACCAACAAATTCATCTTTCCTCCTTATGATTTCAGCATCGCGAACTGTATGATCACCAATTTCCATACGCCGCTTTCCACTTTATTAATGATGATCTCCGCATTTGCGGGACACGAGCTAATGATGAAGGCGTACCACACTGCCATTGAGGAAAAATACAAATTCTATTCCTACGGAGATGCCATGCTGATCATTGACTAGCATTGAAACAACCATTATAAATGAAAACGGGAGACAATTAGTTTCCCGTTTTTTTGTCCCTGCTCTCTGCATTTTTTGTATTTTTACGTAGCAACCTAAACGACCTGCTGGCATTACAGCTCTGCGATTTTGCAAGAAACGCCAAAATACCACCTGTTTTTCAGGACAGCACGTTATTAAAATTAAAACATACATTTTACATGAAGACAAAAGAAGAAATCGTCAACAATTGGCTACCGCGCTATACAGGAGAAGAATTAGAAAATTTCGGAAAATACATTTTGCTGTGTAATTTCCATAACTATGTGGATATTTTTGCAAGACAGTTCGGAGTAGAGATCAAAGGCATCGGCAAACCGATGCAGTGCGCCACGGCAAACGGGATCACCATCATCAATTTCGGGATGGGAAGTGCTTCCGCCGCTACATGCATGGACCTGCTTTCCGCTATCCACCCGAACGCCGTTTTATTTTTAGGGAAATGTGGAGGATTAAAACGAAAAAATGAAGTCGGGGATTTAATTTTGCCTATTGCCGCCATAAGAGGCGACGGTACAAGCTCTGATTACTTTCCGCCGGAAGTCCCTGCACTTCCTGCTTTCGCCCTGCAAAAAGCGATCTCAACAACCATTCGCGACTATGGACGTGACTACTGGACAGGAACGTGCTATACCACCAACAGAAGGGTCTGGGAACACGACGAAGATTTTAAGGAATACCTGAAAAAGATCAGGGCAATGGCGATTGATATGGAAACAGCTACCATTTTCAGTGTAGGTTTCTTCAACGAGATCCCAACGGGAGCGTTATTGCTTGTTTCAGACCAGCCGATGATCCCTGAAGGAGTAAAGACATCCGAAAGCGATACCAAAGTTACAGCACACTTTGCAGAAGACCATGTAAACATCGGCATTGACTCGCTAAAACAATTGATTAACAACGGACATACGGTAAAACACCTGAAGTTTTAGTTTACCACAATCAATCCATTTAAAAAGCCACATTACTTTTGTGGCTTTTTATTTTCATTTCACCTTTTCACAGGAAAAGAAGCAGAAATGCGTGTCCTGTTACTTATTGACCCCGATGACAAAATAAACAACCTGGTCTTCGTTGATCTCGGTACTGAAGCGAACGGTTTCATTTCCACTCAGCCTTAATCCCTGGCTTATCTTAGCACGGTACAATGTATTCAGCTTAGCTTCCAGTGTAGCACCCGACGCTTTGTTGATCTGCTCTTTCACAACATCGTAGTCAACCGGCTGACGGGTCACCAGGACGGCAAATTTATCCTTATCTCCTACTTCATCCGGCTGCATGGAATAATCGGAAGGGAATAAACGTGTTCCCGTAATACCGCAATAAGGAGAATGTTTCGGCGTATACGGGAACAATACGGAGACCGTCCCGTCGTTTTCCTGTCCGAATACATAGGTATAGCATTCCTGGTTATTCGTGAATTCAATTTTAAATTTATCTGTCGGCTTTACTTTACCGGTTGTTTCAAAGTAATGCCCCTCTACCTGCTTAAGAGCGATCGTTTTCTTCCCGTCGTTCAGTTCCAGTCCGAAGCTTCCGTCAAAAGACGATACTTCCTTTCTGCTTGCATCTCCCATCGGGTACAGGCCGTATGCTTCTACGTTAAACTCTTTGAAATCGGAATAACGGACCCAGGCAAAACCATTCTTGCCCCATTCCGCCCCCCATGAATTCATGATCAGGAAGGAACCTCCCTCGTAGTAATCGTCATAGCCGACCACGCACATCGCGTGCCCCCCGAATCCCCGCTGGTGGTAATCCTGGGAGGTTGGATTCCAGAATTCTTTTCCCATCATATCCGACATGAACGAACCGCCTACCATCATCCCGATAATGACCGGTGAGCCTTTTGCCAGGTTTTGTTTCATTCCCAGCACTTCATAAGCTTTCCCTCTTTTCTCGTCTGTCAGACGCTGAAACCCTTTGATTCTGAACTGGCTTGCCTGCTGCTTCAACGAACCGGAAGGCTGCTCGGTACAGCTCTGATCGGTGTACCTGAACGAATTGAATGGAACCGCCCCGATTTCCATCATATTATCCATCGCATATTTGATGTAGGAGCCCTGGCATGTTTTGTGATCAATGCTGATCTGGTTGTACATGAACGCGGGAGAGAACCTGATGTCATCCGGCTTTTTTCCGGTACGCTGCGCTTCTATGATGGTACGGGCAGCATACGCGCTCGCCCATGCCACGCATGAGCCCTGCTTTCCCTGGTTCATAACGGACGGACAATATTTCTGCAGACTCACTTTCTCCGGAAGCGGATTTTTCCTGTTATCGGCCAATGGTTCAAAAATCTCCGTTTCTTCGTAGATCTCCTTATTCATTTCCCCTCCCAGCGAAAAAGGCAGTCCGCCTTGATTCAGCAAGCTGTCAGACGAACACCCTCTGCCTCCGAAAAAGTACAGTGCCACACCGACAGCAACAGCAACCAGCAGTAATTTCGGATTTTTCAGCAGGTACGGCAGGAAATTCATCAGTAACCCGATCAACCCTCCGCCAAGTCCGCCGCCCGGAGCACCGGAAGAAGAACTGCCTCCTCCTTTGTAAGAACGTTTCGACTGATTTTTACCATCCGGGTCGTCTTTTACCATTCTGATCGCCATAGCTTTTACAATTAAACTGTTATGCTGCAAATGTATAAGATTTTAGATTTCAAGTTTTGTTTTTTTATCCACAATAAACTGAATCTTTGACTAAATTTGTAATCATACATCTACATGCATCCATTCTATGTTTGATTTAAGGACGGTCACCGTAACACAGTACATCACACCTTTACGGGAAGGAGGTTCCTTACCCGCTCTTGCCGAAGGATGCGATGAATTCAAATATGTTATCAAATTTCGCGGCGCAGGACACGGTGTAAAAGCGCTGATTTCTGAGCTGCTGGGTGGATTGATCGCCAAATACCTGGGACTTCCCGTTCCTGAGATCGTGTTCATCGAGCTGGATGAACGGTTCGGACAGACAGAAGCAGATGAAGAGATCCAGGACCTGCTGAAATTCAGCAAAGGACTGAACCTGGGGCTGCATTACCTCTCCGGGGCCATTACGTATGACGTTGCCAGCAATGACTGTGATGCCTACCTGGCTTCCAAGATCGTGTGGCTGGACAGCTTGATCACCAATGTTGACCGGACATTCAGAAATACCAACCTGCTCATCTGGCACAAAGAATTATGGTTGATCGACCACGGAGCCTCGTTCTATTTTCATCATTCGTGGGACAACTGGGAACAGACCTCCCTGACGCCTTTCACACTGATAAAAGACCATGCCCTGATCTCAAAGGCGACAGAATTGCAGAGGGTCCATCAAGAATTTACCAGCCGGCTGAATGATGATGTACTGCGTTCCATCGTAAACGTGATCCCTGATGAATTCCTGAACTGGGAAGAAGGGCCCGGTAATGATGAGATCAGAGAGATTTATTTTAAATTCTTGTCTAACCGTCTGGCGCATGCCGACATCTTTTTAAAAGCAGCCGAAGATGCAGGAAAAGTTCGTATATGAATATGCCGTTATCCGGGTGGTGCCAAAGGTAGAGCGTGAAGAATTCATCAACGTCGGCCTGATCCTTTTCAGCAAGCGCAAGCGGTATATCCGGTTCCGGTACCATATCCCTGAAGAAAAGATCCGTTGCTTCTGCTCTGAGTTCGATATTCAGCAGCTCCGTGAAAACCTGGAATCCTTCCAGAAGATCTGTACCGGTGTAAAAGACGGAGGACCTGTCGCACTACTTGAATCGGACGAACGTTTCCGCTGGATAACCGCAGTCAAAAGCTCCAGCATCCAGTCTTCGAGGCCTCACCCCGGATTGTCACAGGACCTGGACGCCACTTTTGAAAAGCTGTATAAAGAACTGGTACTGTAATCCAGCTATGTTGTCCGACCGTAAATGAAACGGATGTCACAGGAAGCACTGGTATGTGTAAAAAGGGAATACTGACAAGGAAGCTACCTCCTTCTATTTTTATTTTCATTGATCTTTTCAGCGATCCTGTTTCTTACCTCGCACCCGCTTTGCCGGAAAATGTTTAACACCGACTCAGCAGCTCTTTCAGCTCACTCTGGATTTCATTTCCTTTATCGCTATTGTACCAGTTCTGCAATTCCAGCTTAATTCTTTCAAAATCCGCCTCTTCTTCTTTTAACCGGTTCATCAGCTGCTGAGCTCCTGAAGGGCGTGGCCCCCAGACAAACAAATCATTTCCCTGCTGATCCCTGCTGATCAGCTTCGGGATCGCTTTTCCCCCGTTGGTAAGGTAATCATTGATCAGGAACGGCTCGGTATCACGCAATTGCAGTTCGTATGTAATCGTGCCGGACAATCCCGTCATTCTTACTAAAAAGGGTACAATATGGGAAGCATCACCGCACCAGGGTTCCGTGATAATAATCCAATGCTGTTTTACCCGGAGGTGTTCCAGTAACTGCTTCAATTCTTCCTCAATCACCATTGTTTTCATCCAGCGTTTCATCCTGGACTCATTCAATTTCGTGTAATTGAAATAATCGGGGTTGTCATAAGGAGCCTGAGGATGTTGCGCGGTCAGGATTTCCCCGAATAATTGCGTGTATGCGCTATAATTCATCTTAATTATTTTCGATTAAAGTATTCTGCCAATTTACAGATAATTCCGGACGATCCGGAAAAACCGGGAAACAAAAAAATCCCTCTGAATTGACTCAGAAGGATCTCAGTATCTGTAAAAAATAAATTCTTATTTTCTGGAGTGACGTCCGTAACGGCTCTGGAATTTATCGATACGTCCTGCAGTATCCACAAACTGAACAATTCCTGTAAAGAACGGGTGAGATTTGTGAGAAATATCCAATTTCACCAACGGATATTCATTTCCATCTTCCCAAGTGGTTGTTTCGTTTGAAGCTGCACAAGAAGGACATAAAAATGCGTAGTCGTTAGACATGTCCTTAAACACTACCAATCTGTAATCTGCCGGATGTATATCTTTTTTCATTTTGAATTATATTATCAATTTCTCCCAAAAACGGAGTGCAAATTTAAACAAAGTTTTTTAATTACCATACATTTATTGCAAAAATAAAATAACTATTCATTGTTTTCGTTATTTTTACATCAATATCTTATGGAGAGAAACAAACAATACACCCATGGCCGGCAGTTGAAGTATACATTCCTGGCACTTACTGCTGTTTTATTTTCAGTAGTGTCGCTCAATACTTCGTGTAAGAAAACGCTGCTCTTTTCCAAAGGGAGCCTTGAATTTTCAAAAGATACGGTCGTTTTCGATACCGTGTTCACTACGATCGGTTCCACCACACAGCAGCTGAAGATATACAACCGTGAATCGAACACAGTGCTGATCGAGCAGGTTGAATTAATGGGTGGAAGTTCCTCTCCTTTCCGGGTGAACCTGGATGGGTTGCAGGGAACAGTGTTTTCCAATATAGAACTGGAAGGCAAGGACAGCCTCTTCATGTTCGTGGAAGTAACACTGAATCCGAATGGAAGCAACAACCCGATGGTCATTGAGGATTCGATCCGGTTCAGAACCAATGGAAAAGATCAATATGTCATACTTGCAGCCTGGGGGCAGGACATTTATTACCACTATTCGGACTTAAGCGGGTCTTCGAGCGGCTGGGATCTGAACGAAGGGCTCTGGCCAAACGACAAGCCTCATTTGATCTATGGTGCCGCATTCGTAGATGAGAACAAACAATTGACCATTCAGGCAGGAACAGAAATATACATGCATAAGAATTCATTCCTCTACGTGTATAAAGGAACGCTAAACATAGAAGGTGAGCATAACAATCCGGTGACCATACAAGGCGACCGCCTTGAAAGCAGCTACGCTGACGTGAGCGGGCAATTCTATGGTGTCTATTTCAACGAAGCAAAAACTTCAACAATTGAATATGCGATCATTAAAAACGGGACGACAGGCATTCACATTGAAAAAGACGGCAACAACAGTTCCAATCCTACCGTCATTGTAAAAAACACGATCATTCAGAACAATGCGCATTACGGGATCATGAATTTTTCCGGCGGGAAAGTGGAAGCGGAAAACTGTGTGATCGCCAAAAACGGTTACCATGGATTCATTAACGTTGCCGGAGCAGGTTTCCAATTCAACCATTGTACGTTTGCAGGTTACGCCTCCGGGCAGGTCCAGCTTCCGGTCGTAGGGATCAGCGATTTCTATACGGATTCCGATGGAGTAACAACAGTCACGGACATCAACGGAACCATACAAAACTGTGTTCTTTACGGGAACCAGGACAATGAAATCGCGTTTAACCTGGATAATATCGGAACGAATACTTTTTCAATCACACACAGCCTGATAAAGCTAAAGGACGGAAGTAGCGAACCGTTTTATTCCAATATTATCTGGAATACGGATCCGGCTTTTAAGAACCCGCAGGAATATGATTTTGACATCTGGTACACGTCACCGCTGATCAATGCAGGAATTGTCTCAAGTGCCATCCATGACATCAACAATACACTCAGGGACAGCTGGCCCGATATCGGCGCTTATGAGTTTCATTAACTCTGATAATTCGCTGTGTGCAGTCTTAATGATGGTTAATGACCATTTTACACATCATCATTATTAAAAATACCAGACGTACCCGATATGGACATTAATGAATTTCAAAGGGGTACGATACACTTCCGCTATTTTATGCTCGTGCAGGGAATTGGATGACACATTGACGAATTCTGCTGTCAGGTCCCTGTCATCCGCTCCGCCATGATGCGCATGGCCGTCCTGGTATACGCCGTGCTCACTTTCATTCATGTAACGGGTATTGATGTAATCGACTTTCTTAAAACTGCTCATATAGGCAACGGATACATACAACCGATTGTTGGAATATTCTCCTGAGATCAGCCGCTTTACATCGATCTCTACTCCCAGTTCTCCGCCATAGGTCAATCCTGACGACCGGTGTGTGATCCTGTTTTCCAGCGGCCTGCAATCATCTATATCTTCAGGATCTGCTATACGGATACGGGAACGCAAAAAATTGACTCCGACCTGCGGGGTAACGTAGGCTCTGACCGGCCGGTAAAAGCTGGTGTAGTATATTTTCGTACCGAACTGTACTTTATTCATGCTGCTTTTGAACGTCACATCTGTTTCTGTAGAAGAAAACTCATCGAAAATAAATGTTTCCCTTGATGTGCGGTAGTCATACATCCCGACATTTCCTTTCAATTCCAGAAACACAGGAATGCGATTGACCGGCTTGTAAGCGAATTGCAGCCCGATCCCGAAATTCGTTCCCATTTTAGGCATCTGCGAACGCAACGGGATTTCAGATGTTCCGAACAATCCGAACTGGAAATTGTACTCTCCCTGGGAAAACGACACCACAGGAAAGACAATAAGTAAAAAGAGGTAAAGATTTTTCATAGCCCAAGTATTTAAGATGATACTTATACAATGAACAAAGATAGTGCCACACAGGAGATCCTTCACCCGTTATCCCCTCTGGCGCTCCAGCAGCACCATCATCATCACAGAAAGCATAATCACCGTTTTGTCTTCTGTGGAAATTTTCCCCAATTGCTCCAGCTTAAATTTTCGTCCCCAAAAGGAACGCACCTTGGACAACCGAGCCACCAGATTCCCTTCCGTATCTTTGATCCCGTATTTCGGATGAAACAAATATCCTGTAAAAAATGACAGGACCGGGATCTCGCCGGCAAAACTGTCCCCGATCTTGGACCATGGATTTTCTTCTTTGAGCTCATAAACGGGCTGTTTTTCCATGTTAAAGATCGTATAACTCGCTCTCCAGATCGATTTCATCCCTTTTCGCCCCATGCTTCCGATCAATTTCCCTGATCCGGCCTCGGTAATCGTATAATGCGCATTGAAATCGATCCAACGGTCTGCCTTGATATGGTACAATTCCCTTCTCCTGGATTCATCGCTGAAAACAACCACGCTTTCCTTCAAACGCAGCATCTTCTGGCGGACATACGCTCTCACACTTCCCTTTCTGTCCTTCACGGTGAAATCATTGTGAATCGTTGTGATCCTGAATTGAAAATCCAACGGAAAATCCAGCTCATTCAGGCTGCTCGTCTCTTTTTGAAAATCGTCCAATAAATCTTTACTGTTCATACGCCTGTGTTTGTGTTATCATTTGAAAAAAAACAAACCTGATCAAAAAAGGGTATTGAAATCCATCAATACCCTCAACATTCTCAAAATCCGGATCAATTAGCGACAGGATACGGGTAGATATCCGAAAAATTAACCGGCTTCCCTCCTACCTGCTTATTGATCAGTGAACGGTTCAGATCTTCCAGCGACCTGCATCCGGCCGCAGAAAACAATCCCAGGAAATCTTTGATCGTTTCGTTCTGGTAATTCTTCACCCGTTTCCATTTCTCTTCCACAACCAATCCTTTTACCTTAGAAGGCTGGTTGGTAGCAACTCCCGCAGGACACGTGTTTTTATGACAGGCAAGCGCCTGGATGCATCCAAGGGCCAGCATCATACCACGAGCAGAGTTACAGATATCTGCTCCCAGGGAGAGTGCTTTGAAAATATCGAATCCATCAACGATCTTTGCAGAAGCGATGACACGGATGTCTTTTTTGAGGTCATACCTGATCAATGTGTCCACCACAAATGTCAATGCGTTTTCCAGCGGCATTCCTACGTGATCGGAGAAGACGATCGGTGCTGCTCCCGTACCTCCTTCTGCTCCGTCAACTGTGATGAAATCGGGTTTTCTTCCCGTTCTCACCATTGTTTCGCAGATCTCTTCAAATTCTTTTGTATTACCGATACAGATCTTGAATCCTACCGGTTTTCCGTTGGCCAGCTCACGCATCCGGTCGATGAATGTCAACAGTCCTTCCGCATCAGAGAAGGCTCTGTGTCCCGGAGGTGAATCAACCGTTGTAAACGGTTCTACTCCACGGATCGCCGCAATTTCCAGGTTGTTCTTCGCTGCCGGAAGAATCCCTCCGTGCCCTGGTTTTGCTCCCTGGGATAATTTCAGCTCGATCATTTTAACTTCCGGGTAATTTGCCGTAATAATGAATTTTTCTTCATCGAAGTTTCCGTCAGCAGCACGGCATCCGAAATACCCCGTACCGATCTGGTAAACCAGGTCTCCCCCCATCCGATGGTAGGGTGAAATGCTTCCTTCTCCCGTATTGTGGTAAAACCCTCCCGCCATTGCTCCTTTATTCAGCGCCATGACCGCGTTTTTGCTTAACGATCCGTATGACATTGCTGAAATGTTGAACAAAGCGGCATCGTACGGTTGTGTGCATTTCTCACCTCCAAAACGAACCCTCGGCGCAGCATCCAGGTGATGAGAGGGATAAATGGAATGCTGGATCCACTCGTTCCCTTCAATGGATAAATCCAGTTCTGTTCCGAACGGGTGCTTATCATTCTGGAGTTTCGCACGGGAGTAAATGTAGGTACGCTGAGTTCTGTTCAATGGCTTCCCTTCTGTGTCCGATTCGATGAAATACTGGCGGATCTCAGGTCCGATTCCTTCCAGCATAAAACGCAAATGCCCGATAATAGGGAAATTCCTGAGAATAGTACGCTTTGTCTGGGTAACATCGTAGATCCCGACTGCGGCCAGGAAGATACAGATTCCGATCAGCATCGGCCATGTCTGGAATACCAGTAAGAAAAGTACTACTACAAGCGCTAATAATGAAGAAATAAAAACAATTACAGGTTTCATAATAAAAAAATTTGGGGTACTTATTTCAATTATAAATTATCCGGTTTAAAGATCAAAGTTTCAGATGAGCGAAATTGGCTGATCCTGTTTCAAATCAGCTATGAAATGTTCCATAACCAATTAGTTGCAGATCGCCTGCTCTGTGACTTTTAAAATAATACGTGCTTCATCCAATGTCGGGGCTTCAGCATATACCCGCAACACAGGCTCTGTTCCGGACGGGCGAATCATCACCCAACGCTGGTCATCAAAGAAGTATTTGAATCCATCGATCGTCTGTACTTCTTTCACGTTGTATTGTCCGAAGGAATGGTAGTTTCCTTCTTTGCAGTTTTGAATGATTTGTTGTTTCAGTTCTTCGGTAATGTGTAAATCACTGCGTTCAAATTTGAAGCTGCCGACAATCTCATAGACTTCGTCGATCAGCTGATCCAATGTTTTTCCAGATTTCGCCATGAATTCCCAGATGATCAGTCCCATCCAGATCCCATCCCGTTCGGGAATATGACCTTTAACGGCAATTCCCCCGGATTCTTCACCACCGACAAGCACGTCTTCCTCAATCATGATTCCGGCAATGTATTTGAACCCGATCTTTACTACTTCGGAAGGAAAACCGTAGTGATCGGCCATTTTTCCAACCCGCGGCGTGGTGCTGAATGCTGTTGCGATCTTTCCTGTCAGTCCTTTGTATTTTGCCAGGTAGTGTACCAGTAACAGGATAATGTGATGGGAATCCACAAATTCTCCTTTCCCGTTATACAACCCGATCCTGTCGGCATCTCCGTCAGTAGCCAGAGCGCAGTCTATCGTTCCTTTTTCTTTGATGAACTGCTCCAGCTCCTGTAAATTCTTAGCGATTGGTTCCGGCGCCACTCCATTGAACGACGGGTTGTGCTCGCAATGCAGAAAGTGAATATCCGGTAAAATACGTTTCAACACATTTTGCCCGGCTCCGTACATCGCATCGTAAACCAGGCTGAGCCCTGAGTTGGCAATGGCATCCAGATCAAAATTGGCTTTCACATGGTTCACGTATTCCGTTTCCAGGTCAACCAGCTCTACCAAAGGTGAATCCAACGACTGGTTTCTCCAGTCGGATCCAACCGTATCTTTTATCCTGTCCTCAATCTCCTGTACTTTCTCAGGGGAAAGCGGACCTCCATGATGTGATTTTAATTTAAAACCGTTGTAAGACGGCGGATTATGGCTTGCCGTAATCACTACTCCCAGCGAACAGCCTTTCCTGACAGCTGCAAGCGAAACCATCGGAGTAGATACGAATCCTTTTGCCATTTTCACGGCAATACCTTGTGAAACAAATACTTTTACAGCTGTTTCCACGAATAGCTCTCCCTGGAAGCGACAATCATGCCCGATCACGATGCATGGATCGTCAAAATTCTCTTTCACCCACTCAGCTGTAGCAAGTGATACCCTCGCTACATTTTCAACAGTGTATTCATCAGCAATGATTGCTCTCCAGCCGTCAGTTCCGAATTTAATTTTTGTTGCCAAGATATTTTTTAAATTTTACAGGGCAAATATACTCTTTTTTGAACATACAAGCAGAAATATCGGGGAAAACCTTACTCCCCGCCTTACTCTCTTGTCCAGATGCGTGTATTCAGGTTCAGATCTTCCACGATCCTTGACATGGCGACCAATAATTCCCACCAGGAACGGTATCTTTCTTCCCGCAGCAGCGTCCGGTAAATCGTCGGTTCAAAGAAATCCTCCTGCTTCGAAACCGCTACATACAGGTGATTGTTCCTGAATGAAAAAGCAATCGGAGTATTCATTTTCTCCCGGAGGGCGATCATTCGTTCCATCATGGACGGGGTCAGGATATAACGCGCTTCCTGTTCATTCGTGCTGTAAACGGCGAACTGTTTTTCAAATCCGGGGTTTTCCATTTTTATCAGGTCACCTTTTCGTGAAGTGTTCCACTTTTGAAAACGCCGTCCGAGTTTTCCGAACATTCGTTCCATTGTATCCACATCAACGAAGGTTTCCCCGGAAAAATGCTTGTGAAAATCACTGACAAACAGCAATCCTCTGAAAATGGTATGCCATTGTTCCTGGCGGTTCCCTTTGCTGTCCGTTGTCACGGTCTTGTACTCTGTAAAAATTTCCCCGAAAGAGAACGTTGTCAGGTCAAAGGTGCCTCTGAATGTATCTTCTGCCTTATACCGGTCGTATTCTCTCGTAAAAAGGCCGCTCGCATCGTATTCTTTCATTAATCCGTCATACGGGTAATAGTCCAGGCGCTCATCGTATTTTTTCGCAATGAAAGGGATGACCTGTTCCTTGAAGGCCGCCCTGAACCGGGCTTTAAATTTTGAATGCCGGTACAGCAATATTCCCAAACCGGTAAGCAGCGCCATTGCGGCGAGCAGGTACAGCAGCCACACCATCGGGTAATGCTGGATGGCAAACAAAATCGCGAAGGTGAAGAACAGCAATGAGCAGACAATCGAAAAGAAGAATGCCTGTGCCGATCTACGGGTAAACTGCTTACGCTCTCTTTCCAGGTCACCCAGGAGCCCATCAAACAGTTGCTGCTTTAAGACAGAAAAATCATATTCCATAATCAGTCATTGAAAACAAGGTAATTCTTTTTTCCCAGCTTGTTCCAGCCGGCAACTACCGAAGATGGAAATTGCATGACAGCGTTATTGTAGCTTTCAATGGCGGAATTATACGTTCTCCTCGCAGCCGCCAATTGCTCTTCCATTTCGTTGATACTTCTCTGCAACTGCAGAAACTGGTCACTGGCTTTCAGGTCCGGGTAGGATTCCGCAACAAGATTAAACTGCCGGAACTGCTCCCTGAACTCATAGCTGGATTGTGCAAGTGTTTCGGCATCCCTGGGGATAGAGCGCAGCTCAACCAGCTTTTGAAGCAGGCTTTTTTCGTGTTCCATATAGCCCTGAGCAATGGAGATCAGCTGGGGGATCAGGTCAAACCGCTGCCTGAGCATCACATCGACAAGCGAAAAAGCATTCTCCACCTGATTTCCTTTTGCGATCAGTGAATTTTTGAGGGTAATATAAATAATGAGTAAAAGGAGCAGCACAGCTCCTGTAATTATTCCTGTAACGGCCAGTTCATTCATTGGGTAGTTGATTTATACTGCAAAGCAAAAACCCCGGTGTTTATTCCGGGGCCTTCTGTTATTTAAAATTCTAGAATTGTCTTTTCAATGATCGCGACACATTCCATCAATTGTTCTTCTGTCATCACCAATGGCGGAGCGAAGCGGATGATATTCCCATGTGTCGGTTTTGCCAGCAGCCCGTTCTCTGCCAGCTTCATGCAGAGATCCCATGCTGTAGAGCTTTCCGGTGTATCGTTTACAATGATCGCATTCAGCAATCCTTTTCCACGCACTTTGACTACCAACTCTGTTTTTCCGATAATGCGGTTCATTTCTTTGCGGAACAATTCTCCCAAACGCTGCGCATTCTCTGCCAGCTTTTCTTCTTTCACCACTTCCAGCGCAGCGATCGCTACCCGCGCGGCAACCGGGTTCCCTCCGAATGTAGAACCGTGCTGTCCCGGCTTGATCACCAGCATGATGTCGTCATTTGCCAATACCGCGGAAACCGGGTAAACACCTCCTGAAAGCGCCTTCCCGAGAATCAGGATATCGGGCTTTACATTTTCGTGGTTTACGGCCAGTAATTGACCTGTACGCGCGATTCCCGTCTGGATCTCATCCGCGATGAACAATACGTTGTTTGCTTCACACAATGCTTTCGCTTTCGCTAGGAAACCTTCTTCCGGAACGTAGACTCCAGCTTCTCCCTGGATCGGTTCAACCAGGAATCCTACAACATGCTTGTTTTTCAGCACTTCTTCCAATGCGTTTGTGTCACTGTAAGGAATGGAAATAAATCCCGGCGTGTACGGCCCGTAATTTTTTCTGGCGTCAGGATCATTGGAGAACGAAATAATAGTTGTTGTACGTCCGTGGAAGTTCCCGTCACACACCACGATGACTGCTTCATTTTCAGCAATCCCTTTTTTCTCGTATGCCCACTTACGACACAATTTAATGGCTGTTTCAACCGCCTCCGCACCGGAGTTCATCGGCAGTACTTTATCAAAACCGAAGTATTCAGTTACATACTTCTCATATTTGCCGAGCACATCGTTGTAAAATGCCCGTGATGTCAGGGCAAGTGTCTGTGCCTGGTCAATCATCGCCTGCACGATCTTCGGGTGGCTGTGCCCCTGGTTCACGGCTGAATAAGCAGAAAGGAAATCATAGTAACGTTTTCCTTCAACATCCCATACATACACCCCTTCTCCTTTGGATAAAACCACCGGAAGCGGATGGTAATTATGCGCTCCATATTTATCTTCCAGGTCAATCAACTCTTGTGAACGAACACTTCCTTCTACCAAACTCATATTTTCTTTTTTAATTATTCTTACCTCTCCGGCTCAAAAACATACCTTGTTTTGAAATCCCTGACAAATGTAAAGATTGATTTGCACAAAAGCAATATTCTCGCCAGTGCAAAAATATGTTACTTTTAATGCATTAAAGCACTCCGATGAACAGACAACAAAAACAGGCTACTTTAATCTGCTGGATTGCCTGCTGCATTTATGCCGTCAGCCTTATCCTGCCATACCGGGTTGAAAGCACCAATTACAGCGTGGTGACAAGTGTAATGCCTTCGGGCGACGAATTAAAATACACTTCAGGAATCGAGCTGATCGCTCCGTTATTCAGCCTGGTTCCGATTCTGCTACTGATGGTATTCAACTCTGTAAAACATTCCAATTCCAGCCGGTGGTTCATCCTCATTTCAGCTGTTTTACTGGCATTTCCTGCTATTCCGTTCTACTTCCTGGTCGCAGCATTTTGTCTTTACTGTAAATCTGAAGCCGGAATAGGGTTCTACCTGCACGCTATTGCCTCTGTTTTGTTTTTGATCGCTGCAATCGTGAAATTCAGAATACCTTTTAAACGGAACAGGAATTTCTCCACTACGGATGTACTGGATAATTTCCAATAAAAGCATGATTTTTACGGATCTGTGTCCTTAATGATACTATCAGCAATTAACCGGAAACCAAACTCGTGGCAACACAGCCACAGGTTTCAGTCCGCTACTGCTTTACAAACCGCTGGGAAGAAATTCCCTCGGAATGAATCAATTCCAGGAAATAAACACCGGCAGAGAGGTTTCTCACGTCAATTTCATTATCACTGCCGGCCTGCAGCATGACAGCTCCGTTCAAGTCCCGCACGATTGCCTGCTGAACAGGGAATTCAGACTGGAACATGATCTTTTCCGTAGCAGGATTCGGGTACAATCTGAATGCAACTCCAGGAACGATTGCCTCTACTCCTACCGGGTCTTCTTTCGTAACTTTCAACGAATCCATATAGAATTTAAACCCGTCGATCGTTCGCAACACAAATGCGATATGAACCGTCTGCCCGTCATACCCTTTTTCGGATAAATTGACCGAGTGACTGGTCCAGTAAACGTCCTCGTTGATAACAGCTTCAAGTGTATCTGTAAAGTCTTCCACCGCTGTACCTGTCGTAGAAAGCAGTACCAGGTAGTTTTCCGAATAGGACGCATCATGTGATTTTCCTACCCACGATAATGTATTTCCAAAAGCCCCCAGTGTCAGTGACGGAGCAACCATCCACCTGTCCGCCATTCCCGGCTGATCGAAATAAGAAGTGGCAGATGCTACGGTATTGGCATCATCATCCGGGTCCTGCTTTGAAATCCAGGCATCCGAATATTCGGAAACATCTGCGTGAGGTGTATATCCGTCATTGTTGTACAACAAAAAAGAAGCTGGAATCCCGGCATCGAAGTTTTCGTCCAAAACCGTGGTTTGCGCAATGATACTGCTTCCAATTGATGAAGCGAGGATAATACTTACCGTATAAAAAAGATGTTTCATATTTCAAAAATACATATTTGTTTTTCTATTTCTCCCGATTAGTCCAATAAATGTAAAAGGATGTCTTTATATTCCTGGTAGAACCGGTCAAAGGCAATGAGCTTTTCTTTCATAAAATCATAGATGAGAGGAATGTCCTCTTCTTTGAAATAATTCAGGTCTGTCCGGACCCATTGTATGCGTGAAATCAGCCTTCCGTCAGGGCCTGTATAATTTTCAATCCACTCTCCTTCGTCCGACATTTCCGCGAGCAATACCGCTTTCAGCTCTCCCATCTGCTCCCAGATCACCTCCCGCACTCCTTCGTCTTTGCACTGGATATCAAAATACACCGCGCAGGATTTCCCGTCTGCGTGCAACCGAAGGTATAATTCCTTTGCTTCCGTAGGATAATTCAGCCAATTGATCCGCCTGCCCGTACTGGACATGTGCTTTTTCATCCTGGTTTTGAACGCTCCCCAGAAAAGGCTGTTTTTCTCTTTTTGTTCGGCTTTTGATAGCATTATTTATCGGATAACACCGCCAAATGTACTACTTTTAACAGAAATAATGATTTATGGAGTTCATAAGAAAGGTTAAACCTCCTTCTCCTTTTTCAGTGCGATGATGAACATCATTACCAGGTTGGCAAGAAAGGCCACTCCCGTAACAAACTGTCCCAGGACCATCACAAATTCACTGTTTTCCTCTATAAAAAGAGTCAGGATGATAACCAGTGAAGATCCTAATACAGTAACTGCAGACAGCGTCCTTCTGAATCCGTTTAGCAGTACCGCAACGATGATTCCCAAAACAGCCATTGCGACCGCACAATAGAAAATTAACAGGTAACCCAGGCTGGGAGGAGACTGAAAAACGGAAAATGAAATAGCAATAAGACCCAGGATCAGCAAGATAAAAATAACCGCAGCGCTAAGCCGGAAAATGCTCGTCCGGGGTTGTTTTTTACGGGCATCCAGTCCGCTGTCCAACAGGTCATTTTCCACAGGAATACCGGGTTTTAAGGTGCCGTCACCTGAACAGCACTTTTCTGAAAATAACGGTTACCAGGATACTGTACAGTGTTGAAAGCATCAGCATGGATAGTACGCCATACGTCATCATGAATGTCCCGGAAAACAGCATTTGAGGAGTTTCCCTGAATTTTTCCATGATTTCCTCTTTTGTCATTACTTCCAGGTCTTTATTGGAGGCTTTGAGCTCTTTCAGCTTAACCGGATCATCAATGATTGTCTTAAAATACATTTCCCGCTCCGCAATGATCTTATTATTGTAACCGGGATCTATTTTTTCGTAGTAGAAATACAGGAAAGCACTGACGATAAACGCGTAGACCACACCGGATGTCATACCATTCTTGATATCGGTAAGCATGTTGTCGTCTTCTTCCCTTTTACGTTTTTGCAGGTACAATCCTACTGAAACTGCCACAAGAAGCGCAAGCATATTGCTCAGCACAAAAAGAGAGGTATAGTCGGGAATGTTCCATCCCAACTGATACCCCAATAATTTAAAGCTGATCCATGCCAGGGCACATATGATTGCCGTTTTTATGGTAACTTTCATCGTTTATTCTGATAATTAACCGTTCATTGAAACCAGGAACTCTTCGTTGGACAGTGTACCTTCCATACGTTCCTTCATAAACTCCATCGCTTCAACAGGATTCATATCCGCGATGAACTTACGCATCAGCCATACCCGCTGCAATACATCTTTTGAAACAAGCAGGTCTTCACGGCGTGTTCCCGAAGCGGTGATATCAATCGCCGGGTAAATTCTTCTGTTCGCGATCTTACGGTCAAGCTGCAATTCCATGTTTCCCGTACCTTTAAATTCTTCGAAGATCACTTCATCCATTTTGGAACCTGTATCGGTCAGCGCTGTCGCCAATATGGAAAGAGAACCTCCGTTCTCGATCTTCCTGGCAGAACCGAAGAAACGTTTCGGCTTGTGCAATGCATTCGCATCGACCCCACCTGAAAGCACTTTTCCGGAAGCAGGAGAAACGGTGTTGTACGCACGGGCCAAACGGGTAATGGAATCCAGCAGGATACACACATCGTGTCCGCACTCAACCATCCGCTTCGCTTTTTCCAGTACCATATTGGCAACTTTCACGTGGCGTTCTGCCGGTTCGTCAAATGTCGAGGCAATGACTTCCGCTTTTACGCTGCGGGCCATGTCCGTTACTTCCTCCGGGCGCTCATCGATCAGCAAGACGATCAGGTACGTTTCAGGATGATTCGCCGCAATTGCATTTGCGACATCTTTCAATAACATGGTTTTACCGGTCTTCGGCTGGGCAACGATCATTCCACGCTGTCCTTTCCCGATCGGCGCGAACAGGTCCATCACACGTGTGGAAAGCGTTTCCTGCGAATGCCCTGTCAGCTTGAATTTCTCGTCCGGGAAAAGCGGAGTTAAATATTGGAAAGGCACACGATCACGGATATAGGACGGATCACGTCCATTGATTGACTCTACCTTTACCAGCGGAAAGTATTTTTCACCTTCTTTCGGCGGACGGATCGTTCCTTTTACGGTATCACCTGTTTTCAACCCGAACAGCTTGATCTGGCTCTGGCTGACATAAATGTCATCCGGAGAAGGCAGGTAATTATAGTCCGAAGATCTCAAAAACCCGTATCCATCCTGGATCACTTCCAGAACTCCTTCTGCGGAAACGATCCCTACCAGGTCATATGCATCGTCTTTCTCCTCAACCTGAATTTGTTCCTGCTGATGCTGGCGATTCTTGTTATTCTGATGGGGATTGTTCTGGCGGTTTGTGTTGTCCTGGAATCGTTGTTGATTCTGCTGGTGTTGAGGTCTTTCCTGTCGTGGTTCCGGTTCTGCTGTTTCGACTACAGCCTCTTTGACCTGTTGGTCCTGTGCGGCTGACGGCCTGCGTCCTGTCGCCATTGCCAGGAGGTTTCTCCCTTTCGGCTTATTTTCTTCTTCTGTCTTCGGCTGGTCCGCTTCAATCTCTGATTTTTCTTTCTTTTCTTTTACCGGCTGCACTTTCTTTTCAGCAGGAGCTTCTGTAAATAACTCCCCCTGAGCTTTTTCATCTGCAACCGCAGTTTTTCTCTTCCGGCCTCTTGCCGCTTTTTCAGTAGTAGCTTTTTCTCCGGTTTCGGCCTGACTCTCAGCGGCCGGATTTCCGTCTACAATCATGTCAATGATCTGAGCTTTTTTCAAGCCGTCTGTAGAAATACCTAAAGTTGTTGCTATTTCTTTTAAGTCTGAAAGCTTTTTGCTTTCCAACGTTTTTTTATCCATAAATAATGGGTATAATGTGTTTTTAGTTCAAAATAAAAAGGAATGATAATTGTCAAAAGCGAAATGGAAACTGCCTTTGGACGGTGCAATATTACAATATTTTTTTTATTCTGCCTGTATAAAATAAAATTATTGTGAACTTTTTATTGACATAATTTCATAAAAAATGTGGGTACTTCTGCTGAAATACCCACACTCAAATCCTATTTTCTGTAACCGATTACCAGATCGCTGCCACCTTATCTTTCGGGTTGCGCATCGGGTCTCCTTCTTTCACATTGAATGCTTCAAAGAATTCAGGACAGTTTTTCAGCGGGCCGTTGATCCTGTACATGCCCGGGGAATGCGGATCGGTAGCCAGTCGTTTTTTCAGCTCCGCGTCTGTGTAATTGATCTTCCACAACTGGGCATACGCGATGAAGAATCGTTGAGCTGGTGTATATCCTTCTCTCACTTCTCCTTTCTTAAACTCTTCCGTACGTTCATACGCGTAATAAGCCATGGTCAATCCTCCCAGGTCGGCAATGTTCTCTCCCATTGTCAGGTCAGGATTTACACAGTGGCCTTCAAACGGGCAGAAATTGGAGAATGTCTCTCCGAATACTTTGGTCTTCGCTTCAAATGCCTTCCTGTCGGCTTCCGTCCACCAGTTTTTAAAGCTTCCGTCCGCGGCGAATTTAGATCCCATATCGTCAAATCCATGTGTAAACTCGTGCCCGATCACCATTCCGATCCTTCCGTAGTTTACCGCATCTTCGGCATCGTTATCGAAGAAAGGAGGCTGCATGATCCCGGCAGGGAAAGCGATCTCATTCAACAATGGGTGATAATACGCGTTTACCATATGAGCCGGCATGTGCCATTCGTCACGGTCCACCTTTTCGTTGAGTTTTTTCATATTCTTATAGTGGTCGTACTTAGCAACTTCTCTCAGGTTTCCGACATAATCATCTGCTTTGAAATTCAAGGAGCTGAAATCTTCCCATTTTTCAGGGAAGCCCAGTTTTCGTCCAAAAGACTGTAGTTTGCCCACAGCTTCTTTTTTTGTTTCTGCTGACATCCACGATAAATTTTCAATGCGCTCTTTGTAAACCGTTTTTAAATTATCAACCATTTCGTTGACACGTTTCTGCGCAGCTTCCGAAAAATATTTATCAACAAACGCTTTTCCCAGCATTTCGCCGAAACTGCTGCGTGTAATTTTTTCGATCGCACGTTCATTGATCGGTTTCATTTCTTTTTTACCACTGAGGGTTTTCCCGTGAAAATCAAAATCCAGGTCAACAAAATCATCCCCTAAACTTCCCATGTAGTGCGACAACGTCTGCCACAATAAATAATCTTTCAGCGCATCCAGTGATTCTTCCCTGATTATTTTATCCACCTGGGCAGTATATTTTGTATTGTCAACAATCAAGGTATCGAATCCCTGTGAACCGATCGCTTTCAGGTAAGCGTTGAAATCAAAATTTTTAAATCCTTTTACAAATTGTTCTTTTCCGTATTTGTTATAGGTCAACTCGGGAATACGCATCTCTGCAGGCTTCAACATGACTGTGGCCAGCTTGTCCTCAATGCGGTAAACATTTGCGACTTTCATATTCTGATTGCCTTGTGCCGGTTCACCTGTCAATTTAGCCAGTACAAAAGCATCTCCGATAAATTTCTGGTACGCTTCCCGCACGTCTGCTTTAGTAGCATCTTTGTAATAATCCCTGTTTGGAAGCCCGATTCCTCCCTGCCCGAAATAAGAAATGTGGCTTTCTACATTCTTCAGATCCTGATCCACGCCAAAACCAAAGAACGCTCCGACTCCCTGTTTGTGCAGATTTGCCACGACCTGCGATAATTGCTCCTTGCCTGAAACAGCTAAAATTTCATCCAGCTCCTGCCGGATCGGAGCAACACCCTTTTTAGTCCTTGTGTCCATATCTATGTACGAAGCATAGAAATCTCCCAGCAATTGTTCCTTTGTTCCTTTTTTAGCGTTCGCTTTTTTGAATCCTTCCAGAATATCGGTCAGTTTCTTATTGTTCTCCTGTTCCAGCTCATTGAAACTTCCCCAACGGGACTCTGATGCGGGGACCGGGTTATTCTTTATCCAGTTTTCGTTGGCAAACAAAAAGAAATCTTCTGTCGGTTTTACAGTTTTGCTGATATAGCTTACATCAATCGTTTTCAATTCCTCCGGCTCTTTTTTGTTCTGTGGAGACGAACAAGAAGCCAATAGCGAAGCTCCGATCAAAAAATAAAAAGGATTTTTTTTCATAATTTATCTATTCGTTTTTAAGAAATATTGCTTTTTAGAATGTTGCTAAAATAGGAAATAAAAAGTTAACTCAGCAACCGTTCATATACCGCTTTTAACTTTTGAAGTATGTTTTCAGTGGAATAGCGTGCTGCATGTTTCCGGATCACCACCGGATCAAAATCACCTTTTCTTTCCAGGTAAGTCTGGATCGCCCTTTCGATTTCCTGCTCTGTTCCGTCTGTCAGGATTCCCAGGTCGGCCGTCATTCCGGTAGCGATTCCAACCGGTGTGGAGATAACGGGGATACCACTGGCCCATGCTTCCGCGATAACGATTGAAAAGCTTTCGTACAGGGAATTCATGATCAGGCAATCCGCCTTTTGATAAAACCCCGATACGTCGTCATGAGCCACAGGACCGCAGAAAAAAATACTTCCGGCAACTCCCAGGCTATCTGCCAGTTCCTGGCAGTCCGTGTAATCTGTATCCGATACGATGGTAAGCCTTAGCCCGGGAAATCTTTTTACGATGTTGGAAAAGGCCCGGATCACCGGTTCCACATTCTTGATCTTATCCAACGTGGAAATGTGTAAAAAATCAATGCATTCTGCCGGCTTCCCGGTAATACGGAATTGTTCCAGATCAACAGGATTTCCGATCACAACCGGTTTAACCTCAGGAAATCGTTTGTTGATATCCCCGGCAAGAAAAGAAGAGACTGCCACAAGCACATCTGCACTTCTCACCGCGTTCACCACCGCATTCCGCATCCGAGCATCCCACTTTCTTCCTTCTCCCCAATAACTTCCGTGCTCTGTCAGCACCATCGGCCTGTTCAATTGCTTCTTCGCCAGCCGGAACAGCCATCCGTCGGGGTAAGATACATGGGCATGGATGAGCTGTACCTCACCGGCCAAAGCCAGTGCTTTTTTCAGCGCTTTCCTTTTGGAAAGGTAAGTTATTAAAGGATTCCAGGATTTCCGGTAAACCACATCAATGAACCTGAATTTGACATCGTTCTCAATTCCTGATTTGATCTGCTGCCGGTCTGAGAACAGCCGTATAAAACTGACATTGTAATCACGTGCCAGCAAATTTGCCTGGAATATGACAAAATTTCCCAGGAATGGTTCTTCAGCCGTGGGAAACCATGAACTGAGTATTAAAATATGGTGTTTATCCGACAATTGAATCGATTGGTTTTAACAATAAAATCAAAGTTAATATTTTCTTCCTCAAATGCCCGGTCTTTAAAAACAAAATGGAGGAACCTCCAACGGTTTCCTCCATTCTTTCAGATCTATATTCTATTGAGCTATTATTATTTTTCTTTCCCCGGATCCTGAGAGACCGGCTTTTTTTGCTCTGTTGCCATAGCCTCAAACTGTTTCGTTCTCATCTTGGTATTTGGCGTTGTTACAGGCACTGGTGCCGTCCCTTCAACCTTGGAAGCCTCCTTTTTTGTTTCTGCCCCTTCTTTTTGAGCGGGTGCCTGTTCTGCCTGAGCATTCACATGTGCTCCTATTAACAAAGCTACTCCGAGCATTCCTGTTTTTATCGATTTCATATTTTTATAATTTTAATGTTTTAAAAGCCATTTTCAAAAACGATGCCAAAAAACAATCGCAATATTTTTTGTTTGGCTAAAATAAACATAAATTCGCAATTCCGCAAGCATATGAAAAATGAAAAACCCGATCAAGTATCACATTGATGCAGTTAAGATTGTAGCTGAGCAATTATCGAAAGGTAATTTCCTGATTTATTTCGTTCCCGCAATACTTATCACTACGCTGTTTTTATTAGTGAGCTTTTTCGCGAACCTGGTGTTCGGAGATCCTGCTACTGTGGAAAGCACCGGCTGGTTTTCAGTCGTGCTTTCAAAAGTCGGTTCGGTAGTGGATTTTATAGTGGTCCAGCTGTACATTTTCTTCATTCTCACCATCCTCTCCCCCTTTAACACGATCCTCTCTGAAAAACTCGATACCAGGCTAACGGGAACTAAATTCTCATTTAGTATTATCCGGGTCATCAACGATCTTATCCGGATGATTTTCATTGTTCTGATCGCCCTGCTGCTCCAGCTGGTGTTTGTCGGTATATGGTGGTTCATCTGCCTGGTTACGGGCATCAGCGACACCATCATCTACGAAGTCATCGCGTTTCTGATCAGTGCGTTCTTCTTTGGTTTTTCATTTTATGACCACAGCCTTGAACGCTATGAAATAAGTGTGCCGGGAAGCCTTCGGTTCGCTTTTTCCAATATCCTGCTCATAACGATTACAGGGATAATATTTAAACTATTGTATTATTTTCCGTACTTTTGGGAAGTCTCATACATAGGAATTGTGATCGCCCCGGTAGTAACGACAATGATTTCAACGGTTGTTTACCTGATGGTAAGAAACAATTTACCGGCTACACAAACTGACATACACGATTAGAAAAGATTATTAAGGCAAAATGGGCAAATTATTTGAAGAATTTTCAAAACCTGGCTACACTGATTGGGTCAATCAGCTGAAGAAGGATTTAAAAGGCCAATCTGAAGAATTACTGCAGAGAAAAGACATCATCGAGGAATTGGATTTCAATTCCTACCAGCATCAGGATTCCGGAAACACAAAAGTACCTGAGGGATTTAATAATCCGTATGTAAGAGGCATTCATGCTACGGACAATACATGGGAAAACCTGGGAACGATCGTTGTGAGAGAAGTGTCCGAAGCAAACAGAAAGGCACTGAATCTGCTGAACCTGGGAGCTACAGCACTGCGGTTTGAACTAACGACCGATACCGTTGACTGGAGCAAGCTTACCAACGAAATCCAGCTTCAATACATTCAGACCACATTTAAAATCACTGATCCCCGGCTCTACTTCTCGGCTTTGGATCATTTTAAAGAGGAAGCGCTCTCCACCATCTTCTTCGAACTTGAATTAGCGGATATTCACCCGGATCAATGGAGCGACCTTGCGGCGTCACTTAAAGAAAAACAGCGTTACATTTTCGTTGCCAACGGCTACAGCCTCCAGCAATGTGGAAGCACTACCTGGCAGGAGACAGGATACTGCCTGTCGGTTGCGCACGAGTTTTTGTCAACACTGATCCGGCACGGATTGTCGACCGACGAAGCTGCTGCCTGTATTCACTTCAATGTTGGCGCAGGAGCTGTTTATTTCTACGAAATTGCCAAGATACGGGCATTGCGCCTGTTGTGGGCAAGGATCATCGAGGAATACCAGCCGGAACACAATTGCTCATTTTCTGCCCGTATTACGGGAATAACAGGGTTTACCAACAAATCACTCAAAGACCCGTATACCAACCTGTTACGGCAGACAACCGAAGCGATGAGCCTAGCATTCGGAGGCGTTCATGCGCTGTGTGTCCAGCCCTACGACAGCCACTCCGTAAAAGGAGCCACCACATTGTCTACCCGCATGGCTGTTAACATTCCTCTTATTTTACAGGAAGAGAGTTACCTGGATAAAGTGATTGACCCACTGGGCGGCAGCTACGTACTTGAATTCCTCACAAACGAAATCGCAGACAAGGCGTGGCATTTATTTCAGCAAACTGAAGAATTGGGAGGAATTTCCGCGAACGAAGCCATTCAACTTATGACTTCTTCCGTGTCAGGAAAAGCAGCTTTAAGAAAACAACGCATCACCGACCAATCCGATTCTTTAATCGGGATCAACATTTTTCCGAATCCTGTCACCGAAACAAATGAATGGCTGGAGTTTGGGGATTACCTCGGATTAAGTCATGTGAATTTAGAACAGTCCATATAAGAACAGACATATGAGCAGAAAAAATTTCCGAAATATCGACTGGAGAACAACCAATGTAACGGTAACGAACAGGGATGCAGAAACTGTTTTTACTACGGCGGAAAAAATCGACTTAAAAAATTATTATACCGGCGAAGACATCCGTTCAACAGAACACATCGGGTATGTTTCCGGGATCGCTCCATTCCTCAGAGGGCCATATTCATCCATGTATGCCATTCGTCCCTGGACGATTCGCCAGTATGCCGGCTTCTCAACAGCAGAGGAATCCAATGCATTCTACCGGAGAAACTTAGCCGCAGGACAAAAAGGATTATCAGTAGCATTTGACCTGGCGACTCACAGAGGGTACGATTCCGACCACCCACGTGTGTTCGGAGACGTAGGAAAAGCGGGAGTAGCCATTGATTCCGTACTGGATATGAAAGTCTTATTCGACCAGATCCCGTTGGATGAAATGTCCGTTTCGATGACCATGAACGGAGCCGTCATACCGATCATGGCATTTTACATTGTTGCGGCAGAAGAGCAGGGCGTAAAACAGGAACAGCTTTCAGGAACCATCCAGAATGACATTCTGAAAGAATTCATGGTACGTAATACCTATATCTACCCCCCTGATCCTTCCATGAAGATCATTGCCGACATCTTCGAATACACTTCACAGAAGATGCCCCGTTTCAATTCCATTTCCATATCCGGATACCACATGCAGGAAGCCGGAGCAACCGCTGCGATTGAGCTGGCCTATACCCTGGCAGACGGACTGGAGTACCTGCGTGCGGGAATCAAAGCGGGAATCAACATTGATGACTTCGCGCCGCGCCTTAGCTTCTTCTGGGCCATCGGTATGAACCACAACATGGAAATTGCCAAGATGAGGGCAGGCCGTATGATCTGGGCAAAGCTCGTAAAACAGTTCAACCCGAAGAGCGATAAATCACTGGCATTAAGAACACATTGCCAGACTTCCGGATGGAGTTTGACAGAACAGGATCCGTTTAACAACGTAGCCCGGACATGCATTGAAGCATTGGGCGCTGCATTAGGAGGAACACAGTCACTTCATACCAACGCACTGGATGAAGCGATCGCTTTACCTACGGATTTTTCTGCACGTATTGCCCGCAACACCCAGATATACATACAAAAAGAAACGGGAATTACTGATTTCATCGATCCCGCCGGAGGAAGCTACTACATTGAGAAATTAACGGAAGAGCTGATCGAGCAGGCGTGGGCGCTGATCCAGGAGGTCGAAGAGCTGGGCGGAATGGCAAAAGCGATCGAAACCGGGCTTCCGAAAATGAGAATTGAAGAAGCAGCGGCAAGAAAACAGGCCAGAATCGATTCGGGAAAAGACATCATTATCGGGGTAAACCGCTATGAAGTAACGGATAACGACCCGCTGGAAATACTCGAAGTAGACAATACGGCAGTGCGAAACGCACAGATCGAACGGCTGACAAGAATGCGTGCCGAACGCAACCAGGAAAAGGTACAACAGGCATTGGCAGACCTGAAAGCCGCAGCCGAAACAGGAAATGGTAATTTACTCGCTTTGGCGATCGAATGTGCAAGGGAACGTGCCTCATTAGGAGAGATTTCAGACGCGATGGAAGATGCCTTCGGACGTTTTAAAGCGACAATCCGCTCTATCAGCGGTGTTTATTCATCAGAAGCTATGAATGATAAGGATTTTGAGCTGGCAAAAGAAATGGTCGAGCAATTTACGAAGCTGGAAGGACGCAGGCCTCGTATCATGATCGCCAAAATGGGACAGGACGGCCACGACCGGGGAGCCAAGGTTGTAGCAACAGCCTATGCAGACATTGGGTTCGATGTGGATATCGGCCCCCTGTTTCAGACTCCTGAGGAAGCTGCCCGCCAGGCCATCGAGAACGATGTTCATATCCTTGGCGTCTCTTCTCTTGCCGCCGGGCACAAAACATTGGTTCCCCAGGTAATCGAAGAATTAAAAAAACAGGGAAGGGAGGATATCATGGTTGTTGCAGGGGGAGTCATCCCGCAAGGAGATTATGAATTCCTGGAAAAAGCCGGCGTATTCGGAATCTACGGCCCCGGGACTAAAATCTCAAAAGCCGCCCAGGATTTATTGCGGTTGCTAATTCAAAGTGTTTCAGAGTAAAAAAACTGGTTTTTTTGCTATTGATTCCTTTTTTTAGTACATTCGGCACAATTCTTGAAACGTTGTTAACCATGTTTAAAACTAAAACAAATGAAAAATATACTTAGTACTTTAATTTTGTTCCTGTCGCTGAACATCGGGTTCGGTCAGAAAGAGTATGATGAGCTGCGGATCCTTTACGCAGACGGAAACTATGAGAAACTGGCAAAGGCAGCTGAAAAATATACGAATGCCGACAACACGAAAAAGGACGTCTGGCCGTACATCTGGCTGGCGAAAGGACTGTACAAGATCCACCTGAAAGGTGACGCTGATCCTGTTTTCAAGAATGCCTATAAGGATGCGATCAATGCTTTGAGCAAAGCTATGAAATTCGATAAGACAGGCTCTGTAATGGGCGAAGAGGACAATGCCGAGTTCCTGGATGAGATCCAGGGATCATTGGTTGAGCAGATCGAAAATGAAATTTCCGGAGGAAACTACCGCAAGGCTTTCAGCTGGGTCAACAGCTATAAAAAAGTTTCCGCTAACCTGACCGGTCAAATGTTACTGGAGGGAGTTTGTAAATTTAAAACAGATGACAAGACTACGGCTTTCTCTCTGTGGAAAACAGTTGACGGGCAGCTCAAAACCATTACATCCATTGACGGCTGGTCTGATGGCGATAAAAGAATGCTGAGCCTGGGAGCAACACAGACAGCGGAATGCTACGTTTCGATCAAGAAAGTAGAGGATGCCAGAAATATTTTAAATAAAGTGGCACAATGGTTTGAGGACGACGACGATTTCAAGCAAACGTACAACGAAATTGTAAATTGACAATACAGTTATCTGTCATTTTCAGAAAGGTCATCCATTCATCGGGATGGCCTTTTTTGATTGAGATAAAAGTATCTCAACAGCCTGAAATCAATATTTCAGAATCGTTAATTAATTGTTGATAAATCTATTCACAACTCCTTTGCTTTATTAGTTTTTACAGTTTTAATTCCGTATTTTTGCACGTTAATAATATTTACATCAGGTCAAAATAAAAGACAATGAGTGAAGACTTAAAAAAACAGGAATATTCAGCAGATAATATTCAGATCCTGGAAGGATTGGAGGCAGTCCGGAAACGTCCGGCAATGTACATCGGGGATGTTGGGATCAAAGGATTGCACCACCTTGTGTATGAAGTTGTTGACAACTCCATCGATGAAGCCCTGGCAGGGCATTGTGATACGATAGAAGTATCCATCAATGAGGACAACTCCATTACTGTAAAGGATAATGGCCGTGGTATTCCTACGGCAATGCACACCAAAGAAAAACGATCAGCTCTGGAAGTCGTAATGACAGTATTGCACGCCGGAGGTAAATTCGATAAAGATACCTACAAAGTGTCCGGGGGTCTGCACGGAGTCGGGGTATCGTGTGTAAACGCGCTGTCAACTCACCTGAGAGCGGAAGTTCACCGGGAAGGAAAAATATTTGAACAGGAGTATTCCATCGGGAAACCATTGTACTCAGTCAGAGAAATCGGTACTTCCGATATCACCGGAACGATCGTAACATTCAAGCCCGACAGTTCAATCTTTGAAGAAACAACCTATAATTATGATACGCTTGCAGCAAGAATGCGGGAGCTGGCGTTCCTGAACAAAGGGATCCGCATTACTCTGACTGACAGAAGAGAGCTGGATGAAAAAGGAAATTTTGTTTCAACCAAGTTCTATTCCGAAGGAGGATTGAAAGAGTTCGCTCAGTATCTGGACAGGAACAGGGAAGCGCTGGTACAGGATGTCATCTACTTCGAAGGAGAAAAAGACGGAATTCCTGTAGAAGTGGCACTGACCTACAACACGTCCTATACAGAGAACATCCAGGCGTACGTAAATAACATTAACACCCACGAAGGAGGTACACACCTTTCCGGGTTCAGGAGAGGTCTTACAAATACATTGAAAAAGTATGCCACCGATTCCGGGATGCTTGCAAAAGAGAAAGTTGAAATTGAAGGGGATGACTTCCGTGAAGGGTTAACTGCCGTCGTATCGGTCAAAGTCGCGGAACCTCAGTTTGAAGGTCAGACAAAAACAAAATTGGGTAACAGGGAAGTAACTGCTCCCGTAAGCCAGGCGGTTTCCGAAATGCTGTCCGATTACCTGGAAGAGCATCCAAATGAAGCCAAGCAAATCGTTTACAAAGTAATCTTAGCCGCAAAAGCACGCCAGGCAGCACGGAAAGCACGTGAGATGGTTCAGCGGAAGAACGTCATGTCAGGTTCGGGACTTCCGGGCAAATTAGCTGACTGCGCTTCAAAGGATCCGGCAGAAAGCGAATTATTCCTTGTCGAGGGAGATTCTGCGGGTGGTACTGCAAAACAAGGACGTGACCGTCATTTCCAGGCGATCATGCCGCTTAGAGGTAAGATCCTGAACGTAGAAAAAGCAATGCAATACAAAATCTTCGAAAACGAAGAGATCAAAAATATCTATACTGCCCTCGGAGTAAGAATCGGTACGGAAGAGGATTCCAAGGCATTGAACCTGGAAAAGTTACGTTATCACAAGCTGATCATCATGTGTGATGCCGATGTGGATGGAAGCCACATTGAAACGCTGATCCTGACATTCCTGTTCCGTTTTATGAAAGAGCTGATCGAGCTGGGATACATTTACATCGCAACTCCTCCATTGTATCAGGTGAAGAAAGGGAACAAGGCTCAATACGCATGGACAGATGATCAGCGCGATCTGCTGATCCAGCAGATGAAAGGTTCAGGCTCTGATTCTTCCGTCAACGTACAGCGTTACAAAGGTTTGGGAGAGATGAACGCTGAGCAGCTGTGGGAAACGACCATGAACCCGGAAGGAAGAACATTGCGCCAGGTAACGATTGAAAACGCAGCAGAAGCTGACCAGATTTTCTCGATGCTGATGGGAGATGATGTTCCGCCAAGACGGGAGTTCATCGAAAAGAACGCGAAATATGCGAAAATCGATGCATAAAAGATAAAGAGAGAACGCCCGCTGAAAAGTGGGCGTTTTTGGTTTTTGATATTTTTTTGAGATCGGTATGCAGCACTATCTGACCAGAGCAACCATCCATTCAATAAAATTATCTTCTGTTTTTTAGCACAAGACATCCTGTAAAAGACATTCCGGGCACCTTCATATTTATCAATAATTGCTTACCTTTATTCCATGAACGTAAAAAGAATCGCCGTTTTAACATCAGGAGGTGATGCGCCGGGAATGAATGCCTGCATCCGGGCAATTGTGAAATCCTGCCTGCATTATGAGATCGAATGCATTGGGATTTCAGATGGTTTCCAGGGCCTGATTGATAAAAAGAGCAGCACACTGGGATATCCCGACGTGAATAATATTGTTCAGAAAGGAGGAACAGTCCTGGGGACAGCAAGAAGCAAAGCATTCAGAACCAAAGAAGGGAGGCAGAAAGCAATCAGTTACCTGAAAGAATTGCAGGTGGACGGATTAATTGTTATTGGCGGGGACGGCTCATTTGCCGGAGCAAAGGCGCTCAGTGACGAATTCGATCTGCCTGTTATCGGGATCCCGGGGACGATCGATAACGATATTTACGGAACAGATCATACGATCGGTTACGATACTGCTCTCAATACAGTGATAGAAGCAGTAGATAAGATCCGCGATACAGCCAGCAGTCATCACCGTGTGTTTTTTGTTGAGGTAATGGGGCGGAATTCCGGTTTTATCGCGCTGAACACAGCCATTGCTTCTGGTGCGGAATCGGTTCTGATCCCGGAAGAAGTAACGGATATTCCAAAGCTGGCGGAGCAGATCAAAGAACAGAACAAAGGAAAAAGGGGATCAATCATCATAGTAGCAGAAGGAGATGATGCCGGGGATGCGGTTACCATTATGAACAAGGTAAAGCCCCTCCTACCCGATTACGACCTGAGATGTACCATTCTGGGCCACATTCAGCGTGGAGGAAACCCTTCTGCCAAAGACCGGATCATCGCTACACGGATGGGGGCAAAAGCCGTAGATCTGCTACGGGAAGGAAAGACCAGGCAAATGGTCGGTGTCGAAGGCGATGCCATTGTCACATGCAGCATTGAAGATGGAATAAAGAAATCGAGCATTCCCGATTTATCAAAACTTGAATTACTGGAACAGCTCCGTACAAAAAAATAACCCCGCAAATCTGAAACATGCAATACATCATTCCCGACCTTAACAGTATCCAGGCTGTTGCATCCCAATTCCTGACCGATTACGGGCACCGGAAAATATTTGCTTTTGAAGCTGAAATGGGAACAGGGAAAACCACCTTCATTTTAGGTCTTCTGCGTGCAATGGGTATTGAAAACCCGGAAGGGTCTCCGACCTATTCGCTGGTAAATACTTACGAAAGCCCGATGTACGGGAAAGTGTATCATTTTGACCTGTACCGGATCGAAGATGAAGAAGAAGCGTACGATATCGGGATTGAAGAAATGTTATACGAAAATACCGCTTACTGCTTTATTGAATGGCCCGACAGGATCAAAAACCTGCTTCCTCTGAACACTGTAACCGTACAAATGACAGTGGATGAGAACGGGAAGCGGATTATAGATGTCAGCTAATTGGCAATGAACACCATGTAAATACAAAAAAGCCGGACAACGATTGTTATCCGGCCTGAAGTATTGATTAAATGGTTGCTTTACATGAGCATACCACCGCAAACATTGATTGTTTGGCCTGTGATATAGGACGACATATCTGACCCCAGGAAAACCACCAGGTTGGCAACATCTTCCGGTTTCCCTCCACGCTTCAGTGGAATGGAACTTCTCCATTCGTCAACAACTTTTTGGTCCAGGGCTTCTGTCATTTCCGTTTCGATGAATCCGGGAGCAATGGCGTTGCAACGGATACTGCGTGAACCCAATTCCTGGGCTACCGATTTCGTAAATCCGATCAGACCTGCCTTTGATGCTGCGTAATTCGCCTGTCCGGCATTCCCGCTGACACCAACAACAGATGACATATTGATGATCGACCCCGATTTTGCTTTCAGCATCGGACGCTGAACCGCTTTGGTGAGATTGAATGCCGATTTCAGGTTGGTATTCATTACTTCATCCCACTGTTCTTCTGTCATGCGCATCAGCAACGTATCGCGGGTAATACCTGCATTATTTACCAGTACGTCAATTGTGCCGAATGCTGCCACGACATCATCCACCAGCTTCTGTGCTTCATCAAATTTTGCGGCATCGGATCTGAATCCTTTTACAGTCCCGCCATTTTGAGATAATTCCGCTTCCAACGCTTTGGCTTTTTCTTCGGAAGACAAATATGTGAAAGCTACTTTTGCACCCTGTTTTACACATTCTTCCGCAATTGACTTTCCGATTCCACGGGACGCTCCCGTGATCAGAACTACTTTATCCTGCAATAATTTCATTGTGTTTATTTTCTGTCCCAAAAATAGCTAAAAAGATTAACTAAATGAGAACAAATCAAGGATTTTATAAACAAATCATGCTTTAAAATTTTAGTTCAAAAAAGAATTTTACAAAAAACATAATCCGCCAAAACTACCTTAAAAATAAAGTTTTGGCGGATTATAATAACCGTCAATCTTCAAACAAGCTATTCAGATCCAGTGAATTTTGGACCAGTTCATTGCTGTATTCATTTGTTTTGATCCCGTGAGTGGTTATCATCACAAGAAAAATATTTTTCCGGGTATTCGTATCACGCTGAAACGCTTCTATTTTGTTCTGCAGATTTTTATAGGTCTTCTTATCGATGGTATAAACAGTATTGTAAAATTTCATCTCACAGATGTTGATAATGTTATCGTCCCTGTCGATCAGCAGATCCACCTGTGCGTCCTTGTTGAACCAGCTGCTGTTCAAGGAATAAATCGCGTCTATCCGGAGTGCTCTTTTCAGTTGCTGAATGTGTTTCAGGCAAAGATTTTCAAAGCTGAATCCCGACCACGAGATATACGACTGGCTTTTGAATAGGCGCTGCCATGTACCCGCCCCATTTCCCTGGTTCGCATGAATAAATTTCAGGTAAAACCGTGAATATTCATCCGACAGGCGATAAAGCGACAATTGTTTTTTATTCTTATAAAACGGTGACTCGCTTACAAAGCCGGATTCAATCAGTTCGGTGAGCTTCCATGAAAAATCACCGCCTCCGGAAATCCCGCTCTTGTCAATCAGCTCCTGCCGGGTCACTCCCCTGTTGAAACCTGCCAGTGTCCGCACGATCAACAAGTATTTTTCGGAATTGTCAAACAGTGAACGGAATAACCGGTCGAATTCATCGGCCAGGACACCGTCTTTCTCAAAGCACAGGCTGTCAATATTCTGGACAACGCTCATCCCCTTCTCTACTTTATCCAGGTAATGGGGAATTCCCCCGATCGCCATGTATAACTGTGCGATATCATAGCGGGTGTAGCGGATCCCATTGTACTTCAGGAACTGCTCTGTTTCGGACAAATCAAATGGCATCAGCCGGATCTTCTGCGTGATCCGGTTATGCAGCCCTCCCTTATTGTTCACGATTTTCTGAACCATGTAAGAAGCGGCGGATCCACAGATCACCACTACCAGGTCGCTTCTTTTGGTACAGTAGTGGTTCCAGAAATTCTCAAAAGCTCCCAGAAACCGGGACTTAGCTGTTGCCAGCCACGGAAATTCATCAATAAAGATGACCTTTTTCTTCTTCGATCTCACTTTATCAATAATCTGCTCCAGTAATGAAAACGCTTCCAGCCACCCCGACGGAACGGAAATTTCCTGCTGCCCTCTTCCCTTTACTTTCGACAATTCCCTGGAAAAGTTAGACAACTGGTCTTTCATCGTTCCATTGAACAATCCTGTCACCTCAAAAAACAGGTGCTGCTTATAACATTCCCGGATAAGAAATGTTTTTCCGACCCTTCTCCTTCCATACACGGCAATCAGCTCCGACTTATTGCTATTCAAGGCATTTTGAAGAAGTTTCACTTCATTTTTCCGACCAATGATCTTTGTCATATCAAAATTTATAATCCGCCAAAACTTTAAAATTAATCAAATTTTGGCGGATTATAATAAACAGGAAATGATTTTATCAATCCTGTAAGTTAATTTGTTGCCTGTTCATTTTATTTTCCGTAATTTAGTACATCTATTTTACTAGAGAATGAAACCATTTTTTCCCCTCCTGATCTGTGCTTTAGGGCTGCATTTTTTCTCGTTGCCGCAATCGGGAGTGATCCCGACCCCCGAATTCTATCAAAAATCGGACGGACAACCTTATCAATTCACGGTGATCACAGCAGACATCACTTCACTTCCGACTGAAACAATTGAAGTTTTACATTTCTGGAATCAAACCTTTAAACACCTGTCAGAAAGGACTCCGGTATCAGCACCCATCGCTTTAAAGGTCCGGTTTCATCATTCCGAAAACAACCATCAGGAAAATGATCATTACGAAATGTCTTTTGACGGGAAATTTGTCGATGTATCCTACACCTCGGATGCCAGTCTTTTGTACGCATACAGCACGCTGCTGCAATTGATCGAGGACAATGGAGAAGAATCGGTCCTTCACCCTTTTACGCTAAAAGATCGGGCAAAATTCCCATGGCGCGGCCTTCACCTGGATGTCTGCAGGCACTTCTTCACCGTTGACGAAGTAAAACGCTACATCGATATAATGGCATTTTACAAATACAACACATTTCACTGGCACCTGACCGACGACCAGGGCTGGCGGATCGAAATCAAAAAATACCCGTTGCTGACAGAGATCGGGGGGTTCAGAGACTCGACCCTGAATGATCATTACAGCACCGTTCCCAGAACCTGGAATACACAACGATATGGCGGATTTTACACGCAAGAGCAGGTAAAAGAAGTCGTAAAATATGCAGCGGCAAGGGGCGTTACCATTGTCCCTGAAATAGAAATGCCCGGCCACAGCAGAGCGGCACTGGCCGCTTACCCTGAACATTCATGTACCGGTTTAAGGCAACCTGTGACAGGATTATGGGGAGTTTTTGATGATATTTTCTGCTCCGGAGAAGAGACGATCACCTTTTTGCAGGACATCCTGTCCGAAGTACTGGAATTATTCCCTTCGCAATACATTCACATCGGCGGTGACGAAGCTCCGAAAACACGCTGGAAGCAGTGTGAAAAATGTCAAAGCAATATCCGGAAATACAACCTCAGGGACGAACATGAATTACAAAGCTGGTTCATCCAGCAAATAGACCGGTTCCTCACTGAGAAAGGCCGTAAACTGATCGGTTGGGACGAAATACTGGAAGGAGGGCTGAGCCCGAATGCCGCGGTGATGAGCTGGCGGGGTGAAGAAGGAGGTATCGAAGCAGCAAGCCAGCAGCACGAAGTCGTAATGACTCCCGGATCACATTGCTACTTTGACCACTACCAGGGAGAACCTTCAAACGAGCCCATTGCGTTCGGGGGGTATACACCGCTGGAAAAAGTATATGAGTTCAACCCTGTTCCGGCAGCAATTTCAGAAGAAAACAGAAAGTACATACTTGGAGCACAGGCAAATCTATGGACGGAATACATCCCCGATTTCAAACAAGTGGAATACATGGTTTACCCACGGGCACTGGCAATGATCCAGAACCTGTGGAGTACGGAAAAGCCCAGCTACCATTCGTTCCTCTCCATTTTGAAAGACAAGCAGCTGGCACTTTTGTCGGCCCGCAACATCAACTATTCGATCTCCTTTGCCAAACCCACTTTTTCACTGGAAAAGAATACAACAGGCATTACCCTGACAGCTTCTCCGGAAAAAGCCCGTTTTACACACATCACGCACCCGGAAAGAACAATTTTCCACTCTGAAGACTCCCTACAGGTGAATCAGCTGCATTTCAGCAGGAAAAAAAACGGAGCGGACCGTTTGCACATAGAAGCGAGTGATGCGGATTTTAATTCCATTTCCTCCGTTGACCTGATCCGGCACAAAGGACTGGGATTGGACGTTGATTTTATCACTCCTCCACACAAACGTTACTCCACGAACAAAGAGCTGACGCTGGTAGACGGAATTTCAGGGCACCGCCCGTGGAACGGAAAACAATGGCTGGGATTCAATGAAGGAATGGTTGAATTCATCGTCACCCTGGACAAGCAGATCACATACAGATCCGTCACGGTGAGTATGCTGGATGCTTCCGGATCATGGATCCATTTACCCCTGCACATTGAGCTATACACCTCATCCAACGGGAAAAAATGGAAAAAAATCGCTGAGCAGAGGGTATCGGGCGAACAAACGAAGATCCGGTTAAAAGGAAAAGCAAAACAATTGAAATTCCGCATAACTCCATTGGAAAGCATCCCTGACGGATTTCCGGGAGCAGGATATAAACCCTTTACATTCTTAGATGAATTGATCTTTGAATAATGTTGAAACGAAATAATTGTACATAAAAAATTGAGCAGGATAATTAAAAAGATATGAAAATAGAATTGTGCGCAGCATCGGTGACTGCGATTAAACTGGCAAAAGAATTGAATTTTGACCGGATCGAATTGTGCGAAAACCTCGTCCAGGGTGGAATCACCCCATCGGCAGGCAGGATCGAATATGCAGTGACGACAGGAATCGAAACACATGTACTGATCCGCCCCCGTCCAGGTGGATTTTACTATTCTAAAGAGGAGATTTCCATCATGACAGCCGACATCAAAAATGCGAAGAACATGGGTGCAAAAGGAATTGTCGTGGGAGCTTTGAACAACTACCGGGCCATTGACGAAGATGCTTTAAAAACATTCATTGACGCTGCGGACGGAATGGAAGTTACGTTCCACCGGGCTTTTGACGACTGTGTCCTGGACTGGCAAAAACGCCTGGATATCCTGATCAGTGCGGGGGTTACAAGGCTGCTTACATCCGGGCTCGCCAGCAATATTTCAAACGGAATCCCCATTCTGAAAGAAATGAACAATTACATCGGTAGAAGGATCCAGCTGATGCCGGGCGGTGGCATCAACGCTTCCAATGTTTCAAAGATCATCCGTGAAGTGGAACCGGACGCGCTGCATTTTTCAGGAACCGTAAAAACCATCGTAGATGAGGATTCTTTTTTCTCGGAAACATTCCTGGCAGTGGACGAGAACAGGGTTAAACGTATCCTGGATGAAATACATGCCACTCTCCAGGTAAAAAATTGAACCATTTTGAAATTGGGTTGTACAGAAGAAAAACAACAGACATGAAACGTCCTATTCATATCATTTTTTTGCTCGGATGCTCCTTTGCATTTGCTCAGCCTCCTGTAGAAAGGAATGGTGTTACAAATTCCATCCAGGCAGAATCCATGTCAAAAGAAGCTGCTGTTGAAGCAGACCAGCAGGCCGCCGGTGCAACCAGCGCTTTCAATGAGTTCCTGATCATCTACAACCAGGCCAATTCATCCCCTGCCCAGAAAAACCCTTCCAAAGTGCAGCAAAACCAGATGAACAGCTATATTCACCAGATGTACCTGGAAGACGGCGATGGTTTTGATTACAACCTGAGCACGTTTATTGCCGGGAATTACGACCTTTCAAAAAAGCCTTACCTGGAAAAAGCAAAGTCCATCCAGCCAAAAAACCAGTATGTGCTGCTCCAATCCGCAGGTATAAGCTACCTGTCAGATGATGAAAAGACGCTTGCATCCGACCTGAAAGAGCTCACCCGGCAAAACAAATGGAATACGGACGATTTCAGCTATGCCAGAGATGTCCTCACCAGCATCCCGGCAAACGGGATACTCGTTACTCACGGCATTGACGATACCTACCCCATTCTTCACCTGCAGCTGAATGAAAAATACCGGAAAGATGTACAGGTGATTGCAATGCATTTGCTGCAAAGCAAGGATTACAGGGATCGATTGATTCAAAAAAAATTCACGCTTCCCGCATCCGGTATCATCAACAAACAATTTATCCAAGATTTCTGCATGCTCAATGAGCAGCCGGGCATTTACCTAGCACTCACCATTCCCCGGGATTACTTCCCGGAACTGGAACAAAACCTCTACCCGGTCGGACTGGCATTCCACTATTCGCAAACAACAGTGGAAAACAGTAAGAGCAATAATGCATTATGGGGAAAATTAAACAAATCCGTCATCAGCTCCGGCAGAACCGAAAACGGGAAGCTACTATCCGGTAATTACCTCCCCTTGCTGGTCAACCTGTACAGGTACTATGAATCGGAAAATAATTCCCACCAGTTAAACGCTGTCAGAAATACGATCAGACAGGTGGGAACAAACATCAGGAAAGCGAATTTATTAACTGATCTGGGATTGAAATAAATGAGGTTATTCAGACCATCATACAAGGAATATACCGACGAAGTACTGATGCAGAAAATTGCTTCGGGAGATCAGCGTGCATTCAATGATCTGTATGAGCGCTACGCCACTCCCCTGCTCAACTACTTCTTCCGGATGTTATGGAAAGACAGGGAAAAGGCGGAAGATTTTGTCCACGACTTATTTGCGAAGATCATTCAGAAGCCTGAATCCTTCGATACGGCCAGGACTTTTAAAACATGGATTTACTCAGTAGCGAACAATATGTGTAAGAACGAATACAAACGGCAGCAGGTCCGGTCCGGTACTACAAACGGGCTGGAAGCGTATTCGGCAATTGCAGATGAGAACGTAAACGCATTGCAGCAGACCCATCACTCCCTGTTTGGTGAAGAATTCCAGGCAAAACTTAATGAACTGGATGAAAAACACAGAGAGGCATTTGTTTTCCGGCACATGGAAGGGCTTTCGATCAAAGAAATTGCTGAAATCCTGGAGATAAGTGAAGGAACAATTAAATCACGCATTTTTTACGCAACAAAATACCTTGCGGAAGAATTGGTACATTATCAACCTGAAAAATCAAAGCATCATGGCTAAAGATATTTTTGACATCATCATCGAAAAAGAATACCATCAGCTGAATCCGAAGGAATTGACTGAACTGGCAGAATATTGTAAAAATGAACACGAATTTCTGGCGATGAAACACGTCCTGGCACATTCGAAAAGCGTTGCTACAGGACCTAAAATCGCTCCCCGTGAAGCGACAAAACAGAAGCTGGATGAATTGTTTGTCAACACACATGGCAGGCAACGGTCCAGGCCCTTCTACTTCCATCCTGTTTTCCAGGCTGCCGCTGTTCTGGCTATCGGCTTCGCGGTATGGATATTCCCGGATAACAATGAAATTCCCGAAAAAACGAATCTCGCGGAGAACTCAGCTCCCAAAACGGCTGAAAAAACAACGGATCATTCCCCGGAAGAAAAAAGCCCCGTTATCTCAACAAAAGAAACTCCTCCGGAAAATCTGCGGAAGACCAAGACTCCCGGCATTGCCCCGGCTAACGGAAATTCTGACCTCATGGAACAGGCAGAAGCGGAAGAAGAATCAAGGGCGCTTGTCCGCTACAAAGCTGAAACAGCTTCTGAAATGGTATCCAGCGCAGACATCCATGCTGACAGGTATGAGGTAAGCGCAACAATGAAGTCATCCGAGGAAGCAAAGAGATCCTATTCTACCGTAAGTGCACCAGCCGTTTCTGTAAAAGACATTTCCGTTGATGCCGACAAAAGCCCCTTTACCAGCCAGCCTGTGACCTCTATGAATGTAGCCGCTCAGAAAAATGTAATGAATTATTTAACTGCAAAGTATTGATGAATTTAAAATCGGCTGTTTAATTTCCTTAACGTTTAAACCAGGTCGGAACGGACGGAACACTACGTGACCCGTCAGAACAAAACAAAAAAATGAAAGTAACCATCATCTTATTTATAATTGCAATTACAACTTTTTTTGGTTGTTCATCACAGCAGCTGCTTTCTGAAAAAGACTGTGCCCACAGCCATATTTGTTGTGATATGAATTGCTATTGTTGTCCGGAGTTTGAGCTGAAAGAAAAACATCCGCTATTATATTCTTCATCGAAAATCGCAACCTATGTTAAAACAGTCAATGAACTAAAAAATCAAAACGGACTTGACAAACGATCTTATCCGGACATGTCTGCATGTGGTGATCGATTTGACGGATATTATTTAAATAAAAAATTAGTCTTGGTTGATGCTACAATTACAACTGACGCTGGTTTTTCATCAAAAAAATTTTATATCGACCAGGGCCAGTTCGTTGAAATCGTCTATCAGGAATATTTTCCCGAACGGAACAAATACAATCAGAACTATCCGTCAGAGCATTTCGAGTCTGATTCATCAAAAATGACGTATACAGACACTGTCTACACGATCTCATTTACAACTCCAAAAATCCTGGCAATAAAACAGTCGGGGAACAAAATAATCAGTCGTGAAGCAGACAAAAAACTCATAGAACAGCTTGTAAAATGTGGAGACGATATGAAGCATAAATTAACCGAAGTAAACCAGTAATGTTACCAAAAGCACCAATCCAATTGCCACAGGAAACAGAAATAGAAACAATCCTTGACACCATCTACGCACTTCCTAACCAGTCGAAAGCGAAAATCCTTCATTTCATTACCGAAGTCCGTTATCCCAAAGGACATATTCTCCTGAAAGCAGGCACCGTTGAACAAAGCATCTATTTCATAAAAAAAGGAATTGTCCGCGCTTATTCCTGCTCTTCCGACAATGACGAGCTGACCTTTTGGTTCGGAAAAGAAGGGCAGGCCATCATTTCCATGAAAAGCTACGTAGAAAACCGGCAAGGATATGAGAACATTGAATTGCTGGAAGACTGTGAACTGTACCACCTCAACTCCGAAAACCTCAGACAACTGTTCGAAGAAGACATTTTCATCGCTAACTGGGGACGTAAGTTCGCGGAACAGGAACTCATAAGAACAGAAGAACGGCTCATACAGCGGCAGTTTAAAAACGCAAGCGAACGCTACAAAGACCTGTTATCCGGTCAGCCCGACCTGATCAGGAGGATCCAGCTGGGACATATCGCGTCCTACCTGGGAATCACACAAGTCAGCCTGAGCCGTATCAGGGCCGAAATAAAAATCTAAGTTCATTTTTTAACATTTGTAAAATTTGTTCTTATTTTCATGATGTAATTTTGCTGTGTTTAAAAATCAGAAATTATGAATTGGATCATCTTGATAATCGGAGGTATTTTTGAAGTGGGTTTCACTTTCTGCCTGGGAAAAGCAAAAGAAGCGACAGGAAACCTTTCTTACCTGTGGTATACAGGGTTTGGAATCTGCCTGGTATTCAGCATGTATTTCCTTATGAAAGCAACGCAAACATTGCCGTTGGGAACCGCTTATGCCGTGTGGACAGGGATTGGTGCTGTGGGAACCGTTCTGGTGGGGATTTTTGTTTTTAAGGAGCCGGCAACATTTCTTCGTTTGCTGTTCATCACCACCCTGGTGGGATCCATTATCGGACTGAAAGCCGTTTCATCTCATTAAATGGAGAATAGACGTTTCCAGCCGGAAAGAATGAAATAACAGGACCGGGATTATTCCCGGTCTTCCAGCCAGTCACCGGAACGGAATACATCCAGCTGCCGTTTCGTTGCTCTCAGCTCGTTTTGCAAATACTGAATGCGTTCCAGTAAATTGAATACAACGTCAATTCCCTCAGGATTCAGCTGCAGCTCCTGCCGGATGCGCAGCATTTTCTCGAAATCACCAATACGGTCCGCAGGCAGATAGCTTTCCTGCTCATATGTCCTGATCTCTATCAGCCCGATGTCGTCCAGCTCCTCGAAAAAGGAGCGCTCCACTCCATAAATGGCACACAACTTCGTAATTAATATAACATTCTCCTTGCTCATGATGCGCTTATTTTTTTTAATTCCGTAAACAATGAAATTTCTTTTTCAGTCAGCTTTTCAGGAATCCGTACTTTGTAGGTGATGTACAGATCTCCATAAACACCTTCCTTTTTATAGACCGGAAATCCTTTTTCTTTCAGTTTGACTTTCGTATCGTTCTGCGTCCCCGGCCTTACCTTCAGCTTCACTTTCCCGTCGAATGTATCTACGGTTATCTCACCTCCCAGCACAGCTGTGAACAAATCAATCGTTACCGTAGCATACAGATTGCTGTTCTCGATCTTAAACGGAGTCGTGTTACTGATCCTGAACGTGATGTATAAATCACCTTTCGGCCCTCCGTTAACACCTTCTCCTCCGTAACCTGCTATTTTGATCGTCTGCCCGTCTTCAACACCCGCAGGAATAGTGATACGGATATTCTTACCGTTTACAGCCAATGTCTGCTGGTGTTTCTGATACACATCCCTCAGATCCAGGTGGAGCTCTGCATTGTAATCAGGTCCTTTGTAGCGGATATTCTGTCCACGGGTTCCCCCTGCCGCTCTTCCTCCGAACATTGATTCAAAAAAGTCTGAAAAATCACCGGTATCACCATAGTAGCTTTCGCCTTGATAGTGCTGCCCGCCTCCGTTGTTACCTGTTCCGCCGGACCTGCTGTACTGCCGTTGCTGCTTTGCTTTTTCAAATGCTTCCGCATGCTTCCAGTTCTCGCCGTACTGATCATACTTCTTCCGGTTTTCGAGGTTTCCCAGGACTTCATTGGCTTCATTTATCTCCTTGAAGCGCTGCTCAGCTTCCCTGTCATTCGGGTTGACATCAGGGTGGTATTTCCTTGCAAGTTTCCGGTATGCTTTTTTTATCTCCGCTTCCGATGCGCTCTTATCAACTCCCAGGATTTTGTAGTAATCAATGTATGCCATGATCTAATTTGTATTTGTATCTCAGAACTGTTACTAAGATAATAGAAAACAAAAATTTCAGCAAGCATTCTCCCTGTTTTCTCTTCTGTAACAGAAGGAATTCTGCGCCAGGCACCCCAGAAAACCATTATTTTATAAACTTGGCCCAAAGTTTGATATTCTCTTGGATGTTGTCAATGCCATTTAACAGCATGGTGAAACAGGAACCGTTTATTCATACAGCAAACGGTCATTCTGCTCACCGATTCCGTTTCCTTAGCATTTGCCAGCCACATTCAATGATAAAGCAACAAAACCACACTGCTTTCCTGCTGTTTAAACCAGATTATGGAATACAGAATAGCAGGAAAGCAGTGCCAAAACCGGAAGGGTGGTTCTCTTATGGACTTTCCTGTCCGTTCAACAGTTTTCCGTTAATTATCAATCGTTCACATCTGTATCCTGAAGAATATTTGATATATTTGGGTTTATCTTAAACAGTGTGATGCACCAGGTCAAAAAAGTCCATCAAATTAGTACTATTTTAATTGCCTCTGTATGGCTCATCAATGGGCTTTTCTGCAAAGTGCTCCAGCTTGTTCCCCGTCACCAGGAAATCGTCGCACGAATTCTGGGAAATGAATATGCCCGGCCGCTGACAATATGGATAGGAATTCTGGAAATCTGCATGGCGGTATGGATCATAACCGGGTACCGGTCAGCATTCAATGCTGTTTTGCAGATCAGTATCGTAGCTGCTATGAACATACTGGAGTTTATCCTTGCTCCCGACCTCTTATTATGGGGACGGCTGAATAGCTGCTTTGCATTGCTGTTTATTGGAATCGTTTACTACAATGAATTTGTACTGAGAAGAAAATCCAAACTTCAGCAACTGTGAAATTCCTGAAGAACCATCCGTTTCCGGTAGAAGCATTTTTCAACCAGTCGGTTGTGGTTACATTTGCAGTTCCTAAAGAGCAATTGCAGGCAATGATTCCGGAATGCCTGGAACTGGATACTTTCCGGGATCAATGGGCATTTATCGCCATCGCAATGGTTCAGACATCGGGATTACGCCCCAAAGGCTTCCCCCGGTTCATGGGAAATGATTTTTTCCTGGTCGGATACCGGATTTTTGTCCGCTATACTAACAACAAAGGGAAACGGCTCAGGGGATTGTATATTCTCAGATCGGAAACTGACAAAAAGAAAATGGAATTTCTGGGAAGCATTTTTACCCGTTACAATTATTCAACGACCGACATTCATGTACATTCAGAGAAAGGCCAGACCACAATAAAATCTGAAAAATCGGGCTTTCAAGTTACATTCGGGGAAAGCGGCAGTCAGATTGGGCTTCCGGTAAGCTCTCCGTTTTCCGAGTGGAAGGAAGCCAGGAGATTTGCCGGTCCATTGCCGTACACCTTTACCTTCAATCCGGAAAACAAAACAGTACTGATCATCGAAGGAGTGCGTCAGAACTGGACTCCCCGCCCAATAGCCGTGGACACCTACCAGTTTGATTTCCTGTCACAGCTGAACCTTACCGGAACAGTCCTTGCGAATGCGTTTGAAATCCGGAATGTTCCATACTACTGGAAAAAAGGAAAGACCGAACAATGGAAGTAAAACGAAAATTATTTCAGGGTGTTGGGAATATTATCCGGTTCAACTGGCATTTTTATGTGATCGCCGGAATGCTCTCTGTGCTGATCCTGTTTCTCTGCCCGTTCCTCCCCGATTCTTTCCGGCTTCCATTGATTTACGGAACAATTATCCTGCTGATCCTGGTCGTCAGCTCACTGGCTGTTTCGTTCTACATCTATGATCTTTCAGGGATATATGCACTTAGCTGGCTGGAAGATCTGAATTCTAAAAAAGTTATGAATATCCATGCCGGTTTTGATGAAACAACGGAAACGATCCGTCAGAAATTTCCCGCAGTTGATTTAACCGTCTGCGATTTTTATGACCCCCTGAAACACACAGAACGATCCATTAAACGGGCAAGAAGACTTTATCCTCCGCCCCAGGACACAAAAGCAATCCAAACAGCGTCTCTCCCGTTTCCAAATAACACATTTGACTGCATTACCGTGATTTTTTCCGCGCATGAAATCCGGGACGAGCAGGAGCGCATCCGTTTTTTCTCTGAGCTAAACCGGATTGTTCAGCCATCAGGGCAGATTTTTGTGACTGAACACCTGAGAGATTTCAATAATTTCCTGGCATATTCAGCCGGCTGTTTACATTTCTACTCAAAAAAGAAGTGGCGTTCCACCTTTCAGAAAGCACATCTCACCATCCTGAAAGAAATAAAATCAACACCGTTTATTACTACATTTATACTGGAAAAAAATGGAGCTGCATTATAAAATAACCGGTTTTCTGTTAATGGCACTGGCCATTGTTCACATTATCTTTCCCCGCTATTTCAACTGGAAGGAAGAGCTGAAACCATTGAGCATGATCAACCGCCAGATGATGCAGGTGCACACGTTTTTCATTGCGCTTACCGTATTTTTAATGGGGGTCCTGTGTGTGATCGCTACCTCAGACCTGATCGGGACGAGGCTCGGTAAAATTGTCTCTTTCGGGTTAGGGCTTTTCTGGGGTACCAGGATGATCTTCCAGTTTTTTGTCTATTCTCCCAGGCTGTGGAGAGGGAAGCCATTTGAAACTTCCGTCCATTTTCTCTTCTCATTTTTATGGATATACATCACAGGAGTATTTCTGTGGAATGCATTGAGCTGATCATCCGGATGTGAAAGGAAACGATCCTATCACACTATCGCATTAGTACGACAGAAAGGCAAAATGCACATTTGAGAACCTGTCTGAAAACGGCATTTTACATTCCATTCAATCTTTTAACATTTTTTTAGCTAAAAAATTTTTTATAACTGTTTTTTAGCCATATATTTGCATCATCTAATAACGCAATTCATAGTTGTAGTTTTTGGGTTTTATAGTTTTAGCATGGTTTAGCGAGAAGAGGAAGTAATTACACAGGTTTTACTTCCTCTTTTTGTTTGTATCGTTTCAAACGAAGGAATAACGAATGGATCAATTTTTTCTGAAATTTACAATTCCCCGGTCAGAACTGTCGCTTCAGCACGGCGATGGAATAATCCTTACCGGGAGCTGCTTTTCCAATGAAATATCGAATAAGCTGAAAAACGCCGGACATACCGTATATTCCAATCCGAACGGAACAATTTTCCATCCTTCCATTCTGGCTTTTAACCTGATGGATTGCCTGAACGAACAGCCCGATGAGCGGATCTTTGAACGAGACGGGCAGTTTTATACATGGAATGCCAGTACCCTCCTGTCGGGTAAATCAAAAGAAGAGCTCCAGGATAAATTGCTCCGGATAAAAACCGGGCTTAAACAACGCCTGGCGACAGCCAAAATTCTGATCGTTACGTTCGGAACAGCCTGGGGATATGAGTTGAATGAAACACAGGAAATTGTCGCGAATTGCCATAAAATGCCTTCCCAGCTGTTTACCAAATTTCTCTCAAGCCCGTATGAGCTGGTACAGGACTGGATACTGGCAATGGAACAGATCCGAACGATCAATCCCGGTATTCATATTGTATTTACAGTGAGTCCTGTACGGCATGTCAGGGACGGGCTGGTTGAAAACAACCTGTCTAAAGCAAGGCTGATCGAGGCCGTTCAGCAACTGACCCTGGAAGAACATACCTCTTATTTTCCTTCCTATGAATTAGTCATGGATGTGCTGCGCGACTATCGATTTTTCAAAGAAGACAGGGTACATCCCAACGAAGAGGCGATCACATTTGTGTGGAATAAATTCGAAGAAGTTTACTGCTCCGCGAAAACGATAGAACTGAACCGCCAGGTCGAAAAGGTGAATCAATCAGCGCTTCATACATCCCGGGAAAACGGAGAGGAATACATGAAACTGATCCGGCAGCGGCAAAAAGAGCTTTCGGACAATCATCCGGAGATCGCATGGCAATAACGGGCAGAGACTTCATTAAAATGGGACTGATCTTACTGACAGGAATAATAACTCCCATTCTGCATTTTTTTGTTCCCGTTGCCGGTGGAGGAGTATCCCTTATATTCGTAATTACCGTTCCGTTGACTTTCGGTATTTCAATGATCCTGCTGACCATCTATTTTTTCCTGCTGCGAAAGGAGAAACACCTCCTGAAAAATCAATTCTTTTACTCCGGGACAATCTTAAACCTGGCGATCACATTCCTGATGTATCCCTATAGCTGATAACGGCATTGTTCCGATCCATCATGGCAAGTCCCGATAAATGACTTCTATATTGTTTACTTAATCCATGAAATTAAATGAAAAACTATTTTCAGACATTCACCTACGGACTCACAGCGATCGCCTTTATTGTTTCGGGAGCCTTCCAGTCACAGACAATAGACATTGCCTTGCACGATACATACCTTTCCATCGGAGCTGGACTTCCCTTCTTTCTCACCGGGCTGTTGTTTTTATTTTACACATTTTGTACATGGGCGCAGGAACATTTCAACAGGAAACCCAACAAGCTGCTCTTCTTGCTGCACTACCTGATTACGCTCACCGGTTTATTTATCATCACCCTTTTCCTTTTATCACCTCCCCCTTCCCAACAATTCCAGGATTATACAGTAGAAGAACTATTTGACAATCACACCTTCCTGCCAACGGATGCAAGCGGCCTCTGCATCGTAGTAATGATCACCCTCATCGCCCAGTCCCTGTTTTTTATAAATATACTACTATCATTGCTAAAATCCGGGAAATGATCCGGCACTTCGTCTATACAGCCTGAAATTCCGGCTGCAATTCCGTTTTTCTGACAATCTTATGACAATTTATGCCACATAAATAGCTACTTTCGCACAAAATTCTGCAGAGCAATGATGCGCCCTAAAAAGAAAAAAGAGGAGAAGGTAAAAATAACCCGTGAAACCCTTAAAACGGCAAAAGGGATTTTCACCTACCTGAAGCCTTACAGCTTTACCTTTTTTATAGGATGGATCTTCCTGGTTCTTTCAACGGGAGCCGGCTTTGCATTTCCTTACCTGATGGGGCAGCTGCTCGGAGGAACTTCCACAGAACCAATGTCGATGGGAGCATCCCTTTCGGAACTGAACCTGTCCAACATCAATACTGTTGCATTTATCCTGCTGATCTTATTCGTTGCGCAATCGCTTTTTTCCTATTTCCGTGTGATCCTTTTCACCAATGTAACGGAAAGCGCATTGCGTGACCTGAAAAATGACGCTTTTCATAAGCTGGTCTACATGCCGATGGATTTCTTCAACAGCAACAAAGTAGGAGAGCTGACCAGCAGGATCTCAAATGACGTTACCCAGATACAGGAAACGATGCGTACAACGATTGCAGAATTTTTCAGGCAGTTGATCGTTGTCATCGGAGGGGTGCTGTTATTGTTCTATTTTTCATGGAAATTAGCGTTGATCATGCTGGCAACCGTACCCGTAATGGCGATTGTAGCGGTCATTTTCGGGAAATTCATCAAAAAGCTGTCAAAACAGGCACAGGATCATTCGGCAGAAAGCAACTCCATCCTGGAAGAAGCACTGATGGGAATTGCCAACGTCAAAGCATTTACAAATGAACTTTTTGTACTGAACCGGTTTAAAAAATCAACCCAGGAAATCCGCAGCCTGAATGTCAAAAGCGGTAAATGGAGAGGCGCGTTCATTTCCTTTATCATCTTTTGCCTGTTCGGTGCGATCGTATTCATCATCTGGCAAGGATTGTTAATGACACAGGGAGAAAACCCAGAACTGGCAACCGGAGATTTCTTCTCGTTCGTGATGTACACCGTAATGATGGGAGCCTCAGTCGGCTCGCTCCCTGAGCTGTATGCAGGAATCCAGAAAGCGATCGGAGCGACAGAGAACCTGATGCTGATCATCAACAATAAATCGGAGCAGGATCTCAGCAAAGGCACTCAGAAACCGGAGATCAGTGGAGCGGTTTCTTTTGAACAGGTTGCATTCGCTTATCCTCAGCGCCCGGATGTAACCGTATTGAAAAATGTATCTTTCAGCGCAGGCAAAAATGAAACCATTGCGTTTGTCGGCCAGTCAGGAGCAGGAAAATCAACCATCGCTTCCCTGATACTGAGCTACTACCCGCTGCTCAAAGGAAAAATTACATTCGACGGAACAGATGCCCGTGATATTGACCTGGAATACCTGCGTTCCCACATCGCAATCGTACCTCAGGAAGTTATCCTGTTCGCAGGATCCGTACGCGATAATATTTCCTTCGGAAAGCCCGGCGCTACCGAACAGGAGATCATCGAAGCGGCAACCAAAGCAAATGCCATTGATTTTATCAATTCATTCCCTGAAAAACTGGATACACAGGTAGGTGACAGAGGAATCCAGCTTTCCGGCGGTCAGAAACAACGGATCGCGATCGCCCGCGCCATCTTGAAAGACCCGACGATCCTGATCCTGGATGAAGCGACTTCCGCACTGGACAATGAATCGGAAAAACTGGTACAGGATGCGCTGGAAAAGCTCATGGAAGGAAGAACAAGTTTTGTAATCGCTCACCGGTTGTCAACAATCCGTCACGCAGACAAAATATTCGTGCTCAGTAACGGAGAAATTGTTGAAACAGGAACACACAATGAACTGATCGCCCAAAGGGGCGTATATTCCGGACTGGTTGAAATCCAGAAATAATTGCCCCGGTCTTCCACAGGAATACAGGTAGCCGTTCATTTAACACAAACATAATCCAGGTATCTTGCAGGTTGATTATTTTTGTGCTGCCTCTAATTCAATTCCTGTGAAAAATAAAGAAAACATCCTCCAGCAGATTTTAGATAACCGGGTAGATCATAAAAAAGTCTTCGGTACTTCATTTTGCATCAGGTACAAGGGAGAAACATGGTGCGGAGCAAGCGGCAACCTTACAACAGACAGCCCTTATTTTATAGCAAGCACGACAAAGCTATTCATAACCGCTCTCATCCTGAACTTCAGGGAAAAACGATTATTGGAACTGGACGACCTGATCCTGAATTACCTGGATGAGAAAATGGTTACAGGATTGAATCGCTACAAAGGAACAGATCATTCCAATCAGCTTACAATCCGGCATTTGTTAGCGCATACTTCCGGGATTGCCGATTATTTCCAGGGCAAGAACAAAAACGGGAACAGCCTTGAAAAAGACCTGATCAAAGGAAATGACCAGGCCTGGTCCTTTGAAGAAGCTGTCCGGAGAAGCAAATCACTCCCCTGTCCGTTTCCACCCGGAAAAAAAGGTAAAGCCCTTTATTCCGACACCAATTTTCAATTGCTGGGAAAAATCATTGAAACAGTCAGCGGAAAATCACTTGAAGAAAACCTCAACGAACAGATCATTCGTCCATTGGGTCTTTCAGATACTTACCTGTACAAAGACATCCTTGACACAAAACCTCATCCGCTCTACTATAGAAACAAGGAACTGCATATTCCCAAAGCCATGGCGTCATTTACTGCTGATGGCGGGATTGTTTCTACATCCCGGGAAATGATGCGTTTTTCAGAAGCTTTCTTCAATGGCCAATTCTTTCCGGAATCCACCATTGCAGAGCTGAAAACCTGGAACCGGATCTTCTTTCCCGTTAAGTCAGGCACCGGGATTCATCAATTCAGGCTTCCGTGGTTCTTCGATCCAGCAGGAAAATTCCCTGAGTTGATCGGCCATTCAGGGCTTTCGGGGGCACTGGCCTATTGTTGCCCTGAAAAAGACCTGTATATCACAGGAACGGTAAACCAGGTAGCATACCCGGACCTTTCATTTCGTCTGGCAATCAAATTAATTCAAAACAGTATAAAAAAATAATCATACCTTTGATCATTGTATGAAAGCACTATTGTTAGTAGGTCTGGGTGGCGGATTGGGCAGTATTCTGCGCTATCTTACATCTGTTTTTGTATCCAGGCAGTTCCCCTCCGCTTTTCCATGGGGAACTTTTGCCGTGAATTTCATTGGCTGCCTGCTGGCCGGAATTTTTATAGGGATGCTGGAACGTCAGCAGGTTATAAACACTGACCTGAAACTGCTGCTGATTACAGGATTCTGTGGAGGATACACCACATTTTCGGCATTTTCGGCAGAAAACCTGAATCTGATCCAAAACGGTAATACACTGACTGCTCTGCTTTACATTACTGCAAGCATTCTGACAGGTATCATCGCCGTTGTGGGAGGATTAATGATTACAAAATCCATTTAATTCCGGATGATGGAGCACATTCAATGCATTCACACGATCCTCTACGTAGCCGATCAGCAGAAAAGCACGCGATTCTACGAATACTTATTCCGCCAGCCCCCTACCCTGAATGTTCCCGGGATGACGGAATTCCGGCTGTCTGAACGGTTTAAACTGGGACTGATGCCTAACTCCGGGATCTCAAAAATACTCCTCGATAAAACTCCTCACCCGGATACGGGAACCGGGATTCCCCGCTGCGAATTATACTTTTATGTAAAAGACATCGCGCTGGAATATGAAAACGCGATCCAATGCGGCGCGAAGCTGATCAGCCCTATCGAAGACCGTAACTGGGGCGACAGCGCCTGCTATTTCTCCGATCCTGACGGGCATGTCATTGCATTTGCCACAAAAATCACCCGGTAATCTTTTGTTTTAGCAGACCATATCTTACTGTAAAGTTTCTCAAAAACTAATTTAAGACTTTTTTGTCTTAAATTGATTTTATTCGTACATTTGTACTATGTGATCCGGCATCGCATTCACTAACAGAACAGGCAAATGATAACTTCAAAATAAATACCATGGATACTACGGATTTCGATAAAGCACAAGGACACTGGATCCTGGCCCGCATGGGTAAGAAAGTCCTTCGTCCGGGAGGAAAAGAACTGACGTACAAACTGATCGGATCATTGAAGATAACATCCCGGGATGATATCGCCGAATTCGCACCCGGACTCGGATTTACGGCATCCGTAGCATTACAGTCACAGCCGGGATCATACGTTGGTATTGATTCGGACGAAGGCGCAATACACTACCTGAAAAACAAAATCAGGGGAGAAAACATTGAATTTGTAAAAGGAAACGCGGCAGAAACGGGTTTACCGGAAGAAAGCAAAGACAAAGTATTTGGCGAGGCAATGCTGACCATGCACGCAGATCACCGAAAATCTGAAATCATCAGAGAAGCACACCGCATCCTGAAAAAGGGAGGATTGTATGGTATTCACGAACTGGGATTAACGCCCGACAACCTGGAAGAGCATGTAAAAGCAGCCATACAGAAAGACCTCGCCGTTGCGATAAAAGTCAATGCCAGACCACTGACGGAAGCAGAATGGACAGCATTACTTGAAAAAGAGGGCTTCAAGGTCCTGAAAACAGAGCGAAACCCGATGCACCTGCTCAAACCATCACGGATCATCGACGATGAAGGCTTTTTCAGGGCGCTGAAAATTGGCTTTAACATCCTTTCCAATCCCAAAGCAGGAAAACGGATCCTGCAGATGAAGCGAACATTTAAAAAGCATCAGCAGCATATGAACGCGATCGCAATAATAGCAGAGAAACTTTAAAAAATAACCAAATCATGGACATTACAGGAAAAAACATCATTGGTGAGCTGGTAGCACACGACTACCGTACCGCATCTGTTTTCAAAAAGCACCACATTGACTTTTGCTGCAACGGAAACAGAAGCATTGAAGAAGCATGTGAACAGAAAAAGGTTGAAACAGCCCAAGTGATCGAAGATCTGAAACAGGTGCTTCAAACACCGGCAGGCAGTAGTTCCGTCGACTACTCCTCCTGGCCGATGGACCTGCTTGCGGATTACATCGAAAAAAAACACCACCGTTATGTGGAAGCCAAAATCGGGGAGATCAAACCTTTTCTGAATAAAATCGTGAAAGTGCACGGGGCGCAGCATCCGGAGCTGAAAGAAGTGGAAGAGCTGTTCAGCGCTTCATCGGACGAACTGACCAGGCACATGAAAAAAGAAGAGCTGATCCTGTTCCCGTTCATCCGGAAAATGGCTGAATCCGGGTACAGCAATCAACCTGTTCCTGCACCTCATTTCGGTACAGTTCAAAATCCCATAAATATGATGCATCACGAACACGATGCAGAAGGAGAACGTTTCCGGAAAATCGCGGCATTAACAGACAACTATACTCCACCCGCAGATGCATGTACTACTTACCGGGTAGCCTTCTCCATGCTCAAAGAATTCGAAGAGGACCTGCACCTGCATATTCATTTAGAGAACAACATCTTATTTCCGAAAGCCATCGAAATGGAGCAGCAGGCATGAAACACCGGATCCATATCAAACGAATCTACGAGCAGCCGGATGAAAAGGATGGTTACAGGATCTTAGTCGATCGTCTCTGGCCCAGGGGCGTTAAAAAAGAAAGCGCGAAGCTCGATGAATGGAACAAAGAAGTTGCTCCCTCCCCTGCTCTCCGTATATGGTTTGACCATAAAGCAGAACATTTTGAACGTTTTTCAGAATTGTACAGGCAAGAACTCGCACAAAAAATGGATGAACTGGTGCGGATCAGGCAGATTTCCGACCAGCAGCATGTGACACTCCTCTATGCTGCAAGGGATCCGGAAATCAATCACGCAAACGTAATTTTAAGTGTTTTAGAAACCATTAGCTGACCATGGAAAACAATCCTATAAAACGCCACCAGGCTTTACAGGCATTCAGTAAAGAGCATCACCACGGGTTGTTATTAAGCTGGAAAATACAGCAAGGGTTAAAACTGGAAACCGATCCCGGCAGGATATGGAAATACATTGACTGGTTCTGGGAAAATCACCTTTCAGAACATTTTGAGATGGAAGAACAGCTGCTGTTCCCTATTCTTCCGGGTGAAAACCCGCTTGTCAAAAAGGCGGTCGCACAGCACAGGAGATTGCGACGCTTGTTTGAATCCGCTCCAAAGACGGCCCGGACACTTAACAGCATTGATGAAGAGCTGGAACAGCACATTCGGTTTGAAGAGCGCGTCCTGTTCAACGAAATCCAGCTGGCAGCTATACCGGAACAGTTAAAACGGATTGAGGAAATCCACCAATTCCAGGCACCCCACGAATGGAAAGATGAATTCTGGAAGGCTTAATTTCCGTTATCTCCTCCTCTGCTTCCAAACATCGCTGCGAATTTGTTATATTCGCAAAAAAATTAAGCAATGAAGTACATAACTCTAAATGACAAGCACATTGAATTGGGTGCAAAAATGGTTCCTTTCGCAGGATTTAACATGCCTGTGCAGTATGAAGGTGTAAATGTTGAACACGATACGGTTCGCAATGGAGTTGGTGTGTTTGATGTATCTCACATGGGAGAATTTTTAATCACAGGGGAAAAAGCCCTCGACCTGATCCAGAAAGTTGTTTCCAATGATGCATCCAAATTAACAGACGGAAAAGCGCAATACGCATACCTTCCCAACGAAACGGGGGGAATTGTGGATGATTTGATTATTTATCGTTTCAATGCTGAAAAGTACCTGTTGGTAGTCAATGCTTCCAACATTGAAAAAGACTGGAACTGGATCAGCAGATACAACGAATCGGTCGGTGCCGAGATGCGGAACCTTTCAGACGATTATTCCCTGCTGGCGATTCAGGGTCCTAAAGCCGCAGAAGCCATGCAGTCGCTGACAAGCGTAAACTTAAGTGAAATCCCTTACTACAGCTTTGAAGTCGGTCCTTTCGCGGGAATTGATCATGTGATCCTGTCGGCTACCGGTTACACGGGAAGCGGTGGTTTTGAAGTGTACTGCAAAAACAGTGAAGTGGAGCAAATATGGGACAAGGTGTTCGAAGCGGGAAAACCGTTCGGGATCAAACCGATCGGGCTGGCTGCTCGGGACACGCTGCGCCTGGAGATGGGATTCTGTCTTTACGGAAATGACATTGACGATACAACGTCTCCGTTCGAAGCCGGACTGGGGTGGGTAACGAAATTCACAAAAGATTTTGTCAACTCGGATTTCCTGCAACAACAGAAAGAAACAGGTGTGAGCCGCAAGCTGATCGCGTTTGAGCTGGTCGACAGAGGCATTCCCCGTCATGATTACGAAATCACCGACGGAAAAGGAACCACGATCGGGAAAGTAACTTCCGGGACAATGTCACCAAGCCTGAAGCTGGGAATCGGGATGGGTTACGTACCAACTGAAGTTTCCGCTGTCGATTCTGAGATCTTTATCAAAATAAGAGACAAGGAACTGAAAGCAAAAGTTGTAAAAGCTCCGTTCTACAAAAAAGCATAAGGTGAAAAAAGCCGCTGTCATCGGCGCTGGTATCGGCGGTCTTGGAGCTGCCGTACGCCTGGCAAAAGCAGGTTACGAAGTAACCGTTTTTGAAGCCAATGACTTTGCAGGAGGAAAAATAAATTCAAGGCAACTGGGCCCCTATCGTTTTGATATGGGCCCTTCTGTTTTTACCTGCCCTCATTATGTAAAGGAGCTGTATGACCTGTGTGGGAAGGATTTTACCGGTTTTGAGTACCGTAAATTACCCGAAACGTTCAATTATTTCTTTCCGGACGGACAGCACTTCAGGCTTCCCTCTGAAAAGGAAGAACTGTTGGATACAATGGTACGGGAACTGGGAGAAGACAGAGCCGTACTGGAAAAATACCTCCATAAAGCAGCAAAGAATTACCGGCTGATCGCTCCTCTTTTTATTGAATCTTCACTGCATAAACGAAGTCACCTGCTCAATAAGCACCTGTTGAAAGCATTGTGGAACATTCCGTCCTACAAGCTCAGCTCAACCATGGATGATGAAAACAGGAAGGCATTCAAAAATCCTAAAACAGTCCAGCTGTTCAACCGTTTTGCTTCCTATAACGGAAGCAGCCCTTTTGAAGCACCGGCCATGCTGAACATGATCTCGCACCTGGAACTGAACGACGGGGCTTACCTTCCGAAGAACGGGATGGTCCAGATCGCGGAAAGTATAAAGGAACTGGCTGTTGAGCAAGGAGTACAATTCGTTTTCAATACCAGGATCGATGAAATCATCGTGGAGGGTGAAAAAGCTGTCGGGGTGAAGTACGGCTCCGCAACTTTTTATTCCGATGTTGTATTCTCCAACATGGATATCGCATATACTTATACACGGCTGCTGCCCGGCCAGAAACGCCCGGAAAAGATCCTGGCACAGGAAAAATCAAGTTCTGCCGTGGTCTTCTACCTGGGAATCCGGAAACAGTTTCCCGGGCTGGGAGTACACAACATTTTCTTTTCCGGAAATTACAAGGATGAATACGACCATATCTTCCATAAAAAAGAAATTTACCACGACCCTACAGTTTACCTCAATATTACGTCAAAGGAAGTGCCGGGAGATGCTCCCGCGGATGGCGAGAACTGGTTTCTGATGATCAATTCACCTGTCAACGTGGGGCAAAACTGGGATCACTATACAAAAGAGCTCCGGAAAATCATGATCGATAAGGTCAGCCGTTTGTTAGGAGAAGATATCCGTCCTTATATTGAGGTGGAAGCGATGATGAATCCCGTTCTGATCGAAGAATGGTACAGCGGGAAACAAGGCTCCATCTACGGCAATTCATCCAACAGCAAGTTTGCCGCTTTTTACCGTCACCCCAATTTTTCGAAAGACATCAGGAACCTCTACTTCGTAGGAGTGACCGTTCACCCGGGAGGTGGCATTCCATTAGCGCTTAACTCAGCGAAGATTGCGGTGAGGTGCATGATGGAAAACGACTGTTGATTCATTCCTCAGCACATACCCAGAAAAACAACTACAAATAAAAAATCCGGCAGAATTTCTTCCACCGGATCTTCATTTAAACTACTACTATGTGATTAATATTCCTTCACTTCTTTGTGTTCGTATGGCTCAGCATACAATTCATCCACAGGAAGCGGAGGTTTGTTCCATCCTAGTTTAGTAAGGATATTATCAAACAACTGGTACACAACCGGTACCACGATCAGCGTCAGGAACAGAGAAGAGATCAACCCTCCGATGATTACCCATGCCAACCCGTTCTTCCATTCCGAACCTGCTCCGGCTGCCATTGCGATCGGCAACATACCGATCACCATTGCGATCGTCGTCATCAGGATCGGGCGTAACCGCGCATGGTTTGCAAGCATCAGCGCATCATGCGTCGATTTACCTTCCGCTCTCAGATGGTTGGTAAAGTCCACCAGGATAATCGCGTTTTTCGCTACCAGACCGATCAGCATGATCATCCCTAGGATGGTAAAGATGCTCAACAGGTTATTCGTCAGCGCCAGTGCCAGGAATGCCCCGATAATCGCAAGCGGAATAGAGAACATTACCACCAGCGGGTGAACGAAACTGTCATACAGCATTACCATGATAAAATATACCAGCAATACGGATACGATAAGCGCAATTCCCAGTGATCCGAAACCATCCTGCTGGTTTTCCATGTCTCCACCCCAGATGTAATCCACTCCTAACGGCTTATCAAGGCTTTTCAGCTTTTCTTCCAGCTCGGTTGCAACGGTACTCACTGAACGTCCCACCGTTTGAGCCTGGATTTTCACCGAAGCTGTTTTATCCCGTCGCTCCAGCTTGTTCGGTCCGGATTGTACCTGGATATCTGCAAACTGTGACAAGCGGATCAGCTCTCCCATGTTATTCACAAATGTAACATTTGCCACATCGTTGATGTCCTGCCGGTTAAACGCATCCAGACGGATGTTGATATCGTACTCATATTCTCCTCTTCTGAACTTACCGTCAATGTTCCCGTTGAAAGCTGTCTGCAACGTTCCACCGACAATTTGCATGCTCAGGTTCAAAGCAGCCATCTTATCCCTGTCAACTTTAATCGTAATTTCAGGTGTTCCTTCCTCTGCGGAAAGCTGTACTTCGGAAGATCCCGGAAGTTCTTTCAGGACATCCATTACTTTGTTGGCATACGCATATACCTCATCAATATCGGAACCGAGAACTGTCATTTCCAGAGGAGCCTGGTCTGCCATACCAAGGATACTTACCGGTGCCGTTTTCACTTTTGCCCCGACCAGTTCTTGTGACAGCTCTTTTTTCAGTTTTGCGGCATAAATATTCGTCGGGTCTTTACGTTGTGACTTGTCAACAAGTTTTACGGTAATTTCCCCTTTGTAAAGTGTTTTACTTACTCCCGCCATACCATCAGAAGACTGACCAACGGTTGTAATCTGTGTTACCACCTCCGGTTTCTTCGCCAGGTAATTTTCAGCCTTCATAATCATCTGGTTGGTCTTCTCCAGGGAAGCATCTTTAGGTAACTCTACCTGAACAATGAATTCTCCCCTGTCTCCCTGGGCAAAGAACTCCGCCCCGATAAATCCTCCGATCAACAGTCCGAAAGAAGAGAACAGCAACACTGTTACCAATCCCAGCGTAATGAACTTATGGCGAAGTGACCATTTCAGGATTCCACTGATCCATTTTGTAAAGTTGCTCAATCCTCTTTCAAAGCTGAGAATAATCTTTCCTCCGATGTTTTTTCCGGTGATATGCTCCAGCTTTCCATAACGGGAAGTCAGCCACGGAACAATTGTAAACGAAGTAAACAAACTCAGTAATACGGCTATAACAACGGTCAGACAGAACTCCCGCAGAATGTTGGCCACCATCCCTGTACTCAAACCGATCGGCAGGAACACAACGACGATTACCAACGTGATGGAAATTACCGTGAACCCGATCTCTTTTGTACCATCAATGGATGCCCGGACACGGTTTTTCCCCATCTCCATGTGCCGGTAGATATTTTCAATGACCACAATCGCGTCATCCACCAGGATACCGACCACGAGGGAAAGTGCAAGCAATGACATCAGGTTCAGTGAGAACCCGAGGAAGTACATCCCGATGAACGTTGCAATAAGTGAAGCAGGAATTGCCACCATTACGATCAGGGCATTTCGCAAACTGTGGAGGAACAGCAACATGATCGCTGCCACCAGGATAATTGCCAGGATAAGGTCATGTACCACCGCATCAGCAGATTCCAGCGTATAAAGAGAGCTGTCATTCGCTATCTGCAATTTCAGTCCGTATTTTTCATACTCCTTCTCTACCCTGTCGATGATCGCCCGTGTGTTCCTACTCACTTCCACGGCATTGGCATCCGATTGCTTCAATACCTGCAACGCGATCGCTCCTTTCCTGTCCAGGCGGGCGATTTTTTCCGCGTCTTTCTGGGCGTCCTGTACATCGGCGATATCTTTCAATCTCACCTGCCCGTTGTCCTGTGTCTGGATGATCACAAGGTTTCTAAGGTCGTCTATCGTTTCATATTTACCAGCCAAACGGATCAATACACTCTCATCCTGCGATTTGATGCTCCCTGTCGGGAAGTCCATGTTCGCCGACAAGACCGCCTGCTGTACCTGTAATAAAGAAAGATTGTACGCTTCCAGCTTCTGCCCGTCAATGTTCACCTGGAACTCCCGCTGGCGTCCACCGATGATGTTTACTTTCGCAACACCATCCACACGGGACATTAACGGCTGAATCCGCTTGTCGATCAGATCGAAGAATTCCACATCCGAAAGTTTATCCGCTGTTGCCGCGATTGTTACGATCGGTAAGTCATCGAATGAAAATTTATTCAGGGAAGGCGTCTTGATCGTTTCGGGCAGATCCGCCATGATCGCGTTGATCTTCCGCTGGGCATCGGTCATGGCATAATCGACGTCCGCATTATCGGTCAATGTAATAACGATCAGGGATAAGCTCTCATAGGAGGTCGATTCGATTTTCTTGACCTTTTCCATTGAGGCAATCGCCTCTTCGATCTTTTTTGTTACCGTATTTTCAACTTCAGAAGGCGATGCTCCCGGGTAAACGGTTGCAACAGATATAACGCTAGGAGTAAACTTCGGAAGCAACTCATAGTTCAGTAACGAATATGATATCAATCCAAAAAGGGTCAATGCCGTAAAAATTACGATCACCAACGAAGGCCTTTTGATTGAAATATTTGCAATTTTCATATAACTATCTTTTTGAAATTACTTAATGACAGGCTCTTTTATTCAAGGATCTCAATAGAAGTTCCGTTAATCAGGTTGATCTGTCCTGTCGTAATCACCGTTTCACCCTCTTTCAGACCATCAAGAATTTCAACTTGTTCGCCGAAGATTGTACCAGGAGCTACTTTTCTCAACGTCGCAACCCCTTCTTTTTCCACAACGAAAATCTCTCCTGAGTTAACACTTCCTACGAATGCTGAACGAGGAATCGCAATGATCGGCGCCTGTTCACCAAATGTAAACCTGGCAGTAGCATACATTCCCGCTTTTAATTTGTTCTTGGCTTTTGTATTGTCCAGTTTGATCTCAATCGGATAGTTGAGGCTGTTGTCTGCCTTCGGCGCAATAAAGGAAACGGTTCCCGTAAACGCTTCGTCCTGGAAAACAGGCACTGAAATATCTACTTTCGAACCGACAGCCAGTTGTACAACCTGCCGTTCGTTCGCGGTTACATTCAATTTCAGACTGGATACATCCACAATGTTGAACAATTGCGTACCAGCCGCTGCGAATGAACCGATCTCAATGTATTTCTTGTTGACCACTCCTGAGATCGGAGATTTGATCGTTGCATCAGATAAACGCTTTCTTGCCTGTGCTACCTGGCTTTCCGCATTTCTGACCGCCAGGTTTATTTCATCTACTTGTGACTGTGTCACCCCACCTGTCTTCAAAGCGCTTGTCAATCGCTGCTGATCTACTTTCAGCTTCTGCAATGCATCGGTTGCTGCCTGGTAATCCAGGTTGCTGTATGTACTTTCCACCGTTGCCAGGACCTGTCCCTGAACAACTCTGTCACCTTCTTTCACTTTGATCGAAAGGATACGTCCGTTCACTTCCGAGATCAGCATGAGGTCCTGGTTTGCCGCCAGCTTACCATTTACGGAGAAATCAAGGTCTACAACTTCCCGTTTCACAGACATTACTTTCACCGGTACTGCACCTGTTCCCTTACTGACAATGTCAACCTTTTCCTGGTTTTCCTTCTTATTCTTCTGTAATGTCCAAACAATTGCTCCAGCAGAAACTGCAATCACAAGAACGGTAATAATTATCTTTTTCATATTTTAAACCTTAGCAACTTTTATTTATTTAATAATGACCCTATTTCTCCTTTTGCTTTAATCAATTCGATTTCAGCGACCTTGTATTGAAGCAATGCTTCATTGTAGCTGTTTTCAGCTGTTCTGAATTCGGTTTCCGCATTGATCAGATCCGTCAGGCTGGCAAGTCCCAGCTGATAGTTTGAATTAGTCATGTCGTACACTTCTTTTGCCAGTTCTCTGTTTGCCTGCTGCACTTCAATTGTTTTCAGGCTGTTGGAAATCTGCAGGCGTGAGTTGTTGAATGACATGGTCAGGGCGTTTGTTGTCCTCGTCATTTCCTCTCTCAACTGCTGCAACTGGATTTCCGAGCCCTTCACTTTTGATCTTCTGGCAAAGCCATCAAAAATCGGAATGGACAAGTTCAGGGAAATAGCTGCCATGTCGTAGCTCAACGCATCTTTCGAATACAGGTTGAATTTATTGCTCTGCGTGTTGTAGGTGTAATGACCTGACAGATACAGGCTGGGAACATACCCTGCCTTGTGAACTTTTGTCTGCAGGGCCAGCAGCTCCGCCTGTTTGTTCATCAAACGGTACGAAAGCAGGTTCTCAACATTCAGCTTTTCTTCGGCAACAATCGCATTGGCATACTGTTCCAGCTCTTCAATCGCCTCATCAGGAATGATGATCTGCTCATCAACCGGCATCCCCATATAGTACTTCAACAGGTTCTCCATCTGGATCACCGCGTTATCCAGCTCTAATTTCTGAGCTTCCAGGTTGGTTTTGTTCACTTTCACCCTGTTCAGGTCAATTTGTGTTACAAGCCCGTTCTCTACCTGTGAAGCAACGATTTTTTCCAGTTCCGTCACTCTGCTGATATTTGCTTCCAGCACCCCCATTTTCTGACGGGTTACCACTAACTGGTAATAATTTGTAGCTACCTGCTGCAACACATTTTCCTCACTCAGCTGGGCTGCCAGCTCGTAATAATGTGCACTTCCCCTTGCCGCTTTCAGTCCCGAAAATACTTGCTGGTTATACAACTGCTGGTTCAGCGTCACCTGTGTCATCGCTGACCAGTTCTGTCCCGCCCGGATCGCCATAAATTCTCCCGGAGCTCCTCCCATGAACTCTGCCGGCAATACGAACGATTGTACGATCGGGTTTCCGGTAATGGAGCTTGCCGCGCTGATCTGGGGCAAAGCACTTGAAAGGGATTCCGTTACTTTTTGCTGGCCGCTTTCGATATCCAGGCGTGCCTGTTTCATCACCTCGCTATTTTCCAGGGCGTACACAAGTGCATCGTTAAGTGTAATTGTCTGCTGGGAATATCCGCTGTTTACAATGCCTGTAAAAACTCCGAGCACTAAGATAATTGGTTTGAAATTTCGTATCATTTTCCTGTAAAAAATCGATGCAAAATTGGTTTAATTTTATTGGTCGTCAAAGTTAAAAAAGGTGAAACGGACAAATTATGTGATAAAAATCAATAAATTAACGTTAAAAGGCTCATATACATCTCGGTAAACCCCAAAATACTTCCCGATAAATTCACCCTGTAAATGAAAGGTGTTAAAAAAATCACTTACTGTTTGTTGTTTTCCCTGAAATCCCGTTATTTGTAATTCTCTCAAAAGAGGATACTACATTGATGATTTTCAATTTTTTAGCTAATTCTTTCTAAATATGAAAACTAAAAAAACTATACGTGAGTTTATATGCTATGCTGTTCTTATTTGTCTCTCCTTCTCAAACCAGGTAACTATCGCCCAGGATGAGATTCACCTGTGGGAAAAAGAGCCTTACGGGAACATGGAACCATCTTCCGAGATCATTGATTTAAGAAGCGAATATGCCAAGCATTTCAGGAATGAAACTGGGAAAATAACAGCGCTCATCTCGGCAGGCCCTGTCAATTACCTGGAAGATGGCAGGTGGAAGACCATCTATCACACGATCATCCCTCATACTAACGGCTTCGAAAATACGGCCAACAGTCACAAAACATACTATCCAAAATATGCAAACGGGAGCATAACCACTGTTTTAAAGGATGGTTCTGTGATTAAGGACATGAGGGAAATGCGGATGTACTACCTGGCAGAAGGAAAGGAACTACAAGCTGCTGCCATTTCAGGCGTTGAGGGGAAGGCAGACTTCAATGAGCTCCATTACGCAAATGCATACGGTAACGGCATTGACCTGCGGCTGACCCAGCACACCACGTTCCGAAAGATGGACTACATCATCCAAAACAAAGCGGCGTTGGGGTCATTACCGAAAGAAGCTGAATACCTTGTATTTGAAGAAAAAGCAGAATTGCCGGCAGGCTGGAAAGCAAGCATCGTAGAAAACCAGATCAACATTTACAACCAGCAGGGGGTTCTGGTCGCTGTTTTCGGAAAACCGCTCTTTTATGATTCGCCAGAACATGGACAGGATGAATCCGGCAATCACATCCATAAACACTCCAATGAACTGGTTGGAAATTATGAAATCGAGCAGCATCAGCGCCTACTGACGATCCGAACGCTTGTACCTGTCAACTGGTTAAGGAAAGACCTGGCTTTCCCTGTATTCATTGACCCGACCATTAACCTCTACCCGGATAATACCGCACGATGGACAGGACACCACAGAACAGATGGCGGGACCAACTGCCATAGTCCGGGATGTGCCGCTTACACTTCTACCAATATCAATGAAAGTGTCCAGAATGACTTCTGGGCCGGAAGGTATGACGCGACAATGGTATATAACGGCTGGGTGAAATTCAACATCACGGATATACCGGACGATGCATGTATCAATTCCGCTGAATTCCGTTACTATGTCAGCAACAACAGCTCTGCCAGCCCCGGGTGTGTAATCAGCACCTACTTCAGGCACCTGGCAGATGATCCTTCCGTCAACGATTTTTCGGTAGCGGCAAACAACCAGGCACGTCTTGCAGATATACGGAACGGTAACATCTATGGTGATTTCAATACAGCGGTACTGGTAGCGGGAACAGGGTGGCGGACGGTCAACCTAACCGCAAACATGGCCGATCTGCAATCACAGCTCGTTCCTAACTGGTTCGCTGTCGGTCTGCACACTTACGGAGGAGCGAGCAACCATCTTACCTGCAGGAACCAGATATTGGGATATGGAAGCTCCAACCGGCCGATGCTTGTTGTAAATTACGATCCTCCGGTAGGAACAGAGGACATCACGATCTGCCCTGAAGACCTTCCATATACCTGGCACGGACAGACGATCAATGCAGGAGGGAACGGTGTCGCGACTGCAATTGTGCAAAGCACCACCGGATGTGATGTGGAGGTAACACTGAACTTAACTGTTCATCCCGCAACAACTCCACTGACAGAAGATATTACCATTTGTGACTCAGACCTTCCTTATACCTGGCATGGGCAAACCATCAATGCCGGGGGAACGGGCATTGCCACACATACAACCCAAAATTCAAATGGCTGTGATGTCCTTACCACATTGAACCTCACGGTGAATCCGACAACACACCTTACCGATGACATAACGATCTGTGATTCGGAACTGCCTTTTTCATGGAACGGGCAAACCATTACCACGGGAGGAAATGGTGCTGCAACACATACAACACAAGGCACAAACGGCTGTGATATCATCACCACACTCAACCTGACCGTTAACGCTACCCAACACCTGACGGATGATGTATCCATCTGTGAAGCAGACCTTCCATATACCTGGAACGGACAAACGATCAATGCGGGAGGAAACAATGTCGCAACACATGTCACCCAGGGACAAAACGGCTGTGATATCATAACTACCCTGAACCTGAACGTATATCCACCAATCTCCGCCAGCTTCACGGCACAAGCCGAAGTATGCCTTCCATCATCCGTTACAGTAACCTCTTCTTCTGTTTCCCAGGGAGGAAGCTGCGCATGGGAAATAAACGGAGTGCCTGTAACGGGAGATTGTTCCGGTGTGAGCACAACAGTTACTCAATCCGGATGCTATGATATCAACCTCACTGTTACCGATGTGAACGGCTGTATCTTTTCGACCAGCCAGAACGATGCGTTTTGCATTGAGGAATCACCCGTAGCAAGTTTTGAATTGCAGAACCAGACAAATGAAAATGCACAGACAAATAATCTAAGCTCCAATGCCGGTTCTTATACCTGGATCCTGCCAAACGGGACCACAACATCGGATTTTGAACCGACCGTCCTTTTTCCCAACGAAGCCGGGACCTATTCAATTACACTGTACGCGTACAATTCAGACGGGTGCTACGATTCCACAACTGTAACGGTGGAAATCATATACGACATCGTCATTCCGAATGTCATTACCGTTAACAACGATGGTGTCAATGATTTCTTTGTACTGCAGGAGATGCTTCCCAATACACAGCTGCTGATCCTCAACAGGTGGGGAAATGTGGTGTATTCCTCAGCCAATTATGACAACTCCTGGAATGGCAGGGACATGAACGGAAACTATGTTACGGAGGGTGTATATACCTACCTTGTAACCGTTCCTGACGGTACGAAACATCATGGTTTTGTTCATGTGGTCCGCTAAGTGATTTTTCATTTCAACCAGACAGAAGCCCGGCGGATTATTTCTTCGGGCTTTTTATTTCTCATTGGCCGGTTTTAATTAACTTTACCCAAAAAAGAAAATTATGCTAGCCATACGTTGGGATGTAACACCAGAAATAATTGACGGCTGGAGTACGCCGAATCTATACGGGTTACTGTTCGTTACCGGGTTGATCATCGGATATTATGTCATCAGGAGAATGTTCAGAAAAGAAAACATCCCGGATGCGCTCCTGGATAAGCTGGTGTTGTATGTTGTCCTGGCAACCATCATCGGGGCTCGTTTAGGGCATGTGTTCTTCTATGAGCCTAAGGCATACCTTCAAAACCCGATCGATATCATTAAAATATGGGAAGGCGGGCTTGCCAGCCACGGAGGAGCGATCGCGCTTGTTATTGCCTTATCGCTTTATGCCAAATATGTAATCAAAAAGCCGTATCTGTGGATCTTTGACAGGATTTCAGCGCCGATCGCTATTGCAGGAATGTTCATCCGACTGGGGAACCTGGTCAACAGTGAAATTGTAGGAAGGCCGACTGATTTGCCATGGGCATTTGAATTTGTTCATTATTTCGATGAAACAACACGACAGTTTGACCCCACTCCCCGCCATCCGGCTCAATTGTACGAAGCGATCATGTACCTGGCGATCTTCGGGGTCTTAATGTACATGTACTGGAAACGCAGTGCCTGGAAACAACCGGGACTGGTATTCGGTACTTTCCTGATATTGCTGTTCGGAGGCCGTTTCCTCGTTGAATTCGTAAAAGTGGGTCAGACCGCTTTCGATGATTCGCTTACAATCAATACCGGGCAGTGGCTCTCTGTTCCTTTTGTCATTGCAGGAATAGCAATCCTGATCTGGTCGTATAAAAACAAGAACAAAGCGCAACCTCTCGAAACAGCATAAGCAGTATGAGTGATAAGGCCATCGACCGCTTAAAATTAGCCCAGTTCGGCAATTTGGAATTGCTTGCGAAGCAAGTGGTTGAAGGATTTATTACCGGTATGCACAAAAGCCCTTTTCACGGGTTTTCCGTCGAATTCGCTGAACACCGCCTGTATAACAAAGGAGAATCGACCCGGCACATCGACTGGAAGCTGTATGGTAAAACTGAAAAGTTGTTTACCAAAAAATACGAAGAAGAAACCAATCTTCGCTGCCAGATCGTTATTGATTGCTCGGGATCAATGTTCTTTCCGAAAGACAATGTGCTCAATAAATATGAATTTTCGACGTATGCGGCTGCTTCGCTGATCGAACTGCTGAAACGCCAGCGTGACGCCGTGGGATTGAGTTTGTTTTCGGACAAGCTGGAACTGCACACACAGGCAAAATCCAGTCCTGCTCACCATCGTTTCCTGTACAGCGAACTGGAAAAATACCTCACGGCTTATTCCGAAGCGCAGCAAAAAACAAATGATACGATCACTGCGCTCCATTCAGTCGCTGAATTGTGCCATCGCCGCAGCCTGGTCATTATTTTTACCGACTTCCTGGACAATCCATCAAAAATGGATGAATTGTTCCATGCATTACAGCATCTGAAGCACAACAAACACGAAGTGATTGTATTCCACGTGGTGCAGAAGAAAACAGAAATTGATTTCGAGCTGGAAAACCGCCCTTATTACCTGGTGGATATGGAAACGGGAGAAAAAATGAAAGTGCAGCCCGGAGAATTGAAATCGACTTACCATCAGGCTGTTTCTGCTTACTTTGAAGAATTGAAAATACGGATGATCAACAACAAGATCGATTATATCCAGGTAGATATAGACAAAGGATACGATCAGGTTTTACTGGGCTATTTATTAAAACGGCAGAACCTGTATTGATTGTTGGTAAAGGGATTGCGGATTGCTTTGGCAGATTCACAGCTTCGGAAGAGGAACCAGCAGCAAAACCGTTTTCAGCTGTTCACTTGTTGAAATCAATTCAATCTCATGCTTGGAATAAGATTCGACCCGAAAGACGTGCTCCTTTCTGTCCAGGGTAAACGTAACGGTTCCGTTCTGGTTTCCAACTTCAAATGTTCCGTATTTCGGAGGCCGGTTGCCCATGGTATTCAATGGTTGTTCAGAGTAGGTAAAATCGTTGTAAAAAACAATAACCATTTTAAAATTCTGGTTATCCGGCGAAAATTCCTCGCCATCGATCTTTTCGCTTTTTACCATCCATGCTTTGCTGGAATCATCATGCAGCAAGCTGCTCATTTGTATTTTAAAGGGAGATGATTCCGATCCGCATCCCATTAATACCAGGAGCAAAGCTATGCATGAAATCCGTGCCACTAAAAAATCATTTTGTTGTCCGTCAATATTTTGTAAATGTCTTGTGAAACAGAATCTTTTACGCTTTCTTTCACCCTTCCGTAAAAATCACCTGCCGGCTCATGGATCACCTCTACGGTCTTAAATTCATATTTCCCGTTTTCCCAGCTGAAGATGCAATGATAAAAAACATCTGAACCTTCGATTTTATCAATAAAGCGCAATAACAGGTCGTCATAAGTCCCTTCTTTCTTCTTTGTTCCTATGAGGTTCGCTATAAAACCGTTGACCTTGACCAATGTTCCGTTCTCGCGCTCAAATACCAGAACTCTCCTCAAAGCGATTCCCCCGGTATTTGCCTTGACCAGCAGAATAAATCCATTCTCCAAAGGCATCTTTTCTTTCAGCGGGAAGAATTTAAACAATTCCGGAGAACAGGGTGTAACCGGGTTTCCATCTTTATCTACCTGTTCGTCGCTGCAGATATTGATCTCTTTCAGCAGCTCTGCAGAACCAGGATATTCAAATTCCGCCTCGTCAAACAGAACTTCTATTCCTTCGAACTCTTCCTGTGCAGCTGCCGTTTTCGGAGTTACCGTTTCATTCTCTTTATTCCCACAGGAAAAAAGAACCGCTGAACAACACAACGACAATGTAAAGATGGCTTTATTAATGTGCATAAAATACGTTATTGGATTCATTCATTGCTTCTATAAACGCGTTTTTGTCAATTGGTAACGGAATATTATTCTTTTCGAACCAATGAAGCATGATTTCTGTCGGCATGTTTCCTGTGAGATCGTCTTTTGCCATCGGGCAGCCTCCATACCCTTTTATAGCTCCGTCGAACCGCCTGCACCCGGCATTGTATGCGGCTTCTATGATTGTTTCCGCATGTTCTCTTCGCGTATGCAAATGTGCTCCGAATTCGACAGCCGGAAGAGCCGGGATCAACGCTTTAAATAAGTAATCAACCGTCTCCACAGAAGCACTTCCGATGGTATCGCTCAACGCGTGAATGGAGATTCCGAAATCGGCGTACAGCCGCTCACACCAGCTGATCACCAGGTCGGCATCCCAGTGTTCGCCATACGGATTACCAAATCCCATCGAAAGATAAACCACCAACTGTTTATTGTGCTTCACAGCAATATTGTGAATGGCCTCTACCCGGTGTAATGATTCTTCGATTGTACTGTTCGTGTTTCTCTTCTGAAATTCTTCGGAAACGGAAAACGGGTATCCCAGGTAGCTGATCTCTCCGAATTGCACCGCATCTTCCGCACCCCGTTTATTCGCAACGATTGACAGCAGCTTTGAAGGTGTATTCAAGTCCAGTTTTCCCAGCAATTCCGCGGTATCTCTCATTTGAGGAATTGCTTTCGGAGATACGAAACTACCAAAATCGACCGTATCGAAATTGCATTTCAGGATCGCATTAATGTATGCAGCTTTGACATCCGTCGGGATAAATTCTTTAATCCCCTGCATCGCGTCTCTTGGACATTCAATCAATTTTATTTCCATATTCTCAAAGATACAATTTTAATTCATTTGTCCCAGAATCGCTTTGTTGATTCGTTTTACAAGCCCCGGACCTTCGTAGATGAATCCTGTATATAATTGTACCAGCGAAGCTCCCGCGTTCAGTTTTTCCAATGCATCTTCGGGTGTGTGGATCCCCCCTACTCCGATGATCGGGAATGACCTGCCTGATTTTTCAGCAAGGTAACGGATTACCTCTGTCGATCGTTTTGTGAGCGGCTTACCGGAAACTCCTCCCGCACCGATCTTTTCAACCAGCTCTCCAGGTGATCTCAGCCCTCCCCGCTCAATGGTCGTATTGGTAGCGATTACCCCGTCGATGCCCGTTGTCTGAACAATTTCGACGATGTCATCCAGCTGTTCGTCGGTAAGATCCGGGGCGATCTTCAACAGGATCGGTTTTTGAGCCGGCCGGGCCGCATTTTCATTTTTCAATGCCTGCAGCAGTTTCATCAACGGCTCTTTTTCCTGCAAAGCTCTCAGATTAGGCGTGTTGGGAGAAGACACATTCACGACAAAATAATCGACATACGGATGCAATACCTCAAATGCCTTCAGGTAATCTGCATCTGCATCTTCATTTGGCGTAACCTTATTCTTCCCGATGTTTCCCCCGATGATGATCTTTGTTTTACGTTTTTTAAGTGCTTCTACGGCTGCTTCAACTCCATCATTGTTAAATCCCATACGGTTGACAATGGCCTCGTCTTCTTTCAGGCGGAACAACCTCGGTTTGTCATTTCCCGGCTGTCCTTTCGGAGTAAGTGTTCCGATCTCTATAAATCCAAATCCGCAATATGACAGGTCGTTGTACATCGCTGCATTTTTATCGAATCCGGCAGCCAATCCTACGGGATTGTCAAACGTTAATCCGAACACCTCTCTTTTCAAACGGTTGTCCTTTACACAGAATAACCGGGTAAACAGTGCTTTTCCTCCCGGTAATCTTAGGGTAAAACGCAGCATGCCTGTTGTAAAGTAATGTACTTTTTCAGCATCGAAAAAGAATAAGATCGTTCGTAATAACTTGTACATATTCAATTAATAAATGAATTACAAATGTATAAAAGCAAAATGAGGCAACTAACGTCGCCTCATCACTATTTTTCAGGAAAAAAGATCAGAACTTGTAACGTCCTCCTTTCCAAACATGTTTTCTTCTTTCTGAACCGTAATCTTTATAGGTAATGTTCCTGTAAGCGACGATATTCAGGTAAAAATAAGCATCTTTTTGCTCGTCTCCTCTTTGCTGCCCTGTCGTAAACCAGGTTGTGTTCTGGTGGCTCGGGTTTGAAAGATAAGCAGATTCCTGCCCAACCTGGCTTGCAAGCACTGCGGGATCATAATAAACGCCTCCGACATCATCGATGTAATCCGTAAACGTTTTCACATAGGTAGCTTCCACTCCCAGTCTCCACATGCGTCCGATTCCCATTCTGAAACCGATACCTGCCGGAATCGTCAGGGTTACAGGTCCGTATGGCTTCGGTCCTCCTTCCAGTCCCTGTCCTTCTGTTTTCAAAGGGCGTAAATTTACCCAGCTTCCCTGGTACTGAGCCTGTGGATTGAAATAAGCAACTCCTACTCCCCCGAACAAATACAATTGTGTATTTCTTTCTTTAGCGCTTTTTAATCCTTTGATCTTATAACGGGCACCAAATTTCTCGTTGGAAAGTACAATGAATTCTATTCTTTGTGCCAGCTCGACAATGATCGATCGGAAGTGTAAATTTCTTGAATTACGGATAATCTCATTTGTAAGGGCGTCATTTCCTCTGACCATTCCCACGTTCAACGTTGTGGTAGTTGCCCAGAATGGATGAAAACGATAACGGAACCCGATCATTCCGCCCAGATTTGTCGATTTAAAATCCAGGTCTCTCAATGAATAGTCTGTCCCAACCCTGTCTCTTCCTCCCAGGTCTCCCAGGAACTGAGTGGCTCCAACACCAAACAGGATCTCTTTTTTATTCAGGGACCAGTTTCGTTGTGTATTAAAGTTTGTGTGCTGCGCCATAACTGCTGTGCTGAAGCAGAGGATTAACAGTGTAAGTGAGTTATGAAGTGTTTTCATCAATTATTTGTTTATGATGATCTGTAAAGTATAAATTCTGGACAAATCTATTATTTTATTCTATAGTTTGCAAAAATAAAATCAAATTTAATTTTGACTATCAATTTTTTATGACTTTTATGTTACTTAAACTTCAGGTTCAGATCCATTGAAACAAACCGCATTAGCTCACCTGTTTCGTCACCGGCAATAACATTCGTAATAAAAATTGTCTGATTCAGTCCCAGGTTCTCCAGCTCGGAAACAATTTCATCAGGAATCCTGCTTCCTTTTACTGAAATTGTTTTATCTCCCAGCCTCGTGGTATACTGAATGCTGAACTGTCTTACATCCAGTCCTTCACCTACAAACACCTCTCCGTTCTTAAAATTTTCCCAGGAAATATCCCCGTTATAGACGCCTGAGATAGAAGGCAGACTGTTCCTGACAGCTTTCTTCTTTACGTCCACTTTTTTTTCCGTTTCAACCGGTACATCAGCGACTTGCTGAACAGGTATCAAGACAGGCACCTCTTCACGCGGAGCAGCTTCAGTCTCAGGGACCCGTTTTTCCTGTCGTTTTTCTTTTGCTTCCATTTTCAGCTCGAAATGTGCGATCTCTCCCGAAGCATATCCCACCTGAGTATTGGAAACATTTACGGCCAAAGTGGCAAGATTTTGTTTAACCTCTTCTTTAGCACTGTTATTCTGAGTAATTATTGTTTCATTTATTTGATTTTGTGTTTGATAAAAATAGTAACCAACAATAGCGGCCATACTGGTCATTCCGACCACTCCGTAGAACCAAGGGGACTTCCAGATACCCGGTTGTGATGATCTTACTCCTTTCAGTACTGAATCAAAGTTCTGTTTCGCCTGAATGTACTCGGAAGAAAGTCTCCTGCGTCCTACATTAATCTTAAAATGCTTCATTACTCATTTCTATTAATAAACAACTTCTTTAATTTCTCCAACGCACGGAAACACTTTACTTTCGCATTGTTTTCCGTTATTTCAAGTACTTCACCGATCTCTTTGAAGGAGCGTTTTTCAAAAAAGCGAAGTTCCAATAGTTGCATGTCCTCTTCTTTCATTCTAGAAAGACATACCAGCAACCGCTGTTTGTTTTCCTCACTTTCATCCTGCTCAAACTCTTCGATCATCTCAGTAACCTGAATCGAATCAATGTTTACGGTACGATCCGCCTTGTTGTCCCTGAAGGCCTGGTACAATTCGCTTTTCGCGATCCTGTACAGCCAGGAAACAAACGGCACTCCCCGAAACTCATATTTATGGAGGTTTTTAATCGCCTTCATAAACACTTGAGAGGTAACATCAAATGCCATTTCCTCATCATCCATTCGCTGATATACATACCTGAATATCTGCTCATGGTATTTTCTATACAACGGCGCAAAATGCTCAGGATCAGCCTTTGCTCGTTGTATCCATTCCAGCTCTTCCAACATACGGGAGCTGGTCTGGTGATACAATGGGTTCACACTCATGGTTTTCGGTTTTATTTTCTAGTTTGCAGGGTAACTGGCTTGCAGGCCAGTCAACCTTATAATATAATAACACTAAATTGGTTACATCAATTATAACGTAAAATTACCATTTTAGTATGTTTATTTGGATATTTTGCAGTTTTCATTGAAGATTTCAAAAAGAAAAAACCCATACGCTCTGTTTTCTGAAGCTCCAGAAAACACGTTTTGGATCATCTGACATGTTCTGTAATCCGCTGTTGAAAAAATCAAACCCTAAGGCTGCGGCCCGCCATAGTCTGCCTAAGAATCACCATATGGTAAAATTTTAAGCTTCAAGATGTCAGCGTATGGGCTCCCCTGTTGGGATACAGTCTCTGCTCTATCTCTATAGATGTACTGATAGTGCTAATTTAAACAAAAAAAGATCATCCACCAAATGGCAGATGATCTTTTTTCAATCTGTGTAACTATTATTTTTTTGATTATTGTTTTACGAGCTGGATCTCAGCGTTTAAACGCACATCCTCAGATACCATTACACCACCTGTTTCCAGCGCCGCGTTCCATGTCAGGCCATAATCATTCCTGTTGATCTTTCCTGCAATGGTAAAACCTGCCTTCGTATTTCCATACGGGTCTTTCGTAATACCTCCCAGCTCCAGTTTGAGCTTTGCTTCCTTTGTGATCCCCTTGATCGTGAAATCCCCGTACACGTTGTACTCTTCATCGTCTACTTTCTCGATCTTCCTGCTTTTGAAGATCAATTCCGGGTACTTTTCAGCATCAAAAAAGTCTGCGCTTTTCAAATGTCCGTCACGTTGTGCATTGTTGGTGGAAATACTTTCAACCGGAGCTGAAAACTGCAGCTGAGCAGTTGAAAAGTCATCCTCTTCCGTTGTTGCTTTCACATCAAATTGAGTAAAGCTTCCTGTTACGTTCGTGATCATCAAGTGCTTTACTTTAAACTGCACTTCGCTGTGTGTCGGGTCTACCGCCCATGTGTTTGTTGCCATCTTCTGTTCTATTTAATTGTTACTACTAAACTTAATCTTACATTTCGGCTGAATGCAGGCCATTCAATGATCAAACCGCCATCGGAACTTCCATCAGCAGGAACTCTGTATCTGCAGTCGCTTCCAATGTTGCCGAATTGGTATCCCATATACCAAAACCGTCACGCTCATTCAGCTGCTGGCCATTGACCCTGAGGTCTCCTTTCAGCACGAAGACGTACAGGCCGTTTCCTTCTGCCTTAAACGAATACTCCGTTCTGGTCCCTTTATCGAAATCTGCCAGATGGAACCATGCGTTCTGATGGATCCACACTCCTTCATCATCCCGGTTTGGAGAAAGAATCTGCTGTAATTTATTTTTCCGGTCTTCTTTATTCAACGTGATCTGATCATACCTCGGCTCAACGTTTCGTTTGTCCGGGAACACCCATATCTGCAGGAATTTAACCGGAACCTCTTTGTTCTTATTGTACTCACTGTGCCTGATCCCGGTTCCAGCGCTCATGACCTGCACATCTCCGTTTTTAATTACTGTCGTGTTTCCCATGGAATCCTGGTGCTCCAGGTCTCCCTCTAACGGGATGCTGATGATCTCCATATTATCATGTGGGTGTGTACCAAATCCCATTCCTCCCGCGACAATATCATCATTCAGCACTCTCAGCACACCAAAATGCATTCGTTCGGGATTGTAATAGTTGGCAAAGCTGAATGTGTGCCGACTGTGCAACCATCCGTGGTTTGCATCGCCTCTTGTAGCGGATTTATGTAAAACTGTATTTTCCATCATTTTTGAGTTTGTATTCGGAAGGTGGTTGAACCCGATATTGTCGGGACTGGTCATCGGTTCCAGCTTTTCCAGTTCGCTGATCTCATTCGACAAAGCAGAAATTCCGGATGCGCCTAATGCAAAAATACCTGTGCCGAGTAATCCTTTCCTGATAAAATCTTTTCGTTCCATAATCCGAATCGTTAACTATGGTACAAAGATCGGAAGCTAGCCGGAACTGTCAATTGACCTATGTTAAGAAATGTTTTCCGGGGAAGTGTGTATGGATTGGGGAATGAAGAATGGGCAATTGACAATTGTTTGTATGGTTCGTCACAATCGTATGTTAATATTTATTGTGTGCTGTAATCCGGTCTTCATCATTCTTTTCTTACTTTTGCTGTATGCACCTGAAATCACTCCAGTTAATTAATTTCAAGAATTACGAAGAAGCTGAAATCCCTCTTCATGACGGGATCAATTGCTTCATTGGTGTAAACGGGTCGGGAAAAACGAATATCCTGGATGCTGTGCATTACTTAAGCATGTGCAAATCCTATCTCAATACGGTCGATCGTCAGAATATCCGGTTCGAACAGCAATTCTTCTCCATTATCGGCACATTTGACAAGGATGAAAAAGAATACGCCATTCATTGCGCAATGAAAACCGGGGCGAAAAAAGTATTCAAGCAAAACAAAAAGGAATACGAAAAGCTGGCGGATCACATCGGTTTGTTCCCAACGGTCATTATTTCTCCTTATGACAAGGACCTTATTTCGGAAGGAAGCGAGCTGAGAAGAAAGTGGATGGATGGAATCATTTCTCAATCCGACCGGGAATACCTTTCGGATATACAGCGGTATGTGAAGATCCTGGCACAGCGAAACGCCCTGCTGAAAAACATGTATGAAAACGGATTTTTCGAGCGGGAATCTATTGAAGTATGGAATGACCAGCTTATCACGACCGGAAACCGTATTCACAAAAAACGAACGGATTTTTTAGCTGATTTCATCCCGGTTTTTCAGAAACAGTATAACCAGATCGGGCTGGATACGGATGAAGTATCTCTGGAGTACCGTTCCCAATTGAATGAAGCCCCGTTTGAGCAGCTCCTGCAACAGTCCGAAAGGAAAGATGCCATGACGCAATATACCAACGCGGGCACACACAAAGATGATTTACTGTTCCTGATCAAAGGGCATCCTGTGAAAAAATTCGGTTCGCAGGGCCAGCAGAAATCGTTCATTATCGCTCTCCGGCTGGCACAATACGACTGGCTGAAACGAAACCTTGATTTAAAACCGATCCTGCTGCTGGACGATATTTTTGACAAGCTTGACAGAAACAGGGTACAGCGCCTGATGGACCTGGTGTCTTCTGACTTTTTCGGGCAGGTATTGGTAACCGATACGGATGAAGAGCGGATCCGACTTACGTTCGCCGAAAATAACCTGGGGGGCAAAATGTACCGGATCGACAAAGGAATGGTGGAAACGCTTCCTGAGCTGGAACCTAAAATGGTGGGCGTATGAATGAGTTCAAACGAAATGCGAATGAAGCTCCTTTGAAAGATCTCATCGACAAATTCCTGAAGGCTTATCGCCTTGACGGGAAGATGAAAGAGATGGATGTTCTCAGCGGATGGCCGGAAATGATGGGCATTGCTGTTGCCAACAGAACGGAAAGCCTGTACATCAGAAACCGGGTACTGCATGTAAAGATGAATTCTTCCGTTATGCGTGACGAGCTTGCACACGGGAAGCAGATCATCCTTCACCGTGTCAATGAATTTGCAGGGAAGAAAATCATTGATGATGTCTGGTTTGAATAACATGCACCTTCCCGGAAAACCGCCGGTATCCTGATTTTTAAGTAACAGATCACCAGAACACAGCCGCACAGTGGTTAAGAATTCCGGCAGCTTATATTTCCAACCATTCTGAACATAAAAAAAGACAGGAAAAAATCTTCTCCTGCCTCTTTCTTTTTTGAACTGTTTGTTATGAACTGTGTATTACTTCCTATTGTTTGATAAAACTTCTTCTCAACGTGGTATTTCCTTCATCGTGAATCAGTAAGATATATTTTCCTTCCGCAAATGATGTTGTATTGACCTGCTTGATCCAGGAACCCTGCTGGCAAACGAATGTTTCATTGAAGACCATTTTTCCTGTTTCATCAATGATTTCGATCTTCATCTCGTCTGTCGTCAGGTTGGAAAAGTGAATATTCAGCACCGTAGCGACAGGATTGGGGTACAGTCCTATCACAATAATATCCTTTTCGATTTCCTCTACTGCCAATCCCGGGTTTCCGGGTTCTTCCTCCTCCTCTTCTTCTTCAACGATCGTTCTGGGGCAATAAGCCGGTACATCTGTAAAGATATCCTGGCGTGCAAAAGCAATTGTATTTGTAGCCTGCAATTGTGTTGTTCCGTTATTCGCATAATAGGATTTCGCCCATACAGCGGATGAATCTTCTGTATCAATTGTATTGACAAAGTACCAGTCCGATTGTACGCGATTTTGATTTACATCGACAATCATATACCCTTTTTTATCAAGGTTGACCCATTTTATGTGACTGTTGGCCGCCATGATTACGCTTGCACCCACTCCTGCTCCCAGGTCCATTCCCGGGGAGGTTACACTCGGTGTTACAAACTCAATTCCGGCTTTGCTCGCTCCGATCGGGATTTCCATTGCCCAGGAAGTGTGTATATCTCCCGTCAGCGCAACAAAATTCTGAATCCCGTTCGAAAAAACATGGTTCAGGATCTGGGAACGTTCCGCAGGATACCCGTCCCACTGGTCCATGTTGACAGGAATTCCGAAAGCGGTCAGAGGAGCCATCATTACCTGCTGGGCGATCAGCTTGTAAACTCCCGTACTTGCAGAAAGCTCGTTCAGGAACCAGTTTCGCTGCGGAATTCCCAGCATTGTCCTGCCGGAATTATTCAGCTGAGAGCTTCCCCACGCAACCTGTTCGCTCCGGCCTGTAAGGCGTGTATCAAGCAGGATCATATCCACCAGCTTCCCGTAAGAAACAGACCGGTAAATTTCGTATTGTCCTACCGTTTCATTATCCCGGATGGGCAACCATTCAAAATACGCTTTTTTGGAAGCTTCTTTCCTGACCACCCAGTCTCCTTCTCCGTTATTGTGATTCTCGGCGCCTCCTACCCAGGAATCGTTTGCAGATTCATGGTCGTCCCAGATACAGAACCAGGGAAATAACTGGTGCAGCCTGCGCAGGTCCTTGTCCAGCCGGTAAATGGAATGACGCATCCTGTAGTCTTCCAGCGTAATGGTCTCATGCAACGGATCCATTACACGTCCGGTAGCAGGATTGGGAGAATACCCCCCGGTTTCATACTCATAGTAATAATCTCCCAGGCAAAGGACCGCATCAAAGTCCTTCCGGTCTGCCAATGACGCGTAGACATTGAAAAAACCGGCTTCGAGATTCGCGCAGGATACTACCGCAAACCGAAGGCTGTCTTTCATGATGTTTTCTGCCGGAGTTGTTCTTGTCCGGCCCTGGATGCTGTTCTTCCCGTAAGCGTAAAATTCATAGTAATACCAGGTGTCGGGTTGTAGTTCCGTTACGTCGATCTTTACCGTATAATCTCGTTCATGCGTCGTAATCACACTTCCTGACTGTACAACGTTCGCCATTGCTGTGTCAGTGGCCATTTTCCAGCTCACCACCACCGGGTTCTGGTTCTCCCCTGCAGGTGTAACTCTTGTCCAGATAATTACCCTGTCTTGTAACGGGTCTCCGGAAGCAACTCCGTGATAAAACGGCTCCATACAAACTTCCGCAACAACGCTCCTGGTCTCCAGCAGGTCGGACTGAGAAAATACCGGCAGTGTTGAAAAGAGCACTATGAAACTTAGAGCGATCGTCTTCATCGGGTTATTGCTTTATGATTTTGGAAGTAACCGATCTTCCATTCGATTGAATGGTCAGAAAGTACAACCCGTTATTGAGCCCTTCAAGCGGGATCGTTACGGTAGAATTGCCAGTCGATTCAACCAGAATGGCCGCTCCTTTCGTATCTGAAAGTGTGAGCGTATTCATTTCTCCGTCTGTGTTCAATAAATCAACCGTTACAAACTGGCTTGCCGGGTTCGGGTAAATTGAGAAACGGATCTCCTCCTGCTCCTCTACTCCAAGGTATGAAGCACAAATGTGCGCATACGTTCCTTCTCCTGCTGTACCTCCACCCGTAACAGAAACGACCGGGTTTACCTGGTTGGCTGTACAGGCACCGGTAAAGATCTTGATACGGCCTCCTCCGCCATCTCCACCTTTACCTCCGTTTTGTCCATTTCCCGTACTCACTGTTTCAGAAGAGCAGAAGATATTTCCTCCGTACGTACAGGTAGCCCCTGCTCCGCCGTTGCCGCCATTGCCTCCGTCTCCTCCGTTGGATAAAAGCGTACCAGTAATGGAAGCTGATTCAGAGCGGATCAGAATACCGCCACCCGATCCTGCTCCGGCACCCGAACCACCGCCCGCACCGGATGAAAGGTTTGCTTCACCGCAGTCATCACAGCCATCTGAGCAGCATTTGTCCGTAGCACCGCCGCTTCCCGCATGTCCTCCTACGGATCCATTCTCACCGTTTACGGAAATCGTCCCTTCAATTTCAATGTCATTTACAGCCTGAAGGATAACCAAACCTCCGCCGTTTCCTCCTCTTGCACCATTCAGACCCGGCTCAAAAGAACGCCCGCCTCCACCGGCGCCAGCTCCCCCTGATCCGAGGTCAATGTCTTCTCCTGTTTCTGTTCCGTAGATGCTTCCGTGATTTCCTCCCGTACCGCCATTTCCTGCAAGGACAGCGTATTGCGGCGATACCGAAGAACCTGAAGAATTATGTACCGCAGAGCCGCTACCTCCGGAAACCCCGCCGGTTCCCGGTCCTCCATAACTTGCTCCACCGCCACCTCCGGCACCACCTGCTCCGGGAATCATCCCATAGGTGTCACTGCTGTTCTCACACTTTTGCTTCGGCCCTGAACCTTCGGTACCATTCATCCCGCTTTGTCCTGCACCGTCACCTTGCCCTGCCTGTCCTGCCTTGCCTCCTTCCACAGCTACAACTCCTGCGTCATCTTTGGCGTTGCAACTGGTCAAAGCTGCCGCATTTCCGGTTAAGCTATTCACAGCGGTGCCTCCATTACCGAGGGTGCCTCCGGGAAATCCCGCAAAATTTCCATTGATCTCTCCTTTAACTGAGATGTTAGTGGCATGAATTTCCAATTTTCCGCAACCTCCCGAAGTATATGGCTGAACGTAAACGGTTACTCCCTGGTTCACTTTGAAATTACCATCGATGTAGTACACCCCGGACATAAAATCACTGGAGGTGATGGTTTGATTTCCCGTAAGGTATGTTGTATCGCACTGGGAAAAAAGAGTGGTGCAGCAAATTACTGCACCACCGATTAAAAAAGACGTTCTGTTAAACATTTCATTTATTATTTAATCACCGACAAACGTTTCACATAGGTTTTATCACCTATCTGGATATTCACCAGGTAAAGTCCTGTGTGAACACCGCTCAAACTGATCTCAGTAATAGCTCTGGACGGAACTGTTTTTAAAATTTTCTTTCCATTCATATCCACAAGTGTAATGGATGCCGCCGTATTTCCTGCTGTCTCCACAACTACCTTTTCCGAAGATGGATTCGGGTAAATACTGAAATCATTACCTGCTACATCCTCAATTCCTACTGACGCTACAGTAATGCACTGAGATGCTGATGCACATCCGTTCTCCGTCACTTCAACAGCATATAATCCATTCTGGGAAGGAGTATAGGTTGCACCTACCGCACCAGGAATGGTTGCACCGGTGACACAGTTCTTCCACTGGTAAACAGCTCCGTTTGTTCCTGTGTAATTCGCTGTCAGTGTCGATCCCTGCAAAGAAATCGTTACTGAATAATCATAAACTGAAAGCGCGCTGGAAGACACGGATGCTCCGTTTTCCGTGTAAACAATAATATTTCCAGTAGAAACTCCGCCTGGCACCTGGATTGAGAGCTGTGTAGCATCAATAGAAGTGAAAGGAACCGAAGTACCATTTACCGTTACAGAATCGATTACCGTAAAGTTTGTTCCTGTGACAGTAACAGTCTCACTTCCTCCGGCACATACAGCCAATGGAGAAAAACCGGTTATCGTTGACCAGGAAACAACCACTATCCCGCTTGCTCCGGCAGATCCGTACCTGTTTTGTGTCGTACCACTGAAGCTTTTCCTGGCACCACCACCGCCACCACCGTAGTTGTAGCCTTCTACTCCATCGTCGTCACCGCCGTTTACTCCTCCGGCTCCGCCATTTCCTCCATAGCTTGAGGTTCCCATACCAGCAGCACCTTGCCCACCATTTCCTCCGGGGCCATTGCTTCCGGCTGCTCCGCCACCGCCACCGCCGTAGTCATTGCTGCTTGTATTTCCACCGTTTCCTCCGCTGTAAGTAACTACGTTTCCAACAGAATTCGCCGCTTTTCCACTTTGCGCACCGGTACCGCTGCTCCCGTCTGATAAAATCAAGGTTTTTCCTCCTTCAGCCCTCACGGTTGTAGAAGGATCCGTTTCTGCAGCGCTTCCGAAGTAAGAGTTTCCTCCATGCTGTGCAACACTTCCATTCTGAACGCCGGCAACGCCAACGCCAATTTCATATGCATCTCCTGAGGTCACTGTCACAATTCCTTTGGCATAAGCGCCACCACCGCCACCACCGGATTCTCTGGCAGAAGAACCTCTCACTCTTCCTCCTCCACCGCCACCGCCGACAGCCTCTACTTTAATAGAAAGGACGCCTTCCGGTGCTGTAAAGCTATGGGTTCCGGGAGTATTAAACTGCTGGCTCTGTGCCATGCTTCCAAAAGAAGCAAGCATCATCAATAAGGTTGATTTATATTTATTTGTTTTCATTTTAGCTGATAATTATAATTTCTGATTTTATTTTTTAGCGAATGAGCTTTTCAGGTCACCTGCCTCGCCATTCAGGACGATGTAGTACATTCCGGTCGGTAATCCCTTGACAGGTACAGTCATTCCGTTCTTTTTCAGTTCTCCTCTTGCTACTTCTTTACCTGCTACATCTGTAATCACATATTTATGATCCTTCAGACCTTCGGGAAGTGTGATCGTAATCTGGTCATCCGCAGGGTTCGGGTAAAGTGCAAATGCATTGGATGATTTGTCGCTCAAACCTAAATTCGACGGGAACTGATACTCATCTGACATGTCACTGCATCCTGTAGAAGTATTGGTAACCAGTACGGAGTAATTCCCGTCAACAATCGGCTGATAATACTGGCTTGTCGCTCCTGAAATCAGGTTGCCGTTCACATACCACTGATACGTATACCCTGTTCCTGTTGGTCCGGCCAATGTTCCTGGCAATGGTTCTGTTATCACGATCGGAGGGAATGAAATCACGTTGATCGTAAAGTTTGTCGTTTCTACCTGTCCAGTAAGGTTATCCGTTACAGTCAGTGTATATTGTGTTGTCGTTGCCGGAGACAGTGAAACAACTGAATCTGTCGATCCGGAATTGCTCCATGCATAATTCATATCCAGTGAACCTCCGGAAAATAAAGCTGCAACGTCGATCGTTTCTCCTTCACAAATTGTCAGATCCGGGAGAACCGATAATACAACGTCTTTTTTCAATATTGTAAACTGATCTGCCACCTCTCCCGTGCTCTTAATGTATTTTCCATCCAGCCTGTTCCTGTTCACATCGATCACAAATGAACCAAATGCACCTGATGCCCCATGTCCGTAATACATAGCGGGGTGGTCCATTGAAGGACTGCTTTCCGAACTTCCGGAATTTCCGCATACCACATAAACAGTACCTTCCGGAGTGGAATAAGAACCGTCTTTTACATAAGGCGTCCCCTCATCAAAATTCCCGTTGCTTGCATTCTGCAATCTCATTGTAGCAGCGTCAAAGCTGGATGAATTTCCATAGTGCCCTTTCAGCAGGTAGCTTCTTTCAAATACATGGCTATGTCCGCAGACAACCAGATCCACATCAAAGTCTTCCAGCATCGGGATCACTTTCTCACGCATTGCTTTCATTACCAGTTCGTATAAATCGTCCGAATCGTGTGATCCTTTTGAATACGGAGGCTGGTGAAAGTAGGCAATTGTGAACTTCCGGGTATTCTGTTGCAGGTCATTCTGGATCCATTGCTTCATCCGGTTGATCCCGTCGTATGAAAACGTATAGTCAAAAACCTCTGAGTTCAATGATAAAAAATGGACATCTCCATAGTCGAATGAATAAAATACTTCCAGTTGAGACGGATACCCTCCTGCTTCAGCATAACGAGGCACTTCTACCATATCAAAATAAGGCCCCTGGTGGTTTTCCAGCGGGATATTCTGGTAAGGAATTCCCAGCAATGTGCTTTGCGCCCATACTGTATTGTAGTCATGGTTTCCCGGAGAAGGCCAGAATGGCATATACGTAAAAATATCGCTGAATCCCTGCAATGCAAAAACCTTGGTCTGATACTCGTTGTCCGTACCGTCCTGGTAAGCGTTATCTCCCAGCCAGATCCATACATCAGTGCCTCTGTCCCCTGTATAATTCGTGAAAGCCTGCTTCGTTTCTATCTGTCCTGAATTTCCCCGTCCAAAATCTCCGGTGGCCCAGATCCTTGCAGGAACAGGCGTTCCCGGAACAGGATGGGTTCTGAAATGCTGAACAGACACGTTTGCGGCCAGCTGGTTATTCGCATCACCAACCGCATAATAATATTTTGTGTACGGTTGCAACCCTGTGATCGGAACAATGTGATTGGTTACATTGTCATTGACGAAAACTGTTTGTGTCAGATTGGATGAATCTGTACCGTACCAGACCTTGGAACTGGTTGAATTGTTTGTTCGCCACATCACGATGATCCCTTCGTGCGTGTTGCTTTGTAGATAAGGTCCCCTGATAACAGTCTGGGATAATGCTTCAAACGAGCTGAATCCTGTTAGCAGAAGTAATGAGAGTATTGCTTGTTTCATATCGGTGATTTTTTGGCAAAGCTACTTTCAGTATTTGCAAAACCGATTAAGTACAATTTACCAGTAAATGAAATTTGTGTATCTCTTCTTCATACATTATTTCCATACAGATAACAAACAATTAATACATCTCACGAATTAGGGTGTTTCCTTTGCAGTAGTGGAATTGTACGGTTATGATCAAATATTTTCTTTTACTTTCAGGCAGCTTATTGTTCTTTTTAATAGGTAGTTACACTACAAAGGAAAGAACAGATACCGAAACAGGAGCCGCCTTAAAAACAGCCGATTACTATCAACAGGAGCTGGAAGTATTTTATCGGAATCTTATCCGTCTGGACAGTCTGGTTAACAACAATGTACCGGAAGAGGAGTTAAAGCCTTATTTTCTGAAAACCCGGGAATCCTTCAAATCCTGTGAGTTTTTACTCTGTTACATTGAAAGTGACGAAGCCCGGAGAATAAACGGGGCCAATATTACCACTAACAATTACCATCACATGACGCCGATGGAAGAGAAACCTCCCCACGGATTGCAAGTAATAGAAGACCTGATTTACAACCCGGACGAAGAAACTTATGACGAGCTGAAAAAAGAGGTTTTTCTGCTGAAAGACCTGATTTATATCACACTCCGGCGAACCATCGGGGAATCCATTATCGATGCGAAGAATTACAGTGTTTCCATCTGGGATGCGTTAAGAATGGAATTATTCAGAATAGAATCCATGGGAATTACCGGGTTTGATGTTCCGGAGTCACTGAACAGCCTTCCCGAATCAAAGGCAGCCCTGATTTCGCTGAAAAAAGTGGTCAGCTTCTATGAACCTGTCTTCAAAAAAAATAAGCTGAAAAAGCAATACGCAGATGGAATGCTACTGTTTGAAAATGCCATTTTGTTCCTGGATGAAAATACAGACTTCAATTCGTTTGACAGGCTTTCCTTTATGATAAATCATCTCCACCCGCTTTCAAAATGGGTAAAAAGATCAATTGATCAGCTGGGCTATGAGTATCCCGTGAATGTTCGCCCGCTGAATAACAATGCAACTTATTTATTTGACACCATCATCTTCAATCAAGCATTTTTTGCTCCCGATATTACCCCGGAAAAAATCATTTTAGGTAAAAAATTATTCAACGATCCGATTTTTTCATCGGACGGTTCCAGGAGCTGTGCCTCCTGTCATCTGCCTGACAAAGGACTTGCAGACGGCTTAACAAAAAACAGCTCTATTGACGGGAAACAATTGCTTGCACGGAATACTCCGACCTTGTGGAATGTAGGATACCAAACCCGCTTCTTCTATGACAGTAAAGTAAAACGCCTGGAAATGCAGGTACTGGATGTAATTCATAACCCCCTGGAAATGGGTGGAGATGCCGCCCTGGTTGCCTCCAGGCTAAAAGATGACCCGGATTATGTCGTTCTGTTCGAAAAAGCGTATGGCGGAACCATTAATAAATCCACCACCGTTAATGCTATCTCGAACTATATCCGTTCACTGGTAAGTTTCAATTCCCGGTTTGACCGGTATATACGGGGAGAAAGGGGCCTGCTGACTGAGTCGGAGAAAAACGGATTCAATATTTTTTCGGGAAAGGGAAAATGTGCCACATGTCACTTCGCTCCTATCTTTAATGGTTTGCTTCCTCCCCATTACAAAGACAACGAATCTGAAATTCTGGGAGTTCCCGAAGATGCTTTAAAACCTGCTATCATCGATCCCGATTTGGGAAAATACAATACGACCAAATTAAATCTGCACCTCTATTCATTTAAAACTGTTTCAGTGAGGAATGTGGAGTTAACAGCCCCTTATATGCACAACGGGGTATTCAAAACGCTGGAAGATGTGGTGGAATTCTATGAGAAAGGAGGAGGAGCCGGCCAAGGAATGAAATTAGATTCCCAGACATTACCTGATGCACAGTTAAAATTGACCGATAAAGAAAAAAAGGACCTGGTGAATTTTATGAAATCACTGACTGATTCTCCTTCCCGGGATTAGCATACTTTGATTCAAAATGTAAGAGAAAATCACTGATCAGGTTAAAAATTTCAGGATTGAACCTGATCAGGCTAAACCGGAACGTAATCACATACCTGCCTTCTTTGGAAATTCCTTTCACTTTTGGGGAAAATTCGGGGTCAAAGTACGCTGCATAGAGTTTACGGATACTATCATTACCCGAGAGATAATCCGCCAATTCTTTATTTGAACTCCTGACATGGTACTTCTTCTTATGAAATAATTTCCAAAGAAACCATTTGGCCATCATTTCAAAACCGGCATTTAAATCAGATGAAAATTTGTATCGTATCTTGATGATGTGATAATCTGATTTAGATGGCAGAAGCGTATTCGAGTCCAATAATTCATTCGACAAATAGTCATAGACCATTTGCAGCTTTTCCGTAGCGATCCTGTATTTATAGCTTGGATAATAAGATCTTCCATTAAACCAGCTGGATTCTTTTTTCTGAAATTCACGTCCATAAATTACGGAAGCATTTTCAGAAAAATAGTATTCTATTTCATTCATATCTGCTTTTCTCTCTGGCAATATACAAATAAAACCCCTTTCTCTTTTATTTCTTTGTCTGTTTTTCAGTACACTGTGTGAGTGCTGAATGTATGATTTAGTTTAGTTATGGGTTCATATAGTTTTAGATTTTAGATTGTAAGTATGTATTGTTTGTGTGTGGTGTTTAGTAGGTTATATATCGTATGGTTCTGCAGTCTATTTCATATTTCATAAACAAAAAAATCCCGGTACTCATTCGAATACCGGGATTTAAAAAGTGGCGTCGACTTACTCTCCCACCTTCAAAAAGGCAGTACCATCAGCGCTGGCGGGCTTAACTTCTCTGTTCGGAATGGGAAGAGGTGGACCTCGCCGCAATAGACACCTAAAGCGTTTAAGATAACAGAACCAGATAAAAGATTCGTTTGGCTATTAGACGATGGCCTAACGCTGAAAACTGATCTTTCATCTTTTGTCTTATATCTAATCTCTTATAGATATATCGGACGATCGGAGCAAAAAGATTCCCGATAGCTATCGGGACTTTAAGAGAAAGGTTATAAATCTACGGGTAATTAGTACTGCTCGGCTTTGACATTACTGTCTTTACACCTGCAGCCTATCAACGTGGTAGTCTTCCACGGCCCTTTAAAGAAATCTCATCTCAAGGTGAGTTTCGTGCTTAGATGCTTTCAGCGCTTATCTCATCCATACTTAGCTACCCTGCGGTGCAGCTGGCGCCACAACAGGTACACCAGAGGTATGTCCACCCCGGTCCTCTCGTACTAGAGGCAGGTCCTTTCAAATTTCTAACGCCCACAACAGATAGGGACCGAACTGTCTCACGACGTTCTGAACCCAGCTCGCGTGCCACTTTAATGGGCGAACAGCCCAACCCTTGGGACCTTCTCCAGCCCCAGGATGTGACGAGCCGACATCGAGGTGCCAAACCCCCCCGTCGATATGAGCTCTTGGGGGAGATCAGCCTGTTATCCCCGGCGTACCTTTTATCCTTTGAGCGATGGCCCTTCCATACGGAACCACCGGATCACTATGCTCTACTTTCGTACCTGATCGACCTGTATGTCTCTCAGTCAAGCTCCCTTATGCCATTGCACTCTACGCACGGTTACCAAGCGTGCTGAGGGAACCTTTAGAAGCCTCCGTTACTCTTTTGGAGGCGACCACCCCAGTCAAACTACCCACCAAGCAATGTCCTCTCAAGTAGAGAGTTAGGCCTCAGATAAGCAAAGGGTGGTATTTCAACAATGACTCCACAACGCCTAGCGACGCCATTTCACAGTCTCCCACCTATCCTACACATCACTTATCCAAGGTCAATACTAAGCTATAGTAAAGGTGCACAGGGTCTTTTCGTCCCACTGCGGGTAATCGGCATCTTCACCGATACTACAATTTCACCGAGCTCATGGCTGAGACAGTGTCCAGATCGTTACACCATTCGTGCAGGTCGGAACTTACCCGACAAGGAATTTCGCTACCTTAGGACCGTTATAGTTACGGCCGCCGTTTACTGGGGCTTCAATTCAATGCTTCTCCGAAGATAACATCTCCTCTTAACCTTCCAGCACCGGGCAGGTGTCAGGCCCTATACTTCATCTTACGATTTTGCAGAGCCCTGTGTTTTTGATAAACAGTCGCCTGGACCTTTTCACTGCGGCCAGCATTGCTGCTGGCGACCTTTCTCCCGAAGTTACAGGTCTATTTTGCCTAATTCCTTAGCCATGAATCTCTCGAGCACCTTAGGATTCTCTCCTCGACTACCTGTGTCGGTTTACGGTACGGGTACTTATAATCTAAGTTTAGAAGGTTTTCTTGGCAGCCCTTAGGTACACTATCTCTTTGTCCGAAGACTCCGAGTACTATCAGTCTTTGCCACATTCTACGGATTTGCCTATAAAACGTATAGCTACAACCTTCAACCAGCACTTCCGTCAGCTGGCGGTACTTTCATCACTGCGTCACTCCATCACAATTATAAGTAGTACGGGAATATTAACCCGTTGGCCATCGACTGTCCCTTTCGGGTTCGCCTTAGGACCCGACTAACCCTCAGCTGATTAGCATAGCTGAGGAAACCTTAGTCTTTCGGTGTGCGGGTTTCTCGCCCGCATTATCGTTACTTATGCCTACATTTTCTTTTCTGTACGCTCCAGCATAGCTCGCGCTACACCTTCAACGCCCACAGAATGCTCCCCTACCACTTGTAATAAATTACAAATCCATAGCTTCGGTAGTATACTTATGCCCGATTATTATCCATGCTCGTCCGCTCGACTAGTGAGCTGTTACGCACTCTTTAAATGAATGGCTGCTTCCAAGCCAACATCCTAGCTGTCTGGGCAGACAAACCTCGTTTTTTCAACTTAGTATACATTTGGGGACCTTAGCTGATGGTCTGGGTTCTTTCCCTCTCGGACTTGGACCTTAGCACCCAAGCCCTCACTGCTGAGAAACATTATATAGCATTCGGAGTTTGTCAGGAATTGGTAGGCGGTGAAGCCCCCGCATCCAATCAGTAGCTCTACCTCTATATAACTTTATGCTCAGCGCTGCACCTAAATGCATTTCGGGGAGTACGAGCTATTTCCGAGTTTGATTGGCCTTTCACCCCTACCCACAGGTCATCCGAAGTCTTTTCAACGACAACCGGTTCGGTCCTCCACTGTGTGTTACCACAGCTTCAACCTGCCCATGGGTAGATCACACGGTTTCGCGTCTACCACTACTGACTAAGCGCCCTATTCAGACTCGCTTTCGCTACGGATCCACAACTTAATTGCTTATCCTTGCCAGCAACGGTAACTCGTAGGCTCATTATGCAAAAGGCACGCCGTCACCCCACGAAAGGGCTCCGACCGCTTGTAAGCGTATGGTTTCAGGATCTATTTCACTCCGTTATTCACGGTTCTTTTCACCTTTCCCTCACGGTACTGGTTCACTATCGGTCTCTCAGGAGTATTTAGCCTTAGCGGATGGTCCCGCTAGATTCAGACAGGGTTTCACGTGCCCCGCCCTACTCAGGATACCACTATTGATATCTTCTCTTACTTATACGGGACTATCACCCTCTGTGGTTAACCTTTCCAGGTTATTCTAATTCAATCCGCATCAAATGTCGTGGTCCTACAACCCCAATATTGCCGTAACAACATTGGTTTGGGCTAATCCGCGTTCGCTCGCCACTACTTACGGAATCACTTTTGTTTTCTTCTCCTCCGCCTACTTAGATGTTTCAGTTCAGCGGGTTTGCTTCCTTATCAGGATAATACATCTTCAATGTATTGGGTTGCCCCATTCGGATATCTACGGATCAATTCGTATGTGCCAATCCCCGTAGCTTTTCGCAGCTTATCACGTCCTTCTTCGCCTCTCGAAGCCTAGGCATCCCCCGTGTGCCCTTATTAACTTATTAAACCTTTTTTAATTCTCTTAATTGATTCTTATTGCTCCAATCAATTCCAATATGTCAATGAACTTTCTATGCTAATAATACCCTTATCAAAGATACTATCAATGTGTGGAGGATATCGGAGTCGAACCGATGACCCCTTGCGTGCAAGGCAAGTGCTCTAGCCAGCTGAGCTAATCCCCCCTGTGTCAGACTTCAGCCGATAACTTCTCCCTTGCAAAACTCCACCTCTTTCAATGCCGGTATACTCGTTTGTATAACCGCTATGTAGTCCCGAGCAGATTTGAACTGCTGACCCCTACATTATCAGTGTAGTGCTCTAACCAACTGAGCTACGGGACTAAATTAACTCATCCCGCCCGCTCTTCGGCAGGAAAAAATGCCTGGCGCATCTTAATGTTTTATTTATGGGAAAGAGGAAAGAAAACAACTTCAAACAACATACAATCTCCGTCTTATACTCTAAAAAGGAGATGTTCCAGCCGCACCTTCCGGTACGGCTACCTTGTTACGACTTAACACCAGTTACCAGTTTTACCCTAGGCAGCTCCTTGCGGTTACCGACTTCAGGTACCCCCGGCTTCCATTGTTTGACGGGCGGTGTGTACAAGGCCCGGGAACGTATTCACCGCGCCATGGCTGATGCGCGATTACTAGCGATTCCAGCTTCATAGAGTCGAGTTGCAGACTCCAATCCGAACTGAGATTGGCTTTAGAGATTCGCATCCGGTCACCCGGTAGCTGCCCTCTGTACCAACCATTGTAGCACGTGTGTGGCCCAGGACGTAAGGGCCGTGATGACTTGACGTCGTCCCCGCCTTCCTCTCTACTTGCGTAGGCAGTTTCATTAGAGTCCCCGACCGAATCGCTGGCAACTAATGATAGGGGTTGCGCTCGTTGCGGGACTTAACCCAACACCTCACGGCACGAGCTGACGACAGCCATGCAGCACCTTGAAAGATGCCCGAAGGCTATCATGTTTCCACAATATTCATCTCCCATTTAAGCCCTGGTAAGGTTCCTCGCGTATCATCGAATTAAACCACATGCTCCACCGCTTGTGCGGGCCCCCGTCAATTCCTTTGAGTTTCAACCTTGCGATCGTACTCCCCAGGTGGATTACTTATCACTTTCGCTTAGTCACCGACCCCGAAGGGCCGACAACGAGTAATCATCGTTTACGGCGCGGACTACCAGGGTATCTAATCCTGTTTGCTACCCGCGCTTTCGTCCATGAGCGTCAATTCAGACATAGTGAGCTGCCTTCGCGATCGGTGTTCTATGTCATATCTAAGCATTTCACCGCTACATGACATATTCCGCCCACTCCCATCGAATTCAAGGACTGCAGTATCAATGGCACGACGACAGTTGAGCTGCCGCTTTTCACCACTGACTTACAATCCCGCCTGCGGACCCTTTAAACCCAATGATTCCGGATAACGCTTGCACCCTCCGTATTACCGCGGCTGCTGGCACGGAGTTAGCCGGTGCTTATTCTTTCAGTACCTTCAGCCTCCCACACGTGGAAGGGTTTATCCCTGAATAAAAGCAGTTTACAATCCATAGGACCGTCTTCCTGCACGCGGCATGGCTGGTTCAGGCTTGCGCCCATTGACCAATATTCCTCACTGCTGCCTCCCGTAGGAGTCTGGTCCGTGTCTCAGTACCAGTGTGGGGGATCACCCTCTCAGGCCCCCTACCCATCGTAGCCTTGGTATGCCGTTACCATACCAACTAGCTAATGGGACGCATGCCCATCCTATACCGTAACCTTTAATAATCAAATGATGCCATCCAATTACACTATGGGGTATTAGTCACAATTTCTCATGGTTATCCCCCAGTATAGGGTAGGTTGCATACGCGTTACGCACCCGTGCGCCGGTCGCCACCAAATTAGCAAGCTAATTATATGCTGCCCCTCGACTTGCATGTGTTAGGCCTGCCGCTAGCGTTCATCCTGAGCCAGGATCAAACTCTCCGTTGTAAAAAACTTTGAATTTTATTCCTGTATAAATTGACTCGAGATTTTTTTTAATGTAAGTTATTCTTACGCTGTTTCCTTTTCCTTCCCAATAAATCAAAGAACTTTATCTGATATTCATGTAAATCACTCTACTCTGAATCCCTAGCCTCCGCTCGTTTGCGGGGTGCAAAGATAATCAAACTTTCTATCCCCGCAAGATTTTTTTAAAAAAATTTAATTCTTTTTTAAAACTCAATCTTTTCTTTTCAAA